>LADS01000011.1 GCA_000961725.1 Desulfobulbaceae bacterium BRH_c16a
AAGATAATGACGACAACCATCAAGAGTCCCAGGACCTTAATATTTATATGGATGATGAGTTTCATCAACCACAGGAAAAAGTTATCTGATTTGCTGATTAATTTCATAGGAGTTATTGGTGACAGATTAATCAGAATGATGAGTATGATTGCTTCCTAACCGGCCACATCACCTCTTGTTCCGCAGAATAGTTATTACCAGCCACACACCTAGAATTACCGACAAAAGATAGCCAACAACTCCTAACGCAGGATAACCGAAGATATACGGACCTATACCCGTTGTTATTATCATGGATGAACCCATTATAATAAAGCCGGTAATTATGCCCGTTGTCAAACGATTGAAGGCTCTCAATTGACTCAACAGGCACTTATGAATCCTGGAACAGGCGAAGCCGAAGGCCTTGGTGGGGGGATGAGTTGAGGAGGGTTTACATGCTGCCTATGTCCATAACAATTGTCAGGAAAAACAACTCTCCCACTCAGGCTGAAATAATGAAATTACAGTTGCTAACTTATCATTTCCTGACATTCCCTGCAAGCCTTTCATGCTCCTTCATGTAGACAGGGTCTTGAGGATGCAGCCGAGATTGGCAATGATCAGGGGTAGGATGGACATTCGAAGGTGAGCTCTTTATCACTCCAGTTCGTCACAGCTTATCAACCAAATAATGAAGAGACATCCGGAGCCTTTCCGGCAAAGGTAACCAGCGACTCGTGGAAAGTCGCACCACCGCCCATATCGGAAGGCTTTTGTGACGTAAGTTCGTTTATGCCGCCGCCTTGTTCCCCGGTCGGCCAGAATAGCCCTTCGGCAACCAGCACTCCAGGCCTGGTCTCGGTGGTCACTCGGGCAATTCTGCTGCTGGTTCCGCGGTGGTTCTGCAGGAGCACTTTTTCACCGTCTTCCACCCCCCAGGTCGCGGCATCGTCCGGGTGAACCAGCACTTCCCCCAGCCTGCCCGGATACCGTTCACCGAAGGTGCTGTTCAACAGGTCGGCGTGTGGCGGGATGATCAGGCGGAATGGAAATCTGCTCAAAAGATCGGGATCGGCATATTCACCGGCCGTGGTGAGACAAGAGACAGGAGGCGCCGCCACCGCCTCGGCCGCGAAATGAAATCTTCTCTTTCGAGTCTCCAGCACCCGGCCGTCGCTGCAGCTGTTGGTGGAATGGACGAGTTTACCGTCCATTATTTCCTGAATATCGCTTCCTTCAGGCAATCCTTCCATGTTTTCGAGATAATCTGTAATCCTTTCCTCGCAGCTCTGCATAAAGGGCGGATCGGTAAAGCCCATCTCTCTTGCCAGCCCCTGAAACAGCTCGAAATTGGATCTGGCCTCGCCCACCGGTTCGATGACCGGGGCTGAAACCCCCAGATAAAAGTGGCCGTAGGCCGTGTAGATATCCCGGTTCTCGAGAAAGGTCGTCGCCGGCAACAAGAGATCGGCGTAGCGGGCGGTAGGCGTCAGGACCTGCTCGTGTACGACGGTAAACAGATCCTCGCGCAAGAGGCCCCGGCGGACCGTTGAAGCGTCGGGATTAACGCTGAGCGGATTGGTGTTGTAGACGAAAAGCGCCTTTACCGGCGGCTCAAGGCGGGTCAGGGCATGGCCCAGGTGGATCATATTGACGGTCCTGGTTTCTTTCTGAGAAAGCGACGGCCAGGTCAGCTTGGCTTTTTCGCCGCGAAAGGCTCCGGCCGAGAGAAGAATCCCGCGGCCCGGCCCGCCGGCAAAAAGTCCGAGACAGGCGGCAAGCGAGGTTATTGTCCGCACAGCCATGCCGCCCCGGCTGTGTCGTGAAAGGCCGATGCCGATTCGGAAAAACGTCCTTCGCGAACTTGCCAGAAGGGTCGCGAGATCTTCCATTTTCTCGCGGGAAATGCCGCTCTCCCTGACCAGATCGTGCCAGTTTTCGCCGGCAAGTGAAGCAGCCAGGCGCTTAAAGCCTTCAGTCTTTTCGGCGATAAAATCCCGGTCATACAGCTCCCGGGCGAGCAGCGCTTTCATAATGCCGAGCGCCAGGCCGCTGTCTCCGCCGGGCAGGACCGAAAAATGAATATCTGCCGCCTTGGCCGTCTCATTGCGATACGGGTCGATCACCACCAGCCGCCCGCCTTTTTTTCTGGCGGCGGCAACGTATTGCCAGAAGTGGACATTGGTCACTTTAATATTGATGCCCCAGGCGACTATCAATTCGGCATCGGCGGCGTTTTCCGGCGGACAACCGGAAGTATCGCCACATTGGCTGGCCCAACCGGCCCCGGCTGTTGCCGAGCAGATGGTCTGATCGAGCTGCGAAGCACCCAGTTTATGAAACAGCGGAAAACCGGCAAACCTGTTGACCGCCCCCATATTGCCGGCATAGCAATAAGGAAGGATCGACTCGCCGCCATAGCGCTCGCAGGTCTCGTGCAACCGGGCGGCAAGGATCGTAAGCGCCTCTTCCCAGTCGATGCGCCGAAACAGGCCCTCACCTTTTTTTCCCACTCGCAGCTGGGGAAAGAGAACCCGGTGAGCCCCATACACCCGCTCGGGATAGCCGCGCATCTTCCGGCAGATAAAGCCATTGGTGTAGGGATGCTCTTTGTCGCCCTGCAGTTTTGTCACCCTTCCGTCGACGACGGTGGCGATCATTCCGCAGCTGTCGGGGCAATCTAGAGGACAGATGGTCTTTTTATGGCTTATGGTGTTCATACTCGTGTTACAGCACAACCGTGCCGCCGCTGTACAGATACCGTTTGATCTTATGGGTAGCGGTCTTGATAAACGGTTCACGGCGCTCGAATATCTTGCTCAGCCGCGCCGATTTGGCCAGTTGCTCATTTATTTCCTGACGCATCGACTCCAGCAGATTCTCGATGTAGGTTCGCCGGTCGCTGCGGGAAATGCCGGCGGTCGCTTCGTCGATAAATTCATAATCGGGATACACCCAGGCCTCGATCAGACCATTGTTTTCGACAACCAGGCTTTCCACTACCCAGTTATAGGTATTGATCTTGTGCTCGATGGCCTCCGGGTAAACATTCTCGCCATTGGCGAGGACTATCACGTTTTTCAACCTGCCGCAGACGAAGAGATTGTTCCGGTCGTCGAACCGCCCCAGATCTCCGGTCGACAGCCAGCCATCGGCGGTCAAAACCGCTGCGGTTGATTCACGGTCATTAAAATAGCCCTGCATCACATTGGGACCACAGACGGTAATTTCACCGATGCCGGTTTGCGGATCCGGATCGGCGATTTTCACCTGGACACCGGGGATCGGTTTGCCGGTCGATCCGATGGCGATAGACTTTTCTCCGGCAGGTCCTCCGGCGATAAGGGGGGCCGACTCCGTCATTCCGTAGCCGATTAAATACGGAAATTTCGCCTCATAGAGAAACTTCTCCACATCCGGATTGAGGGCGGCGCCGCCTACCCCCATCAGTTGCAGGTTGCCGCCGAAAAAGGTGCGGAGTTTCTTGCCGATCTTCCGATAAATAAATCGCCTGCCCGGCCCGATTTTGCAGATAAGCTTCAGCAGACCGCTCTTTTCTATCTGCGGCAGGACCCGCTTTTTATAAATCTTTTCGAGCACCAGCGGAACGGCGAAGATGGCGAAGGGTTTTTCATGCTCGCATAACTTCTGGAGAATCGCCGGAGTGGGCGTTTTTCCGGCATAGGCAACGCGTCCGCCGCACAACAGCGGCAGGATGAAACCGCAGGTGAATTCATAGGTGTGCGACATCGGGAGAATGGACAGCCATACCGAACCCGGCTTGATCGGCATGAGACTCGATGCCGCATAGGCATTGGCCGTCAGATTCTTGTGGCTCAACATGACTGCCTTGGAGTAACCGGAGGTTCCCGAGGTATAGAGAATGGAGGCGAGGTCATCTTCACCCACCGGCGGGAAAACCGGCTGTTCCGGTATTGCCTGGAGTTTTTCCATGGCTGCGTTCAGATAGCTGGAAAAGGTAAGCACGGTCACCACGGCTATCTGTCCTTCATAATCGTCCAGGGTGATAATCGGCCCGGTCATTTCCCGGCGCAGCTCATAGATCTTTTCTATTTGTTTCTGGGTGGTAAACAGCACCTTGACCTGCATCTCGTTGAGGATGTGATGGACATCGCTTTCCGGCAGGTCGGGCAGAATGGGGACGGCAATGGCGCCCAGGCGGACAATGGCAAGGTATGCTATTCCCCAGTTGTGGGAATTCTCGCCGAGGATGGCAAGGTGATCGCCCTTTTCCACTCCTTCGTCACGCAGCCGCGCGGCAAGGGCGAAGATCCGCAGCTGGAACTCACCGTAGGTAAGAGGCTGTTCCATCGCCATGCCGATTGCCGGCATGTCTTTATATTTGGAACAGCTGGAGTCGATCACATAATTGATGGTCATTCCAACCTCAACACCCGAATTCATTATGCACCTCTGTAGTTATTTCCTCAGCCGGCACTTCTCCGGCAAAGATAGTATCTCCTCACCGCGAGCAGGTTACTCGGACGCTTCCGGCCTTACGGCACGTTCCTGCAGAAGTTTTTCCACGGCCTCTATAATTGCTTCGATGGTGAAGGGTTTTGCGATGGCGATCACCTGATCCAGATAGCCGGCGACGGTGAGGTACCGCTCCTTGGGAATAATTCCTCCACCCGAGATGGCGATGACAGGCAGATCGGGAGAGTCAACGCGCAGATCAAGGATGGTCTGCAGCCCGTCTTTTTTCGGCATGACCATGTCGGTTATGACCAGGTCGCAGGGATTATCATGAAAAAGCTCAACTCCTTCCATGCCGTTGCCGGCGACCAGAACCTCATAATCATTGATTTCCAGGATCCGGCGCAGCAGATCGAGGGATGTCGGTTCGTCGTCTATGACAAGGATGCGCTTTGTTTTATTCATCTTGCTCTCATATTCCGCCATCTCTCAACATTTTCCGCCATCTCTCAACATTTTGACTTTATACGCTACTTTGCGATATTTTCAAACCACAATTCATTGCCGTATCGGTCGAATTCGGTCGACGGTGAGGGTCAGGGCGCCAAAATCCTCTTCCACCAGACCTGCCAGCAGATAGCCTCGGCCACTGCGCAGCAGATGGGCATACCTGCGGTATACTTCCGGGAAAAATGTTGTCTCGACCTGCCCGGTTTCATCCTCGAAGGTGAGAAATTCCATGGCCTCGCCGGTACGCGTCGACACCAGCTTGCCGGTCAGCAGCCAGGCCGCAAGGTTCACCTGCCGGCCGACGTGGCCGGGCAAATCCCGCACCTTTGCCAAACCTTTGGTCAAGGCATCCAGGAACCTGAGCGGATGATCGTCACAGAGAAAGCCAAGCGTTGCAAATTCCCTGCGCGCCTTGCTCCGGGAATCGGGGGGCGGCAGCGGCGGTGCAGCGGGAAGCTTGATGCCGAACAGAGTGAGACAGCGTTTATCCTGCAGGGCCCGCTGAAAAGCCGCCCATTGCCAGAGGAGCACCGTCCGATTGCCGGCCGGTGCAAACGCGTCGAGGGCGCCGGCATAAATGAGGGCACAGGCCTCGTTGTCGGCAGGCCTTGTGCGCTGGAAAAAATCGCCGAGATCGTGAAACTGCTGCTGTTGCCGTGCCGCGACAAGCCGGTCGAGGAACTGGCTGGACAGTCCGTGCACGGCCTGCAGGCCGACCCGCACCTCGCGCCCCTCGCCGGTCCAATGGATCCGACTCTTCCGAACATCCGGATGAAGAATCTTCAGGTCAAGCCTTTTCGCCTCGGAGACATAGGCAAAGGTCGAATAGTAGCCGCCCTGGTTGGAGATCACCGCAGCCATGAACTCTGCCGGATAATGTTTTTTCAGATAAGCGGCCTGAAACGATACCCGGGCATAGGAGGCGGAGTGGGGCTTGCAGAACGAATAGCCGTCGAAACTGAGCATCATCCGCCACATCTTTTCAACCGCCTCGGGTTGTATGCTGCGATCGGCACAACCGGCGAAAAACATAGTCCGGTAATTCGAAAGACGCTGCATCTTGTCTTTTTTCGACATCACCTTGCGCAGGCCGTCGGCGTCGGCGTGGCTGAAACCGGCCAGAGCAACGGCGACTTTCGAGACATCTTCCTGATAGACCATCAGGCCGAAGGTCTCATCGAGCACATCTCCCAGCTCCGGACAAAGCGGCTGCCAGGCCCCGCCATGCAGCCGCCGCACATATTCCCGGACAAATTCATTGGCCGCCGGACGGATTATCGACGATTGAATGACCAGCTGCTCGAAGTCGCCGGTCCCGGCCTTTTTCTCCAAGAGCCGCATGGCCGGGCTCTCGATATAAAAACAGCCCATGGTCGCCCCTTCGGCAACCGACATCCTGGTCGCGGCATCGTCCTCCGGCTGCCAGGTTGCCTCGTCCAGACGCCCGCCGCCGGCATGCACCGCGGCGATACAGTCGCGGATCACCCCGAGGCTTCGGTTGCCGAGCAGATCGATCTTGACCAGCCCGGCTTCCTCCGCGCCGTCTTTTTCCCACTGAATGATCGGCACGCCCTTTGCGGCCCGCTCAAGCGGTACATACTCGGTTATCGGCCGCGGCGTAATGATCACCCCGCCCGGATGCACTGAAAGATAGCGCGGCAGGCCGATCAGCTTGCCGGCAAGCTCAAGCACCTCGGGCCAGGGCGGCGCCAGATCCTGGTCTTTCAGCGACGGCAGCGCGACAAGGCTCTCCGCCAGGGTTTCTGCGCCGCTGCTGTGGAGCCAGGGAATGCGTTTTGTCAGCTGGGAGATTTCGTAACCGGGCAGGCCGAAGGCCTTGGCTGTTTCGCGGATGGCCATGCGCGGCTGAAAAAACACATGATTGCAGACCATGGCCGCGTGACCATCGAAATCGGCGAGCACATCGCGGAGCACGTCGTCCCGCTCGTCCCAGGAAAAATCGATATCGATGTCGGGAGGGTCGGTCCGCCCGGGATTGAGGAAACGTTCGAAGTAGAGATTGTACTTGATCGGACAGACATTGGTGATATCAAGACAATAGGCGACAAGCGAGGCCGCCCCGGAGCCGCGGCCGCAGATCCGCCGCTTCTTTCGCCTGCCGTCCGGCCCCCTGCGGTGAACGATGTCGCGCACCACCAGAAAGTAGGCGGAAAAACCCATCTTTTCGATCACCTTCAGTTCATGCTCAAGGCGTTCGACCACCGGCTCGCCCAGATCGTCGCCGTACCTGGACTGCGCCCCCTGATAGGCTTTTTCGCGCAGCAGAGCAGCCGCGTCGTGCCCCCGCCCATCCTCACCGCCCCGCCAGGGCGGCATGACAATGCCGAATTCCGGCCCGCTGAACAGGCAGGTTTCGGCAAGCTGGCCGGTAGTTTCAACCGCTTCCGGCCAGATGGCAAAACGTTGTTTATATTCCTCCTCCCCGGCCAGCCAGTGAACATTTGCCACGGTCCTGTCGTGCATGACCTGACTGATCGTACTGCCGGTACGGACCGCCTGGAGGAGGCAATAGAGTTGCCCTTCACTTTCCTCCCGCATATCGCTGTCCGGGGTGACCACCGCGGAGAAGGTATTTTCTTTGGCAAAGGCGCGAAGCGCCCTGGCTGCGGCAGTCGGATAGGCGCCGAGATCTGCCGCCACCGTAAGCCCCAGACGCCGGTATTCCGTCAGCAAAGGGATATCACGGCAGAGGAAAAGCAAACCTTTCGCGAGAGGCGGCACATCGACCAGCAGACTGAAGGTCTTCGCCATATGCCGTTTGGTCAGCAGGGCGCACAGGTTGGCATACCCGTCCTTATCCTGGACCAGACAGGTGATCAGGTTGCCGGAGCCCGGTTCGGAAACCTCCGCGCCGACAATCGGCCGCAAGCCTTCCCGCCGGCAACCTTTCAGAAAATCCCACAGCCCGTAGAGATTGTCCCGATCGGTCAAAGCCAGACCGGGATACCCCAGTTCTTTCGCCCGGCGGCATAAAGCGCCGGGCGCGGCGGTACCCTGCAGAAGGGAATAATACGACCTGACCCGAAGCGGAAACATGGCAGTACCCTCATCTCTCGCCCCCAACTCCCACCTCCTGCCGTCCGACCCCGATCACCCCGTGGCCGAAACGGCTACGCAAGGTATCCATGGCGGTCAGCACCTTCCTGCGGCCAATTTCCCGGCCCTCCTGCTCGGGGAAGAGCAGCAACTGCGGCGACTGACGCTGCAGACGGTCACAGACCAGGCGACAGCTGCGGATTCTCGTCCGCCGGATCCAGGCCCGTTGCAGGGCGTCCCGGGCGAGTGTGCGGAGCAGAAAATCGCCGGAGGTGCCGGTCCGGCAGGAGGCCTGCCGGACCACATGACCGCCGTCGGAATACCTCAGCCAGACCCCCACCCGCCGGGCGACCTGCCGCCTGCCGCGCAGGCCGGCTCCCGCGCGGCCGACCAGGGCGGCAATCGCCCCTTCCACCTCATGCCGGTCGTTGGTATCGTCCGCGAAGATGTGCTCGAAATCCAGGGGAGCTTCGTCTCCGGCCGCCGGCCGACAGACCATGCTGTCGTCAATGCCGCGGCTGATATCGTGGAGATAGTCGCACCGGCTGCCGAAGGGCACCATCAGCTGATGGCGGTTCAATCCGGCCAGGGCGCCGATGGTTGTCAGACGAAAATCCTGCAGTTTCTCAAGTTCGCGGCAGGTGAGGCCGGGCAGTACCGTCACCGGCAAAGGCGCCAGAAACGCCGCCTCCTCCCCCGGATCGACGATATACTCCCCCACCGGTTTGACCAGCCGGGAGGCAACCTTCGCGATCAGCTTATTGGTGCCGAGGGTCCAGATCGGATTGATGCCGAGACTGGCGCGGGCATGGCGCCGCAAGCGCCAGCCGATATCGGGGGCCGGCCCGTACAACCGGTGCGTGCCGGTGACATCGGCAAAAAAATGACCGTCCGCCTCACCGCACTCGATCAGCGGCGAATAACTGTGCAATTCCTTGAAAAAAGCCTGCATCGCCTTCCGGTACAACCCCACCCGGGGCGGAAGAACCGCCGCCCCCCGGCAGATCCTGGCGGCCTGTTTGAGCGGCATGCCCTTCTCCACCCCCTCGCGGTAGGCCTCTTCACTCATATCGTAAACCACCGCCCGCGCTGCTCGCAGCGGGGCAATGAGCAGCGGCCGCCCGCGCAGGCTGGAGTCGGTTACCCGCTCGACGGCCACGGCAAAATCGGCGACATTGAAATGGAGCACGGTCCGCTCCCGGACTTGAAATCCTTGTCCCATCACCGCTCACCATTGCTCAGTTCGGCCAGGATCACCGCCATTTTTTTGCCGTTCTGTGGCGCCTGGGCCCGGACATGGTTGTTGAAAAGCAGCACTCCCTGTTCGGCCCGGGCGGCCAGGGGCAAAAGACGACTGCTGCACCAGGCCCGCAGTTCTTCATCCGAGTAGTCGTAATTGAACTTTTTCTGCATATTGCCCGACCGCCAGCCCTCCCGGTTACGCCCGTGAAAGCGGCCATAAAAAAGGGCGGGATTGGTCACCACATCGAGGGCGGGGAAAAGCCCCGGCAAAGCCGGGGCGTCGACCGTAACCAGAGTGACCCGCCGTCGCTCGAGTTCGGCGAACACCGGATCGGCAGCCCAGCTGTGATGGCGGAATTCCACCGCTACAGGCAGTTCCTGCAGGCCGTCGAGCAAAGCGGCCAGATAACTGCGATTTGCGACACTGCGGTCAAAATCGGGGGGCAGCTGGATCAGCACGGCGACCAGCCGCTTTTTCAGCGGCGCAATGCCCTGCCGGTACAGCGCCAGTTGCTCCCGCCAGTTGTCGTCCCGTTCATGGGTCATGGTCCGGGTCAGTTTGGCGGCAAACAGCAGCTGCGGGGGGGCCTTTTCGACCATCCGGGCGAGAGCCTCGGCCCGGGCCATCTGATACCAGGTGTAATTGAGCTCGACCACCGAAAACGAGCGGCCGTAGAGGCCAAGCATCGCCGTGCTTTTCGTCCCCGGCGGATAAAAACCGCTGTCGACCCATTCGGTATAGGAATAGCCGCAGGTCCCGACAGACACCGGGCATATCCGCTCCGGGCGTCCTGCCGCGGGCGGACAATGGATCTCCACCCGCCCCGGCGAAATGCCGCTATTTTCGCTTGCCATCGTACTCCGCATGTCTGCCCCGAATAACCCCGATCACTTTCCCCTGCACCAGCAGATCGCCGAACGGGTAGCACATCACCGGAAAGGCGTCGTTGGCCGGCCGAAGCTCAATGTGATCGGCATACAGAAAAAACCGTTTCACCGTCGCCTCCTCGCCCCGCACGAGGACCGCGACGACTTCGCCGTTTTCGGCATATTGGCGAGGTTCACAGACCACCAGATCGCCGTCGAAGATCCCGGCATCTTTCATCGACTGCCCCTTGATACGCAGGCAGAAGAGATTCTCGCCGGCAAAAATCGATGGATCGACCAGCACCATTCCCTCCCACTCCTGCTGGGCATACATCGGCAAGCCCGCCGTGATCTGGCCGATAATGGGCAGCTCACGGCCTCGCCTTGCGCTCCGCTGCTCCCCATGGCCGGAGTAAAGACGGATAGTCCTGCTGTAGTGGCCATCGCGGGCAAGCACCCCTTTTTTTTCCAGCTGGGTCATCAACTGCGCCACTGCCGTATGGCTGACCCCCAGGTCGCCGGCCGCCTGGCGCAAGGTCGGAATCCGCCCGTCGTCATCCATTCGTTCGGTCAGATAGTCGAGAAACTGCTGCTGTTTTTCCGTTAGCTCCATAGTCGCCTCAATGTATATTTACATTTGCTTTTTCAATAAATATACATGCACATTTAATTTTGTCAATGCACTTGCCCGCTTCCGGACAAGAGCATCGTCAAGAGGTGTTGTTGAAATGAAGTCCTGCAGAATTTGAGGAAGTATTCCGAATGAATGCCGTGAGAGGTCTTACGGGAAGATCGGGAGGTGTCTTTCAGCCACCGCCCAGGCAGTTCGAGATCTGCTGCCAATCACCCTTCTCCACCCACTTCAGCTTCTCGGCAAAGGACCGGTCGCTCAGGTATGTTTTCCCGGTGCGCGCTCTCTCCAGGTATTTCCTGTACTGCCCCGGGCCGCCATTGTACATGGCATAGACCCCTCTGGTCAGCAGGCCGGTGTCGATCCCTGGGGCAGGAGCCTTATCGCGGAGTGCATGGCGACGCAGATAGAGGTCGGCAATCTCGCACCCCGCCAAAGCATTGTAGCGGATATCCCACCGCAGCTGGCTGATGTCGTACATCCCGCGCCACACCCGTTCGTTGACCTGCATGACGCCGACCGACGTCTGGTTATACGACAACAGGTAGGTGAGTTTCTTGCCTTTTTCAACAAACTGGCGGAAACAGCTTTCCTGCCATGCCATGGCAATAATCATCGTCTGGTACATCTCATGGAGATGGTCGGGAAGCTGCTGCCTGGCCAGGACTGCCAAGGAAGCATCGTCAAGCACCTTCCTCACCCGCTCGACATACTCGATCTTGTTCCCCCCCGGAACTCTCCACTCAAGAATTTCCCCGAAGGGCTGGCCCTCGGCAGCGCAAACCGGGGCAAAAAGAAAATCCGAGATTCGCGAAAAAGGATCGTATTCTTCTTCCTCAATCGGCAAATCGATCTCCTGCAGCTCGTCATCCTGAGTACTTCTGCTTTTCAACATCGGCAACTGCAGCAGTTTTCTCAACTCGTCATCGACCTCTAAACTGTAGGGCAGCGGAGTGTCCCTTCCGGTCAACATGGAGGCGAGACGCAAAAGTCCCTGCTCGCTGATTTCAACCCCCAGGGTCGGACCCATCCGGTCAAAAATCGCCAGGGCGTCGGCCGCGGTGAAAAAAGCCAGATAGCCGAGACTGTTATCCGATGGCCGGGCATACAGTTGCCTCCTGAAAACAGGCGCCAGATCGCGCCAGGCCCGGACAAACTGCTCCCGCACAAAATCCCGACTGAAGTCCTCCCTATCCAGCGTCGCCACAAAAGCATGCCGGGTATCGAGCAGTACATCTATGAGCAGTTCGTGGTCCTCCGGACTGAGGGGATCGAGAGCCATGGTGATGAGCAGCTGAACCAGCAGAGCGTCCCAGGTCTCCCAGACCCGGACCAGCCACCGGTGCTCCTCCAGACTCAACACGGCGCTCTCTGCCTCCTCATCCGGATCGTACACCTCCTCCACCTCGGCTATGAGCTGGACCACCACTCCATCCTTTTCGACGGTGGTGGTCCCGCCACGCAGACTGTCGAGCATGGCCTGGGTAGCCTGCCGCGCCTCTTCATGGAAAAGGGGTGCGAGAAAATCGCGGAGGTCGTGAATGGGCGGGGCAAGATTGATGCGAATCCGACCGAGATGTTCATACACCCGAGGCTTGGCAAATTCCCAGAGAAAGCCGGCAATGGTCGCCGGTTGCCGATTGAGGGTGGAAAGACTTGAATCGATCGTTCGAAAACCAAGGCTGAAAGACTGACTGTCAAATACCGGTTGCTGCACAAGCGTGATATATCCCTGCCATTCGACGGGAACAAGACATTCCTGTCCCAGCTGGGTGCCGACCCGGATGGACAGACGCATTTCAAGCTGAAGGAACCGTCCCGCCGAGGAAAATCTCGGATCCGAAGCTCCGAGATACATGCAGTCCGACGGGGTTCCGATGATTGCCGCGCTTTTGTTTTTTTCGCCGAATGCCTCCTTGACGATGAGGGAAGTAAGCAGCTTGTGATCGAGCGTCAGAGGCAGGACCACCTGCTCGGCATGTCCCGTAGTAACAAAGAACAAGAAGAAAGAAAGTGTCCAAATCCAGACTGACGGTGTCTTCCGCATAATTTTCTTCATCTCCTTTCAACCAAAGAGAACAGATGTATCTTCCAGGTGAATCTCCAGTTCGGCGAGATCGATCTCGGAAAGATTCAGCAGGCGAGCTTCTTCCTTGGTGGAAAGCACCAGAGAATCATCTTTGGCAAGTCCGATACCAAGCTTCGAACAAGCCATATTGGCAAGGCGAACCAGCAGGAGCATATAATTCCTGGTATCATAGTCGCTCCTGTGGTGGTCTCTGGTAACGAGACAATACTCCTCGGGCATATTCCACTTTTTCATCAGGTTGTACCCCTGTTCCGCATGCAGACTGGACATCGACTCCAGCAGCAAGGCATGGGTGACCGGCAGTTCTTTATTTTTATTCCGCAACTGGTCGACCACCATCAGGACAAACAATTTTCCGACATCATGAAAAAGACCGGCAAAAAAAACATGGTTTTCAAGCTCATCGAATTTGCAGCGCTTTGCCAGCCATCGCACGCCGAGCGCACAGCCAACCGAATGCTGCCACAGCTGTTTCATGATCTGGTTGAGCTCCTTGTCTTTGCTCCTGAACTGGTTTCTCGAAGCCACCAGGAGCGCAATACGTCCCACTTCCTGCATGCCGAGGCGAATAATCGCCGCCCTGACCGTGAGAATCTCGACGAGTCCATGGTAAAATGCCGAATTAGCCATCTGCAGGATCTGGCTTGAAAGCGATTGATCCCCCACCAGAATATTTTCCACAACTTTCATGTCCGGCTCTTTTTTCACCAGTTCCTGCTGAACCCGCAGGGCTGCGGAACTGAATACCGGCAGGACTACACTGTCGGATTCGATGCATTCCGTTATCACATCGATAAACGATTTACTTTGTTGCATTCTATCATTCTCCGCAGAGACGGCGTATTTCCATTAACGGACGGGGTTTACTGAGTTTTGGCAGACATCGCAGAATCTCGTCGAGACTGGTTATGCCGGCCGCGGCTTTCACCAGTCCATCTTCCAGCAGGGTGATCAGGCCGGAATGCTCGACACTGATCTGGCGTATCTCATAACTGGTTCTTTGTTCGAGAATGGCGTTTCGCACCAACTCATTCAGCACCAGCAGCTCGAACACGCCAACCCGGCCTTTATAGCCTGTCTGTTTACACTCGGTACAACCGCGCCCTTTTCTAAACCCGGCGCCCTGGACATCGGCCGCTGAAATCCCCAGCCTCTGCAATTGGCTGGGGGTCGCTTTCGTTTCCTTGGCGCAGGAATCGCAAACCCGGCGTAAAAGTCTTTGCGCCAGGACGCTTACCACAGTTGAAGAAATGAGAAAGGGGGCGATATCCATATTGAGCAGACGGATAAGGCCGCCGATACTGTCTTCGGTATGGAAGGTACTCAATACCTTGTGCCCGGTCAACGCCGATTGCATCGCCATCTCAGCCGAACCGCTGTCCCTGATTTCGCCGATCACTATGACATCGGGATCCTGACGGACGATATGCCGGAGAGTTTCCTCGAAGGTAAGATTGATGGAAGGGTCGATAGAGCACTGGGCGATGCCGTCGATGACATACTCTACCGGCTCTTCCGCCGTGATGATGCTGATCTGCGGATTTTTGATGTGATTGATACAGCTGTAGACGGTCGACGTCTTGCCCGATCCGGTAGGGCCGGTCACCAGCAGCACGCCGCTCGGCGGGTACACCGCATCCTCAAGAAACCTGTTCAGCATCTTGGGAGCCATGCCGATGGTCTGGATGTCAAGCAGTTCCCGCTTCTGTTTCAGCACCCTGCACACAATCTTTTCGCCGTGCACGGTGACATAGAAGGAGACCCGGATATCGACCCGTCCCTCCTCATATTCAAACAGGATCCGTCCGCCCTGATGGCGCCGCCTTTCTGCAATATCGGCATCGCACATGATTTTTATGCGACTCGTCAGCGGAGGAAGGATATCCCGCGGAAAGTCTTTGTAGTGGCGCAACACGCCGTCCTCCCGAAACCTGATCTGCAGACGATCGGCCATCGGCTCGATGTGGATATCCGAACAATTTTCCTTGATGGCGGTGACAATCATCGAATTGACAATGCCTACCACGGTTTTCCCATCGACATTGATGGTTATGCCGGCTGCCATGTTGGCCAGGAGTTTGATGGTATCGCTTAAAGCTTTTTTCTCGGTAATTGCCAGACCGATCTGTCCCCCGAGATATTTCCTGGCAGTTTCGACGCCCTTTTTGTTGAGCGGATCGGCAAAGGCGACGAGGAATGTCCGGTCGGCGGCATTCTTGATCGGTAGAAACTGATGCTCAACGAGAATTTTCATGGGAATCCGGTCGACCAGGTCCTTGTCGACCAGAGACAGAGTTATATCCACCAGGGGAAGGCCGAGTTGAATGGACAGAACCCTGATAAAAACCCTTTCATCGATAAAATTGTATTTGACCAGAATCTCCCCGAGACGCTGATCCTGCTCCCGCTCTTTTTGAATATTGAAAGCCGCATTGAGATCGTCTTCCGAGAGATGTCCCAGTTCAACCAGCAGCTCACCGATCCGGATGGTCAAGCTGGTGTCCACCAGCACCTTCCGCACCATTTCATCCGAGACAACCCCCAACTCCTTCAGCACATTGAGCAGAGGTGCCGGAGTCGCAAGCTTTCTGCGAATTCTTTCGGCATGCTTGACCTGCGGTTCACTCACCATTCCCGACTGCAGAAGAAGACTGGCGATTTCACCGTATTCTGCGTTCTTGTCACTTGCCATGGATGACCACCTGAAAACTATGTATTACAAAGCTATATTGCAAAGGGTGTCGCGCAACGATTCGAGAGCGTAACAAAAAATCAGCTTGTATAATAGAGGAGATTGCAGCAGAAAAGCAATACTTGGTGAGCAACGGCTCTGGATAAAGGCCGTAAGAGAGGAGGTTCGATTCCGGCGAGAGCCGGAATCGAATCCCTTTGGGCAAAAGTCGACTCAGCCGATCGATCGGACCAGGCGGCCAAATCCACCGGGGATGGTCCCCGATGACCAGAAAGCCCGGCCCTGTTTATAATCGACAAACCAGCAGCCGCCGGGTTTTCGCTGTGCCGCAACGAAGATAAACGGCTGTTCTTTGGAAAAGCAGGGGTGCAGGAATACCCCTTTGGTGTTTTTTAAAGGCTCCATCAGTGACATGGCCTCCTCCATGGAAGGCAGTCGCCAGTCGGTAAACCCTGCGAATTTTTGCCTGTTGAGTTCTTCGATATTTTTCTGGACATAACGAAGGGAGCCGATATCAATCCCGTCCCGTTGCCACATAAGCGATGTTCGCCGATCGATGACGACTTCCGGATTGTCGCCGGCGGCAAAGGCGTTGGCAAAGCTTCCCGAGGGATTCAGTTCCGCCTCGAAAAAATTCCATTTCTTCAGCACCCCGGCAATCTCGTCGTCATTGATGACAGAGGGCTCCCCAGGCAGGCGGACAGTCTCGCCGGAGAAAGGATGCTTTGCCGCAGGCGGCAGCAGCGGCCCCATATCCTCTTTCAGGATCTTTTCCACCCGCGGCACAACCAGACCTGAATCGCCCTTCTCATCCAGCACGTTGGCGATCAACCACTCTTTGATCTGCTCGTTGATGGCGTAACTCTTTTCGAAAATGGACGATTGTCCCTGGTCGGTCACACATTGCCTCACCATTTCCGGCGGTGCTTTGATTTCGGCCATGACTCTGGCATGTTTTACCGCTCTTTCCATCAGGCAGAGCTTCGGTTCGTCGCCCCAGTTATCGACAAAAAAATAGTAGACATACTCCTCGTTGTTCCGCACTCTTTCACGCCCTCCCCAGGATTCGAACGTTCCGAAAGACATATCGGGATTCATCTCCCAGTCGATGGGACTGATTACCTGGTCACCGATTATTACCTTATGAAAAATCCCCATGCCTTCCTCCATTGTGCGGGTGAGTTACTCGTTTCAAATTTTTTGCAGCTGGAGTAACGTAAGTATGCATACCGACCATTTATGTGACGATACGATTCATCTCAATAAGTAATAACTATTATCAAAATGTCTGCCAGTAAAAAATCGCAGCTCAAAAAAAGAGGGTATCCTCTTCCCGCCGGAGTGACTCGCTTTGAGGAAGGTATCAATTTTTCCATCTTTGCCCGCCATGCAACCCGGGTAACGCTGGTAATCGATTACTGGCCGCAGGGGGCCGGCAAACCCACCCGCCATGAATTTGCCTTCGATCCCGTGGAAAACCGCACGGGCGATATGTGGCACATGCTGCTGCTGACCCATCGGCAGAATTTCAGTTACGGCTATCGCATCGACGGGCCCGCCGATCCGGCCGGGGAAGGTCTGTGCTATAACTACCGGAACATCCTCATCGATCCCTTCAGCCGGGCACTCCTGCCGAGAAAATGGGCAGAGCCGGCCCAGTATGGGAAGAAACCCTGCTGCCGGATAATAAGTCAGGACTTTGACTGGGGAAATGACCGTCCGCCGAAAACTCCCCTGGCGGAAACCATCATCTATGAACTGCATGTCCGGGGGTTCACCCGGGATTCGAGCTCAGGGGTGAAGGCACCCGGCACCTACCTTGGCATCATTGAAAAGATCCCATACCTGAAAGAACTGGGAATCACCGCCGTCGAACTGATGCCGGTTACGCAATTCGATGAGAACGATACGGTTTTCAGTAATCCCGAAACCGGCGAACGCTTGAAAAATTTCTGGGGCTACAATCCGGTCTCGTTTTTCGCCCTTAATTCCGGCTACGCGGAGAATCCTGACCTGGCCATCGACGAATTCAAAACAATGGTCAGAGCCCTGCATGAGGCAGGAATCGAGGTCTTCCTCGACATGGTCTACAACCACACCGGGGAAGGCGGATACAAAGGAACAACCAGCAGTTTCAGAGGGTTGGACAACAACATCTACTATCTTCTCGATGAAAACAACAACTACCTGAATTTTTCCGGTTGCGGCAACACCATGAACTGCAATCATCCGGTGGTCCGTAATTTAATCCGGGAATCCCTGCGTTACTGGGTTACCGAAATGCACGTCGACGGCTTCCGCTTCGACCTCGCCTCCATTCTCGGCCGGGACCGGCAGGGCCACGTTCTCGCCAACCCGCCGATGATCGAAGTCATCGCCGAGGATCCGGTGCTGCGCGATACCAAAATGATCGCCGAGGCCTGGGATGCGGCCGGCCTCTATCAGGTCGGCAGTTTCTCCACCGATCCCCGCTGGGCGGAATGGAACGGCAGGTTCAGAGACGATGCGCGGGCATTCATGATCGGCAATGAAAACACCGTGACCCAGCTGGCCACCCGCATTGCCGGCAGTTCCGATCTCTATCAGCCCAGTGGTCGCGGCCCTCTCTGCTCCATCAACTTCATCACCAGTCATGACGGCTTCACCCTGCATGACCTGGTGAGCTATAACGAAAAACACAATCTGCAGAACGGCGAAGACAATAAAGACGGCGACAACCACAACATCAGCTGGAACAGCGGACATGAGGGCGACACGGGCGATGAGGAAATCATCCGGCTTCGCTTCCGTCGGATGAAAACCTTTGCCACCCTGCTTCTCTTATCCCAGGGCGTGCCGATGCTCTGTGCCGGCGACGAATTCGGCCGCAGCCAGAAAGGCAACAACAACGCCTGGTGCCAGGACAACGGCATCGGCTGGCTGGACTGGTCACTGCTCAAAACAAACAGGGAATTTTTCAGGTTTTTTCAGCACTGTATTGCCTTGCGAAAACAGCATAAGGTTTTCCGCCGAAGCGAATTCTTCCCGACCAGAACCCTTGCAGGCGACACACATGGCTACCCGGAAATATCCTGGCAGTATTTGTGCCCAGGCGAGCAGAACTGGGAGCACAACTGCCACGGTCTGGCGTTTTTCCTCCGGGCAGAAGACCCGGACGGTCCCGGTGGCGACTTCTTCGTCATGCTCAACGGTGACCGGCAGCAGACTTTACTTTTCGAGGCTCCGAAACACCGGGATGGCAAAAAGACCTGGTATCGCATCATCGATACCGCCGCCGACTCACCTTTCGACTTTTCGCCGATGGCGGATGCTTTCCCTGTCGCAGAGACCGAAAAAATCGCCATCGCCCCATTTGGCTGTACCGTTCTTCAGTCTGCTCCGGCAGACGACCGCCGGCATGAAAACCGACGGAGGAAGGAGAGAAAAACTTTGGCACGGTAATGGTCTTGTGCTAAGGTTTATAAAAATTATGGTTACCAGGCTGCCGACAATTTCCGGCAGGCGGAATTTTCCGGAATAAATGATACTATGAACCACATTCTACTGTTGGGGGACTCGCTCGTCGCCGATTATGACTGGCAGTCCCACATGTCGTCCTTCAAGGTGCAAAATTTCGGGGTTCCCGGGGCCATGACCGCCAATCTCCTGGCATCTCTGCCGGAGATCAAAGCTCTGGTCGAATATGCCGATGTGATCATGATCATGATCGGCACCAACGACCTGCTGTCCGGCAACGACGATTTTCTGCAGACGCTGAAAACAGTTCTTATCCAGCTCAGCCACGACTATCCGAGTGCGGAAATACTGGTGAACAGCCTTTTTCCCATGGACCTTCCCCATTTACCCTCCAACTCGGTTGCGAGCCTCAATTGCCATATCGAGGCGCTTACCATGCGGACCGGCTGTTGCTTTCTCAATACCCACCGCCGCTTCGTCTATTCGGACAAACAACTCTTTCAGGAAGACGGTGTGCATATTACCGCTGCAGCGTACTCGATCTGGACCCGCGCTCTCCTGGAGCATATTGCCTTTCTTATTGAGAATGACTAATGTGATCGATCGTTAGCGTTTAAAAACCATCATTATTATTCAGGAGTGTAACGATGTATCACGGATTCAAAGGATTCATGATCGGAGTTGTATGTATTCTCGGTTCCGCCCTTTTTATCGGCCAGGCTGCGGCTCTGCCGAAAACAGCCGATTCAGTCAAAGCGGAGAGCGGTACGGTGGTTGAAACCATGAAGGCCCCGGGCTACACCTATATACTCGTCGCCGACGGCCCCAAGCAAAATTGGGTGGCAATTCCTGCAACCAATGTCGAGACCGGCGCAAAAGTCCGTTACACGGCTGACATGGTCATGGAGAATTTTACCAGCAAAACCCTCAACAAGACCTTCGAGACCATTATCTTTTCCGCCGGTCTTTTAGAAGGTGCCAGTGAGGCTCCTGAGGAAACTGCTGCGGACGACTCCTTCTCGGCTGCAATCAAGTCCGAACAGAGCAGTGCTGCTGCAGAGCCTGCCATGCCTGCGTCCGGCGGCAGTTCCGGCGCGGTCGCTCCGCTCCAGGAGATTTCGGTAGCCAAGGCCGAAGCCGAAAACGGCTACTCCGTAGAAGAGTTATTTACCAAAGCCAAAGATTTGGAAGGCAAAAATGTCCGACTGCGGGGCAAGGTTGTCAAATTCAGTGCAAACATCATGGGCAAAAACTGGGTGCATGTCCAGGACGGCACCGGCAACCCGATGAACAACACCCATGACATGGTCGTTACCACCAGCGAGACGGTTGAAGTTGCGGCGATTGTTACGCTGGAAGGGACTCTGGCCGCCGACAAGGATTTTGGCGCCGGTTACAAATATGCAGCCATCATTGAACAGGCATCTCTTATCAAGTAATCGAAAAAAAAGGCTAAAAATGCATCTCTTACTGGTTGGTCCGGGTGCCCTTGGCTGTCTGCTCAGTTCCGTTATCACCAAAGGTCTGGGTGCAACAGGCGACCGATTGACTCTGCTCGATTACAACCGTGACCGGGCGGAATATCTTACCAGTCAAGGAATCGTCTATCAGCTGGGCGATACAGGCAAAACCCTGGCAGTGACTGCCGCTTCCGACCCACGCCAACTGGACCGGGTCGACGTGGTGCTCCTCTGCGTCAAGTCATACGATGTCGTGGCAAGTCTTGACTTCTGCCGGCCCCTGCTGAGTGACACAACCCTTTTGATCTTTCTCCAGAACGGCATCAGCCATCTGGCCCTCGGCAACCAACTGGGCAGTGCGACAGCAGCCTTTGGCACAACGACCGAAGGTGCGACGCTTCTCAGGCGGGGCCATGTCCGCCACGCCGGCAGCGGCGTGACGTATCTTGGCTTTCCCGACAGACCCGACGGGCATTTCGCCATGCTTCTCGACAAAACCCGGGCGGTTCTCGCTGCCGGCGGCCTGCAGGTCGAGGTGACCGATCGCATCATCGCCAGGATCTGGGCCAAGCTGTTTATCAATGTCGGCATCAATGCCCTCACCGCCACGCTCGGATGCAAAAACGGCGAACTGCTCACTCTCGCCGGAATAGACCTGCGGATGCAGAACGCTGTCGATGAGGCGATGCGGGTAGCTCGAGCGGAAGGAATCGAGATCATGGACGATCCGTACCTGGCGACCCGGATTGTCTGCAGCAAAACAGCGGAAAACATCTCTTCGATGTTACAGGATGTGAAAAACAGACGGCGCACTGAAATCGATGCGATCAACGTTGCCATTGTCAACATGGGACTCCGCAACGAAATAGCTACTCCGGAAAACAGTCTCTTGTGTCAACAGGTAAGAGAGATTGAAGCCGGATACGCCGGAGCCGGACAATTTCCCCAGGCAGCTCGCCTATGAACATCGCCGCACACGAGATAGGATTCGATTTTGACGGGGTTATCGCCGATACCGCCGAAGCATTTATCCGCATCGCCTGCTCGGAATACGGCTACAGCGGCCTGACGCTGGAGAAGATCACCCATTTCGAGCTGGAAAACTGCCTCAGCATTCCCCGCGAAGTGGTCGAACAAATTTTTACCGACATCCTTACCGACTCCCTCGCCACTGCCCTGCAACCAATGCCGGGAGCAGTAGAGTGCCTGGAACAGTTCACTGCATTTTCGGACGTAACCATTATCACCGCCCGCCCCATCAGCAGGCCGGTGTTCGACTGGCTGGATCGTTTTTTCACCGGGTCGACCCGTGAGAACATCCGTGTAGTGGCAACCGGCGACCATAACGATAAAGTTCGCTACATTCATGAGCACGGCCTGAAATATTTCATCGACGACCGGGCCGAAACCTGTATCCAACTGGCCAGAGAAGCCATTACCCCGTATGTCTTCACCCAGCCCTGGAACAGGGATCGTCACAACCTGCAGACGGTAGCCGATTGGAATGAGATCAGAGCTCTCGTCACCCCTTCCCTCATTCCCTCAGGGGAGTAGCCGATGAAATGTCCGCACTGCAACAATGAGGTGCCCGTCCACAGAAACCCGGTCCCGACAGTCGATATTATTATTGAGATAGACGGCCGGATAGTTCTCATCGAACGAAAAAATCCGCCATTTGGCTGGGCTCTGCCCGGAGGCTTTGTCGACTATGGCGAATCCTACGAAACCGCAGCTGCACGGGAAGCAGAAGAAGAGACCGGTCTCAAGGTGCAGTCACTCCGCCAGTTCCACACCTATTCGGCCCCGGACCGGGACGCACGCATGCACACAGCTTCAACTGTTTTTATCGGTCAGGCAAATGGTCTGCCCAAAGCGGGCGACGATGCCGCCAGAGCGGAACTCTTTTCCGAACATAATCTCCCATCGCTGGCGTTCGATCATGCCACCATCCTTTCGGACTATTTCTCATTCAAGAAGACGAACGACCGGAATGTGGGAGCGTAAGGATTTTTCGGCAGTATTTGTCTCAATCTTGCCTTAGCTGTAGCGACCCGCAATGATAACCATCGAGACCGCAGCTTGAGAAGTTGGGCTTTTGCTCTTCTATTGGAGTCCTGTCTGGCCTTACGGAGAGGTCGGTGAGCGGCAAGGTGATCTTTAACATATCTCCTTGCACCGTTCCTTTTCGACCAAAAGCCGTCTCACTTCCTGCCAATCTTGTTGTTCTGCAAGAAAGCCTTCAAGATATTCACGCATTGATACCGGTTCCACCCACGTTGTCTGGGAAAAAATCTCTTGATTTAATTACAGGAGTAACTATAATTACGTTCACTATGAACGAAAAATGGATTCTATTTTCATATTCAGTCCCGGCCGCCAACGCCAAGGCGCGGATGCGCACCTGGCGGCGCATCTCGGCTACCGGTGCGGTGCAACTGAAGACCGGCCTTCAGGTTCTGCCCAACCGCGAGGATCTGATGGAGAACATTACCTGGCTGATCGGCGAGGTCAACATCCTTGGCGGCGAGGCAATCGCCCTCCAGTGTGCTCGGGTCGAAGGCATGGCCGACCAGCAGATCGAGCAGCTGTTCCAGGCTCAGGTCGATCCGGAGTTCGAGCAGATTCAGACCGAAGCCCGCGCCTTGCTGGCCACGGAGAACACCGCCCCGGATGGGGACGGAATCAAGGAGCTGTCAACCGCCCTGCGAAAACTGCGTAAGCGGTGCGAGGCGGTGCGGGAGAGGGATTTCTTCCCTTCCGGTGCGGCCGCCAAGACACTCAGCGTGCTCGACACCATTTCGGAGCTGCTCCGCCGGCCGGAACAGGCAGCTGTCCCGGCCGCCCGTCTCGACCCTTCGCTCTACCGGAACAGGATCTGGGTCACCCGTGCGCGGCCTTACATCGATCGCCTGGCCTCGGCCTGGCTTATCCGGCGGTTCATCGACCCGAAGGCCGGGTTCCGATTTCTCAACGCCGGAGAACAACCGAACCTCGCCAAGGGCGAGTTGCCGTTTGACATGGCTGTCGGCGAATTCACCCACCAGGGCGAGCTGATCACCTTTGAGGTCCTGATCAGGGACTTCGCCCTGCACGAACCGGCCCTGGCCAAGATGAGCGAGTTGGTCAGGGCTATCGATGTCCAGGAAGGGACCCTGCAGGACGATGCTCTTCTGCTCAAGGCTCTGCTGGACGGCTTGATCGCGCTCTCCGCCGACGACCATGAATTGCTGGAGCGAGGCAAGCTTATCTTCGATGCCCTGCATGCGGGCTTCAGCAAAATTACTCAAGGAGAACGAGCATGAATGCCTCGATCCCTTTATTTCTGATCACCGTGCGGGAGGAACCGCGAAACGGGAACCCCGTAATCTCAACTCAAACCAAATCCTTCAACGACATCATCTAGGAGAACAACTTATGCCTCCCTATACAAAACACCTCGAAACAAGCACTCAGAGAACCGGAAACAACTACCAGGAAATGCATGACTGGCTGGATAATCACCCCGAACACAAGGCCGCCCGGCACGATCTGGGCGCTCTTGCCGCAAACAGAGCCTATGTTGCCGCCACCTGGGGCGATAAGGCGGTCACGGAATTCTTCCTGCACGTCACCGAGGATCTCCTGATGAAGGAGATCGTTACACTCAAGGATGCCGGATGTCCCGACGAAGCGGTGCGGCACAGTGTGGAGGTGGCCCGAAAGGCTTTGGAGATAGCCAGCCGGGTGAAGATTCCGGTGGACCTGCGTCTTCTCGCCCGAGGCGCCATTTTCCATGACCTCGGCAAGGCCAGGACCTATGGCATGGAGCATGGCGAGATCGGCGCCCGGATGGCCGAGGAACTGGGGCTTGAAGAAGAAATCCGCCAGATCATCCTCAAGCATATCCGCGGCGGTTTGACCGAGGCCGAGGCCAGCGAACTGGGCCTGCCGGTCCGGGATTACACCCTGCGGACGCCGGAGGAGAAGATCATCATCTATGCCGACCGGATGGTGGACATCTATACCGATGGTATTGTGCCGGATGCGGATGAAACCATGGCCGAGGCCCGTTTTGCCGAAATTCTCAACACTTATGCGAAATACGGCAAAAACCCGACGACCCTGCAGCGCTACCTGGCCCTCCACGCAGAAATCCAGAGCTGGATGGCCTGATACGGACTGCCCCCGGAGCGGTGACAACTCCAGGGACCAAACAACAGCTATGATGCACGCAGCAACCGGAGACATTGTTCTTTTATTTTCAACTAGAATCACCCGGCTGTTCGCCTACGGATTCGTGTCCGTGGTCCTGGCGCTCTATCTCGCGGCTACCGGGCTCAGCGCCGCCGGCATCGGGGCGATCCTGACCGCCACGCTGGCCGGCGATATCCTGGTGTCGCTCTGGGTAACCATGGTGGCCGACCGGGTGGGCCGCAAGAACATGCTGCTGCTCGGATCGGCGCTGATGATTCTGGCCGGCCTGGTCTTTCTCGTCACTGATAATCCCGTCTGGATCACCATCGCCGCAATCCTCGGCATCATCAGCCCGAGCGGCAATGAGATCGGCCCCTTCCTGTCGATCGAGCAGGCGGCGCTCTCCCAGCTGGTCCCGGACGATCGGCGCACCAGGCTGTTCGGCTGGTACAACCTCGCCGGCTCCTTCGCGACGGCAGCCGGCGCCCTGGCGGGCGGCTGGCTGGCAAAATTCCTGCAGGGATACGGCTGGAGCGCTCTGGAAGCCTATCGTTCGATCATGGCCGGATACGCGGCCTGCGGCGTGGTGCTCGTGCTGCTGTTCGCCTTCCTGTCGCGGAAGGCGGAAGCAGCTGCGGCTACCGGGGAAGCCAAGGGGATGAAAGGAGCCATCGGCCTGCATCGCTCGAAGAAAACGGTGTTCAAGCTCAGTTCCCTCTTTGCGCTCGACGCCTTTGCCGGCGGCTTCGTGGTCCAGAGCATGATCGCCTGGTGGTTCCATCTGCGTTACGGGGTCGACGAGGGACTGCTCGGTAGTCTGTTTTTCGGCGCCAATCTCCTCGCCGGCTTCTCGGCCCTTTTAGCCACCAGGATTGCCGACCGCATCGGCCTGCTGCGCACCATGGTCTTCACCCACATCCCTTCAAACGTCCTGCTCTGCCTGGTGCCGCTGATGCCCAGCCTCTGGCTGGCCGTTGCCGTGCTGCTGCTTCGCTTCAGCATCTCCCAGATGGACGTGCCGGCCCGCCAGTCCTACACCATGGCGGTGGTCGCGCCGGATGAGCGGTCGGCAGCCTCGGGTATCACCATGGTTGCCAGATCGGTGGGCGCTGCGGCCTCGCCGCTGCTCGGCGGTCTGCTCATGAGCCAGCCGTTGCTGTTCAGCGCCCCCTTCTTCGTGGCGGGGGGATTGAAGATTGTATACGATTTATTCCTTTACAAAATGTTCCGGGATATGGATGCTTGATCATGTCATAAAATATCGGACATCACATGCCCTTTTTGAGGCGACTGGACTGCCGAGGAGCATATATGCAATTACTCAAGAAGTGGAAAACAGGCGATGCATGCCGGCTGCTGCCGACTCTGGATGCCGAACAGACCTCTCGCTACCGGCGGTTTCGACGACTTCTCGAACACAATCGGACGGCCTTGACCCTTCAGGCCGACCTGGAGCAGACTTACTACGATAACCGGCCATTCATGCCGCAAATGGTGGAGAAGAAGAGCCGGCAACTGCTTCTGGAAGTCGATGGCATGGTCAACGCTCTTGCAGGCATGAACGGCAGGGACTATGAGCCGCTGAGTGCGATCCTCAGGACCATTGAACGTTCGTTGGAGCATGAGTGGTCGGGATCAGACCGGCAACCGGCCGATGCCCTGGCGCTGCCGCTTGCCCACATCGGGCTGGACCACATGCGGCTGGTCGGCGCCAAGGCCGCCAATCTGGCGCATATCGGCAGCGAACTGCACCTGCCCACCCCCGACGGTTTTGCGATGACCACCACCGCCTGCCGGAAGTTTCTCAGCGAAACCGGTCTTTCCGAGGAAATAGATACCCTCCTGGCGGAATTGGTTGACGACGAGCCGGCGCGCCTTGAGGCCGTCAGCCGGCGGATCGGCGAGCGGATCATGGCAACGCCGCTGCCGGCTGCGATCGAAAACGCCCTGCAGGCGGCGGCGATCGTCTTTGCTCCAGAGCAGCGGCTTGCGGTCCGCAGCTCCGCCATCGGCGAGGACGGGGACATCTCCTTTGCCGGCCAGTATTCCTCGTTTCTCAATGTGGCCATCCCCGAACTGGCCCCGGCCTATCGGCGCGTCATCACCAGTCTCTACTCCCCGTCCGCGCTCTCCTATCGCATGCATCACGGCCTGGATGACCGGGAAACTCCCATGGGCGTGCTGGTGCTGGCCATGGTTCAACCCCGGTACAGCGGCGTGCTCTACACCGCCGACCCCACTGGTGCAGACTGCGACAGCATCAGGATCAGTGCAGTGGCCGGTCTTGGCGACCAGCTGGTGGGGGGCGAAGCCTCGCCGGAACAGATGATCAGGCTCAGCAAGGATACTTTTGCCTTAATGGAAGCCAAGGGCTGGGACGGAGCAGACGAAGCTCCACCTGAATTTCTCCGGAAACTTGCCGATTACGCACTCCGCATGGAAGAGCTGTACCGAAGGCCTCTCGACATCGAATGGGCGGTGGACCTGTCGGGCCAGCTGTTCATTCTTCAGGTCCGTCCTTTGCTGATCGCCGCCGAGGAGAAGTCGAGCGACATCGAAGAAGTTGATTATCCCGGCCATCCCGTTCTCCTCCAGGGCGGCAAGTGCGCTGCCGGCGGTTCGGTGACCGGGCGTGTCCTGCTCAAAACAAAGATCGATATAGAGGGTTCCGTTCCGCCGCTTGAATCGGACACCATCCTCGTCGCCCGCACCGCCTCCACCACCTTGACCCCTTGGGTGAGCAAGGTCAGGGGCATCATCACCGATATCGGCGGCACTGCCAGCCATCTGGCCTCCGTGGCCAGGGAATTCGGGGTTCCGGCCCTGTTCGACACCCGGGCCGCCACCACCACGCTCAAAGATGGCGAGGTCGTCACCCTGTGGGCCAACCGGGGACGGGTTTACCAGGGTGCGGTTCAGGAACTGCTGCAGGGCGCGCGACAGGTCAAACGCCCGATCTTCGACAGCCCGGCCCACATGCGCTTACAGCGCCTGCTCGACCTGATCTCGCCCCTCAACCTGACCGACCCCAATTCGGTCGATTTTTCCCCGGAAAAGTGCCGGACGTTACACGATATCATCCGCTACTGCCATGAACTGTCCGTCCGCCGGATGTTCAACCTCGGCGAGACCATAGGCCGCAGCCGCAATGCGATCCGGCTGAATGTCAACATCCCTATCATGCTCTATGCCCTGGATATGGGAGGTGGCTTGAGTCCGGGATTGACGACCTGTGACGAAATCAGTGCCCATGACGTGGTCAGCGTCCCCTTTACCGCACTTTGGCGGGGATTCAGCTATCCGGGAATCAACTGGACCAGCTCCATTGCCGTGGGAGCCCAGGATTTCATGTCGCTGCTGGCTGCGGGGGCCCGGCCGCAGGACAACAGCCGGCTGGGAGGAGCGAGCTATGCCATTCTCTCCGGCGACTACCTCAATTTAAGTATACGTTTCGGCTACCATTTCGCCACTGTGCACGCCCTCTGCGGTGAAGACCTTGAGCACAACTACGTCACTCTGAGCTTTGCGGGCGGCGCCGGGGCCTACCACGGCCGCTCGCTGCGCATCCAATTTCTGGCGAATATCCTGACTCGGCTCGGTTTTGAAACGTCCATAAAGGGTGATCTGATCGAAGCCTCTCTCATGCGTCTGGATCAGCCGGCCATGGAGACTGCCCTTGACCAATTGGGTCGACTGCTGGGGACCAGCCGATTGCTCGACATGGCCTTGAAGACACCCGAGCAGGTCGTGGCGCTCACGGAATCGTTTTTCCATGGCAAATATGATTTTCTCGAACCCGAACAACCGGATGCTCCGAATGACTTCTTTCTGATCACCGGCGAGTGGAAGACCGCCGGCCCGGAAACGGAACCCGCCATTCTTCAGGACGGCTCCCGTTTCGCCTCGTCGATGTCCATCGGCATCACCCACACCATGACCCGCTTCATGGGCAAACGTTATCAGGAGTTTCTCGACAATATCGAAGCCTACTGCTATTTCCCGCTGATCATCGCCAAGGAAAGCAATATGGCGGACGGCACCGCCGAGGTCTGGGTCAAACCTCTTGCGGGCGTCATAGATCAGGCCGGAGGACTGGCGTTTGCCATCCGGGATTGGGCCAATTATTTTGTGCTCCGCCTCAATGCCCTGGAGAATAACGTGATCCTGTTCGAGTTCAGAAACGGCAAGCGCTTTGGACTGCACAGCATCGAGACGCCGGTCATCTGCGACCAATGGCATCATCTGCGTATCGAAGCCGAGGCTCAACAGATTCGCGCCTTCCTGAACGACAGGCAAATCATGGCATGTCAGGCGGAACGCAGCCTGACCGGGTACCTCGGTGTCTGGACCAAGGCGGATTCAGTCACCCTGTTCAAGGGGCTCGCCATGCAGCCTCGGGGAGGGCAGACGCGCGTTCTCTCTGTTAACTCCCAATGATCAAGTAGATGTGAACATGACTGAAGCTGACCAACCGACCTCGGCGCCAGAGGTCTTGTTTGCCGACCCTGCGAGTGTGGACCAAGATCGGTTTCTTGAGTTTCGGCGGACCGAAATCACAGAGATCCGAAAAACTTGCTTGCCGGAAAGGTTCAGGTAGAACCGTCCCTTTAAATATCAACCTGTCAAAGCACACTGTGCAGCAGCCAGTAGCCCAGAAGACCCATGCCTATGGATCCATAAATCATGACTCAGGGGGTGCAGCTGCTGCCGAATTTCTTGGCGATAAACCCGAATGTGGCAAGCCCTATCAGTCCTGCACCTGCGAGAATTGCCAGTTCTTTCATAGCGTATTATCCTCTTTGTTTGGTTGACGACGGACTTTTTCGCAAGCGGATCGATGCCGGTGTGACTTCGACCAGCTCATCATCGTTGATATAGGCGATACAGTCCTCAAGCGTCATATTGATCGGCGGCGTGAGGGTGACTGCCTCATCGGAGCCGGAGGCCCGCATATTCGTCAGTTTTTTCCCTTTCCCCGGATTTACCACCATATCCATCGAACGGCTGGATTCACCGATTATCTGACCGGGGTAAAGAGGCACACCGGGATGGATGAACAGCTTGCCGCGCTCCTGCAGATTAAATAAGGCAAAGGCCACCGCCGTGCAAGGATCTTTCACCACCAGGACACCGTTTACCCGGTTGACGATATCCCCGGCATACGGCGCGTATTCGGAGAAGACGTAGGTCATCATCCCCATCCCTTTGGTGTCGGTCATGAACTGGGAACGATAGCCGAGCAATCCTCTGGTCGGAATATTGAAGACCATACGGACCATGCCGTGGGCGGTATCCATCTCCTCCATCTGACCTTTCAGCTTGCCCAGTTTTTCAATAACCGCCCCCTGGAATTGCTCATCGACGTCGACGGTCAATTTTTCAAAAGGCTCAAGGGTCCGGCCATCCTCTTCCTTGAAAATAACCCGCGGCCTGGTCACCTGAAACTCATATCCTTCCCGTCGCATCTTTTCGATGAGAATAGACAGGTGCAGCTCGCCCCGGCCGGAAACCTTGAAGCCGACCGCATCCTCGAGGACCTCGCAATGCAGGGCCACGTCGGAGAGGGTTTCCCGCTGGAGCCGGTCACCGATATGGCGGGAGGTGACGAATTTGCCTTCCTTGCCGGCAAACGGTGAATCGTTCGGGATGAAATTCATCGAGATGGTCGGCGGATCGATGGTGATAAGCGGCAGGGGCCGTGGGTTTTCCGCATCGGTAAAGGTTACCCCGACCGTCACATCCTCCATCCCGGCAACTGCGACGATCTCTCCCACCCCGGCCGACTCGACGGCGACCTTGCCGTCGCATTCAAAGCGAAAGATCTTGGAGATCCGCACAGGTTTTATCGAACCGTCGCGACGGGCGACAACGATCGGCTGATTGAGCCGCATCGTGCCGTTGACCACCTTGCCGATTCCCATCCTTCCCAGATATGGGGAATAATCGATGGTTCCGACCTGCATCTGCAGCGGCTCGTCGCTCGATCCGCGCGGAGGAGGCGTATGATCGACGATCATCTGGGAGATGTGGGTCATATGGTCGCCGGGTTTAATTTCGTCATCCGGATCGAGCAGGGAATACCCATTCTTGGCCGAGGCATATACTACCGGGAAATCGAGAATATCATCCGGGGCATTGAGTTTGACAAAAAGGTCGAACACCTGGTCGACGACCCAACTGCAGCGGGCGGCGGGTTTGTCTATCTTGTTGATGACAACGATGACCGGCAGGTTGTTCTGCAGAGCTTTCTTCAGAACAAAATAGGTCTGGGGCATCGGCCCCTCCTGGGCGTCGACCAGCAGCAACGCCCCGTCGGCCATCCGCAGCACCCGCTCGACCTGGCCGCCGAAATCGGCATGGCCGGGGGTATCGATAATATTGATCCAATAGTCCTTGTACTGGTAGGAACCATTCTTGGCGGTAATGGTAATACCGCGCTCGCGCTCCAGATCCATGGAATCCATCAGTCTCTCGGACACCTCCTGGTTTTCGCGGAACATCCCCGAGTATTTAAAAAGCTGATCTACCAGAGTTGTTTTTCCATGATCAACATGAGCGATAATTGCCACATTACGAATTTTGTTCTGTTCCATCCTGCACCTTTCAAGGCCTCTTGACACTCCGGCCTTACGCCATTGTTACAACAAACGATAACAACATGATTTTTAAAATAAAAAAAGCACTTGCCCAACAAGCAGTGCTCTTTGGTACCTTTCTCTCCGTTTACAAAAACCAGCAGTATACCCTGTTTCCTTCTTGGATGCAAGGACCACATTCAGACACTCAAAAACCATCCCTTCCGGCATATCTCGTTATAGTTGCGCTAAAACTAGGCTCCTGGCCCGTGCCGAGCGCATGAGGGCCGGCACGTTTTCATCTATATAGTCAAACACCCTTGCCTGTTTGTTTTCGGCCGGCCGCATGATCCGGCCGATCACCTGCAGGAGACGCCCCTCGAAACTGATAGGAGTGGTAATAAAAAGAGTGGCAAGCCCGGAACAGTCGAAACCCTCACTGATCAGTTGCAGGGTGGCAACAAGCACTTCGACCTCACCATTTTGCACAGCCGCCACTATCGCGCTCCTTTCTTCCGGACTTATCTGACCATGCAACAGCACCGCTTTCACTCCACGGGCCTGAAGTTTCTCGACAAAGAACCGACAATGGCTGACCCGATCGGAGACAACCAGGCTGGTGCCGCTCCCGCCTTCACGGACCACCTCCAGGATATCGCCGAGAATCTGCATATTTCTTCCTTCGTGGGTCACCAATGCCTTGATCAGCGCCTGATAATCGCCGCGATACCGGTAGGTAAAAGAAGTCGCGTTGCGGATCACCTGAGGTTTGAGGATAGCCCCGGTCGCCTTCAACTCGTCCCGGTCTACCCGGTGCAGCCGGTCGCCCATGAAGAAATAGATAAGCCTGGTCATCTGATCGTCGCTCCGGAAAGCCGTGGCCGACAAGCCAAGCAGGTAATGGCAGTCAAAGCGGGAGACCACATCGGTAAAGAGATTGGCCGGAACCCGGTGACATTCGTCAACGATCAACTGACCGAAGTGAGGAACAAGCTCCGCCACATGCTTGCGGGCACTGTTGACTATGCCGATGGTCACCGGCTGAAGGTCGAATCTGCCGTCCCCCACCTGCCCCGGCGAAAGTCCGAGAAACTGCCGGACCCTCTCCTGCCACTGATAGAACAGTTCCTTGGTATGCACCACGACAAAGGTCGGTTGTCTGCGCTCAGCGATAAGGGCCAGGGCCATCACTGTCTTGCCGCTGCCGGTACCGGCCTCGATCACCCCAAAGGACTTTTTCCGCGCGACCTTTACCGCCTCTTCCTGGTACGGCCGCAGTTCTCCTAAAAAAGAAAAATCGGTTGCCGGCAGGAGTCTTCGCTTGTCGATGATTTCCGGATCACGCCCGTAGAACTCCCGGCAAAGGAGCACAGCCTGGTTGGAAAATCCCCTCGGGAACCGCAGACCGGTCGGTACCGGGTCGTAATACTTGAGCTGCGGCTTCAGTTTCTTGCCAATCCAGCGACCATAGCGTTTGGCCGCAATATACTGTGGATTGTCGATAGTCAGCCGGTTCTTCAACTCGTTTTCCAGGACAATATCGATGCCGGCAAGGAGACAGTCCGAGGTAACGGTTAGGGTCGGATCCATGAGTGATTTCCCGGAAGGGTGAAACAGCGGCAGCCAATTCGAATAGCGGTCGTTCACAAAAGCGATGTTGTGAAGGCGGAAACAATATACTAGGATAGTGCGGCCGACACTTTTCTTTCAGCCGATTCTCCTCTTTTTAGCATACTCTTCAACCACTGCGTTGCCAAATACTCTTTGCCATATCGGAATCCAGCTTCCCCTCAACCGTTTGATCGGCGGCCGAATCGACCTCCGCTGGGTGATCGTTGCCTGTATCATCCCCGATCTTCCCTGGGTTGTGCTCAAAAGCCTTGTCACTCTCAATCTGTTCGATCCATACGATCTGCGGCTCTACTGCACGGCCCAGGCAAGTCTTTTCTTCTGTCTTTTCCTGTCGGCCGGACTGGCATGTTTGGCCCGGCAGCCCGGCGGGGTGTTTGCCCTCCTCGGCGGCAACTGTCTTCTCCACCTGCTGCTCGACGCCCTGCAGATCAAATGGGGCAACGGTGTGCACCTGTTTTCCCCTTTTTCCTGGACCATGTTCCATGTCGATGTAATCTGGCCGGAACACCCTGTCACTCTGGCTTTCACCTTGCTCGGTTTTGCTCTTCTTGTCTTTTCCTGGAAACGACTGACCGCAGCCCCACTCCAAATAGAATGGCGGTCGCCGCTCCGAGCTTCTGCCGGGCTTTTCTTTCTTGGCTTGTACCTTGCCGGTCCCCTCATCTACCTGGACAAACTGGAAGGGGTGAATACCTATTATCTTCATACCCTGCGAAACAAAGAAGAGCGTGCGGGAAAGAGTATCGAGTTTGACCGGGTACACTATCATGCCGGCCAACAGACCTTGAAAACTTTCGCAGGAGAATTGATTACCGTCAGCGGCAACCAACCGGAGCAGTCCGGCAGGGTTTCCTTTCGGGGCCGCTTCGTGACGCCGACAACGGTTGACGGCGAAAGCTTTCATTACCACCGTGACTCCCGGGACCTCGCCTCCTTCATCGGGCTTTTTATGGCTTGCACTTTATTGCTTCACTCGTTATTACTATCGCACTTTCAAGCGCGCAAAAACAAACAAGGACCATACGATGTATAAATTCCCGCTTTTCATAACAACCCTGTTGCTCGGTTTTACCGCGATCACAGGCCAGGCATGGGCTCAGGACGCTATCACCCTTACTCTGCCGGAGTCGGTAATTGTCAAGGCGACCCAGACTATCCTGCCCCTGCGTATCGACGCCCACTCAAAATCCCTGCAGGGAGATATAACCATTATCAATATCAGCGAACTGCATCTCACCGAAGATCATCTTGCCTGCCGTCTGCATCTGGCAGGCAACAATCTGGCTTTTGTCACCGATGTTGCGGGGCATGAAATAAAACTGAAAGTCGGTTCCGTCGAGGTTGATTTTCAGACCGACGCGGCAATCCGCTTCGATGCCGAGCAGCAGACCCTGTTCGTCAAACCGATCGTGAAGAATATTCCCAAAACGGCCAAGAACGCCAATACCGATATCGGCCAGGCACTTGTCGCCCTGCTGAACGGCAAGGAGTTTCCGATCACCATGCAGAATCTCGATCCGCTTATCGCCCGGACCGGAGCTAAAACAATCACCATCAACACCCGGATCACCGACATCAAGGCGCAGCCCAAAGCCATCGGCCTCAGCCTGCTCCCGACAATCAGCGCGAAATAAGCAAAAACAACCGGCAAGGCGGGAGCAGCCAAAGACCAAGGGCCTGTCTACCACATGAGATCATCGGGGATTTTAAATTCCGCATACGGATCGTCGGGGTCGGCTGTCTCACCTGCTGCAGAGGCATTGAGGCTTATGAACAGGGTGCCGTTTATCGACTGTATCTTTTCGGCAACCCCCCGGGGGATTACCTCGAATTTTTCGGCAAGGGAAATAATTCCAAGACGCCCGTCACTGAGCCTGTCGGCCATTTCCTTTGTTACAAAGATGCGTTGAATCGTCCCCTGATAATTGAAGCGGTAGGGCACTCCGTTCTCAATTTTTTCCAGCTTGTGTTCTTCGACCAGTTGTATGATTCTTGCGTCGTCCGCCCTTTTCTGAAGCTTGGCCTCCCGTTCCAGATTCAACTCCCGGGCCCGGGCCTTTTTCTTCTCTTCGGCCTGACGGGCAAGAAGCACATTTTCATCAACTTCAACCGCCTTCTTGCCGGCCTGTTGCTTTTTCTTCTGATGCTGTTCTTTCCGGACCTCTTTTACCTGTTTTTTTTCTACCAGCCCCAGCTTCAGCAACTGTTCCTGAAATGACTTTCCCATATCGCAACGTACCTTGGTAACAATTGATGTTGATGTATGATTACTTACTTGCTTCTCGTCCAGGATGGGTATAGATTCTCTTCCTGCTATTTTATTACATTTCATTTTATTATCAACTCTTAACATTCCACGTTGCCTGGCGATGCTGCCGGAAAACTGTGGAAATCAGGATGCATGCATGAGCCGTTTTTACAGTGACACCGTCAGAAGCATCACCCCTTACGTCCCGGGCGAGCAGCCGAAAGACCGGAGCTTCATCAAGCTCAACACCAACGAAAACCCCTACCCCGCCTCGCCAATGGCCGTGGCGGCGATCCACTCGGTCTCCGGCGTGGAAGCACGGCTCTATCCCGATCCCGAGGTTGCCGATCTGCGGCGCACTCTGGCTGCCTATCACGGACTTGAGATCGACCGGATTTTTGTCGGCAACGGGTCGGACGAAGTACTCGCCATGATGTATCCGGCTTTTTTCAACCGGACCGACACCATTGCCTTTCCCGACATTACCTACTCCTTTTATCCGGTGTATGCCGCACTGTATGAAATCCCTTTCACAGCCGTACCCTTGAGTGAAGATTTCACTGTCGACTTCCGGGATTACCCGAACACCCTGAAAGCGCTGCTGCTGGCCAACCCGAACGCCCCGACCGCTATCGCAGTGAGTGCGGGCGAAATTGAAGCCCAGCTGAAGCTTCGGCCCGACACCCTGATCATTGTCGATGAGGCCTATGTCGATTTTGGTGCCGAATCCGTCATCCCCCTTACCCGCCGGCACGACAACCTCCTTGTCATCCAGACCATGTCGAAGGCCCGTTCGCTGGCGGGTCTGCGCGTGGGTATGGCTTTTGGCAATCCGGAGCTGATCAGGGGACTGGAATGCATCCGCGACTCTTTCAACTCCTATACCCTCGATGTGGTGGCACAGCGGGCGGCCAAAGCGTCCTATGAGGACGTCGCCTATTTCGAGCAGACGCGTCGGGCAATCATTGCCACCCGGGAAAAAGCGGTTGCGGCCCTTGCGGCAATCGGCTTCACGGTCCTGCCGTCTTCAGCCAATTTCGTGTTCTGCACAATGCCGGGTAAATCGGGAGCCGAGGTGCAGCAATACCTGCGGGATAACGGTGTTCTTGTGCGTCGCTTCAACACCCCGCGCATCAAGGAGTGGCTGAGGATCACAATTGGCACGGACGAGGAGATGGACGAGGTACTACGTCTCTTGCGACTCTTTGTTCAAGAAAAAATTTAAGAATCAGCAATCGGCGACCAGCGACACGTCAAGCTCCTGGAGCAGCTCCTGGCCTTTTGCTATCAGGTTGCCAAAGAATGTATCTATGTCGGCTCTCTCTGCCGCGGGATTGGTCACCAGCAGGCGCATGGCCAGTTCACCGTCGATATAGGCCAAGCCGACAAGGCTTGTGCCGTCCCGGTAGAGTCCGGTGCGGAGGGCGAGATTGAAGCTGTTGTTATCCTCTGCCGGGACCTTGAAACGGAAACAGACATTGAATGAAGTTCTCGGCACGACCAGCTCGAGATGATCGCTGGCCTTGACCAGTTCCTCCGCATACTTGCAGAGATCGAGATTTTTTTCCACCCGCCGTGCCAGCCCTTCCCGGCCGAAAAACTTCCAGTCGAGAAACCATTTGAGGCTGTCGACCCGTCGTCCGCATTGCAGGGACGCAGTCCCCAGATCTTCCATTCCATCGATATTTTCATTGCGAAACAGATAGCTGCCATCACCGGCGCAGAGAACCGTGGCCAGGGCATCGGTTCTCTTGTTGATCAGCAGGATGTTGCACATCAGCGAAGAACCGAGCATCTTGTGAAAATCACAGGTGAAAGAATCCGCTTCCTCGAGACCGCGCAAATAGCGGTTGCGTAACTTTTCGCTGAAAACGGCCGCCCCTCCCCAGGCCCCGTCGACATGAAGCCAGAAGCCGTATTTCTCGCGCAGGGCGAGAAGTGCTTCGATGGAGTCATAGCCTCCCCGCACCGTTGTGCCGGCAGTGGCGACAACGAAAAAGGGTTGGCCGCCGCCGGCCAGAACCCTGTCGACGGCCCGCTCCAGTTCTGCCGGAATCATCGCGCCCAGCGGGTCGAGAGGCACCTTGATCAACTGATCGGCACCTATCCCCAGTATGTTGGCCGCCCGGTCCATTGAGTAATGGGCATCTGCCCCGACAAAAGCAAAAAGCTTCCGCTGCCCGAACATCCCGGCCTGTTTTATCGTGTTGGCCGCCATGTTCCTGGCGGTCATCATGGCGATCATGTTTGCATTGCTCGAGCCGGTGGTCATCTGCCCTTCTCCGTTCTTGAACCCCACCAGTTCGAGCATCCGGCCGATCATGTATTTTTCCATGAGCGTCGAGACCGGGGCCGATTCATAGGTGCAGGCCGAGGTATTGGTGACCGCTGCAACTATCTCGCCGACAATGGACGGGAGATTGGCCCCAACCCACATCCTGTTGACAAACATCGGGTGGTTGGTCTTGACCGAATAGGTGAGATATTTTTCCACCCAGTCGAAGATTTCCTGCCAGTCGCCATTTTTTTCAGGCCGCTCCAGCTCGAGCAAGCCGCGCAACTCGGTTGGGTTGCGATATTCGAGATATTTCCCGCTCCTCTGCGAAAAATGATATTGCTCAATTATTTTCAGAAGATTCTCAAATACCTTTTTATCATTCATGACTGCCGGCTCGGTTGAAATTCTTTTTTCCACTGCAAAACATAACATTAAACGCTATGCAATATATCTCATTGTGTTGCCCCCAGTTAATTCAGTATTGAGATTTTATCAAGAAAATTGTGGCTCGGCCAATTTGTCGAGTTTTCTCCTTGCCGCTCTACGGAAAACAGCATCCTCAACAGGTATTTTGTTTTCGCCCGACAGTCGGAATATTTGCTTTTCTGTTTTCAATCACGATAAAATCAGTAAAGAACGTTTGCCTGACTGTTTGGAAAAAGAGCTGCAAATCAGATTCAACGAGCATAAACGTCACAATATTCCCTTCGGCATTCTTTTCATCGATATCGACAACTTTAAAAAAGTCAATGACACCTATGGCCACAATGTCGGGGATGAGGTGCTGCGTTTTGTGGCACAGACCTTTGTCGCCAATTCAAGGCCCTTTGATCTTTATGGCCGCTGGGGCGGTGAAGAGTTTATCGCGATCATCCGTAATATTGAACCCAAGGAACTTGCCAACCTGGGCGAACGACTGCGGATTTTGATTGAACATTCGTATATTCTCCATGGGAATGAAAAACTTCATGTCACAGTTTCTCTCGGTGCAACCTCACTGCAACCGAACGATTCCCTTGAAAGTCTCTTAAAACGTGCCGATTCCCTGTTGTACGAAAGCAAAAATCAGGGACGAAACAGACTGACCCTCGCTTAAAGCACGACCGACAGTTTACAGCCTGTCGCTACCACAAAGCAGATAACATAATGAAAGAGTAATACCCTGACCGGCACTCTCCACATAACATTTCAACATAACATTGAAAATCACAAGAGTTGCGCTATAGTAAAAATTCGTTCCAAGGGCTCGAGACCAAGTACTCTATTCGTGGAAAATTCAACCAAACCGGTGAGGACAAAATGGCAAACTTTCTCTTTGTATTGCAGTCAAACGACGGCGAAAAGGCAACCCGCTGCTTTCAATTTGCAAAAATCGCCCATTCCAAGGGCCACAAGGTCAACATCTTCCTGATCGACGGCGGGGTTGACTGGGCGGTCAAGGGCCGGGACGGTTCTATGAAAACCACCACCGGCGACTGTGTCGCCGACTACCTGCCCTATCTGGTTGAGAACGAAATCCCGGTCGGGGTATGCACTCCCTGTGCTAAAAACCGTAAGCTGGACGAAGCAACGTTCAACAGCAACATGGTGCTTGACGGCGGACCGCATCTGATCGACATGGCGGCGGAATCCAAAGTTTTCAATTTCTGACAAATCCATGACCAGTCGGAAACGTTTCTGCAGATTTTCCGATTGGTTTTCAGGTCACGAAGATATGGGGGAAAAGGGCATTCTCGGACAGCCTCCTGGTTACGCTTCCTTGGTAAACGTATTGCGCATCCAGCGAACCACACCGGCCAGGTAGCCTTTTTCGTTCTTGCTGACGTCTTTTTCCAGCCAGCCCATTTCGGAAAAGAGCGAGAGGTTCCAGAGCGAACCGCCAAGCCCCTCATGCAACAGCGCCATCTCCGCCTGCTGAATGGTCAGAATACCGCCGGTTTCCGCCTCCCTGGTAAAAAAAGTAACGTTGCCGTCCTGGGATGCGACGATGGATATCGCCCCAGGCTGGTCGAAGGCAAACTGCGCCGCCGAAATATGCCGGGTGCCGCCCAGGCTGGAGAACGGACGGGTAGCGACATTATGCCCTTCGAAAGGTTCAATGACATTGAGATTGGTGGCGATGGTTCTGGTATCGATAGTCTCTATCTTCGCGCCGAAGCAATAGACATACCGGTCGAACGTCATAACCAGGGCGCCATCGACCGTCGTCAGCCTGGCAATCCTGGTGCACTGCTCCTGCACCTGCTGCCAGTTGCGCAGCCAGTCTTTCTTTAACGTCAGGTTCATATCTCGGACAATGCGAAGCAGATTTTCAGTATCCGCCAGTTCCGTTCGCGACGGCGTCGACAGCATGGCATCCGCATCCAGGAAGCTGGCCCCGCCGGTATAGCGTATCGGTGCTTTGATCGATTTTTTCCAGTTCATGTCTTCCGGCACAATCAGGACAGTACCGCCGCGCCCGTGGATGCGCATCTGCTGGGCGATCTTCAGGATCGCATTGTAGCGAAACAGATTGAGCAGGGAAATATCGGTTTTCTGGGCCTGGGCGGCAATCTTCGGCATGATGGAGTGCAGAAAACTCCTCGAATCGATGAAAACCGCACGATTTCCAGTGAGAGCGGCAATAGTCCTGCCGCTGTACATGATAAGGATCCGCCCCGGGCCGAGAGTCTTGATAAGGAGATCCGAGGTGATGGCGGTCTCATAAGAAATCGTAGTAAATCCCCAGATTTTCAACTGCCCCGACTCATCCGGCCAGACCCCGATATCGGCCTGGGGATTTTCCAGTGCCGGCCCCAATTTCACAAGGGTTCTTGCGGTCAGGTCGAGCTGGGTATCAAAATGAAAGGTGTCGGTTATATGGTCCGGCTGCCGAAGAAGCAGCGAAGCGGCGACCGAATGTCCTTCCTCGGTGGCGTAGCTCGCCCAATGGGCGACATTGATCATCTCGGCGAGATGCTCGGGAGAAGGCGCATTGCCTTTTAAAAAAACATCGCTGAGGGCTGAATTCGGGACAATGACTTCTTTTGATCCGCTGATTCGTTCCGAAAGCTCCTGAACGAACTGCTGACTGAGCTGGAAGGCCGGGTTATGCATGGTATTTCTATTTTTCTATTCTCTGCTGGGTTTGGTTGTAATATTGCCGATGCTTCAACCATGATACCTTAATCGCCATCCTCTGTCGAGAAGAGCAGTGTGACGGCTGTTTTCAGGAAACATAGTTCTAGAAAAAGAGCAATGTTTTCAACCTGATCGGCCACAACCTGAAACTGTGCAGCCGCCTGCAGGCCAATCGGGCACTCTGCAACTGTCCGGACGGCTCCAGTCGTTCACCGTAGACTGCCCGGTCGTGGACGGCAATTATCAGCAGAAATTCTTCTCTCAATGCCGGAAATCTCTTGCTCAGTCGCTCACCATACTGCCTGGGTGTCTCCGATGGGATAAAGGCGAGTCCACTGGAACCACCCCAGGCCGTCAAGGCCAGATAAAGCTGCACGGGATCAGGGGGGCGTCTGCTTGTAACCTGCAGTTTTCCTATTAGTGCGGCAACAGCTGCAAGGACTGCACCGATCAGCTCCCGGAACATCTGCCAGGGGCTGGAACCCGGCCGGCCTTTGCCGGTCTTCTGCGAAAGCCACCAGCCAGTCTGCCAGACCAGCAGGATAAACAGCATAACAACCGCCACCACACCCAACCCTGCGGTCAAATACAACAAAATCTGCTGCAGCAGCGCCTGCCATCCTTCCGCCTGCTGGAATGAGACTTCCTGGAGTCCTGGATTCCGGGTGGTCTGAGAGCCTGCCTGATCCGACAGGAGTTTACCGCGACCAAAGAAAAAGGATAGGATATTTACTATCAGGTTGCCTGCCGGAGCGGTAATCGTCTTCAACACCGCCACTCCGGTTTCAGCCGCAACAGTCAAAAATGGCAGAAAGAGCGCAGTCACCCCGCTGCCCAGCAGCAGCAAAGCGGTCATAAAACTCACCACAACGCCGATGCCGCGAAAACCGACGATGAAATCGCTCTTGCCGTCGCCCCGGCAGCGGGCGAGACAAAAGGCCAGGACACTGAAAATAAAAAAGGCGAAGAGGACTCTCGGCAGCGACAAACCGACCAGAGTTATCCCGCCTTTTACCGCGAGAAGCATCTCGAACAGGTGAAGAAGCACCAACGAAATGACACCCAGATCGAAATGGTTGGAAATCGTGATATGATCCCTCGGGATGAGGGCCAGCCGCGTCCCTGCAATCCAGAAAACAATGCTCCAGAAAAGGGCGGCAGCCAACAGCAGCCAGTGTCCCGGAGTTTTGGGCGTTGCCGGAAATTCAAGCAGCCAGGAAAAATGATAAAAAGGCGAGGCCGGCTGTTCGAGATCGTGAATGACGGCTGCACAGGCGAGAATAAGACCGAGGGCATGGACACCGACGATCTGATAGTTCCGCCATCCCCGGTGCCGAATAAAAAGAGTCAGCACAGTAGCCGAGACGGCCGGCAAGAGCGCACTCGCCTGGGAAAAAGGCATGCCGAAGCCGGCCAGCATGATCACCGCGGCCCAGGCATAAAGCCAGCTCAGGTCCATGCCCCACAATGCCGGCAGGATCAGGCTTTTCCGCCATGTGTTCATGCCGGCCGCGCCTCCCGCAGCAGGAGACTGTCCAGCGCGATCCGGCCTCCACCCGATTGATCGAAAGGAGTGATCGACTCCGACGCACTGCAGTACACTGTCGATATCGGGATATTCTTCTGCCGGAGCACCGCCAGCGGCTCGGCCAAAGCCTCCTCCCGGTACAGGGCAAAAAGAACACAGCTCAGGCTGCCATTCACTCCCTTCATTTTCCGCAGATTGTCGCCGATGGATTGCCTCGGCTTCATCTCCAATCCGGCGAGGGTTTCAAGGATGAACGTGGCCTGGCGACCACTCCTGGCGACAGATACCGTAGGAGAGCGGTCGCCGAAAATATTCCCGTTGGTCACCAGCCCTACCGCGAAACCCTGACGGTCGCACGCAACAGCCAGGGAGGCCAGGCCTTCCAGGGTCTGCTCGAAACGATTTGCGGCATTTTCCGCGGCAAAGGGTGCCACATCGAGGACAAACAGCACCCTCGCCTGACGGGATGGTTCGAAGACCCGCTCCTGCAAACGGTTCATCCTGGCGCTGGCCGTCCAATGGATGTACCGCGACGGCCGGCCGGCCTGGTAATCCCTGGTGCCGAGAAGATAGACCGGATCTTCCACCGGACTCCTGGCGCCGGGGCTGCCGAAAAGATCGCGTTTGATGTGGGCAAAAGGACGCAGCGGCACGAGTCGGGGATAGACGATGAGATCGAGCCGGTCCCCGCTCCGGGCCATTTGCCGCGGATAAATTCCCATCAGATCGCCGGCCGCCATGCGCGGCGGACCAAGCCGATAGATGCCGCGGGTCTGCGGCACAAGGCGCCAGCTGAACGTCACCGACTGATACCACAGCAAGCCCTGCTCGCGAACCGAGGAAGTCATCGCCGGATCGTCAAGCAGTTCGTCGGGAACCGGCACAGTCACCCGCAGCCAGACCGGCAGCGCTTTATGGTTATCCGCCCTGATTGTCAGCCGCACTGATTCGCCGGGAAAGATCCGCGCCCGGTCAAACGTTGAATCCGCCGTGAGATTCAGCAGACTGAACCTGCTCCAGAGCCGTGCGCCGAAGACAAATGCCAGAAGAACCAGGAGCAGCACAGTAAGGTTTTTCTGCTGACCGATCAGCGAGAAGACCAGAAGCGCAACGATGATCAGCTGCACCAGACCGATCTTCAGCAGCGTGGTCTCCCTTTCGTCCTCAATCACCATAGCCGGGAATACTACTCGACACCGACTGGAACCGGGATTTTCCCGACTATCCGCTCAAGCACCTCGTCGACCGCAACACCCCGGAACCGTTCTTCCTCGCGGAGCACCAGGCGATGACCAAGTACGGGCAGGCAAAGGGCTTGAATGTCGTCGGGCTTGACATACTGGCGAGCCTGGAGGGCGGCATAGGCCTGGCCGGCGCGCATCAGCCCGAGCGCTCCCCGCGGACTGGCGCCGAATCTGATGGTCGGCTCCTCCCGGGTGGCCCTGACGATATCGGCAATGTAATGACGAATGGCATCGGACACTGTAATCTCTTTGCGGGCCTGCTGCAGGGCGACGATATCGGCGGGGCTGGCGACGGCAGCCAAGGCAAGGAGCGGCTCATCTTTTTGAAAACGGGCCATGATCTCGATCTCTTCGTCACGGCTCGGATAGCCGAGGTGGATTCTCAGGAGAAACCTGTCCAGCTGGGCTTCCGGCAGCGGAAAAGTCCCTTCCTGTTCAATCGGATTCTGGGTGGCAATAACGAAAAACGGGGCGGGCAGAGCCATAGTCCGGCCGTCGACGGTGACCTGCCGTTCCTCCATGCTTTCCAACAGACTGGACTGGGTCCGCTGGATGGTGCGGTTCACCTCGTCGGCCAGCAGCACATTGCTCATGACCGGCCCTGAGTGAAACGTGAACCGGCCGCTCTGCTGGTTGAAAACATTGAAGCCGGTGATGTCGGACGGCAGCAGGTCCGGAGTAAACTGGACCCGCTTGAAGCTGCCGCCGATGGAGATGGCAAGCGTCTTGGCCAGAAGCGTCTTGCCGAGACCCGGCACATCTTCCAGCAAGGCATGGCCGTCGGCCAGCAGCGTGGTCATCAGCAGCCGGACAACCTGATCCTTGCCGACGATGACCTGCCGGATATTCTCGATTATTTTTTGACAGAGTGTCAGGTCCACAGTTGCTCCTTGAAAACATGATTGGTCCGCAGCCAGGCGAATGGCTGAAAAACATATCCTGCCTGCCCTTCTGCGGCAAGATTTTTAATTATCTTTCGGATTGGCCATTGCCCATCCGGAGCATCGGCCGGCCGCACTTCTTGCTTTTGACCCTCAGGACAAATATGGTAATGATACGGCAGTACCACCTGCAACCTCTGAGGAAGAACAATGATTATCAGCGCCAGCAGAAGAACCGACATCCCCGCCTTTTATTCGGAGTGGTTGGTACAGAGGCTCCGGGCAGGTTTTGTCCTGGTCCGCAATCCCATGAATTATCGCCAGGTGTCGAGGATCGGCCTGTCACCTTCGTGCATCGAATGCCTTGTTTTCTGGACCAAGAATCCACAGGACATGATGGCGAGACTTACGGAAATTGCAAGCCTTGGCTATCGATTCTATTTCCTTTTCACCCTCACCGCCTACGATGAAAGAATTGAAAAAAATGTCCCTCCGCTCAAAGAGAGGGTCGAGATATTTCAAACACTCTCCGCCCGGATCGGCAGGGAAAGGATACTCTGGCGATATGACCCCATCCTGTTCAACGACCGCTACTCCCAGGCATTTCACCGCAAAGCCTTTGCCGGCCTTGTCGAAAAGCTGTCCGGCTTTACCGACCGGTGCATCGTCAGCTTTCTCCAGATGTACAGGAAGTGCGAGCGAAACTTGAAAGGTCTGGCCCCTGCGGGTCCCCCGGCTGCAGAGCAGATCGACCTTCTCCGTAGCTTGCAGATTCTTGGCGCGAACCACGGCATTACCCTGCAATCGTGTGCACAGGGTTCCGGACTGGGTGACGAACTGGCAAAAGCTGGAATCCCTCCCGGCAGATGTATCGACGGCAAACTGGTCGAAAGGATCCGCGGCGCGGTGATAACAGCCGGAAAAGATAAGAATCAGCGAAAGGATTGCGGCTGCATCGAGAGCATCGACATCGGCGCCTACAATTCCTGTCCCCATCATTGTCTCTACTGTTATGCCAACAGCGGCCTGGGCTCGGTGGCAAAAAACTTCGCCGCCCACAACCCTGACGCTCCTCTGCTCTACGGGTGCATCGACAAAGAGGATAAGATAACGGAAAGATATCTTAAACCGCTGGCTAAAAAACAGCTCCGGCTTTTTTGATTCTTGATGAAATTGATTTCCAGCAAGAAACGGGATACAGGCTTGTCGTTCTGTGTCGGTATAGGTCCGTTCCTGTTCCGTCGTTGACAGATTGTAAAGACCGTTTACTGTATTGCCGACAAGGACTATCCGAACCTCTTCACCCGATCTGTGTAGGGATTTTCCTTACTTCATTTTCAGCACTTACCCTACCTTCTTCCAGGGCGCAGCCTTACTTCTTTGTAGGCTGACCCCTTACGCCTAACTCCGTACTTTTCCTACATATAAAAAAGCAATTGGCTGATTTTCTTCTCACCTTCATTCTTCTATAGTGACTGTTAATATTTCGGTTGCCATCCCCACGTCTGCCGGGTGGTGGTTCCCCTGATTTTCTTGTCATGCACAAGGCTTTTTCCAGGGTGCATGACAGGTGCGCTTGATCCGGTTTCCTTGTGCCAGGAGGGGGGGAGGGGTTGGAGGCGCAGCTATAATGGGATACGGTCCGGTTATACATGCCGGGCTTTCACACTTCTTACCTCACTTGTGATGAACAAGAAAGGAGTCTTAAATGGGAGTATCAAGGCGGGATTTTTTGAAGCTGTCAGGCGGCACCGTTCTGGTTGCATCGCTTGGCGTGAACCTCGACCCTGCAAAGGCCTATGCCAAGGAATTGAGAATCAAGAACGCCAAGCAGTCCACGACGGTCTGCCCATACTGTTCTGTAGGGTGCGGTATAATCGTCTATGCGGAGAACGGCAAGATTATCAACACCGAGGGTGACCCGGATCATCCGATCAGTGAAGGGGCCCTTTGTTCCAAAGGCTCTTCAGTGAGCCAGCTCGTCAACAACGACACGCGTGTCAAAAAACCGATGTACCGCGAGCCCGGCGGCACGGCGTGGAAAGAAGTGGAATGGGACTGGGCGCTGGACAGAATCGCCCGCCTGGTCAAAGACTCTCGCGACAAAAGCTTCAAGACGGTCTCAAAGGCTAAAGTCAAGGAAACGCAGCCCGACGGCACCGTGATTGAAGTCGAAAAAGAGTTTGTGGTCAACCGGACCGACGCCATCGCCCACGTTGGCAGCGCCGCCCTCGACAACGAGGAATGCTACATTCTGCAGAAAATGATTCGGTCATGGGGCCTGGTGCACGTCGAGCACCAGGCGCGTATCTGACACAGTGCAACTGTTGCGGCTCTGGCAGAGTCGTTCGGACGCGGTGCAATGACCAACCACTGGATTGACCTGAAAAACGCCGATGTTATATTGGTGATGGGCAGTAATCCGGCATCAAACCACCCCATTTCAATGAAATGGATTATGCGCGCCCGGGAAAAAGGCGCGAAACTGATTTGCGTGGACCCACGTTTTACGCAGACTGCCGCGAAAGCGGATCTCTACGCCCCGCTTCGTTCCGGAACGGATATCGCCTTCCTCGGCGGGATGATCAGGTACATTCTCGAAAACGACCTCATTTTCAAAGAATATGTCGTCAACTACACCAATGCCTCTTTCCTGGTAAATCCCGACTACAAAGGGCCGGCCGATCTTGACGGTCTGTTCTCCGGATATAACCTGGAGAAGAAAAATTATGACAAAACAACCTGGTCTTTCCAGAAAGACGAGAACGGAATCGCCCTGAAGGACCCTTCTCTGAAAGATCCCAACTGCGTATTCCAGCTCCTGAAGAAGCACTATGATCGTTACACCCCGGAAGCAGTAGTGAGCATCACCGGGACGCCAATGGACAAACTGATGGACGTGTACGAACTCTATGCGTCCACCTACAAGCCCGACCGGGTCGGAACCGAGTGCTATGCCATGGGCTGGACCCAGCATACCGTCGGTACCCAGAACATCCGGACCATGACCATCATCCAGCAGTTGCTCGGCAACATGGGCATGCCCGGCGGCGGCATCAACGCCATGCGTGGCGAGGCCAATGTCCAGGGCTCCACCGATTATGGTCTCCTGTTTCATATCCTGCCCGGCTACAATCCGACACCGAATGCATCCCTGGTCGACCTTGCGACGTATATTGAGAAAACCACCCCGAAAACCAATGAACCGCGAAGCGTCAACTGGTGGGCCAACCGCAACAAGTACATCACCAGCTACCTCAAGGCTGTCTATGGAACGGCAGCGACCAAAGAGAATGATTTCGGCTACTCCTGGCTGCCGAAGACAGACGTGGGCCAGAACGCTTCATGGCTGATGATCTTCGATAAGATGCTGAAGGGAGAGTTTGATGGGTTCTTCGCCTGGGGACAGAACCCGGCATGTTCGGGAGCCAACTCCATCAAGACCCGCCAGGCCATGACCAAGCTCAAGTGGCTGGTCAACGTCAATCTTTTCGACAACGAGACCGGCTCCTTCTGGCGCGGTCCCGGCATGAATCCCAAAGAAATCGAGACCGAGGTGTTCATGCTGCCCTGCTGCTCCTCAATGGAGAAAGAAGGCAGTATCTCCAACTCCGGACGGATGGCGCAGTGGCGATACAAGGCCGTTGAACCCGTCGGTCAGTCAATGCCCGACGCCGAGATCATCAATGAACTGTTTTTCAAGGTCAGGGAACTCTACAAGAAGGAAGGCGGCGCCTATGCCGATCCCATCGTCAATCTGAGCTGGGAGTACGGGGAAAAGGATGCATCCGGCAAAATCAAACACATGGATGTACATGTCATAGCCAAGGAGATCAATGGCTACTTCCTCGAGGATGTGTACGACATGAAGGCCACTCCGCCTAAACTCATAGGCAAAAAAGGGGATCTGGTCACGAGTTTCCCCTCCCTGCAGGCCGACGGGTCCACCTCGTGCGGGAACTGGATCTACTGTAACTCCTATATCCTGAAGGACGGCAAAGAAGTCAACATGATGAAGCGGCGCGGCAAGGATGACCCAACGGGACTTGGGCTCTATCCGGGCTGGGCCTGGGCGTGGCCGGTAAACCGGCGGATTATCTACAACCGGGCCTCGGTAGACCTGCAGGGACAGCCGTGGGATCCAAAACGGCCGCTCCTCAAATGGAATGCGACCAAGCTTGCCGCAACCGGCAAACCAGGCGTCTGGGAGGGCGATGTTCCCGACGGCCCGGCACCGCCGATGGGCACCGACGGAAAATTTCCATTTATCATGAAGCCCGATGGAGTTGCCTCGATTTTCGGCCCCGGCCTGGTGGAAGGTCCATTCCCGGAGCATTACGAGGCTCTGGAGTGTCCGGTACAGGTAAACGCCATGTCCGGCCAGCGGATCAATCCGACCATCAAGATCTTCGGCGACAAGATGGACGCTTTTGCTTCCTGCGATGCGAGATTTCCGTTTGTCGGCACCACTTACCGGGTATCGGAACACTGGCAGACCGGCTGTATGACGCGGCACTGTTCCTGGCTGCTTGAAATGCAGCCACAGAACTTTGTCGAAATGAGCATTGAACTGGGAAAAGAGCTGAACTTGAACAACGGTGAGACGGTTGTCGTTACTTCCGCCCGCGGCGAGGTAAAAGCGGTCGCGCTGATCTCCGAACGGTTCAAACCTTTCAAGATAGCGGACTCGACCGTCCACCAGGTCGGTCTTCCCTGGCATTTCGGATGGCAGTTCCCCGAGGATGGCAGTGGGTACGACAGTGCTAACATGCTGACACCGAACGTGGGCGACGCGAACACAATGATACCCGAGTCGAAGGCCTTTATGGTCAACGTCCGGAAGGCATAGGGGGTGAAATATGGCAAACGATAACAACCGCAAAGCAATCCTGGTGACTCCGGAAGACTGCATCGGCTGCAGGGCATGCCAGGTTGCCTGCAAGTCCTGGAACCAGCTGCCGGGCATCTCGACGAAGAACAACGGCACATATCAAAACCCGCCGGATCTGGCGAGTGCGGCATTCAACATCATCCAGTACAACGAGGTGCCGTCGCAGGAAAATCCCGTGCGCTGGCTCTTTGTCAGCAGGCGGTGCATGCACTGCGAGGACGCGGGATGCATGACGATCTGTCCCTCCGGCGCATTGTACAGGACGTCGGAAGGCGCCGTGGCCTACGACCGCGACAAGTGCATCGGCTGCAAGCTCTGTGTCAACGCTTGCCCGTTCGATGTACCGCGTTACGATGCGGAGAACAAAGTAACAAAATGTCATCAATGCACAGATCGGACCACCGCAGGAATGCAGCCGGCCTGTGTCAAAACCTGCCCCACCGGCGCGTTGCGGTACGGTGATCGGAATGAGCTTATCACTGTCGCCAAAAAAGATGGCTTCGGCACTATTTACGGCGAAAATGACCTGAGCGGCCTGGGTTCGATCTACGCGTTCAAAGAGGAGCCAAAGCTTTACGGGATGAAGGAGAATCCAACTATCCCGAGCAGCGTGGTCTTCTGGCATACGTATTTGAAGCCGCTTTCATTTATCGGACTGGGCGGCGTGGTTGCTGCAGCGGCGATCCACTATCTGGCAATCGGCCCCCACAAGGAAAAGGAAGAGGAGGTATAACATGGCAGAGATGGTAAGAAAATCTAGTGTAGACGAGGTCCTGAACCACTGGATACTCGCCGGAAGCTGCATCCTGCTGATGATCACGGGATTCGCTTTCCTGTTCCAGATGAAGTCCGTCGGTTCCGTATTCGGCGGGTTCAATATTATGAAAGAAGTGCATAACTGGGGAGGAGTGGTATTCAGTCTGTCCCTCCTCTACTCGATGCGCCATTACTTGAAAGATGCCTTCGAATATGACGCCGACGATGCCCAATGGTTTAAAGTGGCGGGAGGCTATCTGTCCCACAAGGTGAAGGTTCCGCCGATGGGAAAATACAATCCCGGCCAGAAGCTCTATTATCTGGGTATTGTGGGGGCCGGGATAGCCATCGCCGTTTCCGGCTTCGCCATCTGGCTCATGAAGGATAATGCTAGCGTGATGCTCATTTCACATCTGGTGCATAATGTGGCGTTTTGTGTCTTCGTCATCGCTGTTCCGGTGCATATCTACTTGAGCACACTGGCGAATCCTGGAACATTCCAGATCATGGTGACGGGCATGCTGCCGCTCAGCGAAGCCAAGAAGAAATATCCGAAATGGATGAAGGCGGCCGGAAAGATGTAATTCCGGCTCCTATTGCCAACCTAACGTAAGGAGAAAAGGGGATACTTCGGTATCCCCTTTTTTAATACAATGATAAAACAACTGCTGATGTGTCTTTCCATCCTGCTTCTCTGCGGGATGGCCCATGCAGAGGAGAAAAGAATCGAGGTCCCGACCGGCGATTCTCCTTCCCTGGGACCCGCCGATGCGCCGGTCACAATTATCGAGTTCATCGATTTCCAGTGACCGCACTGTGTGGCGGCCGGTCCGACCGTCAAACAGCTCATGGAGACCTACCCCGGCAAGATAAGGCGGGTTATCAAGAATTACCCATATAAATACAGGGACTTCTCGAGGATTGCAGCCGAAGCTTCTCTTGCTGCAAGGGATCAGGGTAAGTACTGGGAGATGCACGAAATCCTGCTGACCCGCTCACCGAAGCTTGACCGGGCCAGCCTGATAGCCTATGCTGGTGAGATGGGACTCGACGTAAAAAAATTTACCGAATCAATTGACAGTGGCAGGCACGCCCGGGATATTGACCGCGATCTCAAACTTGCCGAGTCGATAGACCTCTACAATACACCGACATTCTACATCAATGGCCTCCAAATTATTGGAGAGCGCCCCTTCGACTACTTCAAAAAGATCATCGATGAACAATTGAAAAAAACAGGAATGTAACCGGATGAGAAGAATAATTTGGATAATCCTCGCGGTGCTCTGCTTGCCGGTTTCAAGCTTGTCCGGCCAGGTGGAGTCGTTGAAAGACGTCCCTTTCCCTGGAAACAACCTTCAGACGATTGCAAAAGTCGAACTTGGCAAGAAACTTTTCTTCGACCGACGATTGTCCGGCGACGGGACCATGAGCTGTGCGACCTGCCACGATCCCAATCTGGGCTACAGCGACGGACTTGAAATTTCGCTCAACTATCCTACTACCCGAAACTGGCGCAACTCTCCGACGTTGATAAACGTCGGATTCCAGAAATTCCTGTTTCATGACGGACGGGCGTCAAGCCTTGAAGAGCAGGCGCTGTTCCCGATGATGTCGGCTTTCGAGATGAACCAGAATCTCGATTTCATGGAGGAGGAAATCCGCGCAGTACCTGAATATGTTGCAGAGTTCACGGATGTTTTTGGAGAAGGAGACGTGAACCGGGAGCACATCGCGATGGCTATTGCCGCCTTCGAACGGTCCCTCGTTTCACGCGATGCGCCACTTGACCGGTATCTGAACGGAGATAAAAACGCTTTTTCGCCGGAGGCGTTGCAAGGGTATAAGATATTTACAGGCAAAGGGAAGTGCACCGAGTGCCATTATGGAAGCAATCTGGCAGATGACCGGTTCCACGTCCTCAATGTCCAGGAGAACCCCGAGCACTTAAAAGACCCGCGGATTGCGGCAACGCGCCGGTTCGTCGCCAAAGTTTATCATTACGAGGAATACAGGACGCTCGCCGAAGATCCCGGCAGGTACCTCATCACCAAGGATCAGAAAGACTGGAAAGCATTCAGAACACCGACGCTCAGGGAAATAGCCATGACCGCACCCTACATGCACAACGGCATCTACGCAACCCTGGACGAGGTAATTGAATTCTTCAACGGGGGAGGCGGCAAGGGCAACACCGTGCTTAAACCCCTGCACCTCACACCCGCGGAGAAGGATCGCCTCAGAATCTTCCTTGAAGAAGGACTGACCGGAGTGCCGATCGCCTTTACCTATCCCAAAATTCCATAAGGAGCATTATGACCATTGATATTCAGGCCTTGATCGACAAGAAGCCTCACCTTAAAGACCCACTTGAGTTGTACGCCAAATGGCAGCGTTTTCACCAGGAGGCCTCGGAACTTCTGCCGAAAGGCAGATCGGCCATGTCGCCGGAGGACTCCAAAGCATATCCGAGGGACTGCGCCGGCCCTGTTTTCCGATTGTTTGTCTCCATCTTCGGCCTGCCGGCTGAGGAATTCGAACCGCTTTGCCAGGCGATGGAGAACGGCGACATCGACTTCATGCGGCTGCCACTCGACGAGATCCCGGCAATTTCGTCCCTTGCCTGCAGCGAAGAAGAACTGGGCGCAATCCTGTTCCTGTTGAGCAGGCCCTACTTTCTGGCGTTGCGTGAAGCCTTTCCGCTGGACGGCAGCGAATGGAATGATGGACGGTGTCCTTTGTGCTCGGCACGAGCGGCCCTCTCGACCATAACCGAAGGGCCCAGCCGCAACCTGCACTGCTCCTTCTGCGGCACCTCAGGCCCCTTTCGATTCATCGGCTGCCCGAACTGCGGATCCGTGGATACGGCACAGCTCACCGCTATAATGTCTGAGGATGAACCTGGATTTCGCGTTTCCACCTGCGACGCCTGCCAAACCTATGTGAAGGTCGTCGAGGGACCGATCCTCAAGGAAATGGCGATCGACCTGGCCGATATGGCGAGCCTCCCGCTCGATATCATCGCTCAAGGCAAGGGATACGTTCGCATGGCGCCAAATCCCATCAGCTTGAAAAAAATGGAGTAACGGAAAGTTCAGGAATTTTCCTGACTGTTTTCATCACCCTTCAGGCTGTAAGCATGAAAGGGCTGTTCAAACCGAACAGCCCTTTCGATTTTCGACTCTCCATCGAATTCAACACCTTATTTACTGAAGGGCTCTTCCGGGCTGGAATTCAGTGGCGTTCTCGTTATCTTCTGGTTTATAAGATTCACCACATCTCTCGTAAGCTATAGAGCCAAGATATTCATTTACTACCGGGCGACGACCAATGACTGGAAAAAATCAGCTGAAATATACAATCTTGATCATTCTTCTCCTCACTGCCTGCTGGGCGGGAGCAGCCCCCGGGGACGAAAATGATCCTCCTGGAAAAAGTGAGATGACCACCGGTCAGGCGATCATCCTCGGCGTTGTCGAAGGGCTGACCGAATACCTGCCGGTCAGCTCAACCGGGCACCTGCTCCTGGCTCAGCGGATCATGGGCATCGGCGAAGGAGCGTCTCTTTCCGAAAGCGATCGGGAACGCGAAAAAGAGGCGGCCGACGCCTATGCCATCTGCATCCAGGCTGGGGCGATCATTGCAGTTCTCGGTCTTTATTTTCGCCGGGTCAGGCAAATGCTCTTTGGGCTGTTCGGTCGCGATCCGGTCGGTCTCCGCCTGCTGATCGGTGTAGCGGCCGGCTTTCTGCCGGCGGCGGTTATCGGCCTGTTATTCAACAGTCACATAAAGGAATATCTCTTCGGGCCATGGCCTGTGGTAGCGGCCTGGCTGGTCGGTGGCGTGGCGATACTTGCGGTCAGCTCACGGATCCGCAGTAAACACGAGATGGTCCGCTCCGGCTGCTCGCTTGCAGGTCTCACCTGGAAAATGGCCCTCATCATAGGATTTGCCCAATGTATCGCCATGTGGCCGGGAGTCAGCCGCAGCCTGGTGACCATCGTCGGCGGCATGATGGTGGGACTCAGCCTGCCGGCAGCGGTCGAATTCAGCTTCCTCCTCGGCGTCGTCACGCTGGGTGCCGCCACCGCCTATGACGGCCTGAAGCACGGCCAGGTTATGCTGCAGACATACGATCCGCAATCCCTCGCCATCGGTTTGGTTTTCGCCTTTATCTCCGCCGTGCTTTCCATAAAATGGATGGTTGCCTATTTGAACCGCCACGGCCTCGCCATTTTCGGGTACTACAGGGTGATTCTGGCTTTGGTTACCACTGCCTTGCTTGTGACACATACCATCTGACAAGGTGTTCTGCGCTCGTTTCCGAGCCGGGTGACACGCTTTTCATGACTGATTTTTTGAGCAGCGGCAGTGGCGCAGCTGAATTACCGCGAAACGACAATTTCCGGTCTGGTCGAGTCGACGATATCCAGCAGTTCCTGGGTTTCCTTTGCCGGGACTTTGTGCTTCTCAAGCACTTCCTTGAAAAGGACGACCATGCGATCCCACTCACGCTGCGTTATGTTCAGGTGACTGTGAGACTCTTTCATTCCCCGACCGTGATACCGGCATGGACCGCCGCTGGCTTGACACACCATGGAGGTCAGGTGGTACTTCAGGTAAGGCGCCGGCACTCGCTGCCGCGCGGCATCGATTGCTGGATTTTCATTCAAAAACGCATCCGGAACAAGAACATCGATAAAATCGCTCACCACCACAGAGATTGGCGCCAGTCCGCCCAATCGGTGGTAAAGAGAATCTTGCTGTTGTACTGCTTCGCTCTGCGCCGGCGCTGTCTGATATCCTGCGAAAAAAACGGCGACAAACAAAACGGCACATAGATTCAAGTTGCGCGTGACCATGAGTATTCGAGTAACCATAATCATTCTCCTTTTGGTTTTGCTAAAACGCCCTCCCGGTCTCCAGACTTTGTACGACCGTACTGGTGCTTCAATGCAATGTCCATGCTGGCTTCTTCTGCAGGAAAGCTTATACAGCGTCGCCTGAGGACATTCTCTGAAAATAAGTATAACTCCAATAAAAGGTTAGATCAAAAATTGATTTCCCGTAAATCACAGCAAAAGAACTTTGCCAATCTGCAACTGCAGCAGATTGGCGGTGGCTCAAGGACAACGGTATCGGTATAAAGCCTGCAGATCTGGAGCAAATCTTTCAAACTTTTTTCACTGCCAGGTCCGATACTGAAGGAACTGGCCTGGGCTTGTCGATCAGCTATGGTATTATAAAAAATATCAGGAAGAAATCCTGGTCGACAGCCGGCCTGGAGAAGGTGCCGCCTTTACCATCCTGCTGCCTATTAAAGGTGGCGACCATGCAACCGAATGTTAGATGTCTCTCCCCGGATTATTGCTTGTATTGTCGACACGTTAAAATGATTACTTTTGAAATGAAAGGAGAGGGAGGACGGTTACACCACCTCCGGGAACCAGCCCATGAAAACCAGATCGGAACTGATCAAGCAACATATTGACTCGTTTCCAGTTCTCCCCGTAACCGTGACGAGATTAATGAAGGTTACCAGCGACCCTGCATGTTCGGTAAAAGACGTTGTGGAGACCATCCACTCGGACCAATCCTTGTGCCTTACAATTCTCAAGATTGCCAATTCGGTCCTGTTCGGACGTCCCAGGAAAGCCGATTCCATAAAGATGGCTGTAGTGATTCTGGGCTTCGACGAAGTGCAGCGAATTGCCTTGGCCAAAGCACTCATCAATTCGTTCGGCAAATTAGCCAGACAACATAAACCCTTTGTCGACAGATTCTGGCAACATTCCTTTGCTTGCGGTATGGCCGCCAAGGTTATTGCCGAGGATCTGGTTATCAACCCCGACATCGCATTTACAGGAGGGCTTCTTCACGACATAGGAAAACTGATCATGCTTGAAACCTTTGCCGATGACTATGCTCCCGACCGCTGGATGATAACATTCAGTTCTGCGGAAATGCTCGATGAAGAGCTTCAGATGTTTTCCTTCACCCATGACCTGGTTGCCGGCCGGCTGCTCAGAAAATGGTTTTTCCCGGAAAAACTGATCACGGCGGTTTCATGCCATCATCGTCCCGAACATGCCGCCAGCGAGAAAGGTTTTGCGTATGTTATCCAACTTGCAGATTTTTTGTCGTTTTACTGCTGCAACCCGGGTTCGCTTGAAGATGATGATATTCTGGCGGCAATTCATACCTCTCTGCCCGAGATACGATCCCAATGTCACAGTTTTGGCTTGCTGTTGCAAGACGACGCAATAGAGAGGTGGGTTGCCTGGCTGGTAAAAAATAAAGAACAGGGCATCACCCTCAAAGAATCCTTCTCTGCCTGAGGTTCTCAGGTATTCACGCCTGGAAGAATACCTGAGAAGATTCGAAGAGGACTCCGGCTCAGGGCATATTGGCCAAAGCAGTGGCTGTGGTGAAGGCTTGTTCCATGTCCGGCAGATGGGAAATATCCGGCACTACCTGAATATATCTGACGATTCCCTGTTTATCGACAACAATGACCGATCGTGCGAGCAGCCGCGAACTGTCGATGAGCAAGCCAATCGACCGGCCAAAGGCCCCTTCCTTATAGTCTGAAAGATACTGGATGTCCTCCAGTTTTGCTTCCTTGGCAAACCGTGCCTGAGCAAACGGAGTGTCTCGACTTATGGCAAACCGTTTTACGGCTGCCGGCAGTGTATCGCCCTGCTCTCCGAGGTAATGGGTCTGCGCCTCGCAAACCTTCGTGTCTATCGACGGCACGACACTGAGGAAAAGAACACTGCCTTGGTAATCATTCAGATCGACTTCCTTCATTGTGGTCGAATCGACAAGAACGGTTTTCGGCAGACTTTGTCCGAGTTCGATACCGTTACCTGTCAGATCAAATTGCACCCCCTGTCTGGTTACCTGGGTTCCTGGGGCAACGCTGTCCGAATCGATAGCAAGAGGGGCCTGTCTGGTCGAGCACGCACTCAGCGACAGTGCAAGGGGAATTGCGATTGAGAAAAAACATATCCGTTTGAGCATGGTCTATCCTCCCATGATTCTGTAGATGTTTTTCTTTTAAGAACGGGCAATACTTGACTCTCCCTTAGAGAATGCCCGAGAAAAAGATTAGAAAATGATAACCATTCTCAACCAGAAAAAAAGAAAAAACCGGAATTGTCGGATTGGACAATTCCGGCCCTCCGTCCCGCCACCAAACCCTCATGGCTGAGTTCTTGAAGTTCACAGGACGGTGTCCCTCCAGGTGAAATCAGTTAAACGGTGCGTTCCACGCACCATAATTCGGGATGAAATTACTCCTCAGAGTTCGCACGGCCGGCACACGTTGAGCCTTTGCGGTAAATCCTACCAGTGTCCTTCGGCGTTAGGTCCTGCGCTGTAGGCAACTTGCCCGCCTTTAAAGGTTTCAATCGCTTCACGCACAGTACCCGCAACATCGCTCACCACCTTTATCCCGGCGGCCTCGACGGTCCTGAAGGCGTTGGGGCCGCAGTAGCCGGTGAGCAGCACCTGAGCCCCCTTGTCGGCGACCATGGTCGCCGCCTGGATGCCTGCTCCTTTAAAGGCGTTGACATTGACGCTGTTGTCGAGGGCTTCAAATTCCAGAGTCTCGGTATCGACAATGAGAATATAGGGCGCCCGGCCAAACCTGGGATCAACCGCATCGGTGAGAAATTTTCCCTTGGCGGTAACGGCAATTTTCATAGTAACCTCCTCCTCCGGATAACTCCGGAGATCAGTGGCGGATAGCCGCCCCCTGAACTTAATTGGGATTGGGATTTGATCGGGATCGAAATCGTTATCGGGATCGGGATCGAATCATCCACTTCTACACTTCCGTTTCGATTTCGATAGTGATCCCGATTGCGATTTGGATTTTTCACCCCAACATTCGGAGATCATACATGAGCCGAGCCGCCGCAGACCTGCTCGTCACCGATCTTCGGCAGGTTGCCGGCGATCATATCCAGAACGACCGGCCGGATATCCTGGCGTTCGCCGTCATAGTAGACGTCGATCCCCACCTGTCTGAAGCCCATCAACGGCCTCATGCCGATACCGCCGACCACCAGTCTCTGAACTTTATGCTGGGCCAGCAGCTGCACCGGCACCATGCAGCCGCCCTGGACATGTTCCTTGTTGGCGAGGACGGAAACCTCTTTGATCTCGCCGTCCTCCACATCCACCAGGGTAAAGACGTCACAATGGCCGAAATGTCCGGCACGCAGACCGTCAAGCCCGCCTTTTCCTTCCGATGGAACTGCAATACGTATCCTTGCCATTCTCTTTCGCTCCTTTCCTGCTATTGAATATTTGATGAAAAATCCTTGATTCCCAGCGTATTCATTGCCGGGAATCGGAGTATCTCCTGCCACACCTTGCGGATAGCGGCGGCAGCCGTCGAGTCCGGGGCATGTTCGAGAACATTTTGGCCGGCAATCATTGCCTGGGTAAATACCGGATCGAAAGGGATGTGCCCCATCACCCGCATATTGTGACTTTCGGCAAATGTCTCAACCCTGCCGGCCATTTCCGGATTGAGATCATATTTGTTGATACAGACCAGTCCGGGCACTTTAAAATGGACGGCGAGCTGGGCAACCCGCCGCATGTCGTGCAGACCGGAAACGGTCGGTTCGACGATGATGACGAGAGCTGTAGCCCCGCCGATGGAGGCGATTACCGGACAGCCGATACCGGGTGGCCCGTCGGTAAGAATAAGCTGTAAGCCTTGTTTTTCTGCAAGCTCGCGGGCTTCCCGCCGCACCAGGCTTACCAGCTTGCCGGAATTCTCTTCGGCAATCCCCAGCCTGCCATGGACCATAGGCCCCATACGGGTGTCGGATACGAACCATTCCCCGCATTTCTGCACCGGAAAATCAATGGCCTGTTCCGGGCAAAGATCGACGCAGACGCCGCACCCCTCGCAACTGATCGGATCCACGACAAAATCCTCTGAAATGGCGGTGAACCTGCAGAGATCCCTGCACCGGCCGCACGCCGTACAGTCTTTTTTTCGGATTATGGCCTTTGATCCGCCCATAAAATCGGAACTTCCTAAAACCCGCGGAGCCATGAGAAGATGGAGATCGGCGGCGTCGACATCCGCGTCGCACAACACGATTTTTTCCGCAAGCAACGCAAATGCGGCGGTAATACTGGTTTTTCCGGTGCCGCCCTTGCCGCTGACTACAACTAATTCCCGTATCATTGCTGTCTCCCGGACGAACCTGCAAGTGTGACAATGCCGCTATACAGCCGGCGAAACCGTTCCGCCCATTCCGGCATTACCTCGACAATAAGGCTGCCCCTGGAGTAAGCTTCGGCAATCTTCCGGTCATACGGTATCTCGAGCAAAACCGGAATCCCTTCCCGTTCGGCATACTCCCTCACCCCATCGTCTCCCATGTCGGCCCGGTTGATCACCAGTCCGCAGGGGATGCCGAGCAGCTTGACCGCTTCAACCGCCAGACGAAGATCGTGCAGCCCAAACGGCGTGGGCTCGGTTACCAGCAGCACGAAGTCGGTACCGCGCATGGCAGCGATAACGGGACACGAAGTGCCGGGCGGAGCATCGATGATGATCGTCTTCTCCCCGTTTCGGCTGGCCCGCACCTTCCTGATCAATGGCGGTGCCATAGCTTCCCCCACCCGCAGGCGGCCATGAGCAAAACCCAGCTCGCCACATTTTCCCGATTCCATGACACCCAGCACCCGATATCCCTCGTCAATTGCTTTTTCCGGGCAAACCTCGATACAACCGCCGCAACTGTGACAAAGCTCCGGAAATACCAGCACCTTGCCGGCCACTACAGTCAAAGCCCTGAACCTGCAGATTTCCGCACATTTTTTGCATCCGTTGCATGCTTCCTGACGAATCACCGGAATACATGTCGTCACATCCTGAACGTCGGTCATCACCGGGTGAAGAAAGAGATGGCAGTTGGGTTCCTCTACATCGCAATCGAGGAGCCTCACCCCGTCACCCAGAGAAAGTGCAAGGTTCGTCGCCACCGTGGTTTTGCCGGTGCCGCCCTTGCCGCTCGCAATACTTATGATCATTACCGCCTCCGGCCTTTCAAAATTTCATCAATGCTTCAATCGATTCGATGAGTTGAAGCATTTTCTCAGCCTGTTCCGCCCCGGGGTTCGCCGGCAATTGCATAAAAACTCCCAATCCCTCCGTAGCCTCATGAAAATCGGCGGGAGAAAGGGAACTGATCAAAGCACAATTGATGAGCGGATTGACTTTCATCAGTTCCCGAACAAACAATAAGCCATCGCCATCTGCCAGTTTTTCGTCAACGACAGCCGTATCGACATTCTCCCTGCCGATAATCGCCAGGGCTTCCTGTCCGGAAGCAGCCCGACTCAATGTGATGTCATCCTTTCTCGACAAGAACCAGTCGAAGTCAGACAACGAGGCGGGATTCCCGCCGACCAGAAGTATTCGTGACATATATTTTTCTGTTCCTTTTTTCTGTTCCTTTATCAATGGATGAGTCGATAGCTATTGCGGCAGGTAACAGGGGAACCTACATCTTTATCTCCAGCAGTTCGATTTTCTTCGATATGGCATCGAGCAGCCCGCTTCCTGGTACTGCTTCTTCAAACTTGTTGGTCCAATCCCTTTCGGCCCACTCCTGTCAAACCCAGGCATAATCCACCTCCATGCATCATTTTCAAGTCATTGGACAAACGTGGGACACGCCCGTGCCCTACGTTCCGGTCCTCACATCTTTTCCCCTGATACGGCAGCATCTCCTCCACCGACAGCCGGGCATGGCAAAATCGGCGAGATCGTCGCCTCGCACATACTGTTCGAGTACCTTTTCAGCGTCGCCGGCTATAAACGAAATTATGGTAACCCCCGATGCTTCCAGGATATTAGTACTACTCCGACATATAATTCCATCTAATATCTTAAACTCAAGACCAATATTTTTGATATCTGGTGCCTGATATCCGGGAGCGATGGCATGTTTGCGAGTCGATTTTTTCTCCGCCAACGCTCTGATGATCGCAGCGAACAGTCCCGGTTCGGCCATGACTGCAGCGATGCCACATTCATGAAAAACAATCTCTCCCCAGTGTCGATCTGTCCTGAATCCACTGCCTCCAAATCACCTGATTCTTCTGTTTTTTTTCTTGCAGACGCAAAAGCGTCAAGTAACCATACGCCAGGAACACCAAGAGTACATGGCGGTGCCATCCCGTCCATGATCGGCCTTCATGATGATCCAGACCGAGTTCTTCTTTGAGTTGCTGGTAGCCATGCTCTATCCAGTACCTTTCATGGTAAAGACGAGCAAGGTCAATCGTCGGCAGTTGTTGTGGCACGTTACTGAAAAAATAGCGAAGTTCACTCCCTCCTTTCATCAGTTGGCG
>LADS01000027.1 GCA_000961725.1 Desulfobulbaceae bacterium BRH_c16a
TGCCTCCCGTAGGAGTCTGGTCCGTGTTTCAGTTCCAGTGTGGCGGATCATCCTCTCAGACCCGCTAACCATCGTTGCCTTGGTAGGCCATTACCCTACCAACTAGCTAATGGTACGCAAGCTCATCTCAGCACAGTAGCATATTCAGAGGCCACCTTTCTTGATTACTCAACGTATCCGGTATTAGCACACCTTTCGGTGAGTTATTCCAGATGCCGAGGTAGATAACTTACGCGTTACTCACCCGTGCGCCACTCTACTCTCTTTCCGAAGAAAAATTTCGCGTTCGACTTGCATGTGTTAAGCACGCCGCCAGCGTTCGTTCTGAGCCAGGATCAAACTCTCCAGTTTATATCCTAGACCGTCTTTCGACGGTTACTTATATAGTGCTTAATTATATAAGAGCTCTCTTTGAATTACAAAGATGCCCTTGCGGTAATTAACACCGCGTGGGCCCGTTTGCTTGTTTGTTGTTATTCAGTTGTCAAGGATCGTTCAGGCTCTTTCATCCAGCAAAAAAGCCCCGCGGTGCAAAGCCGCAGAGAGCAGCGAAGATACTATGAACAAGTTGCTCTGTCAATATCTTTTTACTCTTTTTTTCTTTCTCTCAGTTTCGGCTTTTTGCCCGCCGACCTCGCAGTCGGCAGCTCATCGCCACATCGTCAGGAGGCGGCAAACTACTTGAGCCATGATTTATTGTCAACAGGAAAAAGCATTGTACTTATATTTTAGTCCCAATCACCCCAGTTGTAAAGAGCATCGGTAAATAAAGACCATTCTGGAGAGTTCAAAAAACCTCAGCCGTTGCTGCGTGTTCTCGGGAAAAGTGCGATAACAGGGATGGCGAGCAGTGGAATGAAGGCAACAAGAGTGAGGACGGGACGGATGGCAAAGGTGTCGGCCAGTTTACCAACTAGCGGCGTGATGACACCGCCGAGGCCGTAGGCGAAGCCCATCATCAGGCTGGCCACCATAGACCTGCCCTTTGGCGCCAGGGTCTGGGCCATGGTTACGCCAAGGGGAAGCGGCGCCAGGACGCAGGCACCGGCAAGAGCGGCGCCGAAATAGACCCAGTTGCCTTCGAGTTGCATAAGCAACCAGAGGGCCGGGGCCATAAACAGGTATGAGAACAGAAAAACCGGCTTGAAGCCGATGCGGTCGGAGATATGGCCGGAAAGCAGGCCGCTGATGGTGCCGGAAACCGTGAAAAGCGAATAAATAGCCCCGGCGGAGACCACACTGAAGCCTTCCTGGACATAGAGCACCGGCATGAAGGTTAAAAAGGATTGGCCGACCAAGGCCCGCAGGAACATGACCAGCCAGATCAGGGCGATGGGTTTCCAGGCCTGTCCCAGACTTTCTTTAAGCGCACCCAGGAAGCCGTTTCGCTTCAGTCCTTCGCTTTGGGGTTTTGGAATAACCTTAAGCAGATAAAACAGGACCAGCAGGCCGGCAATCATGGTGAGAGGCATTGCCGTCAGCCCGAACGAAGCGACATACCAGGTGATGAAAAGGGGACCGAGGCCAAAGGCCAAGGTGCCGCCGGTATTGAATAACGACATCGAAAAGCCGGCTTTCGACCCGGCATAGACGGGCACCATCCCGGTGACTGAAGGATGGAACATCGAGGAACCGATGGAGCCGAGAGCCACACATAGCAGCAGTATCCAGAAATTGGGAGCGATTCCTGCAAGGGGGATAAAGACAATGGTAAGCGACAGACCGGTGAAGATAAAAGCTCGTGTCGGATTCCGATCAGCCAGGTAGCCGACGGTCGGCTGAACGATGAAGGCCAGCAGCCGCATGGTTCCGGCAATAATTCCGACCTGGGTCAGACTGAGGTCGAGCTTGTCGACAAAAACCGGGAATAGCGGGCTGATAAAGGCGGAGTAAAAATCGCCGGTGAAGTGGATGAGGGTTAATGCAAAAAGAATTTTCAGATTGGTGGACATACGGTGGAACCCGGAAAATTGAACAGGTAAGGCTGGTCTGTTATAGGTGTTTTTTTAGTGGTGTCTGGAATCAACAGGTGACCATAAACCCAAAAAATGTCAAATGCACGGTTAATTCTTTTTGTTTGTCGAGTTTTTTAAAGAGGAGGTTGTGGTCAGGGTTGATTAGTTTTGTGCTTGGGGCTATTATGCTGGGCTACTTTTTATTGAATCGTCTGAAATCTCATTTCATCTTTTTGTTGAGGGTCTCATGAATGTAACTATATTTGGCGTCGGCTATGTCGGTCTGGTGCAGGCTGCGGTGCTGGCAGATGTAGGTCATAACGTGTGTTGTGTCGATGTCGATGAAAAGAAGGTCGAAGGCTTGAAAAACGGTATTATTCCCATCTTCGAACCCGGTTTGTCAGAACTGGTGCTGACCAATTACGAGAAGAAGCGATTGGATTTCACCACTGACGCAAAAAAAGGAATAGAACATGCCGAATTGCAGTTCATCGCCGTCGGAACCCCGCCGGATGAAGACGGCAGTGCCGATCTGCGGTATGTTCTGGCGGTGGCCGGGATGATCGCAAGACATATGACCGAGGGCAAGATCATCATCGACAAATCCACGGTGCCGGTTGGCACCGCCGATAAAGTCCGCGCCCATATGACCGCCATCCTCCGGGAACGAAATCTCGATGTTCCCCTCCATGTCGCCTCAAATCCCGAGTTTTTGAAAGAGGGCTCGGCTCTTGACGACTGCCAGAGGCCGGAACGGATCATCATCGGCACCGACTCCGACGAAGTCGAGGAAAAGATGAGGGAGCTCTATGAGCCCTTCAGTCGTAACCACGACAAAATCATGCTCATGGATGTGCGCAGTGCCGAGTTTACCAAATATGCGGCCAATTGCCTCCTCGCCACCAAGATCTCCTTCATGAACGAGATGTCCAACCTGGCCGAGCGGATGGGTGTCGATATCGAACAGGTCAGGCGGGGAATCGGCTCCGATTCCCGGATCGGCTACCAGTTCATCTATCCCGGCTGCGGCTACGGCGGGTCCTGTTTTCCAAAAGATGTTCAGGCGCTTGAGCGGTCGGCCCGGGAAATCGGCTATGAGGCCCAGATTCTGCGGGCGGTGGAGAGTGTCAACTATCGCCAGAAGGAAAAGCTGTTTGCGCATATCTGTTCCTTCTACCCTGAGGGTGTCGCCGGCAAAACCTTTGCCGTCTGGGGACTTTCCTTCAAGCCGAATACCGATGATATGCGGGAGGCTTCGAGCCGGGTCCTGATCGAGTCTCTGTGGAAAGCGGGGGCAAAGGTTCAGGCCTACGACCCGGAGGCGATGGAGGAGGCTCAGCGCATCTACGGCAATCACCGCGATAATTTTACCCTGATGGGTACTAAGGAAGCTGCCCTGCACGGTGCATGCGCCCTCGCAATCGTTACCGAATGGAAGAGTTTCCGTGTGCCCGATTTCAAGAACCTGCTGGTCGAATTGAAGGATAAAGTCATTTTCGATGGCCGAAATCTTTACGACCCTGCCCGGGTTGAGGCCATGGGTCTGGCGTATTATGGTATCGGCCGCGGGCGTTCGATCAGGAAGAATCAGTTGAACGAAATCGACTCCAATAAAAATTGAAAAGCCTATTTATTGAGCGTTGCAAAAAATATCAGATAAGAGCAGGCATATTATGAAAAAAGCTTTAATAACCGGAATTACCGGACAGGATGGCGCCTATCTCGCCGAGTTTCTGCTGAACAAGGGCTATGAAGTCCACGGCATCAAGCGGCGCGCCTCGCTGTTCAACACCGACCGGATCGATCATCTCTACCAGGATCCCCATGTCGGTAATCGCAAGTTCATCCTGCATCACGGTGATTTGACCGATTCTTCCAGCCTGATCCACATCATCGGCAAGGTTCGGCCGGATGAGATCTACAATCTCGCCGCCCAGTCCCATGTTGCCGTCTCGTTTGAGGAGCCGGAGTATACCGCCAATTCCGACGCGTTGGGGACGCTGAGAGTGCTCGAAGCCATCCGGATTCTCGGGCTGACCGAGAAAACCCGTTTCTACCAGGCTTCCACCTCTGAGTTGTACGGCAAGGTCCAGGAGGTTCCGCAGACCGAAAAGACGCCGTTTTATCCCCGTTCGCCCTATGCGGTGGCCAAGATGTACGCTTACTGGATCGTCGTCAACTACCGTGAAGCTTATAATATATATGCCTGCAACGGCATTCTGTTTAACCACGAATCACCGCTGCGCGGCGAAACCTTTGTCACCAGAAAAATCACCAGAGCGCTGGCGCGGATTTTTCTCGGCCTGCAGGACTGCCTCTATCTCGGTAATCTTGACGCCAAACGCGACTGGGGCCATGCCCGGGACTACGTCCAGATGCAGTGGCTGATGCTGCAGCAGGATGAGCCTGAAGATTTTGTCATCGCCACCGGCGAGCAGCATTCGGTGCGCGATTTTGTTAATGCCGCGGCAGCCGAACTGGGCGTTGGCCTGCGCTGGGAAGGCAAAGGCGTCGAGGAGATCGGAATTATCGATAAGGTTCCCGCCGGGGCTGACGGCTATGGGATGAAGCTCGGCAATACCATTGTTCAGGTCGATCCCCGCTATTTTCGCCCGACCGAGGTGGAATCCCTGCTTGGTGACCCGACCAAGGCCAAAGAAAAACTTGGCTGGGTGCCGAAAACCACGTTCTCCGAACTGGTCACCGAGATGATGCGCTCCGATCTGGAAGTTGCACGACGCGACGAGATGTGCAGGAACGAAGGTTTTCCCGTGTTGAACCATCACGAATAGGCCGGGCTATGACTCATCACGCCTCACCTCTTACGTCTGGCCTCAACTCTCTTGCCTCGCACGATCACATCTTCGTTGCCGGCCATCGGGGCATGGTTGGCGCGGCTATAGTCCGGCAGTTGAAGAAACTCGGCTGCGAGAATATCATCACCAGAACCCATGCCGAACTGGATCTTACCGATCAGACGGCGGTGCGGCGGTTTTTTGCCGCCGGCAAGGTGGATCGGGTGGTGCTGGCCGCCGCCAAGGTAGGCGGCATTCATGCCAACAATGTCTTTCCGGCCGATTTCATCTATATCAATATGATGATCCAGGCCAACGTGATCCACCAGGCCTTCAGGGCTGGGGTGCGGGATCTGCTCTTTCTCGGCAGTTCCTGCATCTATCCGAAATTTGCGCCGCAACCGATGAGCGAGGCGTATCTGCTCACCGGCATTCTCGAGCAGACCAACGAACCCTACGCGATAGCTAAAATCGCCGGGATCAAAATGTGCGAGTCGTATAACCGGCAGTACGGCACCAGATATCGGTCGGTGATGCCGACCAATCTTTTCGGACCCGGCGACAATTATCACCTGGAAAACAGTCATGTGGTCCCCGCCATGATCCGTAAGTATCATCTGGCCAAATTAGCCAAGTCCGGGAATGCTCCGGCAATCAGAGCCGACGAGGCCCGCTATGGCGTCATTCCGCCCGATATCTGCAAGGCTATCGGCTGGCTGGCTGGTGAGGGGCGGCTCGAGAAAAAGCAGAATCCGCAGGTGGTCCTGTGGGGGACGGGGGCGCCGCGCCGGGAGTTTCTCCATGTCGACGATATGGCTGCCGCCTGTATCCATGTGATGGGTCTTGACCAGACGCATTTCGATCAGCCCAATCCTTCCTTTCTCAATGTGGGCACGGGGGAGGATATCACCATCCGCGAGACGGCTGAGATCGTTGCCGAGCTGATCGGTTTTACCGGCGAGACTCTCTACAATAGCGCTCAGCCGGACGGCACCCCGCGCAAACTTCTAGATACCGGCCGCATCAACAGTCTCGGCTGGCGGCCGAGACTCAGCTTTCGCGAAGGGTTGGAGGACGCCTACCGGGATTACCTGGCGACTCCCATTCGCCTCTGATCTGGAGTCTCCTGGTTATTCCTCGATCCGCCGTCTGAACCGGCGGATCATGTCGCCACGGATCATCTCATGATCCAGCTTGAAAATATCCTTGGGGAACAGCAGTTCCATCACCCCTGAGTCAAAGATTCTTTTTACTTCGTATTCGTCGTGGGCGACATCCTTCTGGAACATGTAGTTGAGCCAGGTCCGGTTGGTGTGGATGATGAACTCCACCCGCATCCCGCCCAGCCGGGCGAAAAATTTCAGCATCTCGGTTCTCGGACTTGAACCGGTGTTGGTTGTCCGGTAGGGAGAGCTGCCGGTCAGGGTGTCAGAGATATCTTCGAGCACCATGAAGCTGTCGGCTTTCGAGGCGCTCCGGGTCAGGTGGTGCTGGAAGATCTTGATGTCGGCCACCGAATCGAGTACCGCCATCAGGCCCAGTTCGTCGTCAACCGCAACTGCCGGATTTTTTTCATTTTTGCGCAGCAGCTTCAAGACTTTTGCCTCGGGCGGCTTCTTGCGGATCGAGACATAGATGGGGATATCCCTCTTGCCGGCTGTAAAGCGGCGTCGTTTCAGCAGGGTCAACTTGGTACCTTTGGTGGTTTTCACCCCTTTCGCCTCTGCGGCCGTAAGAACTTTCACTTCGGTGCAGCGGAAATCCTCCTCGGCGTGCTGGGAGTGAAGGTAGATGATGTCGTGCTCGCCGATCTTCAAGCTTTTGCTCCACACGTAATCGTTGAGGAAATGGAGGAACAGCAGGAATTTCTCCTCGGTTTCGGTTTCTCTTTCCCGCTGATCGATGCTGCCTGCCAGATTCATCAGCATCAGCTTGCGCCGCGCCTCGAAGCGCGCCTTTTTATGATAGCGGTTATCGAACATGATCAGCAGCAGGGTAACCGGATCGTTAGCCACTTCAATTTCGTTGGTGGTGGCAATCGACGAGGCATAGGGCGCGAGGATCTTGCCGTTGAGGGAGTTTATGACGGCATCGGCGGTGCGGGCGTATTCGCTCACTCTGGCTTCAATTTCCCTGACGGTTCCGTTGAAACCGAACATTTTGCCGAGCAGGGTGCAGGCCCGATGGTTCATTACCTTTAACTGGTCGGGCTGTTTGAGCAGATCGTTGAGCTCTGAAAAGCTGTTGATACCTAAAAATTCGAAGATCTGACCGCGCAGGGCCCTGTACTTGGTCACATTCGTTTTATTTCGGCAGAGGTTTTTCACCCACTGCCTGGTCTGTCTGGAAAACGGCTTGGCCAGATTGATGCTGTCCTCGACCGCCATCGGACCGTGTTGCTGCAGCGAGGTGAAAACACTGTTTTCGGTGATAACTGACATGCTTTTTAGTTCCTGTAAATCTTTTTTCAATTGCTTCACATATTGCTCGCAGACATTCTACCGGCAAAAGCAAATATAATCAGCGCAAAAATATCCAGCCGGGAAGGAAACGGCCAAACAAACATTAGCACGGAAATCTCCCTTGAGTTTTGGGCAAAATTTTGTTACGGGAAGGCGAGACACTTGTACGCGCTGCCGGGGCAGCTGCGTTTTCTTTCCTTTTTATTTTCTGCGAGCAACTCTAGATATGTATAGAAATTTTAGCATCGTACCGAATATCATGTTCGGCAGAGGTTCCTTTAATCAGCTTGGCGATGTCATCGCCCCCAGGCGGGTGAATCCCGATTCCTTTTTTGTCTTTGTTCTGGACGATGTCTTTATCGGCAAGCCCCTGGCAGGGAGATTGCCCATGCAGGGCAAGGATCTGCTGCTGCCGGTCAATGTCGACGACGAACCGAAAACCATTTACATAGACCAGCTCGTCGAAAAGATTCGCGCCTACAGCCCGGTAAAACCAGACGGTATAATCGGCATCGGCGGCGGCAGCACCCTGGATATCGCCAAGGCTATCTCGCTGATGCTGAATAACCCCGGCTCTTCTGCCGATTATCAGGGCTGGGACCTTATTAAAAATCCTTCCGTGTACCACGTTGCCGTGCCTACGCTTGCCGGGACCGGGGCGGAGATCTCCCGCACCGCCATTCTCACCGGGCCGGTTAAAAAGCTGGGCATCAACTCCGATTACACCCTCTATCACCAGATGGTGCTTGACCCCGAACTTCTTGCCGGCGTGCCGACCGATCAATGGTTTTATACCGGGATGGACTGTTATATCCACGATATCGAGTCGCTTCAGGGCACATATATCAACGAGTTCAGTAAGGCCTATGGCGAAAAGTCGCTCGATCTCTGCCGCCAGGTTTTTCTCGAAGACCACCCGGACAGAGACGACAAGCTGATGATGGCTTCGTATTTCGGCGGGATGTCGATTGCCTATTCCCAGGTCGGCGCCTGTCACGCCCTTTCCTACGGGTTGTCCTACGTGCTTGGCATCCATCACGGGATCGGCTGCTGTATCGCCTTTGATTATCTTGATGAATTTTATCCTGCAGGCGTCGTGGAGTTCAGGAGGATGATGGAGAAACACCGGATCAGTCTGCCGCGCAACCTGACTGCAGATATGGATGACAAAGGACTCGAGCTGATGGTCACCACCGCGCTCAACCTCGTGCCTCTCTGGGAAAACTGTCTCGGACCCGACTGGCAGAAGCAGATGACCCGCGAGCGCTGTCTTGCGCTGTATCGGCGGATGTAGGTTGCCTTAGTCTCATCATGGATGAAACGACAAAGCCGGTTGTGGCGGCCCTTGCCAAGGGTGTCAGAAGAGCCATGCCCATTGTTCTCGGCTATGTGCCGATAGGGTTTGCCTACGGTGTGCTGGCGGGCAAGAGCGGGATCTCCGATGCCAACACCCTGCTCATGTCGCTGATCGTCTTCGCCGGGTCCTCTCAGTTTATCGCTGTCGGCCTGTTCGCCAGCGGCACCGGCCCGGCTGCGGTCATTCTTACCACCTTTGTTGTCAATCTGCGGCATATGCTGATGGCCGCGTCGCTTGCTCCCTTCCTTTCCGGCTGGAAAAAACGGCATCTGGCCTGGTTTTCCTATGAACTCACCGACGAAACCTTCGCCCTCCATTCGGCCTCGGCGGCAACGTTGTCGGAATGCCGGCTGGAGGCCCTGTCGCTCAACATGACCGCCCAGGCCAGCTGGGTTGCCGGGACCTTACTCGGGATCGTCGCCTCCGGGCTGATCGGCGATGTCAAGCCGCTGGGCCTGGACTACGCCCTGGCGGCGATGTTCATCGGCCTCCTGGTCGGGCAATGTGAAAACCGGGTGCGGGTGATAACAGCGATTTTATCGGGCGGGATTGCGACCCTGCTGTATCTCGCCGGCTGGCATCAGTTTCATATTATTGTCGCAACCGTTGCCGGAGCGACCCTTGGCCTTATGGTGGAACAATGGATCAAACGCTGATCTTCTGGACCATTGCCGGCATGGCTGTGGTTACCTACCTGCCGAGGTTGCTGCCCACCCTGTTTCTGAGCGGGCGCACGCTGCGGCCGATAATCGTCGCCTGGTTGCGCCTTGTCCCGCCTGCCGTTCTTGCGGCTATGCTGGTGCCATCGCTGCTGGTTAGAGAGGAGCAGTTCAATCTCGGCCACGATAATCTTTTCCTGTGGGCGGCGCTCTTTGCCTTTGCAGTTGCCTGGAAGTGGAAGAGCCTCTCGGCCACGGTGATGGTCGGCATGGGCTTGGTGGCTCTGGGCAGATACCTCGGTTGGGGAATGTAGGATGGCGAAAGAAAGCGACATCGTCCAGCCGCTTCTTGCATGGTTCCGGGAAACAGCCCGCGACCTGCCCTGGCGGCGAACCTACGATCCGTACCATGTCTGGATTTCCGAGATCATGCTCCAGCAGACCCAGATGGATCGGGGAGTCGCATATTTTTTACGCTGGATCAAGCGGTTTCCCGATGTGCAGGCGGTAGCCGTTGCGGGCGAACAGGAGATTCTCAAGTACTGGGAAGGGCTCGGCTATTATGCGAGAGCCCGGAATCTGCATCGCGCCGCCAAGGTCATCGCAGGTGAGTTCGCAGGCCTGGTGCCCTGCGACTACGACCAGTTGCGCAGCCTGCCCGGCATAGGTCCTTATACCGCGGCGGCCGTTGCCAGCGTGGCGGGCAATCGGGATGTGCCGGTCATCGATGCCAATGTAATGCGGGTGTATGCCCGGCTCTTCGATATATCCTTGCCGATCAAAAGCCGAGAGGTTCAGCAGCGTATAACACGGATCGCCGGAGAATTGCTGCCGCACGGCAGGGCAAGGGTCTTCAATCAGGCGCTTATGGACCTCGGCGGGCTGGTCTGCACCCCTAAAACCCCGCGATGTGAAATCTGTCCCCTTGCCTCGACATGTGCGGCAAGACAAGCTGGAACGGTGGCCCTGCGGCCGGTGGTGGGAGAAGGGAAAAAAATCGTCACGGTGGAAAAGGTAGCGGGGATTATCCGAAGGGAAGACCGGATCTTTATTCAGCAGCGCAGGGCGGATGACGTCTGGGGAGGACTCTGGGAGTTCCCGGGCGGGGAGTTGACGGGAAATTCACCGGAAGTTGCCGTAGTCCTGGCAATCGAAGCGGACACCGGACTTGCGGTGCGGGTGCTCGAATCGCTCACCACCATCATCCACCATTACACCCGCTACAAAATTGTTCTCCACTGTTTCCTCTGCGAGCTGAGCGGGAACGACTCCCAGCCTGCCCTGAAAAGCGCCGTCGACTCACGCTGGATTGACGCTGACGATCTCAGCCGGTACGCCTTTCCGGCAGGGCCAAGAAAACTCCTCGAATACCTTGCTAAAACTGACTCCTCACTCCTCGCTCCTCTCACTTAGCTTCCTCACTCAATAAGAACTCCAGCTCAACCGGGCAATGATCCGAGCCCAGAATTTCATGGAGAATTTCCGCACTTTTTACCCTTTCTATGGCGGAACCGCTGACGCAGAAATAATCGATCCGCCATCCGACATTCTTGGCCCTGGCATTGAAGCGATAGCTCCACCAGGTGTACTGACCGGGCTCCTGGTTAAACAACCGGAAGGTATCGACGAAGCCGGCGGCAACAAAACTGTCCATCCAGGCGCGTTCCTCCGGCGTGAATCCGGCGTACTTTACGTTGGCTTTAGGGTTTTTCAGGTCGATCTCCTTATGGGCGACGTTGAAGTCGCCGCAGAGAATGACCGGTTTCTTCAGTTCCAGTTCCTTGGCATAGCTCAGCAGCCGGTTGTTGAACCGCAGCTTGTGATCGAGACGGACCAGTTTTTCTGCGCTGTTCGGGAAATAGATGTTGATCAGGTAACAGTCGGTGAATTCCAGGGTCAGTACCCGTCCTTCAGAGTCGAACAAGGGATCGCCCAAGCCATAGTAGACGGCAACGGGCGGGATGCGGGTGTAGAAGGCCACCCCGGAATAGCCCTTTCTTTCGGCGCAGTGCCAGTAGGAGGTGTAACCGGGGATGTTTTTCAGATTTTCGGAGAGCTGGTCCTCCTGCACTTTGGTCTCCTGCAGAGCCACCACATCGGCATCAAACTCCTGCAGCTGTTCGATAAACCCTTTCTTTTCGACGGCACGGATGCCGTTGACATTTCATGAGACGCATTTCATTACCTGGTTCTTCTCCATTTTTATTCCGGGAATCTTGCGGGGACGCACACCTTTCTGCGGGCATTCCGGTTGCAGTGGACAGATATCGCACTTGGGTGAAACCGGCCGACAGATCGACTGACCGAAGGCGACCAGCAGGGAGTTGACGCCTATCCAATGTTTTTGCGGCAGCTTTGCCCTGAGAGCCATTTCGGTTTTGAGCGGGGTGTCGGTGTCGACATATTCCCATATATTCATAATCCGGTGGACATGGGTGTCAACACAGATCGCCGGCTTTTGAAAAGCGACGCTGACCACCAGGTTGGCGGTCTTGCGGCCGACGCCCGGCAGGGTGACGAGTTCTTCGATGGTATCGGGGATTTTGCAGTTGTAGCGGCGCAGGGCTTCAGGCAGCATGGCCAGATGTTTGGCTTTGGTCTTGTAGAAGCCGACCGGATAGATGAGTCCGGCGATCTGCGCTTCGGTCAGCCGGGCAAGCGATTCACAGTCCGGGGCTACCCGGAAGAGGCGGGCCGATGCCGCCGCGGTAGTCTCGTCCATGGTCCTTGCCGAGAGGATGGTGGCCACCAGGACCTTGAAAGGGTCCTGGGTCTGCACCGCGATGAGATCGACCACCGGCACTTTTTTGTCATGAATTGCAGCGGCGACGGTCGTCAGAAACCGGTCAATGTCGATTGTCATCGAGTCCTCGTAAGAGATCTTTGGCGAAATTACAGGCTCAGCAGGTCCGGCTCGAAACGGAGGGTGGCGAAATAGTCCTCCACCTGTTCGGCCCGCCGGATCAGTTCGACCTTGCCGTCTTCGCCCAAGAGCAGTTCTTTGGGGCGCAGGTTGCCGTTGTAGTTGAAGCCCATGGCGCTGCCGTGGGCACCGGTGTCCTGGATGATCAGAATGTCGCCATCGACTATTTTCGGCAGTTCACGCTGGACCGCGAATTTGTCGTTGTTCTCGCAGAGGGAGCCGACGACATCGACGATTTCCTGCTCGGTTGCCGTTTCTTTGCCGAGAACCTCGATATGATGATAGGCGCCGTACATGCCAGGCCGCATCAGGGCGCTCATCGAGGCGTCGACGCCGATATAGGTGCGGTAAATGTCTTTGCGGTTGATGGCTTTGGTCACCAGGACCCCATGCGGTCCGGTTATATAGCGGCCGCTTTCCATGAACAGAGCGGGCTCGTAATCGTGGACCTGCCGGAAGGACTTGAAGTGGGCGGTGATCGCTTTGCCCATCGTTATAAGATCCAGCTCAGCCGCGCCGGGCTGGTAGGGAATGCCAAGACCGCCGCCGATGTTGATAAACTCGAAGGCGATTCCAAGTTCGGCGGAGATCTCGGCGATCAGCTCAAGCAGCATGTCGGCGGTCTGCACCATGTATGTATAGTTCAGTTCATTCGAGGCGAGCATGGTATGAATGCCGAAGCGCTTGGCGCCGCGTGCTTGAGCCTGACGATAGGCATCGAGAATCTGATCATGGCTGACCCCGTATTTCGACTCGACCGGGTTGCCGATGATGCCGTTGCCGGTGCGCCGCGGCCCGGGATTGTAGCGAAAACAGATCAGCTCCTGCATCTCCGGGACCTTGGCGATCAGGCTGATATCGTCGAGGTTGAGTACCGAACCGCCGTCGTTGGCTGCTTCCAGGAACTCTTCGAGGCTGGTGTTGTTCGAAGTATACATGATGTCCTCACCCCGGCCGCCGATCTGCCGGCTGAGACGCAGCTCGGCTATGGAACTGCAGTCGAAACCGAATCCCATGTCTTTCATGATCGCGAGAATCCTGGGGTTGGGCAGTGCCTTGACGGCGTAGTACTCGCGGAAACGATCGATTCCGGCAAAGGCTGCCTTCAGGCTGCTCCCGGTCTTGCGGATACCTGCTTCGTCGTAGATATGAAACGGAGTCCGGTAATGGCCGGTGATGGTCTCGAGGACGGGGAAAAGACGGTCTTTGAAAGATTGGGACATTGGCATGGTCGTGCTTCCTTTATATGGATTCAGGGAGTGGGATGCGACTCGTTTCCTTGATGGTCGATAATACTGTTTCGGTTTTGGTCGAAATGACACCGTCGATGGCGGCAATATGTTCCTGCAGCAGCAGGCTGAGCGAGGCGGTGTCGGCAGTCCTGACCTTAACCAGATAGCAGTCGTTGCCGGCGACGAAATGGACCTCCTGTACTTCGCTGATAAGGGAGAGCTGCCTGCCGACTTCGCTGCAGGCGGCGGTGGTGGTCTGGACATGGACAAAAGCCACCTGTGAACGGTGAAAATGTTCCGGATTGAGGCGGACTTCATAGCCGTCGATAATACCCTGCTTTTCAAGTTTTCGGATCCGCTCGAGGACCGCCGATGGGGCCAGGCCGACCTGACGGGAAACCTCGATGTTCGGGATGCGGGCTTTTTCCTGAAGAATTTTCAGGATTTCCAGGCTGATAGTGTCCAACATTCTTGCTCCTTGTGTTTCTTTTCCGTCATTATCAAGTATTATGGCGAATGTATTCTTGGATTATCAATAAGTCAAGAACAATATTCTGTCAAAATCAATTATGCATGAATATATTCTGTTTTGGAGCCTGCACCCAATATATCCCGGGCGGTGGCCTGTATTTTGGAAATAGGATTTGGTAGAATTGCTAAAATTGTGTACTAACTGGAACATAATCGATCTCTTTATCCTCTGAATGTCCCAGGATAATCACTTGAGACAGGCAGAGCTACTGGTGTTTTTTTGGCTTAAAGGCCGGAAATGGAATGGAGTAAAGTGAACTATGCATGAAAAGAACCGAGTCCTCCATCGAGCAAACCGAGTTTTCCTGCAAGCCACTTTATTATGCGGCACGATTCTGGCAGCGGGGACGACCACCATTGCCGGCGCCGCTCCAGTCGACTCCGATGACGGAGACAGACGGATCGAATATCTCAAGAGTCTGAAGATTGAAGATCTTCTCCGGGCGGAAATCACCTCGGTGTCGAAAAAACCTGAAAAACTCGCCGATGCCGCTGCCGCCGTCTTTGTGATCACTGCCGAAGATATCGAGAGGGCAGGGGCGCGGAGCATTCCCGAGGCGCTGCGAATGGCACCCGGACTGCAGGTAGCCCAGATCAGCGCCAACAAGTGGGTGGTCTCGGCTCGCGGATTTGCCGATCTGTTCAGTAATAAACTGCTGGTGCTGATTGACGGGCGCAGCGTCTATACTCCTCTTTTTTCCGGGGTTTTATGGGAACTTCAGGACACCCTGATGGAGGATATCGACAGGATCGAAGTAATCAGGGGACCGGGTGCGACCCTCTGGGGCGCCAATGCCGTGAACGGCGTAATCAATATAATCACCAAATCGACCGATCAAACCCAAGGTGCCTTGCTCACTGCCGCCACAGGCACCCGTTATCCTGTGGCGGCCGGGGCCAGATACGGCGACAGGATAGGCGATAAGGGCAGCTATCGACTCTATACCAAGGGCGATGTTCAGGACGGTTATGTCCAACCGGGCGGGGAAGATGCATACGACGGCTGGCAAAAGCTGCAGTCCGGTTTTCGTGCGGATGTCGCCGCCGGTTCTGCAAGCTCTCTGACCGTACAGGGCGACGTCCATAAAGGGGAAGAAGAACTCGCCTACAGTTTGCCGGGTCTGCTGTCGCCCGCGGAATCGCAGGACAAAGCCAGGTATTGGGGCGGCAATCTGCTGACCAGGTGGGAGATGGAACGCGGTGTCGATACCCTGATCGGTATGCAGGCATATTACGACTACTCCAATATCGATACCGCCGTTCCGTCTGAGAATCGCCATACCTTCGATCTGGATTTTCAATACCGGACAATGGCGACCTCCTCCCAGGATGTGGTCTGGGGGCTTGGGTACAGGCGCAGCAGCGACGATATCGGCAGTTCCGACGCGTTATTGTTTGTCCCGGAAAGCAAGAGCGAAAATCTCTACAGTGCTTTTCTCCAGGATGAAATCACACTGGCAGATAGCTGGTGGCTCACTCTCGGCTCCAAGGTTGAACATAACGATTACAGCGGCTTCGAATTGCAACCGACCATCCGCCTGCGATGGAAGCCCGAGGAGCTGCAGACAGTCTGGGGGGCGATCTCCCGCGCGGTCCGCACCCCCTCCAGGGCCGATCATGATGTTCTGGCATACGCCTATGAGGTGACCGATAGTCACGGCGTTCGCTATCGCGGAGCGATTATCGGTCAGGACGATTTTCAGCCCGAGGAGCTTGTAGCTTACGAACTTGGCCATCGTTGGTCACCGACTGCAAGCCTTTCATTCGATACGGCGGTTTTTTATAATGTCTATGAAAATCTGCTTTCTCTTGACCGGGGATCCTCCTATATCGACGCTGACGCTCGTTCGCCATATCTGGTGATACCGAGCTATTTCGGCAACGACTTGAGCGGTACGACCCATGGCGTTGAAGTTCTTGCCACCCTTCAGCCGGTCGATTTCTGGAAGTTGGCCTTCGGCTACTCCTATATAAAAGCTTCTTTCGAAGGCAGTCCGGAGACGGTGTGGAGCGATCAGCAGTTTGACGAAGACGACTTCCCGGAACATCAGTTTCAACTTCGTTCATGGCTTGACCTGCCGGCGAACTGGTCGCTCGACTCCGAATTGTACTATGTCGACGACTTGACCGCAAAAGGAGTCGATGCCTATATTCGCCTCGATTTGCGGCTGGGATGGCAGGTAGACAAGAATCTTAAACTGAGCCTCTCCGGCGAAAATCTCACCGATTCGGCGAAAATGGAGTTTCCCGGGGGCAACAGTCTCGTCGGCTCCGAAGTACCACGGCAGTTTTATGCCAAGCTCACCTGGAGTTATTGACGGCAGCCTGGGCGGCCGATCTTAAAATGAAGGTTACATCACGACAGCAGAGTATATTTTTTAAGGGCGTTCGCAGGATTTTCATCTTGGCTGCCAGTGGTCTGATCTTTAATATCATTTTCATGGCTCAGACCGGTAAGTCGATTGCAGCATCGGCCACGGCCTTTGAGGAGAGCGAGGTAAAGTCGGTATTTCTGTTCAATCTGACAAAATTCATCGTTTGGCCTGCAGAGACCGAAGGCGGCGCTCAAGCTGAGTTTTCCATTGCTATCCTTGGAATGGACCCGTTTGGCAGGCATCTGGACAAGGTGATAATGAGTGAGACGGTCAAAGGTCGTAAGATTCGGATTCGACGGTATCGAAACATGGAAGAGGTGCAGTGGCAGGAGATTGATCTGCTTTTCATCGGCAATGAAATGCTGGACGACCTGCCATATCTGAGCATTGCGGCGCGGGATCACGGGGTGCTCACAGTGGGGGGCGTCACCGGCTTCTGCCGGGCCGGAGGAATGGTGAACCTGCTCACGGTCGACAACCGGATCAAGATCGAGGTGAATATCGCAGAAACAAAACGAAGTGATTTTCTGGTCAGTGCCCAGATGCTGAAACTTGCCAGAATCGTCAAGACCGGAACGGAGGACGATCAATGATAATGATTCGGCGATTTGACGATCTTCCCATTCAGGCCAAGCTGGCGATCATCGTCATGCTGATCTGCAGTACTTTGGTCATGCTTATGACTGTCCTCTTTGTCTTTGACAAGGTTTTTTCATTTCGGCGGAGCATGGTGGAGAACCATACCATGCTTGCTGAAACAATCGCGAAAAACAGTACGGCCGCCCTGGCTTTCGACGATCCGGCAGCGGCGCTCGAAACCTTGTCGGCTTTGAGAGTGGTCGGCGATGTGGTCGAGGCGGCAATTTACACCGGCCCCGGCACTCTGTTCGCTGTCTATCGGCAGGATGGGCTCGATACGAAAGAAGTGGCAAAGGTCAGCGAAAAGATCCTTGCCGAGGTAAGAAACGAAACGCAGATGATGGCAGTGCACATTTTCGATAACGGCTATCTTGAACTCGCGGCACCCATAATCCTCGAGAAGAAGCAAATCGGCTATATCACAATCCGTGCCGATCTGAAGGAACTGTACAACAGACTGCTGGGATCCATTGTGCTGGTCGTTGCCTTGCTTGTGGCCATGGGAGTGCTGGCCCAACTCGTTTCGGTTCGGCTCCACCGCTTCATCGCGAGGCCGTTGGTGGGACTCCTGGAGACGATGGACTCGGTGGGCAGGGAGAGCAATTATTCTTACCGGGTGAAAAAACTCAACAACGACGAATTCGGCAGTTTGACCGAAGGCTTCAACAGCATGCTCGCGGAGATTGAAAAACGCGACGAAGAGTTGGCCCGGCACCGTGAAGATCTCGAGATCCTGGTCAATAAACGGACCATGGAGCTGGTCTTGGCCAACCAGCAGTTGCAGAAAGAGATCGAGGACCGTAAAGAGATCCAGGATCAACTGGCGCGGGCCCAGCGGATGGAGGCGATAGGCACCCTGGCGGCGGGCGTTGCCCATGACCTGAATAACATCCTTTCAGGGGTAGTGTCATACCCCGAATTATTGCTTATGCGGCTTCCTCGAGATCATGAAATGAGCGGGCCGCTGACCACAATCCGGACCTCCGGCCAGAAAGCCGCCGCCATTGTCCAGGATTTGCTTACGCTTGCCCGCCGAGGAGCAATGGTCATGGAGGTTCTGGATCTGGCAAATGTAGTCGATGATTATCTGGCCAGCCCGGAATGTGCAAACATGCTTGACCGGCACCCCGATATCCGGATTGTCAGAAATTTTGCAGGGGATCTTCTGCGGGTCAAAGGATCGCCGGTTCATCTTGGCAAGACGGTCATGAACCTGGTCATCAATGCTGCCGAAGCGATGAGCCAGGGCGGCGTTATCACGCTGACACTTCATAATAGTTATCTCGATAAACCGGTCCATGGATATAAAAAGATAACGGAAGGTAATTATGTTATCCTGACAGTCGCTGATACCGGCCATGGAATTTCCGCCGAAGATCTTCGCTTTATTTTTGAACCCTTCTATACCAGGAAGAAGATGGGGGTCAGTGGGACCGGGCTTGGTATGGCGGTGGTCTGGGGTGCTGTGCAGGACCATAAAGGATATATCGATGTACGGAGCATGCCTGGTGAGGGTGCGACATTTTCCCTCTATTTTCCGGCGACTGCGCAGCTGCATTCCCAGGAGCAGCTGGAGGACCTGCAGCAATATCGGGGGAAGGGCGAGATGATTCTGGTTGTTGACGATGTCAAGGAACAACGGATCATTGCCGGCGATATTCTGCGTGAACTCGGTTATCTTGCCGATGCCGTCGCCAGCGGTGAAGAAGCCGTCGAGTATCTGAAAAAGAGGACGGTCGATCTGCTTGTTCTCGACATGATAATGGATCCCGGTATCGACGGGATTGAGACCTACCGCCAGGCGCTGCAGCTTAAACCTCATCAGCGGGCCATTATTGCCAGCGGCTATTCCGAATATAACCGCGTTGAACTGGCCATGAAACTCGGGGTAATGATGCATTTGCGCAAACCTTATACTATTGGCGGTCTGGCCAAAGTGGTGCGGCAGGAAATCGACCGTAAAGACCATCGATAAACTGCCTGGTTTTAATCGGTCCCGGTGTCTCCTTGGCATTAATTTTCAGTATACCTTGATTTTCCGCTATTTATGAGTAAATAGTTCTGGCAAAGTGGCGAACTTCAAACCATATCTTTACAAAAAAGGGGGAGAATGCCGTGGCGTATTCCATAACACCTTTGCTCACAGGAGTTCGAAACCCCGACCAGGGGATCATGACCTACCAGAAGGGTTACGGGAAGAGGATCTGGCTGCCTATCTGGGCATTTCTGGTTCAGGGTGACGGGCACAATATTCTGGTGGATACGGGGCTTGACGAAAACGAGCTGTTCACCCCGGACGAATTCATCGAAGATACGGGCCTGGAGCCCGCCTCGCTCGTCGATTGTCTGGCAAAGCATGATCTGACTGTTGAGGACATCGACATTGTCGTCAACACCCATTTGCACGATGATCACTGCGGCAACAACCTCCTGTTTTCCCAGGCTGCTTTTTATACCCATCCGAGGGAGATTGATTTCTGCCATTCGCCGCATCCTCTCGATCATCGTTATGATGAATATTATATCGAAGGAATCGATTTTATTGCGGTCGAAGGGGGGGCGGAAATCGTCCCCGGCATCAAGGTTATCCATTCGCCGGGACATACTCTCGGGGGGCTGTCGGTACTGGTCGAGACGGTTGAGGGGCCTGCGGTGATTACCGGTTTTTGCTGCAATCGGGAAAATTTCCCGCCTCATGGGCCGGCGGTATGTCCGGGGGTGCATCTGGATGCGATGGCTGCCTGGGATTCTATACAGCGTGTAAAAGAGCTTGACGTGACGATTCTGCCGTTGCATGATCTTGGTCTGAAAAGAATCGGCGGATGATGGGGCAGCACTTTTCCTGCATGAGGATATCGAATTGGCAACAGTCACTCTCATAGTCCCCACTCTCAATGAGGCGGAAAATATCGATATCCTCCTGGAGCGGCTCACTCTGGTGCGGCAATCATCCAAGCTGGAGTTTGATGTGCTGTTTGTCGATTCGGCATCATCGGACTCCACCTGTGCTCGGATCTCTGCATGGCTGAACCGGGGGCCGGTCCGGTTGCTCAGGCGGGAGATCAATGTCGGTCTTGCCGGAGCGGTAATCGCCGGGGCGGGAGCAACCGACGCAAAGTTCATCCTCGTCATGGATGCCGATCTCAGTCATCCTCCGGAGGCTATCCCCGACCTCCTCGGGCCGCTTCTGGCCGGGACCCACGATATGGTGATCGGCAGCAGATATGTGGAAGGCGGGGCGACCCCCGACTGGCCCCTGTCGAGAAGGCTGTCGTCACGGATCGCCACCATTCCCGCCCTGCTGTTCTGCAATGTCAATGATCCGTTGGCCGGTTTTTTCGCAGTTGAAAGAAAGCGATTGATCGATTTGCCCGGAACCGTCCCGGGTTTCAAAATAGGCCTGGCCATTCTTGCCGAATATGGCAGTGAATTGCGGATAAAAGAAATTCCCATCGAATTCAGAGACCGGGATTTCGGCGTATCCAAAATGAACCGAAAGGTCGTCTTCGACTACCTGCGGCAACTGCTCGGCCTGGCAGGAAGACGGATTATCAGGCGCTAGCTTCTTTCCCACCGCCTTCCGCAAGATTTCTCGGATCAAGCAGACGTTTCAGCTCTTGCCGGGGAATGTCGGTATGTTCCAAAGCCACGTCAAGCACGGGCCTCTGTTCTTTTTGGGCAATTTTGGCAATTTCCGCCGCTTTCAGATAGCCGATTACCGGATTGAGAGCCGTTACCAGAATGGGATTTAAAGAGAGAGCCCGATCATAGACCTCACGGTTGACTGTCATCGTCGCGACTGCCTTTTCACCCAGAGTGCGGGCACTGCCGGCCAGCAGGTCGATGGACTGGAGAATGTTGGCCGCCGCAACCGGCAGCATGGTGTTCAGCTGGAAATTGCCGCCTATCCCGGCAAGCGTGATGACGGTGTCATTGCCGATGACCTGAGCTGCCGCCATGCATACTGCTTCGGGGATGACCGGATTGACTTTTGCCGGCATGATGCTCGAGCCCGGCTGTAAAGCAGGCAAGGTGATTTCGCCAAAGCCGGTAAGGGGGCCGGAATTCATCCACCGCAAGTCGTTGGCAATCTTGGTCAAGGCTACGGCGCAGGTTTTCAGATGTCCGGAAAACTCAACCACCGTATCCAGACTGCTGAGCCCTTTATAGAGAGACAATGCCTGAGTAAAAGGCATCGACGTGTCCAGACTGAGCTGGGCGATAGCCTTGGCGGCAAAGCCCGGATGACAGTTGACGCCTGAGCCGACCGCTGTCCCGCCCAGCGGGAGCCGTTGCAGCCTGGACAGGGCGCTCTGAATCCTTTCAATGCATTCATCGAGTTGAGCCGCCCATCCGTCCATTTCCGACTGCAGAAAGATCGGCAGAGCGTCCATGAGATGGGTCCGGGCAGTTTTGATTACATCGTTGTGGGCTGCACCACAGGAACGGATGATCCGAGCCAGGTCGCCGATGGCAGGCAGCAGGGAACGACTGACCGCGATGGCAGCGGACAGATGGATGGCAGTAGGAATCACATCGTTGCTGCTTTGTCCGAGGTTGACATGATCGTTTGGTGAGAGCTCGGTGCCTTGAGCGCGGACTATCCCGACAATGACTTCGTTGACATTCATGTTCGTGCTGGTGCCGCTTCCTGTCTGGAAAATGGAAACAGGGAACTGTTCAGTGGGGCGGGTTGTACGAAGTGCGGCAACGGCAGCAACAATCAGCTGTGCATAATTTTCAGGCAACAGTCCCAGTTCGCCATTGGTGCGAGCCGCAGCCGATTTGATCAACAGAACTGCCTCGAGAAAGTTCCACGGCAAAGGCTCGCTGGAGATTGTGAAGTTTTCAACAGCTCGTTGGGTCTGGGCGCCATATAAGGCATGCGCCGGAACTTTAACTTCTCCCATGCTGTCCTGTTCAGTGCGAAATTGAGTGGATTTCATGCATCCCCCTTAGCCTGCGGCTGTGCCGGCTGGCGTCAGTTAAAATATGCGGTTACTTTCCCTTTCCTGTATCGTTCTCTTCAGGGATTGAAAGCTTTTTCAGGAGTTTGCCGAGTGTCTGCTGTTCTTGTTCGGTAAGCACCGACATTCTGTTGAAGAGTATTTCGGCGTGGACCGGAAAAATCCTTTCAATAAGCTCTCGACCCTTTTCTGTCAGATGAATCGCATAATACCTTCGGTCTTCCATACTCAGGATCCTGGTCACCAGACCGGCTTTTTCCAAGTTATTGATAATAGTGGTGATGTTTCCAGGTGACTTGAGGATCTTTTCCGACAATTCTTTCTGCGACATCGGGCCCAGATGAACAAGAGCTTCGAGGATACCGAACTGGCTCACGGTCAGCTCGTTCTGAAGGTGTTTGTGAACATGATATGAAACAGTGTTTGTACAGCGTACCAGTTTGACGAAAGTATTCAGGGCCAGGACCTGCTTTCGGTTGCCGCGAAATTTCATAATCTACTCCAAAGTTTAATTTGATATTAAACTCTATCCGAATGCACATAATGTCAATGGTGATGAAGTCGTAAGTTTGTCTTATAAAGAAAGTTGCTACTTATAACAAGTTGAAATCACAAAAATCAGTACTCCGGGCGAGGGAAAAAAACCTGTCGTGCGAGCTGATTTTTACGTGATGATCAAATGTTTGTAATCGTTCAAAGACAAAAATGTACGAGAGGGGAGGCGAGAAAATAGTGGTGAGGTGTGTCGGTCGGACAGCCATCCGACCGACATGCGAAGCATACTATTTCTTCCAGAGTCCGTGGAGATTACAGTAGGCCCTGGCGGAAACGCCATCGGCAGCAAGGGGGAAAAACGCTGCAGGTTTGTCGGTTGGAGAAAGGAACTGGCGATACACGGTATTCCCGACAGAGAGTTCTATCCATTCGATAAAGTGGGCTGCGGTCATCGGATGATCGACCGACCCGACAGTAACCTCCCAGCCCCCATCTTTTCTGGTAAGGACCGGAACATGTTTTTCCACTGCCGCATCCGTGGTGTTTTCTTTCTGCATGGTCATTTCCTGGCCACAGCACATCATCTCAGCGCCACCAGCGGTAAGAACCTCGGCGATATTCCCACAAACATCACACTTGTACACTGCCATTTTCTGCGCCATTCTTTTTTCTCCTGGGTATAATGGTTGATGTCACAGAATGGATGTCATGCTTCATTATTCATTTAAAAGATGAGCAATTTCATCGCAGTCTGCCGCTACCGGACTATCTTCACCGCTGTAGAGTAATCATCGATTCTTCAGCCTGCAAACGTTTTTAAAGCATTTCAAACAAAAATTCTCATTTCTATTTGCAAATGCGTCGCAAAACTACAATGTATCTTTTCATGTACGGAAAGATATGCTACTCTTTTCGGCAAGGTATAGGTTCCCCACCCCTATGCACTTCGGTGGTAATGCCCGGGCGAACACCACTCATTATCAGTCATTAACTCCCATAGACAAGTTTTCCAGGCAAGACCTTGTCACCATGGGAATACTCATTATAATCAAGGAGAACTTATGGGAATTATGCGAAACTTTAAAATGATTCTAGGCGGAATCGGTCTCATGCTGCTCGGAACCGGGACGTTTTCCCCGGCAGCACAGTACGACCACGAAATACAGGATAAAAAAATGTCCTTTGCCTGGAAGGTCGACGGAGATAATCTGGCAGTAAAAATGTCGGCGCAAACGGAAGGCTGGGTAGGAATCGGTTTTAATCCGAGCAAGATGATGAAGGACGCCAATTTTATTCTCGGTTATGTAAAAGGCGGTAAAGCCGAGATAGTTGATGAATTCGGCAATGAGGATAATAATCACAGCCTGGACACCAAATTGGGCGGCACCGATAATGTGACCCTGGTGGGAGGCACAGAGGAGGGTGGAACGACCACTATCGAATTTATCATGCCTCTGAAATCATCTGACAAGAACGATACTGAAATAACCGTGGATGGTGACACCATCGTGTTGCTGGCATATGGCGGGGGGCGTGACAGTTTCAAGTCCAAGCACCAGTTCCGGACGACCCTGAAGGTCAACCTGAGTACGGGTGCCTCCCAGAAAGTCAAATAATTACGGGCTGGACGCATGGCCGGAATTGCAAATATTTTCTTATTGTTGGTCATGTTTCTGGGCATGGCGGCACGAATCGCCTGGGCTGTGAGCGAAAGTCCCGGCCTTCTGGAACAGAGCAAACGGGTGATTGCCGATAAGAGCAGTGACGGCGACCTGTGGATAGAAGACAAAACCGGGCAATTCGTTCCTCTCGATCTTGAGTTTGTCGATGAGGAGGGGAGGCCTGTCAGACTTGGCGACATTATAGATCGTCCCACACTTTTTCTTCCCATCTACTTTTATTGTCCCAATATCTGCAGCAAGAATCTGGCAAATCTGGCTATTGCCTTGAATAATCTAAGTGTTCAGCCCGGCAGGGATTACCGGGTCATTGCCCTCAGCTTTAATGAAGAGGAAGGCATTCAGGATGCGGCTCGGGCGAAAAGAAACTACCTGAAAATACTGGATGAGGGTTTTCCGGCAGGCGAGTGGCGTTTTCTGACCGGTAAAAAGGAAGCGATCAAAGCGGCAACCGACTCGGTCGGCTTTCGCTTTAAGAAGATCGACGATGAAACGTTTATTCATCCTGCCGCCCTGATGGTCATTGCTGCGGACGGCAAGATCATCCGTTATATTTACGGCTCGTTCCTGGCAGGTGATATCGATGTGGCTTTGTACGCTGCGGCCAGCGGGACGCCTGCTCTCTCGGTCCGGAGATTGCTCGACTTCTGCTTTAACTATGATCCGAATTCGAACAAATCGGTGTTTCAGACTGTTAAAGTAGTCGTTCTGATCCTTTTCGGCGTCATCTTGCTATGTCTCTGGCTCTATTACAGGAAAAAGGGGCATAACGCCGAGAAGGCGGTGACGGACAACAGCACTCTACAGGATAAACAAACATGACAGCGACACAATCGTTTTACCATACTTCGGCTCCGCCCGGTCTTACCGGAGTGAAATCGTGGTTGCTCACCCACGATCACAAACGGTTGGGACTGATGTATCTGGCTGCCATTTTTTTCTGGTTCATTCTCGCCACATTTCTTGGACTCATGCTCAGGACGGAGTTGATGACCCAGGGCCGGACGATCATGGGGCCCGAAATGTATAACTCGGTGTTCACCCTGCACGGGGTGATCATGATATTTCTTTTCATGATCCCGGGGATTCCTGCAATTTTCGGCAATTTTTTCCTGCCCATCCAGCTGGGAGCCGACGATGTATTTTTTCCTCGGCTCAACCTGTTCAGCTGGTATCTTTTTATGCTCGGCAGTCTCTTTGCCGTCGTCTCACTCTTTGTCGGAGAAGGTTTTCCCGATACAGGCTGGACCTTCTATGTACCGTTCAGCGTACAGAATACTGCCAATGTCGGCATGACCGTGACCGCGGCCTTTATTCTCGGCATGTCGTCGATGCTGACCGGTCTGAACTTCGTCACAACCTTTCACCGCATGCGCGACAAGAAGATGGGGTTGATGCAGATCCCGCTTTTTACCTGGTCTCTGTATGCTACGGCCTGGGTCCAGATCCTCGCAACACCGGTAATCTCCATTACCCTGGTCCTGGTGGTGGTAGAGCGATTACTGAACATCGGTCTGTTCGATCCCGACCGGGGAGGGGATCCTTTACTCTACCAGCATATGTTCTGGATGTATTCCCACCCGGCTGTGTATATCATGATCCTCCCCGGCATGGGTGTGATCTCCGAAATCATTCCGGTCTTTTCCCGTAAATCGATCTTCGGCTACAAAGCCATCGTCTGGTCTTCAATGGCTATCGCCATTGCCGGCTCGCTTGTCTGGGCGCATCATATGTATACCAGCGGGATGAGCGACGTGTCGGTCTTCGTTTTTTCGCTGTTAACCTTTCTTGTGGCAATTCCCTCGGCGGTCAAGGTCTTCTCCTGGGTGGCTACTATGTATAAGGGATCGATTCAGCTGTCCCCGCCGCTGCTTTTTTCGCTGATGTTCATCTATCTTTTCAGTGTCGGCGGTCTGACCGGGTTGGTTCTGGGAGCGGCCGGCCCCAATATTCATGTTCACGACACCCACTTTGTCGTTGCCCATTTTCATTTCGTCATGTTCGGCGGCACCGGGTTCGCCTTTTTTGCCGCTCTCCATTACTGGTGGCCGAAGATGTTCGGGATCATGTATTCATTCAGGGCGGCAAATATCGGGGCGGTGCTCACCGCCGTCGGTTTCATCTTTCACTACGTTCCCATGCTGATCCTGGGCTTGCAGGGGATGCCGCGAAGGTATTACGATTACCTGCCGCAATTCGAAACCGGCAATTTTCTCGCCGGGTTCGGCGGATATCTGATGGTCCTCGGAATTGTTATCATGTTTGTCAATCTGCTGAGAAGCTTTGCCAAACGTATTCCCGCTCCCGCCGACCCCTGGGGAGGAACTACCCTCGAATGGAAAATACCTTCCCCACCGCCGTTGCACAATTTTCCGGAGAAGCCTGAGATTATGGAATTTCCTTATGATTTTACCGAAGTTGTGAAACGGTCGGAGAAGAACGGCATGAAAGGTGGGGTGAGATGAGTTCGCGGATAGACGAGACCGGTATTAAGATAGGTATGTGGTTGTTTCTCTATTCAGAGATAATTTTGTTTGGCGGGCTGTTTGTCCTTTATGCGGTTTATTTTTATGAATATGCGGAATTCTTCGCCCTGGGCGGCAAAGAGCTGGACCGGATTATCGGCGCGGTCAATACCGTTGTCCTGCTGGTATCGAGTTTCACGGTTGCCGCTTCGATCACCGCGATCCAGAGGGATGCCAGAAAACAGACCATAGGTCTTCTTATCTTTTCGATTTTTTGCGGATTTATCTTCCTCGTTAACAAATATTTCGAGTGGGGAGCCAAGATTCACCATGATATCTATCCTAATTCCGATACCCTGGTGAACGGCGAACCCGGCTTGAATATTTTTTTCGGTCTCTATTATGTGATTACCGGTTTGCACGGCCTCCACGTCATTATCGGCATGGTTCTTCTCACCATCAGCCTGGTTCTCGTGCTTACCGGCAAGTTGACCAGCTCGAGGTTTGTCATGCTTGACAACTCCGGTCTTTACTGGCATCTCGTCGATTTAATCTGGATTTTCGTCTTTCCCTTGTTTTATCTGGTGCTATAGGAAAAAAGATATGTTGAGTCCTTTAGATAAATTATCATTTCCCCCTCAAGAGGAAGCTGAAAAGGGTATGTCTCAAGGGGGTACTGAATACAGTGCCGCTTCTCGGAGACTGGAGATTGCGATGGTGGAAGGCGTCGAAAAACATCACGTTTTGAGTTTTACGCAACTCGGTACCGTTCTCGCCATTCTGTTGATTCTGACTGGCGTTACCGTAGGGATTTCCTACGTCGACCTGGGATTTTTCAATGTTCCGGTGGCGCTGGCTATAGCCACCACTAAAGTGATATTTGTGCTGCTGTTTTTTATGCATCTGAAATATGAAGGCCCGATCATCGTCATTTCTTTTATCAGCACAGTTATTTTTCTCATAATAATGATCAGCTTCACATTCTGGGATGTGGCGTACAGATAACAGGTGGAGAACATTATGACCTCGGTACAAGGTGTAGATCAGGCATTCTGGTACATCCTCGGAATTTCCATAGTCCTGCTGTTCGGTATCACCGCCGTGATGGTCTATTTTGTCATAAAATACCGTCGCAGCAAAAATCCTGTCCCGAGCGATATTCGTGACAACTATAAATTGGAAATCTTCTGGACCGTCATTCCGACGTTGATCGCCTTGTCGATGTTTTACATCGGCTGGACCTCCTATCTCGGACTGCGAACGGTACCGGAGGACGCTCTGGAAGTCCTGGTCGAAGCACAGATGTTTTCCTGGCTTTTTATCTACGAGAACGACAAGGAAAGCGAAAATGAACTGGTGGTCCCCAAAGGGCGGGCAATCAAGCTGAATATTACCTCCGTCGATGTCGTGCACAGCTTTTATCTGCCTGCATTCCGCGTTAAAGTCGATGCGGTGAAAGGAATGCCGACATATGCATGGTTTTTCGCCGATGAAGTGGGGGAATTTGATATTCAGTGTACCGAGTATTGCGGAACCGACCATTCGGCAATGGTTGGCAGACTGCGAATAGTTCCACAAGAGGAATACGAGGCCTGGCTTGAGGAAAGTGACTGATCCAGCGGCGCCCGGACAAGTATGACAGCCAGATTACAACTGGCCAAGGTGCCCCTCTGCCTGCTTATCGGATGTGCCGCTCTTTTTGGCGCTTTGCTTGCCAGTCCGGTTCTCTCCCAGCGGACACTGCTTGTTTCCGTTGGCATTTTTATTGTCGCAATGGGTGCCGCCAGTCTGAACAGTCTGCAGGAACATCAACTTGACGGCAGAATGACGCGGACGAGGAATAGACCGTTGCCGACAGGGCGACTCACCCTCAGGCAGGCTGGCTGGCAGGCCATCTTGCTCCTTTCCGCCGGACTACTGATTATCGCCGCAGGAACGGAAGAGCTTGTAGTAGTTGGAGTGACCGCCGGTGCCGTCGTTCTTTATAATGGCATATATACTCCGCTCAAACAGATAAGTGTCCTTGCCATTATTCCGGGTGCACTTTGCGGGGCTCTGCCGGCCTATATCGGCTGGCTTGCCGGCGGGGGGGGGAATGCTACGACCGCGATCCTCATTGTCACGTTATTTATCCTCTGGCAGGTTCCGCATTTCTGGCTGGTTCTTCTTTCTTACCGTGAAGACTATGCCGACAGCAGTTTGCCGAATTTTCTCAGCCAGTTGCACGAGAATACCCTGAAGCGCCTGATGATCACCTGGATTGGGGCGCTGTCTTTTACCATGCTGATATTTGCCGTTCTGCCATATCCGCCTGATCGATTATGGACGGCAATTCGCTACGGGGTCATTGCCAATGGTCTTTTTCTGTCTGCATTCTTTTTTTATTGGCTGGGGATGCGGAACACGGCCAACTACCGTCTCCTTTTCATTGTGCTGAATGGTGCTTTGCTTTTGCACATGGTGCTTCTGAGCGCAGGCCGTATCATCGGCAGTGAATAAGGAGACATTTGAAAGACAAGGAGAAAATATGAAGATTGATTGGGCGTATATGCGGAAAGGGTGAGCTTCCTGTAAAAACGCATGGCATGCGTTTTCGGGCAAGAGTGCGGAAATTGCCGAGGAGGTGGATGCAAGAAAGAAATCCTATAAAGGCGACGAGGCATGGCAGGTAATAAAGGGTGCCAAAATGGTCTATGTTGCCAGTGGCAAAAAAATACTTGAATTTATTCCCGCCACTGCCGACAAAGAATCCATGTTGAAGAAGATTATAGGTCCTTCAGGCAACCTCAGAGCACCGACCCTGAGGCAAGAGGATGTTTTCTTCGTGGGTTACAATGCGGAATTATACGAAAAAATTCTATAGAACGATATTTCCGCAGGGGGAGAAGGTCATTGCTTCTCCCCCTGTGACGGTCTTTTTCTGCTGCGTGAGCTATTTATCGGCATGAGCCGAAAGATATTCGGCGACTCCTGCCGCTGTAGGCTTCATCGCATCCTCACCTTTATTCCAGTTGGCCGGGCATACTTCACCATGTTTCTCGGTAAACTGCAGGGCATGGAGAATACGCAGAGCTTCATTGACGTTTCTGCCGAGAGGAAGATCGTTGACCACCTGATGACGAACGACCCCGTCCCTGTCAATCAGGAAGAGACCCCGCAGGGCGATACTGTCATTCAGCAGGACTTCGTACGATTTGGAGATCGATTTATCAAGGTCGGCAACCAGCGGATACTGAATATCGCCGATTCCGCCGTCATTCACTTTGGTTTTCTTCCATGCCAGGTGAGAATAGGCGGAATCGATGGAAACCCCGATCAACTGGCAGTTGTTTTCCTCAAACTCTTTGACTGCCTTATTGAAGGCGAGTATCTCCGAAGGGCAGACAAAGGTGAAGTTGAGTGGGTAAAAGAACAGCAGCACGTATTTGCCGCGAAAATCCGAGAGACGAAAGTCCTCTTTGAAGGTGTTGTCGGGCAGAACTGCGGTCGCAGTGAAATCGGGTGCAGGTCGGGTCACTATAAGGCTCATATTGTTTCTCCTGAAGAGTGTTTGTGGTTTGGGGATGAAAACAATTAGGACTGTATAACTTCGTGGGTAAAAAAAGAGGCTGTAACTGAATTTCGCGTGAAACTCGAAAATTACAGCCTCTTTCTTAATCAGTCGGCTTTCCAGAAAGCTTCTTTTTCCGCTCCGCACAACGGGCAGACCCAGTCGTCCGGAAGATTTTCCCAAGCTGTTCCGGGAGCAACTCCATTATCCTCATCACCAACTGCCGGATCATAGATGTAGCCACAAGGACATTCCCACTTTTGCATTTGTCTTCCTCCATATAATAATCAATGAATAATAATCATTCCTATCTGATGCCTACTATAGCAGAAATAAGATAAGAGTCAATATTAAAAATGAAAGAATGCCGTTCTAAAGCGGGCTAAAGCCCGCAACCCAAGGGTTATGATCCCCTCCCACAACAGAGGGGACTCATTTCAGTGCCCCCTCGAGGGGTATAAGTACCTTCACGAAATTCATTCCAAAAAAACACGAAATGAATTTCTAAGGTACTAAATATCTGCTTTGGATCGCAGGATGATGGCCTTGGCCGGTATCAGCGCGGTCGCTGTGGCCGATACGATATTTCCGGCAACTCCCGGCCCGTCTCCTGCGATGAACAGGCCTTTTACCGCAGTCTCAAGGTTATTGTCGGAAGTTATCTGGGTGGCGAAAAACTTGATCTCGGGGGCATAAAGCAGCGTTTCATCGTTGGCGACACCAGGGATTACCTGATTGAGCTGTTCCAGTCCGTCCATCAGATTGGTCAGTATCCGTTCCGGCAGGGCCATGGCAATATCGCCGCAGGTAACACTTTTCAGGGTAGGCTCGATATAGCTGTTTTTTATCCTGCTCCAGGTAGATCTTCGCCCACGTTTCAGGTCGCCGTATCGCTGGAGAATTGGTTTGCCGCCGCCAATGAGAGTAGCCAGTTTTCCGATTGATTCTCCGTAAGCCTGATTGTCCTCGACCGGATCGGTGAGAACCACCTTGGAGAGGAAGGCGAAGTTGGTGTTGTTGGATTTTTTGTCCATAAAGGCGTGACCGTTGACGCAGACGAAACTCTGATAGTTTTCGAGGGCGACATAGCCGCCGTAGTTGGTGCAGAAGGTTCGGGTTTGATCGTCGTATTTCGTAGTTCTGACGAAAAAGGTAGGATCGTAAATGGTCGAGCAAAGATCCTGCATGATCTCATTATGGACCTCGACCCGCACTCCGACTTCTATTCCGCGCTGGGAGACCTCTATGCCATGCTCCCTCGCAACATTCGCCACCCACTCTGCACCGACGCGCCCTGGCGCCAGGATAACATATTTTGCATAGTATGTTCCCCGGTTGGTTTTCACGCCCTTGACCGCACCATTTTCGACGATCAATTCTTTTGCTTCTTCAGAATGATGGAACGACACGCCTTTGTCGGCGACATAATCGGCCATCTTGGCGATGTGATTGGGAAGATTGTCGCTGCCGAGATGTTTCTGTTTGATAATCAACAGGTCGATGCCCTGTTTGCGAGCCTGCTTGCGGATGTCGAGAGCCTTTTCCATATCGGTCGGAAAAACTTTGCCATCCATGTTGAAGCGGTTGAAAATTGCTTCCGTCTCATCGATCAGGGCCATGGCCGCGGAAACGTCGAGAAACTGGGTGAGATCGGTTTTGCCCAATTTATGGATAAAATTGAGTTTCCCGTCGGAAAAGAGTCCTGCCCCGCCTATCCCGCAGAGAATATTGCAGGGCCGGCATTTGATGCAGCCGGAGTCCTTGATCGGACACTTTCTCTTCAAAGAGGCTTTGCCCTTTTCAATCACCAGGACATCGAGGCTGGAGTGCTCGCCAAGATAATAAGCGGCAAAGAGTCCGGCAGGTCCGCCGCCGACAATTATGACATCATACGTCGAATCTGATTTCCTGGTCTGGGTAGGATTCAAGAGAGCCTCATTGTGGAGCGTTGCAAAGGCGCGCGGGGGTGGCGGACATACCATCCCCCGCGTTGCCTCGTCTATTTTTCTGGAGATGTTTCACCCTGTGGGACAACCGCTTCTGCTGCGGATAAACCTGCAGATGTCCCGGATGGGGCAAGACCATAGGCCATTCTTACTTTTGTCTCGATTTCAGCGCACATTTCCGGATTGTCGGTTAGAAAACGTTTGGCGTTTTCCCTGCCCTGACCGATTCGCTCTTCTTTATACGAATACCAGGAACCGCTCTTTTCGATAATTTCCAGAGTAGAGGCGAGATCGAGCATATCACCGATCTTGGAAATTCCTTCACCATAGATGATGTCAAACTCGGATTCCTTGAACGGAGGAGCAACCTTGTTCTTGACGACCTTTACCTTGGTCCTGTTGCCGATGATATCGGTGCCGTCTTTTATCTGGCCGATTCTTCTGATATCCAGCCGCAGCGAGGAGTAAAACTTGAGAGCATTGCCGCCGGTGGTAGTTTCGGGGTTGCCGAACATGACTCCAATCTTCATGCGGATCTGATTGATGAAGATGAGCACCGTGTTGCTGCGGTTCAAAACTCCGGTGAATTTCCGCATGGCCTGGGACATTAAACGGGCCTGGAGGCCGACATGGGCATCGCCGACGTTGCCGTCGATTTCCGCTTTGGGCACAAGTGCCGCCACCGAGTCGATGACGATGACGTCGACCCCGTTCGAACGGATGAGGATTTCGGCAATCTCCAGGGCCTGTTCGCCGAAATCGGGCTGGGAGATAAGCAGATTGTCGACATCAACCCCAAGACGCCCGGCATAGTTTGTATCAAGGGCATGCTCCGCGTCGATAAAAGCAGCGGTGCCGCCTAATTTCTGAGCCATGGCGACTACGTGCAGGGCAAGGGTTGTTTTACCGGAGGATTCCGGACCATAAATCTCGGTAATTCGGCCCTTGGGGAATCCTCCTACGCCAAGGGCGATGTCCAGACTCAGCGCGCCGGTGGGAATGACCGGAATATTTTCGGTTTCCTTGGAACCGAGACGCATGATGGAGCCCTTACCGAACTGTCTCTGAATTTGACTGATTGCGTTGTCGACACTGCTGACTCTTTCCTTGCTGACACTTACCGCCATATTGTTCTCCAGGATGAATGAATATTGAGATTCTTACGGTTTATAATGAGAGGTGAACTGGTAATAGTTACCATACACTGAAAAATAAACAAAAATCTTATCGCAGGTCCAAAAAAGGGAAGGGGATACCCTATTTGACCTTCTGAAGAAGATATTTCCTCACCAGATCGAGGCCGCTTTGTGCAGAAATTTCCCGGATCTGTGCCCGGTCGCCATGAAAGTGAAATTTAGTAACCCAATTTTCCTCCGATGTGGCAATGGCAATATAGACCGTACCGACCGGTTTTTCAGGGGTGCCTCCGGCTGGTCCGGCGATGCCGGTTACCGCCAGGGCGATATCGGCCCTGCTCCGCGAGCGCACGCCGACTGCCATGGCCTCGGCCGTTTCCCGGCTGACCGCCCCATGGGTTTCAAGCAGTTGCGCGGCAACGCCCAGGTATTCGATCTTTAAATCATTGGCATAGGCAACAACACCTCCGAGGAGATAAGCGGAACTGCCGGGGGTATCGGTGATCCTGCTGCACAGCAGGCCGCCGGTGCATGATTCGGCCACGGCGAGCTTGAGATTGCGCTCGATGAGGAGTCTGCCGACGACCATCTCCATGCTGTCTCGATCATAGCCGTAAATCGAATCGCCCAGCACGGTACTTATTGCCTGGCATGAGGATTTAAACAGGCGCCTGCCGTTGTTGGTTTTTTTATCACGCACGGTAAGGCTCAGGTGAACCTCGGGAAAGACCGGGTAGTAGCCGATGTGGACGTCAGGGCAGAGATCAAGGGTGTTGATGCGGCGATTCACTTCGGTTTCGGGGAGATTGAAAATGCGAAAGATCCTTTGATAGGTAGCCAGCCGATGGTCTTTATGCCAGGTGGACAGCTTCGGCAGCACCTGTTCGACCAGCAGGTGTTGCATCTGGCTGGGGATGCCGGGCAGGAAAAAGATCGGTTTGTCGTCATGGATGAGTTGATATCCGGCCATCCGCGATGAGGGACTGAGAGCTTCGGCGCCCGACGGCAGCCAGGCGAGCTTTTCCAGTTGGCTTACCGGGGTGGTGGTGATTTCATCCAGATGGGTGCGAATACTCGAGAGTATTTCGAAATTGGGCATCGTCGGGCGATTGAGGGCCTTGGAAACCGCTTCGTTGGTCATATCGTCGTCGGTGGTGCCCAGACCGCCGGTAACCAGAACCGCATCGGCCCTGATCAATGCCTGTTTTAAAGCTTCGCCGATGAGATGGGGCGTGTCGCCAATGGTGTTCATGGCTGAGATCTCGTAGCCGGCTTCGAACAGGTTACGGGCGGCAAAGCTGCTGGTGGTATTCAGGATCCTGCCGGAAGTCAATTCGTCGCCGATGGCGATGATTTCAACTTTCATGGAATGCTCTCTCCAAGGATATGGTTTTCGTGCAGCGAAAGAAGTCTGACGGTTGCGACATCGTGCAGCAGGCTGTCGGGTCCGGCAAATCGGACGGCTACATAGTTGGCGGTGAAGCCCTGCAGCATTCCTTGATCATCGCGGCGTCCTTCGACAATGACCGGCCAGGAGCGGCCGAGCTGGCTGCTGTAAAAGTTTTTGCGTTTATCTTCGCTCAGGATACGCAATTTCGCCACCCTGTCGTCTTTCATCTTTTGCCCCACCTGGTTTTTAAAACCGGCGGCCGCAGTGCCGGGCCGCATGGAGTAGGGGAAGACATGCAGATAGTTGAAATCGAGCGATTGCAGAAAAGCCAGGCTTTCGGCAAAATGTTCTTCGGTTTCACCGGGGAAACCGGCCAGGATATCGATGCCGATTGCTGCATCCGGCAGCCGCTTCCTGCAAAGCTCGATAATCCCCCTGAACTGTTCGGTGGTATACCTGCGGTTCATACTGGCGAGGATTTCGTCATGGCCGCTTTGCAGGGGGATATGCAGATGAGGCTGGATGTTTTTTCGCTTCTGCATGAGAGTGAGCAGGCTTTCATCGATCTCCAGCGGCTCAAGCGAACTTATCCGGTAAGCTGCCTCCGGGGTGGCAAGACTCAGTTTGTCGAGCAAGTCAATGAGGGTCGGCTTGTCGCTCAGATCCTTGCCGTAGTTACCGATATGGATGCCGGTGAGGATAATCTCTTTGTACCCTTGATCGGCATAAATCAGTGCCTGATCGAGCACTTCATCGGCCGCCAGACTTCTGCTTGGTCCCCGGGTGAAGGGAACGATACAGTAGGTGCAGAAGCTTTCGCAGCCGTCCTGGATCCTCAGGTAGGCGCGGCTGCGGTCGCCAAAACGTCTGACCGGCAGGCGGCAGATCTCATTGGCCGTGGCAATGGTTCCGAGAAGGTCTTCACCCGGCGTCGCTTCGTCCAGCAGGACCTGGCCGACAAGACGGTCCTTCCGGCTGTTGCCGATGATGCTATAGTTACGGCCCTGCAGTTCCTTTTCTTCGGCCAGTTCCCCGGCGGCTATCTCGGCATAGCAGCCGGTAATAATAATATCCGCCTGCGGATTTTTGCGCAGGGCCCGGCGCAGAGCCTGGCGAGACTGAGCCCCGGCGCTGCCGGTTACGGCACAGGTGTTGATGACGACAATGTCGGCATTGCCGCCTCGGGATACCACGGTCAGACCGGCATCCTCGAATCCGGTCCTGAAGGACGCCGATTCATACTGGTTGACCTTGCAGCCAAGGGTTGTGATAAGCACCTTCTTCATCGTTACGACTCTTCGCCGGCCATAATGATCCCGGAACCGAGCAGTTCGGTGTCGTCGTAGATGACCGCGAACTGTCCTGGGGTTATCGCCCGCTGGGGTTCATGAAAAAGGATTTCTCCGCAGGCATTGTCATGCAGGGCAAGTTGAGCGGTAGAGCCGCGGTGGCTGTAACGGATACGCACGGTGTATTCCCTGGTGATATCGGGAGGGGTTCCGGCGAGCCAGTGGAGTTCCGTCACGTGGATCCGGCGGTTCAACAGTTCTTCGTTGCTGCCGACGATGACGGCGTTTTTCTCGACATCCAGTTTAACGATATAGAGGGGAGCGTCGCTTGCGATACCGAGACCCTTGCGCTGGCCGATAGTGTAGCGGAAGAGGCCATGGTGCGTCCCCAGCAGTTGACCGGATGTGGTGAGAATAGGGCCTTTATCGTTTTGCCGGGGGTTTTGAGTCTCCAGGAAGCTGCCTATGCTGTCGTTGCCGAGAAAGCAAACATCCTGGCTTTCCAGGCCCTGAAAATCATTGAAGCCATGTTGTTCAACATATCGATAGGTACTCTCCTTGGTTGTGCCGCCCAGGGGAAAGACGATTTTTGCCAGTTGATCCTGGCTGAGGCGCGAGAGAAAATAGGACTGATCCTTCAGCGGGTCGATGCCCATGAAGAGGCGATGGATGTTGCCTGTCTTCTCGAGTCTTGCGTAGTGACCGGTTGCCATATGGGTCATGCCGGAACCGAGAATCGCCTCCATGAACAGGCCGAACTTGATCTCCCGGTTGCAGATGACGCAGGGGTTGGGGGTGCGTCCACCGAAATAGCTGGTGGAAAAATAATCCAGTACTTTTTGTTTAAAGGCTTCACGTAAGTCGATTACCTGCAGGGGAATGCCGATTTTTGCGGCAATGGATTCGACCCGTTCTTTCTGGCCGGCAAAATTCGGTTGGGCAAGGCGCATGAAAAAGCCTTGTATATCAAATTGATCGCGCAGGAGCAGGGCGCAGGACGTAGAGTCAACGCCGCCGCTCATGGCTATGCCGATTCGTTTATCTGTCATTTACTTTCTTGCAATCGAGGACTGCTTACTCTAATAAGGGGGATTGAAAAAGAATTCTTCGTACATACATATCCGTGTACTCCGGAGTGTGGGACGGAAAGCTTCTTTCCGCATGTCGCAGCAGATGCGCAAAGAGGAGTATGTTTGCAGAGTTTCTGACCAGCTTTTACAATACTCGACGATGAAAAAAAATGAAAGCGGCAATGGCTTGGCGCCGGTTATGCCGGAACTGCTCGCCCCTGCCGGAACATACGAAAAACTGGTGACAGCGGTGCACTACGGTGCCGATGCGGTCTATCTGGGCGGCAAGCGCTTCAGCCTGCGGGAAAAAGCCGGCAATTTCACCGAAGAGGCGATGCTGGAGGGGGTGAAGTACGCTCACGCCCATGGCGCAAAAGTCTATGTGACGGTGAACATTATCGCCCATAACAGTGACCTCGAAGGACTGGACGAGTATCTTCTGACCCTGAAAAGGGCAGGGGTGGACGGCCTGATCATCTCCGACCCCGGCATTCTCGACTGCGCCCGCAGGACCGTGCCCGAACTGCCTGTTCATCTCTCCACCCAGGCAAACGTCACCAATCATGCGGCTGCTGCTTTCTGGCTGAAGCAGGGCGCGCAGCGCCTCAATCTCGCCAGGGAGTTATCTCTTCATGAAATCAAAAAGATAAGGCAAAGTGTTGAAGGAGAACTTGAAGTTTTTGTCCACGGCGCCCTCTGTATCTCTTACTCGGGACGCTGTATGCTTTCCAATTACATGACCGGTCGTGATGCCAATCAGGGACATTGCGCCCACCCATGCCGGTTCAGCTATAAGCTGGTTGAGGAAAAAAGGCCCGGCGAGTTTTTTCCGGTCGAAGAAGATGAACGCGGTACCTATATCTTTAATTCGAAAGATCTGTGTCTTCTGGAAATGCTGCCGCAACTGGTTGCTGCCGGGGTCGATTCGCTGAAGATTGAAGGCCGCATGAAATCGATCTTCTATGTCGGCGGGGTAGTCCGGGTCTATCGAGCGGCGCTCGATTATCTGCGGCAGGTTCCGGCTGAAGCGTGGCACACGCCCGAAGAGATCCGGCTGCCGGACCAATTTATGCAGGAAATCATGCGCACCGGCACCAGAGGAAATACGGAAAATTTCATCAACGAGCGGCCGGGCAGTTCGGAAATGATCTATTCTTCGTCCCGGGCGGAACAGAGCTACGAACCGGTTGCGGTGGTCCTCCTGCCGGGAAGCGACATGCTGGTTGAAATGAGAAACCAGGTGACAGTGGGCGAGCAGATAGAATATATGCAACGAGGCATAGAAGTTATACCGCTTACGGTGACAGCCATGCGGGACGAGGTGGGAAACTCTGTTGCCAAAGCTAATCCCGGCAACCGTATTCGCCTTTCGGTCGAGCCGATGCTGGCGCTGGGGAAAACTCACGGCATTCTACGGCGGAAGAAGATTGTAGAGGCGCTTGCCGGATAGGTGATACCTTGAAGAAAAAAGCCAGGTCGAGAAAAAGATTTTTTAACCTGGCTTTTTTTTGAATGAATTAATCCTGCATTTTTACGATTTCTTTCTGCCAGAAGGCGGGACCGGTTTTATGCACGGCTTCGCCGCTCGAGTCGACCGCTACGGTAACCGGCATATCCTCTACTTCAAATTCATAGATGGCTTCCATGCCCAGATCGCCGAAGGCGACAACTCTCGATTTCTTGATTGCCTTTGACACCAGATAGGCAGCACCGCCGACTGCCATGCAATAGACGGCTTTGTGTTGTTTTATCAGTTCAATGGTGGCATCGCCCCGTTCGGACTTGCCGATCATACCGATGAGCCCGGCTTTTTCCAGCATCATGCCGGTGAATTTATCCATCCGGGTGGATGTAGTCGGGCCGGCGGGTCCGACAACCTCTTCCCGAACCGGGTCGACCGGACCTACATAGTAAATAAATCGGCCGTTGAAGTCGACCCCCTCCGGCAGCGGCTTGCCTTCGTCATAGAACTGCTGAATGCGCTTGTGGGCAGCATCCCGGCCGGTGAGAATCTTGCCGTTTAAGAGCAGGGTCTGGCCCGATTTCCAGGTGGCAATTTCTTCCTTGGTGATACCATCCAGAAAAACCCGCTTGACGTCGTCTCCCGTATCGAGGGAGATATCTGGCCATTCATCGAGATTGGGCGGAGTGAGTTTGGCAGGTCCGGTCCCGTCGAGTTTGAAATGGGTATGACGGGTTGCGGCACAGTTGGGGATCATGGCTATCGGCAGAGATGCGGCATGGGTCGGATATTCGGCAATTTTCACGTCAAGCACTGTCGTCAGTCCGCCGAGCCCCTGGGCGCCGATGCCGAGTCCGTTTATCGCATGAAAGATTTCCAAACGCAGTTCTTCGAGCTTATTGGTCGGGCCGCGATCGATGAGTTCCTGCATATCGACCGGCTGCATCAGGGACTCTTTGGCGAGCAGCACGGCTTTATCAACGGTCCCGCCGACACCGATACCGATAATGCCGGGCGGACACCAGCCGGCTCCCATGGCGGGAACGGTTTTTTTCACCCATTCGACGATGGAATCGCTGGGATTGAGCATGGCGCATTTGCTTTTGTTTTCCGAACCGCCGCCTTTGGCGGCGATATGTACTTCAAGGGTGTCGCCGGGGACGATTTCGGTGTAAACGATAGCCGGGCTGTTGTCTCTGGTATTTTTCCGGTCAGTGGCAGGATTGGCGACCACGGAAAACCGCAACGTGTTGTCTTTATTCTTGTAGGCGCGCCGCACACCTTCGTCGACCATCTCCTGAATGGACTGCTCGGTATCGAAGGTGCATTTGGTGCCGATCTTGATAAACACATTGACGATACCGGTATCCTGACAGATTGGGCGCTTGCCGATAGCCGCCATCTTGGAATTGATCAGGATCTGACCTATAGCATCCTTGGCCGCCTTGTTTTTCTCCTTTTTGTAGGCGGCATGCATGGCTTTGACAAAATCAAGCGGATGGTAATAGGAGATGTATTGCAGACTGTCGGCAATGGAATCGATGAAATCAGTGCTTTTGAGAGTAGTCATGTTAAACCCTTAATGGAATTGACTGGTTAGCTGATTGCCTGGGACACCCGTCGATAATAGCTCAACACCACCATAAGGGTCAAGAAATTGTACACAACAAAACCAATTATTGAATTTGAAGATCTCGCAAAAGGATGGAGTGTCGCATTGCTGTCCGCGATTCCGACATTCGGCGATTCCTGTATTTCGGAATGACGAGGCTCAAGGAAAGCTCATCGGTACGGCAGGCGAGAAGAGAACAGGAGGCAAAAGAGCAATTCTTCGATCAAGCTGGGACCCGATTTTTCTGAACGAGTCGCATATTGTGGGTCTTCTTGATCTTCTTCCACAACTCCTTCAAAATGACCATCGCCGGATCCTCATAAAGGTCATATTCCGTGCCAAGATAACTGCGGCAGGATTTCAGCAACTCAGTATTGCCATGATAGAGTCCAAACTCACGGCGAATGGTTTTTGCCATAGCCAAATAGACTGCTGAATCCAGCTCTTTCTCGGTAAGATGAGCCATTACTACTTTATCCCTGAGCGAGATGTCGTTGTAAAGCAACCCTACGACTTCGTCAACCGTGCCTGGAAGAGATAATTGATTGAAATCATTTAGTGGTTGGAACATCATAATGCAATCTCTCAGCAATGCCGCCCTTATCTGACCTGGCAGCTGATTATTCTTTTCATCGAATAAGGCCGGACGTACAGCCCTTTAAATGAAACGTATGCACCAACTCGCAGCATGTCATCTTTTTCAGTTATCAGTAATTCTGATACCTGCGTAAAAGATAGCAAATACAAGATTTTCGTCTGAATGAGAGTGTTGATACTCTTAAAAAACTCAATTTTGAGAGGGAGACGGAGAGCAGCCTACTGACGCGGCACAAGAAAAACCACTCCGCAGAGAACAAGCCAGAGGAAAAGAGCAATGAGGTAAATGCGGAAAGACAGGAGACTGAACAGCAGAGATTGCACGAAAACGTTAAGCCGATGTTCGAAACCGGCTTTCCCCTGTCTGATCAATAATTGGCTATGGGTGAGGCGCCCCCATGATGTGTTACGGTAGAAAAGCTTGGTACAACTGGCAAGTACGCCATTGATGACGATCACGAGCAGGAATACACCGATAAGAAATAAAAACTGTCTTTCGTTCAGCATGAAGGTCGCCTCGTCAACACGGTATCAGCTATCCGTTGCCGTGGGATAACGACAACAGTCAACAACGATCAACAAAAATACCATGGCGACAACTGGTTGTCACGAGGAAGAACCGGATACACCCGTTGCCCTTCATTGAGGAGCGGAGTATTTCGGCGCATCGGCACTCAATTTTCGCTCAAGAAGGGAGTATTCAAAATTCTGTGTCACGGTTCATAATTCTCAATCAACCACTGAAGGTAGCGGAAGCTGAAACCAGCTCCGAGAATGGGCCCTCAGATATGCTCGTCGGAGGAGCTGGTTTCAGCTGGAGCGGGTTTACGAGAACTATCTTTTTCATAAGACATCAACCTATCAGAGTTTCAATTCCTTATCCAGCCTTCCTTCAAAAAATATCGCCAACTGAGAAATTGTCAGGGACCAGTTATGGATCGGCATTGTCCATTTCTTGCTGGCATTCTGAATCCCCATATACAGTAGTTTCAACAGGCTGTCCTGATTCGGGAAAGCGCCTTTGGTCTTGGTCAATTTCCGAAATTGACGGTGAACCGCCTCAATGGTATTGGTCGTATAGATAATACGCCGAATATCATCAGGAAACTTGAAATACTGACTGAGTCGCTCCCAATTGTTTCGCCAGGATTTGATGACAATAGGGTATTTGTCATTCCATTTGTCCGCCAAAATATCAAGTTCAGATGCGGCTAAATCTTTAGTGCTGGCCTTGTATACCCGCTTGAGAT
>LADS01000002.1 GCA_000961725.1 Desulfobulbaceae bacterium BRH_c16a
GCAGACGACGGCCTATGGTGACTATGTCATCTTGTAACGGTGATCCACTTAATTGTGCCAATAACCCCAGAAAAACAAGCGGTTGCGCCGATAAGAGATCTTGTAACGCATGACACGACAACTGCCGCGTAACATCTTGCTTTTCCACCATATTCGGCGTCAAGGGATCTTGTAACGGTTCCGGCAGCCCGTGCTTTTTTCGCCAATATCCCGGATGACGACTGCGCCACTGCTGAACCCGGCAGGTGTTATCGGTCCCCTGGAAGTAGTCTTGATTCTCCGGTTTTTCCAGCCATTTTTTCTGACTGGCCGCCTTACTCGCCTTCCGGCACTCAGGCCGAGAACAATACTTCTGCCTTTTGACATTACGCGGATCAGGTCGAAATAACTGCTTGCAATGCGCGCACTTAGGTTTTCTCGATTTTCGCATAAATCTGAGTCCTCCTCAGATTTATGATCACTCCTTGAAGGTCTGGAAGAAAAGCAAAAAGAACAAAAAAGGAAGGGGAAGAAGAGGTGTTACATTTTCTCTTTTTAAGAAAATGAAGAAGAGAGGCTACGCATTTTCAAACCGCCTCTCCAAGAACATTATCAGGCCGCCGCTGACAGATTGAAACATGATTTCTCCTTTATTGTTTTTATTCCCATTGGTCACTCCCCGCGCGGGAGTGTGGATTGAAACCCGTCAAGAAGCGGAAACCTGCCAATTGCGGTCAGTCACTCCCCGCGCGGGAGTGTGGATTGAAACCGTTTGCCGGTCGGTAATTTGACCGGCTTTTGGGGTCACTCCCCGCGCGGGAGTGTGGATTGAAACAAACGGAAGAAGTGAAAGAGTAGGAACATTCAAAGTCACTCCCCGCGCGGGAGTGTGGATTGAAACAATGACAAACGTTGTATTTCCAACAATAGCACCGGGGTCACTCCCCGCGCGGGAGTGTGGATTGAAACAATCGTTTCCATGTAAGCCCCTGTTGATTGAATTGTCACTCCCCGCGCGGGAGTGTGGATTGAAACTTGACGAATACGAAAAAATAGACTCAGCCCTCAAGTCACTCCCCGCGCGGGAGTGTGGATTGAAACCGGATGGGAGTGGGTAAAGGTCGCCGGTAAGAGCGTCACTCCCCGCGCGGGAGTGTGGATTGAAACTAATCAGTCATTTTACCGAGCTTCAAAAATTCGGTCACTCCCCGCGCGGGAGTGTGGATTGAAACGCCATTTGCCGGGGTCGGGTCAGAAGGATATCAGGTCACTCCCCGCGCGGGAGTGTGGATTGAAACCCGCCATTGATCCCAAACTCAAAGAGCATCTTGGTCACTCCCCGCGCGGGAGTGTGGATTGAAACGCTTTCTCCCGAAATGTTTTTGAGCCTGGGTGAATGTCACTCCCCGCGCGGGAGTGTGGATTGAAACAGCGTCCGGCAAGGGATCAGCCAAAGGCTACCACGTCACTCCCCGCGCGGGAGTGTGGATTGAAACCCGGGGATGATAAAAGTAATATTTCGGCCACACAGTCACTCCCCGCGCGGGAGTGTGGATTGAAACCGGAGATGAAACACTTGCCGGCACCAGCGGCGATGTCACTCCCCGCGCGGGAGTGTGGATTGAAACATCGAAAATGATATATAAATCTGGATGTGTAGAAAGTCACTCCCCGCGCGGGAGTGTGGATTGAAACACTATAAGACGGAAGGAAGTAAAGAAGGGTGGAGTGTCACTCCCCGCGCGGGAGTGTGGATTGAAACAGAAATCTGGGTCATATTACAACCACTTGAAAAGTCACTCCCCGCGCGGGAGTGTGGATTGAAACATATAAGCGAATATCCTTTGCACTCGTTAGAAGGTCACTCCCCGCGCGGGAGTGTGGATTGAAACCTTCAGCATACTCTGCGCCGACGAACGGAATCATGGTCACTCCCCGCGCGGGAGTGTGGATTGAAACACCGGCGGTATCGCCAAAAATGAAAAAAGGGAACGTCACTCCCCGCGCGGGAGTGTGGATTGAAACCGATCATGGTTGCAGATATATTTTGAAATCAAATGTCACTCCCCGCGCGGGAGTGTGGATTGAAACCCATATTGAGCTATGCCGGACAGCCAGGACGGTGGTCACTCCCCGCGCGGGAGTGTGGATTGAAACAATTCACGAACATTCCAGGCTAATAAAGGATATGGTCACTCCCCGCGCGGGAGTGTGGATTGAAACGCTGATGATGCAAACGTGTCTCGGGCTACTGGACGTCACTCCCCGCGCGGGAGTGTGGATTGAAACAGCAACCCGCCTTCGACGGTCATATCCAGTCCACGTCACTCCCCGCGCGGGAGTGTGGATTGAAACCATTGTTGGGTCGTGCAGCATATCATCTCCTTTGTCACTCCCCGCGCGGGAGTGTGGATTGAAACCTGCATGATGCGTCGAATGCCTTGCTTCTTCGGTGTCACTCCCCGCGCGGGAGTGTGGATTGAAACTTGTTCATGTTCGGTTAACCTTGTGCGAGGTTGAGTAACTCCCCGCGCGGGAGTGTGGATTGAAACGATGGATGCAAGCCCTGATTTGTATAATCCTGTAGTCACTCCCCGCGCGGGAGTGTGGATTGAAACATCGAAACAGGCTACATTTGCTTCAACTCTGTTCCCCGCACCCGCGGGGATAATTTTCTCCCCACTCTCTCCACCAATCCGAACCCAGGATTTGCCTATCAAATATCGAATCATTATAATAAACTCACCCTGAATCTATATGCCGTGCCAGGCCCACAACAAGTGCTGAAACCGCCAAAATCGAGCGAACGGGAGGCTGAAAATGAAGATATTGAAAAAACACGTGTGGTTTTTGATCGTCGTTTTGCTGTTGCCTGGAGTTGCACCTGCGGGAGAGATCGTTGACGGGATCTACCGGAAAAAGAATTTTGAAGGGTCAAGAGACCGGCGGTATTCGGTATTCCTGCCGGAAGGGTCCGGTGCCGGTGTAGCTCTGCCGTTGGTGGTCGTCCTGCATGGTTGCAGTCAGACCCACCGGGACATCATGAAAGTCACCCGCTTCAACGAACTGGCCGAGGCTGAAAAATTCATCGTTGTCTATCCCTTTGTCACTTCATACGACGGCCTGCGCAATACCAACTGCTGGGGATACTGGATTGAAGATGAGATTCAGGAAGGAAGCGGAGAAGCGGCCGACATAGCAGCCATTATCATGGAGGTTCAGGACGCGTACGCCATTGATCCTTCCCGGATCCATATCACCGGATTATCTTCGGGCGGCGCCATGGCCACCGCCGTCATGGTGGCCTATTCGGAAATCATCGCCTCGGGGTCGCCGGCCGCAGGTATCGCCTATGGGGAAACGGAATGTGCCGTGAAAGGCGTATGTTTCAACTTCAATCTCTTCAAACCATCGACATGGTTGTACTGGTGGTCGCCCAAATTCGAAAGCACGGAGGAGACCGTTCAGGACATGGTGACGGAGATGGGGGCCGATAAACGTCTGGTGCCGCTGATGGTGCTTCACTCCACCAGCGATTCCAAAGTCGACGTTACTGCTGCCAGGAACAACGCCGAGGCCTGGGCTACGCTTTTTCAAGTAGACATGAGCAATCCTGTGGCCAGTGAGGTCGGCGAGACCGAAGGCGTGACCTGGCAGCACCACCGTTACGGCAGTTACGGCGACGGCTCGGCCATCGAGACTCATTTTGCCGATGGCCCGGGGCATGCCTGGGTTGGCGGCGCGCAAGGCGATTACGCGGAACCCGATGGACCCGATTGGGCGGCCATTGCCTGGGAATTTTTCAAAACACACCCCATGATTGTGCAATGAGACAGGACCGGGTTCCGGATCGTTTCAATTATGCCGCTTCAACTCTGCATGGCACAAAGCGATGCAGAGGAGTGCCGAGAGGATCTCTGTGGCTGCTTTTGGTCAGACGGTTGATGTTGATACCATACACTTCACCCTCATAGTCAAGGCCGAAGCCATGAGGAAGCAGCACCGTTCCCCGACGGACGTCGCCGCTCATTTCGAGCTCCCCCACTTCGCTGCCGGCCTCGGTGGTAATACGGACCTGCTGACCGTCGCAGAGGCCGAGCGCCCGGATATCCTCCGGATTCATTGCAACCGTGCAGGCTTTTTCGCCATCATTCCAGGCGGGATTTCTCATCAGCGTATTGGCGTTGTATTTCATGTGGCGTCCGGCATTCAGGATAAGCGGAAATTGATCGGGCAGTTGAAGATCCTCCTGCTCTTTTACGGCGTTCAGTGCTTTTGCCTGCTCTTCCAGTTCCGGGATATACACCTCGATTTTTCCCGATGATGTACCGATTCCGGCCATGGGGTTGTCCGTATCGGCTTCACCTACCCAGAGCCCCTGCGGAGCATCGATGATGGCCTGAAAAATGCGATCACCCTGATCGATTCCCGGCTTGAACCCTGCACGCTCCGCATTTTCCCGGAAAGACCCGGGTGCGGTCATCAGCATGCCCCATAGCGCTGCCTTGTTGGCGCTGTTCCACGCAACTCCCAGTGTTTTTGCCAGGATGAATGTCATTTTCGATCGAATTTCCGGCTCTCTTGCCGCCCATTCCATCAGTTTTGCACCGAAATGCAGGCGACTGCCCCGAGAGGCCTGCAGCACTTCTTCAGGTATTTCCGGGATAAGCCCAAGCTTGTCGGCAATATCGGTGAAGATCTGCGATGCTTCCCGGCAGTTCTCCGGCGGTTCCACCAGCGGTTGACGCATCTGGAAATAGACTCCGGGGTAGGTCCAGGGGAAAAAAGTTCCGTCCCAGGATTCGTAGGCGTTCCGGCAGGGTAAAACATAATGGGCATATCGCGCGGTTTCACTCATGACGATGTCGCATACCACAAGCAGGTCGAGCTTTTCAAAAGCTTTCTCGTATGCAGAGGTGTCGGGGTACGAGCGAAGCGGATTACAGCCATTGACATAGACGGCTCTCAGGCGCTCCGGATGGTCATGCATTATTTCTTCCGGCAATACCGCCGGCGGAAAGGATCCGGCCGCTGCGGGAGGCAAGTTCGTTGCGACGGTCCGCCAGGTTTTCGGGTTTCTTTCATCGGCGTGGAAACCGAGGGGCATTACCATGCCGGGGATCAGATTGCCGCCGCGCACCCCGAATATTCCGCAGATCACGCCGAGAATATTCATCAGATAGGAATTAAGCGTGCTGTGGCGGCCCATATAGATCCCTAGATCCGGGTGCACACACCATCGCATGGTGGTCATCAGCCGGCACAGTTCGACAACCTCGCGGTAATCAAGTTTACATACCGAAAGAGCCGCGCGGATATCCATTCCCGCAAACCATGGCCGGATTTTCGCAAATCCTTCAACATGTTTTTCCAGATAACCTGTGTTCTCCCAGCCCTCTTCCAGGATGATCGCGATCATTGCCTTCATCAGCAGAGCGTCGGTACCGGGAGATATCGCCAGATGGATGTTGGCGAGCCTTGCGGTTTCGCTCTTTCTCGGATCGATGATCACCAGCAGTTTGTCGGGATTTTCGGCTATCCCGGTGAGCACCCTGGGAGCCTGCGGCATCTGATGACTTTGCATGCCGTTCCAGCCCCAGCCGACCAGCATTTCCGTTTCATGTTCGTCGGGGATTGCAATGTTGTACTGTTTTCCCAGCATCCGGCCGAACACCCACCAGGCGCCGCTGAACTCCTGCCCGGCGGAAGAGTAGAGATATTGCGACCCCAGGGACCGGAGCAGCGACAGCCCGAAAGCCGCTTCAAAATGACCGCCCTGTGAACTGGCCCCCATATAGGCCAGGCACCTGGGGCCGTGGGTATCGACTGCATTTCGCATCCCGGCGGCGATCTCTTCGGTTGCCTGATCCCAGGATACGACTTCAAACCCTTTGCCGACCCGCTTGAGGGGGCTGGTCAGACGGCCTTTCGGATACTGGTAGTTCAGTATCTTCATTCCCTTGCGGCAGGCATATCCTTTACTGCGCGGATTATCCCTGTCCGGTCTCACTTTCACCATCCTGCCGTTCTCGATAAGAATTTCCAGGCCACAGTTCTGCGCACATAAAATACATCCGGTCTTTCGCCAGTCTTTCATTCATTCCCCCTTGTAGTGATTTGAACGACAGTTCCGATGTAATCGTTCACCGGTATGCATCAAAAGACTGCATAACCCGGATCTGTAACCGTTCATCCAGCTTTGTAGGTTGGGCTGTGAAGCCCAACGTTTTTTGGGATGTTGGGCTTCACAGCCCAACCTACGGGGCTCCTTATGATTACTTAAACGACAGTTCCGATGAACGGGATCGATATATAATTACCCCTTGCAGGAGCGGATTAAAAGAGGCATAAATGACAAATACCGTGGAAAAATGGCCTTCGCGAGTATAAGGCATGCATTTTTAACCGGCATCATGATCAGGAGATACGCTATGAATAAACAACAAATTTTCCGTCTCATCATTTTCCCTGTGCTCCTGTTGCTCTGGGGTTGCATGGACAACGCCTTACACTTTCAGGTGCGTTATGCCGAGGTTTCAGGATTAAAACAGGACGATCCGGTATATTTTGAACAAAACAAGGTCGGCCAGGTACAAAAAGTCACCTACACCCAACAGGGTGATTATCTGGTTGATGTTAACATCTCTCCGGAATTTAAAAACGCCGCTACCGTCGATTCGCAGTTTTTCATCGATATCGATCCCCAGAATCAACACGGCAAGGCCGTGACCATTGTCCAGGAAAAGCCCGGCGGGGGCGTTCTGACGAAAGGCGCCATTGTTCAAGGCTCGGTCAAGGCCGGATTTCTGGATGACGTGTTGAACAATATCAAGCGCAACGCCACTGTTGCCGAAAATGAAATGCGGGAAGCGCTGCAACAGCTGGAAAAATCGCTGAAAGCGACTTCAGAGAAACTGGACAAAGAGATGGTAGACGTACTGAACGATCTTTCCCGACAATTCCATGCGTTTGGCGAGGAAGTGAAAAAGGTGCCGGACAGTCAGGAAGTAAAGCAACTGGAACAGTCTATCAAACTCTTCGCCGATGAGTTCAACCAGGCGCAGGAGAATGTGCGCGATCACATCCGGGATGAGGTCCTGCCGCAACTACGTAAAGAACTCGACCAGCTCCGCCGGCAACTTCAAAAAGAAGGCCGGGACAAGGAAATTGAAAATATTGACAAGGAAGTCAATGAGATGATTGCGATATAGGCAGGAATCGGGAGTGCCGGATCTCGCTTAAGGGTCCGATCACACCGATTCCTGAGCGAGATCCGGCGCACCCGTGATGGGCAGCAGAACCGTGAAGGTCGCCCCTTTCCCGGGCTCGCTTGTCACCAGAATTTCTCCCCCATGTTTTTTGACAATCCCGTAGCTGACCGCCAGGCCGAGGCCGATTCCCTTGATTCCGGGCTTGGTGGTAAAGAACGGCCTGAAGATCTGTTCCATTCCATCGGCTGTGATGCCAACCCCGGTGTCCTTGATGGTCACCGCCACTTTATCACCTTCCTGCCTGGTTCTCACCGTGATGACTCCGCCGGATTGAAGACAGGCTTCCGCCGCATTGGTCAGCAGATTAAGAAAGACCTGCTTGATCTGGTCGGCAACGGCGAATATCTGCGGCAACTGTTCTGCAAGGTCAAGCTCCACGGCAATCCGCTTACTCTTGAAGTCGCTCTTGAGCAATAGCAGCAATGCGTCGAGGGACCTGTGTACATCCATATGAATTTTCTTCCCTGAAGAAGGTCGGTAAAAATCCTGAAGGCTGCGGATTAAATCCTTTATCCGATAAACTTCGCTAATAGCTACGTCTAAGAGTTGCCGATCCTCTTCAGCCAGGACCTCGATCTTTCTCTGGCCGCTGAGGATGGTCAGAATGCCTTGCAGGGGGTTGTTGATTTCATGGGCGATGGAGGCGGAGAGCTTGCCTATGGCCGAGAGTTTTTCCGCATGCAGATACTGCTTCTGCGTTTCAAACAGTTCAACGGTCCGCTGCTCGACTCTTCGTTCCAGCTCATCATTCATGGCCTGGAGCTGATCCTCGGCCATTTTGCGCTCGGTTATATCATGGATGATGGCAAAGTCGAATTCTTGATTTTGGAAGAAGATTTGCTTTACATGGACTTCAACGGTTCGGACCGCTCCGTTGGCCAGGCGGTGAGGACCTACAAAGTGGCCTGCCTTACGGTCCCGCACCTCTTGTATTCTAGCGGAGATCTCATCCTGAGGAAGGCAGCTGATCTGATTAATATTCATCTTCCGCAGATTTTTCCGGGTGTAGCCGTAGAATTCCGATGCGGCTTTGTTGGCGTTGAGAATGTTTCCATTGACCGGATCTACCAGGAACATGATTGCGCTGTGCTGTTCGAACAGGAGGCGGTACTGTTTTTCACTGGCCTGGAGCGCCTCTTCCGCCCTTTTGCGGCCGGTTGTGTCATACAGGGACAAAACCAGTCCGGTGACTTCGCCGGTCTGGTCCTTCACCGCAGTGAGGGTCCAATCCCAATAGGTCACTCCCCATTCCGGATGGTCGGGAAACACGAACGGTTTATCGTGGACCTCAAATGGTTCACCGGTGTCCCGAACCCTGGTAAAGATCGCCTCGTTCTCGGCGTGAGGATAGAGGATAAAGTGATTTCTGCCGATCATCTCCTCAGAACGGTAGCCGCAGGTTGCCGCATAGGTTTTGTTGACGCGGACGAAGTTGAAGTCGCGGTCGAGATACACGAGGTATGAATTTTTCGCGCCGTCCATGACGGATTGCAGCACGTTGCGCTCACGGAGCAGTGCCTCATCCGCCAGCTTATGGTCGGTTATGTCCTTGAAATAGAAGACTATGCCGCCACCCTTGCGGGGGATACAGCGATTTTGAAACCATCGGCCCAGCGGCTCGTAGAAATTCTCGAAAAGCCGCGTCTCTCCTGCTGCAGCCAGTCGAAATTCTTCTTCCATTCGGGAAAAAAGCGTCAAGGGGAACACTTCCCGGCAGTTCGTGCCAAGAAGTTCATTCCGGTTAACCCCAAGAACACGTTCGGCTGTGACATTGATGTAGATAAAACGCAACTCTGCATCACAGGCAAAAAAACCGTCTTCGATGCTTTCCAGGATGGTCGTGAGTTGTTGCTCTACACTTTCACTGCGGGCAGGGTCTTCTCTCATTGAACCCGAACCTTCATAAACTATTTATGTACAAACAGATCAAGGACAACCGATTCAGTGTAACTCAATAGTCAGGAAGTGTGAAGAATAATCTGCCTCGACGTCAAATATTCGCCAGGGAGAATGCACGGCCGGGGTTCAGGAAAATATTTCCTTGGCTTCCCGTAATCGCAGGGAGTTCAGTCCGTCGGTCATCGTTTCGGTGACAAAGTGAAGTTCCGTTGTCTCGCCGTCTATTGTCGGCAGGATCGCCATATTGAAAGCACTTTCGACTTTGCCGAGTTGACGGCAGAACAGCAGGTAATTCGACTTGCTGCGGTAGCCCGAACTGACCAATGCAGGATAACTGTCGCCTTTTGCATGCAGAAGCAGGCGATAATGTCCGGCAAGCACGGTCAACCACTCCGCATAGAAGGTGCGGGTGTTCTCCTGCAGTTCCTCAACCTGGTCCACCAGTGCCCGGATATCGACCGGTTGGCCGCTTTTTTCAGCGACAACGGCGGCCTCTAGCGTCCTGCGACGGGTGAGGAGGTGGTTTTCGGCAAATGTTTTCAAGCCGTTCTCATAATCTTTCAGCTTCCAGAAATAAAAGACAAAAAATATCGGGATAAATATCATCCAGACCCGGGGGGTCGGCTTTTCCATAACATGCAAGGCCAATTGCCATGCCATGGTTTCTTCGTTGGCGAGGATCAGTTCCTTTCGTTGGTCGAGAGCGGTGGTATTCATAGATTTATCTTATTGATCGAGAACCGTCTTCAGATAATTCTCAGCTTCTTTAACCTGGACGACATCGGTGTAATAATAGCGGGTCGGATCAATCCCATTACTCTCCAGATACTGCGACATCCTGTTGAGGATGCCCACCGATTCGGTCAAATAGGGCAAAAAGACATAGACAAAGACTAAACAGACGCTGAGGGATGCGGTTAATTTTCCGATTTTCTGCAACATGCTCGTTTCCTTCTTCATCGATTCCTTGCAGCGCCGGTCGGGAGAACTGTCTCCCGACCGGCTTCATTCATTGGTAACCATTCATTGAATGATCAGCCTCATATCTTCGCGGTAATTTCCGGGAAGACCAGATAAAACATAATATAGGCCATGGCCAGTGTCAGCGCCATATTGAAACTCTGACCGCACACATAGAGAATAAGCGGCTTGCCGCCTTTGAAATATTTGGCGAGTTCCCTGAAGTTGGTGGACAGACCGATAGCCGCAAAGGACAGAGCGAAGAACCAGTCACGCAGCAGCTTCGTTCCACCTTTCACTGCGCCATTGTCAAGCAGCGCGTCGGCCATTCCTTTGCTCAAGTTGCTGTCGAGCAAGGAAAACAGCACGGAGGCAGCAAGAAAACCGAGGACAAACTTGGGGAAACGGTGCCAGATCTCTCCGGCCCCGACAGTCTTGCCGGCCTGTTTCTCCACTCGCATACACCAGTACAAGGCGATACAGAAAGCGGTGACGCCGATCATGACATTCTGGATCATTTTGATCGTTGCCGCCACATACATTGCTTTCTCGCCGAGAAATGCGCCGGCTGCGGCAACCGCACCGGTGGAATCGATGGTTCCGCCCATCCAGGCGCCGCCGAGAATTTCCGGCATACCTACCGCCTTGATAAAAGCGGGCATGGCAATCATCATGATCGCGGTAAAGACCAGCGACAAGCCGATGGCTAGAGTCAACTCCTCTTTTTTGGCGCGGCAGGCTGCTGCCGCGGCAATGGCAGCCGACGTACCGCAGACCGACATATCGGCGGAGACGACGACGTTGAGGGTCTTGGATTCCATCTTCAGAACTTTCTGGCCAAAGATGAAAGTACAGACCAGGACGATGGGGGTGACAACCCACGCAACAAAAATTCCGGGAATGCCGATGGCCAGGATCTTGCCGAACAGGACCTCGCCACCGAGCAGAACCAGACCGGTCTTGATAAAGAATTCAACCTGGCAGGCCGGCAGCACCCACTTGGGTGTGCCGATGCTGTTGGCAATCACCATACCGAGAAGAATACCCCAGGCCTCAGCCCCAAAACCGTACTGCTTGGAAATCGCCTGCCCGCCGAGCATATAGGCTAAGACTGCAACCAGGAAAACGATGACGAACCCCTTGGCGAAATCCGAGAAGCTCTTCTTCATGAGAACTATTCCGGCGCCGAAAATCACGATAAAGAAGGCGCACAAGCCGATCAGGCCGGGAATATAATTATAGGCTTTCTGAGTGGTTTTGGCCTTGGCGGCGGAGGATTTCTTTTCGGCTGCCTGCCAGTCCTTGATTTTTGCTGCTGCAGCATCATTGAGTGCCGGATCCTTGAAAGCCGCAGCCGCAGCCGCCTCTTCAGCCTGCCCTGCTGCGGCCAGAGCCGCCGCTGCCTTGCCTTTGGCCTCTTCGAAAGCAGGCATCGCCTTGTCGTTCATCGCCTTGGCCTGGGCTTCCGATCTGATGAGCGAGTCGACCGGATTGTCTTTCCATGAACCGGGGGTTTTTGTCCAGTGGGTAACGAATTTACCGAAAGCGGTACCGGTTCCTTTCAGTTTTTTCTTGTCGGCTTCCGCGTTATACCATGTAATGGTCTTGAAGGGAGCCCTGGCAGCCTCGGCCGACTGGATCTGATTTGCCGCCTCGATCTTCGTGGCAAACTCCTCCTTGGGGCCAAAGCCGAAATAGGCAGTGAGGCTCACTGCAATGATGAGAAAACCAAGCCAGATAGCGAGGTAATCCTCCTTCGTCCAAAGATCTGACCAGCTGCTCCGGCCATGATCCACAACAATGTTCGTGTCTGTTTGAGCCATTTACGGTGTCTCCTTGTATTCGGTTCTTTGTTTGGTCTTTCGACCACATCTTTTGCTAGAGCTCTTTCCAAGAAGGATGCCACCCGCATATAAAATTAAATATTGCATGATTACTGATATTTATTCAGATTCATTTAATGCTTTACGCCAACCTGGATTTGCACCTGCAAACTGAAGTTTACGGCACAAACAACATCCTTCGGTTTGCATCCTCTTTTTTCTTTACAATCCGGGTAAGTCTGCTACAGATAGAGCATCGTCAGCCTTTTCCGGGCGGCAAATACTCTTTCACCTTTCAAAACCAGTACAGATGAATCTTCCCCGACCCTACTCCCTGCAAAGCAAGTTTATCCTCAGATTGATCGGCTGCCTCATTCTGATCAGCGTCATCAATCTGACCGCCCTCTATTTTTTCATGCAGAAAACCCTTGAAGAGGAGGTCAGCACCAGGGCGACCATTGTCCTGCAGCAGGTCGATGCGGTGCAGAAATATGTGCAGACCAGGCTGCGCCCGAAAATGCTCGATGTACTGCCCGACAGCTTCATCCTCGAAGCGATGTCTTCTTCGTTTATTTCCCGAAGCGTCATGGAAAAAGCCCACCCTGCCGATTCCGACTATGTCTATCGCCGGGTGGCAATCAATGCCCGTAATCCGGTCTTTGAAGCAAACGAAGTCGAGCGGGAACTGATCGCCTATTTCCGTGACAATCGGGACGTGGAGCTTTGGCAGGGTCTCAAGACGGTTGACGACCAGAGCGTCTTTGTCAGAGCCCGGCCGGTGAAGTTTGTCGAGAGCTGCATGCTCTGTCATGGCAAAGCTTCGGATGCCCCGATAGAGATGACACAAAGGTACGGGGAAAGAGGTTTCGACCATGACCTCAACCAGATCAGCGGAGTCGACCTTGTCGGCATTCCGACCACGCGGTATGCTGTAAAAAACATGGCCGATTTCACCCTGTATGTCGTGGTGTATCTGATCATCACGGCTCTCGTCCTGGTCATGATCTATTTGACCTTTCAGCGTGTGGTTCTGGTGAATTTCCGAACTCTTACCAGCCAGTTCAGGAAAAACTTCCATGACCAGAAGGGCGAGGAGCTGCTCCAGAAAGTTGAACACGGCGATGAAATCGAAGAAATGATCGAAGGCATGGAGGGGCTCAGCCAGCACCTGTTTGAAACGGACCGGCGCCTCAAGGAATATACCGCCGATCTGGAACGGGAAGTCGACCGGCGGACAGAACAGCTCTCGCTGGAAAACGATACGCACAAGAAAGACCTTACCATGCTGGTGAGCGTCCTCGGCGCCCTGAAAATCAGCAGAAACCGACCCGAGCTCTGGCGTAATGCCTTACCCCTGCTGGCCGACAGGTTTGTCCTTGTCCGGGCTTCCTACGTCTGCACCTTTTCCGGCAATCAGGATTTTACCTGGCCACAGGATGCTGAGCCGCCCGTGTTGCCGGCCGATTACGTCGAGCTGCTTCTGGAGCCGAAGTTGCGCTTCTCCGACAACAGGGTCATTGTCCCAGTCGGCAGCAGCGACGACAATATCGATGGCCTGCTCCTGCTCGAGCGGCCGGAAAATGTCCCGTTTACCACCGGCGAAGCGGAGATGCTCACAGCGGTCGGCCGCCAGCTTGGCATTGCCGCGGAGAACCTGGCGGCGCTTGACGCCCTCCTCAGTCAGGCCGACAACCTGCAGACCATCTTCGAGGGCATCCCCGACCCCCTGCTGCTCCTGGATCTTGGCGGGTCGGTCATCATGGCCAACAACGCGGCCAACCGGCTGATGGAAGAACTCTCCTGTCAGGATCGGAGAAGGGGCGTGATCGATTGTCTCCTCACAGCGGATAATAAAGACGGCATGGGACAGAACAATGCTCGACAACTCACCGCCCCGGCAACGCGGGAAGTGGAATTGGACAACGGCCGAAGCTTCATCGTCAACACTATCGGCCTTGCCCGCGACGAAAACCGCGCCCCGAGAATTGTCGTATCCATTCAGGAAGATACCGATAAAAAGAAGATGCTCCGCCAGTTTGTCCAGGCCGAGAAAATGGGCACGGTCGGCAAGCTTGCCGCAGGGCTCGCCCATGAGATGAACAATCCTCTCGGCGTCATCCTCTGCTATGCCGAACTGCTGAAAAAAACCCTGCCTGGCGAGCAGCACCAGACCGACATCGATGTAATTATCAAGCATACCAGCCAGGCCCAGGCCGTGCTCCTCGACCTGCTGAACTTTGCTCGTCCCAAGGTGTCGACCCATCGGGAGACAGTTATCGGCGATGTGGTGGAAAGCGTGATCGGGGTATTTAAAGTCCAGGCGGCAAAAAAGGGGGTGGCCCTCTCCTGTCATCGTGACGATGCGGGAACGGCTGTCCGGGTCGAACCGCAGGTGGTTGAACACATCATCCTGAATCTTCTCCTCAATGCCCTCGACGCCCTGCCGGAAGAGGCGGGTATAATCGCCGTCGAAATTACCTGCGACCATGAAAAAAGAGGCCTGCGCCTGACCGTCTCGGACAACGGCAGCGGTATCGATCATGCGATTCTACCGTCTATCTTCGATCCGTTTTTCTCGACCAAGGATGTGAACAAGGGTTCGGGCCTTGGCCTTGCAGTCATTTACGGCTATATGCGTGAACTGGGCGGCACCATCGAAGCACGGAACCGGCAGACGGGCGGAGCGGTTTTCGAACTGTACTTTCCAATCACCGGAGGGCGTCTCTAGTGGAGAAGAAATGGAGAAAAAGATAAAAGTGCTGCTGGTCGACGATCAGCTTGATTTCATCAACGGCCTTGCCAGGCTGCTGATGGCCGGGTTTCAGGATTTTGATGTGATTACCGCAGATGGCGGCAAACCCGCTTTGGCCCTGCTGGAAAAATCGGAGGTCGATCTCCTCATCACCGACCTGCAGATGCCTGAGATGAACGGCCTGCAGCTGATGACGGAGATCCACCGGCGGTACCCGGCAATCAAGGTCATCATTCTCACCGGTTTCGGCACCATCGAAAAAGCGGTCGAAGCGGTCAGACTCGGGGCATACGACTTTCTCACCAAACCGGTCGCCTCGGAACAGCTCTACCGGACCGTCGGCAAGGCCGCCGATTTTATCCGGCTGGAATGGGAAAACCGGCGTCTCCGCGAATTGCTCGCCGGCGGCGGCAAGGAAACCCTGCTGGGGGGAAGCAGCGTCATTCACCAGGTGCAGCAATCGATACAGGCGGTTGCCGGTTCCGACTATCCGGTGTTGATCCAGGGTGAGTCGGGAACCGGCAAGGAGCTTGCCGCAAGAATGGTACACCGTCTCAGCCAGCGTGCCAAGAAACCCTATGTCGCGGTCAACTGCCCGGCCATCCCCGACTCCCTTCTTGAAAGCGAGCTCTTCGGCTATAGCCGGGGAGCCTTCACCGGGGCCGACCGGGACAAGGAAGGTCTGTTTCTTGCCGCCAACCACGGCACCCTGCATCTCGACGAAATCGGCGACATCTCGCCGTCAATGCAGACCAAGCTCCTGCGCTTCCTGCAGGAAGGCGAGGTCCGGCCGGTCGGCTCGACCCGGACACTTGCGACCGATGTGCGGATCATTGCCTCCACCAATCAGCCGCTCGAGAAAAAAGTCGAAGAGAACAGCTTCCGCGCCGATCTCTTTTATCGCCTCAACGTTATCGCCATCCACATGCCGCCGCTCCGTGAGCGCTCGGAGGACATCGCCCTGCTCGCCCGATATTTTCTGGAAAAGACCCTGGCCGAGATGAATATCAATGGGATGACGATTGAACCGGAAGTGCTCTCCTATCTGTCGACCAAAGAATGGCCGGGCAATGTCCGCGAACTGCAGAACACCATCAGAAGGCTGGTAGTTTTCAGCGGGCGGGAAAACATCACCATGGCCTCGATCCAGCGTATCGAAGCCCCCGGTCAGCCGACACCCGCCGTCCTCGGCGAACTTGGCCCCTATAAGAGCATGAAGACGTTGATATCCGATCGTTTTTCCCGCAGCTATATCGAACAGCTCCTTACAGCCACCTCCGGCAATGTTTCGGAGGCATCCCGGGTCAGCGGACTCTCCCGGGTTGCCATCCAGAAGCTCGGCCTGCGGTTGGGAATAGACCTTGGAAGGTTCCGCTAGTCAGTGTCTGGCCATAAATGGCTATTTTGCCCTAACTCTTCGTTGCTCTCAAAATTTAATCCTCGGAATATCAAAGATATGCCTGCGGTTGCCTGCGGTTAAATTTATCGATCGCCTCGATTTAGAACAAAATATCTCATTTCTGGACAGACACTGGTTACACCATCGTCGCACTGTGTATTTTCACCTTGGACTTTTCGGCAAAATGTCTGATAATACTTGATACGGAGCCACCGGACCGGCTTCCTTCATAGCCGGCAGGTGCCGCAATTACAGTGGATGGCTGACAGTTTTCGCCGATTCACGACTCTTCACCATGGCCCAAGTGGCTTTATGATGCAGCCTCAAAGCGATGTTTCGGTTTTTTTCATTTTGCTCAGGAGATCTTTATCAATCGCTCTGATATGGACGTTCCTGTGCTTCATCGCCGCGTTCTGGAATATCGCAACGGAGCAGAAGAAAACCATAGACCTGGCCCAAAGAGAAGCCAGGACGGTAATCGACAAAGATCAGGCCTTGCGTTTCTGGGCGACCGACCATCATGGCGTCTATGTACCCGTCACCAAAGACACTCAACCTAACGACAATCTCAGGCACATCCCGGAACGTGACATCACCACCCCAAGCGGCATGCAGCTGACATTGATAAATCCTGCGACAATGTTGCGTCAGGTAATGAATCAATATGGCGACATGTACAGGACCAAAGGCCATATAACCAGTCTCAAGCTCGTGAATCATCTGAATAAACCGGATGAATGGGAAACGAAAGCCCTGTACGAATTCGAGACAGGCAAGGAAGAAGTAATGTCGGTGACCCGTATCGAAGGCAATGAAGTCGTTCGCCTGATGAAACCGATATACACAAACGCCGGCTGCCTCGAGTGCCACGGCAGCCAGGGATATAAAGAAGGAGATGTGCGGGGCGGGGTAAGTGTTTCGATTCCTCTCGCGGGATATCGGGCAATAGAAAAGAAGTCCCTGCGGGCGATGTATATCACTCACAGTTTTTTATGGTTATTCGGCCTCCTGGCCATTGCCTTGATTTTCACCCGCAGCAAAAAACGCAGAATCGAACGGCTGGACGATCTGCAGACCCTTGAGGAGCAAAGCGAGAAAATCAAGATATTTGCGTATTCCGTCGCCCACGACCTGAAAAATCCGGTGGTGGCCATCCACGGCCTGGCAAGTCTTTTACGTAAAAAGCAGTTTGATAAACTGGATGATAAAGGCAGACAATACTGCGAGCAGATTGTTAAATCCTCCGCTCAGCTCTCCGCTCTGGTCGATCAGATCAATATCTTCATTTCCGCCAAGGAACAGCCACTGACGATTGAACTCCTCGATTTCCAGGAAATATGTAATACGGTCAAGGAAGAATATGCGGCTCAGCTGCAGGCAAGGCACATAGAGTGGAGAGAACCGACCCGGGTTGACGGGATTCGGGCCGACAGGATCGCGATCACCCGGATTATCAGGAACCTCGTTGACAACGCATTGAAATACAGCGGCGAGAACCTGAGTCGAATCACTATAACCTGCGAGGAGGCAACCGACCGTTTCACCATAAGTGTTGCCAATGACGGCAATCCGATCTCCCGGGAGGCCTGCCGCAATATCTTTGTCAGGTTCAAACGCAACTGCGACGACCGGAAGGTTCAAGGCACAGGTCTGGGTCTGGCAATCGTCAAGGAACTGGCAGGGCTCCATGGCGGTGACGTATGGGTGGAATCGGACGGTAGAGAGGGTGCGGCCTTTTTTTTCACTCTTGCCAGGACAGGGCCGGCGGAAACGAAAACACGATTTTCCGGCCCAGCTTTTATGGGTGGCAGGACTCCGCCGCAGAAATCGGAATGAGGCAAGGAAAGAAGTGAAATATATCGGAACAGTTCTCGGCGTCCTGAGAAAAGCCATCTGGGTCATCATCGGAATTATTATCCTGGCCGCTGTCGGACGCTACCTGAGCATGCAGGAGGGAACCCCACCCGGCGCATCGCCGCCCCGAGAAAAAGCCATTGTGCAAACGGTCTCCTGGAGCGATGTGGACCAGGCGGTGGCAACCGCCGTCACCGCCGCGAGAACAAGCACGGAGACTTTTGCCACCGAAAAAATCGATGAGTGGCTTGACGACCTTATGGTCCGTGTCGACAACGATTTCCTCGAATGGTATTTCAACTATTGGACTCAGCAGTTGCTCGGCATTGAAGGTATCTGGCAATACGGCGTAAACAGCTTCTTTGCCGGCCAGCCGACCGCCGCTGAAAAACTGACGGAGGAGATTCAGGAAGAATTTGCCAAACGGGTCCTGCGTCCACAGATCGCCGAGCTTGTCCTTCTGCGTATCGTCCGCGAGAGCGCCACGCATTATGTCGAAGAACTCCGAAATAACCTTGCAGTTGTGCCAGGCACCTATAAAATTCCCCACGCCGACTGGGACCGCTATCTGGAAGGAATCGCCCTGACCGCTTCGGGGACCGACGGCAACCGTGAAACCCATATCACACTGAAAGCCCTGACCTTGACGACTGCCGGAGGAACCGTCCTGCTGGTCGGCAAGCTGAACCTCCTCGCCGGGAAACTTTCCGGCAAGATCATGGCCAAATCGGCGGGCAAGGCGGCAGCCCAGATCGCAGCCAAGACCGGGGCTAAAGTTGCCGCGCAAAGCGGCGGCAAATTGCTTGGCCCCATTGTCGGTATCGGCGTGATTGTCTGGGACGTGTGGGACCATACTTTAACCAGAAATGAAAATCGGCCGATTTTGCGGCAGTCGATTGCCGACTATTTTACCGAACTGAAGTATATTCTTCTGCATGATACCGAGGACGGCATCATGGTCACCTTCAACGACCTGGAAAGACAGGTGCATGCCGCTCTTCCGGCATCCGCCGGACAGCCTGCCGAGTGACTGACAGTTCCGGAAACACCAGACGCTCTGCCCGCGAGATCTGGAGAACGAATCTCGGCAAATATGGAAAAATTACTGTTTTTTTAATGTGCCTGGATTATGCTTTGCCGGGCAAGGAAAATTGATTACCGCAGGTTGTTTCTGCCGATTTTCAAAGATTGATAAAGGAACAATAACCACCGGTGGTTTCGCAAAGATAATCATGGCAGAACTTCCCTCGTCTTTTAATAAACGCAATGTATATATGCGTCTTCGCCCACTTTTGCGCTGGATTCTTAAACTGCGCAGTTCCCCCCGGGCTATCGCCGGAGGGCTGGGGGTAGGCGTGTTCATCGCCTTTACTCCGACCATCGGCATCCAGATCTTCCTGGCGATTATTGTCGCAACCATCTGCAACGTAAACCGGCCTGCGGCAATAGTGCCGGTGTGGATAACGAATCCGGTTACCGTCGCTCCCGTCTATTCTTTCAACTACTGGCTAGGCTCCCTGATCTGGCCCGGCCCGCCGCTGTCCGAGGTTTCGAAGATGTTCGTCGATATAGGCCGTGCCTTGACTCACCTTGATTTCTGGGACATTATGGAGCCGATTATCGCCATGTACCATATGAGCGATGAGATCCTCATCCCCCTGATGATCGGGAGCATCGTTATAGGGCTGGTGCTCGGGTTCCTCACCTATATCATTTCCCTGAAGCTTCTTTCTTTCTTTTTTTTCCGCAGAGCCCAGAAAAGGCTGTTGAACAACAAACCGAAACGGTAGCCTTCAGAAAAGCCTACCCCTTTCCCAGGTCCAGCGCCTGCCGGACCTGGGTGGCCAGTTCGATTCGCGAGAAGGGTTTCTGAATAAAACTTACCTTTTTATCGAGCACGCCTTGGGTGGCAATGATATCGGCTGTGTAGCCTGACATGAACAGACACTTCAGGCCGGGTTTGTCTGCCAGTAGTTTAACCGCCAGATCCCTGCCGTTCATCCCCGGCATGACAACATCGGTCATCAGCAGGTGGATCACCCCGGTGAATCTTTCGGCGAGATTTACTGCCTCCTGAGGATTTGCCGCCGCCAGCACGGTGTAGCCCAGGCGCTGCAGCATAATTGTGGTCATTGCCAGAATCGTCGTCTCGTCCTCCACCAGCAGGATGGTCTCCTCGCCACCTAAAGCTTTTTCGACAACACCTTCCAGTGGCGACATCTCCATTGCTCCTTTATGTCGAGGCAGGTAGATCATGAAGGTCGTTCCCTCCCCCAGTTCGCTGTACACATTGATAAACCCGCTGTTCTGTTTCACTGCCCCGTACACGGTGGAGAGTCCAAGACCGGTTCCTTCGCCAACTTCTTTGGTGGTGAAGAACGGTTCAAATATATGGGGCAACGTCTCCTTGCTCATCCCGCAGCCATTGTCGCTTACCGCGAGCCGCACATACTCTCCCGGAATATATCCGGCATGGGTGACGCAGTACTCCTCGTCGAAAGTGCTGTTTGCCGTTTCCACCGTAATTTTGCCAATACCGGCGATGGCTCCCCGGGCATTGACACAGAGATTGGCAAGGATCTGATCGATCTGGGAAGGATCCATTTTGATCGACCACAGTCCGCTGCCGGGCATCCAGACCAGATCTATGCCCTCTCCGATGAGCCGCCGGAGCATCTTGAGGATTGCCTCCACCACCTCGTTGAGGTCGAGCACCTTCGGCACAATCGCCTGTTTGCGGGCAAAGGCCAGTAATTGCCGGACAATCTCGGTCGACCGCTCGGCTGCGACATGAATTTGTTCGAGGTTACTGTAAACCGGCTCTCCCAGGTCGACCTCTTCCATAGCCATCTCGGCGTGACCGATAATCACCGCAAGCATATTATTGAAGTCGTGGGCTATACCTCCCGCAAGTTGACCTACAGCTTCCATTTTGTGAGCCTGCTGGAGCTGCGCCGCAAGCCTCGCGTTGTCCTCTTCGGCCCGCTTGCGCTCGGTGATATCCTCAGTGACCGAAATGAGATATTCCGGATAATCTCCGAGGGCATGGCGAACAATCGACACAGTGAGATAGATCCAGACAATCGACCCATCTTTGCGGATATAGCGTTTTTCGAGACTGTATGCCTGTATTTCCCCGGCCAGTATGCGACGAATGTTTGCCAGATCGGGATCGAGATCATCGGGATGGGTAACATCCTGGAATCTCTTTTGAAGCAATTCCTCTTTTGTATAGCCGACAATATCGCACAGCTTCCGGTTGACCCTGAGCCATCGTCCGTCCACCGCAACATGGGCGATTCCCACCGCTGCCTGCTCAAAAGTCGACCGGAATCGTTGTTCATTTTCTTTCAATTCGCGGAGAGACAGGACACTGCTGAGTGCATCGGCCAGACGGCGGCCGATCTCGTTGAAAAGATTTTTTTCTTCCTCAGTCCAGATGCGCGAAAAGGAGCACTGGTGCAACCCGAACACCCAGGGCTCCCCCAATCTCGGATAGAGTGGCGTAATCATCTGAGACCGGACGCCAAACCTCTCGGCGGTCGCCACCGGACGGTCGGTCCCCTCGACATATACTACCGGTCCATCCGATGTCAGAGCCTCCCGCAGAGTTTGCGCTTCAGCCGGAGACAGCGGCACATCCGTGTTCAGCTGCTTTGCTCCCGGATATTCCGGTCTGGTCACCTCCACCGGCACCCGAAAAGACGGCGCATCGGGATTACAGGGATAGAGGAGCCAGGCGCGATCACAGTCGAAAATCGAAAACACCGTCTGGACGACCTTCCAGAGCATTTGCTCCGCGTCGGTCTCAAGTTTCATCTCCCGATCGACGCGCGCCAGATTTTCGAGAAAAGCCAGATGTGATTTACGTTGTTCCTCCGCCTGCTTTACGTCGGTAATGTCGTGGACGAAGACAAAAAACAGCCCTTCCGGTTCTTTGATAAACTGGGCACTGATCTCGACATCGATGACCCCGCCATCCCTGCACCGGAGCCGGGACTGAAAACGGGTGCTGCCCGCTGCCATGGACAAATGGATCTGGGCCACGACCTTTTCGGGCGATTCGGCAGCTTCGAGATCGGATACGGAAAAGCCGAGTATTTCCTTCTGGCTGTAGCCCAGCATTCTGCAGAGGGTGTCGTTGGTGTCGATTATTCGCCCGGATATATCCCCTACAAAAAAACCGTCGAGGGTCGTGCCGGTGAGTGTATCATATTCCTGCTGCTTGCTGCGGCGCAAGGTGTCTATCAACTCCTGCGAAGTTTTTCGGCCTTTCAGATAAACAGCAATCAAGACCATGATGACAAGCGAAGTAAAACCGGCACCGAAAAAGAGCACCCTGCGCTGCGTTGAAATCTGCTGCATGACTTCTTCGAGCGGACTTTCCACATAAATAATGAGCGGAATTGTATCGTCATGAAAATGACGAAAGGCGATGATGTGCGGAATTCCGCCGGAAGCAGCGGGATCTGTGAGAACTCCCTCAGGCTCCCGCAGCATCTGCGCGAGCAGGTGGGGGGATATTTTTGTGCCGTGCAGCGTGGCGAGATCGCGGGAACGGCTGACCAGGGCGCCGCCTTTATTGATGATCGTTAAGGCACTTTCCCCGGAAAGCTGCAGGCGGGAACCAAATTTCATCAGTGCCTGCTGTTTGACGGAGATGGCTATTACCCCGAAAAATGCTCCATTTTCGTCGTAAATCCCCCGCGACAGGGTCAGCGTGTGGCGCTTGGTGACACGGCTGAAGGTCGGCTCGTCGATATAGAGTTCATCCTTGCCGCCGTCGGCAAAAATACGGAACCATGGTCTATCGCCAAGGGAAATGCCGGGCTGCACATCCTGTGCGTCGGTGTACTCCAGATGACCATGGCGATCAGCCTGGACGACCAGGATCTCGTGGTTCTCCAGGTGTCCGCCGCGCAGCATTTCGACATGGTCGGCAAGAGTGTTCGGTTCTTCGACAACGGATTTTCGCAAAAACAGGAGGGTATCATCGAAATCCTCTAATCTGCCGCCGATAACGGTCTCGTAAATCCTCGCCTGATCAGCCATCTGGTTGCCGAATGCAGCGAGCCGCACCCGTTCCTGACGGTTTGCCTCGAAGGTCACGGTACCGAGGAGAGCTCCCGCCACGGCCAGGCTCATCACCAGCCAAATGATTTTTGTTACGATCGACCCCTGCTTTCTGTTATACATCTTCATCATTCCCAGTCGAAAAAGGTGAATGCCGACCCTTCACCCCCCGCTCCCCCGATTCTAATCATGGACTTCGGTAAGTCTACACCTTTTCATCCTTGGGAGTGAAGACAAATTCCAAGCCTCGCAACTCCTCTGTGGAATTGGTTGAAGGCTCTGCTCAGATGTATAATTTTTTCTTAATGAGCTTGAAGTAGCGCCTGCTGACCGGAATTCTCTTGCCTGAACGGGTGACGATCTTTGCCAGACCCGCCTCGAGAACAATGATCTCGGCGATACAGTCGAGGTTGACGAGGTATTGCTTATGACAGCGAAAAAGCTGGGTCCGCTCTTCCAGAACCTTGAGGGTAACTTCGGTGAAGTATTCGGCGTCGGCCGTCGCCGCATGGACTCCGGCGAATGTCGTGGCGATGAATTCCACCTCATCCAGATCGATAAGCCGGATCCGGTTGCCTAGCAGGCACGGTATTCGGCGAATTTCTTCCGTCTGGTAGACCGGCCTGCGGTTTTCACCTATGGTCTGCTGCAGTTTGGCCACGGTCTTGGTCAATCGGACGGGATCGACCGGCTTCAACAGATAATCGAGGGTTTTTTCCTCAAAAGCCTTGAGGGAATACTGGTCGTAGGCAGTGACAAAAACTACGTGGGGCATAATCTCCCTGGTAACCATGTTGAGCAGTTCGAAACCGCCCACCACCGGCATCTCGATGTCGAGAAAGAGCACCTCCGGGCGCAGCTTGTTGATCATCTTCAGGGCATCTATGCCGTTGCCGCAGGAACCGACCACCTCAATTACTCCGTTTTCGGCAAGCAGTGCCGCCATCTCCTCCCGGGCATGGAGTTCATCATCGACAATCAGAGCACGAATCATTGTTATCCGCATCCTCCTTCCGGAACTGTTATGGCTATTTCCGTCCGCTCCTGCGGGATGCAGGTTATTTCCAGGCCGTGATTTTTCCCGCAGAGATTTTTTATCCGCTTCTCGACGATATTCAATCCCAGGCCTTTTAAGCCCCGCTCGATGAAATTGCCGGCGTTATCCTCGACCGTAATGCGAACGCTCCCCGACTGCCGAACGACAGCCAGGCGGATCACTCCCTGGCCTAGCATGGCGGAGATGCCGTGCTTAATGGCGTTTTCAACAATCGGTTGCAGGGTAAAGACCGGCAGTCTGAGCGACATCAGGGTCGGATCGATGTCCATCTCCAGCTGCAGCCGGTCTTCGAAGCGGGCTTTTTCGATCACCAGATAGGATTGAACGTGATTCAATTCTTCCTCGAGGGTGGCAAGATCGCCGGTTTGTTTCAGGTTCTTCCGGAAAAAATTGGAAAGATGGAGAAGCAGATCCCTGGCCCGATCGGAGTCCTTGCGGATAATGGCGATGATGGTGTTGAGCGCGTTGAACAGGAAATGCGGACTGACCTGGGCTCGGGCGAGTTTCAGTTCGGCCGTGGTCAGCAGGTTCTTCTGTTCGATATAGCGGGAATAAAGGAGCTGGTCGGAGAGCAGTTTAGTGATGCCTTCGCCGAGGGTCCGATTAGTCACGAGAAAAAGTTTGTTTTTCGGTTCGAAGAGGTTGATGGTCCCGACCAGTTCGTTATCGACTCTGAGCGGCACGGAAAGAACGGACCCGAGCGGGCAACCCTCGGAAAGGCTGCAGCGCCATTTCTTTTCCCCGCCGTCGGCGTAGACGATCCGGTCCTCGCGGATCGCCTTCTTGACCTGAGACGAACTGATCCCCGTGCCGATGAGGTGATGGTCGTCGCCTTGACCGACAAATGCGAGGACTTTTTCCCGGTCGGTGATTGCCACCGCCCCTACTCCGGTTTCTTCCCATATTACCGAAGCGACTTCCTGGGCCGTTTCATTATCCAGGCCCCGCCCCAGGATGGCCACGGTTCTTTCCGCCATTTTCAGGGCCTTGGCGGAAAAAGTCACACTCAGTTCATCATACATTTTGCGCTGGTCGCGGATAATACTGACGAAGATGGCCGCACCGCAGCTGTTGGCAAGGATCATCGGCAAGGCGATAATCCTGACTAAAGCAACGGCCTGATCAAACGGCTTTGCCAGGATGAGAATGATGACCATCTGGGTCACTTCGGCCACCAGCGTCGTAAGAAAGGCGACCGTCGGACTGAGGAGTCGGTGCTGCTGATAGCGGCGCAGCAGATAAAGATGGACGAGGCCGCCGATAAGTCCTTCCATCGTCGTCGAAATGCCGCAGGAAACTGCGGTAAAACCACCGAGGGAAAAACGGTGCAGGCCGGCGGTGAGCCCTACTGCCCCGCCGAGCAGAGGACCGCCGATGATGCCGGCCAGCACCGCGCCGATGGCCCTGGTGTTGGCGATGGCGCCGCTTACCTGCAGGCCGAAATAAGTGCCGAGGATCGAAAAAACGGAAAAGATGAAATACAGCAGCAGCAACTGCCGAGGATGCAGGGTCTGGATATGAAAAGAGCGGAAAAACGGCGACTTGGTGAAGAGATAGGCGATAACGAGGAAGACCGACATCTGCTGAAGGAGAGCAAAAACATTATGAAGCGAGAATGTCAGCAGATCCATGAATACCTTTCAAATCGCAATCTTTGTTCCAGGGTGATCTTACCCTACCACACTCGGCATTGCGGGAAAATGAAATTCCCCGCCCGGCTCTCTCGGCGAGAGCCCGGGGGAATTTCTTCTTGGCGCGAATCATTGTACCGAAAAACCATAGAATTGCGGCAAGACGACAATGGAAGCGAGAACCAGTACCTGGATGATGATGAACGGTACCACGCCCCGGTAGATATCGACAGTCCTGACCTCCGGCGGACAGACCCCTTTCAGGTAGAAGAGGGAAAAGCCGAAAGGCGGAGTCAGAAATGAAGTCTGCAGGTTCATGGCAATCAGGATGGCGAACCACATCGGGTCAAGGCCGATGACATTGGCGATCGGCAGTAAAATAGGCACGACGATATAGGAGATCTCGATAAAATCGATGAAAAAGCCGAGCAGCATGATGGCGAGCATGGCGAGGATAACAAAACCCCATTTTTCCCCCGGCAAGCCGGTCATGAACTGTTCAACAATGAGATCGGCGCCGGTATAGACAAAAACCATCGAAAAAGCCGTGGCGCCGATCAGGATGGCAAACACCATGGCGGTAATCATCACCGTCTGCTGGGAGGCGTCCATGACGATCTGCCAGCTGAGTTTGCGGTACATGGCCGCCAGGATCATCGCCCCGAGAGCGCCTACCGCGGCGGATTCGGTGGGGGTGGCGATACCGACGAAGATCGAGCCGAGCACCAGCACGATGAGCGTCAAGGGCGGCACAATCGCCTTGAGCGCCCTCAGAATCGAGCCTTTTTTGTCTTCCTCGGCAACGATTATCTCGGGTGCCACTTTCTTGTCGATCAGGGCAATAATCACGATATAAACAATGTAACAAGCAACGAGCATCAACCCCGGCCCGATGGCCGCCTTGAACAGATCGCCGACCGGCAGCTGGAATACATCGCCGAGGATGATGAGAACGATCGACGGCGGGATGATCTGGCCCAGGGTTCCGGCGGCACAGATGGTGCCGGTCGCCAGTTTTTTCGAATAGCCGTATTTCAGCATGACCGGCAGCGAGATAACGCCCATGGCCACCACCGAGGCCCCGACCACCCCCGTCGAAGCGGCAAGAAGAGTCCCGACCAGCACCGTGCTGATTGCCAGCCCGCCGCGGACCTTGCCGAACAGAATACCCATCGATTCCAGCAGGCGCTCGGCCAGTTCCGATTTCTGCAGGATGATCCCCATCAGGATGAAGAGGGGCACGGCCATGAGGATGGTATTGGTCATGATCGAATAGATCCGGAAAGGCATCATCGAAAACATGCTGTAAAACTCTTTGGCAACGAAGGTGAAGTTCGGGTCGGGCGACAATTCGACAACAGCGGCAATCGCCCCGAAAAAAAGCGCCACGGCGCCGAAAGTGAAGGCTACCGGATAGCCGACCGCCAGGAGCACCAAAGCCGCGAAAAACATGATTATACCTGTCATTGTGCGCTCCTGAGCTGATGAATGTTTCTGAACACATAGCCGGTCGCACTCACCAGGAGAAACAGAAAGGCCAGGGGAATCATGCCTTTAATCACCCACCGGTAGGGCAGACCGCCGGGATCCTCCGAGATCTCATGGATCTGATAGGCATCCTGGACAAAATGAAACGAGCCGAACAGGATGAGCAGGGAAAGCGGCACCAGAAACAGCACGGTCCCGCCGATATTGATAAGCGCTCTGGTTCTCAGACTCATCCGGTCATACAGGAAATCCACGCGCACATGGGCCTCGTGCTGTAAAGCAACGCCCACCCCGTAGAGTATGATGATGGAGAACAGATGCCATTCCATCTCCTGCATGCCAACCGAACTGGCATGAAAGAGATAGCGCATCATCACGTCATAGGAGACATTCAGGACCATCAGCAGCAGGGCTATGGCCAGAATCTTGCCAATGCCGTCGACAAGACGGCCGATCGATTTTTCTATCTTTTGAAGCATGGAAGTTATTTCACTTTGAATTTACCGATATTGCCGTTCCGCTGCAGGCAACGGAACGGCCTCTGGAATGATACAGGCAGCGTGCGACCGATTGAAATTAGAGTTCCTGCATTATCTTGATATACTCGTATTCGGAAATCTCGGTCCAGACCCTGGCTTTCTTGGTATAAGCCTGCTGGGACTCGAGTACCTCCTTGAAGGTGGGATCCTGGGCGGCATACTCTGCCATCAGCCCGTCGGATGCCTTCTTCATCTCCTGCAGAACCTCTTTCGGGAAGGTCATGACCTTGATATTCGGGAATTCCGTCTTCATCTGTTCCCAGGCGTCGAGACTGTCGGCGAAGTTTTCGATGAACATGTCGGCGGTTGCCGCCTTCATTGCCGTTATCAGCATGGTTTTATATTCCTGCGGCAGTTTTTCGTAGGCTTCTTTATTCACGAGGAACTGCAGCTCTGTTGCGGGCTCATGCCAGCCGGTGTAGTAATACGGGGCAATCTTATGAAAACCCATTTTGATGTCCATACCCGGACCTACCCACTCCAAAGCGTCGATAGTGCCGCGATCGAGGGCGGTATAGAGTTCTCCCGGAGGAATATTGGTAACATTGACGCCAAGCTTGGCAAAGACCTCGCCGGCCAATCCGGGAATACGCATTTTCAGCCCCTTCAGGTCGTCCACCGACTTGATTTCCTTCTGGAACCAACCACCCATCTGGGCGCCGGTATTACCGCCGGGGAAACTCAACACATTGAACTTCTCATAGGTCTTCTGCATCAGATCCATGCCGCCGCCATGGTAGAACCAGGCATTCTGCTCATCGGCATTCATGCCGAAGGGGACGGTACAGAAAAATACGGTGGAAATATCCTTGCCTTTCCAGTAGTAGGAGGCGGAATGGCCCATCTCGTATTGACCGCCTTTGGTCATGTCGAGGATACCGAGGGCAGCCTTATGCTTTTCCGCTCCCTCGATCCGAATGGTGAAATTACCGCCGCTCATCTCCTCAACCGCCTTGGCCATGTTGAGCGGTGCGTTGGCAAATGGGGTGAGGGTCGACGACCAGGACATGGCCAGTTTCCAGCGCACTTTTTCCGCGGCCATTGCCGGGGAAGCGAGCAGAGCAAAAGCAACCATTGCGGTTGAAATACGGAATGCCAGTTTCATTGTTTTCCTCCTTTGTTGAGTTGTTGGGTTCCTCCCTTCTGAGAGTCCCTGCATGGTATCGAATCGGCCGACAGAAGGAAATGACCCGGTCGGCAAGTGGTCGAATACTCAATTATCCGGTTCGGCAGAGGGATATGCGGTTTTGTAATTTCATTGGTACACATCAAAAGACTGCATAACCCGGATCTGTAACCGTTCATCCAGTGCTCGAGGTTCGTTCAAGCAGGCCGCCAAGCAGGTAAGCGACCATCCGGGAGACTCCGATAGTGGGCTATGTGAGGTGGCCTGATCGGACGAAATGGGGTACTGGTGAACGGTTACCCGGTTTTTTTCCTCCGCCTACGACCCAACCAGTGGTTAGACAAGGCAAGATGTTGAGGAGATTACAGAAGTGTCTGTCAAGAGAAAATGAACGATCCTTGCGAAAACCGGAAAAGAGACCCCGGTGAAATGGCATGGACTGCGATGCTTGAATTTTTTTGCTTGAAATACTTTTTCATCTCATGTAGCGTGAAAAAAATGCCTAACGCTTTTTAGCGTATGCCAAGAGTTTTTTTCGTCACCACTTTGCAGCTCCTCTCCAGTTTCATTACTGAAGGAAACTTCTGCCGACGGTGTCAGAGGGAGATGTTGTTTTGATATTTTTTTCGGTAACTCGTCAGATACAGACAATACCACAATCAATGATGTTCTTGAAGCTACCACTCCATTCATCGCAGGCAATCTCCCAGGCAGGCTGCATATACGGCTTTTATTCCTTTTCAGACCGGTTCAGCCGGTCATTGCAAAGGCGATTCAGGAGCGTCCATACAATTTATGCCTAACATAATAAAGCATGATGCAGTCAACCGCATCCTCACATATTGACGCCTGTAACATCATTATGGGCAACAAGTTCGGTCTGCACCTCATCCTGATGCCCGGGGGGGGCAACTGGGTACATTCCGGCTATGAAAAAAGGGGCAATATTGTCCCCATTAACACACAGGAGTATCAGCAATGGCACAAGGAACAGTGAAATGGTTTAACGATGCGAAGGGATTCGGGTTTATCGAGCAGGACGGAGGAAAGGATATCTTTGTCCATCATTCCGCTATCCTGGCTGAGGGTTTCAAGTCACTCTCCGAAGGACAGCGCGTACGCTTTGAAATTGTCGATGGCCAGAAAGGCCCGGCTGCAAAAAACGTTACAAAACTCTGATTCGCCGGAGGATAGATCCCATGACGCCGTTACGAATCAACATGCCGATTTTCATGTTTTCGTTGCGGCTCAAAAAAATGCCGTCCAGGCATTTTTTCAAATCACGGTAAACCGATACATTTAAACCACATCCAATACGCCAAAAACCTTCACAGCAGCGGCAGCTTCCCTATTGCCGCTGCTCCTGTTCGTTCTCGACAATTGTCCTGACCCCGATTATCGTAGATCTTGCCGACCCTCCGCATTTGGCTATGTGAGGTGGCCTGATCGGACGAAAATGGGGTGCTGGTGAACGGTTACGATCTTGCCGGCCTTCCGCATTCTGGTATAATGGGGCCAATGAAAACACCATGGCATTATCAGGACATCATTGATCTGGAATATTTCTTCAACCGTGACAAGGATGCAGACGAAACCGAACTGCACGACCGGGACAGAAGCATCTACCTTGAAAAGCAGGCTCGGCCAGGCAGCGGCGGAGGCTCGACACCCTCGCGCCGTGAACTTATCCGGCTCTGGTTGACTGCAAGAATCGAAAGCGATTTTCCGGGGGCGGACCAAAGAAGCCCCGGAACGATCTTTCGCGACACCCTTCTTCTTGCCAAGAACCTCGCTTCACTCAAAGGTGTGCTGGTTGGTCTCATCGCCGGGCTGTCCTTTTTCAGCTATACCGGGACAACCCCGGTAAACGTCTTTCATTTCCTCCTTCTGTTTGTTGTCTCGCAAGTAGCCCTGACGATCCTCCTTTTATGCGGATGGCTGTTCCGTCTGGTGCTCCCGGCAATGAAGCTCCCCTCCTTTTACTCTCTGCTCTTTCGCGGGATGATGGACCGGCTTGCTTCGTTTCTCCATAAGCAGTGGCTGGGCAAACTTGGCGCAGACAAGCGGGCAAGTTTCGGCCAGGCCTTCGGTATCGTCAAAGCCCGCAGTTCGGTCTATGGCTCCCTCTTCTATTGGCCGCTCTTCGGTCTCGTCCAGCTCTTTGCCGTCGGCTTCAATGTCGGTTTGCTGGCGGCAACCTTCCTGAAAGTTGCCACCAGCGATTTGGCTTTCGGGTGGCAATCCACACTGCAGCTCGGCAGCGAAGCAATACACCGGGCGGTACAACTCGCGGCTTTACCGTGGTCCTGGCTCCCTCCCCTGGCCGGCAGTTATCCTTCTCTTGCCGAAATCGAAGGCAGTAAAATTATCCTGAAGGAAGGCATCTACCACCTCGCCACCCAGAACCTCATCGCCTGGTGGCCTTTCCTGGTGCTTTGTCTGATCTTTTACGGCCTGCTCCTTCGCCTTGCTCTTTTCGTGCTCGGCAGGATGGTCGAGGCTCGCGCCCTCCGGCATTTGAATCTCGATACCGCAGACTGCCTTGCCCTGGCAAGAAGGATGCTGACGCCTCTGGTTTCCACCCAGGCCGCACCGGAACGTGAACGGGAGAGGGGCGGCAGCGAAAACGGATGGGCTCACGAAACGGCCGAACCACAACCTCAGACGCACAACCTGCTGCCGCAGATATTGCTCATTCCGGACGATATCTTCGGCATCTGTCCTGCCGAAAAACTCGCGCCCCTTCTGCACAATCGCGGCCTTTCCATCAAAAGTGTGCACAAGTTCATGAGCGGCTATGAAGAGGATGAGGAAATCAAGGGGATGCTGGCCGACAGCTGCCGGGGTCCGGAAGAAGGAATCTTCATCCTGATGGAGGGTTGGATGCCGCCTTTAGTCGCTTTTCTCACCTATCTGAAAGAACTTCGCGGTATACTCCCCAGAAAGACCATGATCCACCTGGGGCTGGTCGGACGCCCGGTGCGAAGCGGCTTTACTCCGCTTGCCCCGCAAGATCTCAAGCTCTGGCGTAAAAAGCTGGCGGCGATCGGCGATCCTTACCTCCATACTTTTTCCCTTACCCCCGACAGGAAGCCATGATAACACCGGAATTTGCGATACTGGGCCATCCGAACGAAGGTAAATCTTCCGTTCTTTCCACCCTGGCCGAGGATGACTCCGTACGGGTCAGCCCTACGCCCGGCGAGACCACCGAATGCCGTTCCTTCCCCGTCATCATCGACGGCCGGGAAGTGCTGCGCTTCACCGACACCCCGGGTTTCCAGAATCCGGCAAGAGTCCTGGCCGAAATGAAAAAAAGGGCGAAATCGGGAGAAAACCCCCTGGTCGAATTCCGCAGATTCGCCGCAGGCATTCCGGAACTGCACGATGACTATGAGCTTCTCGGCCCGCTTGAAAGGGGCGCGGGGATCATCTACGTGGTGGATGGTTCGCGCCCGGTCCGCATCGTCGATAAAGCCGAGATGGAGATCCTCCGCCTGACCGGCAAACCCCGGATGGCGATCGTCAACGCCAAAGAACATAACGATGAATATCTCGAAGACTGGAAAAACGAGTTTCGCAAGAATTTCAACTCCAACCGGGTATTCAATGCCCATCGGGCGACCTATGCCGAAAGGATCCTGCTCCTTGAAGCGCTCAAATCGATCGACCAGGACTGGCAGAAACCGCTGTCGCTGGTAGTCGAAGCCTTCAGAAAAGACTGGGCGGCACGCAACGCCGCCACGGTCGATATCATCACCGGCCTGTTGACCGATTGCCTGTCGCTGCAGCTCTCGGAAAATGTCGGCTCGGAAAAGGAAGCGGTGCATAGCCGGGAAAAGCTGTTCCATACCTACAGCGAGACCCTGGCCCGCAAGGAAAAAATCGCCCACGAGCGGATTCGCGGGTTATTCAAACACAATATCTTCCAGTATGAATTGCCCCCTCACTCGGTTCTCCACGCCGACCTGTTCGATGAACAGACCTGGCAACTCCTCGGAATGACGAAAAAACAGGTAGTGATTGCCGGCGGACTCGGCGGCGCGGCCATCGGCGCCGGCGTGGAAATGGCCACCCTCGGCCACAGCCTGGGTATTTTTACGGCGGTGGGAACGGTTGCCGGTGCTCTCAGCGCGCTGTTTGGAGGGGAATCATTCTCCGGCAAGGCCCAGCTCATGGGCATCCCCCTGGGCGGCGAGCGGGTCCAGGTCGGCCCGGCCAAGTCGATCGACCTACTCTTTGTCCTGCTCAACCGCTCCCTGCTCTACTACCACCATGTCATCAACTGGGCTCACGGTCGCCGGGACTATAACAAGACCGGCCAGCCCCTCCTTGCATCCCATTCCTCGCAGGGGTTCACCAGCCGGTGGTCGGCCGGCAATATCAAGATCTGCCATGATTTTTTCAAGATTGTCGGCAGCAGGAGCAGTGATGGCGGAGTGAAGGAAACAGCCAGGTTCCGGGAGCTGCTCGGGAATACCCTGCAGGAGATTTCGGAAAGCGAGTAATCGCCAACTTCTTCTGGCCTTCGCCCGGTTCCTGAATTACCTTTTATTCCGATCAACATTCATAAACCGGAGCTCATCGCAACCACATCAGAGAGGGCGCAACGCATGGCACAGGTTATTAAAGGAGTTTTTCCGGAAACGAAAAAAACCGAAACAAAAAAAGACGAGAAGGCTGTCCCGAGCTATGTCCTGCGGGTTTCCATAGCCTTTTCCGATCCGCTCATCTGGCGGCGTATCCAGGTGCCCGGCGAAAGCACCCTGGCCCAGCTGCACGACGTCATCCAGCAGAGCATGGGCTGGAGCGACTCCCATGTCCATCAGTTCCTGGTCGGCAAGATCAGCTATGAACCCACCATGAAAAGCACTGTCATCCGCGAATCGAAACGCTTCGACGAGCACAAGTACAAGCTTTTCATGCTGGAGGAAGGCATGCAGTTCATGTTCACCTATCTCTACGGCGCAGGCGAGGGATGGGAACATGAAATCACCCTGGAAGAGGTCGTTTTACCGGCAAGGGAACTGAAACACCCTCTTATCATAGCCGGCGAAAGGGCCTGTCCGCCGGAAACAGTGGGCGATATCCATGAATACCAGGCGCTCCTCGCCGCTTCGGAAAACCCCGACAGCACAACCGGGAATCGCCTGCAGGACCTGGCTGGTCATCCCGATTTCGACCCTGCCCTCTTTGATCTCGAGGCGTCGCAAAAGCGGGTGTCGGTATTACGATAACACGTCAATTATATGAATGATACCAACGCAGCAGTGGGTGACCCTTTTCCTTTTCGATCTTTGATTGCAATCTTTTGGGTAACAACGGTTGACTCTGGAGAGAAGCAAGAGTATGATTAAATCATACTATTTCATAAGGAAAAAACAATGCAAACGGATAAAGCTGAAAGGATCACCATTACGTTGCCGTCTGAAATGCTGGCAGCGATCAAGGACAAGGTGCAGTCTGGAGCCTACGGTTCCACCAGTGAGCTTATCAGAGAAGCGATGCGCATGTGGCAGAGGAAAGAAGAAGAACACGAAACGCGGCTTTCTTTAATTCGCAACCGTCTGGTAAACTCGGCCAAAAGCGGTGCCCCCGTACCACTTGATGATGCTTTTAAAACAATCGAGCGGTTACACCAAGAGCGAATGACAAAAGTACCTTGATGAAAAAATATAATGTTTACCTGATGCCGGATGCGATCAAGGACCTTGAGGAGATTTATAGCTATATAGCAGACAAAAGTGGCTACCCTGAGAGAGCATGGAAATTCGTTGAGAAACTCCGCCAAAAATGCCACGAGCTGGAAACCGCTCCCCTGCGCGGGCAACAACGAAGTGACCTGATAGAAAATCTGCGGATTATCCCGCTCGAAAAAAAGGCCGTTGCAGCCTTTCTTATTGATGAAGAAACGCAGGCCGTCCTTATTCTCAACATATTTTACGGGGGCAGAGATTATGAAGCCCTTATAAACGCGTTCCCAAAAAAACCATATGAGTGAGCACGGGCGGTCGGGGCAACACCACTTCTTTTACCTACGACGACCGAGGTCTTATCACCACCAGTATGGATCCATTATCCGGCGGAGCCGCTAAAACACAAAATTGAAATGGCCGCTTTTAACCAAACTGGAGATAGGCGACAGCGGAAAGGCAAAGCAGAAAGGCCGGCGGCGCAAACATCTTCAGTGAATAGGGCCGAACCGTCAGCAGCCGCTTGACGATGCGCTTTGTCGCATAGAGTGAGGCAATCAGACCGCCGATGACTGTGATGAACTGAAGAATAAAGGTGGCATCGCGGCTCAGGATTCGGCTGGCTTGATACTCCCCGCCCATTCCGATCATGTCTTTTACATTGTCGGCCAGCAGCCAGATACCGCCGACGAAGATTTCCAGGTGCGCGGCCATAAAGGCACCAAGCACCAGCGGGATCATGCCGTAGCCAAGGATCGATGCAGTTGTTTTCCAGCCATTGCCGGTAATCCGCGCCATGATCTGCGACATGACCGCATAGCCGCCAAGATAAATGAGTATACAGGCAAAAAAGAAGATGCTCGCGGCAAAGGCCTGGCTATGGGGAAGGCCCATGCCATGGAGGATGCCCGGCCAACTCTCCAGGGCTCCCGGATACTTCTGGTTCATGGCGAACGGATAAAAAATGGCGGCCAGGCTGACCACCAGAACGCTATCCTCCAGACGCGGCGACTGCTGATTCCACAACTCCTGCGGAGCCAGACGAAGGTTGAGGTGAATTGAGTTCAGCTTGCAGTTCTTCACGCACTGACCGCACAGGATGCAATCCCGGTTGTTGTCCACCAGGAAGGGGTGGCGGAACATCGGACAGCCGGCAACTCCCTCGTCGCCGTTGTAGCACAGATGGTCGGTGCAGCGGTTCATGCACATATGGGTGTTGGAGCGGAGTTCGAGAATGGACGGCATCGAAAACAAGGCATTGATGGCACCCAGCGGACAGAGATACCGGCACCAGACCCTTCGCTTGAAAAACACGCTGAAAAAAAGCGAGCACATCGTAATTGAAGCGATAATCCAGGCCGTGAGCAGCGGCGACCCATACGCATCCCAGGTGATTTCAATCCAGAACAGGAGGATGCAGAGAAAGGTCATTATCCAGCCGGAATACTGCTTGATGAGCTTCGGGGTAGGCCGCTCCGGCTTCACGACATATTGAGCCAGCCAGCCTGGCACCGACAGCCCGCAGATACTGCACCATGTTCGGGCAAGAAAAAAGAAAGCGAAAATGAGCAGAGGCCAGCCCACCACCCAACTCAAGGTCAGACCGATATTTTTTTCGGCGGTCGCCGGACCAAAGAACAATGCCGCCAGGACTAAGGCCAGGAATAGACCGACCAGTATCCTGGGCAACACCGGAAAAAAACGGCTGGAGAGAAAGGCCCGAACAGGGGGCAGCCGCAGCAGATTGAACTCCCACTTGCCCTCCGACTTTGGCACCCCGAGAAGAATCTGATCGTTCAGGGGCTCGTGGCTTTTGCCGAGAATAACCGCCCGCTGAATGACGCTGGCCATTTCGGTCAAATTTCCCGGCCAGTCGTAGTGCATGAACATCCCCAGCGTCCGATCGTCCACTTCTTTAATGATCTTGCCGTACTGCCTGCTGTAACGCTTGAGATAGTACTGAACCAGCCGGGGAATATCCCGACGGTGCATCCGTAACGGGGCGGCCCGGAAATGCTGGTTCGCAACCAGGGCGTACAAAGTGGGCAGCAAACGGTTATGACCGTCCTCCTGCCGGTGCGAATCGGTGCAGATCAGGATAATCCTGGAGCGCAGCGCCAGATCGGTGTCGCCGCCTATTTTGGTAAAGGCCGCTTTCCGGATAATTGCGACAAGCTGCCGCTGAAAGTCGGGCTCCATATGTTCGGCATGATACAGGACTACCGTTCCCCCCTGCAGCCGCTCGAAGACTCCCAGCTGGTCTATCTGCGAGAAAGCAAAGGAGTCCCGCTCGTAGCCGAAAAGCTCTGCCTCCAGGTCCATGGGATCGATGTTACGGATATCTATTTCCGTGTAGGGACCATTCTTGCACGCGCTGGCGCGGTGGATTTCGTGGGCGACCATCCGCCGCCCGGTTCCCGCCTCGCCGGTCAGGAGAACCGGCGCCAGATTATCGCTGAACCGCCTGACTGCCCTCATGATCTGGCGGGCCAGGGTCGATTCGGGCAATCGAATCTCTCGACCTTTGTCCATGGCCGCTTTTTCCGGCAAGGGAGAAGGTTCCGAATCCGAAAAAAACGTGGGGTCCAGGTTGTGCCCGGTGCTTGTACGGCTTTTCTCTGTTTTTGTCAGGGAAGCTGCGTGATCATGATAAGAAACGCGCAAACGGCTGGCCAGGGCGATGCCGAGTTGACGCGCTATGACATCGTTTTTCAGCAGCACCGAGTTGAAAGCATCGGCATCGAAACACAGCAGGGAGAGGTCGGTAAGAGCTCGGACGTTGAGGCAGTTGCCGCTGCCGGTCAGCAGGGAGGTTTCGCCGAAGTGACCGCCTGCGCCGATACGACCGACGATTATCTGGCCGCCGCCCGCGACATTCATGGTCAGCTCCGCTTTCCCTTTGGCGACGACGTAGAATCGGCGGTCGTCATCGTCCTGCCGGTAGACGTACCGGCCCTGTTCGACCTGGAGCCAATCGGCGGCATCGAGAATTTTCTCGACCATTGCCGGATCGAGACCCTTGAACAGTGCGGACTTGAACAGGCTCAGCCTGAGTGTATCGTGTTCGAGCATGGGATGTAATCCGGATCCCTCATTCCAGTACCGAAAAAAGGCCAGCAAACTGTCCTGTCAGCGTACTTGAAATTACCGTTCATTTCACCGCAAATTGTTGGAGCCAATATTTTTAGCGCTCAGTCGATCCGGTCTCTCCTAAACTTTTCCTGCCATTCTTCCGATATCAGTAGAGTGATCGGCGAAAAGAGGTTTTGCCGCATGGATATCGATTTTCGGGGTAAGAATTATGGAATACACGGTGCAGCGGGGGGACACCATCGCCCATGTGACCAAGGTGATGGGCAGCGACTGGCGGAAACTGAAAGAGCTGAACCCGCAGGCCGTAGGCCGATCGAGCCTGAATGGCAATTGGTTCGTACGGGAAGGAGCCACACTCTCCGATCAGCCGAAAACCGATTTTGCCGCAACGCTGAAGCAAGCCAATACTCAGAAACTCGATTCACAGAAGGCGCCCCAAACGGCGGCGGCCACCGGCACGAATGAAGCGAAAGGTTCCGAAGAGTCGACTCATACCCTTAAAGCCGGGGAAACAGTCTGGGGTCTTGCGACCAAGAAGTACCATGTTCATCCTGAAGATATCATGAGACTGAACAACATCACCGATCCCCGGTCGCTGCAGATCGGTCAGACCCTGCGTATTCCGAAGCCCCAGGCATTGGAAAAAGCGGAAGTGGTGGCGAGCTGGTACGGCCAGTATCATCACGGCCGGCCGATGGCCAATGGCGAGCCGTTCGATATGCACGGACCGACCATCGCCCACAAGGAAATTCCGCTCGGCACCAGGGTCCTTCTCAAAAATCCCGCCACCGGCGAACAGGCAACGGCGACCGTCACCGACCGCGGACCGTACATCAAAGGCCGCGACGTCGACCTCAGCTATCAACTGGCCCAGCAGCTCTCCCTGGACAAACAAGGAGTAGGCAATCTTATCATGCAGGTGCTTTAGTGCCTTGGAAGAATTCCTGCCGGTGAATAGAGCTTGTATTCTCCGCACTTCATGCGGTGAATACCTTGTTCTTTTGGGAAAGATGAGTTTCGTAGGGTGCATTCCATGCACCCTCAACTGCGTGTTCCGAAAGCCGTAGGTTGGGCTTTGAAGCCCAACATCGCAAAAAACGTTGGGCTTTACAGCCCAACCTACAAAAAATACTCCGATGGAGGCGGTACAGGAGATTTTGCTGGGTGTTCCGCCTTATCCGGTTCGATTGCGCCACCACTTTTCAACCGATATTACCGGCAGAATCGATGCTCCCACCAGGATCGCCAGGCCAAGATCGGCTGGCATAAGGGGCGACGAACCAAAGATGCTGTGCACAAACGGCGCAAAAATGAACGTCGCCTGCAGCAGCAGGACCACGGTAACGCCAAGAAATACGGCGGGATTGCTGAACAGGCCGATCTTCAGTATCGATCCCTTCAGGCTTCGACAGTTCTGCAGGTAAAAAATCTGAAACATGATAACAGTGGTAACGGCCATGGTCTGGGCCTCGGCCATTGCGCGGTCCGCTGCCAGTCCGGCAGCCAGATTTCTCGAATACTCGAACTGAAACAAGCCAATAGCCCCCACCGTCATCAAAAAAGCGGCAATTACCGTTCGAAATATCACAAACCTTGTAAATACCGGTTCTTGCGGAGATCGCGGAGGACGCTGCATGACATCGGGTTCTTTCACCTCGAAGGCAAGAGGCAGGGCCAGGCTCACCGCCGCCACGAGGTTTATCCAGAGCAGCTGGACAGGCGACATCGGCAGGATCAACTCCTTGCCGACGGGGTCGAAAGGAAAGAATGCGACGGCGTAAATCAGAATGAACGCCAGGCCCAGGTTGGTGGGCAGCACGAACACCAGCGACTTGATGAGGTTGTCGTAGACCCGGCGGCCTTCCTCGACCGCTGCAACGATACTTGCAAAATTATCGTCGGTGAGGACTATGTCTGCCGATTCCTTCGAGACCGCCGTGCCGGTAATGCCCATTGCCACGCCGATATTCGACTGCTTGAGCGCGGGTGCGTCATTTACCCCGTCACCCGTCATCGCGACGACATGGCCTGAAGCCTGCAGCGCCCGAACAAGGCGCAGCTTGTGTTCGGGCGCCACCCGGGCAAAGACGTTGCTTTTCGCTGCGACCTCCTTCAATTCCTCATCCGAGACTTCCTGAATTTCCGCACCGGTGACGGCATTGTCGTCCGGGATAAGCCCCAGCTGTCTGCCGATGGCGGCAGCGGTGCCATGATGATCGCCCGTTATCATCTTGACGGTAATCCCCGCTGCGTGACAAGCCTGCACCGCGTCGATCGCTTCCGGGCGGGGCGGATCGATCATCCCCTGCAGACCGGCAAGCTCCATGGCGCCGGCGATACTCTCCATCTCCAGAGTCTCGACCGGACTCTCCAACCGTCTGACGGCAATCGCCAGCACCCGCATGCCGCGCGCCGCCATTGCCTCAACCTCCCGCAGCACTAAAGCCGAATCGATTGCCTTGCAGCAACGGAGCACCGCTTCGGGGGCACCTTTCATGATAATTTTCCGGGCTCCGACGGCATCGTGAAGAGTCGCCATGAATTGGTTTTCCGACTCGAATGGTATCACGGCGATCCTGGCGTATTTCTTCCGCGCCGCATCGACGTCCACCCCGAGTTTCAGTGCCGATGTGACCAAGGCCCCTTCGGTGGGATCGCCGCTCAGTGTCCACACGCCGCCGTCTTCGAAGACCACGGCGTCATTACAGAGCGCCCCGTACAGAAGCAGATCCCGCACCGCGTCGGGGAATTTCTCTATATTCCTGCCGTCTTGCCGCAACACCCCGGCAGGTTCGTAGCCCACCCCGGTGACATCGAATTCTCCATTCGGGGTCCAAAGAGCCTGGACGGTCATTTCATTGCGGGTCAGTGTCCCGGTCTTATCGGTGCAGATGGTTGTAGTGCTGCCCAAGGTCTCGACTGCCGGCAGTTTGCGGATGATCGCCCGACGCGCGGCCATGCGCTGCACGCCGATCGCAAGAGCGATAGTCACAATGGCCGGCAGGCCTTCCGGAATTGCCCCGACCGCCAGCGCGATCGCGAAAATCAGCGTGTCTTTAAAAGCAACTCCAAGGGCGACGTCTTGCGTCGAGAGACGCATCATGCCGACCACGACCATCACCACCGACACCGCCAGAACAAAAAAAGTAATAATCTTGCCTATCGACTCGAGAGCCTTGGTGAGGGGGGTCTGGAGGTCGGTGACTTCTTTCAGCAGAGTCGAAATGCGGCCGAGTTCGGTCTTGTCCCCGGTCGCCACGACCACGGCTGTGCCGGTGCCGTAGGTCACCAAGGTTCCGCTGAAACCAAGGCATAATCGATCGCCGATTCCGGCCTTCTCGTCAACGGCGGCCGGTGACTTCGACACCGGTACCGATTCACCCGTCAGCGCCGCCTCGTCGATCTGCAGATTGCTGATCGTGACCAGCCGGACATCGGCCGGAACCCTGTCGCCTGAGGCAAGAAGGATAACGTCGCCGGGGACGAGATCTGCGACAGGCAGGTCGTTCCGCTTACCGTCGCGAATGACGGCCGCAATCTCGGGAACCATGTCGCTCAAGGCTTCAATAGCCTTCCCGGCGCGATATTCCTGAAAAAAACCTATAATCGTGTTGATCACGACGACTGCGAACACCACCGAACCGTCGGTGATTTTGCCCAATCCTATTGCCAGCCCGGCAGAGCCGATGAGAACCCAGATGAGCGGGTTGTTGATCTGCCGCCAAAGCAGTTGCAACGGACCGTCGCCGGAATGTCGCTGAAGAACGTTGGGACCGTGGACGGCGAGGCGTCGATTCGCCTCGTCGGTTGCCAGCCCGGACTCGGAGGATTCGAGTATTCGGAATGCATCCTCGGCCGCCATATTGTGCCAGGCTGCTTCATCGTGCGCTGTCAGGGATTGATCTTGCATGATACTCCTCGTTTCTTCCTAACAATTTATTTCGTCAGTGCATAATTACTCTTACAGCACCACCTACGAGTCAGTCAATTATCTTCTCTTCATGTAACAGGATCAGCCGATACTTTCTGGACGCCATCCGTTTATTCGAGCAGGACATCGACTATTTTCTTGCTGATGCAGCAAAAAATAAGGTAGTCATTGAAAATTACCAATAAAACATAAAACAACATTTATTTGTTATCTTATTTTTTGGTTATGACGACCCCTCCGTCTCTTGACAATCGAATAACCCCGCTCCTCGAGTTGAGCCGACAGGATGTGCCCTTACGTTTACGTCTTCAATCCCGGCAAGCTGCCGTTCTCCTTTTTTCCCCCTGGCTGTTGACCATTCTCCTCTTCCGTCCCCTGTTTCGCGACCAGCCGGTTACCATGCTGGGCCTTCTCCCCGGCCTGGCGGCAGCGCTCCACGTGCAATGGCATCTGTCATATCACCTGGCAACCAACCATCGCCGTTTCGAAGAAGACCGACTGTATTCCACTCTGGGGGCGGCCAACTGGATCACCCTGCTTCGCGCATGCGCCGTAGTTACACTGGCCGGCTTCCTGCCCTTGGCCATCCAGCGGGATAATGGGCAGCTCTATCCCGATGCCCTGACCTGGGCGCCGGGTTTCATCTACCTCGGAATTTCCCTGACCGACCTGCTTGACGGTTTCGTTGCCAGGAGACAGGGACGCGAGACCGAACTCGGCAAACGACTGGATATCGTAACAGATGCGGCCGGACTGCTGGTTGCCTCGCTGCTGGCGGTGATTCTCATTCGGTTGCCGGTCTTCTCTCTTCTTGTGGGGCTTGCCTACTATCCGTTTATCTTCGGCATCTGGCTGCGGCAAAGACGCGCTCTTCCCGTGGTCGCCCTGCAATCGCGACCCTATGCGCGGATCATCGCCGGTTGCCAGATGGGCCTGGTGGGGATGGCGCTCCTGCCGATCTTTCATCCGGCGCTCACCTTCCTTGCCGCCTATATTGTCATGACACCGCTGCTGCTCGGTTTCTTAAGGGACTGGCTGGTGGTGTCCTGCCGGGTGAAAACAGATGCCGGCCAGCAGGCAAGCCTGGACCTTTGCGCAAAATCCATGATGATGAAAGCGCCATTGGCGCTTCGTCTGGTTATTCTTACCGGCGGGATCGCAACGTTCTTTAACCCTAACGTTTACCAGGCTTCGCTGTCCTGGCAACTGGCCCACAGCTTCTGCTGTCTGCTGGCAGGCCTTGGTCTCATGGGTCGCAGCGCTGGTCTTGCCCTGGTCCTGATGATCGCCGTCAACCAATCGCCATTCGGGATAACTGCAATTTCAATGATTACCTTCGGCACTGCCGCCGCACTGATGTTGACCGGCACCGGAACCATGTCACTCTGGGCTCCGGAAGACAGGATCCTCTACCGCAGATGAAATATTTGACTTGTTACAGGAAGGCCTGTAGAATCAACAAAGCGTTAGGGTTACCTGTCGGTGCAACCAGGCAATAGATCGAATTCCCTGAACCTCTTGCCAAAGGATCCCATGGATAATTGCCGCAAGGAAGATTGGTTCGACCGGTTGCCGGTCCAATCCCAGGAATTCCTGGACCGTCATCACCGGCCGCTGGTCACTGTTTCCTATGCCCAGAGCGTGGATGGCAGTATTGCAACCCGGAATCGTGAACAGCTGCAATTGAGCAGCCGCCAGTCGATGGTCCTGACCCATCGCATCCGCGCCGCCAGCGATGCCATCGTCATCGGTATCAACACCCTGCTGGCCGACAATCCCCTCCTGACAGTTCGCCTTGTCGAGGGGCCGAACCCCCAGCCGATCGTTCTCGACAGTAATCTGCGTATCCCCTTGCAAGCCCGGCTCCTTGAACGTACCGACCGCCGATGCTGGCTGGCTTGTACCGACAACAACAATGCCGGGCGGATAAACGGGATCGAAAATCGGGGCGCGGAAGTCATTCGCTGCCGCTGTGACCGCCTGGACAGGGTCGATCTGCCGAATCTGCTGCAACTGCTTGGCGAGAGAGGCATCAGGAGTATTATGGTGGAAGGCGGCAGCCAGGTTATTACCAGTTTCATCGAGGCACGCCTGGTGGACAGGATGATCATCACTATCGTCCCCCGCCTGGTGGGGGGCCTTCCGGTATTCGATCGGCCGGCGGTGGGCATCGGTTCTCTGCTGCGGCTGAATCCTGTCACCTACCAGTCCTGCGGCCCGGATATCATCCTCTGGGCCCAGCCGCAATGGCAGGAAATATGAGGCAGCATCGCCTGGAATTTTCAGAACCGGGGCGGGTCGTCATGAAAGTCGGGCCGGCGCCACGGCCTGGGGCGGATCAAGTCCTGGTGCGGACGCACTGTTCCGCCATCAGTCCGGGAACGGAGATGCTGGTGTACCGGGGGCGGTGGCCGCAAGGGGTCCCGGTGGATGCCACCATCGGCGCCCTGGCGGGAGCTTTTGCCTATCCTCTTTCTTACGGCTACTGCACGGTCGGACGGGTGATCGCAAGCGGCACGGCCGTCTCGGACGATTGGTCCGGCCGCCGGGTATTTGCCTTTCAGCCGCATCAGGACCTCTTCTGCGCCGCACCCGACACCCTCCATCCCATTCCCGAAGATCTGGACGATGAAACCGCTCTCTTTCTGCCCGGCATGGAGACCGCTGTCAACCTTTTGCTGGACGGGAGCCCCCTCATCGGCGAAAAGGTTGTCGTTGTCGGCCAGGGCATCATCGGTCTCCTCACCACCGCCCTGCTCTCCCGTTTTCCCCTGGCCGAACTGGCGACCCTTGATGCTCACCCGCTGCGGCGCGAGGCATCCATCCGTCTCGGTGCAGGCGTCTGCTTCGATTCGGAGGATCCGGCCTCTTTCTTGAGCTTGGGCGGAGACCCCGGCCAAGGCGGCGAGGCGGATCTGGTGTACGAACTCTCGGGCAACCCGGCGGCGTTGAATACCGCTCTTGCCCTTACCCGCTTTAGCGGCCGGGTGGTGGTCGGTTCCTGGTACGGGGCGAAAAAGGCCGAGCTGGAGCTGGGAGCTTTTTTCCACCGCGGCCGGGTTTCGCTTATCAGCTCGCAGGTGAGCAGTATAGCCCCCGAGCTCACCGGCAGGTGGCGAAACAGCCGGCGCCTGCAGTTGGCCTGGGAGATGTTGCGTCAGGTTCGCCCGTCCGGCTGCATCAGCCACCGGTTCGCCCTGGCCGAGGCGTCTTCAGCCTATGCGCTTATCGACCGCAGTCCGGGGGAGACGATTCAGGTCATCCTCGACCACCGCCAGGCGGACGAGATGTGAGATAAAGCAAGGAGGAAAAATCATGTACAGTCTTGGCGTACGGCGCCAATTCAGCGCCCGGCATTACCTGATCGACGGCGATTGGGGCGAGGAAAACATCGAGCATTCCCATCTCTACCGGATGGAACTGGTCCTGCATGGAAAGGAACTGGACCGTCATGGCTTTCTGGCCGACATTGTCGAGGTGGAGCGTCATCTGGATGATGTCACTGCCGGTTTCCGGGAAAAGACCTTTAATTCACTGCCCGCCTTTGCAGGCAGCAACCCCAGTATCGAACGACTTGCCGCCGTTCTCCATGACATTTTCAGAAAGAGATTCGAGTCTTTTCGCCTGGAGGCCATTACCGTCACCATCTGGGAGGACGACATCGCCTGGACCTCTTATCACGACACCCTCTGATGCGCATCGGCCTTGTCATCTACGGCAGTCCGGACACCCTCACCGGCGGCTACCTCTATGACCGGATCGTGACCAAACGGCTGCAACGGCTTGGCCACGAGGTGGAAGTGATCAGTCTGCCCTCCGGCTCGTATCCCAGACGGCTGGCGCTGGCTTTCTCTCCGGGGCTTTGCCGCCGCCTGTCAGCCGGAAGGTTCGATGTCCTCCTTCAGGACGAACTCTGTCATCCGTCGCTTTTCCTGGTCAACAATCGGCTTCGCAAGCGGACAGGCCTGCTTCTGGTGGCCCTCGTCCATCACCTTTTCTGCGATGAACCGCGACATCGCCTGCAGACCATGCTTGCGGCGATGGTCGAACGTCGCTTTCTGGCCTCGGTCGACGGCTTTATCCACAACTCGGCAACCACAAGGAGAAAAGTGGCGTCGCTGATCGACCACAACAAGCCCGAGGTTATCGCCTATCCGGCGGGAGACCGGTTCAGAGCCCCTCTTTCTGTAAGAGGTATCGGCAAACGGACTCACCGTCCCGGCCCTCTGGAGCTGCTCTTTCTGGGCATTGTGATCCCGAGAAAAGGTTTACTGCCGCTCCTTTCCGCACTGGCCGGAATCGACCGTGATGTCTGGCGTCTTTCTATAGCGGGAAGCCTCGACTTCGACCCTGCCCATGCCGCCGAGGCGCGACAGCTTGTCCGGCAACTTGGCCTTTCAGATTCTGTCCGGTTCCTTGGTCCTCTCGAAGATGACGAACTGGTTAAAATCCTGAGCAACAGTCATATATTCTGCATGCCCTACGCCTATGAGGGCTTCGGTATCGCCATCCTCGAGGCCATGGCTTTCGGCCTGCCGGCGATTGGCTGCCGAAACGGCGCAGCGGGCGAAACCATCAGCCACGGCACAAACGGCTACTTGCTGGCCCCGGACGACTGTGCCGGCTTGAAGCCGCTGCTGGTCCGCCTGCACCGGGATCGTGAGAAGCTGCGGCGGCTTGCCCTTGCCGCCTGTGCGACCTTTGCCGGTCGTCCGAACTGGCAGGACAGCACCGCAGCCATCGACAATTTTCTCAGGCAGATGAAGGGGGATGCCGATGCACAGGGAGAACTGCAATAAAGCTCAAGCAGCGGTGGATAAAACCGGCAAGAGTTTTGCTCCCGACTATCTTGCCGCCAAGAAAACCATCGATGACCGGGCTCTCAATCATCATGTCTGGGAGACTCTTTGCCAGGCTCTGCCGCAGACCACCGGCAACGAGCCGGTAAACATCCTTGAAATCGGTGCCGGTATCGGCACCATGCTCGAACGAATCGTCGATTGGGGGTTGTTGACGAATGCGTCCACCTATGTGGCCACCGACAGCGATCCCGGGCAGCTCGGGGCGGCACGGAAATACCTTTCCCAGTGGGCGGGAAGACGGGGCCATGCCCTGTCCTGGCCGGAAGAACATCGCGGCCGGCTGAGCACATCAAGGGCCGATATATCGGTGGCGCTCGACCTTGCCCGAGCTGAAGAGCTTGCGGACAAATCGGGTTCGCCGGGCCCGTTTCATCTGGTGATCGCCCATGCCGTGCTCGATCTGGTCGACTTTCCGGCCGTGCTGCCGCGACTCCTGTCACGGCTGACAAAAAACGGGCTTGGCTATTTCACCTGCAACTTCGACGGTGAGACCGTCTTTCTCCCTGAATGTGAAGGTGACGCGGAAATTATACGGCGCTATCATGCCTCGATGGAGGCACGGCTGGCCGGGGCAAGCCATACCGGCCGGAGACTGCTGACGTTTCTGCAACGTCCTGGGCTGGAACTCCTGGCCGCCGGCAGTTCGGACTGGGTCATTCATCCCCGGTCCCATCGCTATGTAACGGATGAAGCCTTTTTCCTGCACGCCATTATCGAAACAGTGGAAAGGGAGCTTAAAAAAAACCGGCGGCTGCCGGGACTTGCCGCCTGGGCTCGTCTGCGGCACCGGCAGGTGGAAACCGGCGAGCTGTCTTTTCTGGCCAGGCATCTTGATCTTCTGGTTCGCCGCCATCCTTGCCTGTCATGAAGCCCGGAAGACTCCGACTTTCATCGATGACAGGATTCCTGGCCGCCTTTGTCTTCCTCAGTGTTCTGCAGAACTTCGACTATCCGCCGGGCGATTCCTGGTCCTGGCGGCTGCTGCAACCGTCTATCGATGTCTGGTTGCTGCTCATCCTTCTCGCCATAGCGGCCAGCTGCGGCAAACTGACCCTTCGGGTGACCGTTCTCCTGGTATGGATACTCTTTCTGGCCCTGCGTTTGCTCCGCATCGGCGATACAGTCGTGCCCATGTACCTCAACCGGCCTTTCAACCTCTACATCGATTCCGGCTATCTCTTCGGACTCTACGACCTGCTCAAGACAACTTCCCCTCAGGGAAATTTCCTGCTGATGTCGTTAAGCGCACTGGCGATCATGCTGGGATTCGTGGCTTTAAGCTGGTACGCCTGGCAGGCGGCGGCCTGTAGTCTTGCAGACAAACGGCTCCGGATCTCAGTACTGGTCGTATCGAGCCTCATGGTCGGCGCAGCCTTTATCGGGAGGTGGCACCCGGCTGAAACGCCGGCCATTGTCCGTCTCGGCCGTGAGATCCTCTCCATCCGGCATCAGCTTGAAGAGCAACAGGCAATTGTCGCCCTCATAAAGAAAACCATCCGGACCAGGGGAGCGGAACCGATCTCACTCAAAGGCCTGGAGGGTGCCGATGTCCTGCTGTTCATGGTCGAGTCCTATGGCCACATCGTCTTCAACCGGCCGGATTACCGACAGGCGATGGAGGCCACCATGACCGGCTTTGCCGAGGTCCTCGATCGGCATGGGTTCATGGCGGTCTCGTCCTACCTGGTGTCGCCGACCTACGGCGGCGCATCCTGGCTGGCTCATGCCACCTTGGAGTTTGGCCTGCGGGTGGAAAACGATCTCGAAAAGACAGCGCTGCTGCGCTCTTCCCTGCCGCCGATTGCCTCTTCTTTCGACAAAAGCGGCTATCGTACGGTTTCGGTGATGCCCGGCACCCGCCTGGCGTTTCCGGAAGGAGCCTCTTACGAATATGAACAGGTCTATTATTCCTGGCATTTCGAGTATCGGGGTCCGGCTTTCGGCTGGGCACCCATGCCGGACCAGTTCGTGCTCGACTGGGTGCGTCGCCGCGAGTTCGCCAGGCGCGACCGGCCGTTCTTTATTCGCTACGTCCTGATCAGCAGCCACGCAGCCTTCAGTATCCAACCGCCATTGATTGCCGACTGGGACGCCATCGGCGACGGCAGTATCTACAATGACCGGCAGCCGGTCCATTATCCTGTGCACTGGCCCGATCTCAGAAACGCCGGGGAAGCATATCTTCGTTCTTTAGACTATGAATTTACTATCTTTGGCGACTACCTCGAACGGTATGTCGGCAGCGATACCCTGATCATCATCATGGGCGATCACCAGCCCAATCTGCAGCTCACCGGCTCCGGCCGGCCCTGGTCCGTGCCGGTGCATATCATCAGCCGGAATCCCCGGTTGCTGGAACCGTTCCGCAAGCGGAACTACACGCCGGGTCTCATTCCCGCCCAACCGCTCCCCCATGCCGGGATGGAGACTTTTATGCCGGATTTTTTGCAGGACTTCAGCGAGTGATGCCCCAATGCCGAAAAGTGCAGCAAAACCAGAAGCTTTAGTCTGTGGTGGCCTTCTCCTCATGCAACAGGGCCAGCAGCTCTGCCGCGGAAATCTTCCCGGCGACATCGGTTCCTTCGAGCAGGCTGTCGGCAAGATCCCGTTTTTGTTTATGCAGCTCGACAATCTGCTGCTCGATGGTATCCTTCATCACCAGCCGATACACAGTCACAGGTCTGTCCTGACCGATCCGATGGGCACGATCGGAGGCCTGATCCTCCACTGCCGGATTCCACCAGGGGTCCATATGGATGACAAAATCGGCCGCTGTGAGATTGAGCCCTGCCCCGCCTGCCTTGAGGCTGATGAGAAAGACATCGCCGGCGCCGTTTTGAAAGCTATTGACACGTTCCTTTCTTTGCGCGATCGGAGTTGATCCGTCCAGATACTGATAGCTGATCTTCTGGTCGTCCAGATAGTTGCGGATGATGGTGAGGTGGTCGATAAACTGGCTGAAAATGAGGGCTTTATGGTTATTGTCGAGAAGCTCGCGGAGGGTGTCGACAAAGACCCGCAGCTTGGAGGAGGCGATCCCGGCATCCGGCATGACCAGAGAGGGATTACAGCATAAGCGGCGCAGCTTCATGATCTCTGCGAGAATGCGTAAGTGCTGCTGTCCGGCCTCCTCTTCCTTGTGAGCCTCGATGGTCTCCAGGGCTTTTTGCCGCATGGCCTCGTAGAGCACCTGCTCCTCCGGGCTCATCCGGACTTCCAGGGTTATTTCGGTTTTCGGAGGCAATTCCTGCAGCACATCGCTTTTCAGCCGTCGCAGAATGAAAGGTCGAATCAACTTGCGCAACCTGTTGCGGGCTTCTTTATCCTGATCGCGCTCAATGGGAATGGCGAACTTTTCGTTGAACTTCTTAAAAGATCCCAGCAGGCCGGGGTTGAGAAAGTTGAAAAGCGTCCACAGTTCACCGAGATGATTTTCAAGCGGCGTCCCGGTGGTGATGATTTTGCATTCGGACCGCAGTCCCATCGCTGCTTTGGAGCGTTTGGTCTGCATGTTTTTGATGGCCTGGGCTTCATCGAGGATCACCGTCTGCCACTCTACCGAACCGAGCAGTTCGGCTTCCAGCGGCAACAGACCGTAGCTGACAATGACCAGGTCAAACGGCTGCAAGTCGGCGATGACCTGGCGGCGATCGCCCGGACCAAAGATGATGACGTTCAAGGTCGGCGCGAACCGACCTGCTTCCTCCTGCCAGTTTGAAGTCACGGAGAGCGGGGCCACTACCAGGGTGGGCCCAAGGGAAGCCCGAAGCAGGATCGCGGCGAGAGCCTGCACGGTTTTGCCAAGCCCCATGTCATCGGCAAGACAAGCGCCGACCCGCCAGGAAGACAACCGGGCCAGCCAGGAGAACCCGGTGGCCTGATAGTCGCGAAGACGGGCCTGCAGGGTCGAGGGCACCGGCGGAGTGACCGTCTCGGCCATATTTTTACAGTGCTCCTTCCAGGCCTTGTCGCTATGCAGCCGAGGCACCTCTTTGATAAGATCGTCCAGGGCTAAAGCAGCAGAGGGGGCAAAACGAACGCCCTGACCGTGACTTTCGGAAAAGGCCTGCAGTTCTTCGAGACGCCGGCGCAGCGACTTGGTGATGGCCAGGAAGGTGCCGTCGTCAAGCGGAATGAAGCGGCCGGTCGAGCGATCGATCTTTTCCAGAAGTTGGCGCAGATCGAGGGTCAGAGTGTCGTCAATCTCCAGGGAACCGGTGGCCTTGAACCAGTCGCGGTCCTTGCCGATCCTGAGGGAAAAATTGCGCGCGGGAACCTGCCGGCGAACCTTTAATTTTTCACCCTGGGGCCATTCCAGGACGACATCGTCGCCGCATTCCTTGAGTTCGAGCAGAAGCTCCAGCGAATCCTCGGGATCGTCCGCCTGCCAACGGTTATCGATCTCCTCCAGTCGCTTCAGGGTGGGACAGGCCTCTATGACTCCGGCCAGCCGCTGTTTTTCCTCGGCGAGATCCCGCACCGTCTGGACGGTTTTGCCATCCATCATGGCCATCACGCTTTTACTGCCCTTTCCCGGAGTGAAACTGGAGCCGCCGGCGCTGACCGGCTTGACCAGAAATTCCAGGCTGACCCCCTCCTTGTAGGGCAGTATATGGGCATGGGGCCGACAGTCTGCCGGAACGGTCGTTGCCCGGCCGGCCGCTTCCAGGTCGGAGTGGACGGTTATTACTCCTGAAAGGGTATCGACTACCTGCCTGGCAAGCTTTTCTCCGGCCTTGGGAATCGTCAGCCCTTGCCCCAACAGGTCGATGACCTGCTGATGTTCCGGTTTGAAGCGGATGACCCTGAAACGGGTGGGGGTGTCTTTCTGCACCAATATATTGCCGATACCACTGACAAAAAATGGAGTTACCGAGAGCTTCAGCTTACCTTTTTCTTCCCTGATGTGCAGCTCCGGCTCGGTTAACATGAGTTCGACATTTACTCCGGGGGCATCTTCAAGAAAAAGCAAGGGGTGGCCTACCAGGGCGGGCAGGGCCAGCTCCGGGTCAAGAACATATTCGGTCTTGCCGTATCGCCAGCCGGTCCGGTAATACTCTTCCTTGATGGCCCGGCAGACCTGGCGATCCCGCTCGGTAAGCCCCGGCATGGCATGGTGATCATGGTACAGGGTCTTCAGCGCCATGGGGCGGCCCTTGGTCCATTTGCCCTGGGCGGTCATCTTCTGCAGTCGCGGCGTTATATGGCAATAGCCATATGTCTCGTCGTAGCTGAAAAGCCAGATCAAGCGTTGCGCCGCAGCCGCCCCTGTTTTTTCATCCTTGTTCGGTGTGTTGATGTGCAGCAGGGCGGTTAAAGTTTTTTCCCACTGCGGCTGTAGCCTGACCAGGCCGACACAGCTTCTGGTTTTGCAGGACGCGTGAAGTTTTTCCGCCATTTCGCTGTTGGTCTTTTCATCTTCACCAAGGGCCGCAAGCAAAGAGGAAAGTTCGGCAGCCAGCCAGGGATAGCCGTTTTTCAGGGCCTTGTCCCTGGTCTTTTTGAGCAGGGGGATGTCGATTGCGGCCTTCTTGCCATCCTTCCAGAAAAGGAAAAGCTGGAAGAAAAGGATATGCAGCGGATTTTTAAACAGATAACGCAAATTGCCGACAAAAGGTTCGGGCCCGGTCTGACCGAGCCGATCGTGAAAAACCGGTGCCATTGTGGCCATGAGGGGAGCAAGCGGAAATCTGCCTTTTTCGGCAATAGCTATGTATTCGAGCGCTTCCTTGAGGGCGCCGGTTTCACCGCTCTGCAGCAGAGTCAGAAGACAAAAGATGCCGGTGGTGTTCTGCAGAAAGACTTTTCGTTTACCGGACCTTTTTTTAATCAGTTGGATAGATGCGTTGAAATGGGAAAGCGCCTCCTCATAATTTCCACCGATACATTCCAGCCATCCCGTCCAACTGTGGGGCTGGGTGGGTGAACTCTCTTTCCACTTGTCCAGCAACAGACGACAGGAAGAAGTGTCGCCCTTCAGCAGATAATGCTGAAGAAGCTGTAAGCCGGCAGAGTGAGAGACAATCTCATCGGCATATTTATCCTTGATATAGGCAACGATGTCTTCCGCAGGCTCCAGACAGATTTCCGCCGCGGCGAGCACATCCGCCAAAATGTCAAGCCTGATGGCAGGCTTTATTTTCTCGACGATGTCTGCGGAAAACGGCCGGTTAAGGACGGTAAGAAATGGGTTATTCTCATAATAGTCATCGGCAAAAAGACCATGCGCCTGACGAAACACCAGGTCGTGGACTATTTCCAGGGAACCGTGGTAGAAAAGGGTCATCTGAAAATCGGCCAACAGCCTCCGATATTCAAGATGATGGTAATCATTGGGCGGTTGGGTTGGCAGCGGCAGGTGTTTTTGCAGAACCTTGACAATGGCGGGGAAGGTATCTTCTTTCAGCGTCTCGTGGAATGCAAGGCGTCGAACCGACTCGGGACAGGTGAGGCCATACCGGGTTTTCATCAACAGGCCCTTGGCCTGCAACTCTTCCTCCAGTGATTTGATGCCGGTCACAGTAAATCGTCGTCCCCGATTATCGACATATCCCAAATCGTTCAGGCAGCACATGACGATCTCGATGTAACAGTCGCCGACAGTAACGGCGAGAAGCTGCACCATTGCCTTCCCTGCCGAGCTCAAGGCTTCATACTCGGGGATTTTCGAAACAGTGCCGATTTTTTGGTTCATAGCAATTCTTTCTCGTTGAAGTGGTTCACCAGGATAACTTGTTGGCAGTAACTTGCACGGCAGTCTGCGTCGGACTTGCAGCTTTGCGCACGACCGGCAATAATGTCCTGCAAAAGGCAAATCGTACCCGGAAAAAAGAAATAATGCACAGGGAAAAAAATGGCAAAAAACATGATAAGTTACAGATCGTTGACGAGGCGCTGGATGCCGAATATCTCACCGATGACCTGAAGCATCTGGCCGCTCTTGTCTGTCCGACAGTACCAGGGAAAAAAGCCGATCGCATCGAGGCAATCGTCACTGCTTTTGCCAAAGACCCAAAAGCAATTTTCGCCGGGCTTTCGCCACTCGCCCAAAATGCCGTAGCAGAAACGGTGCATACCTGGGACGGCGTTTTCGACAGCGGGATGTTTCGGGCAAAATACTCCGCGTCACCCTGGGTTGTGGACGGCAGCGGCCGCCATACCCCCAGCCGGGATTTGCTGTCTCTTTTCATACCTGGCGGACGCATACCAGACGATCTGTTAAAAACCTTGCGAAGTTTTGTCCCTGCTCCTGCTGAAGATACAATCAAATACGCCGAAAACGGACCGGATGAAGAATGCACGATCAGGGAGACTTCCCGGGCCGCTCTTGCCAACGCCGCCATGATTTTGGCCTTGGTGGCCGAAAAGAAAATCAAGGTCAGCACCAAAACCGGGCGGCCCACGGCGGCAACCGTCAAAACGATCGGCGAATTGCTCTACGAGGGCGACTGGTATAACGATATCGAACCCATGCAATCCTTTGCCTGGCCCCTTTTGCTGCAGGGCAGCGGATTAGTGAAAACGGATGGCACGTGCCTGGAACTGAATCAGGCCGGCTTGAAAGCGCTGAAAAAGGACATCGCCGGCGGGATTAAGGCGATTTTAAATAAATGGGAAAAGAGCTCCCGCATCGATGAATATTCCAGAGTCACGGCGATCAAAGGTCAACAGTCCAGCGGCGGGCGGACCATGACCAGTCCTGCCAAACGTCGGCCGATGATCAATAGGCTGCTGAGGGATCTCAGCCCCGGTAAATGGATCAATGTTAATGAGCTTGCCCGGCTTACCCAATCGAAGGCCGCCTACTCTTTCGAGATGACCAATTATGACTGGAAACTCTATTTCCTCGATCAACAGTACGGCCATATCGATTACCACAACACCTGGTCGCTGCTGCAGTTTCGCTATCTCCTAATATATCTGTTCGAATATTGCGCGACGCTTGGAACACGGAGCTCGAACAGCTGTTCCGGGAGGTTGAGCAACGTTCCACCGCCTTTGTCGAGGTCGGCCCGACAACCTTGATCGAATGCAGCCCGGAACTTCGCAAATACATCCTTACCGATAAAAAACTAAGCCAATTGTGCATGCCTGCGGGGGACAGATATCTCGTTGGTATTCCCGGCAAGGAAAAGCTGTTCGCCGGTGCTTTGGCCGCACTGGGATACACCATTGCCGTTGCTCGAGAATGAACCGGAACTGGAAACTCTGATCCGGCAGACAAATCTGATCGCACTACAGCGGAATATCCGAGACCGGGGAAAAAGTTGAAAAGCTGCTCGGAGAAAACGGAAAAGTCGTTGGAGTGCTCCTCTCATCCGGGAAAGTCCTTGATGCCGATGTAGTGTTCATGAATGTCGGTAGATGTAGCGGCCCGCAATGATAAACGTCCTGACCCGCAATCAAGTTACTCTGGGCCCCACAATAAATGAGAATAAGAATAGGCCCCGACCCACATTGCTGTACTAATTCGTGTGATTCTCAATTAAGGCTAAGCGAATCCCCAGACCAATAAACATAGAGCCTAAAACTCGGTCAAGCAAGGTAGAGAATTGACTGTTGTTGCGAAAAAAAATCGTTGTTCGAGCAGCAGTTAAAACGAGGACAGATTCAATTACCACGCCAACTAAATTTACGAGAAATCCGAGTACAAGAATCTGAGCCGGTGCGTGCCCCAGTTCCGGACGAACAAATTGTGGTAAAAAGGCCATAAAAAAAATGGCAACTTTTGGGTTTAGGATATCGATCAACGCCCCTTGTCTGAAGGCCTTCCAGAATGTTGATTGCGCCTGTTTTTTAACAGGAATATCAAAAGAAATTCCTTTCGACCTTAAAGCCTGTATCCCCAGATAAATAAGATATGCTGCACCGACATACTTAACAACACCGAAGGCCATGGCAGAGGTTGCAATGATCGCTGACAGGCCAAATGCTGCTGCAAAAATATGTACAAAAGACCCACTACATACCCCAAAAGATGATGCAATCCCAATCTTTCGTCCTTGAGCTATTGTCCTGGAGAGGATGTAGATCATATCCGGACCAGGTGTGATATTTATCACAATGGCTGCAGATAAAAATAATAACCAATAAGAGGATGATTCCATGTTAAATCCCGTTGTTGTCTTGATGTAATTGCTTCGTCATATTTCCAATCTAATAATACAACATGACACCTTACAACCGTACAAAGCTATTGGCAACCTTAGCTCTTTCAAATGGAAAGTAAGTTGACCTTCTTCCTGTTATCTTTCCGAAACCATCCGGTCAAAATGGGATAGGAGATATCTGGACTATGGTAACGCCAAAATCGCTGGTTTATCCAGTGCATTTTGGCGTTGGAATTAAGTATCATGTTTCCAGAACTCCATGTCCCCAGAACTCCCAGGTTTTCATTCTGTAAGCCGGGCACCGATCGTCCGGTCGGTATTGCGGATGGCAAGAATTGTCGTAAACGGTTCAGCTGCCGATGTGGTTGGGAAAAAATGATAAATCACCTTTGCTGGAAGATGGAAAAAAGTGTTCGTTAGCTTGCCGGTTACTATTGCTGTTCCCCCCGGCAAACGAGGCTTTCGGGATTGTCGACAATGATGTCGACCTTCGCCTGGTCAAGCCGCAGTATCCGGTTGGCCTCTGTCGCGAGAGTCGCCCGGCTCGCCCTGTCGAGAAGGAGAAAGGGTCCGGACGAGGCCTCCAGATCGCGATAAAGGGCGGGGGTACTGCAGCTCAGGTCGAAATCGTCCAGATCAACCATCCGCACCTCGGGGTTGCTATAGGTCCGTAGGTAGAGTCGGTGTTGGCGGAGGTCGAAGACCGATTGCCATTGGGTGCTGGCTTTTTTAACCTTGTCGAGTTCGGCATATGCCCATGCGACATCGTCGCCGCTCTCGCGGGAGGCAAATGCCTCGATCGATCGGGCGGCCGAGGCGAAACGGACTTCGGAGGTGGCGATGCCATACACATCCGTCTTCTGATCGGTTGCAGCACTGCTCTTCAGGGCGGCAAGTCCGACCGTGTAGGCGCTGTTCGTCAGGGCGGGAATCGGCAGATCGCTTCCGTGATGGATGTGCATCCGGCCGTCAAGCATGTCGACGGTGGCGGCGTTTCCGCTGGCATCCGCCAGAAAATAATGAATACCGTAGCGGCTGGTCGACATGATCCTAGTCTGGTCTAGCACGGCCAGGGCCTCCTCTACCGAGCCGCAGGTATCCAGCAGATATTGTTTGACATGGACCTGAGAAATGGTACCACGCGTGTCCGCAGGGTCGGAATCAGGAAAACGCGAACCCTCCAGCAATAAGGATGCGGCCAGGAATCCCTTTTCATTCACCCCGATGGTGGGCATGTCCTGCCCTACCCAGCCGATGGTCAGACTGCCGAACCGGGAACGCCAGCGTACCGGATTTTCAGCGCCGATTAAGGCGGCTATTGCACTTTTCTCCAATCCGCGCTTGTTAATTACCATGTGTCCTTTCCCGGTGTCCCAATCGAAACCATGCGCGACCAGGGTCTGCGATCGATCATGTAGTTCGAAAATGGTACATGCGGTCGCCTGCTGCTCCGCGGCAAACAGCAATACTGTGGCTGCTGCCAGAAATTTTAGGCCTTTGATCATTGCTTTTTTCATTTATTCCTTCTTGGTTTAATTAATGAAACTCGCAAGCACTAAGCAGAAACTAACTGATCAATGTGTTTGACAGAGCTGATTTCAGTGAAAGTTACCAGCCGGAAAATTACCTAAAACTGGCTATTCCCAAAAGTCAACGGTCGAGTAGACCGGTTTCTTTAAATAAAACAGCACATCCACAGCGAGTCTTTTGTTGACGCCTTGCCGCACGCGGCTAATACGTGGCTGCTATTTCGTTCTGTCCCTTCTATTATCACCGGCCCCTCTCAGAACCGTGCTTGCGCTATTTACACGGCTCCTCACATAGTATTCACAGGTAATCCGAACATACTGACCACAATCGTGGTTTTGGCAGTGGAAATCGCATCAGCATTTTATTGAATTCTTCCCAATTAAGGCAGCTCCTCTTTCCTCTACGGTTCAGCCACTTAAACAACAGCTTTTTCACTGCTTGATCAAATCGCATAAGTCCACGATAATTATCGGTTAATCCGTAGTAGTTAAAGTGCCCCCTCAGTTTGGAACTGACTATTTTCCAAATTTCCATGGTCTTTAAAGTCCTGGCTTCCTTCAACCATTCCTTGAAGATTCTCAGCTTGGCGACATACTTCTTGCGGGCAGTAACCTGCTTCATCCGAAACCCCGTGCCGTTCCGTCTTGTACCGCAATAGTGGGTGAGGCCAAGAAAATCAAATGTCTCTGCCCTTTCCCCTCTAAGTACTCGTTTGGATGGACCTATTTTTTCGATCTCAGGCGAGATAACTTAATTGCATTATAGCTGCTGCCATTTTTTTGCCGATGCATTTATAGACATGAGGTTGATTTGCCTCAAATTTCAAAAACTCATTTTCATTGATCTTAAATGTTTTTCCTTCTATTGATACTTCCAATGTTCCTTTGATTACAAACACATACTCATAAATATCACCTTGATGTGGTTCGCCAGAAGATACTGTATCGGGGTCGAGCTCAAAATAATAGGTTTCAAAAGATTGATGGGGGTCAAAAGGTACTAAAGGGAAGAGTCGACATGTTTTTGAGTCATCTGTTAGAAGAGGCCCACCACGAAATTGTTTTACTTCTACTTGAAACTCCCGTTTTCGTAAAAGAGCTGTGAAAGATAACCGTAATCCATTAGATATCTTGCAGATTGTAGCAATTGTTGGACTAGACTTCCCCGTTTCGATTTGCCGTAACATACTCTTGCTCACTCCCGTAAGCTCAGAAAGTTGATCGAGACTTAGTCCTCTTTTCTCCCTGATTTCCTTCAGGTTCTTAGAAACTTCCTTTACAGATTGTTCCATATAACACTCCTATTGACAATATGACGAACATTGATTAGCATTGCAATCATATGAATGCTATAAAGTACATGTGCGGGGAATAGAAATCAAGTGGAAGATATTGGTGATTTTAAGATCACATTTTCAATACAAATATCTTTTCAATCTCTTTAGCACTATTCAGGAGGAACAACATGTCTCAGGTTGGAAAACCGTTGGCCTTTATCCCCGTGCTTGCATTCATGTTGCTTGGAGTCTTTTGGGGAAGTAACTTCATATATATGAAATTGGCATCAAACCTATTATCGACTACACAGATTGTATTTTTCCGAGTACTTTTTGGTTTTTTACCAGTATTGATTTACTCATGGTTATCAGGAGCCTTGGCTTGGTCGCAACTCAAATATATTGGCCATTTTTTTGTGATGGCATTGATAGCAACCACGTTCTATTATTACTTCTTTGTTAAAGGGACGTCGCTTTTGCTTTCCGGTGTGGCTGGAGCAATATCTGGATCAATACCTCTATTTACTTTCATATTGGCTGTAATATTTCTTAAGGAAGAAAAAGTTAGTGCACAAAGAGTGATCGGAGTCTTGGTGGGATTGTTCGGGGTTTTTCTCATTGCTAGGCCATCAGGGCAAGAGTTGCTTTCAACCAACCTAGAAGGACTTTTTTATATAGTAGCCGGTTCATTAAGTGGCGGTGCTTCTTATGTTTACGCGAGAAAATATATAAGTCCACGGAAAATCTTACCATCTGCATTAACAACGTATCAACTTGGCCTTGCTCTCCTTCTCTTATCTGTAGTTACTGATTACAACGGAATAGGGAAAATATGGACAGATACACATGCATCTCTTGGCTTGGTAGTAGGCCTGGGGTTACTTGGCACTGGAGGGGCATATCTTATTTATTACTACATTGTCGATCATCTTGGTGCTGTAGTCGCATCATCTGTGAACTATATTCCACCAATTGTTGCTCTCCTGATTGGTAGCTTCATCGTGGGCGAACCTATTGAGTTTGTTGATTGTTTGGCTACAGCCATAATCTTTTTTGGTGTCTTCCTGTTAAAACGACGTTTATCGTAGAGTAAGATTGGTCGTTATGGCGGTTCTTATATTATTCTATAGGGACTTGCCAAAAAGTCGCGGAGGCTGTCGTTTCCTGTGAGAATGGGGAAACCATACCAGATTGCCGTGACCCCAATCAACGCGTCTGCCAGCTAACTTCACATGAGGCTTAGTCAACCTTTCAGAAAAAACAGTGCGAACTCATTGCAGCATCTTACAAATTGAAACAATTCATAACAAATTCACCACAGATTTTAAGGAGTTAGCGGATAATACTCTCGGTCAAGGTCTGCGCCATAAATCCTTTGCCGGCCTGCGTAAGTGTTTGCGGGTAGCCACACGCCCGTCTCCGGAAAACTCTGCTACAGGTTTATTTTTATGAATTATCGATTTTGTTTCTCATCGAAGCTCAAGATCCCGCTCTGTTATGCAGTAGCGATTCTCTGCCTTCTCTTTCCCTCCCAGGTCTTCGCCCGGTATGATCCAGGACTTCAGTGGCGCACCGTAACAACGGATCATTTCATCATTTATTACCCGGAGGGGCATGAGGCCCTTGCTCAGCGAGTCCTTTCGCTGTGTAACGAAGTCCATAAGGACGTCACCGGCTATCTGGGCATCGAACCGAGGCTTTGCCCGATCGTCCTCAATCCCGGCACCGATCTCTTCAACGGTTTCATGGCGCCTTTCCCAAACAGAATATCCCTGTACGAGGCTCCGCTTTATACGGTGCGGGGATTCGGGCCGGGGTCGGATATCCTGGATCTGGTCTTCACCCATGAATATACCCATTATGTGCACCTCACCACCCGTCTCGGCTGGTTTGGTGCTTTGACCAAGGTCTTCGGCGAAGGTCTTGCCATCTCGAACATGTTTTCGCCGGGATGGCTCGTTGAAGGTATTACCACCAATACCGAAACCATTTATACCGACGGAGGCCGAGGCCGCTCGCCCCTTTTCACGGGAGAGTTGATGTCGTTTACCGAGGGCGACGGCCTCTGGAATCTCAACGCGGCGGCAGTATCGCCTCCCTTTGCGCCGCCTGGGGGAAGGATCTACCTTGCCGGCTATCCCATGGTCGACTATCTTAACAAAACCTATGGCGAGGATGCCTTTGCCCGGTTGAGCAGGTATCAGGCGCAACATCCTCTGGGCGGATCGACCAAGGCCCTGTCCCACGTAACCGGCAAGGACCCGGAGCAGTTTTATCACGAGTTTTTGCAGGACTATCTGAATAATGCCCGGCAGGTCAAAGAGCAGGCGCTCGCCGCCGGTTTGCCGCAAGGCAAAATCGTCCTGGCGCAAGAGGATACCCTGGACAGTTTCGAAGAGCATTTCTGGACCGAAAATGGGACCATTATCGGGCTCAGGAGGGGCAACGACAAGAAAACCGCCCTGGTGGAGAAGTCTCCCGATTCGCCTGAGATCCTCTCCGAGATTGAAACAGGCAACCTCGCCAATCTTTCCGCGCGCAGGCTTGCCGACGGCCGCCTGATTCTGTCCGAAATATTCTATCATCCCTTTGGAGAGGGTCATATCGATACCACCGACCTGGTCATTTTCGATCCGAAGACCCGCGAGCGTACTCGCCTGACGAAAAACGCCCACATCTATTCCGCCGCCCTCTCCCCGGACGGCACAACCTTTGTCGCCACCAGAAAAAATGCCATGTGGATCGACCTGGTGCTCCTCAATGCCGACGGGACCGATGTCAGACCGCTTATCAGCAAAACCGGCATGTATTTCGATGCGCCGTGCTGGTCTCCGGACGGGACAAAGATCGCCGCAGTGGTGAAAAGCGGTCAAAATTCCGATATCGTCCTGGTAAACCCTGTGACAGGGGCGATGGAGCTGTTGTTCAAGTCGGATATCGCCGAGGATAACGAGCCGGAATTTTCACCGGATGGGAAATGGTTGCTTTTTTCATCGGATCGCAGCACCATCTGGAACATCTATGCCTGGAACCTTGAAGAAAGGAAACTTTTTCAGCTGACATCGGTGCCTTACGTGGCAGGCAACCCCCATCTCTCCAAGGACGGCGATACATTATCCTATGCAAATACCATCAGAGGGGTAAAACACGTCCACACCCTTCCTTTTACCCCGCAGACTGGAAAGCCGGTCGAGGTAGAAGTCGCCCAGGGTCTTGCCGAGCCCGACCTGCAGCGGCTGCAGCCTGATGTCGCTTTCAAAAGCTCAGCCGGCATCCCACTCAAGGCGTACATTCCCTATATCCATACGCCCTACATCAGTTCGGACGAAGAAGGTGTCCAGGCAGGTGTTTTCCTCAAGGGCGGAGACCCCCTGGAAATAAACAGTTATGACGTCAACCTGCTGTACGGCTTCGATTCGAACCGGGTCGGATTCGATATAAACCTTGCCAATAAATCCTTCTGGCCGACCTTGTCGGCCAGGCTTTATGACCTGCCCAATGAGGGCGATCCGCTGGGAGGCAATGAGGACGGCTACTGGTACAGGGAGCAGGGCGGCGAACTTTCCGCTGAAATCAACCTGATTCCCCGGATAACACCTTCTCTTGTCACCTCTTCCGTACGCGTCGGATCGCGTCTGAGGTCCTTCAGCAGTCTGGATGACGACAGAGATATCGCCGATAACAGCAACCGGTCGACCGCTTTTTTCGGTGACTTGAGCGTATCCAGACGACCGGATGCCGCCTCAAGAGATATGGTCTCCTTCTGGGGCCAGGATCTCTTTTTATCCTACGAGAAAGGGCTGTCGGAGCTGGGCGGCGAACTGCCCGGCTATAACAGCGTTGTTTCCTTCACCCAATACGTCCCGTCCTATTTCGAGCATCAGGGATTTGCCTTGACCCTCGTCCATCAGTCCCAGAACGGTCTGCTTACCTATGAAAAGGATTTGAGCATCCCCAGAGGCTATAACGATTTCGACGACGAGGGTGATCTCAACCTGCGCAAAAATCTCCTGATGACCGCCGAGTACCACTTCCCCATCCTCTATTCCGACAATGGAGTCGGAATGTATGCCTACCACAGCAATCTGCTGAAAGGATCGCTTTTTGTCGACTACGGTGCGGGATGGGATGGCGGTTTCGATTGGGACTCGTGGAACGGGAAGGCCAGGACTTCGGTCGGGGCGACTTTGACAAACAAAGGGGTTGTACTTGCGACTCTGCCGATCGAATACGGCATCGAGGTCGGATACAAAACCGAAGAGGAAGACGGCTTCGTAAATTTCATCTTCAAGATGGAGTTGTAACCACCTGTTCAATAACAAGGTCTGCTGCAGTTCTGCGGGCCTTGTTTACCAGAAGGTTGTTGAGCTTCCGGTAATGAGCATGTTAATCTGCTTGAAAGCATGGGCCAAAAACAAGTCAATCACCACGTTAAAGCGATTACGAGCTATGAAATCACCGGGAAAAACACAAACAAAAAAAGTACAGGAATCGAAAGCCTCAGGATCGGATGGCAATGACCACGGACGCATCGTCTCCCTAGCAACCGGAGACGAGTGCCTGGACACCACCCAACTGAACCAGCTGGAGCAATCGTTCAGAGAATGGGCGGAGGATTCCCGCCGTTCCGATGTGCGTCTTTCCAGGCAGCGCATCCTGCTCATTTTTCTTTTGATCAGATACACAGGTGCCAAGTTGAGCGAAGTCCTGGCACTCAACCCGTTCGAAGACATCGACTGGATTCGGCACACCGTGGTTTTTCGCGGCAGCGCCCTTGACCCGAGGGAAGTGCAGATTTCCCAAGCGCTGTCCAGCGAAATCCGGGATACTCTGGGCAATCCGCCATTTCAGCAAGAGTCGGGTACCGCGCTCAACCTGGACCCCGGTTTTGTCCGCCGCAAGTTCTACGAGCGGGCTCAGGCCTGCGGCTTTCACAAGCAGTTGGGCGGCCCGGAGACCATCCGCAAGGCTCGAGCCGTAGAACTCATGCGGAGCAACATGCCGTTACCGGCGGTGCAGATGATCCTGGGGCATTCGACCCCCAGCCTCACCTCGGCCTATGTCTCTTTTTCGAAAGAAGAAATTCAACTCGTTGCCAAACGTTTCATGGAAAAAGAGTCTTTGCGCAAAACTAGTGCGAGAAACTCTTTTTACGCAAAAATCCAAAGCATTACGCGAGGCGATATCCAGACTCGTGTGGACCTGACGACTATCGACGGTCATCCCCTCACCACGGTGATCACCAACGACAGCCTGGAGAGGCTGGGCTTGCGTCAGGGTCGGTTGATCACGGCCGAGGTGAAAGCGCCATGGGTTATCCTGCAGGGCGGTGAAAATGATCCTGCAAGCAGTGCGGAAAACAGGTTTAAAGGGATTCTGACAAAGATAACCAGGGGAAAGATCAATACGGAATGCGTAGTGCGGATTTCCGATGCAACGGAAATTTGTGCCATTATTTCCTCTGCGGGCGATTTGCTCCTTCAGTTGCACGAAGGGGACGGCGTCTGGGTTCTCTTCAACTGCTTTTCCGTGGTGCTGCATGTGGATTGAAAAAATAAAAAACCCGTCCCGTCCCCTCCCGGTTAAATCTTGATCTTCATTTTCCTGATAAAAAGATCGGTCCCGATACCGACGGCAAAAGCCCATGCCATGTTTGGTACGGCAAGGGCGATGCCGGCAATTAAAAGAGCGATAAAATATTCTTCATTGGTTCTGAGACTTCTCAGCAGCGGGCAGAGTTCCAACCCGGCAAACACCAGAAGCACCCCCAAAACCGACTGGGGAATTATCGCCAGAAGAGTAAAGCCAAGTTCGCCGAGCACCAGGGCGACGATCACGAAAAAGATGCCGATCATGATCGGTGCGCCTCCGGTCCTGGCCCCAAAACGGTAATGAGCGGCCAATCCGCCGGTGCCATGACACATGGGCACCGCTCCGAAGAATCCCGCCGGCAGGTTCATAAGCCCCATGGAAAAGGCGAATTTTCCGGCCTTGGCCTTATTCAGGTGGGGACTTTCCTTGAAGAGACTGAGACAGGTATCGGCTGTTCCGACACATGCATTGCCGATGGTCAGAGGAATCTGCGGGAGGATCAACATGATGAAGGCAGTCCAGAAATCAGCGGCGGTGGGATGAATGAGCCGCATTTCCGTCGGTCCAAGGGAGATTGTATGCCCGGAAAGTCCGCCGAGAGCAATTCCTGAAACAATGCCTACGGCAAGTGCGACGAGAGCTGCGGGAAAGCGTCTGTTGTCGAGAAGGAGGAGGACGAGGGCGAAGACCGCAATGCCGATAATCAGATTGACCGGGTATTCGGACAGGCTGCTCTGCATGCCGGACATGAAGAGATTTTTATCGATTATGAGTTCGATGCCTTTTTTAAGAAAGATCAGCCCCAGGGTCAGTTGAATGCCCCTGACAACCGCCTGCGAAAAAAGTTTAGCGATATGATCGACCATCCCCGTCAAAGAGAACACCAGCAGGATGACCCCGAAAATGATTCCCGAAGCGCCGATAACCGATTCGGTGATCACTGCCGGATAGGCGATGGCTATCGCCCCTACCGCCTTCAGCGGCTGCACGGGTATCGGCAGGCGAAAATAATAGCCGGCAATCAGGTAGAAGAGGCCAAAGGCCAGAAACACCGAGGAGGGGCTCAAACCGTTGATGAGGATCATGGCTACGACTATCGGCAGAAGCGTTCCCAGATCGCCGAATGCCCCCGCCAGCTCGACCCTGTCGAACCTGTGAATTTTGGCTTGGGAAAAAGTTCCATCATTTTCGGCCGGAGATGGAGTACCTTCGTCACTTAATGGTTCATCGGCGATTTTATTCATGAGATTCCTCTTGCACAATTGACTGAATTGAAGAAGACTTTTGCCCATACACGAAAATTTTAAAAAACGTGATAGCAAAATATAAAACTGTTGATATTCTTTTGTCAAGCTTTGCCGCTTTGATTCGCATGAACCAGGTGGCACTATCCCAAACAAACGCCTTGACAAGTGACACGGAACATGGCTAATTTGACACGAATATAACAATTTTCGTGTCACAGTTCAATATTCGGTTTCCCCAGGAGATCGCCATGGTTTTTCAAACCGCCGGAATAGAGGTACAACCCTGGATTCCACCGCTTGTTGCCTTCGTGATCTCATTTTTCACCTCGATGGGCGGAGTATCGGGGGCTTTTCTGCTGCTGCCTTTCCAGATGTCCTTTCTCGGCTATACCGCGCCATCGGTCAGCGCCACCAATCAGTTATTCAATGTTGTGGCTATTCCCAGCGGAGTCTATCGCTACTGGAGAGAAGGCAGGATGGTCTGGCCCCTTACCTGGATAGTGGTGGCCGGCACCCTGCCGGGTGTACTGTTCGGTGCCGTCGTGCGTGTTAAATTTTTACCCGACCCTCAACAATTCAAGGTATTTGCCGCAGCAGTCCTGCTCTATATCGGAGTCCGGATGATCCGTGATCTCCTTGGAAAAGGAAACAACTCCGGCAACCTGACCAAGGCCCAGAGCGAGAAGCGGTTTCAGGAGATGGTGAAGCGGCACCGGACGGGAGGAAAAGATACCGGGCAGCTTGATCCCGCCAACCAGTCGGCGGTCAGATTAACCCACTTCAATCTTCGCCGATTCGGCTATACCTTCTATGACGAACAGTTCGATGTATCGACCTGGGGCATCTTCTCGCTCAGTTTGATTGTCGGTGCTGTCGGGGGGATTTACGGCATCGGCGGTGGAGCCATAATCGCACCGTTTTTCGTGACCTTTTTCGGTCTTCCCGTCTATACGGTTGCCGGAGCGGCACTGATGGGGACCTTTGTCACCTCGATCGCAGGAGTTGCCTTCTATCAAATACTGGCACCATTTTATCCCGGCATGTCAATTGCCCCGGATTGGCTGCTGGGCATTCTTTTCGGGTTGGGCGGAATGGCCGGCATGTATCTCGGCGCCAGGTGCCAGAAGCATGTCCCGGCAAAAGTCATCAAGTGGATGCTGGCCGGTATCATCGTCTTTACGGCGCTGAATTATGCCATCGATGTTTTGAAGTGATCGATCCCATCCTGAAGGAAATCCTTTAACAGGTATAGGGCAGACCGTTTCCTAAGGAGAAATCATGAGTCCATCACTAAAGATTGGAAATTTACAACTCCTTCCTTAATAGCTTTTTTTTGTATTTCTCAATATTCTCCTGAATACTGCTATCCAGCTGCGGCTCAACGATATCGGTATACTTTACCATCTCTTCATGTAGTATTTTTGCCACAAGAAATCTTGAAAGTGGCTTGTCGTCGGCAGGTATGATATACCATGGAGCGTGGGGTAATGAAGTGTTGTTGATAGCCTGCTCGTAATGTACCCAGTAGTTCTCCCAAAGCTCTCTTTCTGTTAAGTCGCTGGGGGCGAATTTCCAGTTTTTGGTTTGTTTTTCCAGTCGTCGCAACAACCGCTTCCTTTGTTCTTCTTTGCTAAGATGCAAAAAGAATTTAAAGACCAATGTGCCGTTCTGAACAATGTGTTTTTCAAAGTTACGGATCTGATCAAAACGCTTATCCCAGAAATCGCCTGGAATATCGTCTATATTTTCGATGCCGGGAATATTTTCGTTGAGCAGATACTGTGGATTGACTCTGGTTACCAGCACATTTTCGTAATGGCTTCGGTTAAAAATGGAGTATTTCCCTTTTTGCGGCAGCGCCACATAATGCCGCCAAAGATAATCGTATTGTAATTCCTTGGTAGTAGGCGATTTGAAACTATGAACTACTACCCCCCTGGGAAAGAAATATAAAAAAGTCAAAAACGTCCCCTTGTTCTCCGGAAGGGAGTGCGTTTGCGGTGGTTAAGGCTGCTATTCACCGCATGATTTGCGGTTTTGAATAGCCTTTGCGGCAAATACTCGCTATAATCACCGCATATGATACGGAGATTATGCATGTGGATATTTGAAAAGAAAGACTGGCCAAATTTCATCTGGGACGATAAAGCCCTTGCGTCGTTGCTCGCCGAGGCTCGTCACCGGCAAGGGCGTTTACTGGGTAAGATGGAGGTGTTAGGTTTCCCTATCCGGCAGGAGGCCAGCCTGAATATCCTCACAACTGATGTTGTGACCTCGTCGGCCATAGAGGGCGAAAAACTTGATACGGATGAAGTCCGATCTTCTATTGCTCGAAGATTAGGTATTCCTCTTCAAAACGACAAGCCTGTCGGTCGCGATGTTGAAGGGATTGTTGAGATGATGCTGGATGCGACGCAAAAATTTGATCGGGCTTTAACAGCGGAACGCTTGTTCGACTGGCATGCGGCTTTGTTTCCGACAGGTCGAAGCGGTATGCACCGCATCACCGTTGGTGCTTGGCGACCCGCAGAAGCAGGCCCGATGCAGGTTGTGTCTAGTCCAATAGGGCGTGAGACGGTGCATTATGAGGCGCCAGAATCATCCAGTCTTGATGCGGAAATGACGAAGCTTCTCTCATGGTTTGAAACTGACCTGAAGCTTGATCCTGTGCTTAAAGCGGGTATTGCCCATTTATGGTTTGTCACTATTCACCCATTTGAAGACGGCAATGGGCGGATTGCGCGTGCAATTGCGGATATGGCTCTGGCAAGGGCAGATGGGACGTCCAGTCGCTTCTATTCTATGTCCAGACAAATTGAGCAGGAACGCAAAGCATATTACACACAGCTTGAGAGACAGCAAAAAGGCAGTGTCGATATTACATCTTGGCTGTCCTGGTTTTTAAATTGCTTTACGCGCGCTGTTGTTAATGCAGAAGATACACTGTCCTCGGTTCTTTTTAAGGCGGAACTGTGGAACCGGATTAATCCTGATCCGGTGAATGAACGACAGCGCCATATTATTAATCCCATGCTCGACAATTTTAAGGGACACATGACCACATCGAAATATGCTAAATGTACCAAATGCTCATCCGACACCGCACTTAGGGATTTGCGGGAACTCGTCGCCCGCCACATTCTGATTCAAAATCCGGGCGGGGGACGAAGTACAAGTTACCGCCTGATCACGGCAGAAGAACTGGAGCAAACTGGTGATAGGGTTATGTCCACGTCACATCTATCAGGTTATACATGATGATTGATGCTGGACTGCCCCCCCGGCAAAACCTGGCTACCTTTTGCACCACCTGGCTGGGCTCCGTACAAACCGTGGACGAGTGTATCGGTAAGAACATGATTGACAAGGACGAGTACCCGAAGACAGCTGAGATGACGAAGACGGTTATCATCGAGCCGCACACAGGCTCGCCTTCAGAATTATCGTAGAGAGCCCACTCATCGACAATGAGACAGTCCGATCAACAATACGGTCTGTCTCATATTTTTTTGCGGGGTGATAGACGAAAAGAGGAGGAATTGTTTTTCTTTAAAGCCATAAATCTGATAGATTAAATGGATGGGGTTGGCAGCAATATCAGCACCTCCCAACCATTGATCGGCCACACGTTTGTGACCGGAAAAGCTGTTAACGGCCAATGTAACCAAACAGCATCCATGCCACAGAGATTTCTTTTCTTTTTCATGCTCCTGGTGTCTTTTCTCCTTGTATCCTGCGGAGAAAGGGAGGAGGCGGTCGAAGTATCCCTGGACAAGCGTCAAGAGATTACCTTCAGGCCGCAGTTGCCGGCAATAACCTATGCCTACCTCCCTCAATACTCAAACACCGAGTCCTTTCAGCGCCATCACCGGCTGGTTGAATATCTTGCCAAACAGACCGGCCTGCCCATACGGCAGGTATTCCCGGACTCCTTTGCCGACCACATCAGTATGTTCGGCCAGGGAAAGATCGATATCTCGTTCTCAAACCCATTCATCTACGTCAAGCTGGCCAACCGTTTCGGCGCCAAGGCCCTGACCAGAATCGTCGAGGAAGACGGGCGGGCGGAGTTCCGTGGCCAGATCATTGCCCGCAAGGACAACAAGGCAATCCAGTCGATTGAAGATTGCCGGGGCAAGTCATGGGTGGCTGTCGATCCCTCCTCCGCCGGAGGATATCTGTTTCCCCTCGGCCATTTCGTCGACCACGGCCTGAATCTGCGTGATTTCAAAGAAGTCGTCTTTGCCGGCGGAAGGCAGGAAAATGTGATTCTGGGGGTATACGCCGGACTCCATGATCTGGGCTCGATCCGTGAAGGCTCCTTAAGAGTGGTGGAAAATAAAATCGACATCGATCAGATCAAGGTGATTGCCAGCTCCAGATGGTATCCCGGCTGGGTCTACGCCTACAGCCCAAGGCTGCCTCAGGATGCGGCGGACAAAATCAGAACCGCCATGCTCCAACTAGATTATGAAGATCCCGGGCATAGGGCTCTCTTCGATGCGGCAAAATTCATCGGTTTTATCCCTTCCGACGATCGGGACTTCGATCCCGTTCGCGAGCTCAGTAAAAAGGTAGGGCTGAATCTTGAGTAGATATCTGCTGAAATTCATTCATGGCCTGAGGTTCAGGACAAAAATCACCCTGGGCATGACCTTGATGCTGGTCTTCTGCGGCCTCTCCATCGGACTTATCCTTTCCGGCATGTCTTCGCGGGCTCTTCTCGAGGAAGGGAAAAAAAGAGGCATGGCTTTGACCTCCGGCCTGGCCTTTCGCCTCGCCGAACCCCTCCTGGCCATGGATTTTCTGCAGATGAAAAACCTCATCGACAATGTCCACAGCCAGTATGACGACGTCATTTATATTTTTCTGACCGATGCCGGCGACAACATTCTGACCCATACTTTTTCCGGAGGATTCCCCACCGATCTTCTCCAGGTCAATCCGGACAGCCGGCAGGTGCAGCCGTTGCTTCTGGCCACCGAACGCGGTCTTGTTTACGACTTCAAAGGCAAGGTTGTACTGGAAGGCAAAGACCTGGGCATCGTCAGGCTTGGCCTGTCGCGAAGCGACATGGACGCCCAGATACGCCATCAGCGGTTGATCAGTCTCATCAGCACCATGGGGGTGGTGAGTCTTGGCATTGTCCTGGCCCTCTGGTTTGCCCGCACCGTAACCTTCCGCCTCAACCGGCTGAGAAAATCGGCGGAAGAAATCGTCAAAGGCAATCTCAATGTTCAAAGCGGCTTTTCCCTGGAAAAAAACTGCTGGGAAATAAAGGAATGCGGCAAGGCAGACTGCCCGGCCTATGGCGATGTCCAGCGGCGCTGCTGGTATCTGCCCGGAACGATGTGCCCCAGCTGTCACGACAAGAAATATCCGCTCAAGATAGAGAGTTGTCGGCAATGTCCTGTATTTAAGCACAATTTCGGCGATGAACTCCAAGATCTGGCCGAAGCTTTCGATGTCATGGCCATTACCATCAAAAACCATATTGAAGAGCTGACCGAGCGGGAGAAAACCATTGCCAAGCAACAGGGCCTGCTCAAGACCATCATGAATGTGACGCCCGATTTCATAGCCCTGCAAGACAAGGATCTGACCTACACGTTTGCCGGCAAGGCTTTCTGCGAACATTTCAACCTCAACGAGGAGGACGTGGTCGGCAAAACCGATTTTGATATCTTTTCCGGGTCTGAGGCCGATCTTCATTTCCACGAAGACAAGCAGATACTCCTCACCGGCCGTCCGCTTGTCAAGGAAATCACCTTTAAGCGGCCCGATGGGCAGAAATGGTTTCATGTGGTCAAGGTCCCGGTCTACGATCAGGATGACAGCATCGGCGGCATCCTTTTGACCGCGAGAGACATTTCCATGCTGAAAAAATTCCAGGAGCAGCTTATCCAGGCGCAGAAGATGGAAGACCTGGGCCGTCTGGCCGGGGGGGTGGCCCACGAGATCAATACGCCACTCGGTATTATCCTTGGTTACAGTCAGCTCCTTATGGACGATATCAAGGATGAAGAGCTCCTGAAGGATATAAAGGTCATTGAAAAGCAGACTAAAATCTGCCGGAAGATCGTCGCCGACCTTCTGGGCTTTTCCAGGCACTCTCAATCGGTCAGAAAAGAAGTCGACGTCAATGAGTCCATGCAGGAAGTTATAGAACTGGTAGAGAATGGCTTCTTCCTGAACCGCATCAAAATCATCCATGCTCCCGATGAAGCTATTCCGCCGCTGACCGGCGACAAGGAACGGCTCAAGCAGGTCTGGCTGAACCTGCTCAATAACGCCGCCGACGCCATTGGTCAGGACGGGGTGATATACGTCCAGTCCAAACGCGACGTCAACGGCGAAGGGCTCGAAGTCAGTGTGGCCGACACCGGCCAGGGAGTTGAAAAGGAGCATCTGAGCAAGATCTTCGATCCGTTCTTCACCACCAAGCAGGTCGGCAAAGGGACGGGTCTCGGGCTTTCCGTCTCCTTCGGGATCATCAAGGAGCATGGCGGCAGGATCTCTGCTTTAAGCCCTCCCCCGGCGCAATACCTGCCCGAGGGTTTTCCGCGGTCCGAGCATTACGGTCCGGGAACCGTTTTCATTGTCGAACTGCCCCTGGACCGCGGAGACAGGCTCAGATCAGAGTAACGATATTGAGACACAACAAAAATTCAGCGCCTGCGCCAAAAAGTCTCCTGCCTCGGGTTCCCCACCAAGAAAAAAATGGGCACTCTGATTTTTACCTGATCGCGTAATATGTCAGGCTTATTCCTGTCTGGAAAACCGGCAAAAATACCTCTTGCGCATTTCAAACACTTGTTTTATTCTTTTGTTTAAATCATAAGTTTAAAAACCAGTGAGGAAAAATGTCGGACCATTCAGCACCCACCAAAGAGAGAATCCTCGCAGCGGCCGGAGATATCTTCGGCAAAATGGGTTTCAAGGATGCCACGATCCGCAGAATCGCCCAGGCCGCAGAGGTCAACATCGCCGCGATCAATTACCATTTCCGCGACAAGGAAGGGCTCTACGGCGCCGTCCTCGAGGATGTCTTTCATACCGGCTTCACCCGCTTTCCCGCCACCATGGAACCGAACGCGGAGGCCGACGCCGGACAACGGCTGCGGACATTCATCCGGGCTATGTTCTACCGGCTGCAGAGCGGCGAAGGCTGGGGCGGCATTTCCGGCAGGGGCAAGCTTATCGCCCGGGAATTGCTCGATCCGAGCCCGGCCTTTGAAGCCGTTCTCGACCGTTATATCAAACCGCATAAGGACCTGCTGACCGCCATCATCATCGACATCATGGGTGTCAATCCCGGCCTGGAGAAACTGCTGCCCTGCGCCATTTCCATAATCGGGCAGTGCATCTACTATGCTTTTGCCTCCTCGGTAATCAGGAAAATCAGCGCGGACGATGCGCCCACGGAGGCCAATCTCGACCGGCTGGCCGACTTTGTCTGGCTCTTTTCCCTGGGCGGGATCGAGGCGATTAAAAACGAAACGTTGTTACCACCGAAGGACGCGTCATGAAAAAACGGTTACGTATCATAATCCCGCTTGTCATAGCGGTTATTGCAGGCCTTGCCTTCTACAATTTCCGGCAGCAAGGCGATGACGGCGCCACTTTAAGGTTTTCCGGCAATATCGAGGTAACCGAGGCCCAGATGAGTTTTCGTATCCCCGGCAGGTTGGCGGAACGTCCGGTCGAAGAAGGCGATGCGGTCCAGGCCGGGCAAATCCTGGCAATTCTTGAAAAGAGCGACCAGATTATCGGCGTGGCCCTGGCCGAAGCCAATCTCGCCTATGCCGAAGCGGTTCTGGCCGAGCTTGCCGCCGGCAGCCGGAACGAGGAAATCGAAAGCGCTCAGGCGGAACTGAACAGAGCAAGAGCCGCGGAGCAGTCGGCAATAGTCCAGTTCAATCAGGCAAAAGCCGATTATGAACGATACAGCAGCCTGTACAAGGACGACAGTGTCAGCAAAACCGTCTTTGAAACCTACCGGAACAATTATAAAACTGCCGAAAACATGGTGAAGGAGGCAGGCGCCAGAAAGAAAGCGGCCGCCGAACAGCTCGACTTGCAGAAGGCCGGACCGCGCAAGGAGACAATCGCTCAGGCGGGAGCAAAAGTCCGGGTGGCGGCGGAAAGCCTCAATCAGGCCCGGCAGCAGCTTATCTATACCGAAATTACCGCGCCCATGGACGCCGTGGTGCTCAGCAAAGCCGCCGAAGTCGGGGAATATCTCAATCCCGCCGGACCGGTTGTCACCCTGGGGCGTTTAGACAAACCATGGCTGCGTGCCTATATCAACGAAACGGATCTTGGCCGGATCCGGCTGAACCAGGAGGTCAGCGTCACCACCGATTCCTTCCCCGGCAAGAGGTATCCAGGCCGGGTGAGCTATATCGGCAGTCAGGCCGAATTTACTCCGAAAACCGTCCAGACCTTCGAAGAACGGGTCAAACTCATGTACCGGATCAAGGTGGAGCTTGCCAATCCGGATCACGAACTGAAACCCGGCATGCCTGCCGATGGGGTCATCGACCTCACCGCGCGCTGAACAAGCGCCCTCACCGAGCGAGGCAATCCATGTTGCAGCAGCAGGCACCCCAACCGACAACCCCGGCTATCGCCGCCGACCGACTGACAAAAAAATTCGGCGAGGTGACGGCCGTCTCGGGACTCTCCCTCACCGTCTCTCCAGGGGAGATCTTCGGCCTGGTGGGACCGGACGGCGCAGGTAAATCGACCAGCCTGCGGATGCTCGCAACCATCATGGACCCCGATTCAGGCAAGGCCCGGGTCGCCGGTTTCGATACCGCCGGGGAAGCTGCGGCAGTGAAAGATCATCTCGCCTATATGAGTCAAAAATTTGGCTTGTATCAAGATCTTACGGTCGGCGAGAACATCGATTTCTACGCCGATCTCTACGGCATGAGCCGTAAGGGCAGGCAGGCGCGTGTTGAAGAGCTCCTCGATTTCAGCCATATGCGGCCTTTTATCGACCGCCCTGCCGGCAATCTCTCGGGCGGCATGAAGCAGAAACTTCAGCTGATCTGCGCCCTCATTCATACCCCGAGAGTTCTCCTCCTCGACGAACCGACCAACGGCGTCGATCCGGTGAGCCGCCGGGATTTCTGGCGGATACTCAACCGGTTGCGGGCGGAACAGGTCGCCATTCTCGTCTCCACCGCCTATCTCGACGAGGCTGAGCGTTGCGACCGGGTCGGCCTGATCGACAAAGGCAGGCTCATGGCGACCGGGACACCGGACGAGATCAAACGACTCATGGTCGGCCGGATCTTTTCGATCAGAAGCGGCAAGGCCCGGCAGATCGTCGACATATTGCGGGACGAGCCCATGGCCAAGAGTGTCAATCTCTTTGGCGATTCGGTTCACCTGGTCAGTGAAGAAGAAAGAGAAAGAGACACCGCAGCGAAAATCAAAAACCTCCTTGACCGCAAGCACCTCGAGTATGACCAGGTCCGCGAGATCCCGCCGTCGCTTGAAGATATCTTTGTCAGTCTGCTCGGCAAGGGCGACGCCGCCCCCGAGGCCGAACGGGATCGCTTCACCCTGTCGGACGAGACGGGAAATGGCGAAGAAGTGGCGGTACATGTTGCCGGCCTGACGCGGCAGTTCGGCAGTTTTAAAGCCGTCGACAACGTCGGCTTTATGGTAAAAAAAGGCGAGATCTTCGGTTTTCTCGGCCCGAACGGCGCCGGCAAAAGCACCACCATCCGCATGCTCTGCGGCCTGCTTGCCCCCACCTCGGGCAGCGGCACGGTGGGCGGCTTCGATATCATGAAGGAAGCCGAGAAGATCAAACTTCACATCGGCTACATGAGCCAGAAATTCTCACTCTACGAGGATCTCACCGTTACCGAAAACATCAATTTTTACGGCGGCATCTACGGTCTTGCCGGCAATCGCCTGGAAAAAAGGCGTGAGTGGGCACTGACCATGGCCGGACTGCAGGAGCACCGGAAGAGTATTACCCGCATTCTCAGCGGCGGCTGGAAACAGCGGCTGGCCCTGGCCTGCGCCATTCTCCATGAGCCGCCGATCATCTTTCTCGATGAGCCGACCAGCGGGGTCGATCCCTTAAGCCGCAGGCGATTCTGGGACCTCATCTATGCCATGGCCGACCGGGGTATCACCATCTTCGTTACCACCCATTACATGGAAGAGGCCGAATACTGCGACCGGATCGCGCTGATTTACGGCGGCAAAATGATCGCCACCGGCTCGCCCATGGAACTGAAAACCGAGGCGATGCAGGACAAGATCATCGACCTGCGCTGCCGGAACCCTCAGGATCTGATCGGCCCCCTGAAGGAATTACCGGAAATCCGCGATGTCTCCCTCTTTGGCTCGGGCCTTCATCTCGTCACTCCGGATGCCGGCAGCGGCATGGCGGCGGTCCGCCGGTTGCTTGCCGACCGCGACGTGGGAGAGGTGAATATGGAAGTCATCACGCCGAGCATGGAGGATGTCTTTATTTCACTTATCGAGGCGGTCGACCGGCAAACCGACCAGGCCGGGAAGGTGCAGGCATGAATTTTCGACGGCTTGCCGCGGTAGCCCGCAAAGAAACCCTGCATCTCCTGCGCGACTGGCGGAGCCTGACGCTGGCGCTCGCCATCCCGCTGCTTCTTATCCTCCTCTACGGCTACGCCCTTACCCTTGACCTGCGCAACGTCCCGACCGCGGTCTGGGACCAGTCGCGCAGTCCGGAAAGCCGGGAACTGCTCAGCCTTTTTCACAGTTCGCCCTATTTTACCGTGACCGCCTACCGCGACAATTATTCCGGCCTGCAAAAGGATCTCGACCGGGGGCGGGTTATGGTCGCCCTGGTTGTTCCAGCCGATTTCGCCGCCAAGGTCAACGCCGCAAAACCGGTGAAAATCCAGATCATCGGCGACGGCAGCGACGCCAACACCTCGCGGCTGGCGATGAATTACGCGGCAAACATCGGGGCCATCTACGCCCGGACGGTGGCCTCGGAACAGCTGCAGCTGCAAGGCAGGGGGGAACTGAAACGGCCGGTCGAGCTCGAGCAGCGCGCCTGGTACAACCCCGGCCTGAGGAGTCAGAACGTCCTTATCCCCGGGATCATCGCCCTGGTCATGATCGTCGTCGCCGCCCTGCTCACCAGCACAACCATCGCCAGGGAATGGGAAACCGGCACCATGGAACAGCTGATCAGCACCCCGCTGCGCGGCCCGGAGCTGATCTTCGGCAAGATTGTCCCCTACTTCTGTATCGGCATGATCGATGTGGCGCTCGCAGTGCTGATGGGCCATTTCATCTTCGATGTGAAGATAGTCGGCAACTCCGCCCTGCTCTTTGCCATGTCTTCGCTCTTTCTCACCGGCGCGCTGTTTTTCGGGCTGACCCTCAGCATCAAGCTGAAATCGCAGGTGCTGGCCAACCAGCTGGCGATCATTGCCGGATTTCTGCCGACGCTTTTGCTGAGCGGCTTCGTTTTTGCCATCGAGAACATGCCGCTGCCGCTGCAGTTCCTCACTTATATAGTGCCTGCCCGCTACTTCATCGCCATCCTGCGCGGCATCTACCTGAAAGGGATCGGCCTTGAGATCCTCTGGCTCAACGCGCTTTTCCTGACAATCTACGCGCTGATCATGATGATCATGGCCAACCGCAAATTTTCCTTCAAACTGGAGTAGGGCCATGCTGCGACGACTTTTATGCATGCTCGTCAAGGAATTTCTGCAGATGCTGCGCGATCCGCGGATGCGGGTGGTGATCTTCGGCGTGCCGGTGATCCAGATGACGGTCATGGCGTTTGCTTTGACCACCGATGTCACCGATATCAAAATGGCGGTGCTCGACATGGATAAAACCCCGGCCTCGCGGGAACTGATCGCCGCTTTCACCGCGAGCGGCTACTTCCAGATCTCCGCCTCGCTTACCACAGCGCACCAGATCCCGCCTCTGCTGGATCGTGCCGAAGTCCGGGCGGTGCTGCAGATTCCGGCCGGTTTCAGCAACAGTCTGCAGAACGAACAGACGGCAAAAATCCAGCTGATAACCGACGGCACCGACAGCAACAGTACCGCCATCGTCCAGGGCTATGCCGGATATATCCTCAGCGATTACAACGACCGCATGCTGCAAAAGCGGCTGGACAGAAAAGGCCTGACAGAACCGCCTGTACAGATAACCACCGAGACCCGGACCTGGTACAACGCCAATCAGGAAAGCCATGTCTATTACGTACCCTCGCTCATTGCCACCATGCTCTTTATCTTCAGTCTGCTCTTGACCAGCATCGGCATAGTCCGGGAAAAGGAGATCGGCACCATCGAGCAGGTCATGGTGACGCCGATCCGCGGCATCGAATTCATTCTCGGCAAGACCATTCCCTATATGATCACCGGCTATATCTCGATGTCCTTCATGCTCGTTATCGCCTTTCTCGTCTTTGGCGTCCATGTCAGGGGCAGCCTGCTGCTGCTCTACGGCCTGACCGGGATCTACCTCGCCGGCAACATGGGGATAGCGCTCATCATCAGCGGCAGCGCCGCAACCCAGCAGCAGGCGCTGCTCACCAGCTTTCTCGTGCTGATGCCTTCGGTCATGCTGAGCGGCTTCATGTTTCCGATCACCAACATGCCCGACCCGGTCCGCTACGCCACTGTCCTCAACCCGATGCGCTGGTATCTCGAAATCCTCCGGGGCATTGTCATAAAGGATGCCGGAATCACGGCCCTGCTGCCGGCGATTACCGCCCAGATGACCTTGACCCTGACATTCCTGACCCTTGCCGTCGGGCGGTTCAAGAAGACCCTGTCGTAGGAGGCGGGTCATCCGCCTCTTGCGAGATGCCTGGACAATACATAGACTCCCAAGAAGAGGAGAAAATCTCAATCCGAGGGGCCGGCCATGGAAAATCATAAGAAGGCAAACATATATCCCGGCGCCCGTCCCTGCCTTGCGAGTTCGGGAGCGATCTTCCTCGCCGCTCTTCTTTTGTCTGCCGTCTTTCTTTCCGCCTGCGGTTTTACCGTCATTCCCCCGCCTTCACCGTCGAATCCGGCACCGGTTTTCCTTCTCGATCACGGCGGGCATGCCAGCCTGGTTCTGCCGGCGGACAACGGCATGGTCCGGTACTCGTACGGCGACTGGGATTGGTATGTCCTGCGGCGAACCGGCGTCACAGAAGGGAGCCGCGCCCTGTTTCGCTCGACTCCTGCAGGCCTGAGCCGGAAAATACTTTCAGCCTCGCCGACGGCGGAATCTGTGCAAAGGACCCTGGGCATCGAGATTGAAAATATTTTCCTCATTTCGGCAGACGTTGAAAGGATCGCCCGCCTGAGAGATCGCCTGGAAGGCATCTTTGATCAAAATCGTCAGAGCCTGCACCACGATCCGACCTTCGACCTCGACTTCGTCCGTCATCCGGAGCCGTATTCCCTGGGCCACAACAGCAATACGGTCGTGGCCGAATGGCTTCGGGAACTAGGCGCAGAGGTCCGAGGGGGTGGGCCTTTTTCAAGGTGGACGATCAAGGAGCCTCATTGAATCTTCCGGAGAAGCCGATGATTAATCCGACATCACTCGGCAACGACAGGCAACAGGACGGTGAAGGTTGATCCTTCCCCCGGCCGGCTCTCGACGCGAATTTCCCCCTGATGGTTTTGAACAATTCCATGGGAGACCGATAATCCCAGACCTGTTCCCTTGGCGACCGACTTCGTCGTGTAGAACGGCTGAAAGATCCTATCCATTCTTTCAGGCTTGATACCTATGCCCGTATCCTTGATCGAAACGGCGATTCTCTTTTCTTCCTGCCAGGTGCTTATCGTGATCACACCGCCGTTCTCAAGGCAGGCATCCGCTGCATTGTTCAACAGATTAAAAAAGACTTGTATGATCTGGTCCCGAATTGCCAGGATCTGCGGGAGCCGCTCGGCATAGTTCAACACCGTAGTAATCCTTTTCCGCTGGAAATCGCTTTTGCACAACAACAGCACGGAGTCAAGGGACGCACGCACATCCATAAAGACCTTTAGGCCCGATGACGGACGGTTGAAGTCCTGGAGACTGCGGATCAAACATTTCATCCGGTAACATTCGCTGATAGCCAATTCCAGCAGCGCCATGTCCTCTTCTTCCAGTTTCGGTTTCTTCCTGAAGCTTTGGAGTATGGTCAAAATGCCCTGAAGGGGGCTGTTGAATTCATGTGCAATAGAGGCGGACAGATTACCGATTGCCGAGAGCTTTGCGGTATGCAGATACTGCGATCGTGTTTTTTGCAGCTCGAGGGTACGTTCTTCAACTCTTCTTTCCAATTCATCATTCAGATTCTGAAGCTGTTCTTCAGCCTGCTTTCGTGCAGTGATATCGACAAGAGTGCCGATGATTGCGGGAGTCCCTTCATAGATCGTCCGGGTGTTGTACACTTCAAGGTAAATGAGTTCCCCGTTCTTTTTTACCCCCCTGAACGGATAGTGTCCGTACTCTTCTTGCCGCTCAAGCCGCTTTCGAACGCATTTATCTACCATGGGCAGATCGTCCGGCAGGACGATATTCACGTAGCTCTTGTCCGCCAGTTCCTGGGTGGTGTAGCCGAAAATCTCGGCAAATCGGGGATTCATATATTTGAATACCCCGTTCTGCAGAACATACACCCCGACCATGGACTGTTCCGTCAAATCCTTGAACTTTTTTTCGGATTCCGACAACTCTTCTACGATCTGGCTCAGATCCTCGGAGAGCAGCTTGTAGGAGCGCTGACTTTCTTCCAGAAGTTGTATCTTGCGCTCAAGCTTGATGGCCACCATTTCCGAATATTTTTTTAAGTAATCTTCCTCTTCCTTGATGAGCTCGGTTGTGGCGGCTTTCTCTTGTCCGGCCTTCTGCACTATGCACTCCACCTCCTGCCACAGATCGACAGGGTCTTGTGGTTTGGCGATATAGCCCTCGGCCCCCAGGGAGAGGCCGAGCCGGATGTCTTGCTCTTCGGTATAGGTTGCCGAGTAAAAGATGAAGGGTATGGACTTCAGGGTTTCGTTCTTTTTCAGATGTCTCAGAAAATGGAAGCCGTCCATCACGGGCATCAAAGCATCGGAAATTATCAGGTCCGGCATACAGGCCGCAGCCCTCTCAAGCCCTTCCCGACCGTCTTTAGCCTCAAGGACTTCATGGCCGTTTCTCTCGGCGATATAGCGAAACACCTTTCTGTCCTCATTATTGTCGTCAACTACCAGAATTTTCATCGGTCCGCCCTCGGATAATTTCATCAATTCTCTCCATGACGGTAAAAGGGGCTATCAATTTTTTCAATCCAGGCAGGAACGCACAGCAATAAATTCTATATTTTCACCTCATTGCATATTCTCACCGGCACCCTTATGGCAAACGTGCTTCCCTCCCCATAGCTGCTCATACTAACTATTGTACCTCTCAAGACTTCTGTCACCAGCTTCCTCGTCAAATAAAGGCCGAGACCGGTCCCCGCAACCTTTGACCTGAGTGGAGATTCAAGACGGACAAAAGGTTTAAAAAGCTGCGGCAGGTCTTCTTCTTTCATTCCGATGCCGGTGTCCGTAACCGAGATTTCGATAAAATCTCCGTCGAGTGCGGCGTGCACGCTCAGGCTCCCTCTTTCCGTAAACTTCACCGCGTTGCTCATGAGGTTTAACACGCACTGGAACAGCCGCCGCCGATCCGTGCCCATCTGCGCGTGGACCGCATCGATCTTGAGTTCGAGCCTTTTCTCACGCATGTCTTTTTCGACCCCCGTGATCGCCTCGGCTATGACATCATACACATCAAAGTCTTCGATAATCGTCTCGGTCTTGCCCGCCTCGATCCTGGATACATCTATCACGTCGTTTATCAATGCGAGTAGGTGTTTCCCCGATCTTAAAATTATATCAAGATTCTCTTTCTGGTCCGTGTTGAGAGGTCCCATCCATTCATTGAGAAGAATGCTGGAGAACCCGATTACCGAATTCAGAGGCGTTCTGAGTTCATGGCTCATCGAAGCGATGAACAGGGACTTCAGGTGGTCCAGCTCCTTGAGCCTGGCATTCGCCTCGGACAGCTCCCTCGTCCGGACGGCGACTCTCTGTTCAAGCTCTGCGTGCGCGGTTCGGAGGCTTCGTGTCATGTCGTCGATCGCTCGAGAGAGCACACCTATTTCGTCATTGCGGTGGGTCTCCGGCACATCCGGCCACCCTCCGTCGGCAATGGCGTGCGACGCGCCGGTCAAGGCGTACAACGGCCGCAGGACACGGGCGACGGTCAGGAAGCCGACGGCAAGCGACCCCAGAACGAGGAGTACCACAAGGCCGAGCGACAGATAACCGGCTTTGTAGACGCCGCCAAGAAAGTTCGAGGCCGGAAGCGCCGACACGATCAACCACGAGCTGCCGTGCGGTATCTGAAAAGACTCAACAGCCACGGCGATTCGACCAAGGCCTGCATCTTCGAATACGAAGGACTGCATGTCGGCCTTCCGTGGCCCCTCCACGATCTCGGGATATTGGCTCACATGGCGCGCGACTGCACGAACGACGGGGTCGCGGGCATCAATTGGTCGCAAGCGCTGCTGCAAACCTTTGGCGTCTACCGCGACGGGCAATACGCCGCCTGACGAAGCAATCAGATAACCGTCGCCGTCGACTATAAAAGCCCGTCCGGTATTCCCTAGGCGTTGGTGCCCCATAAAATCCGACAGGCGCGTCAGAATCAGATCCAGCCCGTACACGCCTACCAATTCCCCGCCGTTGCCGATTACCGGGGCGGAGAGCGTTATACCGAGAATGGGCTCAACGGCACCGATATATGCTTTTGTCCACACAGACGACCGTGTTTCCTTCGCTGTCTTGTACCAGTCCTTCCGGCGGGAGTCGAAGTATTCTCCGGACTTGCGCAATGTCGTTATCCGCCCTTCGAAAGTTGTGTTGTACTCGCGGATCACTCCCGCCTGAAATTTATCAGTCATCAGGATAACGTGCGTGCCGTTCTCAAGCCGGCCGGCAGAGACGATGCCGCCGGCTTCATTGGCGAAATACAGCCAGTCGACGTCCGGCTCGTCGCGCAACATGGCATACAACTCCCGCGCAAGGGCGTGCGAATCGGTCAACGCGATATTATGTTGCCTCACGGCGTTTCGGACGCGTGTCAGCATTCTAGATGGAACGTCCATCATGATGTCGACGTGATCACGGATGCTCGTCGTCATATGACGTATCAAGTGCTCGGACATGGTGTTCACGATCGTGTTGCCTGCCCAATAGCCGACGCCGATCAGCCCGAGGCTGAGCACCAGCATAATGGCCGCACCCGGAATGACCAGGCTATTACGCAAGGACGACGTTGATTTTACAGGTTTCATATCGGCGACTCGCTCAATCCTTGGCGCATATCTTCCTTTTTAAGTTGTTATCACTCTTTCTCCACCTTGAGGATATCCTGAATCGTTGCCACGACAGTTAAGGGATCGATCGGCTTTTCCAGGTAACCGTTGCAGCCTGCGGCAACGATTCTCTCGCGGTCTCCCTGCATGGCATGGGAGGTGATCGCTATGACAGGTATGGTGTCATTTATATCGGACGCTCTGATCCTCCTGGTCGTCTCGAGTCCGTCAATGCCGGGCAGCGCGATGTCCATGACGATGAAAGCAGGTCTCTCCCTGAGCGCGAGCTCGATTCCTTCTTCGCCCGTTTCAGCAGCGACAACTTCATAGCCGCTTCTCTTGAGTGCGTAGGTGATCAGCTTCAGGTTGTCTTTATTATCTTCAATTACCAGGACCTTCTTCATGGCTGCACCCACAGGAAAGACAGGAAAGCTTTTCGGATCTCCTGAAGAAACGCCTTACCTACCAAGAGCTATGTGATCCAATGCTGTTAGCTACCATCCCCAAAAAATTTGCTAATCTTTTACAGCGTTGTCAATAGGAGTCCCGGGAGAGGTATTTTGACATCGGGACAGAAAGAATTAAGATATCGAAAAGCGGGCCTACACCCTTCATCGCCCCTCACCCTTCACCTTTAACCACTGAAGCCATGATCAGAACAATTGCCACGGAAAAGAAACCGATTAAACTCTGGCTTGACGATATCGACCTCGACACTCTCCAGCAGGCGAAGAATCTCGCCAATCTGCCGTTTCTCTTTCATCATGTGGCGATCATGCCCGATGCCCATATTGGCTACGGGATGCCTATCGGCGGGGTTGCCGCAACCGAAGGCGTCATTATTCCCAATGCAGTGGGGGTGGATATCGGCTGCGGGATGTGCGCAGTACAGACCTCACTGTCCGCTCTTGATACACCGCAGCTGAAAAGGATACTCCAGGCCGTGCGGCAAACCGTGCCGCTCGGCTTCCAGCACCACAAAAAACCTCAGCCGGGAGGAAGGATGCCGGAATTCGGCCGTGGGCGTACGGAAAAAGAGCTGCCGATCGTTGCTCGTGAATATGCAAGCGGACTGCTCCAGCTAGGGACCCTGGGCGGCGGCAACCATTTCATCGAGCTCCAGCTGGGCGATGACGGGTACGTGTGGATCATGATCCACTCCGGCAGCAGAAACATCGGCTACCAGGTGGCCAATCACTACAATAAACTGGCGGGGATCTTCAACAAAAGCCATGGCGCTCTGGTTCCCGACAAATGGCAACTCGATTACCTGCCGTTACCTTCCGACCCGGGACAGCGATACCTGAGGGAGATGACGTATTGTGTGGAATTCGCCGCGGCCAACAGGGCGGCGATGATGAGCCGGGTCAGGGAGATTATCGCCGAATTCGAACCGTCGACAACTTTTTCGCCTCTTATCGACGTGGCCCATAATTATGCGGCGCTGGAGAATCATTTCGGCAGGGAGGTGATAGTCCACCGCAAAGGAGCAACCAGGGCGGCTAAGGGGGGGATCGGTATCATCCCCGGCTCCCAGGGCAGCGTCAGTTATATCGTTCGCGGCAAGGGCAATCCCGAGAGCTTTTCATCGTGCTCCCACGGGGCCGGGAGACGACTGGGAAGAAAACAGGCCCAGCGTGAACTCGATTTTACAAAGGAAGTTGCACGGCTGGAACAGCAGGGCATCCTCCACGCCATCCGCCACAAAAGAGATCTGGAGGAGGCTGCCGGAGCCTATAAGGATATTGCCATAGTTATCGGCAATCAACGTGATCTCATCGAGATTGTCACCACCCTCAAACCACTTGCTGTGGTGAAAGGATGATTTCGGTTTCATCGGGATCGAAATCGCTATCGGGATCGGGATCGGATAATTTCCTATCCGACGACTGGTTGGGCAAGGCTTGAAAAAGGGCGTTGGTAGCTTTGTAGGTTGGGCTGTGAAGCCCAACATTTTTTGGGATGTTGGGCTTCACAGCCCAACCTACGCGGCTTTTCGATTTCGATAGCGATTTGGATTATTTATCCATGGGAATCAAGGGGCGAGGCGGTCGATCGTCCACAAATCGGATCCTTCGGGCCTGGTGTAGCGAAAGCGATCGTGCAGCCGGTTTTTGCCGCCCTGCCAGAACTCGATCTCGACCGGTTCAACGCGATAACCGCCCCAGAAGGAGGGCAGCGGCACCTTCCCTTCACCGATCTTGGTTTTCATCTCCTGAAACTTCTGCAGCAGGATCTGGCGCGAAGATAAAGGATGGCTCTGGCTCGAGACCCAGGCTGCCATCTGGCTTTCTTTGGGCCGGGACATAAAATATTTAGCCGACTCGGCGGTGGAAATCCTTTCGGCCCGGCCGTTGATCATCACCTGCCGCTCCAGCTCAAGCCAGACGAACAGCAGGCTGACCCTCGGATTGCTCTTTATCTCCTGGGCCTTTCTGCTCTCAAAATTAGTAAAGAACACGAAACCCTTCCGGTCGAAATACTTGAGCAGCACGGTCCTCTGGCTGGGCTGGCCGTTGCTGTCGACAGTTGCCAGAATCATCGCTGTCGGATCGGCTATATCCGTACTCCGGGCCTGTTCAAACCACGCTGAAAACTGCAGCACCGGATCGGCATTGAGGTCGGCACGGGCCAGCCCACCCTTCAAATACTCCCGGCGGAATTCACTTAAGTCCACAAAATCCCTCTCAATCCAAAACAAAAAAAAAAGCCGCCGGAATCGGACAAAGCCCGATACCCGGCGGCGCAGCTTTCAGCGATCAACCTTCCTTAATGCCTTCCAGCTTCCAGTTCTGCGTACCAACCGATCGAGCCCACGTCCACTCTTCCTTGAATTTGACCGGAGTGGTCATACTGCCGGAGACCAGCTCGCCGCTTTTGTCGTCGACGACATAATCAAGCAGGTTGGCGGTGAAAAGAACGCTGACAAAATCCTCGCGACCATCGCTGCCGGCCTGGACGATCTCTATGGTACGAACGGCAATGGATTCAAGTTTATTGATCTGCCCGTTGCCGCGCATTTCCGCAAAATGTTCCTCATACTCCCTGGCCAGTTGATCGCCGAGAAGATGGCGATAAGACTCGAGGTCCCTTCGCATCCAGCCGGCCTGCACCTGAAAGAAGACGTCGGAGGCCACCTCTTTGAAATGGGCCGGATCGAAATCTCTGTCGGTTTCCATGATCTGTCCTATGCCGTCGTCCACCAGGTTTTCACCGATAACCGGGGTCGGCGGCGGTGGCGGCTGGGCGGAATTGGCAAAGCCGCCGCCGAACAGGTTGCTCGGCTGACTTGCCTCTCGGGAATATTGATTAGGGCTCTGATATCCTGCCTGACGGGCTTTGGCAAACCTCCTGTAAAGAAAAAAGGCAATACCGCCCAGAATCAGCAGGGGCAGGATGCCCATGCCCGATCCACCGGCGCCGAACATCGAACCTAAAAGCATTCCACCTATAGCGCCGCCCAGAAGGCCGCCCATTAAACCACGGCTGAAGGTGCCGCCGGGAGCAGCCCCAGGGGCCGGTGTCGCTGCGGGCGCCGGAGCTTTGCTCGGGCTCGATTTGAAAGATTTCCCCCCGATCTTTGAACGGGCGTCGGCATCGTCTACCCACATTGCCCCTCCAATGAAAGAGAAAGCGAAAAGCATCAAAAAAATCGGTGCCATCTTCTTAAAAAACGTCTTCATGGTCATTTTTTCCTTTATTTAGATTGATCATTTCCATACCTGGGCTACATTCATGACCGCTATATTATAGTACACTTAAACCAATATGCCAGAAACATCGGACCTCTCAAAGACGATTCTTCACATGCTGATCATCCATCCACCGCTGACTAAACCGTGCGAGCCGCCCGCCGCCCTTGCCTACCTCTGTGCAGCTCTTGCCGCCCACGGCCACTCGTGTTCGGTCTGCGACATGAACATCGAGGCGCTGGAATATATCTTTGCCACCGCAACACCTGCCGGCGACACCTGGTCCAATCGGGCAGTGAGGCATCTGGAAAAAAATCTCGCCGCCCTGCAGCAAAATGACATCTACCGCAATTTCGACCGCTACTCTCGGGCGGTGGCCGATATCGACCGGGTCCTGGAAATGGCGGGCAAAAGCTTCAACCTGCAGCTGTCTCTCGCCAACTACCAGGACAATGCCCGATCGCCGCTGAAGAGTGCCGACCTGCGCCAGGCCGCGGTCGATTACCGGTCGAATATTTTTTATCCCTATTTCAAAAACCGCCTGGACGAACTGTGCGGCCGAAAGAATTGCAACCGGATAGGTTTCTCGCTCAGCTACCTCAGCCAGGCTCTGTGCACTTTTGCGATGATAGGCTATCTCCGGGCCCATCACCCGGAAAAAACCATTATCCTCGGGGGCGGCCTGGTCACCACCTGGCTCAGCAACCCTCGGTGGAACAACCCTTTTGCCGATCTGGTCGATCATTGTATCGCCGGCCAGGGCGAGCAACCTCTTTTGCGCCTTCTCGGCGACAGCCAACGGATCGCTCATGCCGAGCCATCCTTTACGGCCCTCGCCCGAAATCATTATCTCTCGCCGGGATTTGTGCTGCCCTATGCCACTTCGGCCGGTTGTTTCTGGAAGAAATGCAATTTCTGCCCGGAAACCAGTGAAAAGAACCCTTATCGCCCCGTGCCGCCGGAGACCACAATCGCCGACCTGCACAACCTGACCGCAACGACCTCGCCGGTGCTTATCCATCTCCTCGATAACGCCATAAGCCCACGCACCCTTCGCGCCCTCTGCGATAATCCGCCGGCCGCCCCATGGTATGGTTTTGCCCGCATCGATTCGCTCCTCGACGACCCCGGTTTCTGCCGCCGCCTGCAGGCCGCCGGCTGCGTCATGCTGAAACTTGGCCTGGAGTCCGGTGACCAGGACGTGTTGAACAGCATGAATAAAGGCATCGACCTGAAGCAGGCGGCACGGGTTCTCGACAACCTCCACCAGGCGGGCATCGCCACCTATGTCTATCTGCTCTTTGGCACCCCCTCGGAAGGCCTTGAAGAAGCCGAGCGGACCAGGCTTTTTGTCGAAGAACATCACCAGGCGATCAGCTTTTTGAACCTGGCGATCTTCAACCTGCCGATCTGCAGCGGCGAAACCTCCACCCTTACGGTAACCGATTTGTATGAGGGGGATCTGTCCATCTACCGCAACTTCAATCATCCGACGGGCTGGGACAGACCTCAGGTGCGCCGCTTTCTCGCCGCCACCTTCAAGCGATCACCGAAAATCGCCGCGATCCTCAGGAGAGACCCACCGTTTTTCACCTCAAACCATGCGCCGTTCATGAAGATGACCGAATACTGAAGCTGCAGGCACAGAGAAGAAATCTCCACACCCGGACAAAAATTGGTGCAAAGCGCAGCAAGTGGGGCTACTCTCCCTCCGTACAATCGGGGCAGACAACCGGCTGCCGACAAACTAATACATACTCCACCGCGAAACGATAAGACAGCATGAATATCACTGGGATCGTGACGGCCATCCTGGCAGGTCTTTTTATGGGTACCATGGGGGTTTTCTCACGAAAAACCGGACTCGATGCCGAAGTTATCACCTTTTTCAGGCTGCTTTTCGGCGCCGCCTTTCTCACTCTTCTCCTCATTTTCACCCGCCGGTTGAGGGTTCTTGCGGTCTGGCCTACCTGGCCGGTTCTCATCAACGGCCTGATGCTCGCCGGGTTTATCATTTTTTATATCCAGGCGATGTACTTAACCAGCATGGCCAATGCCATCATGGTGCTCTACCTTGCGCCGCTGGTGGCCTCGGTAATCGCCCACTTTTTTCTCGGCGAAAAACTCAACCTGCCAAGCGCCCTGCTGATTCTCACGGCACTTTTCGGGTTCGCGATGATGATGGAATTTAAAATCGATTTCTCGTCCGGAACCAATCACCTCCTGGGACTTGGATTTGCCACCCTCGGATTGTGCTGCTATTCGGCGTTTATCCTTATCAACAGAACCATCCGCAGCACGGTTCATGTCTACACCCGGACTTTTTATCAGCTGCTTACCGGGGCTCTGTGCACGGTGCCGTTCTTTATCACCGATTTTCCGACAATAACCGGCACAAACTGGCTCTGGCTGCTTGGAGCAGGGTTTATCCCCGGATTTCTCGGCATCCTCTTTGCGGTGATAGCCCTCGAAAGACTTCCGGCGGCAACCTTCGGTACGCTTGCCTATTTCGAGCCGATTTTCGTCGTCATCCTCGGCTGGGCACTCTTTGCCGAAACCCTCAACAGTCTTCAGCTGGCCGGTTGCCTGCTCATTGTCGCAAGCGGAGCAGTCAAGGGATATCTTACCGCGCGAAACGGTCGGGCGACATGCAGACACCTGCCGCCGAACATGGAAGCACTATGAACATTTTGATGATTTCAATAGATTATCCGCCTGTTCCGGGCGGCATATCGGCCCACGTGTACGAACTTTCCAAGGCTCTTGCCAAAGCCGGCCACCGGGTATCTGTGGTAACCCGCCGGCGCACGGGCCAACCGCAACGATCTGCAGCAGACGGCTGGGAGGTCTACCGGGTACCGCTGAAATATATGGCTTTGGTCTACGGTCTGCAGCTGAGAAGTTTCGTAAGGAAACTGCTGCCTGAACTTTCGCCGGACATCATCCATATCCACGGCATGGGTCCGCTGGAATGGTACAATATCGACCATATTCCCTTGGCCTATACCAACCATACGTCAGGCTACCTGAAACGCATCCAGAAAGGCGGATGGCGGCGGATGGCGATGCTGAAAAGACATTTCCGTAAAGTCGACCTCTTCCTCGCCCCCAGCCGGGAACTTCTTCACGTCCCCTTCACCTTTCCGGCGCCAAAGAGATTTATCGCCAATGGGGTCGACGCCGGAAAATTCAGCCGTAACAATGAAATGCGGCGGACCATTCGCCGGAACCTCGGTATCGGCGAAGAGGAAATCGTCGCCGTCGTAACCCGTCGGCTGGTCGATAAAAACGGCGTTCTCTATCTGGCCAGGGCCACTGAAATCCTAAAAACGACCGACCCCGGAATCAGGTTCATCGTCATCGGCGACGGCCCGGAACGGACGGCGGTGGAAAAGGAGTTCAACCGCCACTGCGGCAGCCGGGCCATTTTTCTCGGCAGCAAGACCCATGAGGAGATTGTCGATTACTACAGCGCCGCAGACTTTTCCATCCTCCCTTCGCTGATGGAAGCAACCAGCATCAGCGGACTTGAGGCGATGGCCGCTGGCCTGCCGCTGGTCGGTACCGACGTCGGCGGTATCCCCGAGTTGATCAGGAACGGGGTGAATGGCTACCTCTGCCGGCCGGCCGACCCGCAAGACCTGGCCGACAAAATACATACCCTGCTCGGCAGGGATTTTCGCGAGATGGGGAAAAAGTCGAGAGAGATGGTGGATGAGCAGTTCGACTGGCAGCAGATAGCCCGGCAAACGCTTGACAGCTATCGTCAGGTCTTGAAGAAAGACTGAGCCTGCCGGCTTGCCGCAGGCTCATGTCGACTCTCAATGCTTTCGCCGGTTCAGGGGGCCGAGCACTCGACCAGCTCAAGAGAGAAGGTAAGAGCCTCGCCGGCAAGCGGCGGGTTTGCATCAAGTATGATATGGGTGTCGGTTATTCCTTTCACCACCACCCGCATGACTTCGCCATTGAGGCCGCCCATCTCCAGACGCATGCCTATTTCCGGATTGAGGTCGGGCGGCACCTGCTCGACAGGTACTTCCATAACCATCTCCTCTTTCCGCTCCCCGTATGCCTTTTCGACCGGGATATGAACAACCTTGGTCTCTCCGACCGTCATGCCCAGCACGGCCTCATCAAAACCCTCGATCACCTGGCCGCTGCCGACTGCAAACGTCAGAGGATCGTGGCCCTCGGAGGTGTCGAAAATCGTTCCGTCATCGAGTTTTCCGGTATAATGCACCTTGACGTTGTCGCCTCTTCTTACCTGTGTCATGTTTCTCCTTCAAGCCAGACGGCTCTTTATATTTAATAAATTCCTCACTATCGCCGCCGGCAGGGCGCAAAAAACAAAAATAATTTGCGCCGGTAAAGGCAAAAAGCCATCGCTATTCCGGCAAGTATGAAGATACGGTCGAAATCCCGAACCCCGCTACTATTAAACATCATCGATAAATATTCAACCGGAAAATCCGCGGGCGTGAGTGAACTATGTGTTCGAATTACGTTAGCCTTTTCTTTGCTCTTTTGCTTTCACAAACACTGTAGTAGGTTGCGGGCTGGGATGATCCGACCTCCGGCCATTTCGCAAATGCAGCATCTGGAAGCACCATACGCCAACACCCACAAGGGGTACTCTTTTCAGTCCCCCTTTGCGGGGGATAAGTACCTTGAGGCAGATTGTTTTCTTGTTAAAAAAACAAGAAAACAATCTGTAAGGTACTAAAATATAATAATCGAAACACCAATGAACAAGACCAAGATAATCGCCACCCTCGGCCCGGGTACCGACACCGAGGAAAGAATAATCCAACTGATTCGTGCCGGAATGAATGTGGCCAGGATCAACCTTTCCCATGGCGACCGCGCCAGCCATGGGCGATTCATCGAACTGGTCAAGCGGGCCAGGCGCACTGCCGGCACCTATACTGCCATCCTCCTCGATACCCGGGGACCGGAGATACGAGTGAGCGACCTGGCCCGGCCGCTTGACCTGCTCGCCGGGAAAACACTTACCATCACCGCCGATCACTCCTCCTGCTCCGACGATTGCATAGGGGTTAACTACCCCGGACTTGCCGACGACGTCCGACCGGGCACCCGGATTCTTCTCGACGACGGCAAACTCGCACTGGTGGTTGAGAGTATCGCGGCTGGCGATATCCTGACCCGAATCCTGGTCGGCGGCAGACTTTCCAGCCGGAAAAGGGTCAGTCTTCCCGATTGCGTGGTCAACCTGCCGTCTCTCACCGAAGAAGATGAAAGCGATATTGCCTTCGGTGTCATGCAGGAGGTTGATTTTATCGCCGCCTCGTTTGTAAGAAAAGCCGACGATGTCTGGGCGATACGCCGGATTCTTGAAGAGAATGGCGGCCGCCAGGCGATAATCGCCAAGATCGAGAACCGTCAGGGCGTTGACAACCTTGAAGAAATCCTCAATGCCGCCGAAGGATTGATGGTGGCAAGGGGAGATCTGGGAGTCGAAATGCCCGCCGAGGAAGTTCCCATCATCCAGAAACGGATCATCCGCGCCGCCAACCTCGTCGGCAAACCGGTGATAACCGCCACCCAGATGCTCGAGTCGATGATCACCTCCCCCACGCCCACCCGGGCGGAAGCAAGCGATGTAACCAACGCCATCTTCGACGGCACCGACGCCGTCATGCTTTCGGCGGAAACCGCGATCGGCGCCTATGCCATCGAGGCCCTTCGCTTCCTTGCCAGATGTGCCGTGATCTCCGAGTCATCCCTCGATTACGAGTCGATTCTTGCCGCGGGCCTCAGAAACCGGCGATCGACCGTCACCGATTCCATTTCCTATGCCTGCTGTGCCACCGCAGCAGATCTCGGGGCGGCAGCCATCATCACCGCGACGTCCTCCGGCTCAACTGCCCGGATGGTCGCCAGACACCGTCCCAAAGCGCCGGTTATTGCAGTGAGCCCGAGCCGGGAAACCCTGCGAAAGCTGCAGCTTATCCGAGGCGTCACCGCGATCCTCTCCGACTCTGCCCCAACCATGGATGAGCAGCTGCTGACCTCGGTTACCGTCGCCAGACAGGCCGGTCTTGTGCAAAACGGCGATCTGGTGGTGATTACTGCCGGCATGCCGATCGGTACGACCGGAACCACCAACATGCTGAAGGTGCATACCGTAGCCGAACTCTGCGTCACCGGCCAAGGATGCAGCAGCGGCACCGGTCAGGGCAGAATCCGGATCATCCGGAATTCCAGCGACTGGCAAAACCTGCCGAGGGAAGCAATTGTCGTAGTCAAGACCACCGACCAGTCAATGCTCTCCTCCCTCAGAAACGTCAAAGGGATTATCACAGAAGAGTGCTGCCTCACCTCCCACACCGCCATCTTCGGCAGGGAGACAGGCATTCCGGTTGTCGGCAATGTGACCGATGCCATGGAATTCTTTCAAAACGACCAGGTGGTCACCATTGACGGGGCAACCGGCAATATCTCCTTCGGCGGGGCGAACGCGCAATGAAGAAAAGCAGAACAATCGTGATCGGCGGCGGCGCTGCCGGCCTCATGGCCGCCGGCCGGGCCGCGGAAAGAGGGGCGGAAGTGATCCTGCTGGAGAAGATGGAACGCACCGGGCGAAAGATCGGCATCAGCGGCAAAGGCAGGTGCAATCTCGGCAACTCCTCGCCGCTTACCGATTTCATCACCCATTTCGACAAGAACGGCAACTTTCTGCGCGGGTGTTTCCAGCAGTTTTTTACCCCGGATATGGTCGCGTTTTTCGAGCGCATGAACCTGCCGCTGGTGACCGAACGGGGCGGCCGGATTTTTCCTGTAAGCGGCCGCGCCCTCGATGTGGTGAGAGCCTTGAACAACTGGCTGAAGGCAGGACGGGTCACCGTAAAAACCGGAGCACCGGTAACCGCTCTTCTGGTCCGTGACGGGCGGGTTAGCGGGGTCGTGAGTCTCGGCGAGGAGTTGCCGTGCGACAGCATCGTGCTGGCAACAGGAGGCAAATCGTACCCCCGTACCGGCTCGACCGGTGACGGCTACCGGCTGGCGGCAAGCCTCGGCCATACCATAATCCCTCTGCGACCGGCCCTTGTGCCGCTGAACAGTCCCGATCCGGCAGTCCGCCGGATGAACGGGCTTGACCTGCGCAACATTCAGGTCCGCCTTTTCATCGACGGCAAACGCCGCGGCCAGGATTTCGGCGAGCTTTCCTTTACCGGCTTCGGCTTGAGCGGCCCTGTCGTACTCAGCCTCAGCGGGATCATTGTCGATGCGCTCGACAGCGGTCACAAAGTGACCCTCTCCTTAGACCTGAAACCCGCCCTCGACCACACCAAACTGGACGACAGGCTGCTCCGCGACCTGGCCGGGCGCGGCGGCGAACCCATCGACAGCATCCTCCGCGGCCTGCTCCCCCGGGAAATGATTCCGGTCTGTCTGGAATCATGCGATCTGCCTGAGGATGTCGATACCGCACATTTCCCCGGCAAGTATCGCAAGCGTCTGGTGCAATGGCTGAAGGATTTCCGTATCGATATCGACGGCTATCGTTCTTTCGATGAAGCGATCATCACCGCCGGAGGCGTCAACCTGAAAGAGATCGATCCCCGCACCATGGAATCGAAACTGGTTGGAGGGCTCTTCATCGTCGGTGAACTGCTCGACCTCCAGGCCGACACCGGCGGCTACAATCTCCAGGCAGCTTTTTCCACAGGGTGGGTCGCGGGCTCGTTTTGTTAGTGCCTTAAGAAGATGGTCCGATCAATAGAGCGTTGAACGGAATTCCTCGAAGACCTGCTCAATCGGGATGGCAAAACCTATCCCTTCGGTATTGTTCAATATCATCGTGGTTACCCCGCGCGCATAGCCAGCCTCGTCGATGAGCGGTCCGCCGCTGTTGCCCGGATTAATCGCCGCATCGGTCTGCAGGTACACCTGACCGTTCTGTGAACGGAACCCGGAAAAAACACCGCCGGAAACAGAGTGCCGCAAGCCCACGGGACTGCCGATGACATACACCTTGTCACCCTGGCGAATCCCCGTCCCCGTCGGCGGTCGCTCGATAAAAGACCGTTCGCCGGAAAAGAGCGACATCAGGGCCAGATCGTAGGAATCGCTCACCAGCAGATAATTGGCGGCATGCTCACTGCCGTCGGCGAGCACGATTTTAATATCCGAAGGCTGAATCTTTCGATCGAGTTTTGCCAGCCTCTGCTCGCCTTCCTGGTACTTTGGCAGGATTTTGCTCAATTCCTCCTCGCGAAGATCGATGATGATGCCCAGTTGACTCTTCTCCGGGCCTTTGGGAATGCGGTTGAAATACTGTTTCATTTCGTCGATCTTTTGTTTTTCCAGTCGAATGAGCTCACGGCCGGTTTCCACCTTATGGCGGAATTCGGCAAGCTTTTGTTCGTCGAACCGAACCACGTGCCGGTTGGTGACGATGTAGTTTTTATTGATAAAAAAACCCGACCCGGTCCCCCAGGGGGCTTCGATGGATACCGTCGCATTTCTCGCCCGCTCAACGGCATTTCCCCTGTAGACAGGCTGCGCGGGATTACTGGGCGGCGGTGCGGATGCTCTGACCACCTCCGGTGCAACCGCGACGGGAGGGGCGTCCGGAACCTTGGCCAACTCCGCCTGGGGCTGACTGACCGGCGGGTTGCGTTGGCCGGTGAAATAGTAGGTAACTCCGGCCACAACCACTACCAGCAGCATGACCTGCAGAATCTTCATCCCCTTGCCCGAGGTTGCAGTCACTTCACCCGCCTTGTTTTCTTCTGCCTCTTTCAGTCTTTCCCGGGCTTTGAGGAATTTGCTGAAAATGACCCCGCAGGCCTCGCATTCGACGGTATCGAGTTGTACATGATTACACTTCGGGCAACGCATAGTTCTTTCCAGCTGGTTGATGTTATGAGAGAGATTCCCTAGACTATTCCGACTCTTGGGTTTATAGTAGCAGGATATGACACAATATTCAATTATCCTGTTTTTTCTCTTGAAAGTTTCACTGACAAAGCAATTATTCATCCGCAATGGCACTTATCATCAACCGGAACATCTCGATTCCCGATCATGAAATAGTCCTTGTGCCCATCCGCGCCCAGGGGGCCGGTGGCCAGAATGTCAACAAGGTATCGAGTGCCATTCATCTTCGTTTTGACATCCTCAACTCTTCGCTGCCCGATGCGTACAAGGAACGCCTGCTCGCCCAGAAGGACCAGCGACTGACCACCGAGGGAGTGATTGTATTAAAGGCCCAGCAACACCGAACCCAGGAAAAAAACCGCGAAGATGCCCTGCAACGGTTAGCCATGATTATCCGCCGGGCAATCGCCGTCCCGAAAAAACGAACACCCACTCGCCCATCTCTCACCGCGCGCAAAAAACGGGTGGAATCAAAGACCAAACGCGGCCGAGTGAAATCTCTCAGGAAAAAAATCACTGACGAGTAGTCGGTTCATAAAAAATTCAGGAAAAAAATCCACCACTATCTTATAGAAGGGAAAACCATGCAAAAACGAGAGTATCTGGACAATGCCGACCAACTGATGCAAAGAATACAAAAAGGTGCATTCCTCACCGTCTCTGCCGACAATGTCGTCAATACCATGACGATCGGCTGGGCCACTATCGGTTATATCTGGCAACGGCCGATCTTCATGGTTGCCGTGCGGGATTCTCGCCACACCTTCAGCCTGCTGGAAAAAACCGACAACTTTACGGTCAGCATCCCGGCAGACGAGAGCCATGACGAGGCAGTACGGATCTGCGGCACCAGATCGGGACGTGATCTGGACAAGTTCAGGGAATGCGGCCTGCGGTCCAAAGCAGCCCAGCAGGTGCAGGCGCCGATAATAGATATCGCCGGTGTCCATTATGAATGCCGAATCGTCTATAAATCAGCGATGGACAGTGCTTTCCTCGACAAAAACCTCGAACGGCTTTATCCGAAAAAAGATTATCACACTCTCTATTTCGGCGAAATTGTCGCCTGCTACGACACGGAATAACCTCCTGAAATTATTGTTTCAAGAGCAGGCACCGATATCGTTGCCGGCCCCTTGCCTCCCGGGGCCTGCAACAAAAACGGCCATAAAAGCATTGCATATTTCCGGCAGTCCTGGTATTAAGGCTGCTTCTTTCCGTTAGTGTCAGACCAGTACATGGGATTTTTTGAGTGAATTGCGCAAAACTGGACAGACACGAACAAATCGGCCGCTGAGAACGTTTAAGAATTCTCTTTGACAGAAGGCCGATTTTCTTTCCTGGGCAGGCTTTGCACAATAAGTTCTTCTTTTGGAATTAACCCACTCTCAATAGGTATTACCATGTCTTCCGATTATGACACAACCCCGCTTTCTTTCGTCGAATTGGGCTTTTCCGGTCCAGTCCTCCAGGCCATCAACGAGGCCGGCTACGAATGTCCGACCCCCATCCAGCAGGAAATGATCCCCCACGTCCTGGCAGGAAAGGATGTAGTAGGTCAGGCCCAGACCGGAACCGGAAAAACCGCAGCTTTTGCCTTACCGCTGCTCACCCGGCTGCAGACCGGAAATTCCCGAACCCCGCAGATCCTTGTACTAGCCCCAACCAGAGAGCTTGCCATCCAGGTCGCCGAATCCTTCGAAGCATACGGCAAGCATATCAAAAACCTGCGGGTTCTGCCGATCTTCGGCGGCCAGGACTACTCCATCCAACTCAAGCAGCTGCACTTTGGCGTCCAGATTGTGGTGGGCACCCCGGGTCGAGTCATGGATCACATCCGCCGCGGCAGCCTGAAAACGGAAACCATTCATAGTCTGGTTCTCGACGAGGCCGATGAAATGCTGAAGATGGGCTTTCTCGATGACGTGAAGTGGATCCTCGAGCAGCTTCCCGGCAGAAAACAGACCGCACTTTTCTCCGCCACCATGCCCCGCACCATTCGGGACATTGCCCATAAGTATCTCAATGAACCGGTCGAGATTACCATTAAAGCCAGAACGGTCTCAGCCCAGACGGTCAACCAGCGTTGCCTGATTACCAACGGGATGGCGGCAAAAGTCAACGCCCTGGCAAGAATACTCGAGGCAGAAGCCTTCGATGGCGTGCTTGTTTTCGTCCGAACCAAAATCCAGACCGTCGAAATCGCCGAACAGCTGGCGGCCCTCGGCCACTCGGTCGCACCTCTCAACGGCGATATTCAGCAAAGCCAGCGACTGCGCACCGTCGAGCAGCTGAAAGCAAAAAAAATCGATATCCTGGTGGCAACAGACGTAGCCGCCCGAGGTCTCGATGTCGAACGAATCAGCCATGTCATCAACTTCGACATCCCTTTCGATCCGGAAGCCTATATCCACAGGATCGGCAGAACCGGCAGGGCGGGCAGGAGCGGCGAGGCCATCCTGTTCATCAATGCACGCGAACGTTCCATGCTGCGGTCGATCGAACAGACGACAAGACAGAAGATCATGATGATGGATCTTCCTTCGACCGCTGCCGTCAATAAAAGACGTGTTGACGGGTTCAAGGCAAAAATTACCGCAGCCCTTCAGGAAGATACTTCCTTCTATGCCACCCTGGTTAACGAATATCTCGCGGAAAACGAGGTCTCTCCCGAGCAACTGGCCGCCGCGTTAGCTTTATTGGTTCAGGGCAACAGACCGCTGCTGCTGCCGGAACAGAAATTTTCCGAAGCAGCGTCTCTTCCCCCCGAGAGGCGTAGCAGCAACACCAGGAAACCACCGACTCGTCCCACACGTCCCATTCGTCCCTCGAGATCGGCAGCCATACAATTGCCGCCGGAGGAAGGCATGGAACGCTTTCGCATTGAACTGGGCAGCGAGCATGGCATCAAACCCGCCAATATAGTCGGGGCCATCGCCAATGAAGCCGACATCAACAGCCGGTTCATCGGGCGTATTTCCATTTTCGACACCTACAGCACCGTCGATCTGCCCTGCGGCATGCCGGAAGATGTTCTGCGTCTGCTGCACAAGAGCCGTGTCGGCAGCAAGACCCTCAAAATCCAAAGGATCGCGGGCGACGGCGAAGCCCCGACACAATCGGCGAGAGTGCAGAAACCGTTCAAGCGCAGCGGCAGTCCGACCGGTAAAAGCCGGAAAAATGCAGTTCAGGATAACCGTTCCATCTGAGACGGGATCATGCTCCACCACACTTTCTGCCACATTCCCGGTATCGGGCTGAAGACGGAAAAAAAACTATGGGAGGCGGGAATCACCACATGGGATACGTGGCGGAGCCCGTCTCCCGTCCGACTCTCCGCCATCATCCACGCCGATGCCGCTCAGACCCTTGAGAGGTCTTTGTCGGCTCTCGCCGACGATCCGGGGTATTTCACCCGGAGCCTCGGCAGTACCGAACCGTGGCGGATTTTTTCGCAGTACCGGGACCGGACCGTCTATCTCGACATCGAAACCACCGGGCTCGAAGATTCCGCCGAGGTGACCACCATTGCCCTCTATGACGGCAAAGAAGTGTTCACTTACATCAACGGCATCAATCTCCATGATTTTGTCGACGATATCCGGCAATATCAGGTCATCGTCACCTATAACGGCAAAAGCTTCGACATCCCTTTTCTCGAAAGATATTTTCGGATTCGACTGGATCAGGCCCAGATCGACCTGCGTCATGTGCTGGCGCGCCTCGGCTTCAAAGGCGGGTTGAAGGGCTGTGAAAAACAGCTGGGCATGAATCGCGGGAATCTGGATGGCGTGGACGGCTATTTTGCCGTTCTGCTCTGGTATCGTTACCGTGACTACAATGATCGCAAGGCGCTGACGACACTCCTTGCCTATAACGTCGAAGACACGGTGAACCTGGAAAGACTCGCGGTAGAAGCCTACAACCGCAATATTCTTGCCACTCCGTTCAGCGACAGCCTGCTCCTGCCGTTTCCCGAACCGCCCCCCAATCCCTACCAGGCCGATTACGATTGCGTCGAGACGATAAAACGTTCGCTGAGGGCCTGGTAAACGGGACCTGACAATCTAGAGGTCGATCACCATCCCTTCGCGGGCAAAGAATACCTCGGTTTTTCCGTACTTCCCCGGCAGACAATACACTTCAGCCAGCTCATCCAGGGTCGCATCGGCCCGGTCGGGATCGTGATGGAAGAGCGCCAGCCTTTTCACCCCGGCCCGGTTGGCTGCCTCAATGGCGTATTCCATCGCGGTGTGCCCCCAGTTGATTCGGGCACCGTACTCGGCAGCTGTGTACTGAGCGTCGTAAATGAGCAGGTCGGCCCCTGCGAAAAACTGTTCAACGGCAAGATTCTGTTCAATGGCGACCTCCTCACCCTCAAGGGCCATCGCCTCGTCATAGGCGGGATGGGCAGGATCGGTGATAAACAGATTGCGAAACGGCTCGGTATCGTAACAGGTGCAGACAGCTTTTTTGCCATACTCGAACCGGTAACCAAGGGCGGTGATCGGATGGTTGAGCAGCTTGGTCCTGAGCTGGAGGCCGTCGCTCAGATCGATGGAGGGATCCTCCTTCAGCCGAATGTACTCGATCTCGGAGGCCAGTTCGCCAAGGTTCACCGGAAAATATCGATATTTCATCTGACCGCCGACAACCTCTTCCAGGGGATCTTCCTCAAACGAAACCGGGCCGTATACTTTTAATTTTGTTCCCGGGATATAGATAGGGGTGAAAAAAGGATACCCCATGATATGATCCCAGTGGGTATGCGAGAGAAATATATCAGCCCTGATCGGTCCCTTCGGCAGGTCGTTGGCCATGATGGAGTTGCCGAGGGTTCGAATCCCGGAGCCTGCATCGATTATGATAAGGCGGTTGTCCGGTCCTACCCGCAACTCAATACAGGCGGTATTGCCGCCGTACTTCTGGGTTTTCGGCCCCGGACTGGGGATCGATCCCCGGACCCCCCAAAAACGAACCTTCATACGTTCTCCAATGTCAGCCTCACCTGAGGGTCAGATTTTCAAGAAAATCTCGGCTTTTTCAATCTCTTCGTTCACCCGTTCGCCGATACCGCCGAATTCTTCCCAGGTAAGGCCTACCGATTTCAAGAGAATATCGATCTCGTCGACCTTGGGAAAAGGATCGCCTGCATAGCCGTGGTCAAGAATATTGGTGTAAATATTGCCGAGGGCGACGAGAGCCACCTGCTGTCCCGATTCCCCTTTGAGAGTATCGGTTTCATGATGATAGCCGATGCACCGGGTGATGACCTGATTGAGTTTCCATTTATCGGCAATCATCAATCCGACCTCCTGATGGTCGATACCCATGACATCGAGTTCTACTTCCTTGAGCGGCAGCTGCTCGAATCTGGCGATGTTCAACGCCTCGATATACTCATCGCCGAAAGGAACCTTGCCGAGATCGTGGAGGAGTCCGCCCAGGAACAGCTCTTCCCGTTCCATGATCGGCAGGCCCTTTGCTTCCCCGAGCAGTTTTGCGCTGACTCCCGCACCGATGGAATGGGCCCAGAATTTGACCGTCGGCAAGGCTTTGGATTTTTTTGCCCCGGCGACCGTCCGGATGATGGCGGTACTGAGCGCCATATTCTTCACGGTGTTCATGCCCAGCATGGTGATTGCCCGGGTGAGCGAGGTCACCTTATTGACCAGGGAATAGTAGGCGGAATTGATGAGCTTCAGCACCTGTCCGGTCAGTACCGGATCAAGCGAGATCACCTTATTGAGTTCATTGGGAGAAGCATCGGTACGACTGCATATTTCCATAACCTTGCCGACGGTGGTCGACAGGCTCGGCATTTTTTCGATAAATCTCTCGATATCCCTTCTCTGCTTATCCTTCTGTATTGCCATGCAAGTATTGAATATTCAAATAGTTAAAACAACCGTAGGGGAGGTTTCTCCTGCTTTAGGTATTGTATAGGAAGATTTCCTTGCGGTCAAGGCTCGTCAGTGGTTTCAATTCAGGAGAAGTAACTTCTCATACATGTTTTTCTTCTTCCGCAGAACGACGAAAATCCACAGTATCCCGGTAGGTGAGAGTCTTGCCGCCAAAGATATCCAGGGCACTGCCGACCGTGAAATCGAGTCTCCCGCTGCCGGCCTCGTCTATCAACTGCAGATCCGCCCTGTCTCTGATTCCACCTGCATAGGTAGTTGCAATCGGGGTCCATTGCGCCAGTTTTTCGACCAGCGGCACCTCGATACCGGAACATTTTCCCTCTACATCTGCAGCATGAATCAAAAATTCGTCACAATACCCGGCAAGGTCGGTCAGCACCTCGGGCGAGATGGCAACGCTGGTGAATTTCTGCCAGCGATCGGTGACGATATAATAGAGTCCGTCTCTCTTGCGGCAGCTCAGATCGAGAACCAGTCGATTCCTGCCAACCGCCTTAACCAGTTTGTTCATCCGGTCGATATCGATCATCCCGTCCCGGAAAACATAGGAGGTGACGATAACATGGGAGGCGCCCTTATCGAGCCAGGTGCCGGCATTATCCGCAGTTATGCCGCCTCCAAGCTGCATGCCGCCGGGCCAGGCCCCGAGGGCCTCCTCGGCTGCGGCATCGTTGCCGGGCCCCAGCTTGATAATATGCCCCCCGGTCAGATTGTCCGACCGGTAGAGCTCGGCAAACCATGACGGTGATTTTTCGGCGACAAAATTGGTCTGCACTGCCTGCGGATTTGTATCGCAAAGCGTCGAGCCGACAATTTGCTTCACCACTCCGTCATGAAGATCGATACATGGTCTGAACTTCATCTTCTCGCTCCGAATGAATTTCCGAGGCGCTAAACAAAAGAAGCGGAATGCTCGTACAAGCATTCCGCTTCCTTATTTTACCACTTCGCTTTCATGCCGATAAACCGGCCCCAATTTCAGCCTTTCTTGATAAGCATCGTATTGGGATCAAGCATCAGGGTCGTACCGGGATCCAGTTTGCAGGAATCGCACTTAAGGATATCCAGCTTCATGTAGTCACCGACGGGCTTGATCAGCAACACGGTTTCAAACAGGCTGTCCACCTCGTGACAGGGCGCCGGCACGCCGTCCAGGCTGACCCGTTTGTCCTCGCGATGACTGACAGCAGAGAACCAGATCATTTTCAGGCCGCGCTCATTCATGAAATTGCGCAGCTCCTCGAGGGACTTCTTGTCATTGCTGGCAAAATCATAGCCATCGATGATCAGGCACTCGGGCTTGTATATGTTCTGCTTAACCAGATCGTCAAGCCGCTCTTCCAGGAGAGCCTTGCTGAAGGAACTCTCTTTGAAGGTCATGATCATTCGGTTCTTCATGATCTCCGGGATGGATTCGATTTTCTCCCCATCGGTCAGCAGGGAGAGAATATCGTCATACCAGGTGCGCGTTTTATCGACACCTTCGCCGATCGAAACATGCAGAACCTTGTTGCCCAGCAACATGCAATCGAGAGCGAACTGGACAAGAATTGCAGTCTTGCCAAGCCCGGCCCTGGCCATTACCAGTCCCATCATGGACTGAATCCCTCCACCCGCCTTACCTTCAAGGCCAAGAGCTCGGAGAGGATTATTCACTTTCAGCTCGTTGTTTTCCATGGCAGTTCACCTTTTATATTTCTTGTCTGCCTGCATCGGTAATGCAGCCATCAGTCCCGAACTTCGGGAGTACGTACTTTTTTTAGTTGTAGTCGGTAATGTAATCAATATCAAGCGTTCTTCCGCTCATCCTGATAGGCCTTGATCAATTGCTCGCTGACACCTTTCGGCACCGCCTTGAAAGTGGCAAATTCCATGGTGAACTCGGCTTTTCCCTGAGTAAGGGAGCGAAGCGCGGTGGAATAGCCGAACATCTCGGAGAGAGGCACTTCCGCCTCGACCACCGAATACGAACCTTCCTCGGTTGTGCCGATGATCATTCCGCGGCGCTGGTTGATGGAACCCATGACAGAACCCTGGAACTCGGTAGGCCCTTCCACTGCAACCTTCATGATAGGTTCGAGAATGACCGGTTTCGCCTTGAGGTAGCCATCTTTAAAGGCACCTATTGCCGCCAGCTGAAAGGCGATGTCGGAGGAGTCGACCGCGTGGTAGGCACCATCGTTGATAACACAGCGGACTCCGGTGATTGCCGCCCCGCAGAGCGAGCCTTTTTCGAGGCTCTTCTTAAAACCCTTGTCGCAGGAGCTGATAAATTCACGCGGGATGACGCCACCGACGATACTGTCGACAAATTCGTAATCGCTCTCGGTAGTCGGCTCGAGGTAGCCGGCCACCCGGCCGTATTGTCCGGAACCGCCGGTCTGTTTTTTGTGGGTGTAGTTGAATTCGGCACGCTGGGAAATAGTCTCGCGATAGGCAACCTGGGGTGCACCAACCTCGACCAGAGCGTCGTACTCGCGCTTCATTCGTTCAACATATACTTCCAGATGCAGTTCGCCCATTCCGGAGATGATGGTCTCGCCGGTTTCATGATCGACAAAGGTTTTGAACGTCGGGTCTTCCTTGGTAAAACGGTTCAAGGCCTTGGACATGTTGATCTGGGCTTTGTTGTCCTTGGGAATGATCGCAAGCGAGATAACCGGCTCCGGAATATGCATGGAGGTCATGGAACAGCTGATATCCTCCGAGGTGAACGTATCGCCGGACGCACAGTCGATGCCGAACAGCGCGACGATATCCCCGGAACCGCAGGACTCGATTTCCTCCATCTCATTGGAGTGCATCCGGCAGAGACGGCCGATTTTTACCTTCTTGCCGGTCCTGCTGTTGAAAACGGTATCCCCTTTGGCAAGCTTTCCCTGGTAGGAACGAACATAGGTCAGCTGCCCGTAACGCCCGTCTTCCAGCTTGAAAGCCAGCATTATGAGCGGATCGTCGGGGTCATTGGTAACCTTGAATTCTTTTTCTTCGTTTTTCAGATCGAGGGCCATATTGACGACATCGGTCGGACAGGGAAGAAACATGTCGACCGCATCGAGCAGCAGCTGAATCCCTTTGTTCTTATAAGCGGAACCAACCATTACCGGAGTAAAGTCAAGGGCGAGAGTTCCTTTACGGATGGCGTCGTAAATCATCTGCGTATCAACGTCACCGCCCTCGAGGACCGCTTCCATGAGCTCTTCGGAAAACATCGATATCTCTTCGAGCAGCGCCTCCCGCTTGGCCTGAGCCTCGGCCTGATACTCCACCGGGATATCTTTTTCTATGATGGTCTCGCCATTGGGCCCCTCAAAATAGATGGCTTTCAGGGTGATCAGGTCGATCATGCCCTTCAGCTCGCTTTCCAGCCCGATCGGGATCTGCAGCAGGTGGGCGTTCAGGTCCAGTTTTTCGCGGAGCTGCCGGGTCACCTTTTCAGGATTGGCGCCGGTACGATCGCACTTGTTGATAAAAGCGATACGGGGGACGTTGTATCTGGTCATCTGCCGGTTGACCGTGATCGACTGGGACTGCACCCCGCCGACCGAGCACAGCACCAGAATGGCTCCGTCGAGAACCCGGAGAGCCCGTTCAACCTCGACGGTAAAATCAACGTGTCCGGGAGTATCGATAATATTGATACTCAGATCTTTCCAGGAACAGTAGGTGGCCGCGGACTGAATAGTGATGCCACGCTCCCTCTCAAGTTCCATGGAGTCCATTTTCGCACCGACCCCATCTTTGCCGCGAACCTCGTGGATGGCATGTATTCTTTTGGTATAGAACAGGATACGTTCGGTCAACGTGGTCTTTCCCGAATCGATATGGGCACTGATACCTATATTCCTAACTTTCGATAAATCCTTATTCATGGCTGCTGTCCTCTACAACGTTGCCAACCGGCTGCAAATCCGGCCTCGCTTCTAACAAGCTATGGGAATAAATAAAAAAGTAAGGAGTCGCAGCACACCGCAACTCCTTACTCAACTGACTCAATCGGTGATATTTCAAGGTTTTCAACAACCTTTTACGATAAAGACTGGCAATACCACACTTCAGGGTGCAACATCGGATCTGCTTTCCCGAAATAAAACTACACCCGAGAACCCTTCCTATTACACTAACTGCAATTAAAAAACCACAAAAAAAAGCCATCCTACCAATTTTTGCCAAGTGAGGGCCTGTTCGCAAATAACATGGACAAGATTGCGCTCAGATTTGGGTCGAAAAAAAGAGGATGGCCCCCCAAACCTTGTTGAAAAAATCGATTGACAAACCCTGACATCTAATGTTAATAATAATCATTATCGAACGTAACAGTGAAGCCGAATGTTTTGCCTCACCATTATCAACCCAAACCTGCATCAGGAGGAACTATTATAATGAGTAAAACGATTGAAAACTTGAAGGCCGCATTTGCCGGCGAATCCATGGCCCGCAACAAATATACTTTTTTTGCCAAAGTTGCCCGCAAGGAAGGCTATCACTACATCGCCACCCTCTTTGAGGAAACTGCATTCAACGAGATGCGCCACGCCAATGATCACTTCAAGCTTCTGGGCGGAATCGGAGACACCGCCGCCAACCTCAAAGAGGCAATCGACGGTGAAGATTATGAGACCGAATCGATGTACCCGACCTTCGCCAAAGAAGCCGAAGAGGAAGGCAACATGGAGGCCGCCGTCCTCTTTACTCAGATCGGCAAAATAGAAGCGGAACATCGTGAAAGATATAAAAAGTTGCTGGCAATGGTAACCAACGGGACGGTATTCAAGCGAGACACCCCGATAAAATGGAAATGCTCTCTCTGCGGTTACACCTATACCGGCAACGAGCCGCCCCACAAGTGTCCTTCCTGTAAACACCCCAGAGAATATTACGAACCTGCGGACATGAATATTTAGTGCCCCTTGTGGGGTGTTAGTGCCTTACACCGCCAGCACATCCCCCGGTTGTCCGGAAAATGGACAACCGGGATGGTGAGGAGACAAAGAGACCCAGATGTTTGCAAGACTCATCCTCTCACTCCGGCGATCGATCGACTGGACCGTAATCCTGCTCCTGTCAGCCTGCCCGGCATTCTTTACCGGTTGCGCCCGTCCCCCGGCAGACCGCCAGGAAACCGTCGCCCTTTATCAGTCTCCCGCTCCTCCTTCCGTGCCTGCCATTTTTTCCCCGGCATACCTCGTAAAGGAACCTTCGCAGGAATTCAACAAAATAGGCACCCCCCGCGCCCGAGAAGCGCCGGGCAAAGATCCAGAGCTTTTCGTCGATCCCGGGAAGCCCTCCATCTATTATGAAACCCAGGATTTCCTCACCGAAAAAGGTCGTTATACCAACCTGATCTACCGGATCCATTTTCAGGAAGTTCCTTTGGACTGGGGAAAGATCAATCTCACCGCCGGTCGAAACCCCGGGCTCCTTGTCATCTACACCCTCGATGAAAATGCAGATCTCCTGCTGGTTACGACGGTGCAGACCTGTGGCTGCTATCTGGCCTTTCTGCCGACAACAGCACTGCCTGCCGAAGCTTTTCCACCGGACTGGCCAAAGGAACCCCAGTGGATCTATGGGTATACACTCCCGAGCAGAATAGGCCACCCCGGGTCAAACACAGATGACCGCATCGTTTTCACCCTGGCAAGCGAGACCCACCGCATCGTCGATGTGCAGGTTACCGGTGGCGACAGCCGGCAGGCGATCCCGGATCGAGTAGATATGGACCTGATGCCCATGCACGCTTTGTATTCTCTACCGTACCGGAACGGGACAGTATCTTTTTTCGAAACGGCAGGGTGCCGGGCGGGATATGTTAAAAACAATACCAAGATCCTCGAGCGGCTCCTGATGAGCTGGTGGGCGTTCGATCTCTACGTTGGCGAAGACAAGGCATACAGCATCCACGACAAGAGCGGTGCGGTTTTCTACACAAGCCTTAAATTCTGGGCAAGACAGGCTTCCGATATGAAGAATTTTCCTGAATTTCTTAGCTATTGGGGATGGAACCTGTAACCGGTTCGTCAGGTCGCCAAAGATAGTGTTCGAAATCGATCTTCCCCTGCACGCTGAAGACCACCCCCTCTCCTGCCAGAAGATTGCGCTGGAAATGATGATGCATGGAAGATCGGAAAGAGACTTCGCCGTTCCGGTTCACCACCCGATGCCATGGCAGATCGTATTTTTCGGAGCATGAGTGCAATATTCTCGAGACCTGCCTGGCCCCGCACCGGTTTCCGGCCTCAGCGGCGATCATCCCATAGGTTGTAACCTTGCCGAAAGGAATTTTACGGATAATAGCCACTACCCGGGCTGTAAAGATGTCGCTCATCGCACTCTTTCCTGCAAAAACGATTTAAAGATCCTTGGCTTGCTCTCCCCGGTAACGGAATGGCGGAAAGTCATTTGTCCTCTAACCCTCCCGCGCATTCCTCACACATGGTATGGGATATTCCGGGAGTGGTTCCTTTAAAAAAAAGACCTAGGATTTTAATGGCATCCTCAATTTCAAACCAGGAATTATCCCCGACATCAACCTTTTTGCACCAGCTGCACATCCTTAATAAAGACTCTCCACCCGTGGCATCGCCGGCAAGCATCGGAACCGGTTCCCGCTCTTCAATTTTTATCATTCGACACCGATACTCAACCCTGCCTTCCCCCATCGGGAGTATGTCCATCTCCATAAACCGGCGCAACGCAGGTGAATCGCACCTGAATGGCAATCTCAGTATCGTCCGGTCGGATCTTACTTTGTGCAGAAGCGTTGCATGGAGATGTCTCGTTCCCCTGTCATGAATGAAATCCCAGATCGATCTTTTCCAGATGTTTTCGCCGATCAAATGAAAACTGTCATTCTCTTCGGCAAAAAGATTCCACTCCGCGTTGAAGAAGATCAGGAAATCGTTTTGGTCTATTCGATAGACTACTTCATTTCTCATGTGCTTCATTTCTGTCCTCTGTGTCCAACGCATTCCGGATTCTTGTGGCCAGGTCTCCCACCGTAAACGGCTTCTGGATGAAATGAACACCCTTGTCGAGCACGCCGTGGTGGGCAATGACATTGGCAGTGTAGCCGGACATGAACAGGAGCCTGAGGTTGGGATAGATGGATATCAGATTCCTGGCCAGATCCCGGCCGTTCATCTCGGGCATGACTACATCGGTAAAGAGCAGATGAATTTCTCCGGCATGTTCTCTGGCCAGCCGGATCGCCTCATCCGGCGTGGCGGCAGGCAGGACTGTGTACCCCAGTTGTTCGAGCATCATCTCGGTCATGTCGAGGATCATCGGCTCGTCTTCCACCAGCAGGATGGTTTCATTGCCGGGTTCGGTTGGCTCTTCCTCTGCTTTTATTTTCTTTTCTGCCAGAATCTTGTACCTGGGGAGGTAGATCTTAAAGGTCGTCCCCTGTCCCGGCTCGCTGTAGACATTGACGAATCCATTGTTTTGCTTGACGATACCGTAGACTGTGGCGAGTCCCAGGCCGGTGCCCTTGCCCGTCTCCTTGGTGGTAAAAAAAGGTTCGAACAGGTGCGCAATTATTTCCGGTTCGATGCCGCAACCGTTGTCGCTCACAGCCAGCATGACAAACTCGCCGGGAACAAAGCCCGCATGGTCGGAGCAGTAGACCTCGTCAAAAACGACAGTATCCGTCTCGATAGTGATTTTGCCCGTATCACCGATAGCGTCCCGGGAGTTGATGCATAAATTCACCAGTATCTGATCGATCTGGGAGGGGTCCATCTTGACCAGCCCGTGTTTCCTGCACGGCAGCCAGGCCAGGTCGATGTCCTCTCCAATGAGCCGCAGCAGCATTTTCAGCATTCCAGCCAAGGTCTCGTTGAGATCAAGCACCTTGGGGGCTACCGTTTGCCTGCGGGCAAAGGCCAGCAGTTGCCTTGTCAGATCGGCGGATCGCTGGGCGGCCTCGCGTATGTTCTGCAGGCGGCCAAAGAGCGGCTGGGCCGGATCCAATGTTTTCAAGGCCAGCTCGGTGTGGCCGAGAATCACGCTCAGCATATTGTTGAAATCATGCGCCACGCCGCCGGCCAGCCGGCCGATTGACTCCATTTTCTGGGCCTGGAGGAGCTTATTTTCCAGGGTCTTGCGATCACTGATGTCCAGATTGACCACTATGCCGCCATCGATGTTGCCGTTTTCATCCAATACCGGCGTCGAATAGTTCAACAGGGTCTTTCTCTTGCCGTCAAAGGTTTCGATTTCCAGGAGTTCATCGACAACGGTGATCCCGTTGCGAATCGATTTCATCAGCGCCGAGTCATCGGCTTCAACCGGCTCGCGAGAGGGCAGACGCCAGGCTTTTAAGATACCGAGCTCGGAAACCGGTACATCCGGCTTTGCTCCCCAGATCTTCACGCCCATGGAATTGCCGCGCAGCAAGGTGCCGTCCTTATCGGCAAACCATAATCCTATGGGCAGGATCTCGAAGATCTTCTGCAGTTGGTTCTCTCGCCTGCGCAGCTCTTCTTCCGCCCGTCTGTGTTCGGTGATGTCGATGGTGTAACCGGCCAGGAGGTGTTTCTCTCCGAGGAGAATCGGGAACTTGATGGTCGTGTAGTTGCGACCGTTAAAGTTTTCTTCCAGACGAAGGATCTCGCCACGGGAGGCGACCACCCAGTCGTCGGCCGTTATTTTTGCCGCGAATTCGGCCGGGAATAGTTCGTCCATGGTTTTGCCGGTCATCTCGGAACCCGGAATGCCGATCATTTCCCGGTAATTTTCACTGGCATTCAGAGTGCGGCTTACGGTGGGGCTCACCTCCTTGATGAAGGCGTAAATGGGCGAGTGCTTAATAAACAAAGAAAGCAATTCATTGGTCGTCCGCAGGGCCTCCTCGGCCCGCTTGCGCTCAAGCAGTTGGTTATCAAATTCGGACACTCGGAGACCTACCTGTTTTTTCAGGGTCCAGGACCATAAAAATCCGGCTATTGCCAGAGCAAGCAAAGGGAAAATAATCCAAATCAAAAAATTGAACATTTTTAAAAGATTACGTGATTGTTCTTCATAAACGCCGAACCATTTATTATTGATCTCGTCGTATTTCCCGGTATCCTGATGCTCTGCCGCACCTTCACGATCCTCGGTAATTTGTCCGGCAAAGGGAAGGCGGTCGCCGGCAATACCTGGGGTATGCAATTGAACCAAAAAAAAATATAACCGCAAGCATTCTTCCCTGCAGGTTATTCCTGCCTGTCTTCATGGATCTCTCTCAACGTATAGCTCCTGCCATTGCTTCAATTCTACATTCCAAACTACCGGCCAAAACAGAACATATTATGGACTGAAAAAGAAACAATAGATAGAGGCTTTTTGCCGGAGGGATGCGCACCTTGAAGAATAGAATCGGAACTATAGATAATGACGGCAAGCGCGGGATATCAGTCGCCGTTGTCCTGGGACATATTTCCGGCAGGAGAGATCAATGTACAGATCCTGGCACGAAGTTCGTTTGCAAAGACCAGTCGCTGTTCGGGAGACTGATAATCTTCCATTTGATCGAGCAGCGATTCAACCCACCCGGGAATATTGGCAAGAACCCGATCGAAAGAGTTCTTTCTGTCTTCGTCACACTTATTGAGCGCCACCGGAATGGCAGTATCGTATTCGCGCAATTTTTCAGTACGCTCCTGCAACTGCTTCATCAATTGTTCCTGGGACTGAATGAGCTCGGCCTCCTCTTTTTTCAGTTGGGAGATGTCGGTGATAGTGCCGATTATCCGCAGCGCTTTTCCCTGGTTATCCCTTGTCACCACCTTTCCCCTGGAGAGCACCCACTGCCAGTCGCCGGCCTGGTTGCGTAAGCGAAACTCCGCCTCGAAGCGAGGACATTTCCCCTGGAGATGATCCTCACCCAAAGCAAACACCTTCTCCCGGTCATCGGGATGCAGGAGTTCTTCAAAAGACTTTATTATCTCTTTGTTAGTATATCCCAGGGTGCGGTACCAGTTGTCTCCGTGATAGGTTTCCCCGGTAACGAGATTGCGGTCCCATACTCCGTTGGATGAAGCATCCAGCGCCAGACGAAAACGATTATCGCTTTCAAGCAGCTGTTCTTCGATGAGCCGGCGACGGGTGATTTCTTTCTCCAGCTGATTTGTCTTCTCCATCAGCATCTCTATCAGACTTCGTTTCTCCAGACAGCGTCGAATTCTGAAAAGAAATTCTTCCATTTCAAAGGGCTTGACCAGGAAGTCGTCGGCACCGAGGTGCAAAGCTTCAATGGCAGTTCGTATGTCGCCATAGCCGGTGATAACCATGACCCTGGTCAACGGTGCCAGTTCTTTTACGGCCTTGAGCACGCCAAACCCATCGATGCCCTCCATCATCAGGTCGGTGATCACCAAATTAAACTGGAAATCCTGAATTGCCCTGATGGCGTCAACGCCGTTAGCCACCTCGGTGACTGAAAAATGCTCTGCCTTCAGTTCTTTTGTCAAGCATTTCCGGATGATATTCTCATCATCCACCAATAATATCGATGCCTCACCCATGTCCTTCTTCTATCCTGAGGTTACCAGCTTGAATCCATACCCGTCATGTCCAATACCATTCCATCGTCCTGAAGGGCCACGACGAACACTCTCAACGGAGTGATGAGCTCTGCGACGACAATGCTTAAACTATGGTGACATTTCCCGCTTTGGCAAGAAGTGTCCGCCCGGCAAGTTTCTGCGGGGGAAACCAGTGGGCCGATGCTCAAAAAGAAAATGAAAATCATAAGAAAAATCCCAAATTCATCGGCATCCCATCCCCCCGAAAGAGCTTGCCCGGACTGTTGAAAGTAGATATGATACAAACATTTAGAATATGAGTCGTAGTAATTCTTTGTATAGCTGAGGAGTCGTCACGAACAGTCCGGGAATGCATCCCAAACAAAATCATCAACAAAGGAAGGGGAAAATGCTTAAAAAAAAATTATTTCTGCTGTGTAGTATTCTGACCCTGGTTTTCGCCGGTCAGGCTCTGGGTGCCGAGAAACTGGTAAATGGAATCGATGCGAATTTCCCGCCATTTGCCTTTATAGACAAAACCGGCCAGCCCAGTGGCTTCGATGTGGAGGCCATGAACTGGATCGCCAAGGAGATAGGCGTTGAGGTCAGCCATCAGCCGATCGAATGGGATGGCATTATTACCAGTCTTCTCACCAAAAAGATCGATATCATCGCTTCAGGGATGAGCATCACCGAAGAACGTGCCCAAAAAGTCGATTTTTCCGTTCCTTACTGGGTCATCACCCAGGTGATGGTCACCAAGAAAGGATCCCCGCTTACCATCGATGAAATTCTGACCGGCAAAAAAACCGTCGGCGTACAGCAGGGCACATCCGAGGCCAAATGGCTGAAGGAAGAAGCGGCCAAAAAAGGCTGGAACTTTGACCTCCGCTACTACAGCTCCTCACCGCTTGCCGTCGAAGATGTTTTGAACGGCCGGATAGATGCGGCAGCAATGGACGATGCACCGGCAAAAGATGCCGTCTCCAAAAAAGATGTCCAGATCGTCGGTACCTTCGGGATGCATGAAGAACAGTTTGGCTATGCCGTTCGCAAGGACGATAAAGAGCTGCTTGAAAAAGTAAACGCTGCTCTTACCAAACTTATGGCATCTCCCGAGTGGAACGAATTGATCAACAAGTACGACTTGAACAAATAGAAAAATACCGGGACGGGCTCGTGTTTGTATGCTGCGGTGCCCGTCTTTTTTTTATTCATACGGCAGGAATCTTCATATATCCATTGTGCAGGTAATTTGATGTCAAATGCTTTATCCGTAGTCGTCGATTCCTTGCCATATCTCCTCCAAGGATCATTTCTTACCATCGGAATAGTTGTTTCCGCCATGCTCCTTGGCCTTGCTATCGGCATCTTCATGGCTGTCGGCCTTGTCTACGGCAACAGGTTTATCAAGTACCTGTTGACCGCATATGTCTGGATTTTCAGAGGCGTGCCGGTAGTTGTTCTGCTCTTTCTCTTTTACTACGGCCTCTTTAACTACCTGGGCTGGAATTTCAGCGCGTTTACCGCTGTAACCATAGTATTGGGAATGACAACAGGGGCCTATCAGGCCAATATTTTTAAGGGAGCTATCCTGTCGCTGCCCCGGGGGCAGTTCAAGGCGGCAATCGGCCTCGGCATGAGTGAGCTCCAGGCGATAAAGAGCATTATTCTCCCGCAGATCCTCAGAATGTCCATCCCCGCCTGGTCCAACGAATATTCCATCATCCTCAAGGATTCCGCCCTGGCTTTTGTTATCGGCGCACCGGAGATTATGGCCAGGACCCAGTTTGTGGCATCCCGCACCTACCAGCACCTGTCTCTCTACATTACTGCGGGAATAATTTATTTCCTGCTCACCTGGGCCGGCGTGATCGCCCTTAGAAAACTCGAAAAATATCTCCGCATTCCCGGATATTCCCACCATGGTAACCAATAATGACCGAAAACATCCCGATTCTCAGGGTTAACAATATTTCAAAATCCTTCGGCAGCAACACCATTCTCGACTCGGTGAGCGTGGCGCTTGCAAAAGGTGAGATAAAGGTGCTTATCGGCCCTTCCGGGGGAGGCAAAAGCACCCTGCTGCAATGCATCAACTGCCTGGTCGTGCCGGATTCCGGCGAAATCGAGCTTGAGAACGAGCACATTCATTTCAGCCGCAAACAGGACCTCTATCGGCTGCGACAGCAGGTCGGCATGATTTTCCAGGATTTCAATCTGTTCGATCACCTTACCGCCCTTGACAATATCACCATTGCCCTCCGCAAGGTGAAAAGGATGAACAAAAAAGAGGCCATGCAAAGGGCCCGGCTGGAGCTGGAACAGGTGGGCCTTGGCGACAAAGAGACGCTCTATCCGGCGCAGCTTTCAGGCGGCCAGAAACAGCGGCTGGCAATTGCCCGGGCGCTGGCCATGGATCCGAAGATTTTATTGCTCGACGAGCCGACCTCGGCCCTCGACCCAACCCTCATCGGAGAGGTTATCGCCGTCATCAAAGGGCTGGCTGTCAAGGGAATGACCATGATCATGGCCACCCACCAGATCAGCCTGATTTACAATCTGGCCGACGAGATACTCTTCATGGAAAACGGCAGAATTGTCGAACAGGGTCCCCCTGCCGCCCTCCTGTCGGCCGGCAACAAGAGCAAATCGCAAGGGTTCTGCGACCGGCTCAACGAACTTTCCGAGGTGGAGGGGTAGTGGAACTTTCTCCCTTTTATCAGGAACTGCTGACCAGTTTAAACCGCGGGCTGATCATGTCCATTGCCCTGATTATTCCTTCGGCTGTCGGCGGGGTCCTCATCGGCATCGTCGCCGGTTCGATCCGCACCTTTGGCGGGTCGTTCGTCAGGACGCTTGCCGACGCCTATGCTGCGGTATTCCGGGGCACGCCGCTGGTGGTCCAGCTGTTCATCCTCTATTTCGGCCTTCCCAATATCGGGATCTACCTGTCGCCGTATCTCGCCGCCGTTATCGGCTTTACCCTGTGCAGCGGCGCCTACCAGTCCGAATATGTGCGAGGCGCCCTGCTGTCGATTAAAAGCGGCCAATATCTCGGCGCCCAGGCTCTGGGTTTCACCACTTTCCAGGCCATTTGCTGGATTATCGTGCCGCAGGCGGTACGCCGGGCAATCCACGGCTGCGGCAATGAGATTATCTACCTGATCAAATACTCCTCCCTGGCCTTCATCGTTACCTGTATTGAACTGACCGGTGAAGGAAAAACCATCGCCACCGAATATTTTCGTTTCACCGAGGTCTTCACCATCATCGGCCTCTATTATCTTGGCCTGGTAACCCTTGCCATGCTTATATTGAAAAATATCGAACAGCGTCTGTATGTACCAGGCTTCGGCCACAACTGATGATCCTGTTTAAACCTTCGCTCTTACTTCTTTCTCACGAGATTGGCCATGATTGAATATTCACCCGTTACCGAAAAAATCAAGGAAGCCATCAGGCAGAAAATCGGCTTGGATTCCATTATCGATGCCCCTGAAAAACTTGCCGAATACGCCAGTGACGCATCGAAGATACAGTACCTGCCCGAGCTGGTGGTCTGTGCCAAAAGCGTCGGCGATATTCAGGCACTGATGGAACTGGCAAACATCCACCGCTTCCCGGTCACCCCGCGCGGAGGGGGATCGGGACTTGCCGGCGGCTGCCTGCCGTCACTCGGCGGGGTGGTCCTGCTGACCGGAGGGCTCAACCGGATCAAGAGTATCGATCATAAAAACTTCATCATGAAAGTCGAGCCGGGCGTCATCAGTCAACAGGTGCGCGAGGCAGCCGATGCGGCAGGATTGTTTTATCCGCCCGACCCCGCCGGCATGGACCTGAGCACTATCGGCGGCAATGCGGCGACCGATGCCGGAGGCCCCGCCTGTGTCAAATACGGCACCACCCGCGATTATATCCTGGGTCTTGAGGCTGTTCTGCCGGACGGCCGGCTGATTTCCACCGGAGTACAAACCAGAAAAGGGGTGGTCGGATACGATCTCACCAATCTGCTTGTCGGCAGTGAAGGCACGCTTGGCATCATCACCTCGCTGACCCTGAAGCTTCTGGCCAAACCCGCCGCCACCAAAGGAATGATGTGCGTCTTCAACGACATGGTTGCGGCGATGAACTGCGTGGCGGCAATCATGAGTCAAGGGTACCTGCCCAGCGCCATCGAATTTCTCGACCATAAATGCCTCGCCCTTGTCGGCGAGATGCTGCCCTTCGCCCTGCCCGGAGTCAAACCGTCGATTCTCATCATTGAAGTCGACGGCCCCCAGAGTCAGGTCACTGAAGAAATCGCCGCCATCTGTTCAATTGCCCAGGCAGAGGCAGCCATTGAAGTTATTCAGGCAGACAATGCGGAGGAGAGGGCCAAGATCTGGGCGGTTCGCCGTCAGGTCAGTTTACGCATCCACGAATATGCAAAACTGTACATCTCGGAAGATATCGTTGTCCCCCTCAGCGCCATAGCCGAACTGGTCGATGCCCTGCCTTTCTATGAACAGAAATACGGCATCGAAGTATTTGCCTTCGGCCATGCCGGCGACGGCAACATCCACCTCAACATAACCACCCAGGATCCTGACAAGGAAGGCCTGGCCCGTGAAGGAACCAGGGATCTGCTCGAATTGACCTTGCGGTTGCAGGGGACGATCTCGGGAGAACACGGCATCGGTATCGCCAAGGCCCGGTATCTCTCGATGGAGCTTTCAGAAAACAGCATCGAGTTGCAAAGAGACATCAAGAAGCTTTTCGATCCCAACCTGGTCCTGAACCCCGGGAAAATTTTTCCTGAACGATAAAAAGGCTATGACCTGCACTGCACATTCACCGAGGAGCAATCCCATTCGTATCAGCAAGAGAGTCCTCAACATTTCCCCTTCGGCCACCAAGGAAATGGCCCTTATCGCCGCCGGAATAGACGGCTGCGTCTCTTTAGGTCAGGGCGTCCCTTCTTTTGCCACTCCGCCGCATATAGTGGAGTCGGTTATCACAACCCTGAGGGAAAATCCAGGCAGCGGCCATTATACCCTGCAGACCGGCATGCCTGCCCTGAGACGAGGTATCGCCGAGTATCTGCGCCTGGAAAAAAACATAACCGTCGACCCGGAAAGTGAGCTCTGCGTAACCGTCGGCGGGATGGAAGCGTTACTTGCCACGGTCATGACGGTTGTCGACGAGGGCGATGAAGTTATTCTGCCCTCTCCTACCTATGCTTCCTATATCGAGCAGATTCTGCTGGCCGGCGGCATCCCCGTTTTCGTCCCCTTGACCAAGACCTGGGGACTGGACCCGGAAGCAATCGGCAGGGCCATAACCCCCAGAACGCGGGCGATAATGCTCTGCAATCCCGGCAACCCGACGGGGACTGTCTTTGCCGACGATGAAATCATCTCCCTCTGTAAACTTGCTGTTGCTCATAATTTCGTCGTCATCACCGACGAGGCTTACGACTACATGGTCTACGACGGCGCAATGCCGCTCAGCCCCTTGAGCATCGATGCATTCCGCGACAATGTTATCTCGATTTCTTCGTTATCAAAAAAATACGCCCTGACCGGCTGGCGAGTAGGCTGGGTGGCCGCCGCCCAACCATGGATGAAACAGATCATGAAAGTCCATGATGCCACGGCCATCTGTTCCCCCACCCCCTCACAGTTTGCCGCACTCGCCGCCCTTTCCGGCGACCAGCAGTGTGTCGCGGCAATGCGCGAAGAGCTGATCAAACGCAAAGAGCTCTGTTGTGCAAGACTTGATAAGCTGAGCAAATATTTTTCCTATGTGCCGCCCAAGGGGGCATTCTATGTGATGGCAAAATACCTGTTCTCAACCGCCTCCTCCCAGCATGTGGCGACCCGTCTGCTGCAAGAGGCAAAGGTTATCACCATCCCCGGCGGAGCTTTCGGCAAAGGCGGCGAGGGACACCTGCGCCTCTCGTTCGGCGGGGAATTGCAGGTGATCGATGAAGCCTTCGATCGTATTGAACAATGGTTGAACGGCGGAATGCAGAAGTGACCAAGGCCAAGCGAGTCATGAAATGTTCTCGGAATCTGCAGAAAATGTGTGAATGAGATATTCCACTTCAGCTCTTGCCTGTTGCATTGAGTAGCGGTAGATTGTTGGTTCCACCAAATTTTTTTCAAGGATGATTGCAACCAAATGTGCGGACGACTTGATTATTTTCTGAATGCGTTCGCAACACTCCGAACGGATGGCTCCAGGAAAAACTGGACAGGCCTCACCTATCATCGTTCCCCATACAAACCCTTTCTGCTTTTGGCTGTTCTCGATTTTATCGAATCCGGGATAATTGCCAGAAATTTTATTGAACCATCGTTTGAACTTGCGCAAAGTTTCCAGAATTATTGCGCACTGATATTGCCACCTGACCGGAAGGCGAGTATGTCCTATCCTTTTTATCACTTGGAGAGTGCCGCTTTCTGGGAATTGAAACCACAGCCTGGACTGCAGCACCAAAGGGGTTTGGCAATCTCGGTGAAACGTCTTCGACAACTGTACCTTGGTGCGCAATTCAGTGAAGATTTGTTTCCGCTCCTGCAAATGCCGAGTTCCAGGGAAAAGCTCCGCACGGTTCTCATAGATACATATTTTGCTGCTGAAATCCGGCCGACAATCCGTGAGTATTCAATCCTCAACTGTCAATCAACTTTATACTCCACCAGCCTGCTTACAACTCAAGAGCTGCTCCCGGCTTTTGGCTTGACAAACAACCCGTCCGCTCATGTCGATCTTGCAAGAGTCCGTGACCAGGGGTTTAGAAAAGCTGTTGTAAAACTCTATGATCATCGTTGTTCGCTCTGCGGTATTAAAATGCTTACCCCGGAAGGGCACACCATAGTCGATGCCGCCCATATCAAGCCTTGGAGTCTGTGTCATAATGATCACCCGACGAACGGCATTGCTCTTTGTAAACTCTGCCACTGGTCATACGACAAAGGGCTTATGTCAATAGATCAAAATTACCATGTGATGATTTCGCCTGCCGTTAAAAATGACCCTAACCTGCCGGGGCACATGCTCACACTGTTGGATCGTCCGATGTTCAGGCCGTCTGAAAGTCGATACTGGCCTGATCTGGATAACTTGGCCTGGCACAGGAGGGAGAAGTTTTCGAAGAGGTAGTTGAAAGAGGAAGGTTCACTCCTCATTTCCGAACCTCAACACATACCCAAGCCAGATATCGTCTGGGCGTAACCTGGATACCTGCCGGGAAAAATCTAGAATATGAAGGTCATGTGCTGAAAAAACTTTTTCAATATCCGCTCTTGACCATAAGGTGAAGACCCGGCAGTCGGCAGAAAGGGAGGTGCCGCTTCCTTCTTTCAATGTTATGAGGAGTATGCCTCCGGGGACGAGAGCCCGGCAGGTTGAAGTGAGGATTGCGGGCAAGGCTTCCGGCGAGAGGTGAACCAAAGATCCCGCAAAAACAAGGGCGGAAAATTGCAGCCCGGAAAAATCGTAGCTGGCAAAGTCGCCTTCTATGACAGGACAGCCGGCATGTTTTCTCGCCAGGGCGGCGAGGCTCGGGGACCGTTCGAAACCGGTTGGCCGAAAACCACGTCTCACAAGCCACAGCAGGTCTCTGCCGGACCCGCAGCCGATATCGAGGATTGTCGCCTCCGGAGTTAACCGCCCGGCAAGAGGCTCCAAAAATGCAGTGGGATCGATGCCGACTGTGGAATCGAAATAGTGTTGATGATTGTCTTCGTAGAAATTATCCAAGATTCAACCACATTGACTCTGTTTCGGTCCAACCTAAAATTTTCGTCTGCTCTTCTTCTTACCACAATTCATTTAGCATCAAATACATTAACTTTTCTTTTTCCCAAAAGTCATCTCTTCCCCAGGCTTGCCGTTGTCGTTGAGTCGCAAGGGGTGGGAGGGATCGGTACATTTCCAGAAATAAAAATCCTTGTTATTCTGTGACTGGACTAAAGTCGCCATGTTTGTACACCCGGCGGTCGGGCATGGGGCCTTCGGCGCGGCGGGGTCGATAATCGGCTTGCCGGGGCTGCCGTTTTCATCTCTGATCAGCGGGCAATTGCCCTTCTTTCCGGTGGAGCAGGCCCAGAAATAGTTGCCCATCCGCAGGTTGCTTTCGTAGCGAATGAGGTACCCGGTCTGACAATGGGGGCATGTGGGGCCGGTTTCCGGACGGTCCATAAAAGCCGCGCCGGGCGCGCCGTTATAGTCGGACCGTAACGGGCAGTTCTTTTCCTTGCCGGAAGAACAGACCCAGAAAAATCTGCCCCGCTTGTTTTTCGACTCCAGCCGGGAGAGGTGGCCGCCGCATGGGCAGCGATAGACCTTGCCCATCACCTCCTCGGAAAAGCGGGTGGCGAGCGCATGTTTCACCATGTTGGACATGCGCTTGGTCAACTCTTCGAGAAACGCCTCTCGACCCAGGTCTCCTTCACAGATCCTGTCCAGGGCATCCTCCCAGATCGCCGTCATGCCGGGGTTCTTCAGCGAGGGGTGGATCTTGTCGATAAGTTCCCGGCCCTTGGGGGTCGAGATGAGTGTTTTGCCGGTCTTCTGCAGGTATTCCCGATTTTGCAGCTCGGTGATGATATTCGTCCTTGTGGCGGAAGTACCGATGCCGGAGTTCTCTTTCAGTCGCGCCTTGATGACCGGATCCGTCACAAATTTATGGACTTCGGTCATGGCTACCTGCAGGGAGGCCTCGGTAAACCTGCTCGGCGGTTTGGTAAACTTCTGTTCCTTGTCGACTTTTGCTATCGTTACCCGATCGCCTTTGGCCACCTGGGGCAGAAACTTTTCCTTGGTCTGCTGATCGTTGAGCACCATCCAGCCCTGGTCCTTGATGGTGATTCCCGAGCCTTTCCAGAGTTCGTCCTGTGCCTCGACCATGATACTGCTCGAGAAGTATTTATAATCCGGATAGAACTGTTTCAAAAACCGTCTCGCCACCAGCAGGTAAATGTTCCGTTCATCCTCGGTCAGGTTTCTGGGGATTACTTCGGTCGGAATGATGCCGTGATGGGCCTCGGCTCCCTGCTTTTTGGTATTCCAGGCAGGGGACTGGATGGTAAGGTCGGCCTCCGCCGCCCCCTCGATATTCTGAGCCCTGAGGCACTGGACGATACTCGGGGCATCCTCGAACATCTCGTTTGGCAGGTAGCGGCATTCGGTGCGCATATAGGTGAGGGCCTTATGCCTTTCATACAGGCCCTGACCAAGCTCGAGCGTTTGTTTCGGCGAATAGCCGAACTTATCCTCGGCCTTTTTCTGCAGATCGGAAAGCAAAAACGGCAGCGGCGGCGGCACTGTCTTCAGCACATCCTTTTTGTCGACGACGATACCTTCTTTGCCGGTCACCTTCAGGCTGATTTGATCGGCAACCTGCTCGCTGATCAGACGCCCTTCGGCATCGAGACCGGCTGCGAGTTCGTCCGGATTCCAGGTGGCAGGAAAGCTGCCTTCCGGGTGATCGACTGTTGCCCGCAGAACCCAGTACGGTTTCTGGGTGAACTGCTCGATCTCGCGGTCCCTGCCGACAACGAGCGCAAGCGTCGGCGTCTGCACCCGTCCGGCGGAGAGTACGGTGTTGGACTGGCCGGCAGCAAGGGTTAGGCCCCGGGTGACGTTTATGCCGACAAGCCAGTCGGCATTGGAGCGGCAGATGGCGGCATCTTTTATATTTTTGAACTGGGCATTGTCTTTGAGGTTGGCAAAACCTTTTTTGATGGTTCGGACATCGAGGGCAGAGATCCATAACCGCTCTGCAGGGCCGGTGTAGCCGAGAAAATCGAGCACTTCGTCGACAATCAGCTGACCTTCCCGCTCGGGGTCGCCGGCATTGATGACTTTTTCCGATCTCTTCAGCAGATCCTCTATTACATGGAGTTGTTCTCTGGTCCGGGGGATCGGTTCGAGTATCCACTTGTCCGGGATGATGGGCAGATCTTCGGCCCGCCACTGTTTATACCGTGGATTGTACGCATCCGGATCGGCCTGTTCGAGGATATGGCCGATACACCAGGTGCATACTATATCCCCCTTGCAGTTGTAAAACCCCTTCCCTCTTCCAACTATGCCCAGGAAGGTGGCAAGATCTTTGCCAACGCTCGGCTTTTCCGCTATGAGCAGCGTTATTCCCATCTAGAACTCTTTTGATTGAAACATTTCATTGTCGTATGCATGGACCGACTGGTCCGGACCGGCAGGCGGCTCAATCTTCCGGCTCCGACTGGAAGAAAAACTTTCCTATCTTTTATTTATGTGTCTATATACAAAAACGCTGCTCACAAGGCATGAGTTAATTTCAGGCCCCACCAGCCTGTATCAATTTACTGAACATATTAGCATGGTGATCAAATGAAAAACTTTGTTTATGTAACCGCAATTGCAATTATTTGTCTGGCGTTGCCGAGTTTTGCAAAATCGAAAGACATAGAACATGTTATCCGATGCGAGAGCAATGATTTTGCATCCGAGCACTGCCAGCTTCCACCCGCCCCGAGAAATGCGGAAATAAAAGAAGTCCGGATGGTCAGACAGCATTCGACCAAGCCGTGTATTGAAGGAAAGAGCTGGGAAGCGGATTACGACGGAATTATCGTCTCAAGAGGTTGTCGGGCGGATTTCAGCATTGTCTATCAAATATCCGATCGTTCCGACCGACGCCATCGACAACCGGATTACTCTGAAAGGCATCCGTCCGAACGATCCGACAGATATCGGAACAAGGATGAATTCGACTGGGGACATGGTCCGTCATTCCGGCAGGAAGACCCGGCAGCTATTGTCCTGCGGTCATTTGAAGAAATCCTCAACCGCAGACCGTCACGGGAAGAATTCCGCGAATATCAATATCTCATTATCAATCGCAACTGGACCGAGCGCGATATTCGCGATGATCTTCGTCAACGGAGATCTCCGAGAAACCGATATTGAAAAAACAATATCGCTCCATTTGATTATCAGCCGGTGCAGCTCCTCCGGCAGGCCGCAAGCAGCATCCCATAGGGGTTCAACTACAGGTTTTATTAATGAAAATACGTCTACTCACTCCCGAAGAGTATCCCAAGGCTTCGGCTTTATTGCAGCAGGCATTTCCCCGCAAGGGACATGAGGCTCAATTAGTTGAAAAACTACGTCAGAACAAGAAGATCATGCATGAGTGGGTGTGTATTCATCGCAATACGGTCGTCGCCTTTATTGCTTTTACCCGGGCCTTTGATGGGACGAAGGTCTGCGGGCTTCATCTGGCACCGCTGGCAGTGAAACCGCAGATGCAAAATCAAGGGATCGGCTCCGAGTTGCTCCGCTTTGCCCTGAGGCAGGATGGCATCGGGGAAAGTACGGTTTTTGTTTTGGGTGATCCCAAATTTTATCGGAAATTCGGCTTTGAACGTTGTGCTTCACCTCTTTGCCCCTTTGATAAAAACAATGCTCGCTTCCTGAGTATGCGGAATACTTCAACCCGCCAATACACGGTCGGTTATGAGCAGGAATTCAAGGATCTGCTTTTCAGCGGGATCAAACGATAAGCCGGTCGCATTCGCCCTGATGCTTCTGCGGCCTCAACCCCACATTTGAGAGGATCAGAACTATGAAAGACGTTGTCATCGTATCCGGATGCAGGACCGCTATCGGCGCATTCGGCGGAACCCTTCGTGACTTGAACGGTGCCATCCTGGCCGGCATTACCATGAAAGAAGCCATCCGGCGGGCCGGCATCGATCCGGTCCTGATCGACGATATTCGCTATGGCTGTTGCATGGAATCTCCGGACACCTTGAATGTTACCCGGGTCGGCTCGCTGCTGGCCGGCATTCCGGAATCCGTTACCTCCGTCACCATAAACCGGGTCTGCATCTCGGGCATGGAGGCAGTCATCTCGGGCATGGCGATGATCCAGGCCGGGATGGCCGACATCATCCTGGCCGGCGGCACCGAGCATATGTCCAGCGTCCCCTATTCGGTTCCGGCGGCACGGTGGGGCTGCCGCCTCCAGGACCAGACCTTTGTCGATAATTTGATCCATGCCCTCCATTGCGGCTCCCACATCATCCCTCATCCCGAAGACGGTCCGGTCGACGCCACTCGACCGCCCCTCAGCATGTTCGTCGGCAAACCCTATATCATGGGGCACACGGCGGAATTCATCGCCCAGCACCTTGGGATCACCAGGCAGGAGATGGACGAAGTCGCCCTGCGAAGCCACAATGAGGTTGAGCGCGCCACCCTGGACGGTTCCTTTGCCGAAGAGATTGTCCCGGTGGAGGTCCCCCAGAGAAAGAAAGCTCCCCTGATATTTAACAAAGACGAACACTTCCGCCCCGGCATGACCATGGATATGCTCCGTAAACTGCCGTTGGCCTTTGTCCCCGAAATCGGCACGGTGACGGCCGGCAACTCCAGCGGAATCAATGACGGCTCCACGGGCATGGTCATCATGTCGGCCGACAAGGCCAAAGAACTCGGCGTACAACCCATAGCCAGGATCAAGGCAGTCGCCAGGGGCGGCTGTCACCCGTCGGTCATGGGGCTGTCGCCGGTCCCGGCTGTCCGCAACCTCCTCAACTCATCCGGCCTGGCCCTGTCGGATTTTGAGCTGATCGAGGTCAACGAGGCCTTTGCCGCCCAGTATCTGGGCTGTGAGAAAGAACTGGGTCTCAACCGCGAGATTACCAACGTCAACGGCTCGGGCATCGGCCTGGGACATCCGGTGGGCTCAACCGGGGCGCGGATCATGGTAACCCTGATGTATGCCATGAAAAATCGTGGAAAATCGCTCGGCCTTGCGACCCTGTGCGGCGGCGGTGGGGTTTCCATGGCATGTGCGATTGAAATGCTATAGGTCGGAGATACAAGGTGTATTTCACCGCTGGTAGACAATAAACTTGACTTTAGATCAACTTTTAATATACGTTTCTATATGCCGAAATTCGATCCTGCAACACAGCTCTCCAGCAAAGATGCATCTGAACTTATTCTTGAGGTCGTGGAAAACGGAGAGTTGATCTTGAATGTATCTGCGGTTCAAATAGTGACCGGGGTGGAATATATGGAAAATTGTTACAGTTGCGGAAAACCGATGAGGGTAATCAAGGACCAGCCTTATACCTATGATGAATGCGGCCTTGACGTGGTTCTGCACGGAATAACTCAATACCACTGCGAAAGTTGTGGCGAACATTTTGCCGCAATTCCAAGCCCTATGAAACTGCACAGGATTATTGGCATTCATATTTGCACGGAAAACAAAAGCCTCTTGCTTTCAGCAGAGATAACATTTCTTCGCAAGGAGTTGAGGTTAAAAGCAAAAGATTTCGCCAAAACTCTTGGTGTGACCGCCGAGGCAGTATCGAGATGGGAAAACGGCAAAGCGAGGATTGGCGAAGGGCACGATAGGCTGTTGAGATCAATTTATCTCATGGCAACAAACGATGCGCACGATAACCATGAGTGCAACATACTTGATATATTCCAGGGCCTTCCATTGAAACGGAAAGAGATCAAGACGCCCCATCAGATTAATTTCAACCCCCAGGAATGGCTTAAACAAGGGCCCGCCTCCTGTTCCTGCTGACCAGGAGGTTGTCCGAGAATGCCCATTTCCCCCATATCTTCATCCGAAGCAGCCGTCTATCGGCTGGCGGGCCTGATCGATGCTCGTCTGGCGATGCTGGATAGGCGGAAAAGTACATTTTCTCATAGCAATCCCTGTTCTGCAGGTGGTATCCTATCCTCTAGATGAATTTTAATTAGCGCCCTGAGGAAAATTATATGCTGACGATTCTGAATAATCTCCGCGCTTGCCTGGCGCAGGACCAGATGGCAGTCATGTGCACCATAGTCGAAAGCAGCGGCTCGGCGCCGCGCGGGTCAGGAGCCAGGATGCTGGTCTGCGGCAATGACCGGCTCTTCGGGACCATCGGCGGCGGCGAGCTGGAGGGACGGACTCTCGCCAAGGCAAGAGAACTTCTGCGGGGCGGGCCTGGCCATGCCCTGCTGCGTTTTGATCTCACCTCACTCCAGGCCGCCATCGGTGGGATGATCTGCGGCGGTGCCGTACAAATCCTTCTGCAGCGTCTGGAACCTGAGAGTGAGACTGTAGATTTTTTCCAGGATATGGCCGAGTCCCTGGACCAGGGAAAATCTCCGGTCCTCCTGACGATGATGCCGCAAAACCATTCGCCCCAGCTTCTGATGTATGTTGCCGGCAACCGTCTGCCGGCTCTGCCGCCCGAACTTCTCGCCGAATTGCTCAGCCGGACAGGCAAAACCTCCATGCCCTTCTGCCTTCTGCATGGCGAGACGAAGCTGCACGCCGAACCCCTGAGCCGCCCTCTCAGGCTCCATCTCGCAGGTGCCGGCCATGTCTCCCTGGCAACGGCCCGTCTCGCCGATTTTCTTGGCCTTGAGGTGACAGTCATTGACGATCGGCCGGAATTTGCCAATCATGAGCGCTTCCCGATGGCTCGCGAGGTGAAGGTCATTGACTCCTTCCGTCAATGTCTTGCCGGGCTGGACGCCAATGACTATGTGGTCATCGTCACGAGGGGACACCTGTACGACCAGCAGGTCCTGTCCCAGGCCCTGCGTACCGATGCCGGCTATATCGGTATGATCGCCAGCCGCCGGAAACGGGATACCCTCTATGCCGCCCTGCGCCGGGATGGTTTTTCCGATCAGGATCTTCTCCGGGTGCACAGCCCAATCGGCCTGCCCATAGGCGGTGAGAGCCCGGAGGAAATCGCCCTGAGCATCATGGCCGAGATTCAGCAATTCAGGTATATGAAGACGGAATGAATATAGCAGCCATCATCCTTGCGGCCGGACTTTCTTCGCGCATGGGGGACTTCAAGCCGCTCTTGCGCCTGGGAGGAAAAACCCTGCTGGAACATTGCCGGGATCTTTTTCAAGCTGTCGACCTTGCCGAGATAGTCGTCGTGGCAGGTCATTGTGCCGAAAAGACCGGCAACGAGGCGGCATCTCTCGGCATGAGATGGGTGAGGAACGGCGATTTTCACACCGGGATGTTTTCCTCGATCCGGTGTGCAGTCACAGCGTTGCCGAAGGATATCGATGCGTTTTTTGTCCTGCCGGTGGATATCCCACTGATACGGCCCGTCACCCTCAGAACTCTTCTGGCCTCTTTCTCCGATAATGATGCCTTGGTCGTATATCCGACCTTTGCCGGCAGGCGCGGGCATCCTCCTGTCATTTCCGCCACGCTGATCCCGGCGATCATGGACTATGAAGGCGCCGGCGGTCTGGAAGCTCTGCTCAGACAGCACAAGGGGATGGATGTTGCCGTATGGGATGAGGGGATCCACATGGACGCCGACACTCCGGAAGATTTACCGCCGTTGCAGCAACGGCAGGCCCATTTCGCCATTCCCACCCGTCGGGAAGCAGAGACCCTCGCAGAACTCCAGCTTTCCGACCGGGGGCTGGCCCACGGGCGCCTGGTAGGCCACGCGGCCCTCGCCATAGCCCGGGCGCTCGACGATAAAGGGATCGCCTTGAATATGGATCTCATCTACGGGGCGGCGCTGCTTCATGATGTGGCAAAGGGCCAGCCCCGGCATGAAATACGAGGAGCCGAGATTCTCTCTTCTTTAGGACTGTCGGAGATCGCCGAAATTGTGGCGTCACATAAAGACCTGGATGCACCGGCCAACGGCAGGCCGGCGGAGAAGGAGATCGTCTGCCTGGCCGACAAGTTGATTAGCGGCGCACGGCGAGTCCGGGTCGAGGAGCGATATGCCGAAAAACTTCTGTTATTCAAAAAAAAATCTGGAATGTACCAGGAGATTATGAGGCGAAAGAAGCGTGCGCTGGCCCTGAAGGCTCTGGTGGAAAAAGCTGCGGCCAATAGTCTGGAGTCGATATTGAAAAAGTCATTTCTTCAAAACTGATATCATAAAATAACCCGGCCAGGATAACCGGATCAGCTCAGAGGGCTTCGGTAGCCTTGGAAAACAGGACAAATCAGCAGGCGGGATCATGCAGGTGTGGTTTCGCGCCAGCAAAGGGAAACTTGCGCATATTCTTTCTTCTTCTTAAATTACTCTCAGATTGTTTCTATCCATTCCTTCAGCATAATTGAACTCTGTTTTCATTAAAAGGAGGAATTATGCGAAATTTATTGATCATTTCAGTTCTATCGCTCTTTGCTTTTGCTTCAACGACCTTTGCCTACACAACCGAACAAGCTGAAAAAGGTAAGGAAATTTTTGCTAAACAATGTGCCGAATGCCATGGGGCAAACGGAGAAGGAGGGATCGTGCCTGACGAGTATACTGACTATGCCGGAATGAAGGCTCCTCCGGTTGTCGGTGAAGGAAGGCTGCCCAGTATGAAAACTGCCGGTAACGCCTATGCATTCGTTAAATCACATATGCCCTTGCAGGCCCCAGGCAGCTTGAGTTCGGATGATGCGCTGGCCGTTATCGCTTTCGACCTGATGGCAAATGGGATTGAAGCCGATGGTCAGCCCTTGACTGCCGAAAGTGCAAAAGAAATAAATTTGCAAAAATAATTAAGCAACACTCCAGCTGGAGGAATGGGATAGATGAGAGTACTTGCATCGGTTGAGGGTAACCGTTCACCAGCACCCCATTTTCGTCCGATCAGGCCACCTCACATAGCCGACTATAGCTCGGCGGCCTGCTTGAACGAACCTGGAGCACTGGATAAACGGTTCCGGATCCGGGTTATGCAGTCTTTTGATGTGTTCCGGTGAACGATTACGGTTGAGGCGCAGGCACAATATCCAAAGGGGTTGCATCGGAAACTTTAATAAGTTAGGCTTTACCGTTGGTGAACCGTAATGTCGGATAATGTGAGCCGGAAGGATCACCAGGAAATCTCTCATCATCGGCATTTTTTTGGATTACTCGAATTTCAGGTCAGCTCAAGAATTGTGCAGATATATCGGAGGAGACAATGAAGACCATCGTCATTTTCGGAGCAGGAATAGCCGGATTGAGTGCCGCCCATGAACTCATCAAACTGGGATACAAAGTGTCTGTATATGAAGCCATGGATCAGCCAGGCGGATTTTTCCGAAGTGCCCGGTGCAGTCACAGCAATATGCCTTCGGAGTATTCCTGGCACGGCATGGGTCCATGGTATCACAACACCTTTGACCTCATGAAGCAAATCCCCTTTTATGACCGTGGAAGCCTCTATGATGCAGTTCTTTCCCGCCCTATCGACTTCGGTATTTTCCCGGATAACACAGAAGCCCATTTTTACGATAAGGGCTTGAAAAGTATCCCGGAAATGTTCGGGATGAACAAATGGGAATTCGTCAAATGGTCCTACATAATGCTGAAGACATGGACTTCCAATAACCGCAGCAAGAAAAAATACAGCAAATTGAATGCCGCTCGAGCATGGCAGCCATTGCTGGGGGATACCCCTTACAGAACCTGGCGTTCCTGCTTCGGCCCCTGGGTCGGGTCGGACTGGTCGAAAGTGTGCCTGCATACCACCGGAGATTTTTTCCGAAAGCAACTGATGACCAAACCGGCGCATTACCATAAAGCCGATCAGGACGGACCCGCATGGACGCAGGGCGCCGGAGACGGGTGGCTGCTGTTGAAGGGCCCCAGCAACGAATACTGGTTCAATCCCTGGGTAAAATATCTTCAGGAAAAGGGGGTGGATTTTTACTGGCAGAAGCCGTTGACGAAAATCGATTTTGACGGCAGGGAAATTATCTCTGCACATTCAGGCGATCACATTATCAAAGCCGATTACTATATCCTTGCCATCAATCCTTTCGTCACGGCAGAGATTTTAAGCAGAACACCGCAGCTGGAGAAGCAGGAAGTACTGAGATTATTCAAGCCTCTCATCCAGGACGGACCTCACATACAGGTATCTTTCAGGTTGGCTTTTGCCGAAGAGATTAACTTCCCCCGAGAGAGAGTCGCGGTAGTTGTCAGCGATTCGGAATTCAACCTTACTCTTTTCGCCGAAGAACAGGTCTGGAGCAAGGAGGTCGACCTGGGCAGAAATGTCAAATCTCTCTGGACAGGTACCTCCTGTATCAGCAGCGTTCCCGGAAGAATCTACCGAAAGCCGGTCAGCAACTGCACGAGAGAAGAATTCATCGAAGAAGTCAAGAGCCAGATTTTGAGCTGCAATGCCCTTGATACACTCATTCAACAGGCCAACGGCGGAAAATCGCTGAAGGACTTCCCGATCCTTGAATTCGAAGTCTGGCATGAGTGGGAATTTTCCGGTAAGGGAGTAAAGCATTTTCAACCCAAATGGGTCACCACCACCAACACCCAGCCTTATATACCATCCCAGAGAACCCCGGTTGCGAATCTCTTCCTGGCCGGTTCTCATACCGAGACACAGGCACATGTCTGGAGTATCGAAGGTGCCGTGGAAAGCGGCAGGAGAGCCGCAAAAGCAATAGACCGGCGAGTATCCGTTATTGACCAGTACTTCCCGAAGTGGCTCAGGATTATCTGCAGAATCGATGACCTCTTCTATGCAGTTAAAGGACCTCACGTTATCGATATCGCCATTGGAGTTATTCTGTTTTCCGCAGGGTGGTATTTCATGAAAAGCTGGTAAGGTTGTCAGGGTATCGATCGAAACTTGATCAAGCCATCTGTACCTACAATTTACCAGGCACGCCGGTTTGACAGTGATTACTGTAAAAAAAGGCTCAAGCCTAGCAATCAATGCAACCATAATTGATTCCTTCTTTCACTCCGTCTTCTCTCCGTGATCTGTAAGATATATCATACTGAAAAAATGTTGGAGAGAATACATAAGATCAACACCAAAAAGGAGACGACAAAATGAGACCAAATACAGAAGTCGAGCGGCATTCTGAAGGAAAAATTGCTAAAAGCATCGAACAGCAGACGGCAAAACTGCCCTCCGATCTGTTCCTCTGGGCGGGGATCGGCGCGATCGGTGCCAGTTTATTTCTGGAAATGTCGGGCAACACGGAGAAGGCCCATTGGGTCGGGCAGTGGGTTGCGCCCATTCTCCTGCTCGGAGTGTACAATAAGATTGTCAAAGTCGCAGGGTCTGAGAGCACGACCAGTTCTTTTTCATAAACGCTAGATCGGCTAAAGCGGTAAATGAAGGCTCACTGTAATCGACATCTCTGAAGATGATAGTGAGCCTTTCCTCATTCTTCGGAGAACCCATCATCATGAAGGGTTCTTCTGATCATGCAGCAGTCCTCTGCTCAACATGCATCAGAGGAGGGCGATGCATGTTTGGGTGTCCCGAGACGTCATCCTCATCCCAACGATGAAAAATAATTAGGTGTTCTCGTCTGTTTGAGCTTAAAATAAAAATCTTATTCTTGTCGGAAAGATGTCAGTGGCCGACACAAAGGAAAAATCTCATCGGGAAAAGTCAGGGATGGATAACAAAGACGAAAACATTGCCGCTCTGGAGAAGAGGCTGGCGGGAATGGAAAAGCACCAGACCGACCTGGTTGCTGAGAATGTTCTCTTGCGGCAACTCTATGAACGAGCACCGCTCGGCTACCAGTCTCTTGATGAAAATGGATGTTTTCTCACCGTTAATCAGGCCTGGGTCGATGCTCTGGGATATTCCCGAGAGGAGGTTATCGGCTTCAATTTCGGCGATTTCCTTCACTCCGACTGGAAGACCCACTTCATGGATAATTTTCCCCGCTTCAAAGCCATTGGCGAAATACTCGGCGTGGAATTCGAGATGGTCAAAAAAGATGGTACTTTTATCCTGGTTTCCTTTCATGGCAAGATCGGCAAAAATCTTCAAGGCGATTTTCAACAGACCCATTGCATTTTTCAAGATATTACCGAGCTTCGGCGGGTGCAGGAAGAATACAAGCTCTTTTTCGATCTCGTTCCGGATATGGTATGTATCGCTTCCACCGACGGTTACCTGAAAAAGGTGAATGGAGTCTGGCAGACGGTTCTCGGTTTTTCGGAAGAGGAGCTTCTGGCCGTCCCCTTTCTTGATTTCCTTCATCCGGATGACAATGAAAATACCCTTGCCCACATTAACAGCCCGCCGGCAGGCGAATCCACCATTCGGTTCAGCAATCGTTACCGCCATAAAAACGGCAGCTACCGGTGGTTTGAATGGCATGCGACACCCTCTGTCGGCAAGAACCTGCTCTTTGCCGTGGTGCGCGATGTCACCGAAAAGAAAAAAAATGAGGAGGCTCTGCGGGAGCTCAAGGAATTCAACGAGTACATTGTCCAGACCATGAACGAAGGTGTCGTGCTTACGGACAGCACGGGAATCGTGACCTTCATTAATCCCGAATTGGCGGCCCTGCTGGGTTATGGACCCAAGGAATTGGTCGGCAGGCCCTGGCTGGACTTTGTGCCGCCCGATCAGCAGGCCATAGGACGTGCTGCCGACGAACGGCGAAAAAGCCTTCAGGCAGATCGATATGAAATCGAGCTGCAACGCAAGGACGGCGAACGACTGCCGGTTTTGATCGGGGGTACCCCCAGAATTGATGCAAGGGGTCTGTTTGACGGCATGCTTGGAGTTTTTACCGATATTACAGGGCGCAAGCAGATTGAGGTGGCTCTGCGGGAAAGTGAGCAGAATTTCAGAACTTTATCCGATACGGGCATGGCATTGATCTGGACTTCCGGCGTCGATAAGCTCTGCAATTATTTCAATAAAATCTGGTTTGAATTCACCGGACGCACTTTAGAACAGGAAAAGGGCCACGGCTGGCTGGAAGGAGTGCACCCAGACGATATGCAAGGTTGTCTTGATATCTATGTCGGGGCGTTTGATCGGCAAGAGGAATTCAGCATGGTATATCGTCTCCGGCGGCACGATGGTGAATACCGCTGGTTACTTGACAAGGGCTGTCCTCGCTATAACAGTCAAGGTGCCTTCGTCGGGTATATCGGTCATTGTCTTGACGTCACAGAGTTGAAGCGGGCGGAGGCCGAGCGAGAAAAACTCCAGGTCCAGTTGATCCAGGCTCAGAAGATGGAATCTGTCGGACGGTTGGCAGGCGGCGTTGCCCATGACTTCAACAACATGCTCGGGGTTATCCTCGGCTACTCGGAAATGGCCCTTGATAACGTGGAGGAAAATAATCCGATCCATCTGCCTTTAAAGGGTATTCACCAGGCAGCGCTGCGGTCGGCCGACCTGACGAGACAACTCCTTACTTTTGCCCGGAAGCAAACCATTGCACCTAAGGTGCTTGATCTCAATAAAACAATAGAAGGCATGCTGGCAATGCTCAGGCGTCTTATCGGCGAGAATATCGATCTCGCCTGGCTACCCGGCAAAAATCTAGGGCAGTCAAAGTTAGACCCGTCGCAGATAGACCAGATCCTGGCAAACCTGTGTGTCAATGCCCGTGACGCTATACCGGACACCGGCGAGATTGTCATTGAAACATCAAGCATAGAAATCGATGACGGGTTTCATACGGCGGGATACGAAGAGTGTAACCCTGGAAAATACATATTGCTGTCTGTAACCGATACTGGTTGCGGTATGAATTCCGAAGAAACCTCTCATATTTTCGAGCCTTTCTATACAACAAAGGCAAACAGTGAAGGTACCGGTCTCGGATTGGCAACCGTCTATGGTATCGTCAGGCAGAACAATGGCTTTATCAATGTCTACAGCGAACCGGGCTGCGGCACGACGTTTAAGATTTATCTGCCGGAGCACCTGCCTGCAACCGATCACAGCTCCAGAGGAGAGGCTGTACAGAAAGTAACACCCGGCAGTGAGACCATTCTGCTTGTCGAAGACGAAGAAATGATCCTGCATATGACCACGAAAATGCTCGAACGTCTGGGGTATCAGGTACTGCCTGCTTCCTCACCGAACGAGGCGATTTCCCTGGCCCGAGAATATCCAGGTGAAATTCAACTGCTTTTGACCGATGTGGTCATGCCGGGGATGAATGGCCGGGATCTGGCGGCAAATCTGGTTTCGCTCTACCCTGGTCTTCAAAGGTTGTTCATGTCCGGGTATACGGCTAATGTTATTGCCCATCACGGGGTACTCGAAGAAGGTGTTCATTTTATCCAGAAGCCATTCTCTCGGAAAGACCTTGCCGTCAAGGTAAGAGAGGTGCTTGGGGGCTGATCCCCACATCAAGTACCTTCCTGATGAGTGCGGCAATGTCTTTCTTACCCAATGGTTTCAACGCAAACCCTTTGATTCCCGCCGACTTAGCTTTTTCTTCAGAGATAATACTGCTGAAACCCGTGCAGAGAATGATCGGCAAGCCGGGCCGGATCTGCAGCATCCTTCGAGCCAGGTCAATACCTGTCATCCCCGGCATAGTCTGATCGGTAATCACGAGATTAAACGCATCAGGTTGATTCTTGAAAGTGGTAAGCGCTTCAAGACTGTTCATCCGTACCGTCACCGTGTAACCAAGTCTCTCAAGCATCGTCTTGCCCATCTCGGCCAACATCGGTTCATCGTCAACAAGAAGAATCCGTTCGGTGCCGACAGGGGTCAGCTCGATCTTTTCGTTTTCCGGCAGACTCTGATCTGATAAGGATGGCAGGTTTATCTTGAAAACCGTGCCGACTCCGACTTCACTGTGGCAAGTGATAAACCCGCCATAGCTCTTTACTATTCCATGAACGATGGCAAGTCCCATGCCGGTTCCTTTACCGGTTTCCTTGGTGGTGAAGTACGGATCGAATATCCTTTCCTGTATCTCCAGAGGGATTCCCGAACCACTGTCCCTGATGGACAGCTGGACGAAATGGCCCATCTGAACATTGGAAACGGAGATCGCATCCCGTTGGGTAAGCGACGCATTACCCAGCGAAATAGCCAGGGTGCCGCCTGTCTCTTCCATTGCATGGTAGGCGTTGGCGCAGAGGTTCATGATTATCTGATGAAGCTGGGTCGGATCAGCCAGAATGAGGGAGGTCCCTGGATCTATATCCTGCTGAATGGCAATAGTCGCAGGTATTGTTGAGCGGAGCAATTTAATCGATTCTTTGACTATTTCAGCCGGCCGCAGCGGGATTTTCTGAGCTTCTGCCTGACGGCTGAAGGCCAGTATCTGTTTGACGAGATCTTTGGCCCTGTGGCCTGCCTGAATCACCTGATCCAGATCTTTTGAATCTACTGAGCCTGACGAGCAATCATCCCTTGCCATTTCCGCATAACCGAGAATGGCTCCAAGGATATTGTTGAAGTCATGGGCGATGCCTCCGGCCAAAGTGCCGATGGCTTCCATTTTCTGGGCCTGCTGGAGTTGAAGCTGTAGATTTTTTTTCTCTTCTTCGGATTGCTTGCTTTCAACCAGGACACCTATAAGCTGGGCCGAGGTCTGCAGCCTCTTCTTGGCAAGCTCGATAATCACCGGCGGCCGGGAGTCGTACGTTTTGGCCGTGCGAACGAGCTTATCGAAATCGACGGCATAGGAATCAGCCAGAGATTGGAGAATGACGGGATCGGTAGGCGGATCGCCATAACCGAAATTAATGACCCCGATGACTTCTTTACCGGCGAAGATGGGCACGCCATAGAGCCTGATTCCACCGCTGCATGCAATATCGACGGGTTGCCGACCGTCGATCACCTTTTTTGCACAATCCGTCCAGCAGGACTCATGGCACAGCCATTTCCCGGATGCAAGTGCCGCGACATTATCCTCTTCACCGCATAACTTACGCGAGGCGCCGTCCATTAACCGGCACCAGGATGAAGAAAATATGCCGAAGGCATAGTCGCCGTTCTTCTCGTAGATGGCGGAAGAGGTTTCAAGCAGCACCATATATTCGCTCGCTATTCCCCGCAGGATCTCCGGATCGACAAACCTGGCAATGCTACCGCCACGGTTCAGGGCGGTTAAATTCCCGTAACCCTGGTCGCAGTAGGGATCGGAGTTTTCCAAGGTGACAGAGGTTTCTTTCGGCGACAACATCCACTCAATACGTTTCAATGCCTCTTCGGCTTGTTTTCGTTCGGTTATCTCCTGTATAACGCCGCGAATCTTGACGGGCTTTCCTGTATCATCCCTGTCAAGTTCGGCAAGAGACGTTATGGTACGGCGTTCGCCGCTATCCCTGGCAATGATATCGAATTCTAAATTGTAAGGTATATTTTTCTCGATAAGGTCGATCAGGGCCTGATGGACCCGCTCTCTTTCAGGTATACAGCTCTCTACTTCTTCCGTGGTAAACACAAGAGAGCCGTTGTTAAAACCGTAGATTCTTTTCGCTTCCGAGGAAGCCCAGAATTCCTGGGTGCCCACACTGTATTCCCAGTTGCCGACCTTGCCGAGTTCCTGGGCCTTGACATATTTGGCATTGGCTTCTTCTTTCTCTTTTTCCATACGCTTGCGATGCTCGATTTCCTTTTCCAGAGATCGGGTTTTCGTGGCAACCAGGCGCTTGAGATACCACAGCCCTAAAAGAGTACCGATGAGCAAGAGAGGAACAACGATGGAGACAAGCAGCTTTATGTAATCGCCGACGGGGATTTTCGGTTTTGGTAATATTGGCGAAAACCATTTCTCATAAAGAGCCTCATAGGTGCCGTCGAGATAGAGTACCGCCAATCCTTCATTAAGTAACGCGAGCAACTGCTGGTTGCCCTCCCGGACCGCGAAACAGAACTTCTGTTCAAATCCGTCGAGCTTCAGGGTCACCGGCTTCAGGGAAGAAACGTGTTTCTCCCCAATCGGCACGATATTATCAATCTTCAATTTCCTGAGCATCTGAAAGCCGACAATCTGCTGAACTACAACTGCATCGTGCTTTCCTGCCGACAAAAGTTTAAAAGCCTCCTCAATCGATACTGTTGGGATGACGGTATCGGTCAGCTTTTTCCTCACGACATATTCATGAGCAGTGTCCCCGCGCATCACCAGCACTTCTTTTCCCATCAGGTCCGCGAGTTTTTCGATTCCAGCGCTCCCTTTCCTGACAAAGACAGTGCCGTTTAATTTCATGTATGGCGCGGTGAAATCAAACACCTTGTCACGCTCGTCAGAGTATGATACCAACGGCAGGACATCGAGTGCCCCATCCGCCAGCTCCTGTTTAAGCACATGCCACGAATCAACTTTAAATGAGACCGATAATCCTCCAGCCTTGACCGCAGCTTTTAAAAGATCGACGGAAAATCCATCGGCTGTGCCGTCCGGTTGAACTATTGCAAAGGGCGGATAATCTAATTCGCTTGCCGATTTCAGTACGTTCTGTCTGAGATTCTCAGACAGGGCTGTCGTAGGATGCAATAAAATACTCACAAGACCTGCCAACAACGACAGAATGCCAAGACGCAGATGTTTGTTTAAAAATAAATACATCATGGGAATTTTTATGGTTTGGATTGTCGGGAGAAATTCAATTTTTAATTGTACTACAGGAAAAAACAATAAGCAAAAAAGGTATCAAACCTCGACATCCCGTTCATTATTACCCACACATGGATAAACCAACCACGGCCTTGCTGGAGAAAATACCTGACGGGCTGGTTTGCATTCTCTTAAAATGCCTCTCTCAGGGATAGCGCAAAAACCGGATTATATATATGCCTGTCGACAATTACCCGACCTCTATGCACTCTGGACATCTTGCGAACCGGTTTTTGTCCTTGGCTTTAGGCCAAGCTGAATTTATATCCGGATAGTTTGCAGCAGCTGACGGATCTTTTTCTCGGTATCCGGTTGCGGATGCAGATCCAGCGCCGTAAGCAGATGCTGGTAAGCTGCGGTGTCAAACCCCTGCTGCAAACGGATCTGGCCAAGCTGATAATATAATTCCGGCAGCAACGGTGATTTCCGGTGGGTCGCCAGGGTGAGCTTGACCAGGCGGTTGGCCGGCTCGAGAAAACCACGCTGTTTGAGAATTCGCGCCGCTTCAAGGATGGTTTCCGCCTCAAGCTCTTGAAAATCCCGCATCCCGGCATCACCGGCAAGCGACACAAGCTGCCTGCCGTCAGCCGAAGCGATGGCGTTTTCCATCTTCTCCCGGAAGGTGAGCGCCTGCGGAGACCTGCGCTCTGGCTTGAGGCCCAAGAAACGCCCGATGGCAACGGAGTATTGCAGAAATGCCATGTGCCAGCGGGACTCACCAAGCGCGGCAACGGCCAGTCCGGCAAAGAATCCTCCCAGATGGGCGCCGTGGGCGACATTGCCGCCCGTCTGTGCCAGAACAGGCAGCAGATTGTCGATCACGACGTAGATGCCGAGTACTATTCGGGCCGGTATTCTGACCACATGCATAAAAATGGGAAACAGCAGAATAAATATTTTAACCTGATTTTTGGGGAACATGAGGAAATAATAGCCAAGTATTCCCGAGATAGCCCCCGAGGCCCCGACAAGAGGGATAAGCGAGTCGCCGGTGAAAACGGCAAAGCTCAAGGTGGCTATCACTCCCGCCGCCATATACAGCAGGAGAAATTTCATCCTGCCCAGTTGATGTTCGGCATTATCCCCATAGATATAGAGAAACAGCATGTTGCCCAGCAGGTGCAAAAAGCTGCCATGGAGAAACAGCGATGCAAACAGGCTGATCGCGTTGGGTGCGGCAGGTTTGAAGCCGTAATGAAAAAGCAAAAGATCATTGAGCGAGATCCGGGATAGCACCATCCGTATATGGGTTTCCGGAATACCCTGTTCCATCAGCATTTTTACGTATTCGACCAGCAGCGGAGTGGCTGCATCGACCGGCCGGCTACTGAGTGGAATGTTGATGAAAACAAAAATGGCGATATTGACGGCTATGATCCCCCAGGTCACATACGGGGTGAAGCGTTCGGGATTGGGGCTGTCGCCGATGGGCACAAACAAGGTAGTCTCCTTGTGAAATTATCGTGGCTTTAACCCTGAATGGTAATCATTCAAATGAAAATTGTTTTGCCTGAATGAGTTTGTTTGTCAAGAAAATGGGGATAAAGGACGGCAATAATCGAGTGGGGAAGTCCACTTCCTTGACACTCCCTGACCGACCATTACCTTGTCCGGTAGACCAGTTACCACGGACATTATTTCCCAGGACCAGCAAAGAATACATCGGGAGGGCCGGAAATGAAATCATCTCATTCAATCGTATTGTTCACAAGTTTTCTCGTCGCCTTGCTGCTGTCGGACGGATTCGGCACGGATAGCACGGCCGCCGGCGAGGCAGGAGGTAAAGACATAGCCATACGTGGATATGATCCCGTCGCATATTTCAAGGCCGGTGAAGCCAAAAAAGGTGATCCATCGCATTCCTTCAGCTGGCACAACCTGACATGGCATTTTCAGAACGAAGCACACAGGCAACTCTTTCAGGCAAATCCCGAAAAGTATGCTCCGCAGTATGATGGTTACTGTGCCTGGGCGATGACGGAGGCACGGAAGGCCGAAACCGATCCGGAAGTGTGGAAGGTCGTCGACGGCAAACTGTATTTGAACTGCAGCATGGCGGCCTATGAAAAATGGAGCAGGGATATTCCCGGCAACATCAGAAAAGCTGATGAGAACTGGGCAAAGTTCCACGAACAGTTCGAGAGTGGTGGCGGGTTATGAATATCCCTGGTCCGACCATTCAATAAACTTATGCAGTGAAACAGTTTCCCTTCACCCATTTCTCCGAAGCCGCATTGCCGTATATAGATCGGCTCAAGCGGTGAACGCTTCGGCCACACCATCAGTTGGTTTTTCGCCGCGATTGCGGTAGAGAAACATGAGAATGGCCAGATAGACCACGGGAAAGATGCCGCCGACAATGAAAATAGTATCCCCGATGATGCGCAGCCATTCGAACAGGTGCACCGTGCTGCTTTGAAAAAACTCCGGCTCGCGTGCATGCCAGTAACCATTGGCCACCGCATCGTAAAGCTGCATAGTCCCTATGGGGACGAGATTGACAAAAAGCATCAGAAGCAGACCGATATTGAGACTCCAGAAGGAGAGCGCCATTGCGCGGCCACCGCGGTGCGGCGGAATGAAGTAGCGGGCCACGAACATCAAAAAGGCCACCGCCAGCATCCCGTAAACGCCCATCATTGCCCCGTGGGCATGGTTGGCGGTAAACTGCGTGCCGATTTCATAATAGCTGACGATAGGCAGGTTGATCAAAAAGCCGAAGACGCCGGCGCCTAAAAAGTTCCAGAATCCCACCGCCACCAGGAACATGACGGCCCACTTGTGCGGAAACTGAGCCGTCGACACCTGCAGGACGCTGCCCTTGGCAGCATCGGTTGGCGCGCCCAGGCGCATGAAACGCCAGGCTTCCAAGGTCAGCAGCAGCAACGGAATAACTTCCATGGCCGAGAAGAAGGCTCCAAAGGCCATGTACATGGAACTCGTGCCACTGAAGTAAAGATGGTGCAGGGTACCGATGACGCCGCCGATGGAATAGAGAATGATATCCAGGTAGATGATGCGGGTGGCTACCGTCATCCGGACCACCCCGAGCAGCACGAACAAATAGGCAACCATGATAGTGGTGAACAGTTCCAGGAAATCCTCGACCCACAGATGAACTACCCAGAAGCGCCAGAATTCCATGACGGTATAATTGACATCCTTCCAGAAGGCCAATCCTGCCGCGTAGAAGAGCGGAATGGAGAGCGCGCTGTAGAAGAACAGCCAGGGCATGTTGCCGATGTGTTCCTGGCGCAAACGGCTTTTGAGGGCGCGAAAAACGATCACCACCCAAAAAAACATGCCGGTAACCAGCAGGATCTGCCATAACCGGCCAAGATCAAGATATTCCCAACCCTGGGTGCCCAGCCAGAACCAGGGGCCTTCGATGGTGATGAAATTTTTGATGCCGCCCGCCTCGCCCAGCAGGCTGCCCACCACTACCACCACGAGCGCACCAAACAGCGCGATTGCCAGGGCCGACTGGTGGCGGGGTTCGCTGCCGGCGATCATGGGGGCAAGGAATATGCCCATAGCCAGAAAGGCCGACGAAGTGAAGAAGAGAGCCAGCTGCAAATGCCACATGCGCGAAAGATTATAGGGTATCCATTCATCCACCGGAATACCGTAAAAACTGCCAGGTTCGACATGGTAGTGGGCGTTCAGGCCCCCAAGCAGACCCTGGGCCAGAAACAATCCGGCCACCACCAGGAAATACCAGGCTGTGGCTCGCTGGGAGGGAGTAAGGCGGACCTCGTCGGGTGGCCGGAAAGCGAGTTCATACCCTTTGGTGTCGGCGCGGTGCCAGCCCAGCAGATCGTAGCGGCCGATAAAGAAAAACAGCAGACCCGCTCCGCCGAGCAGGGCGATCAGGCTGAGAACGCTCCACAGCAATGCATCCGGCGTTGGCGTGTTGGCCGCCAACGGCTCGGGGGGCCAGTTGTTGGTGTATGAATATACTTCACCGGGGCGCTCGGCGGCTGACAACCAGGCCGCCCAGGTAAAGAAAGTCGTCAGGCGCCGGATTTCATCGGGCGCCGTAATGACTGGTCGTTTCAAGCCGCTTTGCTCATGAGTCTCGGTGAAGTAATTTGCGTAAAACCCGGTCAGGCTTTCGAAAGCCGCAACCTGAGAACCCGTCAGCATGAGCCGCCCGCTCTGCGGGTCGTAACGGTTCTGCTTGAAATCCTGCTGTACCGCGGCAATTGCTTCGCTCTCGGAGCGACCGGTCTGCCGGTGGAAATCCACCATGAGCAATCCCGCACGATGAAGGTATTGGGCGGTGAAATCCGGCCCCAGGTAGGCACCGTGACCGAAGATGGTACCATACTGCATCAGGCCGTATTTCTGAAAAATGTGCTGTCCGGCCATAATGTCGGCACCTGTAAACAGGATCTGCCCTTCTTGAGAGACCACCTCCGTGGGAATAGGCGGACTTTCATCGTAAACCATGTAGGCCAGGACCCCGAGAATTGAAAATCCGACAATAAAAGTCAGTATCGCTGCCCCTAACCATTTCGTGGATATCGTCATGTTTTTTCCATTTTCGGCCATATTCGAGTCTCCTGTTGAATTTGCGCTCCTGCCTGGTATGGGTAGACTCAGATAATCCTATCTTTTTGTTGCAGCATATACAAGGATATTTTTCCCTGCTTCCTTCTGCCCGCGCCTTTTATGTGTATCACCCGAGCAAACGGCGTCGTGCACTTCACAAAGCAATAGATAGGCTCGAGGCAAGCTTGAACCACGTCGAGTTATTAGTCCAGAAAAGAAAAATCTAGATCCTCATCCTCATCGTCATCGGCACCCTCGATTCCATATTCCACACGCGGTGGTCTCATCGCCTCCACGATCGTTGACGTCAGTTCCTTGAACTGGACATACGGCCAGCCTCGCAGGAAGCGGCAGCAATCATCGCTTGCAATATAATCGACGCCATCAGCGCTCGTGAGCCAACCACGCCGGAGAGCCTCACAGGCGAGGGCCAGTGTCTACTGTAAAGACCTTTGGCTGTCATTTCCGTCATCCTCGGCCGGCTTTTCATGAATACCAGCGAGCCTACCGGCGCAAGCATACAGATGAGACTTCAAAAGGCCTTGCGAACAAATTAGCGCGGCAACAGTGACATAACCCAACTCAACAAATGACTAATCAGGGCAAAAAGGCCAATCACAATCTTTTGCGCATACTGTAACACCTTTTCAAGAATAGAATCTTGATCTTCACCTGCGCTATGTTCCCTCTGTAGAATTGTCTTCGCCCTTGCCTCGGGATCAGGATGACTCGAAAGGAATGTGTGCTGTCTGGCTAAAGCTGCGAGTTTGTTAAGTGCTGAAACAGCAGAACTTACGTGATACCCTTCTGCTTCAAGAAAATCAGCAGCATATCGATCTGCCTGTCTTTCTTCATGTTGCGAGAATTGAGCATGGGTGAGTTGTTCGGCAAAACTGCCAATAACGGAACTGGCAATTTGACCAATTTCATTCTCCTGAGATGCCAATCCTTTTCTTAACGCACTTGTGGAATAAGCCATCACCACCTTCTTTCTGGAATGATTTTTCACTACATGTCCCATCTCATGACCGATAACAAAAAGAAGCTCTTCATCGTTCATAAGATCCATCAACCCAGCAAATACTCTTATGGTCCCATCAGCCATGGCAAATGCATTGACATCCTTAGTGAGATATGCCTTGAAATTAAAGGAGTACCCATCTTTTTTGTAATGATCTGCAACAAGCTTTCGCAGACGTGCATCATAGGGATTTCCAGTTGGAGCAACATGATGTTTACTATCCAAATCATAAGCAGCACTCTGTGCGAAATTTTTCACATCTTCGTCGGAGAGAGTCATGGCTGTAACAGCATCCGTTGCCGCATCTGTCATCACTGCAACATTTGTGTTTTCACATGAAACAAGAAACATCGAAAAGAGAGTGATGAGAAAATATCGGATCATGGAATAGCCCTTTAATAGCAAAATTGAGTATATTTTTGAGTATATTCATCAGATGAGCAACAACCTAATACAGCCAATTTATCTTGCAAGTTTTCATCGTTAACAGGCGCGACTGTTACTTTCGATCGGTTCGAATAAAATGGCACGCTAAGCCCTCGTTGCAGAGAACGAAATGGTCTGAACTTTCCCGAGTGCTTTGGGCACCTGAATTTGATGTTGATCTGGAATACAGCGACGGGTTCTGCTGATCTTAAGCACACGTATTCGATCCATTGCATTAACGCCACATCTGCGGTGCTGAAAGAACTGGCCCCAGAAAACTGAACAAGCCCTTAAGCTACCAATAATGCTTTTGTCGCCAAGACTTTCCGTAGGGCAAGTTCCGAAATGAGCGGACACTTTCTCGAAAAACAAGACAGAGGAACCGATAGGTAAATCCGCTTCACCCGCCTTGTGGGCTTTTCTGCGAGATCTCTCTCCTCTATATCATCGAAGACACCCTGAACCTCCTTCCTTCCATCTGCTTTTCTCAGATCCAGCTGAAGATTTGCCGACAAACTGGAAAACATTTTGCAAAACACAAATCGTCAGCAAGCTTTCTGATGCTGAAACATTCTGTAGCGACATTGGTCAAATCAGCTACAAGAGACTAAGAAATGCACTGCAGAGAAATCTTGAAACGGACAAGGAGGAATACGATATGATTTAAGAAATCCACTTGACCATGAAGGCTATCAGCAGCTCGATATCGGAGACCGTGTCAGCGTCAGCGGCGAAATGGATTACGACTTCCTTGAAGGACGTGAAATTGTCGCTGATTCAATTGTGACTCTGCAGGAATGACACAGACTCCATCGTCGAGACAACACCACAAACAGCCGGTGGGAAGGCGGCAGATTGCTTTTTTCCCTGCTGCTCATTTCGTACACGAAGGCGGAAGTGGCAATTGAAACCCTGATAATCTGGCGACGGCGACAAGTCGTTACTGACGCATCAATAGTCATCAGCACAACCTACTAGAGGTTCATATGCCCCGCAGACGTTTCTAATTATGCTTTTTCTAATGGCATGGGTGTCCGCATCCTTCCTCATTATACCTGCGGCCGGGGCTGAAATTTTCGATAATGTCAAGGAAACTCGTCTGGACAACGGCCTGAATGTCATTCTCATGGAAAATCATATCTCCCCCGTGGTGTCACTTCAGATCTGGTTCGTGTGGTGCAACATGCCACCCGCCAAAATCAAGTTTTTCAAGGCTCATGTCAACTTTGCAAATGCAGCCAACAATGAAACTTTATGATACTCTTCGACATTCAGGCATTACCATGACACTCTTTCAAGAATATCAAAAAGCAGCCATTCTCGTAATGCGTATTTTCAGGCGGGACTTGCAGCTTCATTTTTTCTGGGGCTTTACCTTGACCCTGCTCGGTGTCTATTGGTTTCCGCTATATGGTGCAGGTATAACGATCACTGTGATAAAAGAATTTTTGGACGTATGGAGTAAAGGCTCTTGGAGTTGGGGTGATTTTTGGTGGGGTGTCGTCGGCTCAGCGACAGCGCTACTGTTTTTATATACACGGGGTTGTATTGGGTGATAGTCAAGAGAACAAAACTGGAAAAATATGGCGAATTATTCTTGTCTTGTCTAAACTGTAAAGCCCTCATGGCCCCCGCCGCCCCCATAGCCCCGGCGCCGTTCAGGGTGAGCAGTTGGTATCTTCGAGTCAATAGCGGTTTCGATAAAGGTTGAAACGGATCAGGAAAAGAGGCGGCAGGGAAATATCAGTACATCGTCAGTCGGTACTTTTTCTACGGCGAGGGCGAAAATATCAGAAAATGCCAAAGTCAACTCCAGCAGCCAAAGTCTGTCCAAGCTCCTCCACGTAAGCCATGTCTTCTTTCGTGAGTGCGCCGACAACTCTTAGGTGTTCCAGCGCCTTTTTCCATTTGTAGCCTGCAGCAATTCGTTCAATTTGAGTAATAGCGCCCCTACCATCATTTCCAGCACACACGAAGACAACAAAGGGGAGGCCAATTGTTTTCTCCTGAGCAGCTTCAAAGGTTCGATCAAAGAAATCTTTGATCATGCCTGCCATAGTGCCGAAATATTCAGGGGAGCCGATGGCGATTGCATTGCAGTTAAGCAGGTCAGCAATATTGGCATCGCCAGCCTTTTTTAGAACGACGTTGATCTCTTGCTCTTTTGCTGCTCCCAATGCAAATCGACTTGCCATAGTTTCCATGGTGCCGCCTTGGGAGTGATAGATTACGAGAATGTTCTTTCGTTTCAAGGCGCATCTCTCAGCTGGTCGAGAATGACAAGATATTGATCCACCTTTTCGATATCCATAGGTCTGTAAAACTCAACGAGCGTTCTTATCACCTCCAGGCGGCTTGGCATATCGTAGACTTCAAAAATTGAGGTTTCTCCGAAAATCCTATGTGCCTGCTCCACAAGCATTTCTATATGATCGCCGGCCATCTCTACTCCTTTAGGCATTGCTCATGTTTGCGATAACCAGCTTGTACGGCTTCCGAAATTGAGAGCGGTCTCGGCATGGTGAAACCAGCTGACAGGCATTCGGGCATTTTTATTTTTTTGAGAGTAAACCCGCAACATGAAACGATTGCGGGTTTACCATGCGCTACGAGATATTCGGCTTCAGGCAGAAAGCAGGAGGAAATCCGGCAGGCCTTACACAACTCCGGCTTGGTAAGTTGCCCATTTGGCGTCGACCTGCTGCTGAATTTTACTTATTGCTTCGGTGTCCAGAGATTTGAATCTGTTCTGGGTGGCGAAATATGCGGTGACTGGCTTGCGTTCTTTCTCAAGAATCCGCTGAGAGGGACCGGTGAGCCTGAAGGTGCCGTTTTCGATTTCATAGAGGTCAAAAAGACCCGTCTCGACAGCGAGCTTTCCTACCTTGATGGTGTACCTCGAGTCGAATCCCCAACCCGGAGGGCATGGGGTGTGGACATGGATATATTTGGGGCCTGAAATGGTGGTGGCCTTTTTCACTTTGTCGTAGAGATCGAGGGGGAAAGCGGCGGATGCCGTGGCGACATAGGGGATGCCGTGGGCAGCGATGATGGCCGGGACATCCTTTTTCACCTGGAGTTTCCCTTTGATCGGCGTGGTGGTGGTGAGAACTCCCTTGGGAGTGGTTCCGGAGCGTTGAACGCCGGTGTTCATGTAAGCTTCATTGTCGTAGCAGATATAGATGATTTCCTCGCCTCTTTCGCATGCTCCCGAAAGCGCCTGAATCCCTATATCGCCGGTCCCGCCGTCTCCGGCCCAGGCGACCACGTTGACATTATCTTTGCCCAGCGCTTTCATGGCGGCGCGCACCCCGGTGGCGGCGGCGCCGGTCGAGGCGAAGGTCACATTGACACAGGGGAGCTTGGTGGATGCCACCGGGTAGAGGCCCTGGAGAACGGTGAGACAGCTGGGGGGCACTACCAGGATGGTATTCTTGCCGAGGGCTTTCAAGCCCATGCGATAGACGATGGAGAGACCGCAACCTGAACAGGCACGGTTTCCGGGATGGACGAATTCTTCTTCTGTCAGATTGAGTGTGGTTGTTTTTTCTGCCATGATGTTATTCCTGTAATTTGAGACCGATCCAGCGCGGCGTATCTTCGATTGCATTGGGCTCTGTGCATGATTGCGTCAAGGCAGAGAGGAGCTGCTGTGTCTTGATCTCTCTGCCACCGAGACCGAGGATATAGTTATGGATCACAGGTCTCTCCTCCTGACGATACAGGGCCGATTTGATGTCGCTGTAGAGCGGACCCTGATTGCCGTAGCTGAGAGCTTTTTCCAGAACGATGACACACTCCTTGCCGAAGAGGGCATGAACGATCGCCTGATCCGGGAACGGGCGATACATCTGCACGCCGAGAACGCCTATGGCGATACCGTCTTCTCTCATCAGATCGATGACATCCCGCAGCTGATAGGAGAGCGAGCCTATGGCAACGGCGACAAAGCGGGCGTCATCGCATTTATACTCTTCGACAAAAGGTGTCCCGCCCCGGCCAAAGAGCTTCTCGAAGTCGCGGTCGATTTCCTCATAGCTTTCAAGAGCTGCGCGCAGATCCTGATGCAGATTGTGTCGTATTTCGATATAACCGGGCTCCATGACTCCATCCACCCCCGGCCGTATATCGGGGAGAGTCACAGTGTTGAAGTTGCCGGGATTTTCCGGATCGAGGAAATTCTTCGGCGTGAAGACCGGCAGAAATGAATCGACTTCGCTCTGCTTCGGCTGGTCGAAAGGCATGTAAGTGTGGGAAAGGAGATAGCCGTCATAGCATACCATGACCGGGATACTGACGGTCTCTGCGAGGCGAAAGGCCTTGATGACGGAGTCGATGATCTGCTGGTGGTCGTTGGCGTAGAGCTGGATCCAGCCGACATCTCTCTGCGCCATGCTGTCCTGGTGGTCGTTCCAGACTGTCCATGGCGCACCGATGCCCCGATTGGCGATACACATGACGATGGGCAGCCGCGCGCCGACAGCCCAGTGCAGCTGTTCGTTCATATAGAGCAGACCATTGGCGCTGGTGGCGGTAAATGCCCTCGTCCCTGCGGTCGAGGCGGCGATACAGACGGCCATCGCACTGTGTTCGCTCTCAACGGGAATATACTGGGCATCGAGTTGTCCGGATTCGACGAATTCAGACAATTTCTCTGTCAGCGGTGTCTGCGGTGTGATCGGATAGGCGGCGATAACCTGGGCCCGTGAGAGTTTGACACCTGTCGCCGCGGCGACGTTTCCTGATTCAATAATATGCATGGTGCTATTTCTCCTTTGCAGTTTGGCTCGCTTCGTCCACCATCTCGATGGCATCGGCAGGGCACTCCTCAGCACAGATTCCGCAGCCCTTGCAAAATCCGAGGTCGATGGTGGGCGGAATGGTCTTGCTGACGACACAGTCAGGGCAAAAGAGCCAGCAGCTGAAACACGCCATTTTCCCCGTTTTTACCGGAATGCACTTTTCATGGTTTATGATGGGCCGCATGACTCGCCATGAGCCGGTATTGCCGCCGTCTCCCGGCCCCGGTTTGCTTCTCGATATCATCTCGCAGTAGTTTCTCTTTGCCATTTATTTATCTCCGACAGAGGTATTTTCATAAGCGATTTGTGCGGCCCTGGCGTTCAGTTCGGGTTTCTTGCCGGTAAATTCCTCGATAATCGCACGGGACAAGGTATCGATGTCGACAAGACCGCAAGCCTTTGCAAAGGCGCCGATTATTCCCGAATTAACTATCCCGGGCGGAAGCCCTGCCTCGACACCGTGAGTCGTGACGTCGGAAACGGCCACACGGGCTCCTCCAAAGTTGTATTTGGAGGCAGGCGGAGGGGCGTTGAGGATGACAAGGCCGTTTTCCTTCAGGCCCGCCACCACATCGACCTCCTCGAGCAGGGTGTGATCCAGCACAACCACCATGTCTGGAGTAGTGATGGGCGAGAGGTCATATATTTTCTCCCTGGAAATCTTCAAGGAGGTAAAGACCGGTGCGCCGCGTCTTTCGGTGCCGAAGGTAGGGGCCATGACAACGCCTTTATACCCTGAAGCAAATGCACCGTTTGCGACAATCTTGGCCGCGGTGATGGCACCCTGGCCACCGCGCCCGTGCCATCGAATTTCAATTATGTCATTTTTCATTTTCCACCGCTTATGAAAGTATTACCGAAGTCGCAAGAAAGTGCGCCATCGCGGGTCATGCTTTGCAGCTCTCTCTTCTGTTTTTGTGCGAGCAAACTTAATTTTGTCGCGACGAACTATCGTGTTGATTTTTCAGTTATATATTGTTGATTTTTTAACGGCAACGTGGCTTAATGTCAACAACTGAGCGCTCGATCAATTATTGGATCGGCATTTTTATGCTAATCACCGGTGCCTTTCGGGGTCGGCTGCTGCCTGAAAGGTGGGGTACTTCATTGAGGGCAGTGGCGGAAGACCGGCTGACACAGCAATACAAAAGCACTACTCACACTACTGTGTTTGGCTGATAAGACATAATGATTTCTTGCAAAAAAATGCTGATGGCCATTCGCCGGAGGCCCTTTGGCAAAAAACTGTTCCGCATTGTTGTGCACTCGAGGTGTCATCCATGGATACATTCTCTTCAGCCTGCCCGGGAATCCAGTCAGTGCTCATTGACAAACAAGCCAACACTTAAAGGATCATGATGGAAATTACATTTAGAAAAGCGGACCGACTCAAGGATCACCCTGACGAATCATCGCTGAGCTTCGGCACCAGGTTCACTGATTACATGTTTATTATGGACTATGAGAGCGAGAAGGGCTGGCACTCTCCGCGCATTGAACCGTATGGTCCGATGCTGATGGAGCCGTCAACCATGGTGCTGCATTACGGGCAGGCTATTTTCGAGGGTTTGAAGGCGTACAGGTCAGCAAGCGGCGCTATTCAGCTTTTCCGGCCAAAAGAAAACCTCAAGCGCCTCAACCGCTCGGCCGAAAGACTCTGCATGCCTGCTCTCGATGAGGATTTTGTCCTCAAGGCCATGGTCGAACTGCTCAAGATTGAAAAGGGCTGGGTCCCAGAGGCACCCGGGACATCGCTCTATATCCGCCCCGCCATTATAGCGACGGACCCCTATATAGGTCTTCGGGCATCGCACACCTACAGATTCTTTATCATCCTTTCACCGGTGGGAGCATATTATCCGGAGGGATTCAATCCGGTCAAAATATGGGTCACATCCCACTATGTCCGGGCAGTCAGAGGTGGGGTGGGCGAAGCGAAAACAGCCGGCAATTACGCTGCCAGTCTTTACGCCACGGAACTTGCCCACAAGGAAGGGTATACCCAGGTGATGTGGCTCGATGGCGTCGAGCTGAAATATGTCGAGGAAGTGGGCGCGATGAATATCTTCTTCATGATCGGCAATGAACTCGTCACCCCCATGTTGAACGGCAGCATTCTCTCCGGCGTTACCAGAGATTCTGTCATCAGGCTTGCCGAATCGTGGGGCACGAAAGTGACGCAGCGAAGGATCAGCATCGATGAAATTTATGCTGCTCATGACCAGGGAGAACTGAAGGAAGTTTTCGGTTCGGGAACGGCCGCCGCCATTTCACCTGTCGGCCATATCAAATATGACGGCAGGGAGATTATCATAGGCAATGGTGGGGTCGGCCCTTTTGCCGCACGGTTTTTCAAGGAACTGATGGATATCCAGTACGGCAGGACAGCTGATCCTTTCGGATGGGTTATGCCCCTTGAATAACAATGGAAATGGCATCTGGTTGAATTTTTCGGTGTTAACAACAGACTTGGGAGAAGGAATGGGTTCGGAAAAGATCAGTCAGCGAATCATCGGTATTATGGAACAAAGAGCGATCGGTATCGACAGCCTTGCGGAAGCGACAGGTCTGCATAAGGAATTTCTCGAAACAATGCTGAAGGAAAACGTCTATCCGCCTCTTGGTCCACTGATCAAGATAGCGCGTACCCTCGGGGTTCGCGTCGGCACCTTTCTTGACGACCAGAAAACGGCTGATCCTTGTATTGTCAGACAGGCCGAGAGACCGTCCAGGTTCAGTGTGCTGGCGGAGAAAAATAAGCCGGCCTCGCTGAATTTTTTTTCTCTCGGCATGGGCAAGACCGATCGTCATATGGAACCGTTCTTTATAGAAATTCTGCCGGAATCTGCAAGTCAGAAGACGCTTTCCTCGCATGAGGGAGAGGAGTGGATCGCGGTTCTCAAAGGCAGTATCGAGGTCATCTACGGCAAAGAGACGTACATCCTCGAGGAAGGCGACAGCGTCTACTATAATTCCGTGGTACCCCATTATGTCAGCTGCAGGGGCGGTGAAAAAGCCCAGATCCATGCAGTGATCTACATACCTGAATAGTGGAGGCGACATGGAAAAGATAAGTCGGCTACGAGACCTTACTCTAGGCCGGATCCTGGACGAGACCGTCGCGAAACATCCCGACAGCGACGCCATCGTCTACGTCGACCGGAATTATCGCCTGACCTACCGACAATTCCAGCATGCCGTCGATGAAATGGCGAAAGGATTGATGGCGCTGGGTGTGCAGAAAGGGGAAAAGGTCGCCATCTGGGCGACCAACATCCCGCACTGGGTCACTCTGCAGTTTGCCACAGCGAAGATAGGCGCGGTCCTGCTCACAGTCAACACCAACTATAAAAGCGCCGAGCTTGAATACCTGCTCGGCCAGTCGGAGACCGAAAACCTCTTTCTCATCGACGGCTACCAGGACACCGATTATATCAACACCATGTACGAACTTGTTCCGGAGCTGAAAACCATGGAGCGAGGGCGTCTGGTCAGCAGCCGTTTTCCTCACCTCAGGCGGGTCTGTTTTATCGGGCCGGAAAAGCACCGGGGGATGTATTCCATTACGGAAATCAAGGCGCTCTGCGTTATGGTGACTGAGGAGGAATACCGGGAGAGGCAGCAATCCCTGTCGCCCCATGATATCGTCAACATGCAGTATACCTCAGGGACCACTGGTTTCCCCAAAGGGGTCATGCTGACCCATCACAATATCGGCAACAACGGCTATTTTATCGGTGAAAACCAGCATTTTTCCGCAAAAGACCGGGTCTGCCTGCCCGTGCCGCTATTCCACTGTTTCGGCTGCGTGCTGGGAGTGCTGGCGGCGGTCAATCACGGCGCCGCCCTGGTCATCCTCGAAAAGTTTGATCCGCTGATGGTCATGACCTCGGTGGAAAAGGAGCGATGTACGGCGCTGTATGGCGTTCCCACCATGTTTATCGCCCTCCTTGATCACCCGCTGTTTGCAAGATTCGATTTCTCCTCACTGCGGACAGGTATCATGGCAGGGTCAAACTGCCCGGTCAAGGTCATGGAGCAGGTCATCGAAAAGATGAACATGACCGACATCACCATATGCTATGGCTTGACCGAGGCCTCGCCGGTCATAACCTATACCCGGATCGGCGACGATTTTCGGCTCAGGGTGGAGACCGTCGGCCGGGCCTTGCCCCATCTGGAGGTCAAGATCATCGCCCCCGACAGCGGTGTCACTCTGCCGCCCGGGTCCCAGGGTGAAGTGTGTTGCCGGGGCTATAATATCATGAAGGGGTATTATAATAATGAAAAAGCCACCCGTGAAACCATAACCGAAGACGGCTGGCTTCGCTCCGGCGACCTCGGCATCATGGATGAGGAGGGAAATCTCTCCATCACCGGCAGATATAAAGATATGATCATCAGGGGAGGTGAAAATATTTATCCCCGTGAGATTGAGGAATTTCTGTACCGGATGGACGGGATCAAGGATATCCAGGTAGCTGCCGTGCCGAGCAAAAAATATGGTGAGGAGGTGGGCGCCTTCATCGTGCGCAGAGAGAATGCGGGTATTGAAGCGAGTGATGTCGTCGATTTCTGCAGAGGCAAGATTGCCAGATACAAGGTCCCCAAATACGTGCACTTCGTCACCGGCTATCCGATGACGGCAAGCGGTAAGATCCAGAAATATAAACTTTCGCAAATGGCGGAGGAGATCTGGCCGGATAGGATCTGATTCAACAACCACCCTCGTGGCTGCCAGCTGCCATGAGGGTGGAACAACCGCACTGGTCAGAGAATAATCATCTCCGGTTTGGCATAGATGACGGCGAGAATCTTCGCCGGTTCTTCTCCATAACAGGAAATAATGTGCGGGACGTCGGATTCGTAAAAAATGGAATCGCCGGGGTTGAGTATGCCCTTATGATCAAAAAGACTGACCTCGACTTTTCCTTCAAGTACATAGATGAATTCTTCGCCGTTGTGTTCGTTGGCTTGAACCTCCTGCTCTTCTTTAGGGTTGAGGGTGACAAGGAAGGGTTCCATATGTCTGTTTCTTTTCTGCTGGCCGAGTCCCTGATAGCTGTATCCGCAGGATTTTGCATAGGCTGAACTGAACCGGGAAACCGCCGCGCCGTCCTCGCTTCTGACAATGCAGAACGGAGAGTCGCCGCTGTCGCCGAAAAGATCTCCCACCGGGACTGCAAGGACCTTGGCGAGGTTGATGATATTTCCCAGAGAAAGAGCGAGTTTATTTTCTTCCACTTTGGCCAGATCTTCCTCGGATATTCCCGACTGTCCGGCCAAATCGGCAGGAGATATTGCTTTCTCGAGTCTCACGCTTTTTATCTTTTCTCCGACGCTCATACTGTTCTTCGGCATTGCTTTATCTCCTTTCTAGTTCATCTGCTGCGTAAAATTTTTATGTCCATAATATAATATTGCAAATCTTCCGATTCTGCAACGATAGCTTCAGGTAACCGTCACAGATCCGGCTATTAGGGCTGTTCGGTAGAAGGTCTATTAGGTTCCCCGGTGTTCTGATGTTTTAAGTCGGTATTCGATACCGCCCCGGTTAAAACCGGTAACGCGCTGCTTGAAATTTCGGATTTCTGAAGAGCATCTTGAACCAAATTCGTCGGGTGAATGCGCGGCACAGGGAGGACATGTCGATCTGACGCTGCAAGCCCGGAACAGCGGTCTTGCCGGTGCTTTTGATAATGCGGCGTTCAAAGAGAGAGCCGACGATCTACTGAACCATCACGCAGAGGAAGACCTTGCGGCAGATCGCACCGTGATATCAGTGCCTGAGTCATTGCCGACTGGATGTTCTCCATACCACAGCCTCATTCAGGAGAAGTACTCGGCCATTCGGTACAATAAGGCTGCTAAAAGATGATCCGAAGGAATGTTCGAAAGAATGAAGGGTCGAGGAGTCGGGAGGAGCTGGAGATGCTCCTCGGCAGAGATCCCGGTCAAGGCCGGTGGTTGGTTCTGGATTGGGCACCTCTGCCTAGCCCATATAATAGCAGCAATCTGATAAGCTGTAAAAGTGACCGAAATCTCATGTATTTTTCTAGATTTCCAGAATTATATGCATGGCTGAAGCAAAAAGAGGTTAGCACACTGCAGCATTACTCACTGTCTGGGGAGCGAAATCACTTCTTCCGGGAAGATATTATCAGGAAAACATCTCAACCTATGAGGTGAGGTTGCCAATCTTTGCTTGCCAGGAGAAAGCTAGCGCCAAGAACAATCGGCACCAAACCACGCCGCCAAGGACCTCAAAAAAACACCACCAAAACACACCGTGTGGTTTGGTGTTCGCTTGATTCTTTAGTTGAATAGGATTCCCGCCTGCAAAGGCGCTATCTCACAATCAGCGCGAGGACCAGAATGCATAAATTTCTGGGCGGCCCTACGCTTCGCCGTGCAGATATGAGGAACAAGCAATTTTTTGGGAATCTTAGCGCCTTGTCTCTTTAAGGTACCTGGCGCGCGCTTCTAGTGCGGTGTCGGGGAATTCACTGAACACGCCGTCGACGCCCAATCGAAAGAACTGCAGGTACTCGAGCTGAGGGTCTCCCTCGTAGCTGCGGGCCAAGTGGCGCTTCTCGTTCCGGAACGTAAAAGCGTGAACGAACAGTCCCAGTTTATGTGCATCAGCGATCAGTGATGTGGGCTCCTGAGTGTTGGCATCCATCAAATCGGCCTTCCCGTCATCGTTGATATCTTTTAGCTGGTCGTCCGCATCGAGTTGGCCTTTCACTGGTACGATGTACGGTTTCCATGGACCGACCCCATCAGCGTAGGTTTTGATTTCGGCAAGCCCGACGGGCGTCACCATGTCGATGAAGAGACGTTGGTCGCCTGCTTTTTCCCAGTCGTAGGGGCGGTGATAGGGGGCAGCATAGGTGAGATCACCGGTCTTGAGGTCATAGCCGTCGGCGTCGATGAGTTGCACCATGCGCACGTTTAACCCTTTGGTCCGCATCTCCTTCAGACTGCTAGGCTCGAAGCTCTGCACGAATACGGGCGCAGAACTACTGTTCCAGTTCGCGGACTCGATGGCGGCGATGAGCTTGTCCTCGAGCGGCAGACCGAGGTCGCGATGATAGGAGGGGTTCTTTGTCTCGGGGTACAGGGCAATGGTGCGCCCGAGCCTGGTACTCTCCGCCTTGACCAGGTCGATGACCTCTTGCAGGGTGACCATCCGGAGCTTTCCGTTGTACTGTTGCGGACGATCAGTGTCTGTGGTCACGACTCCCAAGGTCTTGATTTCGGCGAGGGTGAAGTCATGGGCGAACCAGCCGGTCTGTGTCTCACCATCCACCTTCCAGTCCTCGTGTTTACGGCTTGCAAATTCCGGGTGACTGGCAACATCTGTGTTCATGGCCAGATTGGGGTAGTGGCTGGCGATCAGTTTACCGTCCTTGGTAGAGATCAGATCGGGTTCGATGACATCGGCACCGAGATCGATCGCTCTCTGGTAGGCCTCCAGGGTGTGCTCGGGGAAGTAGCCGGAGGCGCCGCGATGAGCGATCACCAAGGGTTGGCGGCCGTCGAGCGTTTGCAGCGGCAGGGGCCCGATACTGCCGCAGGCTGCAGCAAGCAACATGAAGCTCACCAGCGCCACCGGAAAGCAGGTCCAGCCCGCGTGGTAGATTTTCAGCTTGGTGAACTGCTCGGCCCGAACATCAAAAACCTTCACAAACTTGTTCATGATCATCTCTCAGTTTTGTGGTTGGACTCACTCTGCTGGACCCAATGGGTGCGAGTCATTATTAAACAAGCTTGTGAATTCGGCCTCATTTACACCGCGCAGCATGATACTTGCCTTCCGCGAAGGCCTTTTAAGGAAGTGGCCCATTCACGCAGGCTTGCCAGCCACCATGCACAAAGGTCGATTTATCGCACCAGACGGCAACCGGGTAGTAATCGCCCATCACTTGCTGGGCGCATGGCCCCTGGTCGTCCAGAGCTTTTCGGTCCGGGAGGTTCGGAAACGCGAGATCGAACGTGCAGCCGGCCGCCCAGGCATTTTGGATAGCATAGTGGAAATCGGTGGCAGGCAGCATGTTGCGGAAAACCACAAACTTGGGATACTGCTCATCGCCATACGGCAGCCAGTTGACATTGGGCCTCAACCAGTCCGGGCGCTGCCGATCGTCCGATATGACGACCGTATAATAGCCACCCTCAAGACGAGTTGTCAGATCGGTTGCGCAATCAACCAGCGAAAGCGGCGGCGCAAAGTCCTGTTGGCACATGGCCCAATAGCGCATGTCGACGGCCCGGAAGCCCCGCGACGGCTCCCAAATCGGCGAACCATCGAATGTGTCGGGGAAACCCGGAGCTTTGCCATGTATGACAATGATCCGCCCGGGTTGGTATTTATCCCCCGGCCACATCATCATGTATTTACCGTCCGGATTAGGCCATAGAATCGACGGCGGGTTTAACGGTGACGCAAACCACAGCCGATCGGAGGTCGGCATGCCTTCCTCGACGCTCATATCCACGTCCGGCGGAAAGAGAAATCGGGCAAAGTCACTCATATCCGACCATTTGTTGATCGGCCAGCAGGCCTCCGGCTGCATGCTGCCACCGGTCTGGCCATTCAGTGTGATGGTGGGCAGCGGCACCCCGCCCATCAGACTTTGACCGCTCAGGGATGGATCGGCGTCCGCTACGTACATCCGCAGGACGACCCAGACCAGGTCGGAGGAAACCCCGATGGTATTCCCCGAACTCGGGCTGGTGCGCGAGATGACGACCGTATATGTGCCGTTGCCACCGCCCGGTGGGACGAACGGGTTGGTGCTGCCCGGATCGGGGGCGATTTGGGCATCGTACAGATGATGTTCTGCGAGGTTGAATCCACTATTTGTTTTATTGGCAGCGTCGTAACCTATTGTTTCGTAAGCGGCGAAAGAGAAATACCGGATATTGGGATAGGTGCCCTGGATTGTCATTGTTTCGTACTGCGGATCAAAGGGCATGAGCCAATACCGGGCAGCACCGTCAGGCCCCTGCACATTACCAGACCCTTCGGGCGAGAGTTCGAGCGGCCAGGCACAGCCTCGATAATTAAAATCCTGGGCGCGAACGACATGGGGATTGAGCAGAAACACTAGAGCCATGAGGCAGCCGAAAATTCCGATCCAGTTAGAGGTTTTCATTGTTTCCTTCCTTTCCAGCCTGGGCCAGTGAGAGTTGGCATAAGGTCCTGCGTGTGTTCGCAGCCAACCGGTTAGGGATGGGTGAACGTGAGGATCCTCGGGGTCAGAAGTTCGGAGGCATTCGGCCCACTTGTTGTTCCGGGGGCGATGTAGTCGCGAAGACTGATGATGATCATCCCCTGAAGGGCCGGGTCTCCCTGGGTGGACATGCCGCTGATCTCCGTGCAGTTCGCCAATCCGCCGGGTACGTTAGCGAGTACGGCGCAGTCATCGGTAAAGTAGCGCACGAAGAACTTGCCGGTGCTGTCGACCGTGAACGCATAGACGTCCGCGGATCCTTTGAGTTGCGTGTCCAGGAGGGTCCCGTTCGGGACGCCCCCCATGATCGACGCGTCGTTGGCCGACAGGCCGACATAGATGGCGTTATCCGTTTCCGTGGCCAGGGTGGCGACCACGGCGTAGACCTCCCCGGCACCGGTCGGGCGGGGCGTAGAGAAGAAGTAGGCTGCCTCTTGCTGGTCGCCCAGGCAGTCCATGCCGATGTCGCGGCAGTACGGTCCGGTCCACCCGAAGTCACGTACCAGATCCCAGATGAAGGACGATGCCGGCGGCGGCTGCACGCAATCGGTACTGGTGAGGTTCGCATAGCTGCTGACGCTGTCACAGACCGCATCGACGAGGTTCTGCAGATCGCCCGCCAGGTAAGCCTCGCTGTTTGCTGTTCTCGGTGCAAAGACCAGCGATCCGTAGCGCTGCACGGGGCCAAGGGAGTCCGGGGCGCGCATTCGCAGCACCGTCAGCGGAGGATTCGCCCGCCAGGTCTCTGCAACATCAAGGTCGTCAGGGACGGCGTAACGGAACGCGGTGAAAAAATCGATGGCATTTTTGCCTAAGCCGAGCGGACCGATGGGTCCGAACTCATCCTGGCGGGGGATCTGCTCGGTGAAGATGTGGCTGTCCGGAACCCCCTGCGCCTGCAGTGCCAGGCGGACCGCGGTGTCCGTCGCGGCGCTCGGCGTGACGATAAAATACCGGATTTCCCCGAAGGGGTAGCCGGACTGGCGCTCCATAACTACGTTATTGACGACATCCCCGAGGGAGGAAAGAGTGATGATGCGGTGGGACTCGGGGTCGTCCGGCGGGATCGTGCTGAACAGGTACTGCATGGGGAAAGGCAGATCCGGCGTGTTCGCCCACTGGTCATAATCCTTGGGCCTCCACTGTCCGTGCTCACTGAATTCAAATGTCTGCAGCCCCATGTTGCGGCCCGGGGGCGGCATCTGGCCGTAAATCACCAGCGCCTCGCGTTGGTCAAGGCGATAGGTGACGCTGTATCCGGGATCCGTTTCGACAAACGCATTCACCAAAGCCGGATCCACATACTCTTCCGGCCATGATTTAACCACCGGTAGAACATAGGGGGCCGCGGGGTTGGCTCCAAAGCAGTTCTTCAGGATCGGGTAGGTACGGTCGTAACAGTCCTGCTGGGTGTAAAGCGCCGGATAGCCCTGGCTGACCTGGAAACCACTTGCCGCAAGGTCAGCGATGAGCTCCTCGGTAAACGCATCCGTCGTCGCTTGCCGGCCCTCCGGCGCAACGGCGCGGCCATCCGCCTGAGGAGGCAACGCAAATCCACTCAGAAGCACGGCCACTCCCATCAGATATCCGAATCTCGACATAGACTTGGTCATAATCCTCTCCTCTTTTTGGTTAAGCTTTACTGCTCGCTGAAATACGGGCCGAAATAGATCGCTCGATCCCACACCAGCTCGTTGCTGTCGGCTGAGACTCCGGTGGCAGGCTCCAGATAGTTACGGAACGCAACGAAGACGTCGGAGGCCCATGACGGCCTGGAGGGATCGATCTCCAGGTCGATCTGCGGAGAGCAGTCATCGTTGTAGGGCACACCGTTTATATCCGTCGGGTTGCCCACTTCCAGGCAGTAGGGTTCATTACCGCAGTGGCGCGCTATCTTCCAGGCATAGAGCATGTCGGCGTACTCATAACCCGGATCATTCGGCTGCAGATACCGGCGGGCGCTGTCACCCGGATTGCCGCCTCTATCCAAATCCGGATCCGTCACCGTCCCCAGCCCGATCTCGCGTCCTGTCCCGAAGACCGGCTCCACATACGCACTGAAACTGGTGTAGGCGGCCTTCCCTGTCTTGTAGTGATTGACGCCGTAGACAATAACGTATTCATCGACATTACTTCGCAACTTGAAGGGGGGATATGTCTGCCAATAGTTCGCGTCGCGGGTGCCTTGGTATGAAAACTGACCATTCTGCAAACCGGACCACGGCTCGTCAACGAGTTCAAGCTGTCCGGTCTCCAACAAGTCCTGCCAAAATCGGACTCCCAGTTCCTTATACGGCATCCCTTTCACTGCTTCCTCCTTGGCGAGGATCGCCTTGCCCAAGCTTTTAAGCGCGGGATACAGATCCATTTCGGTCTGCCCGGTGCCCCTCACCCGCAGGGTGGGAGCCGGATACGGATCGGGTGTAAGCTCATTTTTGGGCGATACCCGGAACGCTCGGAAGAGATCGTTGTCCGGGGCATCATCGATGCTGCGCCGGACATAATCCTCAAACTGGCTCTTGTCCGCCGGCACTGCGAATCGTTGCGCCGTGAGTAAAATGGATCCCGCCGGGCCGTACCCCAGCGGACCGATCACCGTCGAGAGGCGTTCGACATTAATAATCGCCTCGGGGTAGCCGGCAGCCAGCACGGCCTTGCGCACGAGCTTCTCCGTCTGCCGGTTGCCGGTGACGATGTAGACCACGGGGCGGTTGAAGGGATCGGAGCCGGTGGTGCGGATGGTATCATTATTGATCGAATCGCCGAATGCAGCACCGGTCAGGGTGCGGTTGTCGGTGACCGCGGCGCCGGCCGGCGAAGCCGGCCCCATGTTCACCCAGGTCTGAAGACCGAAATACCTGACAGGGGGAGGTGTCTGTCCAATGAGCACCATGGCCTCGTCCTGTCGCATCTGCCAGTTCATGGCGAAGGGGAGCTGATAGTCGACGTCATCTGGATTTGGCATCTGCAGAACAAAGTAGGCATTTGGCCAGGGGTTGTTGCCCATTGCGGAGAAATAACGGTCTCCGCCTTCGCAGACTTCCTTGATCAGGTCGAAGAAAGAGAAGGAACCTTCCTGTGACGAGAATCCGGCTTTCTCTATTTCGCCGAGGAAACGGGGGACGTTGTCCGGCGCCGACCCGGAGGGATTCGCCGCCATGGCGAGTCCCACTGTGGCCGATACTATCGTGATGACCACTACGAGTGATCTGCAGAGCTTTCCTTTCATGGTTTCACCTCCGAGTGATGAATCGCTATCTTGCGGTTGGCGAAAATTTCATGACACGGTCATAGAGCATCTCCGGTATGCCGGGTCCGATCCTGGTCGCGAGCTCAAGATAGATTCGGGTAAAGACACGCCTAGGAGAGTGCCTGACTCGAGCGTCAGTCGCGTGCATCCTTCAGGGACTTAGAGTTCAAGACATCGCACACTGCACCAGAAGGAAGACAGAAAGAATTGCGGACAGCAGTCTCTATGTTTTCATACTTCGACCTCCTTCACGTTTTTGTCCGATTTTCCTCGCTCACCATGGCGCAGCCTAGGTCGTCAATCCGGTGGAAGTCATGCCTGCCCGGCCTGCAGCCACTACGGCCCGGACAGTCGAATAGTCGTCAGTCACGCAGGGCTGCCCCCACCTCTCGTTTACCGCCGCCACCAGCTTGATGAGATCCGGGGCCAGACAGCAGTGATCAGATATAGTTACCTTTGCTATAAGATCCATATATACACCTGAGCCAAGCTTTAAAAATCAGGACACCGAGAGCAATCAACCGTACAGATAGCTTTCCCGTGTTACTCCCCTAGGATGATTTACATTTTAAGAAATGGAAATATGACAGAATGTTTTTTTCAGGTGTGGTGGTAGAAAAGATGTTATTTATGGACTATTTAGCAAAAATTGTGCCTTATTAGTATCAATTAACTGTATTTGAGATTTCAAATAGATAACCCTAACGTAGGTGTTTTAAAATACAAACTATTGTCCGTTTTTCAGGGTTTTTACCGCTATTCCGGAATAAAGGGTGCAGGCCACGTGTGAAGATTATCTGGTCCTTTCAATCTGAATTCACCACTTGGGAAATCAAAGATAATTCTAGAGATTATCAGCCGAGAAAATGCTCCATTTAAGTATTAGTACGCATTCCCTGTCAGCGCTCGAATAATTGGACCACTGTAGGTGCTAAAAACTACTTCCGAGATTCTCATGGCAGATCCGACATGGAATACTTAATAGTCGTGACAAGAATAAACCTCAGAAGAAATACAATCCAGGGACCAATTAATTGAGGAACTGCGAGCTCAACTGGATGCAAAAAATCAGGAAATAGACCAGCTGAAATCCAGGCTATCACCTGAGTCCAAGAGGCACGATTGCTGCAATGAAAAGATTTTGGCCGAGGAGACCGGAGCCGCACTCGCGCTGGCGGAATGGCGCATGCAGCGAGCACTGCTCGCAGGTCATTCATTCACCTTCGACTGGGATCCGACCACGGACCAAGTGCAGCGGTCAGACAGCTGCGCACCAATCCTCGGCCTTGCCGGCGAGGCCGCCATCCGCGACACCGGCCGTGATTTCTTTCAGCGTATTCACCCCGATGATCGCGATCGTTTCGTGCAGATTCTCCACTCGTTGACACCCGAGATGGCCAACTACTCGACAGAATTCCGAGTCAGGCGCGGAGACGGCGCTATGATTGTTCTTGAAGAAATCGGCAAGGCCCTTTTTGATGCCGATGGCAAGCCGGAGAGAATATTCGGCGTTGCCACCGATATCAGCATTCGCAGACAGTCCGAGGCGGAATTGCGACGGAGCGAGGCGCGCTACCGGCTGCTGCACGAGAGTCTGCGCGACGGGTTCGTCCAGGTGACGATGAATGGGCTAATTGTCGACTGCAATGAGGTCTATTCTCGAATGTTGGGCTATTCAACCGAGGAACTGCGCCTTCTTCATATATTCAGATTACGCCGGAACGTTGGCACGACATCGAGGTCACCATCGTCCGCGACCAGATCTTACCACGAGGATATTCGGACATATACGAAAAGGAATATCGCCGAAAAGATGGAACCGTTTTCCCTGTCGAGTTGCGGACAAAACTTATCCGTGATGATGACGGCCAACCGGCCGCGATGGGCCACTGTCCGTGACATTACTGAGCGCAAGAAGAACGAGGACGAGCTGAAGGCGCTGAACGATGAGCTGGAACGGCGAGTCGAAATTCGTACTCAGGAACTTCAGGAGACCCGTCCCGCCTCCTGCACATCGAAAAGCTGTCGGCGATAGGCCTTGAAGGGATGGCTATCGATCAGATTGTTCTTCACGGCCCAGTTCAAGAATGTGGCGGTATCGGTCAGCCGATGATTCACACTGGTTATGCTCAATCGTTGCTCAGGTGGATATTCTCGGTTCAGGATGGCTGATACTTGATTGGTCCTTATATCGAAGTCCGTTGATCCGTCTCGGTATCCTCTGGAGCACATCGCGGTATTTCTGCCGGTCTTCGACGGTGTAATGGCTGATCGGTTTGTCGCCGACAATTTCCATGAACCGCAGAAGATTTTTCTCCAGGCCGGAAGCGATATCGTAGCCTCGTTTGCTCTTCTCTTCCTTGATGTACAACTCGATCAACCGGCTCATGGTGATCTCATCTGGTTCCACCCGTGGGGGTGGATGACTCAGCGCGGTACGAGTCGATTCAGGGATGATCTGAGGCAACTGGTGATGTCCAAGGTTGCCGGAGTCCATTCCGTCGCCGAAGGATGCCTGGAACAATTTCAGGCGCAGTTCGGCAAAGTGTCGTTCGGCGGTGATCACGTACTGTCGGCAGAGTCGGTACGCGGTTGTTTTATCTCGGGTCCGGAGTGATTTCTTGAGTTCGGTGCGGTTCAGGAATGGCCGAAGCTCTTTCGGAACTTTCATCCGGAAATGCAAAAATCCCGTTGCGCAATGCGCAACGGGATTTTTGCTTATCTGCTGGTGCCGGGACCAGGAATCGAACCAGGGACACATGGATTTTCAGTCCATTGCTCTACCGACTGAGCTATCCCGGCAACTCATTTTGAGAGGCTTTTTTTACTCGACTTCGATTTTACTGTCAATAGATATTCTGTCGATTCGATACCTTTCTTGCTTTCTTATTGATCTTTGTGGATTGACAGTCCTCCGAGATCCAAATCGAAGTTCAATTCCTCGTCCATATCTGTGGTGCCTGAATAGCTCGACGCTTTCGGAGCACTTTTGGTGAGTGTTTCGGAAAAATCAATATCGTCGAGCGACAGCACGGTCTCCTTGGCAGGTTCGGGAGCGGGTGCAAAATCGTTATCCAGGTCGTCAAAGCCGAGGTTAAAGTCAAGGTCATCCATATCGAGGTCGCCGAAATTTTCCTTCGCAGCAACCGGTGCTGCCGCCCTTTCGGCTTCAACCATCTTTGCCGGAGGGGCTAGATCGGAGATATCCGCCAAAGCAGCCGGCATTTCCATGGAAAAAGACCTTTCTTCCTCGTGTTCTTTCTCGATACCTGTGGTTTCCCCTTTATCGGCCAGGGCCATATCGTCATCCGGAGCGTCTTCAAACTGGCTGAAATCTATTTCGATCTCCCCGTCTTCTTCCTCATAATCCGCAGCCTTACTCTTACCGGTCTCCACCTTCGATTCGCCTTTTCGGGCGTCGTCCGCGAATTCGATCTCCGTGTCCTGCTCGGGCGTATCTTCGATCAATATTTCAAGATCGTCATCGACATACTCCTCCATAGCGTCGGATGGTACCCCAAAGACATCAACCTGTTCGTCCTCCGTTTGCCGCGACTGCAATTGCAGAAACGCGGGAGCACTGGCCTGAAAGACGGAACCATGCAGACTGTCCGACACCGCCTTGATATTCTTTTTACATTTTACACATACTTCCAGATGATCAAAGGAGATATATCCACATTTGGGGCATCGCATATACTGGTACCTCTTCGTCTAAACAAGAGTTAGGTTAAGCTGGGATGAAAAAAATAAACGTCTCCTCAAGTATTGCATACTTCCACTATAAATATCAAGAGATATTAACCGGCAGAACACTTAACTCGCTGGATAAACATCAAGTTTTTATCCAGCAAGCGGAACGGGATCTTTGCAGGGCCGTGATGTGAAAATTTTCGCGAAGAAAATCCAGCTCAATATTTTAGTGGACACCAGCAATTTTGCCGCTATCGCTATCGGGATCGAAATCGAACAAGAAAATGCGATTCGATAACGATGGCGAAGTACGCTTAAGTCGGATGAACCCTAAAAAGACCAGTCCATACCTATATCGCAGGAGGGAGCGGAGTGGGTCAGCGCGCCGATGGAAATGATATCCACACCGGTCATGGCAATGGCTTCGACCGTCTCAAGACTTACTCCGCCCGATGCCTCCACCAGGGCTCGACCGTTAATGAGCCGAACCGCCTTGAGCATCATTTCCGGACTCATATTATCAAGCATGATGATATCCACACCGCACTTCAAGCATTCCTGAACCTGCTCGAGGGTATCGGTTTCCACTTCAATGCGGATGGTATGGGGAATCTGTCCCCGCACCTTCTCGACAGCCTGCTCGATAGAGCCACAGGCCGCTATGTGGTTGTCTTTGATCAGGACCCCGTCAGCCAGATTAAAGCGGTGATTCATTCCACCGCCGACCCTCACGGCATATTTTTCCAGCATCCGCAGGCCCGGAGTGGTCTTTCTCGTATCGGTAATGCGCACCGGGTAGACTTTGACCTTTTCGACAAAGCTTGCGGTCATGGTGGCGATTCCGGAAAGACGCTGCAGGAGGTTGAGAGCCACCCGCTCGGCCTTGAGAAGATCGACCACCGGTCCACTGACGGCAAGCAATGACATGTTCGGATGGGTGAGCGTCCCGTCGGCCACCGGATCGATGTTGATGACCGCAGGATTCTGCACCTTGAATACCTCGGCCGCCACACATTCCAGGCCAGCCACAATAAAAGAGTCGCGGGCCACCAGCCTGGCGCTGCCCATCTCATGTTCGGAAAAAATCGACTCGCTGGTGAGATCGCCGCGCCCCACATCTTCGCGGAGGAATTCACGGATCATTCCGTGCAACAGATTCTTATCCATCGCAAGCCCCTTAGATTAAACCTTTAAGTCGTTCTTCCGCTTCAATTATTTTAGCCATCGTCGCATCAAGGCCGGCCTTTTTCTCCTGCTCCTTGACGACCACCTCCGGCTTGGCGTTGGCCAGGAACTGCTCGTTGGCGAGCTTGCCATCGACCTGTTTGAGTTTGGCCTCTATCTTCTGGCGTTCGCGCGCCAGTTTTGCCAGTTCACTCTCAACATCGACCAATCCTTTAAGCGGCACAAAGATCTCGATGTCGTTAAAAATATAGGTTGCGGCATCGGCTGGTTTTTCAATGTCCTTACCGACGGTAAAAGCCGTCAGCCTGGTCATATCCGATATGGCCGAGGTAAAACGGGAGATGCCTGCCGCTTTGCCTTCATCGGCGCAAATGACAAACGCTTCGATTTTCGCCGACGGGTGGACTTCGGCTTCGGAACGGATATTCCTGATGCCGGTAATGATGCCCATCAGCAATTCCATCTGCTCTACCGCCTCTGGATTTTTCCATCCTTGCTGTTTTTCAGGGAACGGACTGGTGACAAGCATGGGCCTGTCGCCGGGCAGAACCGACCAGATTTCCTCGGTGACGAAGGGCGTGATGGGATGGAGCAGTTTCAGGATGGTTTCGAGCACGACGAGGAGCACCCCCTGGGCCTGCTGTTTTGCCGTCCTATCGTCGCTGAAAAGATCGGCTTTGATCCACTCGAGGTACCAGTCGCAGAATTCACGCCAGATGAACTGATAGTTGGCGGAGGCGACATCGTTAAAGCGATACTCGTCAAGGCCCAGCCGGACATCTTCAATGACCGACGCGGTCCTGCTGAGAATCCATTGATGAACCAAGGGCAGCTCGCGCGGCGCGGCCACCACATCTTTCACCGAGGCGGTGCAATCGCCGACGTGCATCAAGGCAAAACGGGCGGCATTCCAGATCTTGTTGACAAAATGGCGATAGCCTTCGATCCGGTCCTCATCGAGCCTGATCTCCCGGCCCTGCGCGGCAAAGGCGGTAAGGGTGAAGCGCATCGCGTCGGTGCCGTACTCTTTCATGACCACCAGCGGATCGATGACATTGCCGGTCGACTTGGACATCTTCTTGCCGTATTTATCCCGAACGAGGGCATGGAGGTAGACATCGCGGAACGGCACCTCATCCATGAAGTGCAGGCCCATCATCATCATCCTCGCGACCCAGAAGAAGAGGATATCGAAACTGGTGATCAGCACCGAGGTCGGGTAAAAGGTTGCAAGCTCTTTGGTCCGTTCGGGCCAGCCCATGGTCGAAAACGGCCACAGCGCCGAGGAAAACCAGGTGTCGAGGACATCCGTCTCCCTGGTGATTGCCTCCGACCCGCATTTGGGGCAGGTAACCGGATCCTCAGATTCGACAATGAGTTCGCCGCAGGCCGTACAGGTCCAGGCCGGGATGCGATGGCCCCACCAGATCTGCCGGGAGATACACCAGTCGCGGATATTATCCATCCAGCTGTAAAAAGTGTTGTACCAGGTTTTCGGATAGATGTTGATACGGCCGTCCCTGACCGCCGCCACCGCCTTGTCGGCGAGAGGCTTGACCGCCACGAACCATTGCACCGAGGTGGTCGGCTCGCTTACCGTTTTACAGCGATAACAGTGTCCGACGGCATGGTCATAGTCTTCCACTTTTTCAAGAAAACCGAGGCGTTCGAGATCCTCGACCACCTTCTTCCGGCAGACGAAACGGTCCAGCCCGCAATAGACGCCGGCGGCTTCATTCATGATCCCTTTATCGTCCATGACCTTCAGTCGCGGCAGATTATGACGCAGGGCGATTTCATAGTCGTTTCGGTCATGGGAGGGGGTAACCTTCAGGGCACCGGTGCCGAACTCCCTGTCGACGTGGGCGTCGAACACCACCGGAATCACCCGGTCGGTGAGCGGCAGTTTAATGCCGACTGTGCCCAGGTGACTGTATCGCTCATCCTCCGGATGGACTGCCACCCCGGTGTCGCCGAGCATCGTTTCCGGTCGCGTGGTGGCAACGACGACATGGCCGGAACCGTCGGCGTAGGGATAACGGATGTGATACAGCTTGCCTTTTGTGTCCTCGTGTTCCACCTCATCGTCGGCCAGGGCGGTATGGCAGCGCGGACACCAGTTGACGATATAATCGCCCTTGTAAACCAGTCCTTCTTTATAGAGGCGGACGAAAACTTCACGGACCGCTCTGGACAACCCTTCATCCATGGTAAAACGCTCACGCTCCCAGTCGCACGAAGCGCCCAGTTTCTTCAGCTGGTTGATGATCGAGCCGCCCTTTTCCCCCCGCCATTCCCACACCTTTTCAATGAAGGCATCGCGGCCGAGATCGTCTCGGGTCTTACCGATGGTTGCCAGCTGTCGTTCCACGACATTCTGGGTTGCTATTCCGGCGTGGTCGGTGCCCGGCACCCACAGGGTGTTGTATCCGCACATCCGGCGATACCGGGTGAGAATATCCTGCAGGGTGTTATTTAAGGCATGGCCGACATGCAGCACTCCGGTGACGTTCGGCGGCGGGATAACTATTGAAAAAGACGGCTTTCCTTCTTCAATTTTTGCCGAAAAACTGCCCTCTTCCTGCCAGCGGTGCAGCCATTTTTCTTCCACCTCGGCAAATTCATATCCCTTATTTAACAACTTTTCTTCATTCATTTTCATAGCTTGCAGGTCATTACCGGAATTGATTATTATCTCCGCCTCGAAGGCACACGTTTTTCGAGATTAACTGTGACGTTGCGAGAATTCAACAGTTTTTGCTGGAAACCGCAAAAAAGGCAGAAAGACAGGGGAATTAACCGGTGAATCGACATCTATAGAGTCACTTCAAACGATGATCGCCGGTCTCGCTGTTTACGTATTTGCATCCGGACGGGCTTTAGGATATAGTTTCCCAGGCCAAAAACCTCCTGTTTCGAATCATCCACCGATCAGTATAGACAATCGAGGAACCACATGACACAACATCGCCACGGCATCCTGGTGCTTGCCGCTATCCTGCTGCTTTTTTCACTGACTTCCAGTCTGGCGGCGCTGCAAAGCGAGACCGACCCGGAACCGGAAAACACTGTCTGGGCCTGGGCCGACAAGACCGGGAGCCAGCATGCGATCTTTATCAGTCGCCGGGTGGGAACCGAGTGGGAGGAGCCGATACAGGTTTCCAACAACAAAGGCATCAATGTCGTTCCTTCCGTGACCAAAACAAATGCACAGGATCTTTTTATCGTCTGGTCGGCCTTCAGCGGTCAACAGGCCCAGCTGCGCTACCGCCAGTACAATGAGGGTGTATGGGGTGAGGAAAAAGAATACTATACCGGTCTCTCCTCCAATACCGCACCTTCGATAAGCATCGATACTTCGGGAACGGTCTGGCTGGCATGGGCCGGTTTCAACGGCATTTCAGATGAGATATACTATTCCACCTGGGATGGGAATGCCTTCAAGACCGCACAACCTCTCACCACCAATGACGTCCCGGATATTCAGCCCATCCTCGCGATCGATGAAACAACAGGACAGCCCTGGGTACAATGGCAGCAGTATTCGGAAAAAGGTTATATCGCATTGGAGGCAACCTGGAACGGGTCGGCATGGTCCACGCCGGTTGAGACAACCCCTGCGGCAACGGCTAAACCCCCAGTTGAGGCAACCTCCATCGACACAGCCACCCCTGAAGATCTCCGCGTTCTCACTCTGAAAAAAGTTGTCCCAGCCGGAACAGCCGGAACAGCCGGAACAGCCGAAAAAAGCAGCCTGTCGACTAGAATAGCCGCCAAGAAGACCGGCAGAAAAGGCAACGATCTCGAGATCGAAATTCCCACGTTCGTAAAAAATCCCGAATCCGCCTCGGTCCATATCCCCGGATACACCATTCAGTCACTGCCTGTCCGGAGCGTAGTCCCCATCAATTAATAGTCCAGGCCCAGGTTTCCAATCAGATCAACATGAATACGAGAGAAAAAATGGCGACTACCGAACAAATAAAGAAAACCGGAACAAGAACATTCGTCCTGCTGGCGTGCGCTCTCTTACTCTGCCTGGCTCAGGTCGCCAACGGTGCCAACATCATCGCTTTCGGCGACAGCATCACCGCAGGACACAGCAGCAGGTCAGGCGGATATCCGCCAAAACTCGCCAGCCTGCTGAACGGTAACGAAAAACCGTCGATTGTCGCCAACTACGGAATCTCCGGCGAAAAAACCCCGGAAGGATTATCCAGATTCGATAGGGTACTCGCCTCCTTTCCTGCCAACATCATCCTGATCATGGAAGGGACCAATGACATCCGCGGCGGGATATCGGTAGAAACCACCCAGTTCAACCTGCAGGCCATGGTCAACAAAGCCAAGGCTGCCGGCGTAACACCGGTGATCGCTACGCTGACCCCAAGCGATCGGAATGGTTCGACAACCCTCATTCCCGAAACCTGGAACCCGATGATCAAAGCCCTTGCCAGCAGCAACGGCATCAAACTGGCCGACCAGTACGCCGCAATCCTGCCGGTATGGGGTAGTGCCAACGCCGACAGGCTTCATCCGAACGATTACGGCTATCAGATTATTGCCGATACCTGGTATGCGGCAATAGCCCCGATGATCACGTCGACAGGGGAAGTGAAAAGCAGCGGCGGCGGTGGCGGCGGATGTTTCATCGCCACTGCGGCCTTTGGCTCACCGGTTGAAAAGCACGTCGTGCTCCTGAAGGAGTTTCGGGACAGGTGTCTGCTGACCAATTTCCCCGGCCGGCAGTTTGTCGACGCCTACTACCGTTTCTCTCCGGCCGTAGCCGACTTCATCAGACAGCACGAATATGTAAATCTTGCTGCCAGGATTTGCCTCTATCCCCTGGTTGGGTTGAGTTATTTCCTGCTCAAGTTTTCTTTACCTGTGCAAATTGCCATGGCGGTTGCGATCGGGGTGGGTCTTGCCCTCTCCGGCCTTGTCTATAGAAGCCGCCGTCATGTTTGACCGCTTTTGCAGGAGGTTATTTCTTTCTTGGGTATAACCTCCTGCAAAAAACCGGCCTGTGGAGTAGCAAAGCCCGCTATTTGACGCTCCACGGTTCCGGCAGGAAAATATATTTGTACACCGACAGGGCGTAGCGGTCGGTCATCCCGGCCACATAGTCGCAGACCTTCCGATGGGCCGCCTTTTCATCCGCCCAATCCTCTTTCCCCACCCCATGTTCCCAGACGCCGTTTCTCAGGCGGACTATGCCGTTCTCAAGAAAATATCGATAGAGATCGGAGACGATCCGCTGCGCCTTGACAAACTCATTGTGCACCTTGTAGTAGGTATAGACTTTGTCATACAGGAAGGCGCGGAGGTCTGTTATCGCTTCAAGCATCTCGTCGCCTATATGCAGATTGCCGTCATTTGCCGAAAGTGTTTCGACAATCAGATCACGGACCATGGACCCGATGCGTTTGGAGTGCCTTTCACCCACTACCTTTTTAATGCGTTCGGGCAGGTCGGCTTCTTTCAGAATCCCGGCCCGGAGGGCATCGTCGAGGTCGTGATTGACATAGGCGATAATGTCGGCCAGACGCACCACCTGCCCCTCAAGAGTTACGGCAATTTCCGACTTTTCTTTCGGCAGAATGTCGGCGCGGCCCTTCGAGTGACGGACTATGCCGTTGCGCACTTCGAACGTAAGATTAAGACCTTTGCCATTATTTTCGAGAAAGTCGACAACCCGCAGGCTGTGCACATAATGCCTGAAGCCGCTCGGATGCAATTCGTTGAGCATTGTCTCCCCGGCATGGCCGAACGGGGTGTGCCCCAGATCGTGCCCCAGAGCGATGGCCTCGGTGAGCGGCTCATTCAGACACAGTGCCGATGCGATGGTCCGGGCGATCTGGGAAACCTCCAGGACATGGGTCAGTCGTGTGCGGTAATGGTCGCCGGTGGGAGCCAGGAAAACCTGGGTCTTATGCTTGAGTCGGCGGAATGTTTTTGAATGGGTGATACGGTCCCGGTCGCGTTGAAAAGGGAGGCGAATATCGGACATCTCCTCCTCTTCCTCGACATGACGGCCTGACGAATTTCTATTGAGCGCGGCAAAAGGCGAGAGGATGAGTTCCTCCCTCTCCTCAAGTTGCTTTTTGATGGATCTACCAACAACCGGTACAAAAGTCATAGCATTTCTCTTGTTACTCTGTTGTATAAAAATATGGACCGCAAACGGCCCTTTTTGTGCCCCGGAGAAGCCACATCCCTTTAAACCATGCCCCGCTTTTGATTTCAATAGGTTGGACGATGAAAACGATAATTACTTGACAACCGCACAAAGAGTAAGAACTACTATCATGTAAATGAGGCAGTACCAACGGAACGTTTCCATTTCAAATAATACAGTCTACTTTCAGCTTGAAGGAGAAGAAAATGGCCCAAATCACTCTCAAAGGCAATGAGATTTCAACTATCGGATATCTCCCCGCAATCGGCGCTCCGGCTCCTGATTTTAAGCTGGTTAAATCCGATCTCAAAGAAACCGTTCTCGAAGATTACCGTGGCAAAACGCTGGTCCTCAATATCTTCCCGTCAATTGACACAGGCGTCTGTGCGGCCTCCGTCAGAAAATTCAACAGCGAGGCCGTCAATCGCAAGGACACGGTGGTTCTTTGCGTTTCCGCCGATCTTCCTTTTGCCCATAACCGCTTTTGCGAAGCCGAAGGACTGAAAAACGTGGTCGCAGCCTCCGTCTTCAGGTCGCCTGAATTCGGCACGAACTACGGACAAACCATTACCAGCGGCGTGCTTACCGGTCTCCTGGCCAGATCGGTGGTGGTTATCGGTCCGGAGGGCAAGGTCAGATATACCGAACAAGTCCCTGAAATCGGTCAGGAACCAAATTACCAGGCAGCACTTGACAGCATCTGACAAACGGGGTCGACAGGCGCAACAGTATGAAATACTATTTTTACTACGACAGTCCCATCGGCAGGATGCTGCTTGTCGGCACGCAAGGTGTCCTGGAAGAACTCTATTTCCCGAATTCCACGGAAAAGAAGCAGGTGCCGGCGGAATGGCTCAAAGATGAAGCGGTGTTCGAAGAAGCGCTGCGCCAGTTGAATGAATATTTTGCCGGGGAGCGGCAGGAGTTCTCCCTGCAGCTCGCCCCGGCGGGTACACCGTTTCAGCAGCAGGTATGGCAGGAACTTCGCAAGATTCCTTTTGGCGGGACCGCCTGCTACCAGACAATTGCCGAGCGGCTGGGCAAGCCCAGGGCGTGCCGGGCAGTGGGCATGGCCAACGGCAAAAACCCACTGCCGATCATTATCCCCTGCCACCGCATTATCGGCAAAAACGGCAAGCTTACCGGGTTTGGCGGCGGCCTTGCGGTGAAGCAGCAACTCCTCGACCTGGAACGCGGTTTGGCTGTCTCTCCCGCCTAGATCCTGTAATAGAAAAACTCAGGGAGCAACCGGTATTTGACGCCAGCCGCCGCTACCGGTAAACTCCCTTGCGGCAAAACACCAGATCAAAGCTTTTTTGCCGGTCAAATACCCGTCGTCCTGTTTGGCCCTCTGGAAGAGCTTGATGCGGGCGGGAGTCACCCCGGATCCGCGAACGCCGAGAAGATCGACGGGAAAGCCGAGTTCTGCCGACAGATGATCGAAGAAGCCCGCACCTTTGGCATGCAGATCGCCACCCGCCTGAAAGACCAGAGCATGGCTGTCGCCAAGAAGAATGACCGGGCTCTTCATATCGCTCTCCACCGGTTTGCCGTCATCCTTGCCGGTAACCATCGCCAGTTCCAGTTCTTCCTCCGGTCCCGAGCCGCCGGCCATCTGGGTCAGATCGCCACGGATCGTCACTTTTTGTACTGACTGCTTGTATTGTTTTTTCGCCACATCGGCATACCAGGCCTCTTTTTTCAGCGCTTCCGCCGCCGCTTTGGCAAAAAGGGCCAGGCCTTCGCCGGAATAATGGGTGTCGGTCCGGCAGTAGAGCTGTGCTTTATCCCGGTTTTCCTGGAGGGTGGGCAGCAGGTCGATGACCTTCACTCCGCTTGCTGCAAGCTGCTCGTAAAACTCGCGGTAGAGCGCCAGTTCCCCGGCCGCAGCAGACTGATCGAGTGCCGGCGACAGCTTGTCCGGATAGATCAGGGCCTTGGGCGGAACAGGCATGAGATAGAGGGTAATTCCTCGGTCGGCCAGGAGTTTATTGTACTCTTCAATAGCCGGAAGCGGGTCGGCACTGCTCTTATCCCTGGCCTGGGAAGCAGTCCCGGCAGCCTCGCCCCAGAATTTGCCGGCGGCAAGATGCTGGAGCTCCTCCTTGAAAAACAACCAGCCGTCAACTCCGGCAACCACACTGCCGGTATCGCTCTGCTCGACCAGTTGCCGGCTGGTGTCCCGCAAGCCAGGCGTTGCGGCAAAGGCTGAAACGGCAACAAAGAGTGTCAGTACCGCCACTATCCTAATTATTCTTTTCATCGATTATTCCCCCCCAGTTCGGAATTTCCAGCTCCATCATCTCATCATCAAGCGGCGTCCGACGATAGCTGCCGTACTCCCCTTCAACCGCTTCCCACCCCGTCAAAGCCAGGGATACGGTGTCGCCGGGACGAAGAAAAGCAAGACCCGTGAGCCGGTTGTCGCGCATCCCCCAGCCATAGACCAGAGCCTGATCGGACGCGAGCTCACGCCCTTTGCCCTGCAGGTCGACCAGATGCATGGTCAGGATATTATCACGATACGGCACTGCTCCCGGCCGCGGCGAGCGCGAGATCGCGGCAACCACGCCGCTCACCTGGACACTTTCTCCGGACGGCGCGACATAGAAGCCGTTGTCCTTTTTTTCGCCGAGCTGCAGGTCGATCTTCTTCCAGTCGCCAAAGGACAGTTCCCGCTCGGCAAACTGCCAGATCACCAGCCGCTTGCCGGCCAGCCGGTCACGGCCGCGGGCCAGCTCCCCGGCCAGCATTTCCCTGGTAACATAGGCACCGCTGTCGTTTCTGGCAAGAAGGTCGATCGGCTGCTGCAAAAGATGGCTGAGCTGTTCGGCAAGCCCCGCACCGGTTCCCCAGCCCAGTCCGTCGGTCGAATAGATATTGGCAAAGGAATCGCCAAGCAGCAATACCGGAGCGTTTCTGTCCGGCTGCCAGAACTCATGCCCATCGGTCGTCACCTGGTTGACCCGCACCTCCTGATCGGCAAAAAGAGAGGACCTCTCAGGCAGAGTCAGCATCCGTGCGATATCGCCCTGTCCGACCACCGTCTGCGGCTGTGCCTGAAAACCGGCATTGCCCTGTACCTCGGGGAACTCTGCCGCGATACGACGGGCAAGATCTGCGGCCACCGCCTCCATCGCCCCGGGCAGCCAATGGGTGTCTGTGACGAGATAGGCATCCCCGTGTTTTTCGCTAAACTGCGTAAGCACTGGCCTGATGTCGAAGAGTTGCACGCCATTTTCCTGAAGGGAATTGACAAAAGCCTGCCATGAACGGTTGGCAAGCGGCTGATCGATTGTCCGGGCGGAGAGTGTATCCGGCTGGATGGCGGCTTTTACCGGCACCGGCATGACGATGAGTTGAATCCCTCTCCGGTCCAGCTGGGCTTTGAAGTCGACAATCGCCGTGACCGGATCGGGCTGTACGGGCTGCTCCCAGAGTTCATGATCCCCGGCCCTCTTCTGCAGCTGATCGGGATCGAGAAACGGCGGTCCGGTAAGGTACGAAAGACTTGGGGCAAAATGCAGTCGGCCGTCCCGGCCGGGAATCGCCTTTTCATTGCCCTGCCCGAGAAAACGCAGCATTACATACTGCAGGGGCGGCAGGAAGGCCTTACGCAACAGACTCTGCTCTTCAACCGTGGTTTCCAGGAGATCGATGTTCTCGAGAATAAGATGATTCCGGCGCTTGATCTCGGCGACGAAAGATCCCCCGAGGTGACTCGCCGGGCCGCCGATCCGGCTAACAGGGAAGACGGCCTGCGCCTTGTCGTATGTAAACTGACCGATCGGCACCAGAAAGACGGCAACCAGAAAAAAACCGGCCAACACGATAGTCAGTTTCCGGCTGATGACCGTCCTGCCGATCTCTTTTTTGGCGATAGCCTCCCTGCTCGGTATCTTTTTTTTCCCGGTCATAAATAAAAAAAATATTAAAAATTAAAATATATGAATGGGTTGTATGACTGCATGCTGAGAACCGAAACAGATACGATAAACACCAGCATCACCGTCGCAACCTTTACCGCACCCATCTCTTTCGACCAGTCCCAGGTCTGGGGCGCGCCCCAGACAACGAGGGCGGCAATTGCCATGGCCAGCAGGGAATAGGGGGTATAGAGCAGGCCGTCGAGGAGCAGCGACGAGACCGGCACCTCGACCAGGCCGAACATCGAGCCAAGGTAGTGCAGCGCTCCGGCAAAGGTTTCCGCCCGAAAAAAAACCCAGGCGATGAGCACCAGAACAAAAGTTGCGGCAACTCTCAGCCCTTTTGGCAGCATGAAATAGAAGGGCTTCCTGCCGATCAGCCGTTCACTGCCGAGGAGAAGGCCGTGGATTGCCCCCCACATCACGAAATTCCAGGAGGCGCCGTGCCACAGCCCGCCGAGGAGCATGACAATGGCCAGGTTCACCGCCGTCCGGGTCGGACCGTTACGGTTGCCGCCAAGCGGAATATACAGATACTCCCGCAGCCAGGTGGAAAGAGAAATATGCCAGCGCTGCCAGAACTCGGTGATCGAGGCCGAGCGATAGGGTGAGTCGAAGTTTTTGGCAAAGACGAATCCGAACATCAAGCCGAGGCCGATGGCCATATCCGAATAGCCGCTGAAATCGAAATAGATCTGGAAGCTGTAGGCGACAATACCGAACCAGCTGTCAAGCCAGTGCAGGGATCCGGCATCAAAGGCGGTATCGGCGATCTTGCCGCAGGAGTTGGCTAAAAGCACCTTTTTGGCCATACCGAGACTGAAAAAAGCCACTCCTCGGGAAAATTTTTCCAATGAGTGCACCCGGGACGCCAGCTGGTCGGCAACTTCCTGAAAGCGGATGATCGGTCCGGCCACGAGTTGCGGAAACATCGAGACAAAACAGGCAAAATCGAGAAAATTGCGAACGTATTCGCCATTTTTCCGGTAGACATCGATGGTGTAACTCATCGACTGAAAGGTATAAAAGCTGATGCCGAGGGGCAGGAGAAAACTGAGCACCGGAACCGGATCGAAGCCGTCGATGCCGAGGAGCGTGAAAAGTTGATTGTAACTCTCCAGGGCAAAGCCGGTATATTTAAAAAAACCGAGCAGGGAGAGATTGCTGAAAATGGAAATCAGCAAAGCCGTCTTTCGTCGCCGCTGACGGTCCGGACCGGAGAGGCCGATCACCAGCCCGCAACAGTAGTCGATCAGGGTGGAGACGAACATCAACAGGGTAAAAAACGGATTGGACCAGCCATAAAAAATATAGCTGACTGCCGTCAACAGGACATTCTTCCCCCGTTTCGGCATGCAGTAGTAGAAAAGCAGGCTCAACGGCAGGAAGTAAAAAAGAAAAATATGTGATGAGAAAACCATTGAAAAAGCTGATTGGAATTGGGAAATACGGCAACTTCAGGCTGCAAACGGCTCCTAACCTATACTTTTTATTCTGTCGACACAACAATTTTCACATGCTCTCCACCTGCAACGCTTTTAACGATTTCACCTTGACCCGGAAATCATCTATGCACTAGCATTAAAAGAGACTTCGAAAAAATCACAGACTACTCTTTTTACAAAAAAGGAGCCCGCCATGTCCGAAACACATGATGTGCAAATCACCCCGGGAATGCAAGAGTATATCGACCGGAACAACGTATATCTCGCGGAAAGGGCAAAATACATTGAGGAGACGGTCAAAAAATGGAAATTCGACACCATTGCCGTGCACGGCCTCTACTCGGTAACCGACGCCCTGAAAGATTATCAGGGGGCGATCATCGAACCGATCTTCATGAGCACCTCCCAGGCCTACACCGATTCAGACGAGATGGCCGCGGCGCTCGCCTATAAAATTCCCACCTGGTGCTATTCACGCATCGCCAATCCTTCTACCTATTATTACGAATGGACTTTGGCCCTCCTGGAAGGCTACGGCTTTGACGGCACCACCTCGTGCTGTTCGACCTCGTCCGGGATGTCCGCCATCATGACCGCGGTCCAGCCCTTTCTCCGGGTGATAAAGAGTGCCGGTGAGCCGCGTAATTTTGTGGCCACGGCGCAATGCTACGGCGGCACCTTCCAGCAGTTCACGGTCCGCCTCATGCAGGAGCGGAACATCGAATGCCGGTGGGTGAAAGATGCCACCAATATCGAGGAATGGGCGGCGAAAATCGATAAAAACACCCGCTTCCTCTACGGCGAACTTCCCAGTAATCCGCAGCTCGGCTTCTTTGATATTCAAGCTGTTGCCGATCTCGCCCACAGCCATAACCTGCCGCTTATCTGCGATTCCACGGTCGCCACCCCGGTTCTGCTCCGCCCCATCTGTCACGGAGCCGATATCGTCGTCCAGTCGGTGACCAAGAGCCTTTCGAGCAGCGGTTTCGGTATCTGCGGTGCGGTCATTGCCCGCAAAAACCTGGTCACGAATATCGACGACGCTCAGCTGAAAGAGGATTTCTCGCTCTCGGTGAAATACCTGCAGAACCGCGACTTCGGCCCCAATCTCCATCCGCTGCAGGCGGTCATGGCGTTAAACGACATGCGCACCATCCGCTCGAAGATGGATCTGATGAGCCGGAGCAGCGAGAAGGTCGCGGCCTTTCTGGCCGAACATCCCGGCGTGGAAAGCGTCCAGTATCTGGGCCTTGAGAACCACCCGCTCCACGACCTGGCAAAGAAATATATGTGGCTGGTCGATGCCGAATACGACGACCAGTACAACCGGCCGATCAACCGCTACGGCCACCTCCTGTCATTCTGCGTCAAAGGCGGCGTGGAAAAAACAAGAAAGGTGTTCGACAACCTGCAACGCATCTGGCGGGCCACCGACCTCGGCCGGATCAAGAGCGTCGCCACCATTCCGGCGATCTCCACTCACCAGCAGCAGGGGGAGGAGGGCCGGGCCCTGGCCGGCATACCCGGCAATATGATCCGGCTCTGTGTAGGCGCGGAACATCCGATGGACATCATCGCCGATCTCGACCAGGCCTTACATGCGGCAAAGTGAAAGGAACCATCGTCTGAGCAGAAACCAAGAAATCAGTACGATGAAGAGCAGAGAATCAGGTTGGCGACAGGGCAGTCATATCATTGCGCAGCCCTTAAGATAAATTTGAACAATTTCTGAAGTTGATCAGGTGATAGAACCCTTCCGACACTTCTCACCTCATCGTTAACGACCAACACCGGCCCGCCCATGGCGCCAAAAAGGCTTATTCGATGTCTATCAAAAATTCGCAGCAATTCGTATTCGAACCCGATTTCATCGGCGGCTGCCATTACATTCCTTGCAAATATTTCACACTTTTCGCACTGCTTGCAAAGGATCTGTATCTTCATTGCGCCCTCCATTGCCGATCGATCCACATTGCCGTCTCGACAAGGTTTCCGCATATATTCGAAGAAAGTGCCGGGTTCTTCACCCCCTTCAGCTGTGAGCTATCCGAAGGGGGGGATTGAACTCGATTCTAATGCATAAGACCCAGGAACACTACATCATCCGGCAACCATACATCATACCTCGCCCACCACCCATCATGCCCCTGCCGAAACCCTGGCCTATATAGGTCTCCAGACCGGCACCCTTTGCTTTGTCCTGCATGGTGGTCATCAAATCGAAAAGCTCCCCACTGACCTTTGAAACCGATGCCGGATTGGGATTGGTAGCCTGGACAAGAGCCTGCCGCTCCGCCTGCTTCATCATGATCTGTTTGCGCAAATCCTGATTTTCGTTGTAAAAGGTGTTCAGTTTAGCCTGGGTCTCGACATCGGGCTGTTGATACGCATACCCCGGCATCTGGGGGTGATGGTAGCCCATTCCGTATCCCATACCACCTCGCGCCGATGCAACTCCGACCGATGCAATACTCAATGCCAAGGCAATCGCAGCTATTTTCGTTTTCATGGCTATCTCCTTTTTTTGGTTTTGGTTATGACAAATCGAGAACCTTCTGCTTTCAGCTTCGATCCAGAGAAGCACAGCATCAGGCACTTCCCTCCCTTTGTTTTACAAGCAATCTAGCAAAACAAATGCCACAACCAATCAAATCGTGCAATTTTCTGAAATTACTTTATTTTATAGAAATATCCACTGCAACTGTCAGTCAAGAGAACTTACAGGTGGATACAAAATACCCGACAAGGATTTGTTCAGGAATTCCTGATCCCACTCCTTCTTCGGCGAAAAAAAGGCATCAACGGATACAAATGAACTGGGTGGGTAATTTTTATCCACCCGGCACACTGGTTTGGGTTGTTTTTATCCACCTTACGGCTTCGACCCTCTACATTGGGCCAGTATTCTTCAGCAAAAGAGTATGATAAATCAAATGCAAACAGAGGCACAGTTATTGCTTTAAGACGACAGTGGTGCTTATCCATGCACCCTCGAATGCAGTGAGACCCCTCCGTGGGATTCCGTACGAGGCCATTCCTGCGGCTGCGATGTTTCCTTTTAGAATCAGGCAGAGTGAGACTAGGGCGGGAATTTCCGTATAAGCGATTGAATAAAAACCAGAAATATGGCAAACTGTTTTTTCTTTGGTTCGCTTAACTCAGCGGAACCGATACAACACCAAGTGGAAAGACGATGGCGACAAGTTGCAGGAATAACATAAAAGCCAGGTGGAATATGGTGCGGATTGCCCTGGTGGTAATTCTGGCGCTCGGCCTGAGCCTTTCCCATGCCTGCGCTGCCCTCTCTTCCTCGGAACCACCGTCCTTCTGCAAATCGGGCAAGAGCATTGACCATCAGGAAGATCATGTAAAAAAAACATCTTGCAAACTGCGACCTTGCAAATCCGGCCAAGGCCGCGCCCTGCTGACGGAATCTGTTGAACTCTGCGATATTAAGGACAGTCTCCTCCTTCCGGCTACCATCCTTCCCGGCCAATTCGGGACAATCTCGGTCCCGAAGGATTATCGCCGGGCGGCTCGCACCGATTTTCTTCATCCCCCTCCCACTCATTCACCACCCATCTACATCAAGCACTGCTCTTTTCTCAGTTGATACCTGTAATTCCTGACCGGTGACTTCATCGGCATCATGAATTTATGGTTGTTATGGATCTGTTTTGCACCCGGGATATTCCCGATGCACTGACTTTCCTGCCAGCCCTTCCATAACTTTTTTTGGACTGAAGCAATGTATATGCGTCGCGTAATTCATTCTATATTTCTGATTTTATTAATTCTTATTGTATACAAGACAAATGTCTCGGCCGGCGTGGAGCAAGCGCTCCCCACTGTCGTGTCCGCACCCAAAACGGAAAACGACGATCCTGACAATACCAAGTTAACCCTGGAATCGGCTCTGCACATCGCCCTCGCCAACAACCCCGAGCTTGCCGCCAGTCAATGGGATGTTGCTGCAGCCAAAGGACGGGTTGGCACAGCTATGGCCACGGGCCGACCAACACTTGCCTTTGAGGGCGGATACCAGCACCATCTCGACAACCAACGGTTGATCTCCGCCCGATATAACGGCGAGCCAGGAGATTTCGGTGACGATATTTTTCGCGGCAATGTCATTTTTAAACTCCCAATTTACACAGGCGGCCGATTCACCAGTGAGCTCGAAAGCGCCGAACTGCTGAAGGCCGCAGAAGAACACAGATTGGTGCAGACCCGCGAGGAATTGATCTTCAATGTCTCAAGCACCTTCCATATCCTCCTTGGCCAGCGTGAAGTCATTCGTTCCCTGGAGTTTGCCGTTGGTGCCATGGAAAGCCATCTCCGTCAGGTCCAGGATCTTCTCGCCGCGCAAAAAGCCGCCAGAGTTGACCTGTTGCGCACTGAAGTTCGGCTTGCCAACTTGAGATACAACCTGGTTACCGAACAAAATGCTTTGTCTACCCAACGGCGCCTGCTGGCCAATCTCCTCGGAGTGACGTTCGATCCGGAGCCAATCCCGCCCGGCGAACAACCTGGAGAAATGGTTCCCGGTAGTTCAGATCCCGCCGAATTGATAGTTTTTGCCCTGCAGACAAGAGGCGATTTTCTGGCCGCCAGGACGCGGTTGGAAGCTCAGAGTCAACGTGTTGAAGCGGCTAAAAGCGGTTCACGGCCAACCGTTTCGCTTTTTGGTAGTTACGGATTGCGCGCGGATGATGCCGGTGATCAGGATGATATCGGCTCAGCCGGTCTCCTGATGACACTGCCGGTTTTCGACGGCGGACTGGTAGACGCCAAAGTTGAAACGGAACGGGCGGTCCTTGCCGCAAGCCAGGACCGGCTTAAAAAACTGGAATTGCAGATTCGCCGGGAAATTGAGATCGCCCTCCTTGATATCCGTTCAAGCAATGAACGGATCAATGCGGCCAGACAATCTCTCGAACAGGCAGGGGAAAGCCTGCGCATCGAGCAAATGAAGTACAGCCTCAGCTCCGGCTCAATACTCGACGTGCTGGATGCCCAATCGGCCCTCTTGCAATCGGAAACCAATTATACCCGCGTCCGGGTCGATTCTCGCATCGCCATGGCGCGCTTAAAACTTGCCACCGGGGAGAAGGAACAATGAAAAAAATGAAACGGTGTTTTCTATCAACGACTTGTATCGGTTTAATCTTCCTCGGGATTATGTACTTCCTTCCTGGATACGCCGATCAGAAGACGCCCGTCGAAGGACAAACGAAAACAGCGGAAGCCGGCAAAGCATCGGTCAAGATGGTGCCGACGGTCAAAGTGGAAACGGTCGGAACGGTGGAATTAACCAAAACCATGGAATTGACCGGCTCAGTGAGACCAACCAGGATCGCCAAGCTTGCCTCACCGGCCGAGGGGCCGGTTGAGGTCTGCGCTATCGGTGACTGTAAGGTACGTGAGGGTGACAGCGTAAAAAAGGGGCAAAAGCTTTTTCAGATAGGCAGGAACAAGGCGGCCGAGGCACAGCTTGCGTCTGCCCGTCAGGCCCTGCAGGAACAAACCGCCGAGTTGCAACGCATGGAACAGCTGGCCGAAGCCGGTGCCATCCCGGGAGCACAGGTGGACACTGTCAGGTCGCGTCATGAGAACGCCAAAGCCCAACTTGCAAAAAGCATGGAGAGTAATGCCGACTATTCGGTGACAGCACCCTGGGACGGAATAATCGCCAAGATCAATGTCACGGAGGGGGAGTATGTGGCGCCACGGGCGGTGTTAGCCGAGATTTTCGATCCAGGGAGTCTGGTGGTGCAATTTGCCGTCCCGGAAGCAAAATCAACCGAAGTTGCACTCGGGATGGCGGTTCTGCTCGAACTCGACGCCCATCCCGGTAAAACCCTCCAGGCTGAGATCACCCGCGTCTTCCCACATCTGGATGAGAAGATGCGGACTCGTACCGTCGAGGCGACCTTGTCAGGTTCAGTGGCCCTGATTCCAGGCATGTTCGCCCGTATCCAGGTGATCCTGACCATGATTCCGGATGCCATCACAGTGCCGGCCTATAGTCTGGTCGTTACCCCGGACGGCGGCCATACAGCATTTGTAGTGGAAAACGGAAAAGCGGTAAAGCGCAAGCTGAACACCGGCTTAGAGGTGAACGGCCGTGTACAGGTCCTTACCGGTCTGAAAGCCGGTGACCAGCTTATCGTCGCCGGCCAGGAAAAACTTAAAGACAGTGCAATAGTCAAGGTAATGAAAACGGCGGCCATTCCGACCGATACAACGGTTAAGGCAGGTGCCCGCTCATGAGAATCACCGAATATACTGTCCGTCGACGACTTGCCACCAGCGCCATTGCGCTGGCGCTGGTGGTCCTCGGTCTTTACGGGATGTGGCGCCTGCCGGTTAATTTTCTGCCGGACATGACCTATCCGATGATCAAGCTCAACATCTTCTGGAGTGGAGCCACACCGGAAGAAATCGAGCGCAACCTGGCCGATCCCATCGAGCGCCAGATGATGACGGTGGACGGCCTGGATTACCTGGAATCCATTTCTATTGAGGGTATGTACAGCTTGATCGCCAATTTCAATTACGGGCGGGACATCGATGTCGCCTATCAGGACGCCACGGCAGCCCTGGCACGGGTAGCGCGCAAGCTGCCGCGGGATATCGATCCGCCGGTAATCTTCAAAGCTGATCCGTCCCAGATCCCGATTCTGCAGCTCACAGTACGTTCTGATCTTTGGGATCTGGTACAGCTGCGGACCTGGACAGATGAATGGTTGCAGGACCAGATGCTGGCTGTTCCCGGCGTGGCCGGCACCGAGATCGTCGGCGGCCTGGTGCGGGAAATCCGGGTGCACTTGAAACCCGACGCCCTGGAAAAATACGGCCTCACCATCAGCTCAGTCCTTAAACGTCTGCGCGAGGAAAATATCGACCAGTTCGGAGGTCGTCTTACGGTCGGCCCCCAGGAGATCATCGCCCGCACCACTGGTGAGTTCACTTCGCTGGAGGATATCCGCAACGTTGTGCTGCTGCGTGACGGTGCCAACCGCGTCACCCTGCGGGAAGTTGCCGAGGTGGTCGATGCGCACCGGGAGGCGCGGGTCATCACCCGACTGGACCGGCAACCGGCAGTCAAAGTGAGCATCCTCAAGCAGGCGGACGCCAATACCGTGGAGGTGGCCCGGGCGGTTGAGAGGCGGTTAGCCAAACTCAAATCCGGCCTGCCTGAGGGAGTCGCCCTGGGCATGGTCGAAAACCAGGGTGTTTATGTGACTGATGCCCTCAACGGCGTCAGCACGGCAGCCTTTGAGGCGGCCATTCTGGTTATCCTGATCGTCTGGCTGTTCCTCGGTTCCTGGCGCCAGGTAGTGGTGATTATCATGGCCCTGCCCCTCATCCTGATCATGAATTTCGGCCTGATGCAGCTCGCCGGCTTTTCTCTTAACATCTTTTCCCTGGGCGGCCTGGTCATCGCCATCGGCGTACTGGTAGACAATTCCATCCTGGTGATCGAAGCCATTTCCCGCCGGCGGGAAGATAATCCGGGGGAACCTATCAACGATCTGGTCATTGCCGCTACCGCAGACATTGGCCCGGCAGTGGTTGCCGCGACACTGGCTTTTCTGGCATTGTTCGTACCCTTTCTCCTGGTACCGGGGCTGGTCAGTCTGCTGTTCAGGGAGCTCATCCTGGTTATCGCAGGCATTGTATTGATCAGCCTGGTCACAGCGATCAGCCTGACCCCCATGCTGACCGCTGTGCTGCTCGGCCATTCGATGGGCAGAGAGCGCAAAAGTCGTTTTGAGATTCTGGTCGACTTCATCACCACCTCTTACAGACGGTTGCTGGGATGGGTGTTGACCTATCGCTATGTGGTTATCGCCTTTTTTCTCATCATCCTCGCCCTCGGCGGCTATGCCGCAACCCGTCTGGGCAGCGAGTTTCTGCCGCAGATGGACGATGGACGGGTTATGGTCAAAGTCAAGCTGCCGACAGGCGCGGCAGTGGCGGAAACCGACAGGGTGCTTCAAGAAATCGAAAAGCAGATCGGTGAGGATCCGCGAATTGAGAGCCTGTTTACCATGGCCGGTGGTCGTGCCGTCGGAACCGTCACCTTTGAAATCGCCAATGAGGGTGAACTCAACCTGCAACTGCTGCCTCGCGAGGCGCGCGATATCAGCACCACCGAATTCATCCGGCAGTTGCGACCGATAGTGGCCAAAATACCGGCGCCGGGCGGCAAAGTAAGCGTGAGCCAGACCAAGGTCAAAGGCCTCCGGAAAATGGGGGATGCCGATATTGAAGTCAAAGTACAAGGCGATGATCTGCAGCAATTGTTCGAACTGGCCGGCAAGCTTGCACAAACCATGACCGGGCTGAACCAGTTTACCAATGTCTATGTTGCCATGGACCTGTCCAAGCCGGAGATGCAGATCGCTGTGGATCGAGTTCGGGCAGCGGAGATGGGGGTTTCGGTCTCTGAGGTGGCAGACTCTCTGCGTACTCTCGTTGCCGGCAGCTTCCCCACACGCCTGCGAGAGGGAGATAATGACTATGACATCCGGGTTATGGTGCCCGAGTCAAGCATCCGCCATCGCACCGACCTGGAGAACCTGCTCATTGCCACGCAGCAGGGTGGATTCGTCCGCCTTGGAGATCTGGCCACCGTACTTCCGGCAACAGGACCGGTGGAGATCGTGCGTGAAGACCAGGTCAAAATGGTGATCGTCAGGGGCGACGCGGTTGGCGTCAGTGTAGGTGAGGCCTTGTCGGGACTCCAAGCTGCCATGGCAGAGGAAAACCTGCCGCCAGGTTATCAAATTGCTTACGGGGGGCAGGCTCAGATGATGGCTGATATGACTCGGGATGTGCTGATGATCCTGGCATTTGCGCTGTTTTTTTCCTTCATCGTGCTGGCCGTACAATTCAACAGCCTCAAGCTGCCGGCCCTTATTCTGGGCAGCATGCCGTTTTGCCTGACCGGCTCGGTCGGTCTCTTGCTTGCTACCGGTTTTCCACTAGGCGCAACCGTCATCATCGGCATCCTTGTGGTCCTGGCGGCGGCGGTCAATGCGGGCGTGCTGTTGTTCACCTATGCACGTGGTTTGCAGAACACCGCAAACCTGCCGGTACGGGAGGCAATTCTCACGGCGGCTGAGTTGCGTCTGCGACCAATCGTCATGGTCTCAACCGCAATTTTGTTCGGGCTTATACCTCTGGCGATGGCCTTGGACGCCGGTGGAGACATGCTTCAACCCATGGCCATTGCCGCCATCGGGGGGTTGCTGATGGAAATCGCGGTAGCGCTTTTTCTGATGCCGTGCCTCTATTTCGTCTTCACGGATCAAGAGGGTGAGGCGGAAACGACGGTTTGAGAATTTCTAACTAAAGAAGGATTTCATGACAATGATACAACCAACAAAAATCAACAAACAACTTATAACCATGGGGGTAACAAAATGAAACGCTTTGGAATCTTTATCATCGTAGCCGGTTGCCTGGTGGGGGGTATGTTGGCTGCGTCTTACGGTCTAGGCTTATTTGACAAAGGCCTCTCGGCAAAGGAAGCCGCGGTTCCACCCGTTCATACCCAGGTGACACCAGGGGCCTCCGGTAAGGTAACGATGATCGATGTGGGCGCCACCGAATGCATTCCCTGCAAAATGATGGCACCCATTATGGAGGAGCTTGAAAAAGAATACGCCGGAATAGCCGATATCATCTTTGTCGATGTATGGAAAAATCCCGCAGAAGGCAGAAAATATGGTGTCCAGACGATTCCGACCCAGATTTTCTTCGATAATTACGGCAAAGAGGTCTTTCGGCATGTTGGATTTCTGGATAAAAAGCCGATCGTCGAGATACTCACCCGCCTGGGAGCAGTTCGCCCCGGACCGGGCATTTCCGTCGACTCGCCTCACAAGGAGGGTTAAAACAAATGCAAATTCATTAACCAATCACTACAGGTTGACTCCGAACCGTACGAAAATAGCATTGTCACAACAACTCAAATCAAGGAAGCATGTCATGATAAAAATGAAAATGTTCGCACTCTCTTTTGCTCTTAACAATGCGGACATCGAATTAGAGCCTATGAAACAAGCAAACACACCGATACGACAGGCGTTCCGGCAGGTTCCTCTTCTCATTGTAATGGCCTGCCTGATCGCCCTGGCGGTAAATCACTGGCGCGGGACACCGATCCCCCTCATCGGGGATTGGTCGGTGTCTGGGCGTTTTACTGATGGTGACGGCAAGGACCTGACTATCTCCCTCGAAGAAGCGCAACACTTGTTTGACCGGAACGCAGCCAGGTTTCTCGATGCCCGCCCCCAACCTCAATACGAAAGCGGCCATATCAGCAGTGCCTTGAGTCTGCCCTGGCAGGATGCAAACAACGCCTTCACAGATATCGCTGAAAAACTGGAAGACAAGGATACCCTCATCACCTATTGTGACGGCGAAAGCTGTGAACTCAGTCACGACTTAGCTGTGTTCCTGAAAGATATGGGATTTACTGATGTTCGGGTGCTGGTCAACGGCTGGACTGTATGGCAGGATGCCGGATTGCCGACGCAAAAAGGAGGTGCAGCCGATGACCAACAATAACAAAGGGGTCTATGAAACTGGAACCGGCGGCATCGTTCGGCAGAGCAGCCACCTTCGGTCTGAAGGGGTTTTCCTTATTTGCCGCCTGCTGCTTGGAGTGGTATTTGTTTATGCAAGCTATGACAAAATCCTCCATCCGCAAGCCTTTGCCCTGGCCGTTTTCAACTACCAGATCGCGCCCGATTGGGCCGTCAACCTGATCGCCCTGATACTGCCTTGGTTTGAACTGCTGCTCGGCCTGTGTCTGCTCTTTGGCGTATTGCTGCCGGGGGCAACCGTTGCAGGCACCGGTTTGCTGGTGGTTTTCCTCGTCGCCCTGATGTTTAATCAGATTCGAGGCCTCGACATTCACTGCGAATGTTTTTCCACTGAGATCCAGGAAGGTCCAGCCGGGTTGGGGACAGTACTCCGCGATTTTGCATTTCTTGCAATGAGCCTGTATCTGTTGATATTCATATTCCTTTTTAAACGCCGGAACAATAGATCATGACGATCAAAATCCCCGCAATCAAAGTAGAGAATGAGGAGTTATTCAATGCTGCGAACAATACTATTAGTCATCCTGATCTGTCGGTCCCCAAGCCTTGGCCATACTGTGACCACCGATCCGCGAACCGGGCCTAAGGCGTATCTTCCCGAAAACGTATACGATTCCAGACGAATCTGGAAGGGCTTGAAGTTGTGCATGAATTCGTTGTTCATAACAAAGGTGATGAACCGCTGAATATCCTCAAAGTCAACTCCGGGTGAGGCTGCACCGCCGCGACGAGTACGCGGCAGATTCTTCCCGGGGAGGAAGGACGTATTACAGTCAGATTCAATACCAGCAGTTACGGCGGACGGGAAAAAAAAGAAACGGTCCGAGTGCAGACCAACGATCCGGAGCAACCCATGTTTAATCTGGTCGTTACCGGAAAGGTCCTTAAATTCGCAGAAATCCGCCCCGCCCAGATCCGTCTTGAGGGCCAGGCCGGCACGCCACTGGCGGTTGAAGTGGAGATCCTGCCGAACAAGGATTATCCTTTTACCATTCTGGGGGTACAGTCCCAACGAAACGATGCCGTTCGAGGCGAGCTGATCGAACAATGCAACACCGCCACCAATCGCTGTGTTATTCGGGTGGAAAACCTGAAAACGACGAGCGGTCGCTATGCCGATACTCTTATCGTTCGAACCGACAATGCGGCACGACCGAGCTTAGCCATTTCCGTTGTCGGAATACTCCACTAAGAGCGGAAGTTGAAGATATAGTCACAAGATGATGAGCCAACCGGCAAGAGTCCTAGAGCAACACCCCTGTTGAAATCAGGACTGGCGATGGTACAAAACTTCTGTCGGTTGTGGCTGAGATCATTTTTCTTTTTTTGCAAAAGGCGCTATCCTAACCATTTTTCGCCACTTTATCTCACAGGAGAATTGTTATGAATATGCGAAAAATTACTTCAATGACCCTGCTGACCTCGCTGGTTTTCTTGCTTTTCAACTCAGTTGTCCTCTACATTGTGCCGGAGGGCAGGATTGCGCATTGGGCTCACTGGATACTCCTGGGACTGACAAAGGAGGAGTGGGCTGAACAGCACCTGACGGTTGGTGTACTCTTTCTGATTGCCGGATTTTTTCATATTTACTACAACTGGCCGGCGATCATCGCCTATATGAAGAACAAGACGAAGGAACTGAAGGTATTTACGCCTTCGTTCTCCATCGGCCTACTGGTGACCCTTGTGGTGACGGTCGGCACCTACTTTCACATCCCGCCGATGAGCACTCTGGTCGAAATCGGCAGTGCAATCAAAGATAGCAGTACGAAAAAATACGGAACGCCGCCATATGGTCGAGCCGAGCTCTCGACACTGAAAGAATTCGTGCAGAAAGAGCGGCTGGATCAGGAAAAATCGATTGATTTGTTAAAAGCGGCCGGTATTCAAGTGGAGAACACCGGTGAAAGCTTGAAAGAGATTGCCGCAAGGAATAAACTCTCCCCACAGCAGGTGTATGAGATTATCAAGCCGGCGAAAATAGAGAAGAGCGACGGCGTATCGCTGTCGGAGAATCCCCAACCGGGTTTCGGTAAAAAAAACCTGGCGGAAACATGTATGGAACTTGGTCTGGATCCGACCGCCATTGTCATGGGTCTGAAAAAATGGGGATCACAGCTGAGCCCGGATTGTCGATCAAGGATATAGCGGCAGGTGGGAGGAAAGAGCCCAAGGAAATCTATGAGGCAATCCGCACCATCGCCGCCGGTGAAGAGTAACGGTCGACCAGGAATTGTGACAAAATAATTGGTTGCGTAAAGGTGGCACGGTTTGGCTTTTGAGAATAGTGTATCAAGATATCCATAACAGCAGTACTTTTCATGAAGAATATTTCGACAGAGCCTCAAAACCCGAGATGACATCGAACAGCTCTTCATCGATGCTGCTTTGTCGCAAACGGTGAAATCTTCCCTCCAAATCTTCGAGCAATTCTTTAATATTTTTTTCGGCCCGCTGCATTGCCGCCAGGCGGCCGGCATTCTCACTGGCCAGGGATTCGGCACAGGCTCGGAACAGCGAAACGAAGAGATATTCGCGGATGAGCGCCCGCAAGGTCTCCGTGCCGCCACCGATAACCTCGGGAAGCTGATTCGTCGGCCATGCACGATCGGCCATCTTGCGCCGCCAGGTTTCATCGAGAGGCAGCAGACGCTGGCTGAATGGTGTATAGATTACGTCGGATCGTGAACGGTTGTAAAAGAGGTACAGTTCTCTCAGTTCATGAACTTCTCTGAGAATCCGCCCGACGAGAGAGGTTATGGCTTTCACCGAGTTCGGTACGGAGAAGAGGCCCAGCACGGCCAAACCTTCGTCGGTGAGACGGGCATGCACTCGCTCGCCGACTGCCCAGATCCGGGGAGAAGCCGGTCTCGACAGTGTTTGCAGGGCGAAATCAACCAATTCCTCATTAAACTGACCAACCAGTCCCTGATCGGAACCGAACACCACAGCTCCTATCCTGTCGCTGTCGGTGGTTTTATTTTTCGGCAGCGAGGCGCTATCACGCAGGCAGACTCTCAAACCCAATTCCACGGTGTGGAAGTAATCCGCCAGGGCGCTCACCGATTGTTCATACTCTCCCATACTGGAAGCGGCCAGGGCCTTCATCGAGCTGACAACGGACTGCAGGTCTTGCGCCCCACCGATTTTTCGGGCAAGACTTGCAATGGTGTCACTCACGGTTTCTCCTTTCGTGCCGGTGATGCGGATTCCGGCTGAAAAGCTGCAAGTGCTATGCGGGCGATCTCGATAATCGTTGCCCGGTCTGCCTCGCTCAGGGTATCGGCGGCAGCCAGTCGCTCGCAGACAGCTGCGGGGATGTCAGTTGCGGCTCTCTGCAGGACCTGCTCGGCATCCGCCATCCGTTCAAGCGGGATGCGATCGAAGAGGCCGGCGGTAAGCGCCAAGAGAACCGCAATCTGTATCGGTACCGAGACCGGTGAGAATTCCTGCTGTTTCAGACAAGCACGTATTCGCCTCCCGTGCTCTATAACGAGGCGGGTCTCCTCATCCAGCCTGGCCCCGAACCGGGCAAAGGTTTCGAGCTCCTCAAACTGGGCATAGGCAAGTTTCAAGTCCCCCGCCACTCCCCGATAGACCGCGCGCTGCGCCTTGCCGCCGACCCGTGACACCGACTTGCCCACATCGACCGCGGGCAGCACCCCCAGATCGAACAGGGACGGCGAAAGGTAGATCTGGCCGTCGGTGATGGAGATGAGATTGGTGGGAATATAGGCGGAAATGTTCTGGGCTTCGGTTTCAATGATCGGCAAGGCAGTGAGAGAGCCGCCGCCGAGTTCGTGCCGCAGATGGGTCGCCCGTTCAAGCAGGCGCGAATGAAGGTAAAAAATATCGCCGGGAAAGGCCTCCCGGCCGGGGGGACGACGCAGCAGCAGGGAAATTTCCCGATAGGCCCGGGCGTGTTGGGTGAGGTCATCGTAGACGATCAGTACATCCCGGCCAGCCTCCATGAAATACTCGGCAATGCTGGTCGCGGCATAGGGAGTGATGTAGGCAAGACCAGGCGGATCACTACCCTCGGTGACAACGACGACGGTTGCGGCCAGAGCGCCTTTTTCCTGCAGGACGGCGATGGTCTTGGCGACGCCTGCGGCCCGTTGACCGATAGCACAGTAGACGCACAACACCCCCTTGTCACGCTGGTTGAGGATGGTGTCGATGGCAATGGCGGTCTTGCCGGTCTGGCGGTCGCCAAGGATCAGTTCCCGCTGACCGCGGCCGATGGGGATTAAAGCATCGATCACTTTCAGGCCGGTCTGCAGAGGCACGGTGACAGGTGCTCGATCCATGATGGGCGGGGAAGGCCGTTCGATAGCCAGCCGCCTGCGGCAGGCCGGCGGTCCTTTGCCGTCGAGGGGGCGGCCGAGAGGATCGATAACGCGGCCCAGCAATTCCTCCCCTACCGCCACGTCCATGACCCGGCCGGTGCGCAGGACTTTGTCCCCCGCGTGCAGATGCCGATAATCGCCAAGCAGCACAATGCCGATATCGTGCTCCGTCAGGTTAAAGGCAATGCCCGATACCCCGCCGGGAAATTGCACCAGCTCCTCGAATTCCACGCCGGGCAGACCAGATACCGTGGCGATCCCGGTCGCAACGGACAAGACTGTGCCTACCTCTTGCACTGTGAGCGAGGGGGTAAAATTCTCCCGTACTTTGCGCATCCCGGCAAAGGTGTCGGATAAGAGAGTTCGCAGGTTTTCATCTGCCGGTTCAGCCATGACCGTCTTCCCCTCGGTCGAATTTCAGTTCGGATGGGCTTTTCGGATTTGCCTCGCCGAAATTTTCGACCGGAAGCTGCACACTCAGAAGTTCAGCTACACTCCGTTCGAGAGCAGGAAGATAATCGGCGATGCTCCAGGCCACCTCGTACCCGCTCACGCTCAAGGCTATGCCGCTGACCAGCTCGGGCGAGATCTCGAATTGGAGTTGACCGGCAAAGGCGAATATTTCCCGTACCTCCAGATCCAGGTACTGCTGCTGCTCCTCAGGCAGGGGGAAGGCGCTGCGCACCAGGCCCGGTCCCACAGCCGTCCCGAAAGCTGTCTGCAGCCTTCTTCCCTCTTCTTCATCCAGCGTCCGGCAGCGGCGGATGAAGGCCTCGACCATCTGTTTTTCCAGGCTTTCCGTTGCAAGGTCGCCAAGGGTCTTGCGGGCTATGGCAAAGACCTCTTCCCGGGTTCGCCGCACTATCTCGTCTTTCTGGCTGAGAAAATCATTATGCATGGCCTCCTGCTGCCTGATACGCAGTTCATCCTGTGCCCTTCGGGCCTCCTCGAAGAGCCTTTGCCGTTCCGCCTGGGCCTCGAGCGTTGCCTTGCTTAACAGGGCTTTGCGCTGCCGCTCGAATTCCTCGTTTTTCTCTCTATATTCATTACACTGCCTTTGAGCTTCGCCCTGTTTGGCCAGGGCGTCGGCCAGGCCTGCGGCGATCCGCTGTTCCCTGGCATCGATGGCATTGAGGGCGGGCGTATAGAGGAAGCGCTTCATCAGCCATACCAGTATGAGGAAATTGACGATTTGGGCGATAACGGTAAACCAGTCGATGAGCATGGCTCATTTCCCTCCGGCCTGGGCGAGGAAATGATTCCAGAAGGGATTGGCAAAGATAAGAATCATCGTTACCACAAAGCAGTAAATGGCGGTGGATTCAACCATCGCCAGACCTACGAACAGGGTCCGGGTGATGGTGGTCGAGGCATCGGGCTGTTGGGCCAGCGAGCTCAAGGCGGACGACAACGCCCGTCCCTCGCCAAGAGCAGGCCCGATAGACCCAATGGCGATAGTTATTCCAGCGGTGAAAATCGATACCATTGCAACGAGAGTCAGGCTATCCATAGGTTCTCCTTCCTGTGATGCAGATGTTGATTCATTTTTGGGCCTCGGCTTCCCGATCGCCTGCCTTATCGCCCATCGCGGCGGCGACATACACCGTGGCCAGGACGCTGAAGATATAGGCCTGGACCATCCCCGTAAGGAGGCCGAGGACGGTCATGATCATCGGAAAGATGAAGGGGGTAATGGTGAGAAGAATGCCGACAATCATCCCGCCGCTCATCATATTGCCGAACAGACGGACCGCCAGGGCCAGGGTTCTTGAAATTTCTCCGATAATATTGAACGGCAGCATGATGAGGGTCGGTTCCATGTAGGACTTGCAGTAGCCGATCAATCCACGATCTTTGATGCCGAAAAACGGTACGGCGACAAACACGCAGACGGCGAGGGCTACTGTTGTAGACAGAGAGCCGGTCGGCGGCTTGAAACCGGGGAAGATTGTGCAGAGGCTTGCAGCGGCGATAAAGAGAAAGAGTGTGCCGATGAAACCGAGAAATTTCCGCGATTCCCTCAGACCCACGTCGACGATCTGCTTTTCCACTGCAAGAACGATGATTTCGAGGAGGTTCTGCCAGCGCGAGCGTTTCAGCCCCGTGGAGAGATTCCGGGTGATCGTTTTCGCCCCAACCGCGAGAATAAGCATCAAGGCCCAGGTGAAGACTATCGTGGCGTTCAGTTTGACAAAACCGTACTGCCAGAAAATGAGGCCGTCGGGACTAAGCTGCATGACCGGCCTCCCGACCCAGGTTGCCCGGCCCTGCAGTTTTGCTGAGTCGAACGGCGAAAAAACGCGCCGCAAGAAAGCCAATAAGGCAAATCAGGAGCCTCTGCCAACGACCGCCGGAAAGAATATAAAACCCGGCCATGGCGATGCCCGTCCGCAGCAGGTAGCTTGCCAGAAACCACAGCGCCGGACGTGGTGATACAAGGCCTTTGCGTACTGTCCACCACAGGCCGCCATAGAAAAACACGCCGAGCAGCAGACCGCCCGTAAACGCCAGAAGAAGCAGCAAGGCTTCAGACATCGTTATCCTCCCGTTCCTCGCGAATTTTCTTGTCTTCTTTTGCTACCCAATGCCAGGCATTGAGACAACCGAGCAGCAGGCCGATGAGCAGCAAGGTGAGTGTCCAGGAATGAGGGCCGGGGAAGTGTCTGTCGAGCCAGATTCCCAGGGCCGTGCCCAATAGGGTCGGAACAGCGACCGACCAGCCGATCAGTCCCATCATCCCCAGGCCATACCAGATCGTCCGGGTAACGTGACGTCGGGCTTTCTGTTTACGCGCCGCTTTTTCGCCGACCTGCCGGATAAAGGCCTCCCGATCTTTTTCGGACTTATCTTGCCGTTTCTCAACCATGCTGCGACCTCACCAGGCGGCGGATGAAAACACTCTCCATTTTAGCCAGCACCTGGCGAACACTCTGTTCCTGTTCGTCAAGATTGCGGAATTCACGGTAGACCGCTTCGCGCAACAGGCCAAGATCATCACCGCCGATGGCGTTGCGCACCGAGACCAGTACCTCCGGACCTTTTTTGACCAGAATTCCTTCATCCACAGCCACGTACGACTCACCCTCGCCTTCCTTCTCGAAGAGAAGAATCCCGGGCACAAGTGGTGCGACACAATCGCGGCGGCGCGGCAGGAATCCCACCGATCCCCGGCAAGTTTCGGCGACGAGACGAGATATTCCGCCTTTTTCGGCAAAGATCCGGAAAGGCAGGAGAATCTTGAGGTGCATTAACACTGCTTCCATGTACGATCCAAGGTTGTGGTTCTCACCGGCGATCATTGTCCGGTTGTCCTTCACTGGTCAGCCACCTCCTCCTGCTTCACCCGCCCGGTCTTCCGCCTTGCCTCGACGATATCGCCGATCATATAGAGGGCACTCTCGGGACAGTCTTTACACTCGTCTCGCAGGATGCTCTCACAGCCGTCAAGTGCATCTTTAAGACTGACCAGCCTTCCCTTCAGCCCGGTAAACTGCTCGGTGGTATAAAACGGCTGGGTGAGAAAACGTTCCAATCGCCGGGCTCGCCCCACCGTGGCGCGATCGGCGGGCGACAACTGCTCCAGACCGAGCATGGCGATAATATCTTTTAATTCGGCATACTGGGCCAGGGTTTTGCGGATTTCACCGGCCAGAAGATAATGGCGTTCGCCGATAATGCCCGGAGTAGTCATCTTCGAACTGGACTGCAACGGATCGATGGCCGGATACAATCCCTCGCCCGCTCGCTTGCGCGAGAGCACGATGGAGGCCGAGAGGTGGGAAAAGGTGTGGACCGCTGCAGGATCGGTGAAATCGTCGGCAGGCACATATACCGCCTGGATCGAGGTGATGGCCCCTTTATCGGTATTGGCGATGCGCTCCTCCAGACCTGCCAGCTCGGTGCCCATGGTCGGCTGATAGCCCAGGCGTGACGGCATCCGGCCCATCAGACCGGATACCTCGGACCCGGCCTGGATGAAGCGGAAGATATTATCGATGAGCAGCAGTACATCGCGGTGCTCGTCGTCACGGAAGTATTCGGCCATGGTTAAAGCCACATGGCCGATGCGGAAACGGGCGCCGGGAGGCTCGTTCATCTGGCCGAACACCATAACCATGTTGGGCAGGACTCCAGCTGCCTGCATGTCGCGATACAGTTCCTCGCCTTCGCGACAGCGTTCGCCGATGCCGCAAAAGATGCTGACGCCGTGGTGCTGCCCGACCATGTTGTGGATCATCTCGGTGAGCAGCACCGTCTTGCCCACGCCCGCACCGCCGAAGAGGCCGGCCTTGCCGCCGCGTTCGAGGGGCATCAGAACATCGATGACTTTAATTCCCGTCTCGAATATTTCGGATTTGGTTGACCGCCGCGCAAGCGTTGGCGGGGCCTGATGAACCGTGCGCCACGAAAGCGCGGCCGGCTCGGGCAAACGGTCAATGGTCCTGCCGAAGACGTCAAACATGCGCGATAGAATTCCCCTGCCGACAGGGGCTAAAAGGGGACCGCCGGTATCCTCCACCGTCATGCCGCGGGCAAGACCCTGGGTCGGAGTCAGCGCAATGCCCCGGACGCGATGTCTGTCGAGCTGCGCCAAAACCTCGATAAAGATAGCTCCCCTGTTCCCAGCACGCAGCAAGGTGGAGATAGGCGGCAATCCGGCTTCGAATCTCACATCCACGACACTACCCTGCACCGAAACAACCATACCGGTGTTCTCTGGAGTTGATTTTTGCTCCATAGCAGTTAAAAGTAAGGCAGGAATGAGTTTTGAATACATTTGCGATCAGAATCGACACGAATCCATTTTTGTGCGAGGATCACTTAACTGACTCTACCTAAAAATTGATGCATATTCAACCCCACGGGTAGTTTCTTTTGGGGAAATGTTTGACAGTGACATCTATGTGAGTATATATTATTTCGTTGTTTAGCAAATCATACAATCAAAAGGACACGCGTGGAAAAAACACTGAATATCGCAAAAGCCCTGGCTGACGGCAATCGAATGAGAGTGATTGTCGCTTTGATGGAAAACAATGAGCTCTGTGTGTGTCAGATTACCGAGATGCTCCGACTCGCAGTTGCAACCGTCTCGCGACATATGAGCGTTCTTCAGAATGCTCGGCTTGTACAAAGTCGAAAAGAGGGGCGCTGGGTTTTTTATCGTCTTGAAGACTCCTTTCCCGGCTCGCTTCGACAGTGTCTTATGGAATCGCTCTGCGGTTCACCGGAAATCACGGCTGATCGCCAAAATTTGGTTACCATACTTTCGTGTGAACCCGATGACCTCTGTCGACACCAGAAAGAACGGAAGGAAAGTCGTGCCAATGTCTGAAAGCAACCCACTGCGAGGATAAGATTTCTGAAGGTTGCTTGAGCGTCACAATGTGAAAATAAGCAATGATTTTAAAAAGATGCCATCCATACTTACACACAAAGGATAAGCAAATGAACGAATCCATGAAGGAATTAATAGCAATCGGTGCCTCGGTGGGCGCGCATTGTCAACCCTGCCTTGAACATCATATCCAGGCGGCAATTGAACTTGGCATCAAGCCGGACGAAATCCGGCAAGCAATCGAGATCGGTCACAAAGTTGAGAAAGGGGCCATGGCCGCAATGAAAAAAATCAGCGAGAAAGTCTTGGCGGACCTTGACTATGCAGCCCCGCCGAAAAATGTGACAGAGCTCAGGATCTACGACCCTGCCATGTGCTGTTCCTCCGGGGTCTGCGGGCCGAGTGTCGATCCGGTGCTTGCCCAGTTTGCCGGCTCGCTGAAATTTGTAGCCGCTCAGCCGGGCGTCAGCGTCGAAAGGTACAATCTCGGCCAGCAACCCCAGGCCTTCGTGGAAAACGCAGAAGTGAAGTCGATGCTTGCCGGTGGCGGAGAAAAACGCCTCCCCTTTATTTTTATCAATGATCAATTGTGGCTTCAAGGTCGTTACCCCTCCAGGGATGAGCTGCTGCAAGCTCTGAAGATTAAAACTGAACCAGTCCTGTTCCCCGTCGCATCAAGCCCTGAGAATAGCCAGTGCTGTGGTGATGGAGGCTGCTGTTGATGAAATCATTTTTGTCCAAGGCTTCGAGATACATATTTTTTACCGGAAAAGGCGGTGTCGGTAAAACATCGATGGCCTGCGCAACGGCACTGGGCCTGGCGGAACAAGGCAAACGGATTCTTTTGATCAGCACGGATCCCGCCTCGAACCTGGATGAAGTCCTGGAGACGCCGTTGTCTTCCAGCCCCACGCCGGTGCGAAACGTTCCCGGTCTGTTTGCTTTGAATATTGACCCTATCAATGCAGCGAGTGAATACCGGGAGCGTGTCGTCGGACCCTATCGAGGTGTACTGCCCGACGCGGCTGTCGCCCAGATGGAGGAACAGCTCTCCGGGGCATGTACCGTTGAAATCGCCGGATTCAACGAGTTTTCAAAGCTGCTTGGCGATGACGCCGCCATGCGGGACTATGACCATGTTGTATTGGACACCGCCCCCACCGGACATACCCTGCGCTTGCTGAATCTGCCTTCTGCCTGGAATGATTTTATTGCCTCCAACCAGACCGGCAGCTCTTGCCTGGGGCCGATCGCCGGGCTGAAGGAACAGAAAATTCTGTTCGAGCAGGTGGTCGCGGCTTTAAAGGATCCGGTCAGGACCCTGCTTGTCCTGGTTTCCCGGGCTGAAGCCATGTCATTTCAAGAGGCCAAGCGAGCCGGCAATGAACTGGGCGAGCTTGGCCTGAAAAATCAACACCTGATTATCAACGGCGTGTTCACCCCTGTCTCCGACGACACGGTCGCTGCAGCTTTTGCGCAAAAATCAGCCATGGCTATGGATTACATGCCCGAAGAACTAAAGCACATGCCGACAACCCTGGTACCATTTCGTCCTGCGGGGGTCATGGGCGTGGCTGCCTTGCAAAGCGTGTATCGATCCCAGAAAGATGATCCGACTCCTGAAATAGCGGATCGCCTCCAATCCGAGGTGGACACCTTGTCGCGCAGGACCACCAAATGGCCGGCCTTTCTGCGGGAGCTTGAAGAGGAAGGCAGAGGTGTCATTATGACCATGGGCAAAGGGGGTGTCGGCAAAACCACCATGGCCGCCGCAATCGCCGCAGAACTTGCGCAACGTGGTCATGCGGTCGTGTTATCAACCACAGATCCTGCAGCCCACGTGGCGCAGACCATTGGTAAAGATCTGCCCAATCTTACGGTTGAACGGATCGATCCGAAAGTAGCAACCGAGCATTATGTAGCAACTGTGCTCGAAAAAAATCGAAAGAGACTTTCCGCAGATGACATGGCTCTCCTGGAAGAAGAAATGCGTTCTCCCTGCATTGAAGAAATTGCCGTATTCCAGGCCTTCGCCCACACCGTTGCCAAAGGGGCAAAGGGCTTTGTGGTTCTCGACACCGCCCCCACCGGACATACCCTGCTGCTGCTGGACGCGACCCAATCCTATCACCGGGAGGTTGCCAAATCGGTCGATGAATTGCCCGACGAGGTAAAAACGCTTCTGCCGAGAGTCCGGGACCCGAAATTTACCAAGGTGCTCATTGTTGCCTTGCCCGAAGCCACTCCAACGCATGAGGCTGCAGCCTTGCAGGAAGATTTGCACCGAGCCGGAATCGAACCCTACGGCTGGATTGTTAACCGCTGTTTTGCCTTCTCCGGGACCAAGGATCCCGCTCTTTCCGCCAAAGGCATGGATGAACTTACCTATTTGAACGAAATACTTGAGCGCCATGCTCGGAGAGCGGTTGTTTCTCCATGGGTCCCTCAGGAATTGAACGGGGCCAAGAATTTACAGTTTTTGTTTACTTCCTGAGCGGAATGGGCGTCTTTCACAAAGAACAGGGTCCAAAAAGCGGCCAATGGCCGAAGGAGACAAACATGTTACTGAGCGGGTATACGTTGGAAATTTTCAGGTCAAAATGCAATGCCGGAGCCCAGACCCTGCACTGTTTCGCACATCTGCACGATGATGTCGGGGAGGTTCTGCCGTATCTGAACACGGTGCTCGGCGGCTTTGGCTACATCCAGGAACCGCCGGCTCTGACCTTGAAGAGTTCAGGCAAACTGATCACCATTCACCCTCGCAAAATTGCAGTCAATGCCCTTCAAGATGAAGAACAGGCGGAAAAAATCGTCAGTTGGCTGCAACGCGAAATCAACAGCGCCTGGGAAAACCGAAAGGACATCGAACCCAGTGTGAAAGGGGCAAAGCAGCCGGCCTTGATGGATGTCCTTAAACTGCTGCCGAAAACCAACTGTAAAGAGTGCGGCGAACCGACCTGCATGGTTTTTGCCGTGCGGGTGATCGAAGGGGCGAAAGATCATACCAGCTGCCCGCCTCTGCGGGGAGAGAAGAAGGATGATCTGGCGAACTACCTTTCCCGGTTTCACTTCGATTAATCAGATCAAGCATGTTGAAGAGCACTCCATCGCTACAACAATCTGGTGTCTGAATAAAGTGCCGCTCCAAACAGGCAGACCGCTTACATTGCGGAGTATCAGCACTTCAAATAGGACCTTTCCGCCAGCTATCGTTTCTCGAGATGCGATTTCATCCCTTTGTTCATCTGTTCCGTCAGTCGTTTGTGAAAGATTTTTATCAGATTCAGGGCTTCTCCGGGATCCTCATCCAGCAATATTTGTTTCATTTTCTGCAATTCTTCCGGTGTGATTTGTATGACCATTATTCCTCCAATTTAATATATGATGGACTGACACCCCACAGGGGTACTCTTTTCAGTCCCCCCTTGAGGGGGACAAGTACCTCCAGCCTCAATCTACAATCTTTTTCTTCAACATTTTCCACTCTTCAAAGCCATTCTTATACCAATACATTTCGGCAGATACTCCCCATTGTTTCGCCTGCTTCAGAGCATGGTAGGCTCTCTGATTCCCGGTACAATAGAAAACGACTGTCTCTTTGTCGCCAATAGCTTTGAACAGATTCTCTCTCGTCATTTTGTTTCCAGGGTCGTTTTCAACAAAAAAAGGCAGGTTAACTGCCCCCTTAATATGGCCGAGGAAAAATTTTTGCTCAAGACGGTTGTCAATAAAAACAGCACCGTCTTGCAATAAACGATCTGTTTGCACAATGTCGATAATGTTTACATCGTCTTCAGCATGACCAGGAAGCACTGAGATAAGCAAACCAACAAAAGATGAGATGATTCGTAGCATTGCAGCTCCTTTCCAGTTAGATGTCATAAGCAGTTTTTTGAGGTGTGTCCGGAATGTCTGGAAGCCTTCCCGGCCAGCAGCGCCCTTGCCCGCTGATGTTTTCGGTATGACATGCCCCACTTATATCGCTTCGTTCTATCTGAATAGTCGTGTGGTGAATGTCGAAATGATGATGCAGGTACTCCGCTGTCTGATGCAAAAATTCATCACCGCCGCCGGATTCCATAACCAGATGAGCGGTGAGGACATTTTCAGTGGTGCTTGCCGCCCAAATGTGCAGATCATGGACGCATTGCACCCCGGGCAGCCCGGTGAGATAGTCCAACACAGCCGTCGCGTCGATTTGGGCAGGTACTCCGGCCATACTGAGGTGCATTGAGTCTTTCAGCAATCCCCAGCCGGCGACCAGAATGACGAGAGCAATGGCAATGGAGATGACCGGATCGAGGATATTCCAGCCGGTGTACGTGATCAGCAGGCCCGATACCACCACCCCCCCTGAAACCGCCGCATCAGCGGCCATATGCAGAAAAGCTCCTTTGATGTTGAGATCGTTTTTTCTCCCCGCCATGAACAACAAGGCTGTCGCCGTATTAATCACCACACCGATGGCGGCGACGATGGTAATGGTCATGCCATGCACCGGTACCGGAGAGTGCAGACGGCCGAGCGCCTCCCAGATAATCACCCCAATCGCCATACAGAGAAAAAGGGCGCTGATAAAGGAAGCAAGGATAGTTCCCTTTTTGAAGCCAAAAGTGTGCCTGGCTGTTGCCGAACGATTGGCCAGGGCCATCGCACCCCAGGCGAGGACCAGGGTCATAACATCGCTTAAATTATGGCCGGCATCGGCGATCAGGGCAAGCGAGTTTGATATTGTGCCATAAGCAGCCTCAATGATGACAAAAGCAAGGTTTAATACAATGCCGATGGCAAAAGCACGATTGAAGTTAGTAGGGGCGTGGCTATGGGCATGTTCATGCGCCATCGAGATCTCCAATAATCAAAAACTGCAAAATGAAAGCATATTGCACCTGTGCTATGGGGAGATGTGATTTTTTCGAGATACAAAAATCACTCACTGTTTTCTTGCCTGTTAAGAAAGTCCGGCAGGGTTTCTACGAAGGCTCGGATTGTATCTTTTCGATACCTGCGGAAAATGGTTCGATAGAATCGCCTTTGAGCGCTCGGGTCCAACCTTCCGCCATCTGACTGCGGCAGGAATTGCCGGTACAGAGATAGAGGATCTTGATTTTGGATGCCATGTTCTTTACCTTTTCTCGAATTTATGACTATTCAGCCATTCACTGATTTTCTCTTTTAACTGATCCCTGACCTGCCTGAAGACGGTCATTGTCTCTTCTTCAGTTCCCTCTGCTTCGGCAGGGTCAGTAAACGGCCAGTATAATCTGTTAGCCTCGGCGAGCCCCGGCCAGATCCTCGGACAAGATTCTTCCGCTTTGCTGCAGACTGTGATGACGAAGGAAATGGTTTCCTTGCCCAGATACGTTCCTACCCTCTTTGGTTTCTGACCGGAGATATCAATGCCTATTTCTTCCATGACCTTTATAGCCAGGGGATGGATGTGTTCTTTCGGAGCAAGGCCGGCACTGCAAGCCTCAAGACGACCTTCTGAAAGATGGCGAAGAAGGCCTTCAGCCATCTGGCTGCGGCAGGAGTTACCGGTACATAAAAAAAGCACTTTTCTCTTTTTTCTTTTATTGGTCAGCATAATGTTATGTTGGCATAAATGGCTGGACAATGAAATACACCCCGAGCAGGCCAATCATCGTCCCCGCCAGACGTCGGAAAAACCTGCCTCCCTGCTGCCAGCTGCTGCTCACAAGCAGACGCTTGACCATGGCTGTCGAACTGCCTGCAAACACTATGGGAATGCAATGACCGATAGCAAAAAGAAGAATAAACACCACGCCGGTGAATATCTTGGCCTGCACGGAGACGATGGCCAAGATCGGGGCAATAAAGCCAAAGGTGCACGAGCCGGACAATACCCCATAGGCCAGACCAAGGACAAAGGCTCCGGACAAGCCTTTCAGGGTTAATCGGGCCATGAGACCGCCCGACATCGAGCATTTCGCCACTCCGAGCATATCGAGGGCGACCCAGACCAGCAGCAGGCCGATGACAATAGTCCAATATGGTCCGACATCGCCGAGCATCCGGCCGAGCAGTGAGCAGGCGACACCTATGACCGCAATGGTGATGAAGAGCCCGGTGGTGAAAACAACGGCATAGAGGGTTGCCTTGCGTCCTTCGACCAGATGATTCTGGCCACCGACATAGCCGATGATGAGTGGAATAGAGGCCAGATGGCAGGGGCTGAACAGTACGCTGACCATGCCCCAGAGAAAGCAGCCGACCGCTCCGAGCAGGAGCCCCTGACCCATCCATGAATTTATGGTGAGAAAGACCTGATCCATGAAATTATTTGACCCCCAGTTTTTCAAGTTCGGCAACTATCGCTGCTTTGTCCATGAATCCTTGGTGCCTGGACATCTCCTTGCCCTCGGCATTGTAAAAAATCTGGGTCGGAATGACCTGGATTCCGTATTTCGGAGCAGCCTTGGGATTTACCCAGACATCGATAAAGACAATAGCAGCTCGATCCTTATACTCCTTCTCCAGTTCCTCCATGATTGGGGCCATCATTTTACAGGGGATGCAACTCTTGGCGCCGAGATCTACCATGGTCACCTTACCTGGGACCGGAGCCAGGAGTTGTTCCTCCGCTTTTGAGGTTGGAGCAAACACAGTCATTGCCAGTAAAAGGCAGAGTATACCTGTAACGATGCCAACAGGTGTATTGAGAGACAATCGCATTATTTTTGTCCTTTTTAAAGATACCTTTCGGCGTTTTTCATCACTTTGGCTATGTTTGGCTCAGTTACGGAGGTCTGACCTTTTTCAAAACCAAGATCGGACAAACGTAAATGGTTGACACTCTTGAATCCGGCTTCTTCCAAGGATTCTCTGGCACAGTCAAGGGGACACCCGTCGATTGCCAGGATGGAAACCGCCGCCTCGGTTGATTTGAGGATGCCGCTGACCCTGCCACCGATCCCGGCCAGGCAAAACATTTTACCGTGTCCGTCGCGGGTCAGGTTTCGTGCTGCCCGGTCCGCCAGTTCTCCAACATCGGCAGCGCCGGAACAAGAAAATATAAGGCGTGGACCAGTGCTTGCACTGCCGCAACTGCAACTACATGGTGTCTGCATCGGTATCATGGTGTTCTCCTAAGTTGAAATGTTCTGCTTCTTATTTTTTGGGACTGAGCATGTTTTTGACCTCGTTCTGTGATGGAACTTTGCCAACACTCTTTACTTCGCCATTGACAACCAGAGCCGGGGTCATCATCACTCCGAAGGCCATGATCTCATTGACATCGGAAACTTTTTCGATCTCATACTCAATACCAATTTCTTCGGCTGCAGCAACTGCGGTTTCGGTAAGTTTGGTGCATTTGGCACATCCTGGTCCAAGAATCTGAATCTTCATTTTTTCTCCTTTAATATTAACCAAAAAAGATCCCAAAAATCATTCCACAGATTGTGGAGAAGACGATTACGAGACTCGCAAAGACTATCGTTTTCTTGAGCCCCAACACAGTGTTAATGACCAGCATGCTCGGGAGACTGAGTGAAGGCCCGGCCAGCAGCAGGGCAAGCGCCGGCCCTTTCCCCATGCCATTGCCCATCAGTCCCTGCAGGATAGGCACTTCGGTCAAGGTGGCAAAATACATGAAGGCCCCTGCAAAAGAGGCGAAAAAATTGGCCATGAGCGTATTGCCGCCAACGGCTCTTGCCACCCATTCCGAAGGGATGACGCCTTCATGACCGACCCGGCCGAGCAGGAGGCCGGCAACCAGAACACCGAACAACAACAGCGGCAGAATCTGTTTTGCAAAGGTCCATGAAGAGGCAAACCAGTCGCCGACTTCACCTTTGTCGGTACTGGTGAATATCGACAGGCCGATAAAACCTGCGGTAAAAGCGATAATCGGTTGATCCGGAAAAAGAACTGCCAGAGCGATGACCGGAAGAGCAGTCAATCCGATCTTCCATGCCCGCATCTGAAACCATGAGATCAGAATAAGGCCTAAAGCTGCGGCAAATCCTGCAGTGATATACCATTTGGCGGCAAAGATCGTTGCCCAGATTCCGATTGTCTCCTGCGGTCTCCCCCAGTTTGCAAAAACCAATACACCGATCATTGCCGCAAAATAGAGGCTGGTCTGCCAGAGAGGTCGTTTGACCTCTTCATCCGGCATGGCCATCTGGATGGCGAGTTTGGCTTTTTCTTCCTTACGGAAGAAAAAGGCCATCGAGGCACCGATGATGATACTCAGCAGCACCGCCCCGACAGCACGGGCAATGCCCATTTGCGGTCCCAAGATTCTGGCGGTCAGAACAATTGCCAGGACATTGATAGCCGGTCCGGAATAGAGAAAAGCCGAGGCCGGGCCAAGACCTGCACCCATCTTATAGATACCGGCGAAGAGCGGCAGGATTGTACAGGAACAGACGGCAAGAATGGTGCCGGAGACAGAAGCCACGCCATACGCCATGATTTTGTTTGCCTTGGGACCAAGGTATCTCATTACCGAGGCCTGGCTTACAAAAACCCCGATCGCCCCGGCGATAAAAAATGCCGGGACCAGACAGAGCAGGACATGTTCCTGGGCATACCACTTGACCAGGTGGAAGGCTTCGAGGACAGCGTTGTCGAAACGGGCGATACCGACAGGAAGGAAATAGCATCCGAGAAAAACAGCGACGATCAGCAGCAGGTATTTGTATTCAATTTTCCAGTTCATAATGCTTGCACATTTGGCTTAATGACCATATTAACAACAAACAAATCTTACTTCATTTGTTGCGAATAACCTCAATGGAAGCTTGGATCACCGTTTCGACACAAGGCATCAGGTTGAGGATACAAGGCACCTTCAAGCGATAATAGACCTGTTTCCCCCGTTTCTCACTGGCAACAACTCCAGCCTGTTTAAGGATCGACAAGTGCTTAGAGATGGTAGAAAAATCTACATCAACATCGACAACTAACTCGCACACACACTGTTCCCCCGCAGCAAGACGCTCGGCCATCCATAGCCTGGTGGGATGCCCAAGGGCTTTGAACACGTTGGCTTTGGCCTCGACAAGGGCCTTTTCTCGTTCTGTCATCATGGCCTCCTTTTGAATTCCCTTGTATATTTGGTAAAACAACCAAATGTAAATGTCAAGATATTTTCTCCAAGAAAAACTGTTTATAAAGAATCTGCCTGGACAAATAATGTGCTGTCGGTCAGCAATCGCCTGGAAATCATCACCGGCACGGCGGAATTCACTCTGTTACTCCTTGCCGCACCATACCGGTTTCTGGTAAAGAGAGTTCCTGTAAAAAACCTCACCGGAACCCGAAATGAATCCACTCACCATCATCGGAATCGCCGTGGCCCTGGCCATGGACGCCTTTGCCGTAGCCATCGCCACCGGCGTCAGCCTCAAGCAGGTCAGTCTCCGCCAGACATTCCGACTCTCCTGGCATTTCTGCCTCTTCCAGGCAATGATGCCGATCATCGGCTGGGGTCTGGGGGCCTCCATGCATGGTTATGTTGAGGCGTATGCCCATTGGCTGGCCTTCATTCTGCTCGCTCTGGTCGGCAGCAATATGCTCAAGGAGGCGATTCTCACCGATGAAGACGAGGAGGATGAAAAAAAAAGCCCCCGGAAGGATTCGACTAAAGGCATGACTCTGGTCATGTTGTCGGTGGCCACAAGCATTGACGCCCTGGCGGTCGGCCTGTCGATGTCAATGCTCCGGGTATCGATTATCGCGCCGGCAATCGTTATCGGCATCGTTGCCGGGCTGTTCACCATTGCCGGACTTCATCTCGGCAAACGCGTTGCACAGCTTGCCTGGCTGAGTATCTGGGCCGAGATCGTCGGCGGTCTGGTTCTTTGGCTTATCGGCCTGAACATCCTGCGGGAAAACGGGGTGTTCCTGGCTATTTTTTAAAAGCTTCCTGCCTCCTGACCACCATCCTTACACGGTTATTCCCCTTCGATCACCGGCAGCCATACCACGCCCAATGCACCGGGGCCAAGATGCGACCCGACGGTCGGCCCAAAATAGGAAACGATATGCTCCTGATCGGGGAATGCCTGCTCGACGAGTTTCTGAACCGTCTCGGCCTTGGTCGCCGAGTCGGCATGGCAGAGACCCACCCGTATCTTTTTTATGCCCCTGTCACGGAGATCGTCCTTCATGTAATCGATCAGTTTACGTTGCGCCCTTGCTCCGCCAAAGGTACGGCTTTTCGCATCGACCCCTCCCCCGGTCATGCCAAGAATCGGCTTGAAACCGAAAAAATTGCCAAGGAGCGCGGCCCCCCGCCCGATCCGGCCGCCGCGGGCCAGGTAATCCAGGTTGTCGACCATGAAAAAAACCCTTACCTCATCGATGAGCTTGTCGATATGGCTTTTAACTTTGGCAAGCGGCCAGCCGGCCCGGATCTTATCGGAAGCCTCCAGGACCAACAGGGTTTCCCCCATGGAAACCTGGCGGCTGTCGATGAGCTCGATACGAAACTGGTTGGCCATGGCCGGATTGGTGCGGCGTTGCCTCAGGTAGGAATTGAAGTTGTTGCGAGTCGCCTGATTGGCGAGATCGAAGGTTTTGCTCATTGCTCTGGAAATAAATATTGCCAGGATGTCTTTCTCGGCGATATTGTCGAGGAAAAGCCGATGAAAATCCTCTCCGGAAGGCGGTGAGGTCACCGGGAAAGTTTTGGCGCTTTGCAGGAGGCGATAAAACTCCCGGGATGAAATATCGACACCGTCCCGGTACTCGCGCCCATCGATTTTTACGGTGAGCGGAACAACTGTAATATTTCTTTCCCGTGCCAGTTCTTCGGGAATATCGGAGGCACTGTCGGTAACCAGCAGGATTCGATCTTCCGGCTTGCCGGTGCCGACGGCAACGATGACCTTCTCCTCCATAAGCTTCTGCAGCAGAGCGGAAGCAACCTGTGCATCGAGGATTCCACTGCCGATTATCTCCTCCGCCGTCCTCTTTTCGTCGATAAACGTGAAAATCCTTCCAATCTTATCCTTTCCGACGAGTTCCTCTAAATATCCGGGGACGGCACGCGAAACAACTCTCTTGTACTGGCTCATGAAGGTCTCCTTCCAGGTGAAACTGCGAAAATACTCAATCCACTTGTCAAGCGGACAGCGGCAGAAAAGAGCCGGTCTGTCACCTCAAAAAATGATTTATCAAGATCATTTTGCCAACACTAGTCCATACCTTTTTCCTGAGCAACATTTATGTTTACGTAAACATAAAATTAAGCAAATACTAAATTACACGGAACGACGGAGAGATACCATGTCCTTTTTTTCCTATTAATTTTTCTTTGGTGATATTAGCACCTTAGAAAGTCGTTTCTTGTTTATTTACCCCTCAAGGGGGTGCTGAGGAGTGAGAATGAATTTCGTGAAGGTACTTATCCCCACAAGGGGGGACTGAAGAGAGCACCCCATTGTGGGGTGTTAGTGAGAGATAAGACTACTGCGCAGACTGCGGAATCCGATAATACATTTCCAGATCCGGTTCAAAGACATCCATCATCTGGCGTTCCCCTTCCAGTTCAGGATGATCGGCAAATTTTTCCAGGACCAGCCGCTCCGGCGGTGCAGCCACATCGTAAGTCTTTACAAGAGTCCGGTCGAGAACCGCCCACTCTGCCACCAGGACACGATTCCGGTCATATTCGCCGCTTTCGACCCTGTTCACCGAATAGGTGTTGACGACCAGCGCCCGCCGATAGGCACCAAGGGCATCGGGGGCCGGGATCTCCGTCGTCTCATCGAGATTGCCCTCGACCACAAGCTTCTCGGCAGCTGCCGTCTCTCCGGTGCGCTCTCCGGCCAAACGGCTGTTTGTTGCAATTACTGGGGGTTCAAGCGTCTGGTCATATACTGCCAGTCCGGCCAGGGTGCCGTGCCATCCGCCGGCCGGATCGCCAAAGATTAACGAATCGACAGTTGCCCCGGAAAAATCGACTTTTCCTGCCTTTTTACCAAGACTTTTCCCCTGGGCAAAAAGCTCGAGGCTGTCATCGGTTATGTTGACGACAAGGTGGAGAGGTTTGCCGGCGACAAGAAGTCCTGGCCATGAGACCGAACCGCCGGCGATGTCGACCAGAAGATTTTCTCCTTGCTGGGCAATTACCACTCCAGGCTTATCGCCCGCTTTAAGAGAGACGATCCGTCCCTGCTGGTCGCGTTCCGGGATGAGGGTAAATTCCACCCCGGCCCTGCCGGTTCGCGCCAATGCCGCGCCGATTTTTTTGCCCGCCTCACCGGTTTCACCCCAGCCGCCACCGGTTGCCAGCTGGAAATCCCTGGTGTAGAGGGCTGTGCCCCTGAGGTCGATATTGCTCTGGAAAAAACCCACCGGGCTTTTCTCGTCCAGCTGATTGGCGGCCTTCATGTTCTCCCAGACGAAGACCAGATGCTCTCGCGATGCGGGCCAGCTCTCGGTCTGGACCGGACTGTCCGCCTGCGCGATACTGTCGGCAAGGCTCGCTTCATTGCCGCCTTCAATCCAGAGATCGGGATAGAAATCGGCCCGGCCGTTGTCGGTCACCTTTATCCAGTCCTCAACGCTCCGCGCCTGTTCATCGAAGCGACCGATATAGATCTCGACCTTTTCGCCGCCGCCGCCGATCCTGTTGCCGCCATCCCCCTTCTCGTACGGCCCGGTGATGACAAAATAGCGGGGATGGTTGCTCCAGCGCGGGTGGTACACTTCGTAACCGCCAATGCCGGGCGCCCCGTTGATATTGACATTCCAGCTGCCACCGCCGGTGGCGCTATGCATCTGGACATTACGGTGCAGGCCATCGAAGATCCACAGCAGTTTGGAATTATCGGGACTGAGCGAAGTCCAGCATCCCTTGCCCAACCGTTGCCACTGCCTGTCCTTGGTCGACAATACTCCTGCGTCCGGCCAGGGGAAAAGACCGCCAATGAGTTCGCCGTCCCGCGAAAGCTGGATGTTCGACCAGGCCAGATTGGTTTTATCCCAGATCAGTTCCTTTTTTTCAGGTTTGTCCAGCGGGAACCGGTAAAGGGGCTGGGATGTGCCGTACTTGTTTTCCGGTTGCAAACCGGAAAAGCAGTAGACCCAGGTCGTGGATTTACGCAACAGGAGACTGGGCCGGGGATCCTGCCAGATCGCGACCGCGACGCCCGAGCCAAGCTCTTTCACCTTGCCGCTCTCCCACTCCACCAGATACATCTGTCGGGATATGCGGTTGCTGACGACCACCTGTGTGCCATCGGGAGTGATGAGCGGTTTGAAGTGATTGCCGACATTCGGCAACAACGGCCGTTCGCCCCGGCCATCGGCGGAATCATAGCCATAGAGCATGAGATTTTGGCCGTGGGCCAGAGTATCGGAGCCGTTTCCCTGATCCTGCAACCATACCAGCCGGGTATGTCTGCCGGTCCATTGACCGACCTTGTCTTTTGATTCGCCCATCGCCGGACCGGACAAAAATGCCGATACCAGCAACAGGATAATTATCCGCCAATATTTTTTACACTGTGTCATATCTACCTGCCGTTTTCCTTATTCTCCCGCATATGCAAAAGCTTCGCCGGGACTCCGGCCACCACCGCATAATCGGGAATATCTCTGGTCACCACCGAGCCGGCGCCGACGATTACCCCTCTCCCTATTTTTACCCCGTCCAGAATAACCGCCCCGGCCCCGATCCAGCTCTTTTCTCCGACGACGATTTCACCGCGGGAATAGACGCCCTGATCCATGATCGCGGGCTCAAGCCGGTTATGACGATACCGCCCGCCGCCGATATAACAGTTGCCGGCGATAATGGTCGACGCACCGATAGTTATGCCGGCCACCGAGGAAAAGACGCAGTTACAGCCGACATCGACTCGTTCCTCGAAGACAACATACCCGGTTTTCCCTTGAATGACACAATTGCGTGACATAATCACCCCGTCATGAAGCTGCACCCCGATATCGCCACTGCCGCCGGCGTCCAGGAAGACGTAATCATCAATCGCGACATTGTCACCAAAATCTATGCGGCCGGGATGCCGGACGATGAGCCCGCGTCCAAGAATGAGACCCCGCCCAACCGAGCGAAACAAAAACCTGGCCAGCGTCTTCCGCACGACATACCCCAGGGCGCCGCCAAGATTGGCACAGAGCAGGACATAAAATTCATAGATGAGCAGGCCGGGAAACGAAATATCGCCGGCCGCCTTTTTTTTATACCTGGCAAAGGAGGATTCGCCGGAATGAAGCTGTTCTGCCAGCGGAGTTTTATCGACTTGAGATTCTTTTGCCGTCACGCCATACTCTCCTACTCAAAAATTACCTTGGGGATCCGTATCAATCCCTCAAAGATGAAACTGTAGATTCCCAACATGACCATGGGGGTAAGAAAAAGGATCAGGAATCGCTGATTCACCACCGCATGATTCCAGCCATAAAGGATACCCAGCATCGGCAGAATGGGGAAGAGATAGCGCCCCTGGGCCTGAAAATCGACAGCCCAGGAGTGATACAGGGACACCCCGATCAATCCCCCGGCAAGACCGAGGGCAGCGACTGCCAGACCGCTGCCGATCAGTCCACCCCTCAGGAAAACGGACCCGAAAAAAAACACCAGCAGCGCCACTCCGGACCATCTGACCAGGTCGTAATACCCTTGCGTCCCGGAGATGGTAAAATACCCGTAGACCCCGACGGCGGTTTGGAACGACCGCTCGAACCACCGTTCGTTGACGACAACTTCCTGAAGAGTGGTCCCCCGGGCTTTACGGTAGAGCGAAACGTGCTTCTTATCCAGTTCGGTATTCGGATTATACCAGAGATGGGCGAGTTCCTCCTGCATGCCGACAATTTTTTCCTGACGGTCAAAGCCGTTGACCAGATTATCGGCGCCCATCCGCAGACCGAGTACGCCAAGGCCAATACAAGTGAGGAGTACCAGTCTCTTGATCGCCTCCTTCTTCTCCCAGTAGAATTCATTGGTCAAAAAGATTTTCGCGCCAAGACAGAGATAGAAAAAGGCCACGAAGGGATAGTAATTTTTCTTCAGGAGAAAAACAATACCGAGCAGAACGCCGAGAACGATTGCCCCGGCTACCTTCGCAAACCAGCCTTCTCCTTTAAGATAGCGATGCAGCAGGCTTTCCGGGTCGATCAATTCACAGGCGGCAAGAAAGGCAAAAAACAAGGCGAAAGCATCGGAGGTGCAGTAACTGAAAAGGTACCAGATCTGTGGCGAGACCATAAACGGCAGGGCAACCATCCGGGCATACCGGTTGCGTACGGTATACAACAGAATCAAGCCGAATAGACAGACATTGAACAATCGAGGGGAGAAATACTCGGGCAGTGTGAAGGCCTGGGCAAATTTTTCGAACTTGCCTGCGAACAGATAATACACCTCCCCGTTATTCAGACGCGACACCCCGTAAACACTGTAGGTTTGCCTGATTTCCGGGTCATCGATGAGGGGAGGAAGCCAGTTATCCTGGTAGTACGATGTTGCCGATGTATGGACATACTCATCCGGATGAGCATTCTCTGTGCTTATCGCGGCCATGACGATAATGAGCATCCAGATACCAAACAACAGAACCGGCACGAATCGCAGATCCTTCGCCAGCGGTCCGGCACCATAGATTACACAAAAAACGATGGCGGCGATGGCTATCAGCCGCAACACCAGCCAACCGAGATTATCCCCCTGCTTTACCGGGGAAAGCACCAGTTCGAAATGAGGGTCGATGCCGGCCGAATGAACCCGGAGCCCGTCATTGTCGATCCTCGACTCTTCGATATCGAATAACGGCACCAGCGTCCTTAATTGCTCCGAAGTCGCCAGGGTCACCGGCGCCCAACCTTCCTGCTGTAAAGCGATTTTCGAAAGTGTGGCCTCGCCTTTATAGTTGTGGGTATCGATGCGCAATCTGTCTATCTTTTCAATATCAGGCAGGAAAAGTGAGTATTTTTTTCGCTCGGGTGTGGCAATTACCAACGCCATGTTTTTTTCCGAATACAGTCGGTCGGCTCCCGCCCAATAGATCTTGAAATCACTCTTCTGCGCCACAGACAGTTCGATTTCGACATATGCCCTGTTGACAAAAAAGTGATAATACAATCCGCACATCAGGCAGCCGATGAAAACAACAAACAGCCGTTGCCGCCATCGGCTCATCGATTGATCCGCCACCTGTACTTGTTTTTTTTCAACACTCACGTAGTGATCCCCGAGGTATTTATTGAACAAAAAAAAATGCGGGAGAGGAAATCTCCCCTGCCCGCATTCGAACGCCTGGCAACACAGCTTGTACAGGAAAATTATTGTTTTGTCAGCACAGTCTCCCATCTGCCGTCTGTGGTTCTGATGGTGATGGTGGTGAAATCTTCATTGAGAAATTCGCCGATATAGATCGAACCGGTATCGTTTTTCAACTGCAGGGTATTTGTCCCCTCCGCCAGAATCCAGGTACCCCGTCCCCGTTTATGCTCATTATCGCCGGTTACGAAGATATCATATGTATGGCTGCCCACCGTATATAAATCGTACACCCCGCTATACGTTCGCCGGTCCGTCAAACTCCTGGACTGGGCGTTCCATTTGCCGACCAGAATTTCCGGAGTCGGCAACTTCGGACCGCTGTCGCCGCTCCCGCCGGCAAAGGCCAGAGCTACGCCGACCACGGCTGCTGCTCCGACCCCAATGCCAACCTTGGTCATTGTCGACCAACCCTCTTCGGCTACTTCAGCCGATCCGGCCGGTACGGTCTTCTTCCTGTCTGCAACATTTCCGTTTTTTTTCCGCTCTTTGATAACCGGATGTATCTCTTCGACTTCACTGGAATTCGCGGCCACGGATTTTTTGTTCTGACTTACCGCGGTCTTTTTATGATCATTCAAGACTACGACCTTTGGAGTCCCCGTCTGCCGTGATGGAGCCAAAACACTTGCCGGCTCCGCCGCCATGGACATGACAGGCACAAGCGGCAGCGCCGCAAGGCAGACAGAAAGACTCACAACGACAAGCTGTAGCCAAAACGGGTTATAAAGCAATCTTCTCTTCATCTTCGAATCCGAAACTTCAATTAAAAAAATAAACTTCCCCTGATAACTGACAAATTTTGTTTACTACACCTTCAGATGGGCCATTGCAACTACTATTTTCGACGACCTGGGGACTTGTTACAGGGGATGTTCGACTGCTAAACGGCAATTTGCCAACCAAGGCAATGGGCGTATCCGGCCAGGAGGTTACGCAGTGTAATATTTATTGTTGTAGCCCGTTTGGCATTGATAGGCTATCTTAACAGGAAGGCAGGTATCGAGCAGATTGAGACGTGTCGCGGGACATCTGCTACCACCACTCATACACCTCAACCTTCAAAACCAAGGATGCGCATATGAAAGACACAATCACAGCTGTACGGGCCATGGAGATACTCGATTCCCGGGGCAACCCGACGGTACGGGTGTTTGTCGAACTGAATGACGGCACGAAGTCATCGGCATCCGTTCCTTCCGGCGCCAGTACCGGCGAAAACGAAGCGATCGAACTGCGCGACGGCGATAAAGACCGCTATCTCGGCAAGGGCGTGCTTAAGGCGGTTGCCAATGTAAACAGCATTATCAGCCCGGATATTCTTGGCATGTCTGCAACCCGGCAGGTGGAAATCGACCGCAGAATGCTCGAACTTGACGGCACCGACAACAAATCAAAACTCGGCGCCAACGCTATTCTCGGCGTTTCCATGGCGGTAGCCAGAGCTGCCGCTCAATCCACGGGGTTACCCCTTTATCGCTATCTGGGCGGCACTTCGGCCCGGCGAATTCCCGTTCCGGCCATGAATATCATTAACGGCGGCGCCCACGCCGACAACAGCGTCGACATCCAGGAATTCATGGCTGTGCCGGTAGGTGCCCCTTCCTTTAGCGAGGGACTTCGCTATGTTGCCGAGACCTTTCATACCCTGAAAGGGTTGCTGAAAGACCGCGGCATGGCGACAAGCGTCGGCGACGAAGGTGGATTTGCACCTAACCTTGAGAGCAATGAAGCGGTTATGGACATCATTATGCAGGCCATCGAAAAGGCAGGCTATGTCCCCGGCCAGGATATTGCCATCTCCCTCGACAGCGCCGCCAGCTCATTCTCGACCGATCTGACCAGCGAGTACGACTTGAAACGGTCGGGCGGCGGCAAGATGAAATCCGCGGACCTCATTGAGATGGGGGCAAAATGGGTGGAAAAATATCCTATCGTCTCCTGGGAAGATCCCCTCGCCGAAAACGACTGGGAAGGATTTAAAAAATTTACCGAACGGGTCGGCCACAAGATCGATATCGTCGGCGACGATATTTTTGTCACAAATACCCAGTACATTGCCCGCGGTATCGAAGAGAAGACAGCCAACTCGGTACTTATCAAGCTCAACCAGATCGGCACCGTCTCCGAGAGTATCGACGCCGTGCGGATGTGCCGTGATGCGGGCTGGCGTTACTTCATCTCCCACCGCTCCGGCGAAACGGAAGACACTTTCCTCGCCGATTTTGCCGTAGCCATGGACGGAGGTCAGCTGAAAACCGGCTCCGCGTCGCGAAGCGAGCGGATCGCCAAGTACAACCGGCTGCTGGAAATCGAGCTGGAACTGGGCAGTTCCGCACTCTATTTCTGGTAAAGCTCAATGAATAAAGCCGCCTGCTCAATCCGAGCAGGCGGCATAACAGCCATGCTCATACATCCCATCGGAGTCATTCACACACCGTTTTATTCACTCGATATCAAGCCATACATCACCGCCTTCGACACCGTACCGCACAGTTGATCGGGCTGGCTGAAGGCTTCGCCTGAAGACGTTTCGAAGATGTTTCAGCAGGCAGCGCACCTATTTGCGAATTATTCTCAAAAAAGCAGCAGTCCCGCATTGACAGACATGTCATTCACATCCATTTTATTATATAATATCGGATAGCAGGAGATTTCCCGACCTTAACCTTGCAGGAGTTGCAGAGATGGCTGTATCACAAAAAGAACAACCGGATCCTCGTCGAGTTGCGGTTTTGCGCTCACTGCCGCTTGAGGTAAAAGAGCAAATTACCGGAGAGGAAGCGGAGGCGTTCATGTATAACCGCGAACTGCCCGACTCGCTCCTGGAAAAGCTGAAGGATTATCTCACTGAAGATGAGCAGTAAGAAAATCGTCACCTCCGTTCACCCCCACCCATGCAAAAGGAGAAATACATGACAGACCAAAAGCGTACCCCATGTCCAACCTGCCAAGGTAAAAAAGTCATTGAAGGAATATGCGAAGTAAGCTCGGAATGGCGAGGCACCAAGGACGACCTTGCCGACGATACGCAGTGTACTCCCGACCAGACATGTCCTACCTGTAAAGGCAAAGGTTACGAAGAGTAACTCCTTCACAAGCCGATCCGTTCATCAAGTCATTGCACTTGTGGACGGATCGGCGCTTTCCTCATCCCCCTCCAGCCTGCCGATACTTAAGGTGGTGTTTTCTTGAATACCTTCCGGTTTTTGTTTATTCTCATCTCTTCACCAAAAGCATCGGAGCCTTTTCACTGTCGGAGCCAAACAGCCATGACAGTTGAGCATCACCAGTCTCGTCCGGGAGAAAGAAAGCATGAGAGTGATTCAGGAATTCAAGGAATTTGCGATTAAGGGAAATGTCGTCGACATGGCTGTCGGTATTATAATCGGCGCAGCATTCGGAAAAATTGTTTCTTCCTTTGTGGGGGATGTGATCATGCCTCCCATAGGAGTACTATTGGGGGGCGTGGATTTCACCAATCTGGCGCTCACTGTAAAAGAAGCATCCGGTGATCTTCCTGCTGTAGTCATCGGTTACGGCAAGTTCCTCCAGACGGTGATAGATTTTACTATTATCGCCCTTGCCGTTTTTATCGGGGTAAAATTCATCAATACCCTCAAGAAGAAGGAGGAAGAGGCGCCAAAGGCACCTCCAGCCCCATCCACTCAGGAAGTCCTGCTTATGGAAATCCGGGATATACTGAAGGAGCGCAACTAAGATTGCCGTGCGAATCAACCAAGACGGAGGAACCCGTTCATTTACTCCGGACGGTTCAGGCAAAAAACGCTGAACCGTCCGATGTCATTAAACCGACCCGACAACATTGCATATTGTATCGTAGTACTCCAGGATATTATCTTTATTATCGGATTCCATTACGGCCATGGCGGTTCGGGGATGCTGGTTCATTGTGCCGGTGACCATATAGGGAATAGAGTAACCCCAGTCGATTTTCTTGCTCCACGGAAAGATCTCCTCTTCAATACATTGAATGATCGGTCGAACCCGAAATTTAGGGTTTTTCAAAAATGAAAGGAGCAGCTCCAAAGGACAGTTGCCGGCACCGCGGCCTATTCCATAGAGCGTGGCATCGAGATAATTCACACCATTGATTATCGCCGAGATGGTGTTGGCAAAGGCCAGCTGCTGGTTATTGTGGAAATGGGCGCCGATAATCTTTCCGGGCAGCCGTTCCATATATTTCTGCGCCAGGGTATCGATATCTTCGGAGTAGAAAGCTCCGAATGAATCTACCAGATAAATCACAGGTACTTTGCTTTTATTGAGGTCTTCAAGACATTCATTGAGTTCGCGCAGTCCTACTGTCGAAACCGCCATAAGATTAATGGTCGTCTCATAGCCCTTCTCCTGACAATGGTGGGCAAGAGCGATGGCAGAGTCGACCTGATGGACATAGCAGGCAATCCGGATCATATCGAGAGAGCTGTCGTTCGCCGCAGGTATATCACGCTCTTCTATTCTGCCGATATCGGCCATGGCCGAGAGTTTTATCTTTTTTTCGCCATCGCCGACTATCTTTTTGAGATCTCTCTCCTGACAAAACTTCCAGGGGCCGAACTTTTTTGCATCGAAGGCATCCTGAGAACTGAGATAGCCGATTTCCATATAATCCACTCCGGCATCGGCCAGGGCGTTATAGACATTTCGAACGAATTTTTCGCTGAACTGCCATTGATTCATCAATCCGCCGTCCCGGACTGTACAATCGATAACCTTGATTTCTTCTTTGAACATTTGACGCTCCTGTTTTCTTGATGATTCTGCTCTTCCGGTTGGAGACAGCTGGAAGAGGATCTTTGGTTTGATCGGCTTCTACATTGTTGTTCGTTTCATGAAAATGCACTATCTAACAGGAAAATTAGGAATTTTCAATATTTCGCCGAACGTATACTTGGTCAAAAGATTATTTTAGAAAATTTTATGAATATAATTACCAGTTCTTCAGTTTTTTCGACGGTTTCTTGTGTCCGCTCCACTGATTCAATTATTTTTTTGAACAAATACTCAATCCCTGAAGTTCTCGGCGGAAAATTCATTTTTCATTTGCTTTCGGGATATCTTTCCCCTACTCTCAAAAGACCTGGAAGTTCCATTAAGAAAGCACCTTTTAATGAGTCTCAACGTCAACTGCCCGCATGATACGAACTTACGCCAGGAACTACCCTTTACTGACCAGGACTGTTTTGTACGTTTTCTGCGTTGTAGCCCTGGTAAGTTTCGTAAGCTCCGGAATCCAGCTTTATTTCACCTTCCAACTTGAAAAACAGCACATCGTCTCGACGCTGGACAGCCTGCAGACCAATCAGGTCGAGACACTTGCCAATCACCTCTGGAATATGGATACAAGAGCAATGGAGATTCAGCTCCGGGGAATTCTTGAAAACCCGGATATCGTCTTTATCGAAATGGTCAGTGAACAGAATGAGAATCAGGTTTTCGGCACCAAACCGAAGCAGAATGAAGATCTGATTTTCCGCCGTTATCCTTTGCAACGAATTGGCGATACAACCAGCGATCTCGGCTCAATAACCTTTACCGCGACGACTGCGAACGTTAAGAACAAACTGATCTATACCACCTCAAGAGCGCTTGCAACCCAACTCCTGATCCTGTTCATTACCTGCTTTGCCATTCTTTTTCTCTTTATCCGGCTTTTCAACCGGCACATCAACAGAATCGTGCAATACACCGAGACTCTTCGGGTGGGCAGGCTGGATCAGCCTCTTACCCTCTCCAGAACGGAAAAGAGCAGTTCCAGGCCGGATGAACTGATGCATATCGTCAATGCCCTTAACGGCATGCGGGAAAGACTGCAGTCGGAGATCAAAATCCAGCAGCAGACAGAAAAAGATCTTACCGAAGAAAAATTGTTCTCCGATACCATTATCAACAGCCTTCCGGGCCTGTTGTTTGTCATGAATAATCAACTGCAGCCGATTCGCTGCAATAAACTATTCCTGGAAAAACTCCAGCTCACTGCCGACCGGCTTAACAGCCTCGATATCTCCTCGCGTATCGCACCGCAAGACTTGGAGAAAGTGGAAAAAGCCCTCGCCCGAGTCCTGCAGAGCGGCATACCTCTTTCCCTGGAAGTGCTCCTCATCAACAATGCGGGCAAACACGTCCCTTACCTGTTTACCATCTCCCGGCTGATCCTCGACAAGGCCCCCCTGATTATCGGTATCGGCAGCGATCTCAGTGAACAGAAACGCATCGAGGGTCAACTTCAGCAGGCTCAGAAAATGGAGGCGATCGGTACGCTTGCAGGTGGTATTGCCCACGATTTCAACAATATCCTTTCTGCCCTGATGGGCTTTACCCAGTTGGCGGCACTGGCCACACAGGGCGACGAGAAGGTGCAGAGATATCTCGGAGAAATAAGCAAAGCTTCTCTGCGCGCCAAAGATCTGGTTACGCAGATCCTTTCCTTCAGCCGAAAGACGGAGACGGAAAAAATATCCCTCCAGGTGAAACCGATCGTCAAAGAGGCCCTCAAACTGTTACGCTCCTCCATCCCTTCTTCCATTGAAATTCGCCGGAATCTGGAGTCGGACAAAGCGGTGATTGCCGATACCACTGAAATCCACCAGATCATGATGAATCTCTGCACCAACGCCTATCATGCCATGCAGGAGACGGGAGGTATCCTGTCCGTCAATCTTACCGATCGGCTTGTAACCGAGCATGATTTTTTCCCGGATATAAGGATGTCTCCAGGAGCATACCTTCATTTGGAAATAAGTGACACCGGAACGGGGATGAACGAAGAAACACGACAGAAAATCTTCGAGCCATATTTTACCACCAAGGATGTCGGTACCGGGACCGGTCTCGGCCTTGCTGTCGTCCATGCCATTGTCGATAAGTATCAAGGCTACATCTATGTCTACAGTGTTCCGGGCGAGGGCAGCTCTTTCAACATCTTCCTGCCGGTAACCGAGGCGGAATGCCATGCTCGGAAAAAGGCTTCCGGCCCTCCTCCCTGGAAGGATTTATGCGGCAGGGAAAAGATCATGGTGGTTGATGACGACAGAAACATCCTTCGGTATTTCGAAGAGATGCTTGTCCATTACGGCTACGCTGTGACATCATTCGCCGATGGCCGACTGGCCCTTCAGCATTTTCGAAACAGTCCCGACGATTTCGATCTGATTATCACCGACCTGACAATGCCGAACATTACCGGGGATAAACTTGGCATCGCCATGCTGGAAATCAGAAAGGATCTTCCGATTATCATCAGTTCGGGCTTCAGCCCTCATCTCAGCAGCCGGTATTTCCGCGACCAGGGGTTTATCGATTTCTTTCAGAAACCGGTAAACAGTATGCGCCTTCTCATTCGTATGAGGGAGATCTTCGCCCGCCGCGGAAGTATTTTGTCAATCTCAATGAACTCGTAGCTACGAAAGCAGCATTTTCTTCTATAAAAAATGGAAACTCCATGAAAATATGGGTGGACGCCGACGCATGCCCCGCGGTGATCAAAGATATCCTGTTCCGAGCGGCCGAGCGGACCCGAATACAGATGACACTTGTTGCGAACCGGCCATTGCGCTTTCCCCCATCGCCATATATTTCATTTTTACGGGTTGCGGCAGGTCTCGATGTCGCGGATAACGAGATTGTAAAAAAACTCTCTGCCGATGACCTGGTGATCACTGCCGATATTCCTCTGGCGGCGAAGGTGATTGAAAAAGGAGGGTATGCCCTCAACCCCCGCGGCGAGTTTTATTCTGCCGAGAATATCCGGGCCCGTTTGAGCATGAGGGACTTCCTCGACTCCCTTCGTGCCGACGGAATCGATACCGGTGGTCCGCCGACGCTCAACCAGAGCGACCGTCAACAATTTGCCAACCGACTTGACACCTTCCTGACCAGAGCAAGATCGCGTTGATCGATATCGGTTCCCTCCCATGCCACAGCCGTTCGGAATATAAATATCTAAAACCCGGTAATTCTCTGCTATCCTGACGTTAGAATAGATCCAATTCGTGCAGTCGTTTTCGCACTCGACAAACAAACCAAGGAGTCTCCCCGTGTCACTTGAGATCTGGCTCGCTTTCGTCACTGCTTCTGCCGTAGTCCTGATTATCCCTGGACCGACCATCCTTACCGTCATAAGTTACTCGGTCTCCCATGGTCGCCGGGCCAACATCCCGCTGGTCGCCGCAGTAGCTCTTGGTGATTCGACCGCTTTAGTCTTTTCCCTGCTTGGACTTGGTGTGCTTCTCGCCGCTTCTGTTTTCTGGTTCACAGTAATCAAATGTATCGGCGGCATATATCTCCTCTACGTGGGTATCGGAATGCTGCGCACCGGAATTGGTCCGACAGAAGTTTCTCCTCCCGCTTCGCCCGATTCTACCTGGAAACTCTTTGCCAACACCTATCTGGTGACCGCCCTAAATCCGAAAAGTATTCTATTTTTTGTTGCCTTCCTGCCGCATTTTATCAATCACACCAGATCGGTTACACCGCAATTGTGCCTCCTTGCGACTACTTTCGTCGCGCTTGCCGCGTTCAATGCAGGGCTGTATGCAATATTTGCCACCTCTGCCCGAAGGCTGCTCGCTTCGTCCCATGCGCAAAGACGTTTCAATCTTGCCGGAGGATCGCTTCTTTCCGTCGCCGGCATCTGGTCACTCTTAGCCAGACGGTTTTCGCCTTGACTCCGCTGTACATGTCCTCCCCCGATTCTCCGCTTTTTCTCACCTTCCACGGTGATACCCGGGATCTCCTGAGCAAGCCTCCAACCCGGGATATGACAATCGCTTACCCCCTTTCCCGCCGGGCTTCGATCAAGGACATACTTGAAGGTCTGGGAGTGCCCCACACCGAAGTCGGCAGGATTGTCCTTGATGGGGTGGAGCAGACTTTTGAGAAAATCCCGAAAAGCGGCGAGCACTTTGAAATACATCCGCTTTCCCCCGCCCTCCCGCCGACCATGGCCACAATCCTTCGCCCGGAACCGCTCGCCGCCTGCATATTCCTGGTGGATATCAACGTCGGCAGGCTCGCAGGCCTGCTGCGGATGGCCGGATCGGACGCAGAAGCAGTCAGTCAGGGAGCTGCCGATAACGCTCCAGTCACGAGAGCCGTTCGCGAAGGTCGCATTCTGCTGACTCGAAACAGAGATCTGCTCAAACAGCGCCTGCTTGTATTCGGGCATCTGGTCAGAAGCCAGGACCCGGACCGACAATTAGCCGAAATCGTCAATCTCTACCGGCTGCAGGACCATCCATTTTCCCGCTGCATCGCCTGCAACGGTCTGCTGACCGAAGTTGAAAAGGAAAATATTGTCGACCGCCTTCTGCCGCTTACCAAAAAATACTACCACCGGTTCAAACAATGCACAGGCTGCGGGAAAATCTACTGGCAAGGCAGCCATCACAAAAAAATGACCGATAAGCTTGACGGGATTCTCCGTAGATGAAAAATTTGGCTACATGTTTCTCAGGCAACACCGTTTTTCCTTGACATAACAAACAATATCAGCAAAAAATAGTCTTCTGCTCATTTCGTGCCGTACCATACGACAATCAACCGAGCAATCAAGTAAACACATTCTTCGGCTCATATTCCGTTATGACTATAGAAATGAGTAACACTTCGAAAGAACAGAAAGTTCCTCCCCCTCCCCCGGAAACAGGGCCTTACCTTTTTCCGATTATTCTTGCCATTTTTGGCCTCTGGTGCCTTTACGATGGCTGGTTTACATCGAATCCCGACATGAATGATCACCAGCTGTTCAACCGGTTGGGCAGCTATATCTTGTTGCCATGGTCTGCTATTGATTTTTATCACACATGGAAATCCGAACGTGCTGATAAATCGGTTGACAATAGAAACCAATGATACCCAATCGTAGACTCATCCTGCCTTATGCCGCACCATATTTTGCCTATGTTTTTATCGCTTCAGCTTTCGAACACCAACCAGTCGAGAGCAACTACCTCATTCGTTTAATCGTCGTCTCATTATTGATTGCATGGGCCTGGAAATGGTATTTTCCGGTAACGGGCCCCAAATCCGCACTAGGCTCTGTCGCAATGGGAATGATGACGGGGTTTGCCGGTTTCTTACTCTGGATTCTGCTTCTTGTTCCTTTCGTGAGTACGGGTGACAGCTTGCCTTGGTCTGACCACGCGTTTTACTTGAGACTCTTGAGTGCAGGATGTTTAGTGCCTGTTTTTGAAGAGTTTTTTATTAGAGGTTTTGTTTTACGTTTTGCTTTACAATGGGATCTTGAGAGAAAAAATGTTCAAGAGTATCCTCTCAGGAATGCTCTTGATGAAAAATCGGTTAATGATGTTGAACCAGGCAGCTGGTCATGGACAGCCCTTGCTGTTTCAACTGCCGTTTTTACATTCGGACACCATTCACAAGAATGGGTGGCGGCTGTAGCATTCAGCCTGCTCATGGCTGGTCTTTGGATCATGCGTAGAGATTTGTTGAGTTGCATCGTAGCCCATTCCGTTACGAATGTTTCTCTTGCATTCTATGTATTCACTACCGGGAAATGGAATTTCTGGTGATCGTTCGTGCCGAATTTCAAGGATCTCTGCAGAATAGTCTGAGCAAACATTATAATATCTTTGGTATCAAGATGCATCCGTTCCTTCATGGTGTTCTTACTGGATTATTACTTCAATCTGCCATTGGTCCTGTTTTTTTCTCCATAGTAGGAATCACCATCGACAGCAATTACATAAACAGCCTGTGGGCGATACTTTCGGTAACAATCGTAGATTATATATATATCAGCGTTGCGCTCATTGGTGCCGGCAAACTATCAAAAACGGATATCGGCAATACATTATTTCGGTTTGTAAGTTCTTTTGTCTTAGCCGGTTTTGGTATCCTGTTATTTTACAAGGGCATAGTGTTTAACGATTCAACAATTTCATCTCACGTATTATCATGGTCTCCGCTTACAAGTTTTGTGAGTTGTTTTGTACTCACAATATCCAGTCCGTTAACCATGATATTCTGGGGAAGTATTTTTGCTAAAAAAGCAATTGAACAAGGTTACAGTAAAAGATCATTACTCTTTTTTGGGCTTGGAGCTGGTGCTTCAACATTTATTTTTTTATCCATGGTTATGTTTATCCTCTCCCTCGTCAAATCAAATATTCCAACCATTGCCGCTCAAATATCAAATTGTATTGTAGGCATTGTTTTGATTTATTTTGGAATCAGCAGATCTGTGAAAATTGCTGCGAAGCCTGCATAAAGATCCTGGCACCTGCTCAAGAAAAATACCAAGCCATCACCTTACTTAGGGCAAAAGTTCCGGCAATAGATCCGACCCGGGGCAGCCGGTCAACTGCGATTCTCAGGCTTCCATTGATCTTGCAGGAGGAGTGACTTATTATGAGAATAATCATAGAATAAACACCGGCAATGGCTCGAATGTGGAGCCGATTTCTCAGATGACGAGAAAAAAGGACGAAAGTAAGCATGAATCTGGAAATATTTTCCGATTATATCTGACCTTGGTGCTATTTCATTACCGGGCGTATTGAAAAGCTGAAGAACGAGTTCGACATCCCGGTCCGTTGGCGGACATTCCCCCTTCATCCGGAAACACCTGAGGAAGGCCAACTCCTCAAAGACCTGTTCAGGACCACACCGGAAAAAATCGACGGCATGATGGCGCATCTGCGTGCTACCGCCGAACAACTCGGATTGCCCTTTGGCGCAAGGACCCGGACCTATAACAGCAGGCTGGCCCAGGAACTGGGACTCTGGGCGGAAGACCAGGGAAAAGGGGATGCATTTCATCTGGCCGCCTTCAGGGCTTATTTCGCCGATGGTAAAAATATTGCAAAATTTCCGGTACTTCTTGAACTCGCAAGCAGTGTCGGCCTATCCGAAGAAAATGCAAAAGATGTCCTCGTACGCCGCACCTACCAGGAAAAGGTGGACAAGGATTGGCAATATTCACGCTTTCAGGGCATCACCGCCGTACCGACCTTCCTCATGGGCCAACACCGACTGGTCGGCGCCCAAAGCTATGAGGCCCTGGCAGAACTGGTAACCTTGTATGGAGCAGTCGGCAAGAAGCAGACAGGAAAGTCCACACCAACCACACGGAGAGAGCAGGAATGAACACAGTGAAAGGAGATCTTATCGCCCTTGCCCTTAAAGGGTCTTTTGAAGTCATTGTCCATGGTTGCAACTGCTTCTGCACCATGGCGGCCGGAATTGCAAAAGTAGTCCAGGAAGAATTTCCCGAAGCCTATGCCGCCGATCTGGTTACCATAAAAGGCGACAGGAATAAACTCGGTGACTTCAGTTTTGCAACGGTCAAGCGTGATGACAAGGAAATTACCATCGTCAACGGCTACACCCAGTATCAATTCCACGACCAGGATGTTCTTGTCGATTATGAGGCCATTCGCCGTTTATTTGCGAAAATCAAAGTACAGTTTTCCGGTAAGCGGATCGGCTACCCGAAGATCGGCGCCGGCTTGGGGGGCGGGGACTGGCAGAAAATTTCGGCAATAATTGACGAGGAACTGGCCGGGGAGGACCATACCCTGGTGCTGTATTCCTCTTGATCTTCACCGAAGGAATCGGCAATATCGACAATCGATTCCGCAAGCTGGAAAAAGTGTGGGAAGGCCTTGAAAAATTTTGGCCTTCCCGTGTTTTTCTGAACGTTAGAGAGGTTCACTCGCCGCGTCCACCAGGTAGAGAATCGACCGGTAGGGTATCCCGCCGTGCAGCGACAGACCGATTTCACAGGTTTTGCTGGTTGAATAGCCTGCCTCGCAGGTACAGACATGATCCTTCAAATCCTTCAGGGCCGATTCGTTGAGTTCCGGAAAATTAAAGCCCCGATCCCCGGCAAAACCACAGCAGTAGATATCGGCGGGCATCACCACCTCCCTGGCACAGGCCCTGGCCAACTGCTCGAGTCTGTTTTCCAGACCCATTTTTCTGGTCGAGCAGGTCGGATGCAACGCCACCTTGACATCCAGTTGTCTCAACTTCAGCCGGTCCATGAGGAAGGTGAGGACGAACTCTATCGGTTCGAAAAGCTGCAGCCGCTTATCGAGCGTTGAGCGCATCCGGTAAAGGCAGGGGCTGGTATCGCAGAGCACGGGGATGGTGCCGTTTCCGGTGGCCGCCAGGAGGGCGTCGGACAGTTCCCGGGATTTTCTGTCGGCCTGTGCCATCAAGCCTTTGCTCTCAAAGGCCTGGCCGCAGCAGAGACGGTCGAGATTTTCCGGATAGACGAGTTCATACCCGGCCTTGTGCAAAAGCGATCTGGTCTTCACCGGCAGGGCGTCTCTTTCCTCGTCGTCCCGGGCCGGGCCACCCATGGCCCGGCTGGCACAGCTCGGGAAATAAACTGCTTTCAAACCACTGGTCGAGGAGACCGGCTCTCCGGCAATTTTCGGCACACCGGAGGGCATCTCGCGGTTCCAGAGCGGCAGCTGGTCGAATGTTGCCTTTCTGGCAAGTTTCGCGGCCGTCTCCATGAAGGGAGTTCCGGTCATCTTATGCAGCGAATCGACGGTGTCGAGGGTGGCGCTGATTGTTTTTGCGACCCCGCCGAAATTGCCGGCCACCCAGTCGGCGATAGTGTTGCCAAGCTTGCCGTTGGCCTCCTCCCGGAGCGCCTTGACCATTTTACCGGTATCGATGCCGACCGGGCAGCGAGTCGAGCAGAGACTGTCGGCGGCACAGGTATCTTTGCCGGGATACCGATAGGCCCTGGTGAGTTCTTTAACCTTTTTCGGATCGCCGCCAGCCGCCATTCTCCGGCTGATCTCCCGCCGTCCGACGATACGCTGCCGTGGTGTAAAGGTCAGATCCTTGGACGGACAAACCGGCTCGCAGAAGCCGCACTCGATGCACTTGTCGACAATTTCATGGGTCGCCGGCAGCGGTTTTAAATCCTTGATGTGGGCCATGGCATCCTCGTTGAGGATAACCCCCGGATTCAGCAAATTGTTTGGGTCGAAGAGAGCTTTAATCTCGCGCATCAGGTTGAAGGCCGCCTCGCCCCACTCCTTCTGGACGAAAGGGGCCATGTTGCGGCCGGTGCCGTGCTCCGCCTTCAGTGACCCGTCATATTTTTCCACCACCAGCTTGACTACCTCATCCATGAAGTCGCGGTATCTGTCGACCTCGGACTTGGCGGAAAAATCCTGAGTGAAAACAAAGTGAAGGTTGCCGTCCAGAGCATGACCGAAGATGATCGCCTCGTTATAGGCGTATTTCCGGAACAACGCCTGCAAGTCGAGAGCCGCATCGGCCAAATGTTCGCCGGGGAATGCGACATCTTCGATGATCACGGTGGTACCGGTTTTACGGACTGCACCGACTGCCGGAAACAATCCTTTTCGGATCTTCCACAACGCCGTGTACTCCGCCGGGATATCGGTAAAAACAATGGGGCGATCTGTCGGCAGGTCCTTGATTGCCTCGCAGATCCGGCTGATCTGAGCCTGCAGAATATCCGCCGACTCGGCTCTCGTTTCCACCAGGAGAGCGGTAACCGAGCCCCCCAGTTCCGCAAGATAACCGGGCATTCCCGGTTTTCCCTCGACCGACCGCAATCCGGCCCGGTCAATCAGTTCGGCGGCGGCAACCGGCTGTTTCTGCAGAAAGGGAATAGCCTGGCAGGCGGTTTTCACATCGGGATAGAAAATGAGGGCGCTTGCCTTGTGGCGATGTTCGACTACGGTTCGATAGACAACATCGGAAATGAACCCCAGCGTTCCTTCGCTGCCGATCATCAGATGGATCATGATGTCGAAGGGATCGTCAAAATCGACCAGGGCATTAAGACTGTATCCGGTGGTATTTTTAATCTTGAACTTGTAGCGTATCCGCTCGGCGAGCTGGGCATCGCCAAGCACCCGCTCCCGCAGCCGGCTGAGGCTTTCGAGAATCCGGCCGTGGGTCCGGCAGAATTCGGCCCGGCTCTTGTCTTCGGCGGTGTCGACAGCGGTCCCGTCGGCAAGAACCACACGCATGGAGTCAAGGGTCTGGTAGCTGTTCTGTTCTACGCCGCAGCACATGCCGCTGGCATTGTTGGCCAGGATGCCGCCGATCTTGGCGCTGTCGATCGAGGCCGGGTCCGGCCCTATCTTCCGGTCGAATTCGGCCAGGATGGCGTTGGCATGACTGCCGATGATCCCCGGTTCCAGCTGGATCTTCATGGCCTTATCGAATACCCTGTATCTGCGCCACCCCTGGCCCAGGCGCACGAGAATCGAGTCGGAGACAGCCTGACCGGAAAGGCTGGTGCCGGCCGCGCGAAACGTTACCGGCAGTTTCAGCCTGTTCGCCTCCCGCAGGATCAGCTGCACCTCCTTCTCGTTTTCCACGTTGATTACGATCTTGGGGATCAACCGGTAAAAACTGGCATCGGTCCCGTAGGTGAGCGTCCGAAGGGGATCGGTTATTATATTTGTTTCACGGATTGTTCCGGCAATCTTCTTGCGAAACTTTTCATATCTCTCTGAAAGCATGGGCGTACCTCTTCATTACCTGATAATTCGTGGGATTGTCGGCAACAACTTCCGCGCGATTGTCAAAAGGGAACAAAAGGGCTACAATCGGCGAACATCAGTTCTTTATCTCACATATCGGCAAGGAAGAATACTAAAAAGGAGAGGGCATGGTAACATCAATCATTCTCATGAACGTCGAACGGGCCAAAATCAACGAAGTGGCGGAACAACTTGAGAAAATCCCAGGAATATCCGAAGTTTACTCAGTGAGTGGCAACTATGATCTGGTGGCTGTTGTCCGGGTGGCAACGAATGAGGATCTGGCCAATCTTGTAACCACCAAGATGCATGCGATACAACCGATTCTGAAAACCGAGACAATGCTCGCCTTTAAAGCCTACTCCCGCCATGACCTTGAGGCGATGTTTTCGGTAGGAATGTGAGACCTGCCGACTAGCCGGGTGCACCTGTCCTGAGAGAAGTGCCGCTCGCTGACGCAGTGAAATGGGGAGCGCCTTCACCTGCTTAAAGGAAATGCGCCCCAATAATTCAAGATGAGCCGGCGGATCTTCGTTCATTCTTGAGGCAGTCGGTGCAGGTGTTCACAATAAACCGCGGGTCCGCTCCGTTTTCCAGGACATCCCGATAACTATGCCACTCTCCGTCATAGGGACTCAAAATCCTGCCGCATTCATGGCAGGCTTCAATCCCGCTCTCAAGCATCTCCAGCTGGTTCAAAGCATCCTTCAGTTCGGCCACCGATTCCGACAGTGAAGACTGGGTCCTTACCAGACGCTCCGCCACTCTGACCCGTGCCCGGAGTTCATTGTCGTTGAAGGGTTTTGTCATGTAATCGTCCGCGCCGGCGTCAAAGCCCCGAACTATATCGGTCTTGCTGTCTCTTGCCGTAAGCAGAATGATGTAGGGAGGGTTCACGACCTCCATCTCCTTTACCCGTCGGCATACTTCAACCCCGTCCAGTTCCGGCATCTCCCAATCGAGGATGGCGATATGCGGCGCATCGGCCTTCTGGAGGACTGCCCAGGCCTCGGTTCCATTGGTTACGCTTTCAACGCGATACCCCCAGTTTTCAAGACAAACCTGGACCATCATCCGGGTAGTAAATTCATCTTCAGCAATGAGTATTTTCACTTTCTCCCCCACATATTTCATCTTGAAGGCAAGCCGTTACAGATCCGGGTTACGCAGTCTTTTGGTGCGTACCGGTGAACGATTCCCTGCATATATCTCGTGTAATTATCCGGATTCTGCGACGTTTTGTCCATGAAAAAGTGACTGAGGAACTAACTGCCGCATATCATGGATATATTTATGAGTGCAACTTGACTTTTTACCATCGGAATGTCATTACATCAACAGGTAAACAGGTCGACTGATGTTCATGCAGCACGACCACTCCGGTATCTGCCCTGCTTTGAGTACCATCCGAAAACAGGCCGATATCTTCCGGCAGGAACAGATTATGACGAAACAATATCATTTTTCCCTGAAAACACCTTTTCGACCCGGCAATCATCCGGATGGATCGATCTCGTCCGCGGCTTTCTGGTTTATTTTCAGCAAAGAAAAGATTCTGGTGCAGATCGCAGAAGAAGATAAAGTAAGAGTTTGTTCCTTCTCACCCGAAGATCTTGGTCTCCCGGTGATTTTCACCAGGTATCTGGGGCGATATGGCGTTATCGACTGTTTTGTGGCGGAACTGGATGATATTCCTGCCGTTCCTCCAGCAATGCAGTTCCGCGGACTGCGCAGTCTGTTCGGCGTGATCGACGACGATCTTTTCAGCCTTGCCGGACGGGCAATACAAATAATCCACTGGCACCGGGAGCATCGCTTCTGCGGCAAATGCGCGACCCCGATGATCGACCGCCGGTCGGAGCTCGCAAGAAAATGCCCGAACTGCGACTTTATCAGCTACCCCAGGCTCTCTCCGGCGGTCATCATGTCGGTCGTCCGGGAAGACCGGATTCTTCTCGCCCGGGCTCCGCGTTTTCCAGCCGGAATGTACAGTACTCTTGCCGGTTTTGTGGAACCGGGCGAAACCCTGGAAGAGGCGGTCAGACGTGAAGTCAGCGAGGAAGTTGCAGTCAGTATCGACAACATTCAATATGTCGCCAGCCAGCCGTGGCCCTTTCCCCACTCCATCATGATCGGTTTTTCCGCTACCTATGCCGGCGGAGAAATCCGCATAGATGAAAAGGAAATAGAGGATGCAGGATGGTTCTCGGTGGATGAGCTCCCCCAACTCCCTGCCAAAATTTCCATTGCCCACCTGCTTATCGAAAATTTCATCAAAAAGAAGAGTAAGAAATCATGAGCTACAACCCAATAACCGTCAACGCACTCGACGCTCCGCCAAGCACGACCACCATAATCGGGACAAATCTTATCGAGCAGGCGGTCGAAGCCTCCCGGCGCAGCTCAAGGAAAAGAATTATTCTCCCCTTGCATAAACGCCCCGACTCCTCCCTGCACCGAATGCTGAACGCCATTCAGCCCTACAGCTATATCCAGCCTCACAGGCATCTTCATCCCCCCAAGGCCGAATCGATCATTATCCTGCAGGGCGCGATCCTCAGCTTTGTTTTCAGCGCAACAGGAGAAGTACAGGAAGTTCAGGTTATCGCCGCGGGGTCGTCGTCTTTCGGGATCGACAGCGAACCGGGAATCTTTCACACGTTTGTCTCCCTGCAAGAAGACACCGTGCTCTTCGAAGTCAAACCCGGCCCCTATGAACCCGGTTCAGATAAAGATTTTGCCGTCTGGGCACCTCGCGAGAACAGCCCGGACGCAAAAGGCTATATCGCCTCCCTCTACAGCTTTGCCGATCGGTTCGGCTGGAAGATCCCTAAGCAGGTTGCCTCCTCGGGTGAGCCGTCATTGTGATTTGAGACAGGATTTATCTTTCAATTTCCTTTTTCATGAGCTCGAATTCGTCCCTGGATATTTCACCGCGCGCATATCGCTTCTTCAGGATATCCTCGGCTGTCTCCTTCTCGCCTTTGCTTTTTTTCAGAATGGAGAGTAGCAGAAAGATGATGATGACCCAGAAAAGAAACATAAAAATGCCGCCGAACCACATGCCCATCCCCATGCCGTATTCGTCGTACCAGTGCATCATGTTATCCTCCTGCAATCGAATTAAGGGGGCTCTTGACTGGCTCAAGTGATCGCCACTCTGCGTAGCCGAAGAGCGTTGGTAATCACAGAGACAGACGAGAGGCTCATAGCAGCCGCGGCAATCATGGGCGACAAGAGAATGCCCATAAAAGGATAGAGCACACCAGCCGCTACCGGTACGCCCAGCGAGTTGTAGACAAAGGCGAAAAACAGATTCTGCCTGATATTCGCCATAGTGGCTCTGGACAGCTTCCTGGCCCGGACGATGCCGGTGAGGTCGCCTTTGACCAGAGTGACGCCGGCCGATTCCATGGCTACGTCAGTGCCGGTCCCCATCGCGATGCCGACATGGGCCTGGGCCAGAGCGGGGGCATCGTTGATGCCGTCACCTGCCATGGCGACCATGCGGCCTTCGTCCTGAAATTTTTTCACCGCCGCAGCCTTTTGCTCGGGCAGCACCTCGGCCACGACCTCATCGATGCCGAGTTTTGCGGCCACGGCTTCGGCGGTCGCCCGGTTGTCTCCGGTGAGCATCACCAGTCGCAGGCCTTCGTTATGCAACTGGCGGATGGCGGCCGGCGCATTCTCCTTGATCGGATCGGACACCGCCAGCAGTCCGGCGAGTTCACCATCGGCGGCAACGTACATAACGGTTCGGCCCTCCTTACGCATCTCACCGGCACGCTCAGCGAGAGTCCCGGTATCGACGCCAAAATCCTCCATCAGCCTCAGATTACCAAGCAACACCCCGACTCCTGCAACATTGCCGGAAACACCCTTGCCGGTATGTGAATTGAAATCGGCAGCCTCGGCCAGTTTAATCCCACGTTCATCTGCGCCCGCGACAATGGCCGCAGCCAGTGGGTGTTCGCTGGTTTTTTCGAGGGTGGCCGAGAGCAGCAGAAGTTTTTCCTCCGTCACATTGCCGGCCAGGACCACCTCGGTCAGTTTTGGCTTACCGAGTGTCAGGGTGCCGGTCTTGTCCACTACCAGGGTATCGATCTTGCGCATGATTTCAATAGCTTCGGCGTTCTTGAACAAAACTCCGGAGGTGGCGCCCTTGCCGGTGGCTACCATGATAGACATTGGCGTGGCAAGCCCCAGGGCGCACGGACAGGCTATAATGAGCACTGAAACTGCTGCGACCAGGGCATGGGCCAGACGCGGGTCCGGGCCGAAATAAAACCAGACCACAAAGGAGATGAGCGCTATGACAATAACTGCCGGCACGAAATAACCGGCTACAACATCCGCCAGCCTCTGAATCGGCGCACGGCTGCGCTGGGCCTGGGCTACCATCTGGACAATCCGGGCCAGCATTGTATCACTGCCGACCTTTTCCGCTCTCATGGTGAGCGACCCGGTGGCGTTGACGGTCGCACCGATCAACTTGTCCCCTGCCTCCTTGCCGATAGCAAGAGGTTCGCCGGAAATCATTGACTCGTCCACCGAACTTCTGCCGTCGATCACCACGCCGTCAACCGGTATCTTTTCACCAGGCCTGATCCTGAGCACATCGCCAACCTGGACATTTTCCAGGGCAACGTCAACCTCACTGCCGTCTTCATTGATCTTACGGGCCGTTTTAGGTGCCAGCCCCAGGAGCGCCTTGATGGCTTCACCGGTCCGGCTGCGAGCCCGCAGCTCAAGCACCTGACCCAGCAGGATAAGGGCGACAATAACCGCTGAAGCCTCAAAATATAACCCTACGCTGCCATCCGCTCGACGCGTGACGGCAGGGAAGATTTCAGGAAAGAGTACCGCAATCAAGCTATAGATATAGGCAAAGGAGACGCCCAGGCTGATCAGAGTGAACATGTTGAGGCTTTTATGGATCAGCGACTGCATGGCACGGACATGAAAGACCCAGCCGGCCCAGAGCACCACCGGCGTTGCCAGTATCAGCTCCAGCCAGCCGAGTGTCCGGGGAGAAGCCAGTTCTTCGATGAAATGGCCGCCCGGCAACATATCCCGCATGGCGATGAGCAGGAGAGGCACGGCGAGAATGGCACTGACGACAAACCGTTTCAGCATATATTCATATTCCGGATCTTTTTCATTCCCTTCAAGGGTGATTTCTTGAGGTTCAAGGGCCATGCCGCACTTCGGACATGAGCCTGCCCGGTCCTGCACGACTTCAGGATGCATGGGGCAGGTGTACTGTCTGTCCGAGGTGACTTTTTTCTCGTTCCGGGACATCTGCTTTCTTAAGAAGGCCTCCGGATCGTCTTTGAATCTGGACAGACAATGATCGCTGCAGAAATAGTAGGCCTTGCCGTTATAGTCGTAACGGGTAAATTGGTTTTCCCGTCCGGTCGACATGCCGCATACCGGGTCTGTAAATTTCTTCATGCCGGATTCGTGAGGTGGAGTATCGGTGGGTGTCATTTGGTTCTCCTTTTCCCGTAGAAAGGATTTCCTCGAAGCAGGAGCGGATACTGGAATTACTCTATCCATCCACCAGGGTTTTCGCAAGTTTCCCATCTTGTTTGTTTCACAGTCCGGCACACCATCTGCAAAGGATTCTGCTGAGAACAATATGAAAAAAACAGAGGGAAGTCACTGAATGACTGCGGGAATGGATGCGCGAGGATCCGGCATGTCAATTGGGCAAAAACAATCAGACACAGGTGCCGGAAGAAAACAAGGAAATGAACGGTTAAAATTTGGCGTACGATACCAGTTCGAGCAACAAAAAAAAAGAAGGCTTGAACCATTCTTGAAACCAAGAAACGGATCAACCCGCAAAGCGAAATCATCCCGTTTACGGCAAATCTTGAGGATTTCCCTTGAAAACAATCGGATGCTCTTGAAAATGAAGAATATTTTTAACCCCTGCCGGGAAAAAGCCAGGGGTTAGAATATCCTATAAAAACCTTTTTAAATCAGCGTTTTTTAACGTTAGCTGCTGCCGGACCTTTGGCTCCATCAACTACGTCGAAACTTACACGCTCTCCTTCCTGGAGCGATTTGAAGCCGTCTGCCAGGATCGCTGTGTGATGTACGAAGACATCCTTGCCACCATCCTGCTCGATAAATCCAAAACCTTTAGAATCATTAAACCATTTTACAGTTCCTTCAGCCATTGTAACTACTCCTTGTGCATTATGCGACCTTGTCGCACAGTTGTGTGGTCGGTTCCGTTCGGAACCATTGTGAACAAACTAAACATATCCTATCGATATATTTAGAAATTGAAAAAAATATATATACTCGATTGCCGTTTTGGGGAAATCTGGTGGAAGCAAGAATGGTTGATCTCTTCGAACTCATTGCTTGTAGAGTGTCCGGTCTGGATGAATTATCTGCGCCGTGCGCCTTTTTTAACTGGAGGCTTCGCCTCATTACAGACAAGCGTCCGGTTTTTGTACTCTTTCCCGTTCAAACCTTCCATTACCTTATGTCCTTCAGATCTGGTAGACATCTCGACAAAGCCAAAACCTTTCGATTGTCCGGAAAATTGATCGACAATAAGCTTGGCGCTGACGACACTGCCAAATTGGCCACATAATTCAGAAAGTTCGGGTTCGGTTATATTATAAGGTAGGCTACCTATAAAAAGTTTCATGCTGGTTCTCCTCTTTGAATTTATCAGCAAAAACTTTTAAGGTATCTATTAGGGCTACACTTCAAAGGATATCAAGAAAAGAATGTGCTATTTGCTTTTTTTGTTACGATACTCTAGATCATGTCTCCTTGTTTTACAAGGTAATTTTTGGTGAGGATCTTACAAATCGATTTTTTGTCTTCTGCCGTAATTGATTCCCGCAGCGGCGAACTAGATATCTCGACTGTCGGGCTGGAGCCATTTTCTGCCGACGATCATGTACAGCGTCACCGAAGAAAGGATCAGATAGCCGAACATCTGGGCATTTTTCGTCTTGAGGATAAAGGCGATTATCACAATAATCACAGCACTTGTGAGAAAAAACAACGGTTTGGGAATTCGCTTCAAGATCACCCGGCCGAAATGGGCGAAACGAACATGACTGACCATAAGTCCGACGGAGAGCGCCGCGAAAATCCACAGCCAGTCGGGATTGACGCATAAGGCTGCGCCGAGAACAATGAGCGCTCCGGCAGGACTCGGCAGTCCATTGAATATCCCGTCGGGCAGATCCGTTCGTTTTTTATCGACGGCAACAAAACGGACCAGTCGATACGCCACCCCGACAAAGAAAACCAGACTGAAGAACGTGGCATACGAGCCATCTTTTGCCAGTATGACATAGGCCGGAGAAAGGCCGAAACTGACAAAATCGGCGATGTCGTCCAGATATGGCCCGTATTTGGTCCCACCATGCTTGCTCGCCATTCTGCCGTCGAAAAGATCAAACAGCTGCCCTAGAATGATGGCAAAAATCGCCCAGGCAAAATAGCCGTTATGGGTAAGGATAAGACTGGCAATGCCGCAGAAGAAATTGAGGCTCGAGAGGATATCGGCATAAAGCCTGTTGGGAATAAACTTAAAGAATATCGATGCCGAGGCCAGGATAATACAGGCCAGCATCACTTCATTGACCATGTTTATAAAGCCGTTATTCTGATCCAGTAACGCGCAGTAGATGACCAGGGCAAAACAAATAATGGCCTTGATTTTGCCAAAATTGTTCGCCGCCCCTGAAATACGGAGAATGGATAGAATTTTCCTGGCAAAAAATTGTCCTAAAAACTCGACTCCCACCAAAATCCACACCAGCTCCGGCGACATCACTCCGGCATAGGCAAACCCGACCAGGGGGGGCAGGTAGGTCAGCTTGTCGCACACCGGATCCAGCCACTCCCCCAATTCCGTGGTAAGATCGCAGGTTCTGGCGACTACCCCGTCGACACCGTCCAGGATTGCGGCAAAGGTGAATATAAAGATAGCAAGGGATTGCAAGCTGGAATAGAAATAAAGGAAAAATCCGAATATGGCCATCCCCGCCCGCCAGTAACAGATAGCATTGGGATGCAGAAGCCAGAGATGCGAAAAGACAAACTCCTGCATCGACTTCTTGTGAATCGTCCGGGAGAACCAGAAATAAAATCCGGTCCCGAGCGAGGCTGCGGCTATGATCACCAGTAATCTTTCCATATCTCGTCTTGGTAAAAGGAGTGCACTGCGGGGACATACCGCCTTGTTAATTTTCGCCTGTTTACCATTTTGCCGGAGAAAAGTCCATTTCCGAGGCATCGGCAATGTGACTAAAGAACGACAACCTCCTAGAAACCGTCAATCATTCGAGTAAGACGGAATGTGTTGGCAAACACCGTGCGCAGCACCGCCACATAATTATACTGTGCCCTGGACAGACTGGTGATGGCATCCAGCAGATCCGATTCCCGCTGCAGCCCCTCATCATACTTGAGCTGGGTTATGCGCAGATTCTCCTCGGCCTGTTCAATTGAGCGGGTGGCCACTTCAACGTTTTCAAGGCTTACCTGAAAATCGATGTGAAGATTGTTCAGGTCGGTCAGGAAGATGTTTTTCAGTTCCGCAAGCTCATACTGAATGGAGCGCGACTCGAGTCTGGCTCTGGCAACTGTTGCCTCGGTGGTGTAGCCCTGAAACAGATTCATCGACAGCATCAGCTGAGCCCGCAGTTCCTCATCGTCGATTGCCCCGTTGCCGTTCAACATGTCGTCATCATACTTCCGGTAGCTGCCGATCACATCCACCCTTGGATAGTAGCCTCCCTTCTCAGCCTCGGCCTGGGCGGCGGCAGCGTCCACTCCCAGCTCCAGCGCCTTGAGTTCACTCCTTCCGGCCAGCATCCTGGCCACATAGTCCTCTTTGTCCACCAGCGGGGGGAGACGATTGAATTCGGCAAAGTCGAGGTCGTCGAGGTTGAGTTCGCTGCCCACCTGGCGCGAAAGAACGTTGACGCTTTTTTTCAAGCTTGCCTCTGCCGCTTTGGCGGTGATGTCGGCATCGTCATAATCAACCCGGAATTTGAGCAACTCGTTTTTACCGATAAGCCCAACCTGGTATCTGCTTTCCCCGTCCCGGTAGATTTTCCCCAGGGTCTGAAAAGCGGATTCGGCGACTTCGAGATTGGCCCGTCGCTCATACACCTCCAGATAGGCAAGGGCAACATTCAACTGCACGTCCTGCTTTACTCCCTGCAGCCTGAACTTTTCGACTTCATTAATAATTTCAGCCGACTGAATGTTATATCTGTCGCGAAACCCAGAAAAAACATTCCAGCTTATTCTGCCTACGGCGACGGAATTTTCTCTCGATTCAAGAAAGCTTTCATCATCGAGACGGTTGACGGTATAGGATGTGTCAACCCACGGATAATAGCCGCCTCTGGCCCGGATAATATCTTTTTCGCTCTGTTCGAGACGGGTCACGTACTGCTGGACGACCTCACGGTTGTTCAGGGCCAAAGCCTGCATCCCGGCAAGATCGATGGCATGGCCGACCGAAGCACAAGACACCACGGTAGCGATAATGGTCGCCCTCATGAGATTCACGGCAGCTGTTTGAGACTTAAATAGTTTCATCTGTTCGACTCCTTTCAAATCGTATGACAAAAGCAAGCAATGAGGGAATGACAAAAAGGGTAAACAGGGTCGACATCGCCAACCCGCCCAGTAAAATACTGCCAAGACCGCGGTACAGCTCACTGCCCGAACCGGTGGCGATAACCAGCGGGGACATAGCCAGGATACTGGTCGTGGCACTCATAAAGATCGGCCTGATCCTGGTCCGCGTCGCATCGGAAATAGCCTCAAGCCCGGCAAGACCGTTGAAGCGCACATTGTTCAATGACTGGTGAACAATCAGAATGGCATTGTTGACCACCGTACCGATAAGGATGATAAAGCCAAGCATCGCCAGGACATCGAAACCCTGGCGGGTGACGAAGGCATTGACCGCGGCCAGTCCGAGAAAACCTCCCGCTGCCGCGAGCGGCACGGTAAAGAGGATAATAAAAGGATACAGGAAATTCTCGAACAGGGCCGCCAGGAGCAGATAGGTGATAAGGAGGGCGAGCAGCAGATTCCACTTCAAGGCCTCGCCTGTTTCCAGCAGCTTATCGGCATTACCGCCGATGGTAACATCCACATCTTTCAGCTTGCCCTCTGCCGCAAGCGATGCCACCAGATCGTTTTCGATCACCTCCATCGCCGTCTGCAGCGGCAGATCGACGGGTGGAGTGACCTGCAGGGTGATAGTCCGCTTCCGCTCCAGGTGATTGATCTGCGGCATGGATTGTCCGTATTTCAGTTCCGCCACGTCTCCCACCTTGATCAGGTCTCCGTGATTGTTGACGATTGTCGCCTGCAGAATATTTTCCGGACTGTCAAATGTGAGGTCACTGCCTTTCACCACCAGATCTATCTGTTTTATTCCCTCCGGACTGTAATCGTCGATCTTGCGACCGTCCATGAGAATGTCGACGTACATGCCCAATTCTTTTTCCGACAGGCCGTTCGCAGCCAGTTTTTCCTTGTTGGCGACAACCAGAATCTCCGGATAGCTGGTTTCAAGAGATGGAATAGGCCGCACCTGAGCACCGGGTATCTTCTGCTTGACGGCACTGAAAAGAGTCATCGCCGAAGCGGCTATGGTGTCGATGCTTTCGCCGGAGATATTGACTTCAACCGTCCGTCCCTCGCCAAGCCCCTGTTCGAAGATGCCCGTCTGGATGCTGACCCCGAAGATTCCCGGGATCAAATTCATGATCCGGTTAAAGAGAGGAATCAGTTCAGCCGCCCGAGTTTCATGCTGAGAAATGGCGCCGAATAAAGTAAAGCGGTCGGCACCGACATAAAACATCTGCCTGATCTGCGGGAAACCGTCTTTGTTGTCTTCGTCGAAATGGGGTTTGGTCGCATCATAGATTTCATGTCCCATCTCTTTGAACTTGGCAACGGAATACCCGGGAGGAGGAATCAGGATATTGAGAACCAGGTTCCTGTTGCCCTGGGGCAGATACTCCGCCGGCGGTTTCAGAAGAAAAATCAGAAAAATCGACATGGCCGTAAAAAGAACCACCGTCAGCAACCGGGTGAAGGTGTTCTGCAGGCAGAATCTCGAGACCGCCATCAGTCCGCTCATAAAGGCCGGTCCCACGTAACTTCGCTGCAGCCGGTTGGGCTCTTTTTTTACCCCGGACCGCTTATAGAGCAGGTTGATCAAGGTCGGAATCACCGAGATCGACACCAGAAAACTGATGATGATGGAAAAGGTGATGGCAATGGCAATGTCCCGAAAGAGCTGTCCGGCCTCTTCCTGCATGAAAATTACCGGCAGGAACACCGCGACGGTGGTGGAGGTCGAGGCAAATACCGCACCCCACACCTCTTTGGTCCCTTCGAGCGCAGCCAGGTAGGCAGTCTTGCCGAGTTTTAAGTGACGATCGATATTCTCCAGAACGACAATTGAGTTATCGACCAGCATCCCGACCGCAAAGGAGATGCCGGCGAGGCTGACGACATTGAGGTTCCTGCCGGCCAGCCAGAGAAATATAAAGGTGCCGATGACCGAAATGGGGATAGCCACCGCCGTGGCAAGAGTTGTCCGTATACTGCGAAGAAAGGTCAAAAGCACAATGATTGCCAGCAGACCGCCGACAGCCACGTTCTGCTTGACCAGATTGATGGCGGTATTGATGTAGGCACGCTGATCATAGACCAGCTCCATCTGCAGTCCTTTTTCAGCGAGAATCCTCCCGTTCAGCCGGTCGACCTCCTCCTCCACCCGATCGCTCATCTCCAGAACATTGGCGCCTGTCTCCTTGCGCAGGCCGATGACAAGAATCTGTTCACCGTTATGGAGAACGGCTGCCGATTCCTTGGCATGCCCCATGTTGATCGTGGCGATATCCCGGAGATAAACTCTCTTCAAACCATCGTCATAGACAACTACATTCAAGGCGTCTTCAGCGTTCTGGAATTGACCGAGGGTACGGATCCTGTAGTTTTTCCGGCCGATGCCGAGTACACCCGCCGAAGTGGTGACGTTGGCCTGCTGAATTGCCCCGTTCAGCTGATTGATGGATATTTTATTCTGGGCCATCCTATCCATATCGAGGACGACATCCAGCTGATCTTCGGTGCCGCCGAAGATAAACATCGACCCAACGCCTTTGATCCGTTCGAAATGCTGACGGATATCGTTCTCAAAAAAGGTCAGATACTGGGTAATGTTCTTCGGGTTGCCCTCTTTCGGTTTGACCACCATCCATACAATCGGGGAACTATTGGCACCAGCCGCCTCGATGATCGGATTATCGGCATTGGCTGGATAATTCGACACCTCATCCAGCTTGTTGGAAACCCGCAGGAGGGCGTCCTCCACCACCGTTTCCAGCTCGAATGTTAAAGTGATCTCACCGAAACTGTTGTAGCTGGCACTTTCCAGTTTAGTCAGGCCCTGCAGTCCCTTGACCGCTTCTTCCTGCTTTTCGATAATCTCTTTTTCGATCTCGAAAGGAGTTGCCCCGCCCCATACCGTCTGGATGGTGATTTTCGGTGTCTCCACATCCGGGGTGAGCTGCACCGGCAGCTTGTTCAGGCCGATAATCCCGAAGGTGAGCACCAGGATCACCGCAACCGCCACGCTCACCGGTTTCTGCAAAGAATAGTGTACGATATCCATCAGATTCTTTTCATTTTTTCTCATGAACTTACGAAGTCAATGCCACGCCGTCTACAGTTCCCCTGCCACAACAACAGGTTGATCGGGTCTCAGCCGTTCGTTCCCCTCGATCACCACCGGCAGCCCGGCAACTACGTACGGATTGTCCACCCCCACCCGTTCACCAAGATAGGCGACAATATTAATGGGAAGAAGAGATGCTTTGTCGTCTTTTACGGTATAGACAAAATCCTTGCCCTGGAACCTGGTCACTGCCGCCCGGGAAAAGACGCTGAGGCTTTTCTTTTCGCTGCTCGGCACAAAGACTGTCGCCGACATGTTCTGGGCCACAAGCTCCATCGGTGGAATTTTAATCTTCAGAAAAACGTTCTTTGTTTTTACATCGGCTACAGGATCGATGCCGATGACGGTGCCGGCTGTGTGACGGCCGTAGGCATTGAGAACCACCTCGACACTCTCTCCAGGCCTTACAAATTGAAGAAGGTCTTCGGCAATCGGCGCGCGGACGAAGAGATCGCTGCTTGAACCAAGGCTAACCAGCTGCTTCCCCTGCTGCACCCAGGCCCCCGAATCGACATTCTTGCTGAGGACAATTCCGGCAAAGGGGGCTGTAATCACCGATCTGCGCTGCTGGATGAGCAGTTTGGCCAGGGTCTCTTCAATGGCCTGTCTGTCCTTGCGGGCATCCTGATAGGAATACCGCGCATCGTCGAAATCCTTTTCACTTACCCCGGAGCTGTTATAGAGTGTCTCCAGCCTTCTAAAATTCTTTTCGGCATGTTCGATCCGGAGATCAGCCTGTTCAATTCGGGTCTTGGCGAGGGCGATCTCTTTTTCCAGCAATTCCGTGTTCAACCGAACCAGCACATCGTCTTTTTTGACATGATCTCCCTGGTTGACCGAAACCTCCTCGACCAGACCGACCACTTCGGTGGAAATATCACTCACCCTCTCGTAATAAAGTACGCCGGTCACCGACTGGGTCGTCGCTACCTCTTCCCGGACCACCTGCCCTGTTACCACCTTTGCCGGCGGCGGTTCCTCGGCAAAAACCACCGAAGAAAATGCCAGAAGCATAATAATCGACACTATCCTGTTCAAAACTCCCCCTCCGATCGTTAGATTCTCCCAACTTCGCATGAGTTTTTTTGTCTTTCCTCTATTTTCGGGGCAATCTTCCCGAATCTATTTTTCCGACATCCTGAGGATGTTATCGGCAATCGCCCGGAGTACTCCGGCAGCCACCTGTTGTTTTTCCTCGGCGATGCCATGAACCAGTTCGGATCGCAAGCCCGCGAACAAGTTGACGACCTCTGCCCGCAATTTCTCTCCGTCCGCCGTGAGAAAGACGAGGCTTGACCGCCGATCGTCGGGGTTCGGCCGGCGAACGATCCTGTTCTTCTTCTCCAGCCGGTCGAGAATCCTGGTGATGTTGGCCGGGCTCTTGCCGGAAACCGTGCAGAGGAAACTCTGCGGCCTCCCGACATCCACCTCTATCTGCTTGAGGAGTTGCAGCTGTTCGACCGTCAGATCATAGCCCTTCAACCGCTTGTCGGCATAACTGCGCATCGCCTGGCCGGTCAGGGCAATCAGCCGCCAGAATGATTCTTCACTTGAGCCCATTATTGCCTCCTTAATATTTAACGCGTCAACATCTTAGATGTTCTTCATCCCGCTGTCAAGGGGCTGGAAAAATTGCCAAACCCGTTTCTGAGATATGGACAGAACACTCAACAGCCACTACAGTGATGTTCGTGACAAAGATTCCTCATCCCTTTATAAAAGCTCAACAAATCATCAGGAGAAACCATGCGGCACCTCATTCGATCCGTGTTGATGCTGTTCACCTTGATCCTGCTCAGCGGCTGCGGCTATAACACTCTGCAGGTTCAGGAAGAGGCCGTCTTCAAAGCCTGGGGCGATATTGAATCCACCCTGCAGCGACGGGCCGATCTTATCCCCAACCTCGTCGAAACGGTGAAGGGCTACGCCAGACATGAGGCTGAAACCCTGCAGGCGGTGATCAATGCCAGAGCGAAGGCAACCTCGGTCCAAATTTCCACCGACGACTTGAGCAACCCGACGGCCATGGCTGATTTCCAGCAGGCTCAGGGCGGTCTGACCTCTGCCCTCGGCAGACTCATGGTGGTGGTCGAGAGATACCCGGACCTCAAGGCCAATCAGAATTTCCTCGATCTTCAGAACCAACTCGAAGGAACCGAGAACCGGATAAATGTCGCCCGGCAGCGCTACAACAAGGCAGTTGAGGAGTTTAACGGGGCAATCCGCAGATTTCCGGCCAGCCTGACCAACAAATTTCTCCTTCATCTTGACCGTAAGGAATATTATAAAGCCGACGAGCAGGCGAAAACCGTCCCCAAGATAGAATTCTGACCCGGCATCGCTGAGATATCAATATGGTAAGAGGTAAACTCATTTTCTGGTGCACGCTGGTCCTGATCAACCTTATACCGGGCGGCAACCGGTTGGCACAAGCCATGGAGGTGCCTGCCCTGACAGCCAGGGTTAACGATCATGCCGACATACTCTCCAAGGCAACCGAGCAGCAGCTTGAAAGCGTCCTTGCCACTCTGGAGAGGGAAGAATCCACTCAGCTCGCGGTACTGACGATACGCTCTCTGGAAGGGGAAAATCTGGAGGAGTTTTCCCTGAAAGTCGCAGAAAAATGGGGTCTTGGCCAGCGGGGCCGCGACAATGGCGCCCTTCTGCTGATCGCCAGGGACGATCGAAAGCTGCGCATCGAGGTGGGATACGGACTTGAAGGGGTGCTTACCGACCTGATCTCCGGCAGGATTATTCGCGATGTCATCACTCCCCAGTTTCGTCACGGCAACTTCGATCAGGGGGTAATCGACGGCATCGGGGCGATGATCGGGGCTGTGCGCGGCGAATTCAATGGACAAGGCTCTACCGGAACCGATCAACGGGATTCTGATATTTTTGGCGGTATTCTGACCTTTTTAGCCTTTGTTTTCTTTGGCTTCGGCAGAATTTTCGGCAGAAACCGGGTTGCTTCATCTTTTCTCGGGGCAATAATCGCCCCGGTTATCGGTCTGCTTGTTTTTGGCTTTTCCTGGCTTATACTGCTTCTCATTCCCGCCGGCCTTGTCGCCGGCTTTCTGGCCAGCCTGATTTTCGGCAATATGCATTTTACCGGCGCACATCGGTCGGGCCGCGGCGGCTTCTCTTCCGGCGGTTTCGGCGGAGGAGGCGGTTTCAGTGGCGGGGGAGGCGGTTTCGGCGGTGGTGGTTCCTCGGGAGGATGGTAATGACGACTCCGGCAGAGCAGTTTTTAACGAAAGCGGAACAGGACCAGGTAACGGCAGTGGTCCGGGAGGTCGAAAAGACCACCTCCGGCGAGATTGTGCCGATGATCGTCTCCCGCAGCCACGACTATCCGTTGGCCGCCGCGCTGTGCAGCGCCATGACAAGCCTGCCGCTCTGTCTGGTGCTGACGGGGCTTATCGGCCCTTACATCTGGATCGGCCCGCAGAATCTCTGGCTGTTCCTTGGGCTTTCTGCCGTCTGCTACCCGTCCCTGTATGCGCTCGCGCTCCGTACGGACAAAATCAAGCGATTCTTCCTCAACCAGCGTCAGGCGGACCATGAGGTCCGGGAAGCAGCACTTGCTGCTTTCTACAATGAACGGCTGTATAAAACCCGGGACGAAAACGGCATCCTCCTTTTCATTTCGGTACTGGAGCACAAAGTGTGGATACTCGCCGACGCCGGGATCGACAAAAAAATCGATGAAGCAGTCTGGGAAAGTATCGTCAAAGACATGACTCAAGGAATCAAGTCCGGGCGTCGGTGCGAGGCAATATGCGAGGCGGTTCGCCGGGTCGGCCTTATTCTTCAGACGCATTTCCCCTATGAAAAGAGCGACAGGGACGAATTGCACAACCTCATCATCCGATAGGAGGCTGTCCGATTCTCGGACAGCTCCTAGTACAATCCGAGAAAGCCTCTGTTCACTCGTCGAGTTTAATGCGTAACTCGATTTCCTTGATTTCGGTATTGAGTTTCAAGGTCTTGATGAAGCCATGCACAGTTCCGGCAAGAGACTCCTGGATGAAATTTTTGATGGGAACTTTATTGCCGTTGACCAGCAGAGCCGTCACCTCCGCCGCGCCTTTCTGCCGGAGATAACGCTTTTCGATAAAAAGAGCTATCTCGCTTGCCTCATCGAGTCGAAAGACATAATCTTCCGCCACTCCTTCAAGGTCGGTGGCCACGGCAATGACCCCGTGCACCTCATCGCGCAGCCGCTGATTTAAATTGCGGAATACTTCTATCTTGGGAATCTTTCTGGCGGTCTTGAAACCTTCGCCGATGACTATATCGACATCGGGAAAATACCTGTGGGCCAGGGTTCTGAGGGAAAGACCTCTGTTTTTCGTCTGCAGCACCATCTGATCCGGGGCAACTATCATCACACTGTCCGCGCCTGCTTCCTTATGTTTGTAGGTGTCCGTGCCGGGAGTGTCGAACTCAATCCCCTCGTCATTGCTCGATTTGATTACCGCCACCCGGTAACCGAGCTTTTTCAACTCGGATACAACCTGTGTGGCAAGCGTGGTTTTGCCGCTGTCGTGCCAGCCGATAAACGTGATTATTGATGACATTTGATCCCCCGGGTAGTGCACCGTCTTAATCAATTGTAGGTTTATCCGACTTAATAATACTACTCCGACATATAATTCCATCTAATATCTTAAACTCAAGACCAATATTTTTGATATCTGGTGCCTGATATCCGGGAGCGATGGCATGTTTGCGAGTCGATTTTTTCTCCGCCAACGCTCTGATGATCGCAGCGAACAGTCCCGGTTCGGCCATGACTGCAGCGATGCCACATTCATGAAAAACAATCTCTCCCCAGTGTCGATCTGTCCTGAATCCACTGCCTCCAAATCACCTGATTCTTCTGTTTTTTTTCTTGCAGACGCAAAAGCGTCAAGTAACCATACGCCAGGAACACCAAGAGTACATGGCGGTGCCATCCCGTCCATGATCGGCCTTCATGATGATCCAGACCGAGTTCTTCTTTGAGTTGCTGGTAGCCATGCTCTATCCAGTACCTTTCATGGTAAAGACGAGCAAGGTCAATCGTCGGCAGTTGTTGTGGCACGTTACTGAAAAAATAGCGAAGTTCACTCCCTCCTTTCATCAGTTGGCGACGCTCAATCAACAGCCAAACTTGTTCGTGCAGATTTCCTTTGCGCCAGCCGTGAGCCGGCCATACCCTTAGAGATACAGCCTCTACCAGCAAAGGCTTATTGCGAGAATCTTTCCGTAACTCGAGGCGCTGCCATGCATCAT
>LADS01000009.1 GCA_000961725.1 Desulfobulbaceae bacterium BRH_c16a
GTGGCGGTCCTGGCGGCGGCCGTGGTCCCGGCGGCGGTCGCGGCGGTCAGGGTGGTGGGCGTGGCGGTCAAGGCGGTTTCCGTGGTGGTCCCGGCGGCGACCGTGGTGGTTCCGGCGGCGACCGTGGCGGTCAAGGCGGTGGTGGCCGTGGTGGTCAGGGCGGCGGCCGGGGTTATTAGTGCAGATTATTCTCGTTAAAAAACTTATACCCCTTGTGGGGTGTTTGTCGTCCAGGTAAACACCCTGCTCCGATTGAAAGGAGCAGGGATTAACCGGACCGATTCCATCGCGAGAGGACAACTGTCCGGTGTCATGCGAAGGGCAGCGGTTATTGCTCATTTTCACTGCGGACAGGGTTACACTTTCCGGTTATTGGCAGCAGAAGCACATTCAATGCATGTAGTAGTCCAGGGCACTGCTTCAAGCCTCTTCTCGAAAATGAACTCGCCGCAGTTTATGCAGATATCGTATATATCCGATTGGATGCGCCCCAAAGCGTAATCAATGGCATCGATTTTCTGTTTGTACTGATCGTCAAGCTGATCGAGGTTGGCGGCCAGATGCTTGTTTGTTGCCGTTTCCTCGAGTTCGATTTCGCTCACGCGCAGGTTCTCCCACGATCTTTCGATTTCCCGGCGCATTTCGACTAGCATTTCACGTTGTTCTCTGAGCCGATCTTCGAATAATCTCCTTTTATCTTTATCCATACATGCCTCCTCCTTTGAAATAGTCTTACTTGTACTTGTGATTGGGCATACAATAAGCGTGCCGGAATGACGATACAGCATATTCCCGCCGATAATAAGAGGAGGGCGGTCCGGCCATGGAAGAAAGATCCAGTAGAGCAGGATAAGAGATCTTTGGATGGATGTCCGGCAGGAGACGGTGCCGCTCCATATTGAGTCAGGTTTTTCTCCCAGACACTAATATACCACAATGTAAGATACTGTAACCTTTCACATATATTTTTCCGATCGTTTCTTATCAAGTTTGGTGAAGGAACTGATAAAAATTATCGGACTAGGAAATTGAATAATAGATTGTAAAATTATATACTTTCTGGGTATGTGGTGTATAATTATAGTGTTCATTGAGAATGGTTCTTGATAATTCTGAGTGGATAGTGTAGGCGTGCACCGGGCATTGATGAGCATTCAGTGTGATAGGTTTTTTTGATGGTAATGCCGGGGCTTGATTATCACCGACTGCAGACAGTTGCTGGACGAGATTTACCTGTCTGTGAAGCAGAACAAGGAGAAGTTCCGTGATTCGCAATTTCAATGATGACATTTCAACACCGGAAAAATTCGTTGTCACACTTGAGCTGGTCCCCGGCCGGGAATCGAGCGGCAGGGCCACCGACAGTATCAAGAGCATTTCCAAAGAGGCCGCGCAGGACGGGAGAATCACAGCCGTATCGATAACCGATAATCCCGGCGGCAATCCCGCTCTCAGTCCCGATGCGCTTGGCCGCGAGATTCTCGATAACGGCATGGATGTCATCGTCCACTTCACCTGCAGGGACACCAACCGGGTCGGCATGGAGAGTCGCGCTCTGCAGCTGGCCCGCATGGGAATGAAAAACATTCTGGCGCTCACCGGCGATTACTCGGGCAAGGGTTTTGGCGGACGCGGCACCCCGGTCTTCGATTTCGACTCGGTGATTCTCTCTTCAATGTTCAAGGATTTGAACAGAAGGCTTATTAAAACCGGTCACTCCAGTATTTTCACCACCGGCTGTGCGGTGTCGCCGTTCAAGTACACCGAAGCCGAGACCTGGGTTCAGTACAAGAAACTCGAGCGGAAGATTGAAGCGGGTTCGTCATTTACCATCACCCAGCTCGGCTATGATGTCGACAAGTATGAAGAACTGCTGCTGTTCAAGAAAGAAAAGGGCATTACTATCCCCGCCCTTGCCTCCTTATATCTGCTCGACAAAAGATCCGCGAGACCAATGCATGCGGGTCGGGTGCCCGGAGTCCATGTTTCGGAAAAACTCTTCCAGACAGTCATGCAGGAATGGGAGGATGCGGGCGAAGGGATGAAACACGCCATCGAGCGCACCGCAAGGCTTGGCGTCGTCCTGAAAGGAATCGGTTACAACGGCATTCATCTCGGCGGCATTCACGACAGCTTTGCAACGGTGGGCAAGATACTCGACCGGATGGACGCCATCGAACACAACTGGCAGGAGTATGTCGAGGAGTTTCGGGAAGAGAGCGGAAAACGATTCTATCTCTATAAAGACAAGAACCGGGGTGCGGCGCAGGCCGAGTCGTTGCGTAAAGAAAAGATCAAGGTGAAGATTACCGAGAACTGTCACTATATGTTCCTGAAAACCGCCCACGATCTGTTCTTTGACAAAGGGGCCTCTCTTGCCCCGGTATATAAGCGGATCTCCTCTCGCCTCGATCAGAGCAAGACCTCATGGGTATTAAAAAAATTCCTCGAAGATCCTTTCAAGAAGGTCCTGCTCTCCTGCCAAAGCTGCGGCGACTGCGGGATCCAGCACGTGGGCTTTTTATGCCCGGAATCGGGCTGCCCGAAGCACACTCGAAACGGCGCCTGCGGTGGCAGCAATAACGGCTACTGCGAGGTCAATAAGGATAAGCTCTGTGTCTGGGTGCGGGCCTACCAACGGATGAAGAAACACGGCGAAACCGACAAGCTCACCTGTGAATTTGTCCCGCCGCGCCTGTGGGAGTTGAAGGACACTTCCTCGTGGATCAACTTCCATCTGGACCGGGATCACCAGAAACCCAAGGAGCCGACAGCCAAGGCCCTGTAAAATTAAAAAATACTGATTGGCAAAAATCCATAAAACTTCCGGTCGGGCAATCCCGACTGGAAGTTTTTTTTTGATCACGTCCTGACGCCGGTCTCAACTCTTCCGATAAAATCGGCGATGACCGGATTGACCTGACCGGCATGCGACACAGGCGAAAAATGGCCGCCGTCGACCCAGTGGAACTCGATGCCGGGGATGGCCGCAGCAACAACCTCGGCGATGCCGAGAGAATAGGGTGGGCTTGCCTTGCCGGCGATCAGGCAGACAGGCATCGGCAGTGTTGCATAATCGTCGGCGGAAAGCGGTTCGTCGACGGCAGCACGGAAATCCACCACCATCTTTTTGACCCCCTCGGAGAGGAGCATCTTCTCCCGTTCGCCGATTTTGGCAAAGGTACCGGCAGGCATCCACAGGTTGATGAACATTTCCGCTCCGGCAATGGCATTACCTTCCTTGATGAAACGGTGAATTTCCTCGACCATCTGTCTCGATGCCTCGATGAGGTGGTGGTTTTTCTCGAGGAGGTGGAATGCCATCGGTTCGATTATTGTCAGGCTTTTGACATTGTCGCGATGATGGTATGCGTGGTGCAGAGCGACCACTCCACCGTAGGAATGGCCGACCAGGTGATAGGATTCGCCGGCACCTACGGTTGCCTCCAGGATGGACCGCAACAGTTCCGATTCATCCCGGAGACTATACTTGTCGGGGTTGAAGGGCCGGGCGGTCCTGCCATACCCGATCAGATCCATGGATATGACCTTATAGCGGGGAATCAACTCCTCTGTGAAGCCAAGCCATTGTTCCTTGCTGGCCATCGAACCGTGGAGCAGGACGATGGCTTTTCCTTCTCCTTTGACACTGAAGCCGGCAGTCATGGTTTTCTCCCTTGATTATCTTCCTTGCCGGGGCGGGTGATACCGCAGAAAAGGACCCTGCACAGTTGCCCGGCGACCCTGTCGACATCAATTTCTCTATTAAATATGATACAGGAAAGGCAAGCGTGTTCGATTGCGCCGAAAATGATTTCCCGGAGCGCCCGGATCTCAATGTCCGAGGCCAACTCGCCTGAGTCGATTCCTTCCTGCAGGATCTGGGCGAGCATTTTGCTGTACTGCCGGACCAGGCCGTAGGCATTGCTGGCAAAAAAACTCGGCGAGTTCCGTACCTCAAGTAGAATTATTTTCGAAAAAACCCTGGAACCTGCATAGCCGGCAACGCTGGCCCTGATAAAGGCCCGCAGCTTTTCGTGGGAGCCGTCGACTGCGGCAACTTCACCTGCGATCTTGTCGATTACCTGCCGGAACAGCTCCATCAGCACCTGAAACAGCAGGTCCTTCTTGTCGCGGAAGTATTTGTAAATGAGCCCCTCGGTCACCTCTGCATCGCGGGCGATCTCGGCGGTGGTTATGCGATTGAATTCCCTTATTTCAAGCAGGCGAACCATACTGTTCATGATCCGGGTGCGGCCGGGCGGTGACGAGGGATCGGCCGGGAGTAAGGCGGTTTCGGTTGTCTTCATGGTGGATTCGGTCGGTTTATTTGTCTCAGGTCCTGCGCCACGGGTTTTGGTAAGTGAGTGTTACTTACCTGCATTTGCCGTTCCTGTCAATAATGAAAAGACCACAGAGCTTTTTCAGGTTGAACGAGAATTGTATGGTGCGAGCTGGATGGAATGGACGCCGGGCAGGTCGAGGGTGCGGACAAACCGCCGCACCCTCGAGGCTATTATTACTTGAACTTGTACGTTGATACCAGCTTGTTCAGGGATTTGGCGAGAAAGTCGAGCGAGCCGGCGTTGCTGCTTACCTGACTGGCACTTTCGTTCATCAGGTTGCTCGCCTGGTTCATTTCGGCGATTTCTCCGGCTATCATCTGCGACACCTGAGAGTTTTCAGCGATGTTATTGTTTACCGCCTGAATATTCATCGAGATCTGGGCGACATTCTGCGAGATCTCCTTGGCCGTTACCGACTGCTCCTCGACCGCAGTGGCGATGGTATTGACAATATCGGAGTTTTCGCCCACCACTTTGCTGATATTTTCTATGACCGATACCGTGGCCCTGGTGGTGGTCTGGATAGAATCGATACGTTCCTTGATCTGATCGGTTGCCTGGGCGGTCTGTTTGGCGAGGTCCTTGATTTCACTGGCAACTACTGCAAATCCCTTGCCGGCGTCACCGGCTCTTGCCGCTTCGATGGTGGCGTTTAAGGCAAGAAGATCGACTTGCTGAGAGATTTCGGTGATCGTTTCCAGAACCTTGGTGATTTCTTTGGCTGCTATGCCAAGTTCATCGACACTGACCGATGCGTTTGATGACTGCAAAACGGCATTGTCGGTTATCGCCCTTGCTTTTTCGGAGGTTTCGGCAATTTCATTGATGGTTGAAGTCATTTCCTCAATGGCCGAGGCCATCGCATTGACGTTGGCCGCCGCCTCTTCCATGGATGAGGCGACCACATTCATATTGGTCGACATCTCTTCGACCGCGGAAGCGGCAGAATTAGACTTGTTCAGGGTCTCCCTGGCGACGCTCGACAGATCCGTCGCGATCTGCGAGAGAGAGCCGGAAGAGTTGTTGATTTCTATAGATTCCTCGGCAATATACCCTACCATTCCCTGGAGTTTTTCGGCAAAGATGTTGAAAGATTTCGCCATATCGCCGATTTCATCCTTGCTGTGCACGGTGAGGCGGGCTGTCAGATCGCCTTCTCCTTCGGAGATGTCGCGGAAGAAGGCATCGGTTTCGCGGATAGGTTTGGCGATGCGGGTGGCCATGAAGAAGATGATCAGGCCTAAAACCACAATCATACCGACAACTATCGAAATTATCAGTTTCTTCTGCTGGCCGACGATGCTGTTTATCCCTTCTTCCTGGCGGGCCATCGCCTGTTCGATATCGTCGACATATATCCCGGTGCCGACTATCCATCCCCATTCCTTGAACAGCTGGACATAGGAGAGTTTGGGCACCGGCTCATCTTTTCCGGGTTCCGGCCACAGGTAGTCGACAAAGCCCTGACCTGCTTTCCGGCACACCTCCACCATCTCGACAAACAGAGCCTTGCCTTTCGGATCGCGGAAGTCACTGATGTCACTACCGTTCATTCCCGGTTTAATCGGATGCATGACCATATTCAGGTCGGTATCGAGGATAAAGAAATAGTCCTTGCCTTCCGGACCGAAGCGGAGGTTGCCGATCTGTTTTTTGGCCTCTTCCTTGAAACGTGCTTCCGCGGTTTCGAGGTAAACCCCGGTTCCCACCACCCAGTTCCACGGTTTGAACAACCTGACAAACGAAAGTTTGGCGACCGGCTTATCCTCCCCCGGTTTGGGCCACATGTAATCGACAAATCCCTCGCCGTCCTTCTCACACACTTTGACAAATTCGACGAAAAGCTTTTTGCCGTTGGGGTCCTTGTAATCGGCAAGACTGGTGCCATCCATGGAAGGCTTCATCGGGTGCATGACCATGTTCGGAACCATATCGTTGATCCAGAGATAATTATCTCCGGCATAGCGCATGCTCTTGATGATCCTCAGCGCCTGGACTTTCTTTTCTTCATCGGTGGGACCGGCCTGATCATAGATGGCCTGGATCGATGAAAAGGCCAGATTGACGACAGATTGCAGTTCCTGCTGGTAGGCTTTGGCGATCAGTTGAGTATCATGGGCTGTCTGGTACTGGGTGGAGAGGATCTCGAAGGTATTGCGGACGAGGTCGGTGAGCTTCTCCTTCTTGTCGCTGAGCATAATGGCATTGATGTTCTCAAGGCTCTGTTTGCCCTGCTTCTCGATACTCGAGATGCTGAGAAAGAGCAGAACCATCCCGAAGACGAAGAAAAAGGGAAGAGTCGCCGCCAATATTTTTTTGGTAATAGTCATTTCCGATCCTCTTGGTTTACCAATGTTGGTTCTTCCGACCGCTGTCGGAGTTTGTCTGGGTAGATGAATTTCAGCATAAAAAGAACGAAATAACAAGGGGACGGGAGGAAAAAATCAAGATAGATCCGCAAGGGGCGGCAGGATCTCTATGGGCATAGAAAACCTTTTTTCATGGCGGAGAGGATATATCCGATGACACTTGCTACATATATTTGTTATATACAGAGGGTGACGCTCTTTTTGGAAGCTTTTCAAAACCGGGAAGAAAATGCCCGGAAAAGACAAAGGGGGAATGCAATGAACAGAACCTTTTTCCTTGCTGTAACAGTATTCCTTGCAGGCGTGTTCCTGGTGGCACCGGCGGTGTCAGGAGAAAAGAAGAGGCCGGTGACGGTTGGCTCGAAGATCGATACCGAAGGTGCTCTTCTGGGTCAGATGATCATACTGATGCTCGAAAAAAGCGGCCTTGCCACGGAAAACAGGACCGAATTCGGGCCAACGCCCATCGTCCGCAAGGCCATCATCTCCGGCGAGATCGATATTTATCCCGAGTACACCGGCAACGGCGCATTCTTTTTTTCCGGACAGGACCCGGCGCTGTGGAAGGATCACGCCAAGGCCTACGAAAAGGTTAAACAGCTGGATTACGAGCAGAACCATCTGGTCTGGCTGACAGCGGCGCCAGCCAATAATACCTGGGCTCTTGCGGTCCGCGGCGATATGGCCGAAAAGGCAAGGCTTGCGACTCTTTCCGAGTTTGCCGACTATGTAAATGGCGGCGGCAAGGTGAAGCTCGCCGCCTGTGAGGAGTTTGTGACCAGGGAAGATGCCCTGCCCGCCTTCCAGGCGACTTATGGTTTTAAAATCGCCGATGATCAGATGATCGTCTTTTCAGGCTGCAACACCGCCCAGACGGAGAAGGCCGCCGCAGAGGGCACCAGTGGCGTGAACACGGCCATGGCTTTCGGTACCGACGGTGCGCTGTCCGCCCTCGGCCTGGTGGTGCTGAAAGACACCAAAGGCGTGCAGCCGGTTTATGCCCCGACCCCGGTGGTCCGCGAAGCGGTGCTCGAACAACATCCCGAGATCGAAAAGATCCTGGCGCCTGTGTTCAAAGGCCTCGACCAGGAAACCCTGCAGCGGTTGAACTCGCAGATCGCCATTGGCGGGGAAGGCGCCGATACGGTGGCCAGGGAGTATCTGCTGGAGCAGGGCCTGCTCTAGCGGGAGCAAGAGTTGGAAGAGCGGGCGATATCGAGAGCGGGTCTGGTCGGCGTTGCTGTCGCCCTGGCTGCTCTGCTGCTGGAGGATTTCGTCCTTGTGAGGGAGAATCGGCTGGCGCCTGGAATATCCTTATCCGTATTCGAGGTTCTCGCCGTCTGGCAGTGGGGGCTTTTGCTGGCCGGCCCGGTGGTTCTGGCATTGATAAGCCTCAGGTCGGGACGCCGGGAAGCGGGGCTGGGCATGGTCGTCATCCTGCTCCTGGTTGTGGCCTTGCTCTGGTTTCAGGGGGCAGCGGCCGCGAAACTCTCGATGGCCGGTACTTTCACAAGGATTTCCATTGGTCCGGGGTTGTGGCTTTCGCTGTTGGGCGTATTCATCATATTTATCGATATGATGCACCGCGCAAAGCCCGGAAGAGTTGCCAAGAGCTGTCTGGCAATTGCTTTTTTTGCAGGGATTTTGGCATTTACCCTCGCCGGAGTCTTCGACTCCCTGTCGCTGGTGCTGGAATTTGCAGGGCGCAGGGATCGGTTTTTCTTAGAACTTCTTCATCATCTGTTCATTGCCGGCTTGTCGGTCGGACTCTCGGCCGTGATCGGCTTGCCGCTTGGCCTGATACTTTTCAAATATGCCAGGCTTCGGACCGGGGTGTTTGCTGTTTTGAATATCGTGCAGACCGTGCCGAGCCTGGCGTTGTTCGGCCTGCTGATTGCCCCTCTTGCCTTCCTGTCGAACGAAATTGCCCTGCTCCGCGACTTGGGCGTTCGCGGTATCGGCTGGGCGCCGGCTGTCATCGCCCTGACGCTGTACGGCCTTCTGCCCATCGTCAGGAATACTTTTTCCGGATTTGAGGGGGTGGATAAAGGAGTCATAGAGGCAGGGCGCGGGATGGGGATGGGGCCGAGCCACATGTTTCTCAAGGTCGAGCTGCCTCTTGCCGCACCGATCATCCTCAACGGGCTGCGTATCGCCAGCGTGCAGAATATCGGCAATACCGCGGTGGCGGCACTTATCGGCGCGGGCGGATTCGGAGTGTTCATCTTCCAGGGACTCGGCCAATCGGCCATCGACCTGGTGCTGCTCGGCGCAGTGCCGACCATTCTTTTAGCCGTGGCCGCAGACGGACTCTTCCAGTTGGTCATTAAATTCTTCAGTCCCGGAGGCCTGTCATGATTACCCTCGGAAATGTCAGCAAGCGCTACGGCAAAACCTGGGCAGCCCGCAATTTGAGCTTTACCGTGGAGGAAGGTGAACTGTGCTGCCTGATCGGTCCGTCCGGCTGCGGCAAAAGTACGACCTTGAAAATGATCAACCGGATGATCGAACCCAGCTCCGGTACGATAACGGTAGCCGGCACCGATGTGCAGGACGTTCCGGCGGAAAGGCTGCGACGGAGCATGGGCTACGTGATCCAGAGCATCGGCCTGTTTCCGCACATGACCGTGCTCGATAACATCAGGGTGGTGCCGCGGCTTCTGCACTGGGATGACACCAGATCGAAAAAGCGCGCCCGGGAATTGCTGGAACTCCTGGAACTAGCCCCCGACACCTTTGGCGGCAAATATCCGGTGGAACTCTCGGGAGGTCAGGCCCAGAGGGTCGGCGTGGCCCGAGCCCTGGCTGCGGATCCGCAGATTCTGCTGATGGATGAACCTTTCGGAGCACTTGACCCGATCAGCCGTGAGAATCTGCAGAACCAGTTTCTCGCCATTCAGAAAGAACTGCATAAAACCATTGTCTTTGTCACCCACGATATCGACGAGGCCGTACGTCTGGGCTCAAAAGTGGCTCTCTTGAAGGAGGGCAGCCTGGTACAGTATGCCGCCCCCGAGCAGCTTTTGTCTTCGCCCGCCAATGCTTTTGTCAAAAAATTCGTGGGACTGGACCGGGCGCTCAAGCGTCTGTCCCGATTGCTGGCCGTCGATTTCCTCCATCCCGCCAATTCGGTGGAGCGGCGTGTCGCCCCCGAGCTTCTGGAAGCCGAATTCAGACGGCTTGAGGGCAGTGATTGTGCCCGCTATCTCTGGGTGACGGACGAGCACAAGCGACTGGTGGGGTGGCTTGACGGCAATATCAAGACCGGCAGCAAGGTGAATATGTTTGAAGACCTGGTGGAGATCGATCTCGCCGATATGTCGGTGCGGCCGGATTCCAGTCTCAAGCAGGCGCTTGCCATGTTCGTGCAGCAGAGTGTGGTCTGTCTGCCGGTGGTCGATGACGAACGCCGGCTGCAGGGTGAGATTCGTCTGGCCGATGTTCTGGAATCCTGAAAAACAGATGCCGAAATGACTGAAATGCGATCACGTTTGCCCCGCATCGTCATGCTTGCAACCGCGCTGGCTGCCTTTGTCCTGCTGGCTTCCTGGAAGGGAGTGTGGGAGTGGCTCTTTTCGTCGCTTTACCCGAATCAGGTGAATTACCTTTATCCGCGGGTCGGATTATGGATTTTGACGTGGCAGCATGGTCTGCTGGTGTCGGTTTCCAGCGGGCTGTCGATCCTGGTGGGCATGGGGCTGGGAGTTCTGGTAACCAGAAGTTTCGGCCGCGATTTCCTGCCGGCAGTCAACAGCCTGGTCTCCATAGGCCAGACATTTCCTCCGGTGGCAGTGCTGGCGCTTGCGGTACCCTCGGTGGGTTTTGGCGCCAAACCTGCCATAATCGCCCTTTTCCTCTACGGCCTGCTGCCCATCCTCCGCAATACCGTAAGCGGCCTGCAGACCGTTGCGCCGGCGGTGCGCGAGGCGGCGATGGGCATGGGCATGACCGAACTGCAGGCCCTGTGGCGGGTTGAACTGCCTCTGGCGTCAAAGGTGATTATGGCCGGCATCAAAACTTCGGTCGTCATCAATATCGGTACCGCAACCATAGGCGCGACCATCGGCGCAGGCGGCCTGGGGGCTCCGATTATCACCGGTCTTGCCTCGGACAATACCGTCTTTATCCTCCAGGGATCGCTGCTGGCCGCACTGTTTGCCGTCATTGCCGACGCCGCGCTGGATATCGTCGAATACCGCTTCGGCCTGGAAAAACAATGATCGGTGAAGGAAGAAATTCCCGATCAGCCTTGCAGCTGGCGAAGGATGAGCTGAAGATCTTCAGGCCGGTCGACGCCGAATCCCTGGTAATCGGTCGTCACCACGTAGATCGCAATGCCGGCTTCAAGGAGCCGAAGCTGTTCAAGCTTTTCTATGTTTTCCAGCGGACTGGGGGGCAGGGTGGTAAAAGCCTTCAAGGCCGAAATCCGGTAGGCGTAGATGCCGATGTGCAGGAGATAATCGGTATCGGTCTGATCGATATCGCGGATAAAGGGGATCTTCGATCTTGAAAAGTAAAGGGCAAAACCTTTCTCCGAACGGACAACCTTCACCCGATCGGGATTTTCGGCCTGTCTGGCGTCGATAATCCGTGCCAGAGTAGTCACTTGAATATCTGGCGAAACAAAAGGTTCGACCAGCTTTCTCAGCATTTCCGGGTCAAGTGCCGGCTCATCGCCCTGAATATTGACTACGACCGAATCGTCCTCAAGACCCAGGATACGCGCCGCCTCCATAATCCGGTCGGAGCCGCTGGGATGATCGGGATCGGTCATCACCACCGGAACGTCAAGGCTGGTTGCCGCATCGTAGATGCGCTGGTCGTCCGTTGCCAGCCAGACCTTTTTCAGTAAGGGACACCTGACAGCCCGTTCGTAGACCCGGTAGAACATCGGTTTGCCGAGGATATCGGCAAGCGGTTTGCCGGGAAAACGGTGGGATTTGAACCGTGCCGGGATAATGCCGTAACAGGGCGGAAATTTACTCATGCTGTTATTCACCAGGAAAATGGAGTTGTTCTAGTATCTGCCGGCATACCTGCTCGGTGCCCCCCTTGCGCGGCGCGAAAAACGTGCGGACCTGATTCATCACATCCTGCCTCGAACTGGGACTGTCAATCGCCGCAAGCAGAGCTGAAGTCAGTTCGATCTCGTCGGCAACTTCCTTGACCAAACCGCAGGTGACGATATCCCGTCCCACCCATGCAAAATTCTTCCAGTAGGGGCCGATGATCGGGCGCAGGCCAAATACTAACGGTTCGAGAAAATTCTGGCCACCCAAATTTACCAGACTGCCGCCGACAAAAGTTGCCGAAGCAAGCGCATAGGCCCCGGCCAGTTCACCGAAAACATCCCAGACGATCACCGTCCCCGGCTTACTTCGGCCGGTTGCCTGCGATCGTTTGACGGCGGGGATATTTGCCTCTTTCAGCAGGGTGAGCCAATGGTAGGCCCGCTCGATATGCTTGGGGAAAAGGCCGATGACGAGATCGGGCCGGGCGGACAAGGTTGTCGTTATGGCCTTCAGGACCTTCTCTTCTTCTTCCCGGCGCACCGAGCCAAGGAGAATGAAAGGCGTAGATTCGGGGAGAAGACCTGCGATCGGCGTATCGGTCGAAAAGTCGTTTTTCGGCTCAATCCGGTCGAACTTGATGTTGTTCATCAGGCTGACCTTTTCCGGTCCGACGACCTGGCCGAAACGCTCCCGGTCCAGGGGAGAAACAGCCCAGACTTTTTTCGGGCCGTACTTGCTGAAAAAGCCGGAAAAATGACGATAAGAGCGGAAACTCTTCTCGGACATCCGGCCATTGATAAGAAGGACCGGCACGCTGCTGCGCCTGGCGCTGACCAGAAAGCCCGGCCACAATTCGGTTTCGACGATGATCGCAAGTTTTGGCGCAAAGCGGGAGAAGGCTTTTTCCATAATCCTTGGCGAGTCGAACGGGAAGTAGGCAACGGTGATATCCGGATTGCCGCCCGGCGGATGCAGGCTGCGGCCTTTTATCAGGCTGTCGATGCCCTGCTTGGTGCCGGAAGTGGCGAGCACCCGCAGTTTCCTGCTGCCGAGTTTTGCCGCCAGGTTTTCCAGAACCATATTGGTCAACAAGGATTCTCCGCCGGACGCCGCCTGGATCCAGATATCGAAGGGACCGGCCGGCGAATCCCGCAGGGTCCGCTGGCGCCAGCCGAGCGATACTCTCGGTAAACGTTGTAAAAACGGCAACGCCACAGACCAGGCAAGGTTGTAGAAGGGGATAATCAGCTTAATCAATGGCAGGACCGGTAAAAGTTCAAGTGTTGCAGAGGGGCTCTCATGGATTACTGCGCCTGTGATCCTAGCGTGTTTGAGGGATCTTTTCAATTATTTTCCATCTCCCATAGTCTGCAAATCGATTGGTTGCAGAAAGCGCTTGACGTAACAGAAAAAATCAGCAACCACTACCATGAAAATAAGATTGGGAGTCGATTGAGCTCTGAATGCATCACAGCCTTATGAGAGGGCCATCATGGATAACAGTCAAAGAAAAATTACCATCTATACCCCGGAAAAAATCTACAGAGGCTCTATCGATATCGCAAACGGTTCTCTTCGGACAATAGATATCTTCAACAGTGCCAATGTTTACTGGAAGGATCCGAACGAAAAGAGTTTTAATGATGCAATGTTGCTAAATAATGCATCAATTGCCTTGGAGGGCAATATTAAACTGGGTGATTTCCCTAAACTCCAGGTCAGGCTTTCCGAGGTGCTCTTTTTCCATGATTCTCTTGAAAATCTTGGTGATAGCATGGAAAAAAAACGAGCGGTTTATTTAAATTTGAAAACGAAAGAAAGCAAGTCTACGGTGCATATCATCACCCAAACCCGGGGGAATTCGTTTTTTTATATTAGCGGCACGTTCCATGGCCTCTTCAAGAGTAAGAGCAACCATCGTTATATCCCAATAACGCAGGCCGGCATAACTCAAATGATTCGCAGCAATGAAAAGTGGCAAAAGAAGACTATATTGATAGAAGGCGGCTTTGTCGGCATAAGTACAGCTCATATCGAGGCTTGCAATTTCTCGCAGGCATAGGGCCCCAATGGCAAAGGAGCTACCCATGAAGTTGAGCATCCCTGTTGATGAAATGGTAGAACGATTCACCAGGTATGCGGCGATCGATACGCAGTCTGCGGAGAACTCCGAAGAATATCCGAGCACCGCAAAGCAGCTCGATCTGTCGAGATTGCTGGTGGCGGAATTACAGGAAATGGGGCTGAAGGATGCCGAACTGACCAGCCACGGCTATGTCTTTGCGACGCTGCCGGGCAACACCGGCAGAGAGGTGCCGGTGATTGGATTTATCGCCCATGTCGACACCTCTCCCGAGGTGACAGGAGCCAATGTGAGGCCGGTAATTCACCGGAATTACAAGGGTGAATCGCTCGTCCTGCCCAAAGACCCCGGCCAGGTCATCCGGCCGGAAGATAACCCGGCCCTGGCCGACTGCATCGGCCATGATATCGTCACCACCGACGGCACCACCTTGCTCGGTGCGGATAACAAGGCCGGGGTAGCCGAAATCATGACCGCGATGGACTATCTGGTGCAGCATCCTGAAATTGTCCATGGCACCATCCGAATTGCATTCACGGTGGATGAAGAAGTCGGAACCGGAACGAAATATTTCGATATTGAGCAGTTCGGTGCAAAGTACGCCTATACCATAGATGGGGGGACAGCGGCTGAAATCGAAGATGAAACGTTCTGCGCCGATTCGGTGACAATCACCCTCAAAGGCATCAATATGCATCCCGGCTACGCCAAAGGAAAGATGCTGAATTCGCAACGGATCGCAGCAGAATTTATTACTTTCCTGCCGCAGCACACCTTGTCTCCCGAAACCACGGAGGGCAGGGAAGGGTATATGCATCTGCACGGCATAAACGGTTCAGTTGAAGAAACCGTGCTGAAATATCTGATCCGTGATTTCACGGTCGAAGGGTTGGAGGAGAAGGAAGCGCTGCTGCAAAAAATACTGGAAATCCTGCAGCTCAAATATCCCCGTCTGCAGTATGAATTCAAGGTCGATGAGAGTTACCGCAATATGAAATACGTGCTCGATGAATATCCGCTGGTCACCGAATATGCCATGGAGGCTGTGCGGCGCACCGGTCTTTCACCGAAGCAGGGGCTGATACGGGGAGGCACCGATGGCGCTCGCCTCTCCTATATGGGTGTCCCGACGCCGAATATCTTCACCGGTGGACATAATTTCCACTCGAAGAAAGAGTGGATTTCCGTACAGGATATGGAAAAAGCAGTCGAGACCATCATCCATCTGGCAGTTCTGTGGGAAGAAAAGTCCATCCTCACGTGAGGCAGATTGACGGACCAGACCTGGGAATGCTCTTATCTCTCACGCGAAGACGCGAAGGCGCGAAGATAAACAAAGATAAGAGGGGATGAGTTTGGACAGGCGAATTATTGCTGGATAGCATCACCCGCTTTTGGCAGTAATACCGAGAGATAAGCTTCGCGTCTTCGCGTGCACCAAACGAATGTTGTTTATCACGGCAGGCTGGCGTGGAAGGTACTAAACGTTGTCAAGGACATTCCCCAGGATCTGCATGGATGCCTTTAACTGGTCGTCCGACAGATACGGGGCAGGTCCCAGGCGAAGTGCGTCGTCGCGGCAGTCTGTGCGGACACCCCGATCATGGAGCAAGCGGCAGATTTCAGCGGCCACGGGGGAGCGGAGGACGAGAAATCCGCCAATGGCACTCAGGGGAATGGACCGGTCGCGCGTGATCACGTCAGGGTTGGCATCGAGCCGGTCGAAGCAATCGGCAAGCAGTCCGATCTGGTGCTGACTGACCTCTCGCAGCAATTCCGGGGATAGGCCCTGATCCTCAAAAAAATCAAAGACCTCGGCTGCTCGATAATGACTTGTCGGATCGTAGGTGGAGCCTGCGAAACGGGCGTGGCCTTTGCCGTAGCCTACGGTGCCGTCGCCCCCTGCTGCACCGAGTGCCTCGAACTCGCTGAACCATCCCGTTACCGATGGCCGCATCCGGCAATCCGCCGGAAAGCGAAGAAAAGCATTTCCTTCGCCAAGCTGGCAGTACTTGTATCCCCCTCCCGTTACAAAAGCACCGTCGAGCCGTTGTTGTTTGAGGGAAAAGGGCACGACGTTGAGGGCGTGATAGGCATCGATCAACAGATGTGCCCCCACCCGCCGGCATGCATCCAGCACGGTCCCCAGATTTGCAACGATGTGGCCGGTTTGATAAAAAACTGCCGAAACGATCACGGCAGCGGTGTTCTCGTCGACAGCCGCGCTCAGCCGCTCCGCCACCCGAGAAGCCGGCGAGCTGGGAACTTTGACCAGCTCCAGGCCTTCTTCGGCCATGCGGTCCAATTGACGTCTCAAGCTGTGGAACTCTCCATCGGTGGTTACGATGCGAAGGCGTTTTGCAAGGGGCAAGGCTGAAAGGAAGCGAACTAAAATCTCATGCGTGTTCGACCCCAGGGCGATATGACCGTCGGGATCATCGAGCAGCCGCTTAAATCCGCGCCGAACCCGCTCGGCTTTGGCAAAGGCGCGCTCCCATTTCTGATCCAGGTATTCGGCGGCATCGAGCCAGGCCTGCTGCTGCCCGTTCAGGCCGCAATCCGGCCATGCCTGGTGCGAGTGACCGGTGAGCAGAAGCCGCTCGCCGACGCGAAATCTGCGGTAATGAGCGGCGAGCGCGTTGGCAGAACGGTATAACGATTCGGCAGTAATCATAGGTTCTGCAGCTCCGTTCGGAGAGCCCACAGATCGGGAAAGAACGGTTTGAACAAGGTGGACTTCAGATAGCCGACACCTTCCGAGCCGCCGGTGCCGTACTTTTCCCCGATCATCCGCTCGACCATCTTGACATGCCGGTAGCGCCACTCCTGGAACCCCTGATCCAGATCCAGCAACAGTTCGAAGAGGAACACGAGTTGCGGAGAGTCGAGGTAGATATCGATGAGCATTTTGCGGAGCTGGGGTGACGGCGCGATCGGCTGGGTCAGATCGCGATTCAGAACCTCCCCGGGAACGGGATAGCCACTGCGCGCAAGTCCGGCGAGGAGAGAGTCCCACAGAGCAGGATCCGCATAGCGCTTTTCCAGCCGTAGTCTGGCTTGCGAGGCATCGGGCAGGTGTTCGAAAACCTTGCGCCGCTTGTGACCGAGGGCGAATTCCAGTTCCCTGAATTGTACGGATTGGAACCCGCTTGCTGTTTCCAGGCTGCTTCGAAAGGCGAGAAAATCGAGAGGAAGCATCGTCTCCAGGACATCGAGCTGGGCAATAATGACCTTCAGCACAGCCAGGACGCGTTTCAGGGAGAACTGTGCCCGTGGATAATCACAGGTTTTCAGCAGCGTCTGCAATCGGTCCAATTCGTGCAGAATCTGTTTGAACCACAGCTCGTAGGCCTGGTGGATGATGATAAAGAGCATCTCATCGTGGGCTTTCTCGTCCGACAAGGGCTGCTGGAGGGCCAGGAGGTTATCGATTTTAAGGTAACTTGAGTAGGTCGGTGCCATAGTGATCTCCCAATCGGAAACACCATCTGTTCGCATGTCCGCTGAAGTTGAAAATTTAGATCCGGCTCATTTCAGAGTCAGCGAACAATGCGTATCTCTTCTTCCAATACGATTCCATATCGTTCCAGGGCCATCATTTTTGCCAACGCAATCGAATCGATGATGTCCGAAAATGTCGCCTTGTTACGGTTGATGAAGAAATTGGGATGTTTTGCGGATATTTCGGCGCCTCCTATTCGCTTTCCCTTCAATCCAAGTCGATCAAGGATCGCGGCGACGGGAATGACGGGAACCGGATCTACCTTTACGACATCGGCGAATTCGGACCGGACCTTTTCGGAGACCGACTCAAGAGGTATGTTCTTGAACGTGCTTCCCGCGCAGGGATATTCGATGGGCTGAAACCGCTGTCGATATTCGATATGGTTTTGCACTTCGGCCCGCATTGCCGCCTCATTTCCCGGCGTGGCCCGCATCAGCACGCTGGTGATGATTTCGCCGCCGATCCGTTTGAACACGCTCTCCCGATATGCGAACATGCAATCCGCAGAACTCCGCAGTCGTGGTTCGACCGTCCCCGAAGCCCTGTCGTGGGCAATGCTTGCAACCTCGATGATGACGTCCTTCATCTCTCCGCCAAAGCATCCCGCGTTGCCGAACACTGCACCTCCGACCGTTCCCGGCAAGCCGCCGGCCCAAGAAAGGTCGCGCAATCCGCGAAGAGTAAAAAAACCGACCGCATCGGCCATCATCGTTCCGGCGGAAATGCGGATGCCGCCCGGCTCACTTTGGATCTCCTTTTTCGCAAGCTGGATGATCAGTCCTTCATATCCATTTTCCGAAAACAGCATGTTCGTGCCGGCGCCCAGAACCAGAAATGGAATATCGCGGTCGAAGGCCCATCGCACCGCCGCTTCAATATCGAGGGCATTCTGCGGTTCAAAAAAATACCGGGCCTTTCCGCCTATCCGGTAATGCATGCGTCGGGCCAGGGATATGTTTCTTCGGATTTGGATCATATATATTTACTCCGATGCGGTGCGACAGTCGCCTGCAGCTGTGGGATAATTTGTGTCATTATACAACGGTTCCCTGTTCCATGACTGCAAAAATCATCATACTCCCCGTCATTTGGCTGCTTCGATAAAAAAAAGATAACCGCAGGGAAAAAATTGCAAAAAGGAGAAGGGTGTAGTCTAACTGCATTGGTTTAATAAAAGACCCTGGGGGAGTTATGGCTGTCGACGTCTTTCGAACGAGACGGCTCATCGCCTTTTACCATCATCTTTTTAAAAAGGAGTTATGCCATATGTTGGGATCAATGAAACTGCAGTTCAAACTTGTTTTCATCGGGTGTCTCCTGGTTGTTCTGCCGCAGATTATCGTGGCATCCATCACCTTTTTCCAGAATAGATCGACTCTCAACTTCACCGTCGACGAGACCAACAGCCAGGCGTTTGCCAATCTCGATCAACTCGCCAAATCGATGTACGGCTTGGTTGAATCGCACCAGGAGGTCAATGAAAGGAACATCAAAAGCGCTTTAAATGTCGCTCGCGAGATCGTTGTCCATGGTGGCGGGTTTTCGATGGAGGAAAGGAACGCGAGTTGGAATGCCACGAACCAATTCTCTCTCGCCGCTTCAACGGTCGAGTTGCCCCGCATGAAAATCGGCAATTCCTGGCTGGGTCAGGTGAGTGACCCGAAGACTCCGGTTCCCGTGGTTGATAAGGTTCGGGAAACCGTCGCGGTCACCTGTACCATTTTCCAGCGGATGAATGCTGCCGGAGACATGCTTCGCGTTGCCACAAATGTCCTCAAAAATGATGGGACCAGGGCAATCGGCACCTTCATTCCCGGCACCAACCCGGACGGCAAGCCCAATCCGGTTGTTGCCGCGATCATGAAGGGCGACTCGTTTACCGGCAGAGCCTATGTGGTGAATAACTGGTTTGTTACTTCCTATGAACCCTTGCAGGATGCCGACGGAAAAATAATCGGCATGCTGTATGTGGGTGTCCCTATTGAAAGCGTCAAGAGTCTCCGGGAGACGATCATGCGCATTGTGGTGGGGAAAACCGGTTATGTGTGGGTTTTGGATAGCAAGGGATCGTATGTGATATCGAAAAAAGGGAAGCGCGACGGCGAAGATATCTCTGTTCTGAAGGACGAAAAGGGAGATTTCTTTATTCAGGAGATGGTGAAGAAAGCCCTGGTCCTCAAGCCGGGTGAAATCGGCGAGCACTTTTATCCGTGGATCAATCCGGGCGAGAAAGAGACCAGGACCAAGGTGGCACGGTTCATGTATTTCGCGCCATGGGACTGGATTATCGGCGTGGGAACCACTCAGGATGAATTCCTGGAGACCGCCACGAAGATTGAAACCTCCGCCAGGCACAACAGTCTTATTTTGTTTGCGGTGCTGCTTCTTTCTCTTGCCGCCGCTCTCGTGGTATGGATTGTCACGGCAAAAAGGATTACCAGACCGATTGTCATGCTGACCGATGCCGCCGAGAAGATGAGCAAGGGCGATCTTGCCATCAAGATCGATACCTTTTCCAGGGATGAGATTGGAGCACTCGCCAAAGCCATTGAGCGGATGCAGACCAGCCTGAAACTGGCAATGGACAGATTGCGCAAGCAAAAGTAAGCCAAGAATCCGAGCAAGGTCCGGAGCAACCATCTCCGGACCTTAGGGACTGTCAAAAAATAACATGGCCATCTTGCATCTCATTTTCGGGCCATCTTTGGCCGCAGATCAATCGCAAAATCCTCGACGTAGCGCTGCTACGCCTGCGGTTTCGCTCAATCACTGCGACCAAAACTGACCCAAACCTGAGCGCAATTTTGGTCATGTTATTTTTTGACAGTCCCTTACCTGTTTTTTCAGCGGGAGGTAAGCTTCATCTCGATACGCCGATTCCTGCTGTAAGCTTGCGTGGTATCAGCTGGATCGATGGGGTGGAATTTTCCGAATCCGGTGGCGGCCATCCGCTCCTCCGGAATACCCTGACTGGCCAGATAGCGTACGACAGATACGGCGCGCGCCGTCGACAACTCCCAGTTCGAGGCAAAATTTGCAGTTCTGATGGGTACTCGGTCGGTATGCCCGTCCACCCGGAGAATCCAGTTCAGGTCGTTCGGAATGGCGGGAATCAGACCGCCAAGAACCCCGGCGAGCTCCTTCAGTTCCCCCTTGCCATTTTCGCTGAGTTCAGCCGTTCCCGAGGGAAACAGCAGTTCCGCCTGCAGAACGAATCGGTCTCCCTCGATGCGGATCAGCGGATTATCGGCGATGATACTGCGCAGGCGGCCAAAAAATTCGGAACGATAGCGCTCCAGGTCGGTAACCCTCCGGGCCAGTTCGATATTGAGCCGTTTACCGAGATCCTGAATCTGCTCGTCCTTTTCATCCCGTTCAAGCTCGGACTTTTTCAAAGCCTTGCCGATTTCTGCAAGCTGGCTCTGCAGCTGATTGATTTTCTGATTGAGTAAAGCAACTTCCGCCCGTGCGTCGGCGGTCATATTCCGCTGGTTGTCAAGCGCCTCCTGCTGTTCGCCGATTAAGGCGGACAGGGCCTGCAGCCTGATATCGCGATGTTCGATATCTTTCTGGGCGAGTAAGGTTTTTTCCTCCTCCTCGGCTAAACGGTCCTGCAGGATTTTGCTGCGATCCCGAAGAGATGCAGTCAACTGCCGCTCTTTTGTCAGAGCTGCCGCCGCCGTTTCGATCCGGGATTCGAGTTCCCGGCGCAGAGCCTCCAGCGAATGAATATCCTGTTGCAGGCTGGCTACGGTTCGCAGGTGGACTTCAATGGTTTCGCGATCTTCAAGCCGTTTCCTGCTCAGATCTTCAACTTCGCTCTGCAGCGTCGTGCGATCGATCGTCAGGGTTTCGACCTGGGCGGAAAGCGATGCAATTTTCTCGGTCATCGCCGCAGAGGTTTCCTTCTCAAGACCGAGGAGGTGCGATATTTCAGCAATGCGGAGATGCAGATCTTCCAGTTCGCTGCCCTGGCTGGTGAGAATCCGAGTCAGGATGAACTGGGAAAATGTAAAAATCAGCAGAACAAAAATCACCACCATGAGCAACGCCGAAAGTACGTCGACATACCCGGGCCAGATGCTTGACGACTGCTGGGAGTAGCGTGAACCTGATGCCATATGTCCTCCTAAAGCGGGCTAACGCCCGCAACCCAAGGGTTATGATCCCCTCCCACAACAGAGGGGACTCATTTCAGTGCCCCCTCGAGGGGTATAAGTACCTTCACGAAATTCATTTCTAAAAAACAAGAAATGAATTTCTAAGGTACTAAACGCCTTCCTGCGGCGCAGTGCCGGCACCGGAATTGGCTTCCGATTGCGACTTCTTGAGCAGATTTTCCATATTTCGATTGGTATGCTGCAGTTCCTGGAGGAGCACCTCGAACTGGATACGGGCCATTGCCGGCTGCGGAAAGGCATCGCCGCTCTCAAGTCCGGCGCCTGCGGTCCGGTTTACCAGTTGAGTAACGCCGGAAAGCCATTCCTCAAGCTCGTTGAAAAACCTGTTCTGCGCATGGTTGGCCTGAATGTCCAGAAACCCGAGGATCAGCGATCCCCCGAGGCCAAACAACGATGAGCTGAAAGCCGTGCCCATTCCCCGCAAAGGTTCCTGCAGTCCGGCTTTCAGCGCCTGGAACATCATGTCGTAATTCTGCTCGCCGATATCGAATCCGCCGATAATCCCGCTGACGGCGCCAATGGTGCCGAGCAGTCCCCAGAAGGTGCCAAGCAGGCCGAGAAACACCAGCAGGCTGATAATATAGCGCGAAATCTCCCGCGACTCATCCAGCCGTCCCCGGATCCCTTCGAGCACCGTTCGTAAAGACAGAGCCGACAGGCTGAAGCGGTCGCGGTGCAGGCCCTCGAGATGCTTGGCGAGAGGTTTCAGCAGCTCGGGACTTTCTGCCACCGATAAACCGGAAGTGCCGGTACGAAAAATCTTGATCCAGTTGATCTCGGGTTGAAGAACAATCACCCGGCGGACATTCAGCAGGATGCCGATGACCAGAGCTCCGAGAATTACCAGATTGAACCCCCAGTTGGCCATAAACGCCCGCTCAAGCGGTTTGAACAAAAAGGCGCAGACTATAGCGACAATACAGAGATAGAAGAACATCATTAAAAGGTAATAATGGGGTTTACTCATGATGAATTACCAATTGATTGTGAAACCGAGGACACAGCTTCTTTTTCGTGCAGATATGAGAGATGGAACAGCGTGGTACAGGTGGAAGGTAACACGTATGGTCGTCCTCTCCAAATGGAATCTTGCTCTCAGCCCTGCGAACCGTGCATTTCTGTCCCTAATCCTTGCAAATCGACTCTCGATAACTACTTTAAAGGGGTAGTGCCGCCTATCAAGTAAATTCTTCTCAAGGCAATCCGGAACGGAGGTTCGTATGCTTACTTTAAAGTCCATAACAGCTGAAGCGGTACCGGCAGCCCTGGCCAAAGCACAACAGTATCGACTGCTGAATGAACCCAACGATGCGGAAAGCATCTGTCTGGACATTTTAGCAGTGATGCCGGACCATCAGGAGGCCTTGAAGACCCTGCTTCTGGCCCTGACCGACAAATTTGCCCAATTCGGGGTGAGCCCCTCGTTCGAGCAGGCCAGGGAAATCGTCGGCAAACTCGATACCTCCCACTGCAAGGCGTATTATTCCGGCATTATTTTTGAGCGCCGCGCCAAATTTCATCTCAGGAAGGGCGGGCCGGGAGCAGGCACCGCAGCCTATCAGTGGCTGGTCAAAGCAATGGACGCGTTCGATCTGGCGATGAAGGAATGCGACACGAAAAATCAGGACGCGGTGCTGCGCTGGAATTCGTGCGCACGGCTCATGAACAGTCATCCGGAAGTTCATGCCGATGAGAATGACAAGCAGGAAATGCTGCTTGATCCTTTCGACACGCCGCACTGGTAAGACAGGCCGGGACCACTGACACACGGTTTTGCGGCAGTGGTCTGCAGCGGCAAGCCGCGGGCTTTCACCGGCGATGGTTCTTAATCAGGTTCTTGGTTTCGTTGATTCTCTTGGTAATGAGAATTGAGCGCGGGCATGCCAGGGTACACTGGAAATGATTCCGGCACGGCCAGACGCCGGTTTTATTATCCAGCAACTCCAGGCGCTCGTCCAGTCCCCGGTCCCGCGAATCGGCTATAAACCGGTATGCCTGGGTAATGGCTGCCGGGCCGACGAAACCCGGTTTTTCTTCGAGCACCGGGCATGCCGAATAGCAGGCGGCACAGAGAATGCAGTTGGTCGTATCGTCGAATGCCATCCGCTCCTCCTGAGATTGCAGCCGCTCTTTGCCTTCAACCTCTTCCTCGTTGATGAGATATGGTTTGATAGAACGGTATTTGGCAAAAAATTCGACTTGATCGACGATAAGATCGCGTTGCACCGGCAAATATCGAAGGGGTTCTATTGTAATGGTATCGCCATCTTTTGCCGCCACATCTTTTACCAGGATTTTGCAGGCCAGTCTGTCCTTGCCGTTGATGCGCATGGCGTCCGAGCCGCAGACGCCATGGGCGCAACTCTTGCGAAAGCCGAGACTGCCGTCCTGGAACCGTTTGATCCGCATCAGTGCATCGAGCAGCCGTTCATTGGGCTCCGCTTCCACCTCATACTTCTGGAAGTATATAGCCTCATCGGTTTCCGGATTGTAGCGCTGTATATCGAGAATGATTTTCATTTCTGCTCCTTTACCTCAATAGGTGCGAGGCTTGGGTTTCCAGATGGAAGTATCGACGTCCTTATAGTCAAGCCGTACCGTATCCTTCTCCAGGAAGGCAAGGCTGTGCTTGAGCCAGGTTTCGTCGTTACGTTCCGGGAAATCTTCCCGGCTGTGGGCGCCGCGGCTTTCCTTGCGCGCTAGAGCCGAGGCGGCGGTGATAAGACTGAGGTCGAGCAGACTGCCAAGTTCGATGATCTCGAGCAGGTCGGTGTTGAAGCTCTTGCCGGTATCCTGGACCCGCACGCTCCGGTAGCGCTCGCGGAGCGACTGGATGTTGTCTATAGCTGCCTGCATATCGGTTTCATTCCGGTAAATGCCGACTTTTTCCATCATGGTTGTTTGCATCTCTTCGGCGATCGCGCCCCCGTGCGGACCGGCCTGTCTGTCGGTGAGGCCGGCGATCCAGGCGCGGGCGTCGGCGCCTGCGTCTTTACCCGGTGTGACCGGATCAGCCTGTTTGACGTAATCGACGATATGCTTTCCGGCACGACGGCCGAAAACCACCAGGTCGAGCAGGCTGTTGGTGCCGAGGCGGTTGGCGCCGTGTACCGAGATGCAGGCACATTCGCCGGCGGCATACAGGCCGTTCACGATGGTTCCTTTCGCATCGCCGATCACCCGGCCGTGGACGTCCGTGGGAATGCCGCCCATGGCATAATGGGCGGTGGGCAGGACGGGAATGGGCGAATCGGCCGGATCGATTCCCAGGTAGGTCTGGCAGAAGCTGCTGATATCGGGTAGTTTGCTCCTCAGCAGGTCTTTGCCGAGATGGGTTGCGTCGAGATGGAGATAGTCGTCGATTTTGCGGTCGCCCCGTATGCCTCTGCCGGCCCGGATTTCGGTGATGATGGCGCGGGAGACGATGTCCCGGGGGGCGAGGTCCAGCAGGGTGGGCGAATAGATCTCCATGAACCGTTCGCCGTCACGGTTGCGCAGAATGCCGCCCTCACCGCGCACCGCTTCGGAAATCAGAATACCGAGCCCCATGATGCCGGTTGGGTGGAACTGGAAAAATTCCATGTCTTCGAGCGGGATGCCTCGTCTTGCGCATACCGCCGGACCGTCGCCGGTATTGGCGTAGGCGTTGGAGGTGGTCTTGAACATCCGGCCGAAGCCGCCGGTAGCAAAGAGAACCGCCTTGGCAACGAAGATGTGGATCTCGCCTGTAGCCAGTTCGACAACCACAACGCCGCTGCACGTGCCGCCGTCGAGGAGGAGGTCGACCACCTGGAACTCATCGAAGAAAGTGACGTTGTTTTTGATGCATTGCTGGTAGAGGGTCTGCAGGATCATGTGGCCGGTCCTGTCGGCGGCATAACAGGAGCGGCGGACCGATCCTTCGCCGAAATTGCGGGTGTGTCCGCCAAAGCGGCGCTGATCGATGCGGCCTTCGGGCGTGCGGTTGAAAGGGAGGCCGCGGTTTTCCAGATCGTAAACCGCCTGGATAGCCTCCTCGGCCAGGATTTGCGCGGCCTGCTGGTCAACGAGGTAATCGCCGCCCTTGACGGTGTCAAAGGCATGCCATTCTGCTTTATCCTCCTCGACATTGCCCAGTGCCGCGCTGATTCCTCCCTGGGCGGCACCGGTATGGCTGCGGATCGGATAGAGTTTGGAGAGCACTGCTGTCTTCGACTGCTGGCTGGCCTCGAGCGCAGCATAGAGGCCGGCGCCTCCGGAGCCGACGATGACCGTGTCAAATTGATGGATCACGTGTTTCTCCTCCTGGTGAATGTTATGAGCGTCCAACCAGGAGGTTGTCCGAGAATACTCGGACAACCTCTTAGGCGAGCAGACTGGTGAAGGTATTGTGATGATCCTCCTCTTCGGCAAGAATCTGGTGGAACATGTCGGCGGTGACAGTGTCGCCCTCCGCCTCGGCCTTGGCGATGATTTTCCGGTACAACTCTATGGCTCCGTCTTCCAAACCGACGTTGATCCGCATCATCTCCGTCAAGGTCTCGCCCACTTTAATCTCGGTGGGTTTGGTGGTCGGCTTGCCGCCGAGATAGACCAGCCTCTCGGCGATCGCCTCGGCGTGCTTCATCTCGACGATGGAGATTTTTTTGATCTCATCCTTGACGGCAAGGCCCTGGAGCCCGGTCAGTAACACATGTTGCCACATGTAGGAGATGGATACCGAGAGTTCACGGGCTATCGCATCGTTCAGCATGTCTTTCAGTTCATTAGATATATTTGGGCGTGCGGACATAATCGACTCCTCCTTGCTGGGTTTAATGGAAGAACTCGTCACAATGATTGTCATCCGCAAGGAAAGGGAGCGACCGCTTGTACAGTCAGGTCTGGATTAAAGAGTTCCCTATGTCCTTGCTATACTCCAAATAAGTGTTAATCCTAGCCGATAAATGCTATCGAAACAACTTTATTTATGAATATTCCTATAATCGAGCTTTAATGTTAATAATACATCGGAGCTGTTGGTCCTCTCGATGATTGACAGCTTTCAACATGACGTTCAAGCTTCATCCGACATTTAAGTGCATCCGCCATATGGAGACAAAGCATTTCCCATGACATCGTTATCAACGACGGCAATATCGATTACGGCCATCGCATTGTCAGTTTCAGCTCTTGCCGCACCTGCCATCGGCCTGGAAGGTCCACAGGAAAAAATTGAAGGTATGGACGCCGACCTGGTGCTGTTGATACTCTATGTGTCGCTGGCCCTGGTCTTTTCATTTCTCTGCTCGGTGGCGGAAGCGGTCCTCCTCAGCATCACGCCTTCATATATCGAAGGATTAAAGGAAAAGCGGCCTCAACGTGCGGCGCTTTTGAAGCGGCTCAAACATGATAATGTCGATCGCTCGCTTGCAGCCATTCTTACACTCAACACGATCGCCCATACGGTTGGTGCGATTGGTGCCGGGGCGAAAGCGACAGTGGTATTCGGCAGCACCTGGTTTGGCGTATTCTCGGCTGCCATGACGCTTATGATTCTATTTCTCTCCGAAATCGTCCCCAAAACGATAGGTGCCGTCTATTGGTCGAAACTCGTAGGGCCAACTGCGTTGTATGTGAACGCCCTGATTGTGGTCCTCTATCCGATTGTGTGGATCTCCGAGAAAATGACGCAATTCATCTCCCATGGCAAGACCATGCACATCTTCAGTCGGGACGAGTTCATCGCCATGACTTCGGTCGGTGTCGAGACCGGGCAGATTCACAGTAAGGAGTCGAGGGTAATCCGAAACCTGCTGCGTTTCGAGTCGCTGAAAGTAGCCGATATCATGACGCCTCGGACCGTAATCTTCGCACTTCCCGAAGACATGAAGATAAGCGATTCATTGAACCAGGTAACTCAATCCCCATTCTCGCGCCTGCCGCTCTATAGGACGCAAATTGACAACATAACGGGCTTTGTTTTGAAAGACGATGTTCTGATTTCCACTACCCAGAAGCGGGGAAACGAAAAGCTTTCGGCCTTGAAACGTAATATTATTGCAGTTCCGGAGTCCGTATCGTTGACGGCTTTACTGGAACGCTTTCTTAAGGATCGTCAGCATATTGCCATAGTCGTCAACGAGTATGGCGGGGCGGATGGTCTGGTGACGCTCGAAGATTTAATCGAGACGCTCATGGGCATGGAAATCATGGACGAAACGGACGATGTCGAAGACATGCGGAATTTGGCGCGGAAGCAATGGGTGGAACGCGCCAAGGCAATGGGCATCGATCCCGATATTTAGCCCCTGTACTAGACAAAGGAGGAATTTTGCAGCTACCGCAACTCCCTGTCCGCCATATCCTGCCCGAGCTGAAGAAAGCGCTCAGCACAGGTTCCGCCGTGCTGGCCGCACCTCCCGGGTCGGGCAAAACCACTCTCGTTCCGCTCGCGCTCCTCGGTGAACCGTGGCTTGCCGAGAAGAAAATTCTCATTCTCGAGCCTCGGCGGCTGGCGGCAAGGGCGGCGGCGGGGCGGATGGCTTTTCTCCTTGGCGAATCGATCGGCCAGACCGTCGGCTATCAGATCAGGTTTGACCGGCAGATCTCTTCAGTTACCCGCATCGAAGTGCTTACCGAAGGGATTTTGACCCGGCGGCTGCAAAGCGATCCCGACCTGAAAGGCGTGGGACTGATTGTCTTTGACGAGTTTCATGAACGTTCCATCCATGCCGATCTGGCCCTGGCGCTCTGTCTCGATCTCTGTCAACTGCGCGAGGATCTGCGCCTGCTGGTCATGTCGGCAACGCTCGAGACGGCACCTGTCGCCGCATTATTGGGCGACGTGCCGATTATTATCGGCGAAGGCAGGATCCATGAAGTCCGGGTGGAATATCTTCTTAGCCGGGCAACGGGTCGGATAGGTGAGGTGACTGCTGCCGGAATCCGGCGGGTAGTGGGGGAACAGCAGGGTGATGTCCTGGCATTTCTGCCGGGTGCCGGAGAAATCCGGGAGGTGCAGCGGCAGCTCGAGAGCGACCCAGCTTTTCGTAACAGCCTTATTACTCCGCTGTTCGGCGATCTTTCGCAAAGCGATCAGGACCGGGCGATCCTCCCGGATCCGGCCGGCAGACGGCGGGTGATTCTCGCCACCTCGATTGCCGAGACCAGTCTCACCATTGAAGGAATCGGCTGTGTGGTCGACAGCGGCTGGTCGCGCAGACCTCGTTTTGAACCGGGCAACGGCCTCAGCCGGTTAACCACCGTACGGGTTTCCAAGGCGGCGGCCGACCAGCGGGCCGGGCGCGCCGGGCGTCTCGGGCCGGGCTACTGTCTGCGGCTATGGACAGGCGAGGAACACCACAGCCTGCCGCCCTTTCACCCGCCGGAAATCGTCGCCGTCGATCTGGCCGGGCTCGCCCTGGAGCTGGCCTTGTGGGGAGTAAGCGACGCAGCTGAACTGCGCTGGCTGGACCCGCCCCGTTCCGGGCCGTACCGGCAGGCCCGGGAACTGCTCATTTCCCTTGGGGCAATTACCGCATCAGGACGCATTACCGAGACCGGCCGGCAGCTTGTCGGCCTGCCGGTTCATCCCCGTCTCGGCCATATGCTGCTGATGGCGAAAAAATCGGGACACGGCCCGCTGGCCTGCGACATCGCAGCCATTCTGGCCGAACGCGATCTTGTCCGGAAAAATGAAAATTTTGCTTCGGTCGAGCTGCGGATACGGCATGGCTTGCTCGAAATATGGCGAAAAAAGGGCGACGATGCGGTTCGTCGTGAGGGCGGTGACCCGATCATATGCCGCCGCATAGACCGGGAAGCCCGGCGGTTCGGTTACACGGGCAAACCGCGCGAGACCGAGGCTATCGGCGATCTGCTGGTCTATGCCTATCCCGATCGTATTGCCCGCAGGCGTCCGGGTGAACGGGAGCGTTATCTTCTCGCCACCGGTCGCGGGGTTGTGCTTCCTCCCGCCGATCCGCTGGCAGCCAGCGAATATCTGGTAGTGCCGCAGTTGGACGCAGGTCGGACGGAGGGACGGATTTTTCTGGCCGAACCCTTGGATCCGGCCGACCTGAAAAAACATCACCGGCAATTGTTCAGGGTGAGCGACGAGGTGTCCTGGGATGACGCCGCCGCCAAGGTTGTGGCTGTCAGGCGCCTTCTTCTGGAAAAAATAGTTGTCGAGGAAAATCCCCTGACCGATGCCGATCCCGAAGAAATCGGCCGGGCCATGCTGACCGGCATCCGGCGCATGGGACATGCCGGGCTGCCCTGGGATAAAGAGGCCCGGCAACTCCAGGCGCGGGTCCACCTCCTGCACAACCTGCAGCCGGAGATCGACTGGCCCGATCTTGCCGATGATCGGTTGCTGGAGGATCTTGGCTGGCTTGCCCCGTATATTACCGGGATGACCAGGGCCGAACAGCTGAAAAAACTTGATCTGCAAGAGATATTCACCGCCATGCTGGGCTGGGAGAAGCAACAGCGGCTGAACAGGGATGCTCCGGCAGCCATTACCGTCGCCAGCGGTTCGAAAATCCGCATCGAATATCGCATTGGTGAACCGCCGCTTCTGGCGGTGCGTCTCCAGGAAATGTTCGGCCGGACCGAGACTCCCGCTATCTGCGGCGGCAAGGTAGTCCTGCTTCTGCATCTGTTGTCTCCGGCCAGGAGGCCGATCCAGGTCACCTCCGATCTGGCCGGTTTCTGGCAACGCAGCTATCCGGAGGTGAAAAAGGAATTGAAAGGACGCTATCCGAAACACTTCTGGCCGGATGATCCGCTGGCCGCCGAGGCCACCCGAGGAGTAAAAAAGAAGAATAATAAAAACATACCAAAGACATGAGAAAAATAGCTTTCGGATACTCAACCCGCTGCAATATCAAATGCAGCCATTGTGTGGCGGCAGATGAGCGCCCTTTTCATACAAAAATGGAACTGGCGAGGGCGAGAGGAATAATCGGGGAGATGGCTCTGGCCGGCGTTACCGGCATAAGCTTCACCGCAGGCGAACCCTTTATCTATTTTGACGATCTCCTGGAGTTGGTGGCGTTATGCCGGGAAAAGAACATCTATACCAGGATCGTCACCAACAGTTTCTGGGCAAAGACTCCTGAAATAACCCGGGAGCTGCTTGGCAGGCTCAGGCAGTGCGGCCTGGGCGAGCTGCGTTTGAGTTATAGCAGGTGGCATCAGCACCACGTGCCGCGCAAAATGGTGCTGCATGCGGCCCGGGGCTGCATGGCTGCCGGAATTGCCTATTTTGTCTCTTTTGTCACTGATTTTTCCGAAGAAGACGATTCTTTTGAGCAATTTCTTCGGGATCACGGGCTTAAATTCTTCCCGGAGCCTGTTATCTACGCCGGCCGAGCCGATGCCATCGGCCGATCGGCAATATTGACCGATTACCAGGACAATCGCTGTGCCATGAACCCGTATCTGGCACCGGATCTGAACATGTACGCCTGTTGCGATGCGGGCAGCCATTTTAACACCACAAATTTTTTTCTGCTCGGTAACCTCAAGGACCATTCCCTCGACCAGCTCTTTGCCCGGAGCGAAAATCACCCGCTCTATACCTGCATCCGCCATATGGGCATCACAAATATTGCCTCTTTTGCCGGAATCAAATCCCGGGAGATTGTTACCTACCGCAAATGCGAACTGTGCAAAAAACTGTTCGACTCGCCGGAAACCTTGAAAATGCTCGGCAAAGTTGCACAGACCGAGTTGCCGAAATGGATCAGGTAGTACAGATAAACTGTCGCTGCGGGTCTATTGCCTTGCTGTCTTTTGCTCTTAAGGTAGTGGGCAGAGGAATAGGATGTGTGTGTATCCTGTCATTCAAGATAATCTTCAAGTGAGCCGGAAGGATAAAAGAGAATTATGAAACATTTACAAGAATATTTCGAAACAACCAAAGGATTCGGTGTCCTGGCTACTGCCGACGGCGACGGAAAAGTGGATGCTGCCGTGTATTCCAGTCCGCATTTCCTCGAAGAGGGGACCTTGTCCTTTATCATGCTCGACAGGCTTACCCATCACAACCTTCAATCCAATCCTTTTGCGACCTTTCTTTTTGTCGAAGACGGAACCGGTTACAAAGGCAAGCGGCTTTTTTTGAAAAAGGTCCGTGAGGAAAATAACCCGGAATTGATTGCAAAGCTCAAACGCCGAAAAGCAACCGAGAAACCGGAGGAATCCCGCTTCCTGATGTATTTCACTCTGGAAAAGGAGTTGTCGCTTATCGCCAGTCAGGACGAATAAGCCTTTACAGGTATTTGAGTAGAACCTAGCTTGCGGCGCAGTTCTCCCGGTGCCAGGCAATCCCCGCCTCAATGGCCTTCATGTTGATCTCCGCCAGGTTCTTCCGTTTAATCGACAGGGGAATGATCTTTCTCAGGGTTTCGATGGTTATTGCTCCGGAAACCAGGGCATAGACGGTGAGAAGGATGACGCTCGCCACCTGGATTGTGCCGAGGTCATTGGCCATATCGGTCACCGGGATATGATAGGCGGCGACGTCTCCACGGCGCACCTTGCGGGGTACAAGCGATGAATTGACAAAGATCGAGCCGCCTGGCTGTACCGTATCTTCAAAGGCATCGAGGGATGGGAGATTCATGGTCAGCAGGGCGCTGGGGAAGGAGACGATGGGCGAGCCGATGGTCTCGTGAGAAATATTGATACTGGCGTTGGCCGTGCCGCCGCGCATTTCCGCGCCATACGAAGGCAGCCAGGTGGTCTTGAGGCCTTCGGCGATGGCGCAGTTGGCCAGCAGGATGCCGGTCGACAGCACGCCCTGACCGCCGAAACCGGCGATCTTGACGTGCTGTTCTTCTTTGAGTTGCAAGGTTCTGGTGGCGACCTCTTCTTCGCCAACGCCAAGGATCTCGAGAATTTTCCGGTCGCTGACAGGTGCAGCCTTCTTTTTATCGATCCTGTCGATCGGGCTTTTCGGCAGGTCTCGAAGATTGCCGACCGGGAAGACCGGTTCCAGATTGTCTGCCAGCCAGCGGCGCGCCTCGACCGGCGTCATCTTCCAGTTTACCGGGCATGGCGACAGTACCTCGACCAGCGAAAAACCCTTGCCGTCCAACTGGTTGCGCAGCGCCTTGCGGATTGCCATCCGGGCTTTCATTACCTTGGCGGCGTCGGCCAGGGAAACCCGCTCGATAAAAACCGGGGCGTGCAGACTGTCGATAATTTCCGAAACCCCGATGGGAAAGCCTTCGTTGGCCGCATTGCGGCCGTCGGGGGTGGTGACGGTTTTCTGGCCCAGGATGGTGGTCGGCGCCATTTGCCCGCCGGTCATGCCGTAGATGGCGTTGTTGATGAAAAAAACCGTGATATTCTCACCGCGGTTGGCCGCATGGACGATCTGGCTCATGCCGATTCCAGCCAGGTCGCCGTCGCCCTGATAGGAGATGACGATTGCCTGGTCGTTGGTGCGGCGGATAGCCGAGGCCACCGCCGGAGCCCGGCCATGGGCGCACTGGATGTTGCCGACATCGAAATAGTAATAGGCGAAGACGCTGCAACCGACAGGGGAACAAAAAATCACCCGGTCCTGGATGCCAAGATCGTCGATTGCCTCGGCGATCAGGTTGTGAACGGTGCCGTGACCGCAGCCGGGACAGTAGTGGCTGACATCCGCGCCCGGAGCTTTACGTTCAAAGGACGGATAGAGCGAACGGGCCTTCTGATGTTTTATTGCGTGCATTCTATATCCTCCTCCAGGCGGCGAACGATTTCATCGGTTGAGGGAATCCGGCCGCCCATCCAGTTATACAGGTCCACCGGCACTTTTCCTGCCACGGCCAGCCGGACGTCGCGGACCAGCTGGCCGTTACTGAGTTCGGCGACGATCATCTTCCTCACCTGCCCAGTCAGTTCCTGCAGTCGGACGTTCGGGAAGGGAAAGAGGGTTTTCGGCCGCAGCATCCCGGCCTTTATGCCTTTTTTGCGCAGTTTATGGAGAGCGGAATGGCAGATTCGCGAACTGATCCCGTAGGCGACAAAGAGATAGTCGGCATCTTCGGTGAGGACTTCTTCGAAGTCGACGATTTCAGCCGCCATTTGTCGGTATTTTTCCTGGAGTTTGAGATTGTGGCCCTCGAGTTCTTCAACCTTCAGGTAGATGGAGGCAAGGACATTGCGGCGGCTTGCCGCATCGCCATACAACGCCCACTCCTTGTGCGGGTTTTTTTTGATTTTCCGCGGCAGTTCCACCGGTTCCATGATCTGGCCGATATAGGCATCGGTGAGGATGAAGACCGTGCAGCGATAGCGTTCGGCAAGATCAAAGGCCTGATAGGCAAAGTCGCACATCTCCTGCGCCGAGTTGGGCGCCAGCACCACCCCGCTGTGGCTGCCGTGGCCCGTGCCGTGGACGATGAAGTTGTAGTCGGATTGCTCCGGCCAGATATAGCCGAGACCGGGCCCTGCCCGCTGTACATCGACCACCACACTGGGCAGCTCCGAGCCGGACAGATACGAAAGGCCCTCGGCCATCAGCGACAGTCCGGGCCCGGAAGAACCGGTGATCACCCTGGCCCCTGCGGCTGCCGCGCCATAGAGCATGCTGATCGACGACACCTCGCATTCAGCCTGGAGAAAATGCCGGCCGCAACGCGGAAACAGGTCGGCCGCGGCATGGGCTATTTCGCTGGCCGGGGTTATCGGGTAGCCGAAATAATGGGTGGCGCCGCCCAGGAGCGCGCCATAGATCACCGCCTCGTTGCCCTTCATCAGATGTTGGCCCATATCAGCTCCTTCAGCTCTTCTGGCGTGGTTTCCGGTAGACGGTTATGGCCCCGAATTCGGGACAGGTGTAGAAACAGAGGCCGCAGGCAATGCACTTCTGCACGGCAAAACGGGCAAACTGGTAGCCCATCGTATTGATTTCCGATCCTATCTCGAGACAGTCGTGAGGGCAGGCGACAATGCAGGCCGCACAGCCCTTACAGCGTTGCGGATTGATTTCGATATAATTTTTGGCTGCGGGTTCCTTCATCAGATACCTCTGAACATGTCATCGTGGAACTCACCGAAATAATTTATTTTGCGGACTCGACGGGTGATCTCTTCCGGTATCCGCTGGATGACAAGTTCGTGGTCGGGACAGCCGTGCTTGGCGCAGACCAGGATCTTGTTGACTCCGCCGGGCAGATTCAAAACGATCGCCTGCAGACAGCCGCAGCCGTCGTAAAGGCATTCCCGCGGGGCAATGAGACTGATGCCGCAATGCGGACAACGCGCTTCGGTGATGCTGTGCAGGTCGGCTTCGGCCGGGAGGAAACTGTAGAGCTTGTCATGGCTGCCCCAGAAGGCGTCGACGAAGACCCGGCCCTGCCGGCTGCCGATCCTGGCGTCGAGGCAGACCGAGGGTTCTCCGTGCAGCCGCACATGGTCGGCCATCAGGCTGTGGCCGTCCCGGCAGTACAGCTGTTCGATGACGAGAAAATCTTTGCCCTGCTTCTGTACATATTTGATGCCTTCCGGCAGAGCGGAGAGAAATTCAACAGGAACCTCTTTATATACGAGTTTCATTCTTTTCTCCTTGTCGACTCGGACAACCTCCTAGGAACCATGTTCATTGCATGCGCTTACACCAGCATATCCATTTTAGCCGGAAAGAGGAAGTGTCGGCAGAAAAATATCCGATATATGACTCTGTTGTATTTTTTTTGATTATTGGCTGGTATGACGTTACGATGAGAAGAAAGATGCAACTGAAGAAGCTTTCCGGATCCGGGCTCTCGAAGCAAAAATTTGCCCGGAAATGATTATCGTCATGGTAATGAATTGGCCGCAACCATAAGATCTGCCGGGACAAGACCTATGAAATCAAATAATTCGGTGAATACAGCGAGTAGGAACGAATTACTCGGAGTCGAAAAAGAAGTGGTCATCCTGCTCAGCGATATGATCGGCTATTCCCGCAGGACAACCGATATGCGACCAGCCGAGATTAAGGATTTCATGCTGGAATACCATATTGCGCTGAAAGAAATAGTTCGATCGATCTGCGGTAAAAACCAAAGAATAGAGTCTTCGGCAGGCGATGGTGCGGTCGCAGTTTTTGAAAAGAGGGCCGGGACCGGAATAAACGAGATGTGCGGCAAGGCGCTCGATGTCGCTCTTGCAATGGTTCATGCCATGGAAAAGGGGATCATTGCCCCAACCAGGATAGGGTTGTTCACCGGGCATATTATCGAAGCGGTTCTTGAAGGCAAAACCATGCGGTTCGGGGCGAGTTTTTCGGTAGCCAGCCGTCTGGAAGAACTGTGTGGCTATTTCGGCACCAGGATTCTCATGGATCGCGAGGTGGCGTTCTGGCAGACGGATCATGCCAGGCATCTGGTCAGCATCGGCAAGGTCACCCCCAAAAACTTTACCCATCCGGTGCATCTGTTTTCGGTGTACCGGCCGGGTATGCACCAGTGCCCGGAAAATGTCAACAAGAAGAAACTGCTGCGCTTTATCGAGATGAAAAACAGGGCGGTGGAGCTGTTCTGCGGCAATGTCCTGCAGGGAATTCTTCCGGATTTTCCCCAGGCCCGGGTACTCCTCCTGGAGGCTCAGGATGTGTTTGTCGAAATGACCGGGAAAAGAGATCTGCCCACGGAAAGAATCCTCGAGTATATCGGCAATCATCCCCGTCCGGAAGATGACTTCAAGGCAGTCGGTATGAAGATCGGCGAGCCGGATACCGAATACGGAAATATCCGCCTGCTCAACTTGTCCAGCGAGTTTTTTAAAGCCATCGATGCAGAGTTCTATCAGGCGCTGGTCGTGGATACCGACTGGGAGAGAAAGTTTAAGTTGATCTGGCGGAAAAAAGGCGAGTGCATCATCCGGTTTCAGGATACCCCGGATGGAGTGTATTTCATCGATCACGGCTGTGTCAGCGTGCTTGACGGCGAAGGAAGGCTGGTCAAGACATTAACCTCCGGAGATATTTTTGGCGAGATGGCCTATTTTACCAAAAAAGGCCTCCGTAGCGCGACGGTCATGGCCAACAGCGACCTTGTGCTGCGACGCATCAGCGGCGAGGATCTCATGACCATGCCGGTGATCAGGAAGATCTTCAAGAAGATCGCCCGAAAAAGAAAGAAGACAAGCGAATAGTTGGCGGTGGAGATGGAGGAAAAATGACGATTACTTTGCAGGAATCGCTGGAATTATTGAAAGAGATGTATGAACAGTGGATGCCTTTCGACCGCCTCCTTGGTATCCGGATAGACAGTCTGACGCCGACCGATGTTCAGGTGAGGATCGACATGCGGGAGGAGTTGATCGGCAACTTCGTCCGGGAGATCCTGCATGGCGGAGTCATTTCCTCGGTACTTGATCTGACCGGCGGTCTGGTCGCTTCGGTTGAGCTCTTGAAGCATTTGGAAGGTATGGAGGTTGAGGAACTCGGCAAGCGTATGGCACGGATCGGTACCATCGATCTGCGGGTCGATTTCCTCAGAGCCGGAAAAGGAAAATTTTTCACCGCCACCGGCTCGGTTTTGCGCAAAGGCAATAAAGTCGCGGTAGTCCGGACGGAGTTATGCAATGACCAGAAAGTGCTCATTGCCGCCGGCACCGGGACCTATCTGGTAAGCTGAAATCAGTCGATCAGTGCCAGCAGATCCGGGCCCAGATAGGTGCGTTCGTTTTCGCCGAGGATGCCCAAAGAGAGACAGATTAAAGTCCAGAAATGGACAACCCCATAACTGCCGCCGTAGAAGTGGCCGATATCCTCCATCTGCGAATGGCAGTTATGGCAGGGCGTGAGGACGTAGGCGGCGCCTGTTGCGGCAATCTGGTCGAACTTGCGCTTGCCGTAGGTTCGCCGATGGTCGGTCATGCCCGCCTGCAGAAAACCGCCGCCGCCGCCGCAGCAGTAGTTGGCGCTGCGGTTCGGCTGCATGTCGATGAAATTCTCTTCGCCGACCAGACTTTTAACAACAAACCGCATATCCAGGGCGATTGACTCGCCGTAGGCCTTGCGGACAATCATGCAGGGGTCCTGCACGGTAAACTTGATCTTTCTGGTATTCCACCGGGAATTGACCGGCAGCTTGCCCTCCCGTATCCATCTTGCATAGTAGGTGATGAGGCTTTCGAGAGCGAAATCGGCCGCAAGGCCAAAGCGCTTCAGGCCGTGCCACATTGTGTAGTAGCTGTGACCGCATTCGGTGTTCAGCCAGACCTTGCAGCCCAGTTCGCTCACCGCATCGACCCGTTTTCTTATCACCTCGTACCAGGCTTCCTCGTCGCCGGAAAACATGCAGAAGTTCTCCGCCGCCCAGCCTTTCGAGGAGTAGGTCCAGTCGGCGCCGACAAGATCGAAGATCTTCCAGAGCGGCACCATTTCGTCCGGTTCGCTCATCGGCTCGCGGGAGTTCTGGTTGACAAAGAAAAATGCCCCGGTTTTGTCCATCGGCGCCTGCAGATGCCGAAAGGCCGGCTGGGTCTCCCGCACTTCCTGCAGAACGTCCTCGACCACGAAGACGAAGTCGGCCGGGGGCAGCCCCATGGCGCTGGTCGAATCGGTTGAGCGGATCATCTGACAGGAGCGGACGATCCCGGAAGGTTTTTTGTCCTGCGGCCAGTTGCCCCGGGCGAGAAATACCAGCTGCGAGATGTCGATATTCATCGGACAGACATGCTGGCACCGCTTGCACTGCGTGCAGCACCAGACCCACGGCGTTTGAGACAGCTCCGCATCCATGCCGAGCATTGCCATGCGGATGAATTTTCGCGGGTCCATGTTCTCGATTCCGGAGGCGGGACAGCCCGATGAACAGAGGCCGCAGGTCAGACAGGCTTCGAAACTGGCACCTTCCGGCAGCAGCTCCATGGCCTTTTCTTTGAAATTGATGGTGGGTATTGTGCTGTCCGCCATGGCTGTTCCTTTAACTGCTTGAAGATGAAGACAAAAAACGTTCGGCCGCTTCCACCGCTTTATAGGCGGTGGCGATGGCGATGCCTGCCCCGCTGCGGCCGCGGATCCAGTCCTGATGGGCGAGGATCACCCCGGCGGCAAAGAGCCGCTCGCTGTATGGCCTGCCGCCGGTCATGAGCGGCCTGAAGGAGGAGTCGATCTCGATGCCCGCCCGGTGGATGGCATGACCGCGGCTGTCGGTGTAGCGGTCGCAATACCAGTGGGCCCGGCTTTCCGGCTGAGTCACAGGCAGATCCAGCAACGGTTCCCTGATGCCGGTCAGCCCGGCCTCAAGGCCGCCGCTTAGAAAACGGCCGGTCGCCAGGATCACCGTCTCGGCGCGAAGTCGGATAGGACCGAAGCTGTCGCAGAGGCAAAGCGTTGCCGCGCCCGAATCAAAGGATAACGCGGTGACTTTTTGCTGGGGAATGAGCGTCACCCCTTTTTCCGGCAGGACCTGTTCGAACATCTCACGCAGGCGGATGCCCGGCACCGAAGGCGGCATGGTCGGGATTTCAAAGATGGTAAGACCGGTGAGCCGTTCCAGTTCCGCTTTGACGTGGTCCGGCCGATGCATGCCGAGAACCGCCGGAAGGCCTATCACCTGAGCCTCGCCGGCTGCTTTTTTCAGTAAATCCGCAAGCTTTTCCCGGGTGGCCGGGACTTCGAGAGCCCGGGCCATAACTTCCGGATAGATTTCTCCATGGGACATGTCCGGAAATCCGATTCTTTCCGTGGTAAGGCCGGGCCACCGGTCCTGCAGGTTGGCTGCCACCTGACGGCCGCTGAAGCCCTTCAGGCCATTGAAATCGATGATGACGCAGGGCATTTTTTCGGCATAGGCGCGGGGTCCGGCCGCCATGGTAGCCGGCACGCAGAGGGTCTGTTTCAGGGTGCCGGCCGGGGTCAGCGCTGTAACGTTGTGGTCCTGCGGCTTGCCGTAAGCGATGCCGCACTCCCCGAGAAAGGCGGTAAACTCGGTAAAGCTCCGGCGAATATCGGCGGCCGGGATTTTTGCAAGTGGATGATCCGGCTGGGTTGCGGCGAGTGTGTCGAGTGCCTGCCAGGGATCGATCACCGCGGCAGGCGAGCCGTCCTCTTTGCCGAGCAGATCGAGGTAGCCGGTGGTATAGGCCACCGCGCCGGTGTTGCCGATCTGGGCAACAGCAATGTTGCGGCGCACGGCAAAGATCGAGGCGGCAAAACCGGCAATACCCGAGCCTATCACTGCCAGTTGGGTGGTAAGATTGCGTACTTCCTCTTTCATTCTTCCTCCAGGGTATCGAGGCCGAGCAGGCCGCAGTGCAGGGCCTCGGCGAGTTCCATCTGGGCTGCCTGCTGCCCCCAGATGACTGTTTTCTGGCCCTTGAACCGTTCATTGAAAAAATCGCGCATATGACGAAGCCCCGAGGCGTCGCGGTAATATCCCCGGTCATAGAGATACGAGCAGATACGAATACCGCAGAAGGAACCCTGACAGGGGCCTTTGCCGGCCCGGGATCTGAGGGCAATGGCCTCAAGCGTCATTTCTTTTTCCGCCCCCGGCGCGCCTTTGACGATCTCGTCGATGGCCGATTGCGGCACCATTTCGCATTCGCAGAGGATCATGTCGTCGGCGTTGTTGGCATGGTACCAGTACTTCGGCGAAGCACCGGGTTCGGTCCAGCGGCAGGCCTCGCCGTCCGGCAAGGGAACCGAAGTGGTCGTGCAGGGTTCGTTGTTGCCAAGGCGGGCGGCCACCAGATCGGCGGTTTTTTCGGCCATCAGACGGAAAGTAGTGAGCTTGCCGCCGGTAATGGTGCAGAAATTGGCAAGCCCTTGTGAAGTGTGGTCCAGGAGGGCGAAACCCCTCTTTGCCTCGCGATCGTCATCACCCAAATTGCATTGCAAAAGAGGGCGCACCCGGGAAAAAGCCCTGATATATCTCGCGGTAGCGAGAGCCGGGATCATCGCCGCGCCCTCTTTGACATTCAAATCGATTTCTGCCACGGTCGGCCGGATATTCTCCAGATTCATGGTTCGGACGGAGGTGGTGCCGAGCACCGAGACCGTGCCGCCCGGCACGAGAATGTCACCGTCGCCCGGCAGTCTTAACCTGTTGATCACATGACGGGTCATGCGGTCGTGACTGACGAGGAGGGTGCCCTTCGAATAGAGCAGGTTGACGTCGGTACAGCCGGCCAGCCTCGATATGTCCATAGCCCAGGCACCGCCGGCATTGACATACTGTTTGGCAACTACTCTGAGCAGGCTGTTGGTCCTTGTATCCCGGCAGAGGGCGGCGCGGATCTCGCCGTCTGCGATCTCGAAGCCCAGGATTTCGGTATGGGGCAGGTATCGGCTGCCGCTTGCCGCAGAGGCATGGGCGACATTTTCAAGGGCCAGGCGAAAGGGATCGATAGTTGCGTCGGCGACTCGGTAGACCTTGAAAATCCGGTCGGAAAGATGCGGCTCCAGCCTTTTTGCTTCGCTTATAGCAATTTCTTCACAGGAAATGGCGACCTGTCGGCAAAGGTGAGGGAAATATTCGGCAAATCCCGGATCGTCTCCCTCGACAGCGACAAAAAGACCGCCTGTCTGCTCGACGCACTGCGGCGCCAGTTTCTTCAGGAGTTCGTTCTCCTGCCGGCATTCGCCGGCGGAATGCGGATCGTTCGAGACGTACCTGGCGCCGGAGTGCAGCAGACCGTGGTTGCCGCCGGAGGCGCCGGCACAGAGATCGCGTTTGTCGACCAGGAGAGTGTGCAGGCCGCGGAGGGAGAGATCGCGCATTACCCCTGCGCCGGTTACCCCGCCACCGATGATCAGCACTTCCGTGGCAATGGTCTGTTCTTGCATCATGATTCTTTGTCCTCTCGGGAAAAAATTCCATATGGGATCGGGTGCCGAAAAACCGCACCTTTTGATTGATGTAATATTGTTTGGACAAAAGTTCAAGTGAAAATATATTATGGTTCGTACGAAAACTATTATTTTATAAAACGAAACTCGATCTCTCCTGTCGACAGGAGAGGGATATGCCGGGTGTGAACAGCCCGCCGGAGGCGTTGACAAAAATGACTTTTCCATGGTAGCACTTCTCTGCGAGGATGCAGGATGTACACCTTTAGAAAAGGAGAAGCAGCAGTGAAAACATATCGCCGGGTAGTATCGATTGCCGGATCGGACAGTGGCGGCGGGGCGGGCATCCAGGCGGATCTTAAGACCTTCTCGGCCCTTGGCTGTTACGGCATGTCGGTTGTCACGGCAGTAACGGCGCAGAATACCGTTGCCGTCACCGGCATACATCCGGTTCCGCCTGAATTTGTCGGGCTCCAGCTTGATGCGGTACTCAGTGATATCGGCACGGATGCGGTGAAAATCGGCATGCTTCATTCGTCGCCGATAATCTCCATAGTTGCCGACCGGCTTTGCCGGTATGCATGCGGAGCCATCGTTCTCGATCCCGTCATGCTGGCGAAAAGCGGTGACAGTTTACTCTCGGAGAAGGCCGTAGACGATCTGAAAGCAGGCCTCATGCCGCTTGCCGCTCTCGTCACCCCTAATCTGCCGGAGGCTTCGGTGCTGCTTGGCCGGGAAGTGACCCGGCGCGACCAGATGGCCGATGCCTGCCGGGAACTGGTGCGACTCGGCTGCCGGTCGGTGTATCTCAAGGGAGGCCACCTGGTTGACGAGGGCAATGTCGATATGCTGTTTGACGGGCTGAGCGGAAAATTGCTGGAATTCACCGGGGAACATCTGGTGACCCGCAATTCCCACGGAACCGGCTGCACACTTTCTTCGGCTATTGCCGCGTTTCTGGCGAGGGGAGAGACGCTGCCGCAGGCGGCCGGCATGGCAAAAAACTATGTCAGCCTAGCCCTTAGCAGAGGAGCGGACATGGTCGTCGGTCGGGGCCATGGACCTTTACACCATTTTCATGCGTGGTGGCCGGGATTTTAAAGGGAAAATGAAGATGAACCTGTTGTTGCAGTTGTTCCTCTATGGTGCGATTTTCTATGTGTTGTGCATGATCTTCATGTATCTGCGTCAGGATTCGCTGCTGTTTTATCCGAACCTGGCCCGTCACGAGGGGCACGGCGATGAAAGGGTCGTCGACTGCAGCTTTCATCGGGGAGCGGTCACTCTGCGGGGCTGGCTGGTGAATCCCGGTCTTGCCCAGGAGAAATTGCTGATGTATTACGGCGGCAATGCCGAAGATGTTTTTTTAAATGTCGATGAATTCAAGGATATCCATGCAGCAACGCTTTTTGTCGCCTACCGGGGGTACGGTCCGAGTGGCGGCAGGCCGGGCGAGGCGGAAATTTTTGCCGATGCCCTGGCGGTAATCGACGATATGCGTTCCCGCTACTCGCCGGAGCAGGTTTTTCTGATCGGCAGAAGTCTTGGCTCAGGGGTGGCATGCTATGTCGCATCCCGCCGGGAGGTGCAGGGGGCCATCCTAGTGACGCCCTACGACAGCATCGAAAACGTGGCGAAATCGCATTACCCCTGGCTGCCTGTTGCGCTTTTTCTCAGGCATCGTTTTGCTTCCTTTGAATTTGCGAGGGACATCCGCTGTCCGTTGCTGGTAGTCTATGGCGGCGAGGATAAAGTAATCGGCCCAGGCCGGACGGAAAATCTCATTCGTCATATCCGGGGGCAAAAAGAGATTGTCTTTCTCGCCTCGGCCGATCACGGCACCATAGACATGTACCCCGCCTACTGGCAGGCGATTCTCCGCTTCATCAATCCGGAAAATGCTGTCGCCGCCGAACCGCAGCCCGGCGAATCGGTGCAGAAAAATTAAGCTTCGGTCAGCTTTTGCAGCTTTTGTCGATCGCCTGTTTTTTCCCTTCACCGTCTACCGCAACGTAGGTAAAGGCAGCTTTGGTGACCCGGAGTTCGACAATTTCTGCCACCGGTCTGTCAAGAGCAGGTTTCACCCAGACCTCAAGATCGATGGTGATCGAGGTTGTGCCGATCCGAACCACCTCACCGTAGCAGCCGACGACATCTCCGACATGCACCGGCTTGATGAAGGCGATAGATTCCGCCGCAACCGTGACAACTCTTGAGCAGGTGATTTCGCGGGCCAGGATTCCGCCGGCGATGTCCATCTGGGCCATGATCCAGCCGCCGAAAATATCGCCATGAGGATTGGTGTCGGCCGGCATGGCGAGAGTCCGTAAAATGAGCCGGCCTTTTCTGCCGGAAATGTCTTCTTCCATCACTTATTACCCGGGTGACTTGAATTTTATGGAGAGATAACTATATAGTTGACTAAAGACACATATTACCCAATGTCAAATCAATTGAACAGTAAATGAGTGAGAGGGTCCATGACAGCAGAGAAAAGGCGATTCAGTCGGATCTTTTTTAACGTGAGAGCCCGGCTTGCGGTGGACGACAAGGTTTACACGGTCGATCGGATAGTAAATCTCAGCGTTGGTGGTTGTCTCCTGGAAATCCAAGACGACCTGCCGCTGGGGAAAGAATGCAAATTCACCATTCTCTTGCCCCGTATGGCTCCGGGGGTAGATGTGTTCGGTGAAATTGTCCGAACCGGAGATGGCGAAGCAAGCATCAAATTCGTGAGGATAACACCGGACAATCTTGTTCATCTGCAGAATATCATACGATACAATGCGGATAATCCCGACGTGATTGAAGAAGAAATCAGTTCTCATCCGGGGCTCAAGTAGGAATCGACGTACAGCAACTTTTGAATTATGCCTATCGCAGGCGTAGCCTCCGATGGGCATTTCTTTATGATGGTTTCAGTCAATTGGGATAAGGAATGGTTCGTGGTTTGTTGCTTGTATTGCTTGCTCTTATTTTCACCGGGACACTGTCGATACCGTTTGTCTATGAGTCGCAAACCCTGTGGTATAAAACAGGTTACGATAAATCGTTGCTGCGGGGAGGGCAGCTGGTGGGCCTGCTCGCAGCGCTGTCGATCTTTTTCCAGATACTGCTGGGAGTAAGGGGCAAATATTTGGAAGAGTTCTTCGGGATGACGGCATTGATGAGTTTGCACCGGGTAAATGGTCTTACCCTGGCACTTCTTGCCATCCTGCATATAGTTCTGGTGCAGGTTCCCGAAGGAATCGCCAACCTGCCGATCGGTGTCAGGTTCTGGCCGGAAATGGTCGGGATGCTGCTGTTCTCTATTATTCTGACGATGGTTATTTCTTCTCAATTTCGCCTGCAGATTGGTCTGGCCTATCAACGCTGGCGGCTCATTCACCGTATGCTGGCGTATCTGGTCCCCTTCCTGCTCACCGTACATGTCCTTTTTGTCAGTGACTCCTTTGAACATCGAATCCCCCAGACAGGATTGTTTGCGCTGCTCGTAGCGGTGGCTGTCTGGATCCTGAGAATAAAAGGGGTGTATTGGCTGAAGAAGAAAGCATGACTGTTTACCGTTCGGGGCATTACCTTGCCATGTTATTCTTTGACAACGGCTTAATATCAAACTTGATTTTCGAATGGTGTTCATTATTGTTTTGCAACCGGAGAAGGATTCCGGAGGAAGAATATCATTTTAGACAATTACATATCCCAAGGAGAATGTATGAATTTTTTCAAGAGAATATCGTTGCTGCTGATTTTCCTCACTATGAGTCCGCAATTCGTTTTTGCAGCAGCACGAAGTTGGGAACTCGATAAGGCGCATTCCAACTTCTATTTTGGTGTAGATCACGTTTATTCCACCATACGGGGACACTTTAACGAATATTCCGGCGAGGTAAATTTCGATCCCGATAACCTGGCTGAAAGCAGATTTTATTTTGCAATCGAGACCGCTTCAATCGACACCGATATCGCCAAACGCGACAAGCACCTGCAGTCTTCGGATTTTTTCGATGCGGCAAAGTATCCGTTGATGACCTTTACATCGACCAGGATTGTCGATGCCGGTAACGGTCTCTATGAGGTGCATGGAAAATTCGCGGTCAAAGGGGTCGAATATGACCTGATGCTGCCTCTTGTGCTGGCAGGGGTCAAGGACCATCCCGCAGTCAAGGGCAAGGAAGTGGCCGGTTTCAACGGGAGAATGATTCTTGACAGGCTGGCCTACATTATCGGCTCCGGGAAATTCTATGACCTTGGACTGGTAGGCAAGGACGTAGAAATATTTGTGACCCTGGAGGCACTGAGCGAAAAGTAGGAGTTGAGGATACTCCGGGCAGCTGCCCGGAGTGTCCCCATTGACATCCTCGACAGGTTGCTTAAATTCCCCAAGAAGATCGCTTCGACATTTTTCCGCCCGAAGCAGGTGTTTTCCCCTCAAGAGGAATTGCCTCGAGCTGTCGTTTTTGCGAGAGATGCCGGGCAATAGAAAGAACAGACTCAACAAACGGTTGTTCATATATCTCACAAAGGAGGCCTGTTATGACCCATACCTGTAAAAATTGCGGTGCCGTGGCTGACGATCCCGGGCATCTCTGTAATCCGACCATGGAAGTGCTTGCATGCTCCTATTGCGGGGCAAACGATGTCGGGGCAACCCATGTGTGCAAAGAGAAACTTGCCGCAATGAAATATTCGTGCCAGTCCTGCGGCAGGGTTGCCGCAGAGAGCGATGAACTCTGCAAGCCTTTTGAAATTGCTTAAGAATAGAACCATTCGACCAGGAGCGAACAAAGGCCGGGCAGCATGAGCTGACCGGCCTTTGCTGCTTTAAGGGGCTAAGACTAGAAACAGAAGCCCTGCATCGGCAAACCCGCCAATTGAAAAGCCTGATGGATGCCCTTGGGGAACAGACCGTAAAAATAACGCATGGTACCTTTTTCCGGCCCCATCTCCCTGGCCATGTCGGCGGTAACCACTCTTACGAACGGATGTTTTTCCCGTTGTTCGTATGATCTTCGAATCAATTCGATCACTTTGACATGATCGTCACTCAACTTGAGATTGAGTTGCCGGGCGATATAGTCCCGAATCTGGAAGTCCCATGAGGTAAGATCCAGGAGTTGATAGTTGTCGGAAAGAAGATACCTTTTCCCATTCAATTCCAGATAGTGGCTGATCATTGGTCACCTCCTTTCGCAGACGATACTCTTTGACCTGCCAAGACGGTTTCGCAGTTTCGACAGCTCCTTTTTTATCTCCTTAAAGAATATCATGAGAAATCGCTATTTCCAAGGGAAAAGAGCAGTATTTTATTGTGTAATTATATGAAATAGTTGAACAATCCTACATTGTAGGGTCCTACGGCGTGGCCGTTGCTGGGATGTTAGAAATCGATTCCCGGCTGAGGCTCTATGTCTTTTCGGTAGGCGTGTTTGATTTCCCTTACCTCGCTGACAGTATCGGCGAGGTCGATGAGCTCCGGAACGGCGTCTCTGCCGGTCAGGATGATATGCATCCGTGCCGGCCGGAGGGCAAGAATATGTTTCACCTGATCCAGGTCGACGAGTCCGAGATGCAGGGCATTATTGATTTCGTCGAGGATTAACGTGTCGCAGTTCTCGGCGCGGAGAATGCGCTCCACCAGGAGAACGGCATCCTGAGCATTTTTCCGGTGTTCGGAGTGAGGGTAGGGATTGCCTTCGATGCCGCAAAATCCCTTGCCGGTGTGGTGGAGAGTGACGAAAGGAGCCAGCTGTTTCACGCCGTCCCACTCTCCGGAATAGAGATCACCCTTCATGAATTGTACAATCGTGGTCCGCAGTCCGTGACCGCAGCCGCGTAATGCCATGCCCATGGCAGAAGTGGTTTTGCCCTTGCCATTGCCGGTAATGATCACAACAAGGCCTTTTCGTATCTTTGGTTCAAATTTGCGTATCGAAATGGGATCGTCCATGAGTTTCTCCTGTTCGTCTGGTGGCTGATTCTATCGAGCACCATCATCATTGTACTGCATGAAGTAAAGAAGAACTCCCGGCGGACAGGTTCTTTCTCTTCTTCCTTCCTTGTTTTTTGCCGGACATTTGTGATTGAATAAAATTGGGTCGGGTGATTGTCCAGGCCCGCCGATATCAATGCGACCCCCGGGAGAGGAGCAATGTTCGATTCCGTAACAATAAAACCGACAGTTCTGATCATTGAAGCCGATGCAGCGGAAAGGAACCTGCTGCAGAACAATCTTGAGAAACGGGGATGTCATGTCCTTGCGGCGGAAAACGGCCCAGCCGGCCTGGAGATATGGGCGGAAAAAATGAGAGCGATCCGCATTGTAATAACCGGTTTGGGGATGCCTCTGGCCAACGGCTTTGAGGTCATTAAAACCATTCGCGCGCAGGAGGAATTTCATACATGCATCATTTTACTGGCAACAGGTCGGGATGATGAGGCCCTGCACAAAGGTCTGGATCTTGGCGCCGATGATTTTGTCGGCAAGCCGGTTGTCCCTGAAGTACTTTTCCTGCGTCTGCAGGGGGCTCTCAGAATGCTGCGGCTCCAGGATCAATATACTCTGGTTTTGGGACTGGCGGAACTGGCTGCCGAGCGGGGCGGCGAATCGGCGGCCCATCTCCAGCGAACCAGGAAATACTGTCATCTGCTGGCCGATGATCTGCGGCTTCATCATCCGTCCTGGGGCCTGACAAAACAGCTGGTGGACGACATCGCCAATCTCAGCGTGCTCCACGATATCGGCAAAAACGGCTTACCGGACGGGTTATTGAACAAAAGAGGCAAATATACTCCGAAAGAATATGAAATAATCAAGGATCACACTGTCCTTGGCGGCAACATCCTGAATAAGCTCTATCAGCGAACCGGTTCGATCTTTTTTTTGCTGGGATATGAAATCGCCATGGCGCACCACGAGAAATGGGATGGCTCCGGGTACCCGCTGCGATTGAAAGGTGAAAAAATTCCTCTCGCGGGCAGGATAATGGCGTTTGCCGATGTGTACGATGTTCTCCTTTCACGGAGGCCCTACAAGGACCCTTTGTCCATAAACCATGCGGAATTCTACATCAGAGGAGAAAAGGGCAGGCATTTCGATCCGGCTGTAGTCGAGAGCTATGAGCGTAACCGGGAGAGGTTCGCCGAGATTCAGAAATCCATCCAGGAGATGGATTTTGTGTGACTGGATCAGGAGAACCGGGATAGAGCGATGGTCATGGTTCGGGTTGAATCCGACGGTAGGTGACAACGGTGAACGGCTCTGCGCATTCCGGGTACTCTTTTCTGCCTGTTTCAACAAATTCCAGGTTTGAAAAATCCGGGAAAGTGACATCGCCTTCCACCTCCCGATGAATAAAAGTCAGAATCATGCCGGTGGCAACCGTCAAGGCCTGCCTGAAAATTTGTGAACCACCGATAATGAAGACTTTCTCGGCATCTTTGCACATCTCGAGGGCGGCAGTCAGGGACGACGCATATTCAGCGCCTCCTGGTGCATAATCATGATTGCGGCTGAGAACGATATGACGTCTTCCGGGCAGAGGGTTTGCAAGGGATTCAAAGGTCTTGCGACCCATGATCATCGGAAATCCCATCGTCGTCTTTTTGAAAAGCTGGAGTTCCTCGGGGATGTGCCACGGCATTTTGTTATTTCGTCCTATGATGCGATTTTTCGCTATGGCGGCAATGAGAATTATTTCCATGGGTGATCGCTCGAAATAACTGAAAAAAATATTGTATTTGCCTGTACTTCTATTTAATAATACGAAAATTAGTTATCGTTCACCGGCACACATCAAAAGACTGCATAACCTGGGATCTGTAACCGTTCATCCAGTGCTCCATTTTCGTCCGATCAGGCCGCCGAGCTATAGTAGGCTATGTGAGGTGGCCTGATCGGACGAAAATGGAGTGCTGGTGAGCGGTTACGAAAATTATAGCATTTTTTTCAGTTGAATTCAATGAAGTGTCCTGTCGGCTGAAAAGAAGTGCCATCTTCCGGCTGGAGATGATCGGTTCCCGACGAAGAAGAGTTTCAGGGCATGAGGAGCGGCAAGAAATGAAAGAAGGTGGAGGCGTTCGATGAAACTACATTGTCCACACTGTGGCGTAAAAGGTTCTGCAGATGACTCGTACTATGGTAAATTTGTCAAATGCCCGAAGTGTCGTGAAAAATTTATTGCTTCAGAGGCTGTGGCCGACAGTCGGCAAGAGGAACTGACGGATGAACCGGCACTCCCCGTGGACGATCTCCGGGAGGAACGATATACGCCGGCCGAGATCGGTAGCCCAGGCGAAGGAGAGCCCCCTCCTGAAGCCGGTCTCGAAGAAGAATCGGATGAAGGATATGAAGAGACGCATGTTCATGCACCTGATGAAGTCCCGGTTGTCGAAAGGGAGGCGGTACTCGACTGGTCCGATATTGTAGCGGAGATTGACTCCGAGTCGGCCGACGAAGAACGCGATAAAAAGGACAGGGAAGAAGCATCGGCCGATTTTGCCGGTCTTTTTGCCGAAAAACCGGCCGAAGAACTTGACGTGCCGGAGGCTGAAGGTCCTACGGGAGCTGAATCCGAAAGGGAAATAGACGAAACGGCGGCCGTCGGTTCAGGAGACGATCGGTTGCCGGAAATGGATGAACCGTCCGAACCGCCTGTCAGCATTTCCCCGGTAAAGGATGATCGTGAGGAAGAGGCACTTGTTGAATCCGTCAAATCCGAAGAGATCCGGGAAGGCTCTTTCACCGATCACAGCACCGAATCCCTGCAGCTTCAAGAGATAGAAAGCCAGCCTTACGGTCTGGTTAAGGAACAATGCTGGCAATGCGGCAAAAAGGACAGTGTCGGTGTGCCCTTTATCGCCAAAGATGGCCGGTTCTATTGCCCCGATTGTGTGCCCGTCGCCGAGCCGGAGACAGATCTGAAAGACCAGGCTTTTGCCGAACCACGTGGAGACGCCGCCCTCTCGAACGGCAGAGCTGTTGCAGGCGGGCCTTCACACCGCTTCACTATCGGCGGAGCCATCCGCGAAGCGTGGGAGAGAACCAAAGGGGCCAAAGGAACAATCTGGGCGGGCAGTGCGGTAATGTATCTAGCCATTCTCGTCCTTTTGGCAGGAGGCGCATTTCTGCTGCCGTTGATCGGTCATGAATCTCCGACCGACACCGATGTGACCGGGCGAATAGGGAATTTCCTGTTTCAGGCGGTGACGGACATTGTATCGATGCTTTTTATTGCAGGGCTCCTCTTCATGGGAATCAGGAAAGTTGCCGGAAATGCCATCTCCTGGAAAATGATCTTCACGGGTTTTTCGGTCGCCGGACGGATCATTGCGGTTACCATTCTCCAGACCATCCTCGTTTTCATCGGCTTTCTTGTGCTGGTGTTGCCGGGCATATATCTCGCCATCGGCTATTCCATGTCCATCCCGCTCATTGTCGACCGGAAAATGTCGCCGTGGCAGGCCATGGAAGCATCCCGAAAAGCGATCCACAAAGTCTGGTGGAAGGTTGCCGGACTCTATCTGGCGATGGGAGTACTCTTTATTATTTCCCTGGTGCCCCTGGGGATCGGTATCATCTGGACCTGGCCGATGTTTATCATCCTGGCCGGGGTGGTGTATCGGTACCTTTTCGGTGTTGAGAAACATGTTGGATAAAAGTTAGTACCTTAGAAATTCATTTCTTGTTTTTTAGAAATGAATTTCGTGAAGGTACTTATCCCCTCTGTTGTGGGAGGGGATCATAACCCTTGGGTTGCGGGCGTTAGCCCGCTTTAGAGATTATAAGAATGATGGAAAGAGGACGAGAACTCTTCGTCCTCTTTTTCATTTGTTTCGGGAGAAATTTTCATGGGTTCGATACATCCTGCACTGTACTGGCTTATTATTGGCGTAATGCTGTTTTTGCTTGAACTGGCCCTGCCTGGATTCATCCTGTTCTTTTTTGCCCTGGGGGCATTGACTACCTCCCTGATCGCCTATTTTTTTCCTGTCGGTGTGGCCTGGCAGTTGGGGCTTTTCATGGCGGCCTCGCTTGTAACCCTTTTCTCTTTGCGGGAAGTGATCCAGAAGCGATTCTTTACCGATGTTCCCGAGCACAAAGAGAATGACATGGACCAGGTACTGGTAGCATCCGGTGAAAGAGGGGTCGTCAGCACTGCTATCGTTCCTCCCGGCGAAGGACGGATAAAGTGTTCCGGCTCCTCCTGGCGGGCAACCGCCGACGAAAAAATAGAGGAAGGGGAAATCGTTGCGGTCGTCCGCCAGAAAGGGCTGGTGGTCCATGTGGAACGGGTTTGATTCCGTAGGTAATCGATTATTTCTGTAAATAATTCTTTCCAGAACAAGAAGAGGGAGGTTGACAGTGGAACAGAATCTTATTGCTCTTGGTTTTATCCTGTTGCTGATCGTTGTCATTCTGCTCAAGACCGCGGTGGTGGTTCCCCAACGCTCGGAATTTGTGGTGGAGAGACTGGGCAAATACCGGACAACGCTGGAGGCCGGCTTTCATGTCCTGTTTCCGTTCCTCGACAAGGTAGCCTATAAAAGAAGCCTGAAGGAAGAACCGATCGACATCCCTGCCCAGACCTGTATTACTGCAGATAACGTGACGCTTGAGGTGGATGGCGTCATGTACATGCAGGTGATGAATTCCAAGATGTCGGCGTACGGGATCGACAATTATCAATATGCCGCCTCGCAGCTGGCCCAGACCAGTTTACGTTCGGCCATCGGCAAGATCTCCCTCGACAACACCTTCGAGGCCCGGGAAACGCTCAACGGTCAGGTGGTCATGGCGCTCGATGAGGCGGCCACCAACTGGGGCATTAAAGTGCTCCGGTACGAGATCAAGGATATCCAGCCGCCCAAAACGGTGCTCGATGCCATGGAAAAGCAGATGAAGGCCGAGCGGGAGAAGCGGGCTGAAATAGCCCGGTCCGAGGGCGATAAACAGGCCATTCTCAATCGCGCCGAAGGTGACAGAGGGGAGGCCATTTTTCGCTCGGAGGGGGAAAAGATCAAACGGATCAATGAGGCGGAAGGTCGGGCAATGGAGATTCTGAAGGTTGCCGAGGCGACTGCCGAGGGCATACGCAAGGTGGCCGAGGCTCTCTCCGGTCCAGGCGGTAAAGAAGCCGCAAGCCTGGAAGTGGCCAAGCAGTATCTCGCCGAGTTCGGTAAGCTCGCCAAGGTAAACAATACCATGATCGTGCCGGGAAATCTCACCGATCTGAGTGGAATGGTTGCCTCGGCAATGGCCACCTTCAAACATGTCGTAAAAGAGGGGGAAGATGTCGATCGACAACCGGAGATCCGTTCCCGGAGTTGAGAGCGCCGGCCGGGCAGGCGATGGGCGGCCACGGCCGCTGAAGCATTCTCGCCTCTTTGTCCATCTGTTGATGGTCGTTGCGGCGATGCTTGTTTCCACCTCCTTTACCGTCGGGGCGGCAATTACTGCGGAGCTTGATCCGGCCATCTTAACCCTTGTCCGTTTTACTCTCGCTGCCTGTCTTTTCGGACCATGGGTGTGGTACCGCTACGGTCTGCAGTTTTCCCCTTCGCTCTTTGGCCGTTGCGCGCTGATCAGCGGCTGTCTGGTTGTTTTCTTCTGCTGCATGTTTTTATCGCTGCGCTACACCACCGCTTTAAATACCAGTGTAATTTTTGCATTGGTGCCGTCTCTTTCATGGATCTATGCTTTTTTCCTCACCGGCGAGCGGTTGGGCAGAGATCAGCTGCTCGCGCTTATCTGCGGCATGGTCGGGGTCGTCTGGGTTATTTTTCGGGGGGATCTGTCGCAATTCCTGGCGATGGCCTGGAACAGGGGAGATGCTATTTTTCTTGGCGGCTGTTTTGCCATGGGCCTCTACACTCCGCTGGTCAAGCTCCTGCACAAGGGCGAATCGATGGCGGTCATGACGTTCTGGGTTCTGGTGACCGGCAGTCTCTGGCTTGTCCTTTTTGCCGGCGGCAACCTGGTGACAGTGGCGTGGTCGGAGGTTCCGGCGTTTGCCTGGCTGGGGGTCGCTTACCTTGCGGTTTTTACCACAATCATCACCTTTTTTCTGACCCAGTACGCCGTGCCGTATCTCGGTCCCACCCGAGTGATGGCTTACTCATACCTGTATCCGGGCCTGGTGCTGCTGATCGATCTGGCCTTGGGGCATGGACTGCCCCCGCTGAAGGTCATTCCCGGCATCTTTGTGGTGTTGGCAGCTATGTTTGTCCTGCAGAACCGTAAAGGATAAAGCTGAGTTGAGCAGTTTGTCTGCTCGTACGAAACTTGATATAAGGCGCCCGTTATCCGACCGCCTTTCAGATATCTTTTTTTACCAGGTGCAGATAGAGGTCACCCCGGCCAAAGGGACCGACCCGGCCCTTGCCCCGCAGACGCAGCTTTTGTCCGCTGCGGCTGCCCGGCGGGATTTTGACCTTCAGTGTCTGTTCCCCTTTTTCTCCATAGACAAGAACCTGGATGGTTTTGCCGAGTTGCAGCTCACGACTGGTCAGCGGCGTCTGATAGGTCGTATCGTATTGTTGCTGTTCGACGTGGGAATACCCCTCATCTGGCCGAGGCGTTGCGGAACTGTCCGATTTCATCCCGAGCAGCGATTTAAAGGAGCTGCCGACCGACTTGAGAAGGGATGGACCGGTGATGCCTTTTCTGGCTGCACCGGAGAGCAGAGGGTTGGCCAGGGAACCGAGCAGGAAGATTCCTCCGAGAAAAATCCCTCCCTTGCCGCCGAAAAAGCTCTTTTTCACGAAGCTCGAACTATAGCGAAAACCGGAACGCTGAAATTCCCGTAACAGGCTGCCGAACATCCTTTGGAAGTTCGGGTCCTTGAAAAGATCGCGAAGAATATCCTCCTGACTGTAGGTGAATCCGCCTTTCGTGTGGCTTCCGGTATAGGTGGTGCCGCTCGCCCGGCACGCATCGTATTCCCGCCGTTTTACCGGATCGGTCAGCACCCCGTAGGCTTCGGCAATCTCCTTGAACTGTTCTTCTGCCGCCGGATCGTCGGGGTTGCGGTCAGGGTGGCACTGCATAGCCAGTTTCCGGTATCTTTTGCGGATCTCCTCGGCATTGCTGGTTCTGGTTACACCCAATATTTTGTAATAGTCTTTCATTATGAATGAGTTGCTCAAAGACGTGAAAAAAGAGATTCCTGCTTGAGTAAGGTATCTCTGCTACGATTTCCAGACCTGCCGGAAATCGGAATATGGAACTCGAATATCTTTGTTATAGTAAATCTGTTGCTGCAAAATAACAAACAATTCCGTATCGACCGCCATCGGTAAAAATGCTTCCTTTTAAGGGTGTTCAGCGGAGAGTGAGGTTTTTTTTTAAGTACCAATTTTTTTCCCCCGAATATATACTTTAAACAAGGATTTGTACTTTTTCAGCGGGAGTCTCTATGGAAATCGAGCAATATTGCTGGGATGAAAGAGAAGGATGGGATAATGACCCGGCAACCGGCAGGGCAGCTGCCGATCTTGTTTTGATTTTCGGCTCCACCCAAGTTGTTACCGGTTCAAGCTGTGTCGCCCGGTTGCGAGAAGCTTTCCCCAAGGCGAGGATGATCGGGTGCACCACCGCAGGCGAAATCGTCGGGACGAATGTTTCCGATAACAGGCTTATCGCGACAGCCGTCTCATTTCGGTCAACGTCAATCCTGGGCGCCTGCGTATCTACCCATGACTATCCGAACATTGTCGAAGCCACCAAGGCCCTGGCAGGAAAAATTCCGCGTGAGGGATTGCGACATCTGTTCGTCCTGGCGGACGGGCTGTTGACCAACGGCAGTGACATTGTACGGGGCCTCAATGAAATGCTGTCTGCCGAAATACCGGTAACAGGCGGTCTTGCCGGCGATGGCATGAATTTCAAAAACAGCTATATCGTTTTTGACGGGCAGGTGCTTTCCTCATCGATTGCCGCAATTGGTTTCTATGGCGACAAGGTGAAAATCGGCTTTGGTTCGAGCGGCGGTTGGGTGCCCTTCGGGCCGGAGCGCCTGATAACCAGATCGCGCGGCAATGTGCTCAGTGAACTGGATGGTCATTCCGCCCTTGAGTTATACAAAAAATATCTCGGTAAATATGCCGACCAGTTGCCGGCGGCAGGCTTGCTTTTCCCTCTCTCCATTCTCTCGGACGATACGGAGGAGGCCTTTGTGCGCACCATTATGTTCGTCGATGAAAAAAATCAGAGCCTGGGGTTTGCAGGCGATGTTCCAACCGGCAGTTATGCCAGATTCATGCGGGCGGTTCCCGATGACCTGATTGACGGCGCCGCAGAGGCGGCAAAAATTTCGAAAGGCCCGGGGGGAGACGCCCCGGAACTCTGTATTCTTATCAGTTGTGTGGGGCGGAAAGCGGTACTCAAGCAGTTGACCGAAGAAGAAACCGAGAGTGTCGAGGAATCGTACCGGACCAGACCGGTCATGACCGGCTTTTATTCTTATGGGGAGATTGCCCCTTTTCGCCCTGGTGACAGGGTGATGCTGCATAACCAAACAATGACCATCACGACATTTTCAGAGGAGTAATCGTGCATCGGCTGTTGCGAAGACAATTAAAGCGGCTGGGGAAACGCGGGGTTCATTCCGATTTTCAGCCCTTTGCCGATTTGGTCGAACAGGCCTATGTCGAGTTCGATGAAACGATCGAGCGTATCCAGCTCTCCCTTGATCTCAGCTCGAAGGAACTGCGGCAGCGCAATGACGACCTTCGCACGGTATTTCAGGTTTTTCCCGATATCTTTATCTGGCTGGACGCTGCCGGCCGGATTATCGACCTTCGCGGCGGCGCTACGGGCAAGTTCACCAAGCTGAAAAGGAAGGATCTGGTCGGCCGGTTGATCTGGCGGTCAAGCCTGGTGGACGATCCATCTCCGTTTGAGCAGATGTTCAACACGGGGCGTCAATCGGTCAGAGAGTTCGTGCGTTCCCGGGATGGCGAGGAAATCTGGTGCGAAATCCGGTTTGTCCCCATCGATAAGAAAAGCACCGTTGTCGCCGTTCGGGATGTTTCGGAACTGAAGGCCAAAACCGATCAACTTGCGGCGGCGGAAGAGCAGTTCCGCTCCATCTTCGTCAACGCCACGGAAGGCATATTCGTTACCACATTTGCCGGCCGGATTGTTACCGTCAATCCGGCCTTTGCCGCCATGCTGGGCTACGACAGCCCGGAGCATATAAAACAGTGTATTACCGATATACCGTCGCAGCTGTATTTCGACCTTGCGGAGCGGCAACAGCTCCTGGACACCCTGATGCGGGAAGGCCGGGTTGAGGATATGGAATTGCGCTTTCGTCACCGCGATGGTTCGGTCGTCTGGATCGCGGCAAATGTACGGCTGATCAAGAGGGAAGACGAGTACTGGATGGAAGGCGCTCTGCGCGACATAACGAAAAGACGAGAAGCCGAACTTGCCCTCTATGAGGTAAACAGCCGCCTGGAAGAACGGGTGCGGGAGAGAACGGTCCAGCTGACCCGTGTGAATGAGGATCTGCAGCGGACCTACGAGGAACTTCGTCAGGCAAAGGAGCGGGCCGAATCGGCAAATCGGTTGAAAAGCGAATTCCTGGCCAACATGAGCCATGAGATCCGCACCCCTATGAACGGCATCCTCGGGCTCAGCCAGATAGTGCTCCGCTCACCGACCCTGCCTGAAGAGCATCGGGAGAATATCGATGGGATCTATTCCTCGGGCGAGACGCTTCTGCGCATTATAAACGACATTCTGGACATATCGAAGATCGAAGCCGGCAAGCTGACCTTGGATTTCGCGCCGGTCGACCTGCAGGCCCTGGTGGCGGAAGTCATCAGTATGATGGGGGTAAGTGCCAGGGAGGGAGTGACGATCCGCCTCGAAAAATCGGACGATCTGCCGGATTGTATCATCACCGATCGGACCCGGCTCCATCAGGTGCTGAACAACCTGATGGGAAATGCGGTGAAATTCACCAGGAAGGGTTTGGTGCGGTTGACGGTCTGTTGTGCCGGAAAGGTTGAGACCGGAGAAGTGGCCTCCATTTGTTTCCGCATCGAAGACACCGGGCCGGGGATCGCCCTGGAACAGCAGGAAGAAATTTTCAATCCATTCAGCCAGGGCGACAACTCCATCAATCGTGAGTTCGGCGGTACCGGTCTCGGGTTGTCCATCTCGCAAAAAATCGTCAAGCTGCTGGGAGGCAACGAGATTCAGCTGGAAAGCTCTCCCGGAGTTGGTTCGGCTTTTTCCTTTGTCCTGCCGGTCACCGTGGCGGACAGAACGATACATGAGGCTGTGGAGCCGCAGGATGCCGTCAACTTCGCCGATCGTCCCGATATCTGCATTCTAGCCGCCGAAGACTGGGAACTCAACCGGCTGCTGCTCGCCAAGATTCTCGACGATATCGGTCTGCCGAAGGTGACTTTCGTAGGTAACGGCCGGGAGGCCATCGAGGCCCTGCTTGCCGGCGAAAAAACCTACTCACTCATTCTGATGGATGTGCAGATGCCGGTCATGGGCGGGATCGAGGCGACCCGGATAATCCGGAAAACCCATCCGGATATCCCGATTCTCGCGGTGACCGCCCATGCCATGAAGGAAGATCAGCAGCAGTGTCTGGCAGCCGGAATGAATGATTACCTTTCCAAGCCCTACAAAATAGAGGAAATTATTGCGGCGCTGAAACGGACATTGGGTTGATTCGGTCGAATGTGTGCCGGCGGTGAAACACAAAATGGGCCTTGAAAATTTTTAGCAAAACGGCGAGGTGGGAATGGGAGGAGACAGCTATACCGAGGTGAGCAGCAGGTCCTGGTTCAGTCGCATTGGTGGAGCATTTAAAGGCATTGTGATCGGCCTGGTACTGATGGCGGTGGCTTTTGGCCTGCTTTTCTGGAATGAGGGGAGGGCAGTTGAGCGGTACAAAACCCTGAAGGAAGGGGGCGGAATAGTTCTGTCCGTTGCCATGGACCATGTCGATTCCGGCAATGAAGGGCAATTGGTCCATGTCGTAGGTCGGGCGGATACCGAGGCAACTCTTCTTGACCCGGACCTGGGTGTGCAGGCCAGGGCAATCGGCCTTATCCGCAAAGTCGAGATGTATCAGTGGCAGGAGAGGAGCAAGAGCGAGACCCGGAAGAAGCTCGGCGGCGGCGAGGAAACAGTCACCACGTACAGCTACGCCAGGGAGTGGGCGGGACGAGCCATTGATTCGGCACATTTCAAGAAGCCGGAAGGTCACGCCAATCCTGCTCGGATGGCCTATGAATCGAAGACGGTCATAGCTGACGATGTGCGGCTGGGGGCCTATCGATTGCCGGATTTCCTGGTGAGGAAAATAGGCAACGAAACGCCGCTGACGCTCGACACAAACTTCAAGCCGCCGCACAACATGCCCGGTACGATTCACCGTGAGAACAACGGCTTTTATTTCGGGACCAACCCCGATACTCCGCAGGTCGGCGATTTGCGAATAGAATACAAAGTAGTCCTGCCGGCGGATATAAGTCTTGTGGCCCGTCAGATGGGATCGAGTTTTGCGCCATACCAGGCCTCGGCCGGTGGCACGATCGAGCTGCTGGAGATGGGAATTAAAGACGCAGAAACCATGTTTCAGCAAGCACAACAGACCAGCACCATCATGACATGGATTGTCAGGTTTGTCGGTTTTCTGCTCATGGCGCTTGGGATGAACCTGGTACTTGCTCCCCTTGCGGTGTTTGCCGATGTGGTGCCGGCCGTTGGTTCTATTGTCGGGGCCGGGACAAAATTTATCTCGACTCTCCTTGCTGGGGCAGTTTCTTTCATCACCATCGGTATCGCCTGGATGGTCTACCGTCCGTTGCTCGGGGTCGCATTGGTGGGTATTGCCGGCGCAATAGCATTTTTGCTTTTCAAAAAGGCACAAAAAATTGAACCGGCAATGCCTCCGCCGGTACCACCGGTCGGCCCACCCCCTGTGCCTGGCGGTTGAACCGCGACCACTTGTACTTCAAAGATCGGTTCATCTCGAGGGTTTTCGCCCGGCGCGATATCGTCTCTTGGTCGACCACAGCCAGCCCGGTCATCGACCAGTTCTTAGGTGAAGGGGGGCTGGTTGAGAGAATTAATTCGAGGCGGAACACTACCAGGCCGAAGAAGAATGAACCTGGGCCATGGCCCGGCTAGCGGTCCTGCCTTTTTGACTGCATGCTCTGTGCAGGTTTTCGTCGAGTCTTGCCAGAAACTGTTCGGTGGTCAACCAGGACTGGTCGGGGCCGACGAGAACGGCCAGATCCTTGGTCATGAAGCCCGATTCGACGGTATCGACACAGACTTTCTCCAGGGTTTCGGCAAAGCGCATGACGTCAGGGGTGTCGTCAAACTTGCCGCGATACCACAATCCCCTCGTCCAGGCGAAGATCGAGGCGATCGGGTTGGTCGAAGTTGCCTTCCCCTTCTGGTGCTCGCGGAAGTGGCGGGTGACCGTGCCGTGCGCGGCTTCGGCTTCCACCGTACCGCCGTCTTCGGTGAGCAGCACCGAAGTCATCAGGCCGAGCGAGCCAAAGCCCTGCGCCACCGTATCCGACTGGACATCGCCGTCGTAGTTCTTGCATGCCCAGACAAAGCCGCCCGACCACTTCAGGGCGGAAGCGACCATGTCGTCGATCAGCCGGTGCTCGTAGGTGATGCCTGATGCTTTGAAGCTGTCGGCGAATTCGGCTTCGAAAACCTCCTGAAAGATGTCCTTGAAGCGGCCATCGTATTTTTTCAGAATGGTATTCTTGGTGGATAAATAAACCGGCCAGCCGAGGCTGAGGCCGTAGTTTAAACACGACCGGGCAAAGCCGCGGATTGAAGCGTCGAGGTTGTACATGCCCATGGCACAGCCGGGGCCGGTGAAGTTGAAGACCTCATGTTCCACCGGTTTGCCGCCGTCCTCCGGTTCGAACTTCATGGTCAGCCGACCGGCGCCGGGGACGAGAAAATCGGTGGCTTTATACTGGTCGCCGAAGGCATGGCGGCCGATGACGATCGGTTTGGTCCAGCCCGGTACCAGCCGGGGAATGTTCTTGCAGATGATCGGCTGACGAAAGACGGTGCCGCCGATGATGTTGCGGATGGTGCCGTTGGGCGATTTCCACATTTTTTTCAGGCTGAACTCCTTGACCCTGGCCTCGTCGGGGGTGATGGTTGCGCACTTGACGCCGACCCGGAATTTCCTGATCGCCTCCGCTGCATCGACCGTTACTTTATCCTCCGTTTGGTCCCGATACTCGACCGAGAGATCGTAATACTTGAGATCGACATCGAGATAAGGCAGGATCAGCTTATCCTTGATGAACTTCCAGATGATTCGGGTCATTTCATCGCCGTCGAGATCGACGACGGGGTTGTGCACTTTTATTTTTTCCATTTTCATTCCTCGTGTTTTTTTACGCGGCACACCGTTTGCCAAGCTCAAAGCCAAGATCGAGTGCCCGGCTGTTGCCGTCCATGAACGACGGCGGAAACTTGCCCGCCAGCACCTTCAACACCGACTCCTTCTGCACCGCCGGATACATGCCGAGCAGGGCTCCAAGCACGCTGATGTTAAACACCACCGGCGTGCCGATTTTATCAAGCACCTCCTGGTAGAGGTTCAGCTCGACCTGGTGGGCATCAACCTTGCGTGCGGTTTTTACGAACCGGGTATCGGTGATCAACAGGCCGCCGGGTCTGATAATCGAGCTGTAGGTGTTATACGCCTCCTGGGTCAGGCAGATAAGCACGCCCGGCTGGAAGGCCTTGGGGATATTTATCCGCTGCCGGGAGATGATCACATCGCTGCGCGTTGCGCCGCCCCGGGCTGCGGCCCCGTACGACTGCGACTGCACCGCCTCGAGATTTTCATACAGCACCGCCGCCTCGCCGAGGATGATCGCCGCACTGATCAGGCCCTGGCCGCCCGAGCCGGTAAAGACTATTTTTTGACTTTCCATATCGCTACCTCTTCTGCGCCCTGGCGATGACCTGATCGTACGCCTGGCAATATTCGGGAAGTTCCTTCTCGACAAAAATTCCCCGCTCAAACAAGGCCGGGTTGCCCTTTTTCTTCTCCGAACCCAAGGGGACGGTCATCTCCTTGAAGGCTTTGAGCATGTCCACCGCCCCGCCGAGCTTGTTCTTCCGACCGAAATAGGTCGGGCACTGGGAGAAGATCTCGACCACTGAAAAGCCGTTGTGGCCGATCGCCTTTTTGATCAGCTCGGACAGTTGGTTGACGTGGGCCACGGTGGTCCGGGCGACGAAGGTGGCCCCGGCGGCTCTTGCCAGTTCGACACAGTCAAAGGAATTGTCGATCGAGGCGTAAGGCGCGGTGCTGGCCTTGATGCCGACTCCCGACATCGGCGAGCATTGGCCGCCGGTCATGCCGTAGGTCCGGTTATTCATCACCAGGGCGGTGATGTTGATATTGCGCCTGGCCGCGTGGATGAAGTGATTGCCGCCGATCGACAGCGCGTCGCCGTCGCCCATCGGCACGATCACGTTCAGGCCCGGCTTGCTGAGTTTCACCCCGGTGGCAAAAGCCAGCGCCCGGCCGTGGACGGTGTGCAGGCTGTGGAAATCGACGTAGCCGGAGATCCGCGACGAGCAGCCGATCCCCGAAACCATGACCAGTTCGTTCTTGTTGATCCCCAGCTCTTTCACGGCGCGCACCAGGCCGTTCAGGACGATGCCGTGGCCGCAGCCCGGACACCACATGTGGGGAAAAAACCGTTCTCTCAGATAATCCCTGACCGATGTGTCTTCTGTCATATTACACCCCCTCCCCCTGGATAACCCTCAGCGTTTGCTTGATATCCTTGTCCGTTATCAGGCGGCCGTCGACCCGGTTGATGAGATAGATCCGGCGAGGGTCGTCCACCGCCAGTTTCACCGAATTGATCAACTGCCCCATGTTCATCTCGACCACCCCGACCACCTCGGCCTTTGCCACATATTCCCGCACCAGCTGAGCCGGGAAAGGCCAGATGGTCTGCAGCTCGAGGAGGCCGATCTTTTCGCCCCGCCGCCGGAGATGCTCGACCACGCTGAGAGCCGAACGGGCCGACGAGCCGTAGCTGATCAGAACGGTCCGGGCATCGTCCAGATAGTACGGCACGTGATGGGCGATGGCGTTGGCGGCGTAATCGATCTTCTTGACCAGATGGTGGACAAGATCATGCACCACTTCCGCCTTGTCGGTAGGGAAGCCCCACATGTCGTGATAGAGCCCGGTGACGTTGTAGCGGTGCACCCCGCCGAAGTCGCTCATCGGCAGCCGGCCGTCTTCGCGCGGCAGGTAAGGGTGATAGTTGACCCCTTCCCGGACGCTGGTGCGCAGCCGGTCGACCAGTTCGACCTCGCCCTGCTCGGGGATGATGAGTTTTTCCCGCATATGGCCGACGATCTCGTCGAACAGCAGGATGACCGGGGTCCGGTAGGTCTCGGCGATGTTGAAGGCCTCGACCGTCATCTTGAACACATCCTGGTGATTGGAGGCGGTAAGCGTCACGATCGAATGGTCACCGTGCGTTCCCCACCGGGCCTGGTTGACATCGCCCTGGCTGACATGGGTCGGGTTGCCGGTCGACGGCCCGCCGCGCTGGACGTTGGCGATGACGCAGGGGATCTCGGCCATTACCGCGTAGCCGAGCGATTCCTGCATCAGCGAAAATCCCGGACCGCTGGTCGCCGTCATCACTTTGCGGCCGGTCAGCGAGGCGCCGATGATCGCGCACATCGAGGCGATCTCGTCTTCCATCTGGATAAATTTCTTGCCCGCTTCAGGGAGCCTGGCCGAAAGGGTTTCGGCGATCTCCGTCGACGGAGTGATCGGGTAACCTGCGAAAAAGTCGAGCCCGGCGTACATCGCCGCCAGCGCGCAGGCCTCGTTGCCCTGGACAAAACATATTTCCTGTGCCATTATCTCTTCCCCTCGCTGTCGGAATCCTCGGTGAACACTTCTATCGCCAGATCCGGACAGGTCTTCTCGCACAGCCTGCAGGCGATGCACTGTTCCGGGCGGGCGACCGCCGCCTTATCTTCTTTATCCAGAACCAGGACGTCTTTCGGGCACATCGCCACGCAGATGCCACAGCCCTTGCACCAGTCCTGATTGATTTCGTGTTTTTTCAGTCTCTTAGCCATTGTTTTTGTCTGTTCCTCCTTGCTATGAAGCTTTAAGCTGTCAGCTTTCAGCGGTCAGCTTAAAGCTTTTCTGCCTTGCCGCTTGCGGCCTTATTTTCTAGCTGATCGCTGACTGCCGACCGCTGACAGCTTCTTTCTTCTTTTCAAGAAAAGCAAAATACTCCTCAACACCCGGCAACCTGCCGAGCAGTCCGCTGATCGCGGTCAGCTGCGTCGATGCCAGATAGACCTGCGCGCCATCGCCCAGTCGGTTGTCGAAATTGCGGGTGGACGTGGAGATGACCGTCGCCCCCGGATTGACCCGGGCCTGATTGCCCATGCACAGGCTGCAGCCGGGGATTTCGACGCGGCAACCGATCTGGCCAAAGGCAGCGAGGCCGCCATCGGCCCGGAGGGCGTCCCGGTCCATCCGGGTCGAGGGGGCGAGCCACATCCGGCTCTTGGCGTAGCTTTCACCGGCCAGGAGACGGGCGGCAGTTTGCATATGGGCAAGATGGGTCATGCACGAACCGATGAAAGCTTCGTCTATTCCTACCCCGGCAACGGCGCTGAGCGGTTTGACATCGTCGGGATCGTTCGGGCAGGCGAGAAGCGGTTCGGTGATTGCAGCGAGATCGATTTCCAGCACCGCCTGGTATTCGGCATGGTTGTCTCTGGTCATGAGTTCAGGATTGGCCAGCCATTGCTGCAGGGCGGCTATCCGTCGGAGGAGTGCATCGCGATCGCCGTAGCCGTCGGCGACCAGTTGCTGCAAGAGCGCGATATTCTTTTCGACATTCTCCGTCACCGTTCTCTGCCGCAGGGCGACCGTACAGGCGGCGGCGTTTCTTTCCGCCGAGGCGTCGCTCAGCTCGAAGGCTTCCTCGACGCTCAGGTCGTCCACTCCTTCGATTTCCAGGATCGTCCCGGCGAAGATATTCTTCTTGCCCTGTTTGCAGACCGTCAAAAAGCCCTGCACCACTGCGGTAAACGGAATGGCATTCACCATATCGCGGACGGTGATGCCCGCCTTCCTTTTGCCTTTGAAGCGCACCAGTACCGATGGCGGCATTTCAAGGGGCATGAAGCCCAGCGCCGCGGCAAAGGCCACCAGCCCCGACCCTGCCGGAAAGGAAATGCCCAGGGGGAAGCGGGTATGGGAGTCGCCGCCGGTGCCGACCGTATCCGGGACGACCAATTTATTCAGCCAGGGATGGATGACCCCGTCGCCCGGTTTCAGGGCCAGCCCGCCGCAATTGACGGTAGTCTCGGTCATCGTCTGCCATCGCCCCGGATCCGACTTTTTCGGATAGGCCGCGGTATGGCAGAAGGACTGCAGGAACAGATCGGTTTTAAAGCGCAGGCAGGCCAGCTCCTCGATCTCCTGCATGGTCATCGGCCCTGTGGTGTCCTGGGAGCCGACGGTGCCGATCTTCGGTTCGCAGACCGTCCCCGGCAGGACCCCGGGCAGACCGCAGGCCCGGCCGATCATTTTCTGGGCCAGGGTATAGCCCTGGCCATTTTTCGGCGTCGGGTTTTCGGTTGCGGCAAAGATATCCGGCTCGGCCACTCCCAGCACCCGACAGGCGTTACGGGTAAGACTCCTGCCGATGATGAGGTTCAAACGCCCTCCGGCCCGGTATTCATCAAGGAGAGCGGGAGGCGGAGGCGCAATGTCGATCTCCAGGCCGCTGCCGGTAATCCGCTGTGCACCGAGGTCGAGGATCACTTCATCGCCGGTCTGCAGCCGGCCGACATCGCACTGCAGGGCCAGCGTCCCGGCGTCGCGGGCGGTCGCATAGAAGATCGGCGCGATGGTCGTCCCAAGCACAACACCGCCCCGTCGTTTATTGGGAGTAGAGGGAATATCCCGGCCGATATGCCATGCGAGCGAGTTGATCGCCGACTTGCGCGACGAGCCGGTCCCGACCACATCGCCGGCAAAGGCAACCGCCCGCCCGGTACCGCGCAGTCCGGCAATTTTTTCGATTCCACCGGGGAAGCGCGTCGCCCCGAAGAAGGTGGCATGCAGGGGAATATCGGCCCGCGATTGGGCCTGGTTGCCGGGTGAAAAATCGTCGGTATTGATCTCTCCTTCAACCTTGTAGACGGTCAGTTCCATTTTCGGAGGCACTGAAGGGCTTGCCGTGAACCACTCCGCCCTGGCCCAGGACTCGAGGACCTGCATGGCATGCGGGTTGGTCCTGGCCAGCTCCGCCACCCGGTCAAAGGCCTCGTAGACCTTGATCAGACCTTTCAGGGCGGAAGCGGTCTCTGCCGCACGGTTTTCGCTTGCCAGCAGCCGGACAAGCGCCGCGACATTGTAGCCGCCGCCCATTTGTCCGAGCATGGCGATGGCGGCAATCGGCGACAACGAAGGCACCTGTACCGTGCCAAGCGCCACCTGCTCCAGCCACTCCGCCTTCACCTTGGCTCCTTTGCCGACCCCAGGTTCTACCCGCTCGGCCAGCAGTTCAAGGAGAAAACCGCTTTCAGGGTGGTGCTGTTCGACAAGGCCGGTGATCTCCGCTACCTGCCGCGGCGAAAGCGGCAGCGGCGGAATCCCCAGCATACGCCGCTCCTCTGCTGTCTTTTTATAATGTGCAATCATGAATGTATCCTGTGGTTGAATGGGAAAGTCGATCTGCGGGCCTTCACCCGCCGGATGGCGCCTTGGCCGCCGTTCTCCGGAAAAATTTGAGGAGAATGGGAAGGATGAAGATCAATAGAATTATCCTGAAAAGATGATGAGTCGCGACATAGGCGGAATCATAGCCGAGGGAAAGCGCCATGGCGGCCATGGCCTCGACTCCGCCCGGCGCGTAGGAAACCCACACCTGACCGAAGGGCAGGTTCAATAAATTTGCGGTAAAGAGGGCAAAGAGTGCCGCTATAAGGCTGGAAACGATCACCACGGCCAGAGCCCCGCCTATCAGCCGCCGGATGTCGGCAAGGGGGATGCGGGTAAACCGCGCCCCGATCACCGATCCGGTGACAACAAAACCCACTGCGAGAAAGCCGGGCTGCGGCCTGCCCGACACCAGGCCCATGAAATGCAGAACGCCGCTGATCAGAACTCCGGCAATCAAAAAGGCCGCCGGCAGCTTTTGCTTATCGAGGAGAAAGCCTGCCGACAGGGTGAGAAGGAAGAGTCCGGCCGTCCAGGCAAAAGTGATGTTTCCCCCGGAACCGCCGTTGCCGTTGCCGTGCTGCAGGTCAAGCAGGTCGAGGATCAGAGGCAGGCAGGTGGTGATCGACAGCAGCCGGATGCTTTGGATGACGATGATCGCCCTGGCATCGCCCACGCCGGTTGCGGCGATAGCCAGGGAATAGCTGAGCGCCCCGGGGGAGGCGGCGAGGATCGCGGTCTCCCGCGACTGGCCGAAAAAGGCGGTCAGCAGCCGGCTGCAGGCAAACAGCATACATCCCATTGTTAAAACCAGAGAGCAGAGGCTGAGCGGCCATTTCACCGCCAGTTCGAGAAAATCCCTGCTCACTCCGGAGCCGAGCGAACAGCCGATCGCGGCAAAGGCCATGTTCCTGAGCCAGGTCGGGATCGCGGTCGGCAACCGGCAGAACGACACCGCGGAAACAGCCAGGGCGGAGCCGATCAGAGCGGCCGCCGGAAGACCGGCGACATGCGCCACCGCTGCGCCGCCGCTGCCGATCAGCAGGGTGACGATGACCTGCATGACCGGATTGCGCCTGATTGCCTTCAGAATGAATATTTCAGTCATGGCATACCTTGTCCGCCGTGATGCGCCAATACTATAGTGTTAACGGGCCGCGGCCTCAGCCGGTTTTTGTATCCCGGCTTTGATTCTGCTGAACAGCGGCGGCAGGAACAAGATGAGGGCGGTGAGAATGTAAATCACGATGCTGCGCCCGGAATCGATGAGAATCATCCAGTCGCCGCCGGATATAGATAAGGCCCGGCGCAGATTGTCCTCAAAGAGATTGCCGAGCACCACCCCAAGAATAACCGGGGCAAGGGAGAAACCGATCTTTCTGATCAGCCAGCCGAAAACCCCGAGACCGATGATCATATAGAGATCGAACGGGTTGCTCACCACCGAATAGACGCCGATAAAGGCCAGCACGGCGATCAGCGGGGTCAGATACTTCTGCGGAATGGTCAAAAGCTTGGCGAAAAATCCAACCAGAGGCAGATTGATGACCAGGAGCGCGATATTGCCGATATACATCGAGGCAATCAGGCCCCAGGCGATTTCCGAATGCTGCGTGAACATAAGCGGTCCGGGGGTGATGTTGAAGAGCAGAAGGGCACCCAGCAGGATCGCCGTGGTTCCCGAGCCGGGGATGCCGAGGGTGAGCATCGGTACCATGGCTCCGCCGGCCGAACTGTTATTGGCCGATTCCGGCGCCGCCAGGCCTCGGATATCGCCGTTGCCGAAATTCTCGCCGCTTTTCCCGGCAATCCGCTTCTCTGTCCCGTAGGCCACTGCCGAGGCGACCGAAGCGCCGGTTCCGGGCAGAACGCCGATGAAGAAACCAAGCAGCGAGCAGCGCAGGATGGTCCATTTGACCACGGCCAGGTCTTTCAGCGAGACAAAGGACTTGCCTACCGGCAGAATCTGCAGTTTGCCGGTGGCCTGCTGTTCCACCAGGGTGATCAGTTCGCCCATGCCGAACAGACCGATAACGATGACCAGAAAATCGACCCCGGCGAGAATATCCGGAATGCCGAAGGTGAACCGCGCCACCCCGGTATTGGCATCGATGCCGATGGAGGCGATCATCAACCCCATTACCGCCGCGAGCAGGGTTTTTACCGGGTTTTTGCCGACAAGCGAGGCTAAACAGGTAAAGGCGAAGATCATCAAAGCGACATAATCGGAAGGATTGAAGTGGATTGCCACGGAAGCCAGCAGAGGCCCGAAGAGGGTCATGAGGACCACCGCGATCGTCCCGCCGACAAATGAGGCGATAGCCGACAGCGACAGAGCCCTGCCCGCTTCTCCCCTCTTAGCCATGGGATTGCCGTCAAGGGTGGTGAAAACCGCCCCTGCGTCACCGGGAACATTCAACAGAATGGATGAGATCCGGCCACCGTATTCGGCGCCGTAATAAATGCCTGCCAGAAGGATAAGAGCCGACTCGGGCGGCAGGCCGGCACTGTAGGCAATCGGCAAAAGGATGGCGACACCGTTGATGGGCCCGATCCCCGGCAATGCTCCGATAAGTGTGCCGGAAAAACAGCCGATGATCACGTACATGAGATTCATCGGGTCCAAGGCAACACCAAAGCCCTGGTAAAGTCCTGCAAGAATTTCGTTCATATCATCCCCCTAATGCCTTGAAAAGGGCCCCGCCGGGCAGATTGAGATCAAGCAATCCGGCACAGAGACCATAGCCGAGAACTCCCGATGCAACGCCGAACAGTCCGGCTTCCAGCCTGGATGCTCCGAGCATCTTTGACATCACACCGCAGAAAAGTATGGTGGCAAGGACGAATCCCAGTGGCTCGAAGAGATAGGCATACGCCGAAAGCAGAACCACCACGATAACTACACGTCGTAAGGTGCTGCCCAGAATCTTGAGGTGAATGCGATCGGGGAGAAAAATGATATACAGGGAGCAGAGTGCGGCAACAACCGAAAGGATCTGGGGCCAGGTCTCGGGACCCAGGGGATCGTACTGAAATGGTGCTTTTATAATCGTAAAGGCGATAAAACCGTAACCAATGGAAATGGCCAGGGCAATATAACCGAAAATTTTATCCGCCATGATTTCCTCCAATACCCCGACCCGAAAGATTCGGGCCGGGGTGCTGAGCTTCAAACTTTACATCCGGTTACTGGATTAATCCGGCCTCTTTGGCAATTCCGCGCATCCGCTCGACACGCTTCTTGACATCGGCATCGAATTCTTCGCCGGCAATGTTCATCGGCAACAGGCCTTTGTCTTTCTGTATCTTGGCAAATTCTTCGGTGGCATAGGCTGCCTTGAAGGCATCCGCATAGGCGTTGTATGCCTCGTCGGAGACATTCTTGCCCATATAGTAGCCGCGCATGATGGCCCATTCCGTATCGTATCCAAGTTCTTTGGTGGTCGGAAATTCGGCGAAAGGCTCCGGCAGGCGGTCAGGCGACATGACCGCCAGAATGCGCATGGTTCCGGCACCCAGATGGGAGACCATCTCGCCGATATCGCCGAAATAGACCTCGATACTGCCGCCGAGCAGTCCGGTGATGGCATCGCCGCCGCCGTCGTAGGCAACATAGCGCATTTTCTTCGGATCCTTGTCTATCGCCTTGACCAAGAGAGCGGCCTTCATCCAGTCCTGCGAACCCACCGAGCCGCCGGCGCCGACGATGACCCCATCCTCACCTTTTTTAAACGCCTCCATCAACTCGGCCAGACTCTTGAACTTGGAATCGTTTCTGACCACAACGGCGCCGAAATCGGTTCCGGCCGAGGCAACCCAGCGAACATCGTTTTCCGTCCACTCGCCATATTTGCCTGTCGCGATGTTGAGCAGGGAACCGGAGGAAAAGGCCACTATCGCACTTGGATCGTCGGTTCGGGTGGTATTGAACATATTGATGGCCACCGCACCGATCCCGCCCGGCATGAAGGTCACCTGCATCAGGTCGGTCAGCTGGCTCTTCAGCCCGAGCTGGGCAATACGACAGGTCAGGTCGAAACCGCCGCCCGGTTTGGCCGGGGCGACACACTCGGGTCTTTTGATATTTGCGGCAAAGGCTGAGCCGGCCAGAAGAGATGTACAAATAAGAGCTGCTGCTGCCAGTTTTTTCAATTTCATGATGTACCCCTTAATCTTGAATGCTGCCCAATAGTCTGTAGGGCTTGTAAGGCCTGTAGTGGGATCGGAACCCCTTTCCTCTCGACACACTCGTATTCTCTGGGGTCATTATGAACGTATCGTAATATCTCGTCAATATTAGGTTTTTTTTGGTGCTTTTGTGCTTTTCGGGTACTTTTGCAACTTGTGTCGGCAGGATCGGGGAAAACATTCCGATTTCCAAAAGTATCTTTTCTCCCTATACTGCAGCATTATGAAAACCACAGTCTTCAATCTCTACCAGTCCTTCCGGCCAAGACAACTGCTCGATTCGGTGACCGTCATCATCATGATCCTGGTGGTGGCCTTGCTGGTGTCGATGGGCGGGGTCTTTTCCCAGCTGGCCTATGATATCCTGGATAACCAGACACAGAAAAGAGCCATCCAGACCGCCCAGCAAATGGCGGTTCTCCCCGAATTGCAGAACCTCATCACCCAGTCCCGCGACCTTGGCTCCATCGATGGTCTCAGGAATAAAATCGAGATGCAGACCGATGTGGAATACATCATCATCACCGACAATGAAGGCATCATCCTGAGTCATCCCGATCCGGCCGCAATCGGCACAAAAATAGTCGATCCCCTGGCGATACGAGCCCTCGATTACGGCAGTGAATACTCACAGCAGACCTTTGAAAACGGCCACCACTACATCCGCGGCTCGGTGCCTATTCTCGACCGCTCCTATAGAATTATCGGTATGGTCTCGGCAGGTTATCCGACCGAATCGATGCGGAAGGTCTCTGCCGCCTATCTCGAAAAGATCATCTTTTCCATCTTTGTTTTTATTACCCTTGGTCTGGTGGCGGCAATCTTCATTGCCAAGGGGGTGAAATGGGTCATCTTCGGTCTCGAGCCGGCTGAGATTGCCTATATGTTCCAGGAGAGGACCGCGCTGCTTGAATCGATCCGCGAGGGTATTATTTCAACCGATGCCGCAGGCAAGATAACCCTGGTGAACGAAGCGGCACTGAAGACGCTCAACCTGCAGGACAGGAAGGACCTCGAGGATCACCACCTCAATACCTTTTTCCCGGATCTCGATGCAACCCATATCCTCACCACCGGCGAACCGGTTTCCGATCGGGAATTCATCCTCGGCGGCATCCCCATCATCGTCAATGTCGAGCCGGTTGGGGAGATGCATGGGCTTGTCGTAACCTTCAGGAAAAAGGAGGAGATCGACAGTATCGCCCGGGAACTTTCCCAGGTCAGGAACTTTTCCGACATGCTGCGGGCGCAGACCCATGAATATTCCAATTCCCTGCATACCATTGTCGGTCTCCTGCAGATCGGCGCCTACAGTGAAGCACTCGATTTTATTGCCGATGAAACCAAGGGACACCGAAAACTCATCCGCTTTCTCGCCGAAAACCTGCCGGACAAGTTTCTCTCCTCCATGATCATCGGCAAGTGCATGTACGCCAGCGAGCAGAAGGTCGATCTGGTTATCGATCCGGAAAGCAGGATGATCGACCTTCCCGACGCACTCGACCGCCACACCTTGACCACTGCTCTCGGCAATATTATCGACAACGCCATCGAAGCCGCGGTTGCCGGCACGTCGCAGCCTCCCCGGGTGAGCATCTTTATGTCGGATTTCGGCAACGACCTGATCTTTGAAATAGAGGATTCCGGCAACGGGATCGACGAAGAGATGCGCGAAAAAATCTTTGAAAAAGGCGTCTCGACCAAACAAGGGGAAAAACGGGGCTACGGACTCTATCTGGCCAAAAAAGCTGTAGACACACTGGGCGGAACTCTCGGCGTCGAAAAGGGAGACTTGGGCGGCAGTCGCTTTGAAATCATCATCGCCAAAAGAAGGTATGCATTATGACGCTTGTTGAAGTGGTAATTGTCGAGGACAACAAAAAGGTATCGAGAACCCATCAGGCCTTCGTCGAAAAGATCGGCGGTTTTGTCGTGACGGGCATAGCCAACACCATTGCCGAGGCGCGACTGCTGCTTGAAAACCTTGAACCCGACCTCATTCTCCTTGATATCTATTTTCCCGAATCAAACGGCATTGACTTCCTCAGGGAGCTCCGTGCCGCCCACCGGAACACCGATGTCATCCTCATCACCGCCGCCCGCGAGGTGGAGATGCTGCACAGCGCTTTGCAGGGCGGGGCGTTCGATTATATGATCAAGCCGGTATTTTTTGAGAGATTTCAGGAATCCCTCGAGAATTACCGAAAGTACAAAGAGCAGATGGACAAAGCGGGGACCCTGACCCAGGAGGAAGCCGACCGGCTGTTTCGCAAATCGGCCCCGGCGGTTGCACTGGATGGCAACGACGTGCCGAAAGGGATCGATACGGTAACCCTCAAATCGATTCTGGCTATTTTCGCCGAGGAGGGCAACGGGGCGATGAGCGCCTCCGAGATGGGCAATCGTATCGGCGTCAGCCGGACAACGGCGAGAAAATATCTGGAATATCTGATCGCCGAGGGCATTCTCACCATTCATCTCGACTATGGCACCAAAGGCCGTCCGGAGCGAAAATATCGACTCGATCATGACTCCCCGAGTGCTTAAGAAGGAGTATTTCTATATATGTCGTGAAATTCTAAATCATTTGTATCGGTGCCCAACACTATTTTTTAGTTGTTTTTCCTCAATTTTCTCGCTTTCTGCCAGGCCGTGAATTCCGACTGTCGGAGACGGTAGCGAGCAATGATTCCCGGGTGGAGCCGCTTGATCTCATCCTGTACCAACTCAACAAAAGCAGCCCGATCATCCTCGGGTACGTTCTCATCTGTATACTGTTTGATCATCTGAAGAATTTCCAACTGCTTGCTGCGGACGACATTTGCTACGAGTTCGTGTAACTGTTGCCGGTATCGAAGGCGGAACGGTTCCGGATCTGCAAGACTTTTACGCACAACAACATATTCTCTAGTGGATCTTTCATAGGCCCAAATAAACAGATCCTTGAGCAACTCCACTCGGTTCATTTCGTAAACCCCAAGCATTGCATCAATGTATGCCTTATCTGGTACATCGATGAACGTCAGGGGACATAAGTTTTTCTTTATTAAAGGGATGTTGGCCCCTAAACGGGAAACCCGTTTGTTCACGTCTTCGAACGGTTGAAGGTAGGGAATATGTACCAGGATAAAGAATGCCTGTTCAAAAGGATCTCTGATTTTGGAAGCCTTGTTGAGGATTTGCCGAAAGCATTCTTCGATAAGTTGAGGAACGGCAGTTGGTACGAAGACAGAGCCGCCAATCTGCACAGGGCGTGACCGCAACCGTCCACTGGCATTCGGGTCGGGCATAAGGTTTTCCGAGAGCAGACCATGGAGGTTGAGAAATGTATAGACATCGTATCCGGTGGCTTCCGCTTCATCTACCAGAAGTTCAATGGCTGCCTTATGATTGAGGATCATTTGAGCCTCAAGCGCATCCTTTCCGTTTGCATAGTTGCCATACTGGATAAGATTCTCGGTGTCGAGACGGGAGTAGGTATTCCCCTCAAGGCGGCTCGATGCCCACGAGAGGTCGATCAGCAGACGGCTGAGAATTGCTCGGCCGTATGTTCCGGCAGGTCTTTCGAGCACACCCGCATCCCCTATCTGCCGCAGGTGCTTACGAGTCATTTCACCCAGGTACCATGTTTCGTTGGGGGTGTAGGTGTCGAGGAACTCGCGTTCGTAACCGACAGGGATCCGTCCTCCTCTTGGCCGGTTAACGTACGAATAAATTTCGCGGCCCGGTTCCGAGAGTGGAATGTATGTTTCGTAACTCTCTTCTATCTGCGGTGAGTTTGATCGCCGCAGATTTTTGTCGGTAGTGGTAGGTGTCGATAGCTTATAGATTGTAGCCTTTCCTTTTCCCGCGGCAGTAATCTGCTGTCCAACAAGGAGGGCCGAAAGCCGGCGTTGTATTGTTCGCAAATGGGGAGGTTCGTTCAAGCCATCACGGATTTCTTGACTACTCAGACCTCCCTGGTTTTGAGCCAAGAGGGCAAGTATTTCTTCTTGCAGTGGATTCATTGCGTTTATCAGGTGGTCAGCTTTATTTTTTGTTCAATCCGGTTAGCGACACATATCATGTCGCGATTCGAGGCAAATTACAAGAATTTCTGTCGCGAATTGTCGCGATTTTCTCGTGAGTAACTCCGCCATTGCACCACCGCTTTGGCCATGATGGAGAAAAGAATGCAGCTCCACAGCAGGATCGTGATCCAGTTTTGCCAAAGAACGGCAAAATCGCCGCCGCTGATAGCCAGGGCCAGGCGCAGATTGTCCTCAAACGGTTTTCCGAGAACATATCCCAGGATAAGCGGCGCCAGGGGGTAATTGAATTTCCGCAATCCATAGGCAAAGATGCCGATCAGCACCATGAGAAGAAGAGAAACCAGACTCTCGCTCACCGCATAGACACTGACAAACGATACGACCACAATCATCGGCATCAGCACCCAGCTCGGGATGGCCAGCACCCTCGGGAAATACCGAATCAGCTTGATATTGATCAGCAGCAACAGCAGGTTGCCGAAATACATCGAAGTGATCATGGCCCAGATGATCTCGGGATGGGACCGGCAAAGGGCCGGTCCCGGATCGATATTCATCTGCAACAAGGCGCCGTGCAGGACCGCTGTCGTGGCACTGCCCGGAATTCCAAGGGCCATCAAGGGAATAAAGGCGGCCAGGGCGCAGGCGCTGTTTGCCGCCTCGGGAGCTATCAAGCCATGGATATTGCCTTTGCCGAAGGGCGTCTCGTTTTTTCCCGGCCCCAGCTTTTTTTCAAACCGATAGGCGGCAAGATTGGCGACATAGGTACCGGCGCCCGGCAAGATGCCGATCAGCAGGCCGATGATTGAAGCGCGCAGGCAGGACCATTTTATCCGCAGGTAGTGCGGGGAAAGACCATGCACATGGTCTTTGATCGGAACTGTCTCCTTCCTGCCTCCGTCCGGTTTTTCCATGAGTAGGAACGCTTCGCTGAGGGCAAAGACGCCGATCACCACGATGATAAAATCGATACCGTCAAACAGCTCGGGAATGGTCGAGGTGTAGCGAAAAGCTCCGGTCCCCCAGTCAAGTCCGACCACGGACATCATCAACCCCAGACAGAGCGATATCAGATTCTTGATAAACAGGGTCGAAGACAAGGTCAGAATCAGGACAAAAACAAAAAAAATGAGGACGAAATATTCAGGCGGTCCGAAGGAACTGCCGATATCGGCAAAAAAGGCGGCAGTACCCGTCAGGAGCAATATGGCAAAAGTCCCGCCGACAAAGGAACTCGCCGCCGTCAATGCCAGGGCTTTCCCGGCATGTCCCGACAGGGCGAGCGGGTATCCTTCATTCCGGGTGGCAAAGGAGCTGATATCGCCGGGAACATCGGCAAGGATTGCCGAAATCCTGCCGCTGTATTTGGCGCCGTAGTATATCCCGGCATAGAGGATGAGGGCCGTTTCCGGGGCAAGGCCAAAGGTATAGGTGACAGGCAGCATCAGGGCGATGCCGTTGGCGGCGCTGATGCCGGGGATTGCCCCGACGAGCATGCCGAGCGAGATGCCTGCCACAAGCATCAGCAGGTTTATGGGCATTGCCGCGGTGATCAATCCCTGCCAGAAGAAGTGTACGGTTTCCAATTAGCTGCCCAGGAGGAAAAGAGAGCCAAGCGGCAGAGGCACGCCCAGCAGGAAATGAAAAATACCATAGAACGCGATGGCCAGAATAAGTCCGGTCAAGAGCCCCTGCATCCAGCTGCTTCCGACCAGCCGGGCTATGGCATAGGTCGAGATGGTAGTTGCCGGCATGAATCCGAGCAGCTGGAAGGTCAGCAGGTAGAAGACAACGGCAAGACCAAGTTTGCCGACCCTGCCTTTCAGGGGCATTGTCGACATGGGATGAATAACCAGGGCCAGCACGGAAAGAGTGGCCAGACAGCAACCAAGCAGAACAGGAAAGGTCCGGGGGCCTAAGGGCTCGTAAGCAAAAGGAACCTCGATCTTCAGGCCGAAATACAGGTAGACTGCGCCGCAGGTGAACAGGAATACGAGAAATACGCGCTCACTCACGGGACCAGACCAAACTTTTGTCCAACTTCTCGAAGCTGCCGGACATTTTCTTTGACATAGCGATCAAAATCGTCACCGATAAGCATGAGGGGGAACAGATGCAGTTTTTCCCGCTCCCGGGGAAGAATCCCCGATGCCTCCAGGCGAAAAAGGGTGTTCACCCACCAGTGGTACTGGACGTTCGAAATCTGCGGCGGCAGACAATATCCCCGCCAGACCGGCCAGACTACATCGTATCCCTGTTCTCTGGCGGTGGGGACATCACTGTACTTTCCCGGTAATCTCTTTTCGGCAAAGACTGCCAGGATCCGGATTCTGCCGGCCTCAAAGTGGCTGACAATTTCGGTAAAATCGCCGGGAAAAACCTGGATATGGCCCTTGAGCAGGGCATTGGAGGCCTCGCCGCCCCCCTCAAAGGAGATATAGCGTATCGTTTTGGGGTTGATTCCGGCCTTATCGAGGGTCAGGGCCAATTTCATCCAGTCCTGACTGCCGATCGATCCGGCGGCACCTATAAGCAGGCTGTCGGGTGTCTGCCGCAGAGTAGCTATCAGTTCACTCAGGCTCTGCCAGGGGGCATCGTTTCGCACCGCTATTACCCCGTAGTCGGTACCCACTGCGCCCAGCCAGCGGATATCGTTCTCGGTGTATTTACCGAATTTACGCAGGGCGAGATTGAGGGCGGTGCCGGTACTCACCGCAACCACCATACTTGCATCCTTGGGCCGGACGCTTATGGCATGGTTGAATGCCAGAGCGCCGATGCCGCCCGGCATGTAACGAATGGACATGTCAGTCAGCAATGACTCGCCAACCGATGCCGCCAACAGCCGGCACATGATATCGTGCCCGCCACCGGGCTTGGCCGGAGCAATGCACTCCGATTTGTCCAGCTCAAAAGAGATGGCCGGCCCACAATAAAGGACATGAATTACCAGCGCCCAGACAAAGAAGATCCGCAACATGGAAGAGTCCTGCAAGTTTCCCGTTTGACCCCATGGTTATGCCGGACATCGGGTGTTCATGGTGTCAAAACAATGAGTCTCATGGTCTGTAGTGTGTTCTTCCGTACTTGCACAAGTTATATGGCAGTTTGACGAAACCTTCAACACTTTCATTGTTTTTGCCTGTAACACAAGCCGGATCACGCGGAAAATCCGGCCGGAAGCTGATTTTTCGGGGGCAGTTTTGATTTCGTTGATTTTTTGTGATAAATCTAAATGGTTGCATGCCATCACCTATAAAATACTCATGCAGCATCCTCCAGCTCCCTCCTTGGAGAAGGGTATAGAGACATGAGCACTGACTGAACCGTCTGCGCACTTGACCCCTGTCATAACGTAGATAAACGGCCTTTTCCAGTTCAATTCTTAGAGAGGTAGAGCTATGGCGGGTGAGAAGATAACTGTTGCGATAATGGACGATCAACCTGTTGTCCGGCATGGAATCATATCTATCCTCCATCAGTGTTGCAACATAGGGGAGATCGCCGAAGCCTGCGGAGGGCAGGCGGGCCTGGCAATTATTGTGAAATTGCAGCCCGATATTGTCATTCTGGAGATTGCTGGGACCGGGAGCGGTGGGGGAGACTGCATTGCGGAAATTCGTAAAATCCGCTCGAATGTGACAATAATAGTCTTCTCGGCCGACAACAATGCGGAAAAGATACTCCAGGCTATCAGGGCGGGAGTAAAGGGCTATGTCCTGAAAACCGATCCGCTGGAAGAATTGCAGAAGGCCCTGCAAAGCTGTTTACGAGGGGAACTCTATTTAAGCCCCGCCGTTTCGGCGGAAGCCATGCGGGCCGTTCTCTCGGGAACTCCCGTGCCCGAAACATCCTTGCATTGTCTGACCCAAAGAGAGTATGAGATCGCCCGCCATTTTTCCAACGGTAAGAATACCGAGGAAGTGGCCTGATGAACTGTTCATCAGCCTTAATACCGTTCGCATTCATCTGCGGAATACCAAGGGAAAGCTTTCATGCAAACACACCAACGAGTTGCTGGTAATGCTTCATGGCCTTTTTCATCGGCAATCAGGCAATTCCTGACTAAACGATTTCTCCTAAGGTCGATTTTTCGACATTTTCGCCGACTTTCAAAAAAACGACCTGTCCTGATTGTTGCCGCCATTTTTGGAGACTGCATTGGTCGGTAGTTGTTCTCGCGTTAATCTGGTTGATGTCATACATGAAAATATGGTTTCAACCGTCCTTTTCCGACGTAATATTCTAGCCGTTTTGCCTATATACCAGGTGTTTCGTTTACTTGAAAATATGCGTTACGGCTATTGATAGTGGGCGAAATATTTTTTATCCTCTCCGGCATTTCCTCAAGAACTTTAATGTCCACCTAATTAATCGAATGTCAGGAGTGGAGTGAATGAAACATTACTGTATGGTATTGCTTTGTTGGTTTGGATTGGTTGTTTCGCACACTCCAGCTAATGTGAGAACCGGAAGGGCAAAATCGTTTTTTGTTGTTCTGCTGTTTCTTATTATTTCCACCCCTGTTCCTATTATGGCCGTCGATGATTGTCCTGAAATCGCATATTCACAGTACAGCGCAACACCAATCGGTAATGGAGCTTGTCCGCTGGTTACGGGTATGCTTGATGATAGCATCAGTATCTACAGCTGTACAAATCCCGGTGGTCCCGTTGTTCTCTGTGATGACTATGAAACCAGTACCGGCGCCGAGATGGTCCGGACCTGCACCAAAACATGTATAGGCAGTGGAGGTGCAGGCGGGGGAACGGATCCAGGCAATGGAGGCGGCGGAGGTGGATTGACCCCTGAACAACTGCAAGCTATTGCCGCTGTTATTCAAGCCCTGCAATCCGCGCAAAACTTCTCCAATAGCGGGTGGAATTTCCTGATAAACCTCAACTCCCTCCATGGGAGTCTCTCTACTCTCCAGGCAGCCCTAAACGACGCGAAAGGCCAGGCCTCTTCAGCAGTCACCACCATCAATAATTCCCTTAATCTCGTCTCCGGTTATCTCAATAAGGGAAAAGCGCTCGGTCCTGAGGCCCTGGAAATGATCCAACTCCAGGTAGCAACAGCCATCCTCCAGCGTGGCCTTGCCGATGAAAACAACAAGAACACCCAAGGCTCCACAGCCGGCGACCCGGTGCTCATCGCCACCGGTTTTGAAAGCTTCAAAGCGGAGGACCTGAACTATAAAGCACTCAACGACTTTGTCACCATCTCCCGCCAGTTCCGCAGCAACCAGACCGATCTCAAGTCATCCTTCGGCCGCAGTTGGTTTTTCAATTACGACACCAATATCGTTGCCGGGCGTAAGCCGCAGATCAAGGAACGGGAAATTCTGACCGAAGAATTGCGCCAGGAGGCCGAGCAGCTCGCGGGCCTTGCCACAGCCGCCGCGACCACCGCCCTCGACGCTCTGGAAACCGCCAGGAGCGCCGCGGCGACAGCCCGGGCGAAGGCCAATGAAATTGCCTCGGTAAGCAGCAACATTAATTCCCTTGCCGCGAGCGTCGCCGGTGCTGCGGCAAGTGCCGGCTCGGAGGCCCAGACCGCCTCCCAGCAGGCCGGGATCGCCGGGACCAGCGAGGCCCAGTCCCAGGCTGCCGCCGCCCAGAGCGCGGCAAACAGCGCTCAGGATGCAGCAAACGAGGCCTCCGCCAAGGCGGGGGATGCGGCCGCCCTCGCTGCCGGCGGCAATGCAACTGCCGACGCGGCTGAAGCCGAGGTGGTGCAGGGCGAGCAGGCTGTTATTTCCATCAATGAGAAAAAGGGCGAAATCGAAGTGATTCTCGCCGAGCGGACAACGGAAGCCGCCGAGGCGGCGACCGAGGCCCGGCAGGAAGAGGCAATGTATCCGCTCGATCCCTATCCGCTCGACCAGAGCGTCTATTTCGGTCCCGGCTACGCCAAAGTCTTCACCGAGGACGGCACCCCGATCCTGTATAAAGAAGAGGATACGGGCCACTACCTGCCGGTTTCCGACAAGGGCAGCTATACTGACGAAATCAAAGCGATGGAAGGCGGCCTGCAGCTGATATCCAAGAATGGGGGTGTCCGCGAGTTCCGCCATAACGGCCGGGGTATCTTCCCTCTCGCCCGCAATATCGACACCAACGGCAACACTACTCAATTTGTCCGCAACGGCGACCGGCTGACCGAGATCATCGACCCGGTCGGACGGAAAACCACCCTTGCCTACAACGAAGACGGCTTCATCGGCGCGATCACCGATCCTTTGGGCAATGTCCATAGCTACACCTACGACGGCGACAAGCTGACCGGCTATACCGACCCGATGGGCTATAACTGGGGCTACAGCTATGACGAGCAGGCCAGGATGATCGGACGCAGCGATCCGCAGAACAACGTCTACCGGTATCACTACGACGAGAACGACCGGGTGGTCCGGGAGACCGACAAAGAAGGATTCGAGTTCCTCTACAGTTACGATCCGGAAAACCGGGTGACCAGGGTCACCGACCGCCGCGGCCTGACCACCCGCTATTACTACAACGAAAACAACAGACTGGAGCGCACCCTTTTTCCGGACGGCTCGGAGGTCGCCAACGCCTACGACGGCCGCAACAATATCGTGACGGTCAGGGATGAAAACGGCAATATCAGCGTCTTCAACTATAACGCGAAAAACGATGTCACCGTCGCCATCAATGCCCTGGGGGAACGGACCGAGCTCACCTATGAGCCGACCTTCAACAAGGTGGCGTCGATCACCGATCCGCTTGGCCGGACCCGATCCTTTTCCTATGACAATCGTGGCAACCTGACCACCATCACCCACCCGGACGGCAGCAGCCGGACCATCGGCTATAACGCCCTGGGTTTGCCGGCAACAGCCACCGACGAAAACGGCAATACCACCACCCTCGACTACACCGCCTACGGCCAGCTCGCCGCAATCACCAACCCGGACGGCACGAGCCGCAGGCTGACCTCGGATATCCTGAACCGGATCACCTCCGTTACCGACGAGCTGGGCGCAACCACCACTTTCGCCTACAACCCCTTGGGCAGCATGGTGGCTGCCGTCGATCCGCTCGGGGCGGAGACCACATTCGTCTACGACGAGCGGCAGCAGAAAATCCAGACGATGAACGCCCTGGGCAATATCACCAGCTACGACTACAGCCGCCGCGGCAACGTGCTGCGCGAGACGGACCCGCTCGGCAACGCGGTCTCCTACGCCTACGACGGCAACGAGAACATGGTCGAAAAAACCTTCCCCAACCAGACCGGGATCGACTTTGCGTACGACCCGCGCAACCGGCTGGTGCAGGAGCTGACCCTGCCAGGCAATCTGGAAACCCTCCACACCTACGACGCCAAAGGACAGAAGATCGCAGTCCGCGACGCGGGCGGCAACACCACCTCCTTCAGCTATGACGCGGTCGGCCGGTCAACAGGCAAGACCGACGCCACCGGCTCGCTGACCAGCGGAGCCTATGATGCGGCCGGCAATCTCATCCGGATCGCCGACGGCAACGGCAATCCCATCGATTATGCCTACGACGTCCGCAACCGCATGATCAGCCAGAGCAACGCCCTCGGCAATACCACTGCCTACCAATATGATGCGGTCGGCAATCTGCTGACCAAACATAACCCGGACGGCACGGCCATCCGCTTTCTCTACGACAACCGCAACCGGCTGAGCGCGATCCACCATCCGGACGCTGCCGAAAAAACCTACACCTACGATGCGGCGGGCCGGATGATCCGCATGGCCAACGAGACCACCGCCGAAACCCGCGAGTACGATGCCCGCGGCAGGCTTTTGACCACCATCGACAGCTATACCGGCCGGATCGACTACGATTACGACCCGCTCGGCAACCGCATCCGCATGATCGACCCGGACAACGGCGTCTTCACCTACGCCTACGACGCCAAAAACCGGCTGACCGGCTTCACCGACCCGGAAGGTAAAACAACTTCCTACACCTTTGACGTCATGGGCCGGGTGACTTCCACCGCTCTGCCCAACAACACCGAAACGATAAGCGAATACGACACCGACAACCGACTGGCCCGAATGGTCACCACCAGCGCCAAGGACGGCCAACTCGCCTCCTTTGCCTACACCTACGACGCGGTGGGTAATAAACTGACGATGACCGAGGAGGATGGCGGCCTCACCAGCTACCAGTATGATGCCGCCTATCGCCTCACCCATGTCGAATATCCGCAACGGAGCAACCGAAATTCCACGACCCCTAAAAACAACGGCACCGATAAAGGCAAGGGCCAGAAGAACGGCCACCATAAAACCGAAGATCCGCTGCCCGCTTCAGTCAGCTACGTCTACGACGCGGCCGGCAACCGGATCAACGAAATCGCCGACAACAAAACCATCGATTACCACTACAATGCGGCAAATCAGTTGCTGCAGGCAGGTGATATCAGCTATAGCTACGACGACAACGGCAACAGGATCGGCAAGCAGGATCAGGACGGCCTCAGCCGCTACCGCTATACTCCCGATAATTTCCTCGCAGGCTTCGACAGTCCCGAGGGTGAGAGTACAGAATACGGCTACGATGCCATGAACCGCCGGGTCTACAAAGCGGCGGGGGAAAAGGAGGTAACCAGCTATCTCTACGACGGCCTGGAAGTCCTGCAGGAGATCAGCGGCGAGAACAGCCAGAAGATCGCCGCCTACTACCGGGCAAACGGCCGGATCGTCACCCGCCAGGAGTACAACGTCTCCCAGGGCAACGACAACTACCAGCACCGTCCCGAAGGTCGCCAGCTCTTCTACGTCTACGATGGCCTCGGCAGCGTCGTCGCCCTCAGCAACCACCAGGGCAAAGAGAAGACCCGCTACCACTACGACG
>LADS01000032.1 GCA_000961725.1 Desulfobulbaceae bacterium BRH_c16a
GCCAAACGATATGAACCTTTCGTTGCGATCTTAAGACATATAAACAAAGGCAGACACATTGAGCGGGAAAGATCCTGATTGTGAGTACCTTGTGGAATGTTAGGATCAAAAAATGACATACAAACAATGAGGCAGCATCATGAACATCCAGAAAAATATAAGAGACATTGCCAACGCAATGTACGATCACCGATTCGTCAAGATAAGTCTGACCGATGGCCGGACCGTCATGGGCAGGATTTCTGATATATCAAATATCTCCTTCAGCATCGGGCTTAACCCTAGAAACAGAAGTCGCTTCCGCATCGATCTTATTGAGTCTGTACAATTGCATTAGTGTGATAGCCCCGTTGGTTGTTACTGGCCGGGGTCACGGGAAGAAATTCCGATGGATTTATCTACACTGAGAAAAAACGGTTAAAAAGCGGGACATCCTGTTTATGGATGTACCCGTTTTTTTAACCGTATGTTTTGCCAGCTTTACACCCCACCAAGGGGTACTCTCTTCAGCTTTGTAGGTTGGGCTGTGAAGCCCAACGTTTTTTGGGATGTTGGGCTTCACAGCCCAACCTACGCGGCTAAGGTAATAATCAATCCGAAGAGACTGATGAAGTATTCGAGGTGGCGCCTGAGCCTATAGCCAGGTTAACCGACATCCCGACATTGGCCGAGTTGGAAATGTTGCCGCCCACCGAAGTGTTCTTTATCTGGACAGAACCCATATTGGCACTGCTGTTCTTGCCGATCGCAAGGTTCGCGGCCGCACCGACATTGGCCTTGTTGGAGATATTTCCTTTGACGGTTGCGTTCTTGATCTGAACGGCAGCCATGTTGGCGTTGCTGTTCTTGCCGATGGCGAGGTTGGCCGCCGCACCGACATTGGCCTTGTTGGTGATATTGCCTTTGGCGGTGGAGTTGGTCATCTGCACCGAACCGAGGTTGGCGCTGGTGCCCGAGCCGATGGCGAGGTTGGCCGCCGCACCGACATTAGCCTTGTTGGTGATATTGCCTTTAAGGTTTGAACCGCTCATCTGTACTGAGGCGAGGTTGGCATCGCTGTTCTTGCCGATCGCAATGTTGGCGGCCGCACCGGCGTTACCGATATTGGCGATCTTCCCGTCAACCTTGGAATTCTTGATCTGGGTGGAAACAGCATTTGCATTGGCGCCGGAGCCGATGGCCACGTTGGCGATTCCTGCGCTGGTTCCGACATTGGTCACAGATCCTTTTATGTCGGAGCCTTTGATCTGGGTAGAGCCGAGGTTGGCAACGGTGTTCTTGCCGATCGCAATGTTCGCCCCACCGACGGTGGTGCCAACATTGGTTACGGAGCCTTTCACCGTGGAACCGGCAATCTGGGTAGAGCCCATATTGGCATCGGAATTCTGGCCGATCGCGACGTTCGCCGCCCCGGCGGTGGTGCCGACATTAACCACCGATCCGTCGATCTTGGAATCCTTCAGCTGGGTCGAACCCATGTTCGCCGTGGCGTTCTTGCCGATAGCCACGTTCGCCGCTGCGGCTGTAGTACCGACGTTCACCACCGTACCTTTTACCTCACTGCCCTTGATCTGCGTCGAGCCCATATTGGCGGTGGCCTTATCGCCGATCGCCACGTTGGCGGCCGCCCAGTTTGTCCCAACATTGACCACGGTGCCCTTCACCTTGGAATCCTGCAATTGCGTTGAAGCCATATTCGCCGTGGTGTCTTTGCCTATTGCCACGTTCGCCGACTGCACGGAGGTGCCAACGTTGACGACCGTACCTTTCACCTCACTGTCTTTGAGCTGGGTGGATCCCATATTCGCCGTCGTCTTGTCGCCGATCGCCACGTTGGCCGCCTGCACGGAGGTGCCGATGTTGACTGCTGCACCTTTCACCTCACTGCCTTTAAGCTGGGTGGATCCCATATTCGCCGTCGTCTTGTCGCCGATCGCCACGTTGGCCGCCTGCACGGAGGTGCCGATGTTGACTGCTGCACCTTTCACCTCACTGCCTTTAAGCTGGGTGGATCCCATATTCGCCGTCGTCTTGTCGCCGATCGCCACGTTGGCCGCCTGCACGGAGGTGCCGATGTTGACTGCTGCACCTTTCACCTCACTGCCTTTAAGCTGGGTGGATCCCATATTCGCCGTCGTCTTGTCGCCGATCGCCACGTTGGCCGCCTGCACGGAGGTGCCGATGTTGACTGCTGCACCTTTCACCTCACTGCCTTTAAGCTGGGTGGATCCCATATTCGCCGTCGTCTTGTCGCCGATCGCGACGTTGGCCGCCTGAACAGAGGTGCCGACGTTGACCACCGCACCCTGCACCTTGGAGTCCTGCAGCTGGGTCGAGCCCATATTTGCAGTGACGTCCTTGCCGATCGCGACGTTGGCGGCCTGATTCGTTGTTCCGACGTTAACCACCGCACCCTTCACCTCACTGCCCTTCAGCTGGGTTGAGCCCATATTCGCCGTCGCCTTCTCGCCAATCGCCACATTTGCGGCCTGCTTGGTGGTGCCGACGTTGACAACCGCACCCTGTACTTTGGTGTCCTGCAGCTGGGTCGAACCCATATTTGCCGTGGTGTCCTTACCTATCGCGACGTTGGCTGCCTGCTCAACGCTTCCAACATTGATGACTGCCCCCTTGATGTCACTCCCTTTAAGCTGGGTCGATGCCATATTGGCGGTGTTGTTTTCGCCGATTGCCACATTTGCGGCCTGCTTGACCGTTCCGGTGTTGATTACGGCACCCTGGATATTTGAGTCCTTTATCTGAGTGGAGGCCATATTGGCGGTGTTGCCTTTGCCGATTGCCACGTTCGCCGCCTGTTCCACCTTACCGAAATTGATCACCGCGCCTTTAATATTCGAACCTTCTGCCTGGAGCGAACCCATATTGGCGGTATTCTTCTCACCGATGGCCACGTTCGCCGCCTGCTTGACCTCGGCCTTATTGACTAACACCCCCTTGACTTCACTATTTTTCAATCCCAGCGTGCCGACGGTGGCCTTGTTGTCCTTGCCGATAGCCACGTTAGCCGCTTGTTCAATTTTAGCGTCGTTAAGCACCACCCCGTCAACTTTTGATGCCGCCAGTCCCTGTGATGAGCCCAGCAGACAGATCCCTATAGCCATGAGCAGCGGTTTTTTCATTGGTCGTCTCCCCTATGATTTACGTGTTGCGCAAGTCCATACCGATGCACCTCCGGTACAGTCTCGCCATAAGACTCTAACACCCCGGGTTCTGCCGGCACATTCGGCCATTCCCTAAAAGATTGAATCAGCGTTTCTGCTTTACAGCCAAAAAAAGACGGGCCTTTCCCTCTTGCCGGACATCCTTTAAACTTAAGCATAGCCTAGTTCTTCCCTGATTTGCAAAAGATCTCTCTCCGCGTACTACTCCCCCCACACAGGTGAGGCGATAAAAATAGGTAGATTGGTTGTCGGACTCAAGCGAAATTCCGTCGTATAATTGAGATGATAAGCTTAAAAAGCACACTGTCGCTCTTGATAACGTAAAGATTTTTTTCACGGCAAACATCACCCTCAACAACCAACGGTTCATGAATAGCTCTTTATTCATTAGTCTCACTTTGGTCCGACAATGTTCAAAAAAATATTCAAAAAAATTGCCGGACCTCCACGGCTATAATGTGGTATAAAAATGGCTTTACATCGGATAGCTACAAACGATTACCGTAGAAGCACTATTATGTCTATGCTATTTTTGTGAGGGGTTTCGAAACATAATTGAACCTGAAGCTGGCCCAAGACCCGCTTCCATTTCCTGGCAAGCGGGTCTCTTGGGCAGGGAAGGCGATGCCACCAACCACGAGATGGCCTTGGGTGGGGATTGCGGTTAAATTCGAGAATAATCGACACTGTCCTTTTTAAACTCTTCGATCACTTCAATGCTTAACGAGGGCGGGACTTTCTGCAGGATGTGGGTGAATGTTTCAACGGTTACCAGGTAGTCCTTCTTGTCGGCAAGTTCCTTCTCAAAGGCAAATTGGGCGACCTGTTGGAACAGATACTGGATATCCGCAGGAGTGAATCCGGATGTCAATTCGACAATCTTCTCCATAACAATGTCGCCGGTATTAAGCTTGGCGAGATAATGTTCGAGAATGGTTGTTCTTCCTTCCCTGTCCAATCCGCCCACCGGAATGATGCAGTCGAACCTTCCCGGACGAAGTATCGCGGTGTCCAGTTGACGGATATAATTGGTTGCACATACCAGCAGGATCTTGTTCTGCTTGTTTTTCAGCATTGGAATCTGTTTCAGGAATTCGTTGGTAATGGACTTATCGATCCGGTCGGCCATGTCACGGCTCCCGGCGATCTCTTCGAACTCGTCGATAAAGAGAACGACTTCATCCAACTTACTCGCCTTCTCCATCGTTTCCCGTAAATTCGCACCAATGCTTTCGACGCCGTCGACCATCAGCACGCTGGGCACGATCTCGATGTACCACCACCTCAGGGCACCGGCGATGGCTTGGGCAAAATGAGTCTTGCCGGTACCCGGAGGGCCGAAGAAGAGGATGGCTTTGGGTGGGATAACCCCATGCTTTCGGGACAGACCCTCCTCGGTCAGGGGCAGAATAATTCGGCGTTGCACCAATTGTTTGGGGGGCTGGGAGTCGGATATGGTATCCCACATCTCTTTGCCGATAAACTGCCCTCCCATCTCCCTGAGCAGCCTGCCGCGTTCATGGAGTTCGTATTGACTCGGGACCTGATCGGTATTCTCCAGAAAATCGGCACAGGCCGTTTTTATGCCGACATCCCGATGAAGCTGTTCGGAAAGCAGCCACTTATGCTCCAGTATTTTGCTCCACAGGTTCACGGCCGTATCCGGCTCAACCTCCACCCCGCAGAGCTCAAGGATTCGATTGGTACACGCTTCCGGAATCAGGTCCGGTGATATTGGATCATTCATATAATCTTTTTCCTTCGTTTATGAGTTTTTGTGCCGGTGATATGATCACCGCGATAGAAAGTATTTGATAAAAAGGGTCGAAGCGTTTCGGTATCCGGGTACGTTAATGCCGCAGCCGGTATCTGTCACTGTAAGGCCATCGCCATTCCGGCCGGCCGCGAATGCTTTGCCGGTGTGCTGCACTGTTATGTCTATGCTATTTTTTTGGGGGGTTTCGAAACAATAACTGAATCGAAAGCGATTTACCCAAAAGACCCGCTTTCATTTCTTGGCAAGCGGGTCTTTTGGGCAGAAAGGAGATGCCATCAACTACGAGATGGCCTTGGGTATGGTGTTGAAGTTGTCCTGTTCCCTTGAACCGGCTGCTATCGGATATGAAAACCGCTGCCGCCGAACAGTCCGATCAGGCCTATGACAATCAAATATATTGCAACGATGTAGTTGAGCAGGCGGGGGACAACCAAAATGAGAATACCGGCGATCAGTGCTACCAACGGGGCTAGTGAAATAGTCATATCCATCTCCTTATAAGCTTCTATTATTGACTGATTTATCTTCTTTGAACGTGGTTACGGCAGCATCGATCCTCTTTTGCAGACATTTTTTACCTTCATAGTGCTCCTTCTTGATTGCAAGAATGTAAGGACTTTTCGATTTCTGAAAAGCCCGTTATTTGTCTGCCTTGCCTGTTTTTACCTCGACCCAGTGTTCTTTATGGTCGTCTACCAGTGGGATGGCCGGATCATTCAACTCCTTGCCATCCATCGTGACCAGCATCGCACCACTTTCGGAAACCACTTGTAAGATGGAGATGTGATAGACCGTCTCCCGATAGCGATAGTGCATGGTATAGCCCGGCCAGTCGGCGGGAAGGCAGGGAGTAAAATGCAGCGTATCGACCTCAAGCCGCAATCCCAGCAGTGATTCGACGATCAGCCGATACATCCAGGCTGCCGAACCGGTGTACCAGGTCCAGCCGCCGCGACCGGTATGGGGCGGTACCGCATAGACATCGGCGGCAACGACATAAGGTTCGACTTTATAGATGGCGGTCTCGGCAGGCGTTCGGCCATGGTTCACCGGATTGATCATGGTGAAAAGTTCCCAGGCGCGCCGGCTGTCGCCCCGTCGGGCAAAGGCCATGGCCGTCCAGATCGCCGCGTGGGTATACTGCCCGCCGTTTTCCCGCACGCCGGGAACATAGCCTTTGATGTAGCCGGGATTCAGCTCCGACGTGTCAAACGGCGGATCGAGCAGCTGGATCAGGCCATGCTCGCGCCGGACAAGGTGTTCGTCTACCGCTTCCATGGCCAAACGCGAACGTTCAGGATCTCCTGCGCCGGACAGCACCGACCAGCTCTGGGCAATCGAATCGATCCGGCATTCGGAGTTCTGGGAGGAGCCGAGCGGCGTGCCGTCATCGAAATAGGCCCGGCGGTACCACTCGCCGTCCCAGCCATGCTCCTCGATATTGCGACGCAGTGCAGCCGCTTCGTTATGGCAGCGTTCGACCAAGGTGATATCACCCCGCATATTCGCAACTTCGGCAAAGCGCAGAAGCACTTCATACAGGAAAAATCCCAGCCACACGCTCTCGCCCTTGCCGTGTTCGCCGACCAGATTCATCCCGTCATTCCAGTCGCAGGAGCCGATCAGCGGCAGGCCGTGAACGCCGAACCTGAGGCTGTTCATAATGGCCCGGACACAGTGGTCGTAGAGGCTTGCCTCCTCTTCGGAGCGGACGGGCAGATCGTAGTACGAGTCTTCATCGGCCTGTACCGGGCGGCCCCGGAGGAAGTGGACCTGCTCATCCAGCACGCCGGTGTCGCCGGTGGTGAGGACATAGCGGCAGGCGGCAAGCGGCAGCCAGAGATAATCGTCGGAACAATGGGTACGCACCCCACGTCCGATCGGCGGATGCCACCAGTGCTGCACATCTCCTTCCTCGAACTGGCGGGATGCCGCGAGCAGCAGATGTTCTCGCACCAGATGCGGCCTGGCGTAGAGCAGGGCCAGCACGTCCTGCAACTGATCGCGGAAACCAAAGGCCCCGCCCGACTGATAGGTTGCGCAGCGCGCCCAAAGCCGGCAGGCCAGGGTCTGGTAGAGGAGCCAGCCGTTGGCGAGGACATTGAGGGATTGATCGGGGGTTTCGACATGGACTGCGCCGAGGGTGTGAGCCCAGTGTTGCCAGACCTTGTCGAGGGCGGCTCGTGCGGCTTGAGAGCCGCGGAAACGATTGACAAGTTTTTCAGCGTCGCCCCGGTCCCGCCCCACGCCAAGCCTGAAAATAACCTCACGCTCCTGCCCGGCAGCAAGATCGAAACTCACCTGAATGGCGGCGCATGGGTCAAAGGCCGCCCCGACCCTGCCGGACAGTCGGGTTCGGCTCAGGGCGGCAGGAGCAGCCAATGTCCCGTTACGGCCCAGGAATTCCGTCCGATCCCCGGTTACGCTGCGATTTCGGTCATCCACATCGAAGAACGCAGTCCGGTCGAGGAATTCGATATTGTAGGGGTTGCTTGCCAGCAAAGCGCCGCTTTGTGGATCAATGGCGGTAACGACATGCATGGCCGATTTCGGTCGCAGGTCGCCCAGCACCCATTCCACATAGCCGGTGGCCGAGAGCTTCCGGGCGCGGCCCGACTCGTTGCGTACTTTCAGTACCGCGAATTTTATCGCCGCATCAAGCGCCACGTACAGCCACAGTTCGGAGCGGATGCCGCGTTCCGTGCATTCGAACACCGTGTAGCCGAAGCCATGGCGGGTGACATGGGGAGAGGCCCCACGGCAGGGTGAAGGCGTTGGCGACCAGAAGTGACCGCGCTCTTCATCGCGGAGGTAAAAGGCTTCACCGCTGGTATCGCCGACCGGATCGTTTGACCAGGGCGTGAGTCGGAACTCATGGGCGTTCTCGCTCCAGGTACAGACCGGACCGCTCTCGGCGATAACCGTGCCGAAGAACGGATTGGCCAGTATATTTACCCAGGGCGCCGGGGTCTGCCGCCCCTTGCCAGTGGTAATGACATATTCACGGCCGTCAGGGGTGAAACCGCCGAGGCCATTGAAGAACAGCAGATCATGGCGCGGCAGAGGTGCTTCAAACAGTGGTTCCGGCCGGAGGGTTCGCGTCGGAACGAGAGGGGGCACAATCAGCCCCGATGTACTGCGGCCGCCGATCTGTTCGGCGAGCGTCCCCCGACCATCGGTGATGATGGCCCGGGCAACCGCCTGGAACAGGATTCGGTCTTCCTCGGATATCTGGTCGCCGGGGCGAACGAAAATGCCGCCCGGCCGCTCGGTGACATTGGCTTCAATGCCTGCGATAAGACCGATGATCTGGTCGTGGAGAAGTTGCCGGTAACCGGCATGGTCTTCATTCCAGATAACCAGATCCACAGCCAGTCCCTTCAACCGCCAGTAGGCGTGGGCCTGCACCAGTTGCCGCACCAGATCGATATTGGCCGGATCTTCAATCTGCAGCAATACAATGGGCAAATCCCCGGAAATGGCATACCCCCACAGACCGGATTGGCCGCGTCTGTTCTTTTTGAGAATGTTCGGATCGGCGCGCAGCGAAGCGTTGGGGTAAAGCACTGCTCCGGCCAGGCGACCATAGAGATGGACGTCGGCTTCGGTGGCGTTGATCTGCCGCAGCAGCACCTGGCCGTGGGTCCAGGCCAGATCGAAGGCGCGATCGGCGAGATATCTATCCTGATATTTTTCCACCAGGCTCATTGCCTCATCACGGCTGGCCCCGATACCGGTGACCATCTTTATCGTCACCGATTCGCCCGGCGCAAGAAGTATCCGGGAGCGGATGGCGACAATCGGATCGAGTACCGAACCCTGGTTGCCGGAAAGGGCGCTGCGACTCCCTGCGGGCCCGCCGACAGCCTGCGGGTTGACGACACTGTTGCCGCGACCGATGAACTGCAGGCGGTCGGTCTCGTACGAAACTTCCTTGACATCGGCATCATGGATTGCCATTAAGTGGAGCATCCAGAGGGCCTGTTCATCTTTGGAGCGAGGCCGGCGAGTGCAGAGGATGGCCTGCTGCTCCGGAATGATTTCGGTCTGGACGAAGAGATTGCTGAAGGCCGGGTGCAGGGCGTCGGCGATGGGCGTTGCCAGAACCACTTCGGCATAACTGGTGACGTCTATCTCTCTTTGCAGGCGGCTGCGGTTGGTAAGGGTCATCCGCCGCAGTTCGACATCGTCCTCGGACGACACGACAATCTCGGTATAGGCGTCAAGGTCGTCGTGTCGACAGCGAAACTCGGCCCGCCCTTCGGAAAAAATCGCTTCAAAATTTTTCGCCTGCTTCAGGGTGGGCTGATGCGTCGACGACCAGATTCTGCCGCTGGTGACATCACGGATATAGCAGAAGGTGCCCCAGTTGTCGCAGGTGCTGTCTTCGCGCCAGCGGGTGATGGCGAGATCCTGCCAGCGGCTGTAGCCGCCACCGGCAGCGGTGATCATCACGTGGTATCTGCCGTTGGAGAGGAGATGCACTTCCGGATGCGAAGTATTGGGGCCGGTGAAAATCCGCATCGGTGTCTCCTGCGTGCCGGCAGCCGTCTGTTGCTCGGCGAGCTCGGTGGTGTGGGCAAAGAAAGTCGTCGCCTTGGGAATTCTTTCCTGGAGCAGCAGCATGGTCGCCAGGAACAGCGGCTCCGTCTCGAATCGTTGCTGCATCGGGCGGCCGAGAAGCAGATAGGCCAGAGCGAGGAAGCTCATGCCCTGGTGGTGGGCCATGAAAGAGCGGACGATAACCTTTGTCTGGCCGGGCGGCAGGCGCGAGGGGGTGTAGTCGATCGCTTCATAGAAGCCGTATCTTCCGGCAAAGCCTTCCTCGGTCAACCGCTCGAGATTCAGACAGGCCTTCTCGGGCGCCACCATCAGTGCCATCACCGAGGCATAGGGTGCGATCACCAGATCCTCGGCGAGGCCGCGTTTCAGGCCCAGCCCGGGAACGCCAAAGGCGCGGTATTGATAATTATGGTGCACATCGATGGCGTTGTAGCCGCATTCCGAAATGCCCCACGGCACCCCGCGTTTTTTGCCGTATTCGATCTGGCTGGCCACCGCCGCCCTGCAGGTCTGGTCAAGCAGGGTGTTTTCGTAGGTCGGCATGACGAGCAGCGGCATTAAATATTCGAACATCGAGCCGCTCCACGACAGCAGAATAGGCTCTCCGCCGGTTGTGGTGAGCAGACGTCCGAGGGCAAACCAGCTTTCCTGCGGCAGTTGGCCCTGGGCAATGGCGACAAAGCCGGCAAACCGTGCTTCCGAAGCCAGCAGATCATAGCAGCTGGGATCGCGTCGATGCTCCCCGACGTTGTACCCGATGGTCAGCAGGCGCTGTGAGGTGTCGAAAAGAAAGCCGTATTCCATTTGGGCGAGCCGATTTGCCAGGCGGGCCAGATCTTCGATGATTGTAAGGCGGATCGAGGCTTGAGTGGCTGCGGCCATGACAGGGTGACGCAGCTGCGTTTCCCTTTCCGCCACCTGGCGGAGGGTCGGGATCGTGTCGAGGTGAGTGAAGTCGCCGGGGGTGTCGGGTGATAAAGCCTCCGTCCATGGCGCAAGAAGGGTCAGTTCATCCAGGGCGTCGCGACACTGTTCGGCAAAAACCTGGGTCCACCACCGCAACTCGGCGGCAGGATCGCTTTCGATTGCTTCCACTTCGGCAACCATCATGGCGGCAGACCTGGACAGCTGCAGCAGACATACGCGCACGGCGGTGAGGGTGGGCGGTGGGACGGCTATCGCCTGATCCAGATCCTTCTGCAGTTCAGCCCGCCGGTCGGATAGGGTGTTCCCGGCTATTTCGCCTATGACCCCCAAGGTGTCGCTCAGTCCGTCAAACAATCGCCTGCCGACAATCGGCAGATCGGCAAGTCCCAGCAGGCCGGGCCCTAAGGTCAGGAAATGGCCGGCCAGATTGCCGCTGTCCACCGACGAAATATAGAGGGGGAACAGCGGCGCGAGGGATTGGGTGTCGTACCAGTTGTAAAAATGGCCACGATGCCGTTCCATGGTGTCCATGGTGTGCAGGGTGCAGGCCGTTCTCTCGATGAGTCTGCCGGCGGAAATGTAGCCGAAATCATAGGCCGACAGATTGGCCAGCAGGGCGAGTCCCATGTTGGTGGGCGAAGTGCGGTGGGCGACCACGCCGACCGGATGTTCCTGGTAATTATCGGGCGGCAGCCAATGATCCTGAGGGCCGACGAAGGTCTCGAAGAAGGCCCAGGTTTTTCGGGAGAGGCGGCGAAGAAAGAGCGTTTGCTCTACGTTCAGCTTTTCGGCACGGCGGGCGAGTGGCCTGCTGATCCACCAGGTGATGAGCGGCGAGAAAAACCATAATACCAGAATCGGCCCGGCAACCATAAGGGCAGCCGGTTGCAGCAGGGCGATGGCTACGGCCGTAACGACGGCAATAGCAGGGGCGCTCCACATCGACAGGAAGGAACCGGGCAGGTCGGTACGATTGCCGCCAGCCACGTCACCCGACAGATTCCACTCAAGCAGTCGCCGGTGCGAGACATGCATCCGCCAGACCGTGCGCAGCAGGGCATCCAGGCTGTAAAAGGTCTCATGGGCCAAACACACCAGAGCAAATACCGCCAGCAGACAGTGGCGGCCGGTCGCCTGCATGGTGGTCGCCAGGTGCCGGCCAAGCGTCACATCGGCCGGTTTTTGCAGGGCGTTCAGGGTCGAGGCCAAGAACGACGGGACCACGATCATGCCGATCACCGCCATGGTCCAGAACCAGGGCGAGGCAAGCACGGTCCAGCCGAGCACCAGCAGGAGCAATAGAGCCGCCGCCATCAGGCTGCGCCGCAGGTTGTCGAGGATCTTCCAGCGCGACAGCATCGACAGCGGGTTTTTCCGCAAATGCCCGTCCGGGCCCGGCACCCACGGCAACAGCCAGCGGGCGATCTGCCAGTCGCCGCGGATCCAGCGATACCTGCGGCTCACATCGACGCTGTAGCGGGAAGGATATTCCTCGTACAGCTGCACATCGCTCAGCAGTCCGGCCCTGGCGTAGCAGCCTTCGAGCAGATCGTGGCTGAGAATGAGGTTGTCGGGGAAGCGTCCGGCCAATGCCTGTTCGAATGCATCGACCTCATAGATCCCCTTGCCGATAAACGAGCCTTCGCCGAAGAGATCCTGGTACACATCGGACACGGCACGGGTATACGGATCGATGCCGGGGTCACTGCCGCACAGACGGGCATAGGGCGACCGTGTGGCGCCGGACAGGCTGATCGCCACCCGGGGCTGAAGGATGCCGTAGCCGGCAACAACCCGCTGCCGGTCTTTATCGTAAATCGGCCGATTGAGGGGGTGGGCCATGGCGCCGATAAACTGCCAGGCCGAATCGCGGGCCAGCAGGGTGTCGGTATCGAGTGTGATGACATACTTCACCGCCGACAGGATTGTCGTGTCACCGACCACAAGGGCGAAAGCCGGATTGCCGCTGCCGCGCAGCAGGCCATTCAAGTCGGCGAGTTTGCCGCGTTTGCGCTCATAGCCCATCCACACTTTGTCCCGTGGATTCCAGAGACGCGGGCGATGGAACAGGTAAAATATGTCGCCTTCCGCAGTCTTATACTTTTCATTCAATTCTTCTATTTTCAGGCGGGCCAGGCCGAGCAATGGTTCGTCCTCCGCCAGGCTTTCTTCGTTTGCGTCGCCAAAATCGGTGAGCAGGCCAAAATGGAGATGATTGTCTCGATTTGCCAGAAACCGCACCTCCAGGGCCTCGATCAGTTTCTCTAAAGTATCGTTGCCGGTCAGCATCGTCGGGACTACCACCAGCGTTCGCAACTCCGGCGGGATGCCTTTTGAGAAATCCATACGCGGCAAAGGTCGCGGAGTTGCCAGCAGGGTCGCCAGCCAGTTCACCAGGGCTACCGACGGTTGACTCGCACACAGCAGGACAAGCAGTCCGAACAGCCCGAGGGGCCAGCCCGGAAGGCCGTCGGCGGAGGCCCTGGCGGCCAGACATCCAGTCAGTATGGCTGTCAGCAACAGAATCGCCCCACCATAGACCGGCAAGGGAAGGCGACAACCGACTTTTCGGAGTTTTTCCGTTAGATTCAATCGGACTTCAGCCCTTCCTTCGAGTCGGGCAAGTCCCGCATCGATGAGATAGAAACCAACATGCGCGGTACGGTCGTCGCTGTCTTGGTCGGCCGCAGCCTCCTGTGCCAGGTCGATCGCCTGACGCGCCACCTGGCTCTCGGAGCGGGGACTTTGGGCGGCCAGCCGTTCGACGACATGGCGATAGCGATCACGGGTGGTAAAATCCATCCGGCCATAGACATCGGCAGGATCCTCTTGCAAGATATGCTCAACCATGCTCATTGTCTCGACGAACTCTCGCCAGTCCATGGCGCTGAGATGGCGGAGACTGCCGATACTGTTGCTTACCGAGACCTGGTCGGCGGCCTGCTGCTGGTTCTCCGACTGCACCAGCTGTTCAATGGTCAGGCCGGACTCGGACAGTCGATGTTCCATCCAGGTGAGCGCCAGGGCCAGAGTCGGACCTTTGCCCTGGAGGCGGTGAGTCAGTTCGGCGACAAACGAGCTGACCAGCGGTGGGTTCGACCTGGCCATATCGGCGATCACCAGAATCAGATTATTCGGTTCCTCGGTGGCGGTTTTGGTCAGCAGGTCCACCCAGTGCAGGGCGAGATTGCGATTGATTCTGTCGGTGGCGATACGAGAGGTGATCCGCCGAAGATTTTCGATGAGCGCCAGGCGCAGCATGATCGGGATGGCCCAGAGCTCACCCAGCTTCAGGACGGTTACGGTCTGATACGAGGCGACGAAACTGCTGAGACTTTCCGTGACTACCCTGCCATCGCCGTGAGAAATCGTCTCGAGAGCGATATCGTATACCCGTGGCAGACCGGTCGAAGGCCCGTTCAATAATTGCGGCAGCTCATGGCTATATTCCTTCGGTAAATGGAGTTTCGCCGTACGGATCTGCTCCTCGATCAAATAAAAGTTGTCGAGCAGCCATTCCCCGGCCGGGGCAATCGCCCGGTTTGCGGAGATTGCCTCGGTCAGCAGCCGGCAGACATCGATCAGCACCGTCTCATTTTCGGCAAGCCGTGACAGCAGCTGGTCCGGCAGGTGATCGGCACGCAACGCATGACCGTTTGCCAGAATCCGGCCATGCTGCCTCATCTGATCGCTGCCGAACAGCTCCGAGCGCAGTGGCGGTTCTTTCCCGGCCGTGCTTTCCGGGAGATCTCTCTTCAGGAGATATCCGATAAAATGAAATAGATTTCGGCGAGTTATCATGGGGCTGACCTTCATTGTCGATATATCCTTCCGGTGTCTTGCCGTCTCGCGTGATGAAAAAGCGCTGTTCGGTTACAGTATTGTGCTGGACCATCTCATGATGGAGTGTGGCTGAGACGCCGGAACCGGCAGAAGAAGCAATGACGGTTTGGTCAGCGAGTGGCTGTTACGTCACGGCCTGCGAAATCATGCTTCAGACACTAAGCACTAAATTCGAGAATAGTCGATACTGTCCTTTTTAAACTCTTCGATCACCTCAGCACTGTCGGGTAAGTCTCCATGGCCGCTACTTCTGATTCTGTGCCAGTGTCCTGTCAAGTCTCGTCTGTCGTGTCTTGCTTGCTCTTTTGGCTTCCTGACTTCGTTACTTCTTCGGTCACATAGCGCTGCTATGCTCTCTCAGTCGTGCCTCGCAGGAAACCAAAATTGCGGCGCAAGCTTACGACATCTGAGGCTTGACATGACACTAGTTACTTCTTCCCGTTCTCTGCAAAAGCTTGACGTACCACCTCATCAAGAGCCGATAAATCATATGGTTTGCCCAGAAAGAATTGGGGGAGATCCGGATGGTCGCCGGCCATTGCCTGGACCGGATCGTAGCCACTGGACAGAATTACCGGGAGGTCGGGACTGAGACGGCGCAGGGCCGACAGAGTATCCCAGCCATCCATGCCTGGCATAATCAAGTCGCAAAGGACACAACCGATGGATTCCCGGTGTTGCTGAAAAATCTCTAACGCCTCGAAGCCGTTCTTGGCGACGAGCACCATGTAGCCCATGCGGGTGAGCGCGGCTTTGACAATATCACGGAGCATCGGCTCGTCTTCAACGACCAGCACGGTACCTTCGGAAGCCTCTTGTCCTATAGCCGCCCGATTTGTCGGTCGGACAATTTCCCCGGCATAAATCGGCAAAAAGATGTTAAAGACACTTCCCCGATCCACCTTGCTTGTCACCGTAACGACTCCGCCGTGTGCCCGGATAATTCCAAGTACTATGGAAAGCCCCAGACCCCGGCCGAGAAACTTGCTTGTGAAAAAGGGGTCGAAGAGCTTTTCGATATCCGGCACGTTAATACCGCAACCGCTATCCTTGATTGTAAGGCAGGCAAAGAGATTTTGCTGTGCCTGCCAATCCAGGGGAAAGCGGTGTGTCGCGGGAATATCCTCAAGGACGACCTTTTTGATGCTCAGCTGGATGGTGCCCGGGCGATGGTTGTGACCTTCCCATGCATTGGTAATCAGGTTTTTCAGGACCTGCTGAATCTGATAGGCATTGGCCTTGATGAGAGGTCCGTCGGGTGGAAAATCGACCACCATTTCTACCTCTTTCGGCATGACCGTCCGCAGCTTTTGAAGGCTGGTGTGGCAGGTTGACGACAGGTCCAGCAGTTCATGCTTGCCGAGTGTCTGGCCAAGGTAGGTCAACATCGAACTGCTCACTTCCGCAGCCCTTCGAGCCGCCTTCATGGCTGAGTCGATATTTTCGCGGGGACCTGTTTCATCGGGCAAGGTGCCTGCGGCGAGTTCAAGATTGCCCATTACCACGCCCAGCAGGTTATTGAAGTGATGGGCGATAGCCCCGGCCATCCGCCCCAGGCTTTCTTCCTTCTGGAGCTGCCGGTATTCGGCTTCCAGCTGTTTCTTCTCTGCCGCCAGTCGAACTCCTTCGCTGATGTCGCTGAGCATGATCCGGCACAATGGCGGGTCTTGCTCACCTTCCCGGGCCGGAGCGGTCTCCAGACGAGCCCAGAACGGCGGGTGGTCCGTTCGCAGCAGACGTAATTTGCAGGTTTGCGGTTCAGCCGTCTCGAAAATCGCCGCCCGATGATGATAATAGATATCCTGATCCTCAGGCAGGATGAACCGCGAAAACGGCTGCCCCGCCAGGGTATCCTGCTCCACGCTCAGCAGAGTGGCGGCGGTGCGATTGGTCTCGACCATCATCCCCGCCTCGCTGACCGTCATATAGCCCACCGGAGCAAAATCGTAGAGGTCTTTGAAGCGGCTCTTTGCAGCCTCCAGTTCTTGCTGAATTACGCGCAGTTCCTCGTTCTGTATTTCCAGTTCGAGCTGGTGTACCCGGAGTTCGTGGACGAGCCGACGGGCTTGCTTCGGATCGAGCAAATCCGTCTGCAATTCCTCCATCGCCTGGAGTTTCGCCTGGGCCTGTCGGCGCAGGGGTGACTCCAGGCCCGGATTGGGTTTGGCAGTGGGGTCATGATTAAAATTGTTATTGTCCATTTCCTCAACCTTTGTTTTGCCCAGTCTATCCTTCCATGTCAGCATATCTCCATCCTGTCGTTAAAAGTGTGGTGAATTGCTCGGCAGCGAGCGGTCTGCTGAAAAAGAAACCTTGTCCCTCCTCACAATGCAGCGCCTTGAGGAAGTCCAGTTGTCCCTGATTTTCGACACCTTCGGCGACCACTCGTTTGTTAAGGCTGGCGCCCATGGCAATCACGGCACCGACGACGATGCCTGTGCCGTTTGCGAAGCCAATGTTGCTCACCAGCGACCGGTCGATTTTCAGAACATCGATCGGGAACTGGATCAGATAGCTCAAGCTGGAATAACCGGTGCCGAAATCGTCCACCGCCAGCTGCACCCCCAGGTCCTTGAGCCGTTGGAGTATTTCGGTGCTCGACTCGTCATCGTACATCAGCACGCTTTCAGTGATTTCCAGTTGCAGACAGCCTGGCGAGAGTCCGGTTTCCTGTAACACGGCACGCACCCCTTCGACAAAATCCGTTCGGCGTAATTCCAGGACCGAGATGTTGACGGCCACCGAAACCGGTTTCAGTCCCGCGATTTCCCAGCGTTTGGTTTGCTCGCATGCTTCCCGCAGCACCCACTGGCCGATCGGCACGATCAAACCACAATCTTCCGCGATAGCTATGAATCGATCGGGCAGCATCTCTCCCCAATTCGAATGATTCCAGCGCAGCAGGGCTTCGGATCCGGTAATCGCGCCGGTATGCAGATCGATTTTTGGCTGGTAATGCAACACGAATTGCTGCCGCACCATCGCCTGCCGCAAATGAGCTTCAATCACTTGTCGCTCGACCGCCCGGACGTTCATGGCGTTGGTGAAAAACTGGTAGTTGTTGCGACCCTTTTCTTTGGCGTGATACATCGCGGTATCGGCGTTCTTGATGAGCGTTTCCGCATCCAGACCGTCTTCCGGATAAATGCTGATGCCGATACTGGTTGTCACATGCAGCTCGTGTCTTGCGATTAAATGCGGGACGGTCAAAGCCGCGAGTACTTTCATGGCGGTGAGTGCGGCATCTTCCACGTGCTTGCTGGCCGATACTAAAATGACAAATTCGTCGCCCCCCTGGCGACTCACCGTATCGGATCCGCGCACGCAGGCACTCAGAGTCTGTGCGACTGACTGCAGAAGTTTGTCGCCGATTACGTGTCCGAGGGAATCGTTGATGTGCTTGAAATTATCAAGGTCCAGGAAGAGCAGTGCCAGATGTGTGCTGTTCCGCTGCGCCAGAATGATCGCCTGTTCGATGCGGTCATTCAGCAGCATACGGTTCGGCAGATTGGTCAGAAAATCGTGTTGGGCCAGATGCGACATTTTAATGGCCATTGACTGCGAGGCCGTGATATCGTGAAACACGATGACCGCGCCGACAATTTTTCCGTCCCAGTCATGGATCGGCGCGGCGGAATCTTCAATGGCCGCTTCCCGGCCATCGCGACGGATCAGAATCGTCCCCGCGGCCAGTTTCATCGGCTCGTTCTGCTGCAGTACCAGATAGATAGGATTGCGTTCGGGTTCGCGGGTGCCGCCATTCATAATCTGCATCACTTCGCTGATAGGATGGCCGTGCGCATCTCCCCTGGTCCATCCGGTCATGATTTCCGCCGCAATATTCAGATAATCGACATTCCCCTCCATGTCGGTACCGATCACCGCATCGCTGATCGAGTTGAGGGTGATTCCCGCTCGTGTTTTTTCGATGAAGAATTTTTCCTCAATAGTCCTGCGCTGAATCATATTGCGGAGCGATTGCGGTACCAGATAGCTGCCGAAGTGCGCTTTCGAAAGATAGTCTTGCGCGCCGGGATGTGCTGATTCGGTTGTAAGTACTTCTTCTCCCGCCGAAAAAAGCGTCATGATCGGTGTGTGCGGCGCAACGGCAGACAATGCTTCGAATGTCTCGATTCCCTGGCTGTCCGGCAGCGACAAATCCGCCATAACCGCGTCAATTCCACCCGCCTGGAGCCGTTTGACTCCCGCTGCCAAGGTTTCTTTCCATAAAACGGTGAAGGATTTTTTTCCGGCGTTGGAGAGTACGTCGCCCAGGATCTTGGCATCGTTGGCATCTCCGGTAATGATCAGAACTGTTGGCATTTCGTTTTGCTTATCCTCCGTTCGAGATGTTCTCAAGACGCGCAGTTTTTATCATTGAGCCCGGTATAAGTATGAAAAAATCAACCGCGTTCCCGCCTTCAGTGAAAACAATTCTTTCGATATGAGAGATTTTTCACTGCCAACCAAGAACGCAGTCGATTCGTTTGAGTAACTTGTGGAGTGTCAGCGTACTATTGCATCAGAACTGAAAACGCAGCCCCGCACCGATTCGGCCATAATCGTTCAACTCGTCTAATTGATCGAAAGCTCCGCGGCCTTCGACAAACATCGAAATATTAAACTGATCCGCCTCGCCGTAAAAACGGTAGCCGGCATTGACGATAAGATCGACACGATCATCCGTGGTGGAATGCCAGAATCCGACACCGGCACTGTAATACATCCGCTGATGATGAAAAATTCCAGTAAGATCGATCATGTATGAATCAGTGTCGTCTTTGCCGTCGATGACCGGAGCGGCACCGACCATGCCGAGTATCGAGAAAGAGTCGTTCAAATAATAATCGTATCCGATTCGAAACAGCAGATACTCCGCCGGATCAACCTGGTACATGTAGCCTGCATCGGCTACAAAGTTACCCGGGGCGGTCGCCATGACAGTTTTTTCGGTTGAGGTCACGGTGATTTTTGTTGCCTCACATTTCGGCGATGATGATTCCATGCCCTTATCGTCGGTCACACTCACCTGGACTGTATAATCGCCCGGTTCAGACATGGTCATCTGGTGAATGAAAGGCGGTGTGTCAAATTTCTTTCTGACGACAGAATTGTCGGCGGCCGTTACCTGGATAACGACAGATTCAATTGAACCGTCAGGGTCGGTTGATTGAGAAGCGTCGATGGTCAGGTCCTTGCCGGAGGCTAAAGTCGACGGGGTGACGGCGATCTCGCAGTAGGGAGCAATGTTGGGTACGGACTCCTGCACTATGGCAGGCACCGGCCTTGTCATGGCCAGCGACACATTGCCGCATTTACCCGGAACGACGAAGGTGTAGCGGGTCCCTTCCTTGTCCACGTTCAACACGAAGGCAGTGAAAGGCTCTTTCCCGTCCCACACCACATCCTTGACGACCCTCACCGTTTTGCCCTTTTTAAAGATCATCCACTGCAGTTTCTCGCCGGGGTTGATTTCGACCACGACGACGTTGTCGTGCCGCCCTGCCTGAGCCACGAAATTGTCAAATAAATCGGCGGCTCCGGCCTTTTCAAAACCTTTTTTAAGCTCGGGCAGCGTTTCGGCCACCATCTGCCGGAACTCATCGATCGATTTCAGTTCGGTCTCATAAAAGGGGTTCAGCCCGAGCTGCTTCAATTTGGTTTCAGCCTGTGCCATGCCGGTGATGCCTGTCAGCATCAGAATGACTAAGAGGCAGATTCCCCTTATCGAATTAATTCTCATCTCTTTTCTCCTGTTTGATTTTTAATTTTACGATTTCAATAGCTTTTAATCACAAGGCTGTTTTCCACCGATTTGACATCCTTGACACTGCCGGCTATTTCGTTCGCTCTATCGAAACTTTTCTGAGAATTGACAGTACCATTCAATTGAACCACGCCACCTGCTGTGGCGACCTCAATCTCCGACACCTTCAGAAGAGAATCGCTGATAACTGCTGCCTTTATCCTGGCGGTTATGGCGGCATCATCGAGGGATGCCGCAGCGTTTTCGACTTTATCGTTTATCGCGTCCCCGACTTTTTCGATCTTCTTGCCCGCTTCTTCAAGAGTTTCATCAACATTTTTTCCGGCTTTTTCGGCTGGCCCATCTTGTTGACAATTCGTCAATACCAAAACGAGAGCACATAAAACGACGGTAAAAAAACGATGAGCTGCCTTCTTCATTTTAAACCTCCTGCGATTAAATTTTCCCCAATAAGAACAGAATGAGAACGACCACCAGTATTGTCCCGAGTACGCCGCTGGGGGCATATCCCCATGATCGGCTATGGGACCAGGTCGGTATGGCGCCAACTAACATCAGGATCAGAACTACGAGTATGATTGTGCCAAGTGACATAAGGATTCCTCCAATTTTTTAGGATGAGTAAGAGCAATCAGGATCAACATAAACGTATCCAACTTCTGTGATTTCTCATGGTCCATCTCCTCTGGTAGATTTTTGTACCGCAGGTACAAAGAATTCCCTGCGGTGGCGACAGCTATTGCTTATTTCCTTTTTCTTTAAGCGGCCGTTCCTTTTCCAATTTCTTGC
>LADS01000017.1 GCA_000961725.1 Desulfobulbaceae bacterium BRH_c16a
CTGAACCTGCCGGAAGACTGTACGAAAAGGTGCTCTGAGAAAAGAAAGTGCCAGAGGGTCGAGAAGGGTGCGCATCTGGCTGTCGCAGGGAATAGTGGTAATTCCGAAGACTGTATGAAGATTTTCTGGTTCGCCGCGGCGGCGTTTGTCGAAGGCGAGTAGAGAAGGATCCTTTAGCTGAAACATTGCCAACGCCGACATCAATGCATCATCGAGTGATATTTTCGCATTATCGGCACGGGTATCAGGGATCGTTTGAAAATCCTTTCGCACAAGTGCAAGTAAGGTATCGGCATTCAGGTGTGTTCTCACGGCTCTTCTTGATGCTCTTGCCGGCAACTTGACGGCGTGGATAGAATAAATTTTGTGTGATTTCATGGCGTTCTCCTATGTAAGTAATTGTTTTCACATAGAAAAACGCGAATTTTTTCAGCAGCCGTTGTCAACTAAAAAAATGACATCGCCTGATTTTTTTTACTCTGCTTTTAAATAGTTGAGTAATGCCCCCATGGAGAAAGTTTACGAAACCTCAATATTACATTGTTAATGTTTTCAATAACATAAAATTTAAGCGGGAATCGCTGGTATTGTCACGAGGACTGAAAAGCAGCTTTTGCAAAACAAGCAGTTCCGAAATCGAATTGAAGAAATAAATCAGACACTCAATAAGAGTCAAGCAAAGACTTGACCCCCTCTTGACCCCCTCTGATGACCCAGTTGATTCATGACATCACTTTATCATAAAAAGTCTGTCAGCTTGCGGCCGTGTATAATCTAATTGGTTTTTTCCTAATCAGGCTATATTCCATGTCTGGGTGAGAGATGCTGAGTTTGATTGAACTTTACTCCAAAATCTGGAGATTTGACATTTCCAAGAAATATTTTGAAAGCTCCATTTCTGAAACCTATATAAGAGGGCGGTATGCTTTTTCGTTTAATTTTATTCTTGGTATGGGGATTTGTTGGCTACCTTTCGTTAGAGTTTGGTAGTTTTCTTGGAAGTACCCCTTATTTTATTCATAAGTTCTTCTATTATAAAATAGCCTCCATTCCAATTCTTAAAATTTCATATGTTTTTATTGAGCTTAATCTTTATAGATTTCTTTTGGTTTTTCTTTCATCGTTAATACTCTGTGTTTTCTCAATTTTTAGCGTCGCGCGAATAGTCTCATTTCTTGTTTTCTACAATTACTCTGCGATCGTGTCGATCTACCAATTCTATTTAACTGATAAGTGGGATGGTTTGACACCCGGATCAACAGAGTATTGGTTGGTGGCATCAATTCCTGCTTTCTGTTTCATTTCTGTTGTAATTGCATTGTTGGGGTGTTATGTGGGGCGCCAAATTGCAAGCTATAAAGACGAAAAGTACGCAAAAAATGCAAAACGAAAACGAAAAACGAAAATCTAGGGGACGCCCTGGGAATCTAAGGGACGTTGTTACTTACGTTGCAAAACATTTGACTCTGCCATGTAGAACGGTGGCTTCGTCTACATGGTGGCGATCATCGATTGGTACTCCCGCCGAGTACTGAGCTGGCGGATCAGCAATAGCATGGAAGCAGTATTTTGTGTCGATTGCCTGGAGGAAGCCTTGCGCACCCACGGGCGACCGGAAATTTTCAACAGCGATCAAGGTTCCCAGTTCACCAGCGATGCTTTCACTGGCGTGCTGAAACGAGAAAAAATTGATATCAGCATGGATGGACGGGCGAGCATTCGACAACATTTTCGTCGAGCGTCTCTGGCGCAGTGTTAAATATGAGGACGTTTATCTAAAAGGATCTGACTCGATGGGCGAATTGATAAACGGCATGACCAAATACTTCGCCTTTTACAACAGTGAGCGTCCTCACCAGTCGCTGGGCAATATAACGCCTAATGCTGCATATCGAACCGCAATTGGCGGCGGAGTCAGGATCGAAAGCACCAGGGCGGCACTGCCCATCTGGCATTGAAGTTAATTGTGCAGCTTAAACTAAATGAATTTTTGTCTTGACTCAGGGGTCCACTTTAGGTGGTTTCTCAAGAGGCAGAGGGGTTGTTCTTTCCATAAGTTATTGTGGACTTGTAGTATTGCTGGCAGTAGATTATTTCGCTTTAAGAAGCAAATCATAAGATGCATAGAAAATGAGGACGGTAGGGAGGATGGGATTGCCCTCAAAAAAATAATTAAAACGGATCATTAGCCTTTCACTACTACTAGACCCATTGATGGTTTTATAACAATAAGTGTAATAAAATACCACTGAACTAGCCTTCAATCGACTAACAACTGGAATCGAGCTGTATCTTGTTGATTATCAGTCGATTTCCCCGCTCAAATGGCGCGGCTCACCATATTCCCTTGGATACATTTAATCTGTTTCCTTGTCTTCCAGACAGTAAAAAAAAACTTTCTGAGGGCGTGGCATTGCAATACGCAACAGGTTTCTATATCATTTCAATATTCAATCGATACAAGACGGCTACCGATTGTAGCAGATCATCCTTTTGTGTCATGGCCGATGACAACCCCGTGCTTCTTGTTAAGGCAAAATGAATCAAAAGCCATCGATTTTGCTATCAATGTCATTCGAGTTAACCCGGAGGGAGAGCTGTGACGGATCAGAAGATAACTGTTGCAGTGGTGGACAATCAACCTGTTGTCCGGCATGGAGTGATATCGATCCTCCATCAATCTTAAAATATTGGGGCGATCGGCGAAGCTTGCGGAGGACAGGCGGGCATTGCCATTACAGAGAAATTGCAGCCTGATATTGTCATTCTGGAGATCTCCTCAGCCGTCAGCGATGATTGTATACAAGAGATCTGCAAAGTGTGTCAGCATGGAGCGGTAGTAATCTTTTCTGCCGATAAAAATGCGGAAAAGATATTGCAAGCCATCAGGTTGGGAGCAAAGGGATATGTTTTTAAAACCGATCCGCTCGAAGAATTGCAAAAGGCAATGCAAAGCTGCTTGCAAAGTAAAATCTATTTGAGCCCGGCTGTTTTGGCTATTTTGGCAGAAACCGTGGGGGCCTTACTCTCGGGGACTGCTGTTCCCGAACCCTCTTTGTCTTGTCTGACTAAAAGGGAATATGAGATAGCACGCTTTTTTTCCGACGGCAAAAATACCGCGGAAGTGGCCGAGAAATTGTTTATCAGTCCAAAAACCGCTCGTAATCATCGGAACACCATCATGGGGAAACTTTCCTGCAAACACTCAGATGAGTTGTTGGTGAAACTGCGCGATTTTTTCCATCGGGATCTGTCAAATCTTAAAAAGCCCTAAACCGCAAGAGATGGCTGAGCCGTGTTATTGGGGCAATGGAAGCAACTATCTTTACCGGCTGGATCTACACCGTTTTCAAGCCAAGCTGTTTGGCAAGAAGCTGCAGGTCGGCCCAGGTCGCCGCTTTCATTTCCGGGTTTTGCAGAAGATAGCTGGGATGATAGGTGGTGAGGACGGGAATCCGCACACCCGATGCCGTCTCAAAGTCATGGAACCGCCCCCTCAGCCTTGACAACGGCAGGGATTTTTCGAGAACAACCCGGGCGGCAACCATTCCCATGGTACAGATCGCTTCCGGGGCCAGAACCGCTATCTGCCGGCGAAGATACGATACACAACTCTGCACGTGAACGGCCTGGGGCTGGCAGGTGGCGGGAACCGCACATTTTATCACGTTGCCTATAAACACCTCGGCCACCGGCAGATTGATTGCCGCGAGCATCCTGGCCAGCATCCGATCCTGCTCGACCCCAAAAAGATGACCGGGCGGCAATCGTCCCTGCTCATCGCCACTCAGCCAGTCCCCGACAATCATCAGCCGAACGTTCTCGGGGCCGCGGCCGACGACTGGATAGATCCGTTGTTTATGAAGGTCACAGGCGTGGCAGAAGAACACCTCCTCGCCAATCTCGGCAAGCGTCACCGGCAATGGCGGGAATGAGGAAGATTTTGCGATGGGACCCGAATGGCTGCGAACCTCCGACGAATATTCCCGAACCTTCTGGGCAGGAGCAGCAGATTTCAGGTTATCTTCTACCGGATGCGGTGTCCGTTTGAGAAACGACTGTCCCTGTTGATTCAGCGGATAAGAATCTATGCCTATGATCCGATGGTACCTGAGCAACGATTTCAGCCCGTTTACAAATGTCGTTTTGTCTTCTTTCACCACTCACCGTGTAACAGAGTTTTCTTGATTTTTTCTTCCGCCCTGCCCCGTATAATTTACCATAAACACTCTTGCCGCCTCGATTCAGTCAAAAGGAAAGGAGTAAATTTCCCAGCTTCCCATTGAGTCGTCGAATCGCTCTCCCCGAAACATCCCAAAGTAATTGAAAGCGATGGCTTTACTGCCGGTCGGCAGCATCCGGGAAACAGATAATTCAAGCTTTTCCGGAACTCTCCAGAATGTATTGTAGATTGGCGTGATATCAACCGTCTCAATCACCCTTCCCTCGATATCGAGAAAATTCATTTTCAGAAAAAAGCTCTCTACCGTTGGGAAACTGTTGGTTAGACTCCGGTCAAAAACGAGATAACCGGACAGAGTTATTTTCTCACCCACGCCGGAGAGGGAATAGCTGATTTTCAGATCGTTGGTTTCAAAAACACCTTCCTGCACGCCATTTTCAACAAGAGGGATACGAGCCTCCTTACGGGCCACTGCTCCGATCTCCGGTTTGATAAAATTGGCACACCCCGACCAGGATAAAACGCCAAGGCACACAATAACGAAAAACATTCTCGCCACATGATGAGATTTCATATCGTACCTCTGCGAAAGTTCAAAATCACGCCTGAGAAGCAGACAGGATCTATTCACTTCTATAATAACCATGAGTTGCGGCATGGAACAACGTTTTCTCTTTGATTTTCTGCAAAAGTGGCAGCGATTTTCTGCGAAATTTGGTATTTATCGGACATATGATTATTATGTAGCGCTGTTTGCTATGTTCAGGCCAACTAGAAAATCACGAGGTGCTCCCCTTGACCAAGGAAGAATTCAGTCTTTCCAGGAAAAAACTGGGGAAGACACAAAAACAACTGGCTGAACTCCTCGGCATGTCTTTGAAGACAATTCACAGTTATGAACAAGGCTGGCGGACAATTCCCACTCACATTGAACGACATATCTATTTCCTGCTGATCAATCAGCGGGGAAGAAAGGATTCCCTGACTCCATGCTGGGAGAAAAAACTTTGTGCAGTGAAAGATCAGTGTCCGGCGTGGGAATTTCAAAGCGGCCACCTCTGCTGGTTTTTGTGTGGCACCAAGTGCGACTGCACTCAGGATGCCTGCCAGCGGGAAAAACTGGAAATCTGTAAGAGTTGTGAAATCTTCACGTCATTATTGACATAACACAATCAGCGAAAGGTGCAGTATGCCGATCTATGAATATCGATGCAGTGCTTGCGAGCACATTTTCGAAGTGCTTACCTCTTCCGGATCCGGTCTCGAACAGGTGTTGTGCAGCAAATGCCGGAGCGACAAGGTAAGCAAAATCATCTCCGCCGGCAGTTTCAGGCGGGGTTCCGGGTCCTCTCAACCCTGTGCAGCGCCATCAGGCTGCGGCAAAAGATCCGGGTTTTCCTGAGCAACCTGACAAGGGCTCCGTGGGAGCCCCTTTACTCTTCCTTTTCCTTTTCCTTGGTCGATTTCCTGGATGGAAATTCGAAAACCCGCTCGTTTTTTTTCAGGAGGCCGTACTCTTTCCTGGCGATCTCCTCAAGATACGTTGGATCGTTCTGCAGACGGTCGATGTCTTTTTCGAGAACTTCATTATCTTTTTGCAGCTGGACCGTCTGTTGCTGCAATCTCTGCAGCTCCTGGCGTTTTTTCCACAGCGAAAAAACGCCCGAGCCGGGAGCAAAAACCATCCACAGGAGCGAAACCACCACCAGCACCACGCAAATTTTCAGGAATCTTTTTTCCTGGACAGGCGACAGTTTCTGCTTTGGCTTTAATCTTTTTTGAGTAAACGACATATCCACCTGTTTAACTATGATGACGCACAACACACTCCCCATTTATCTGGTCAGCGCCTGTCTGGTCGGCCTCTGCACCAGATACGACGGCCAGACCAAAGAAAGTCCCGAATGCCTGAGCAGGTTGAAAAACGCCATCTGGATTCCCGTCTGTCCGGAACAGCTCGGCGGTCTGCCGACTCCCCGTGAAGCGGCAGATATCGCAGGCGGAACCGGCTCCGATGTGCTGGTCGGCAAAGCCCGGGTTCTTACCAGATCCGGCGTCGATCTTTCCAGAGAATTTATCCGCGGCGCCGAACAGGTCCTGCACATCGCCCGGTCGCAACATGTCGACGGCGTCTTTCTCAAAGCCCGCAGTCCGTCCTGCGACGTCCATGGAACGCTCGGGGTTACCGCGGCACTCCTGCGAGCCGAGGGATTTCAATTGACGGAATTTTGATATTTCCCCAGGCTTTCATTGTGTTGTGGAACCCGGCTCTTCTTTGCCGATGCGCAACACCTTCAGGATGATTATACCCGATTCGTACAGCAGATAGAGCGGCCCACCCATAAGGAGCATATTGACGATATCAGGCGTAGGAGTGAGCAGTGCTGCGATAACGGCAATGATCAAGAGGGCAAAACGTCTGTTTTTTTCATAAAAGTTCCGCTTGAGCACCCCTACTTTCACTGAAAAGATCATAAAGATCGGCAACTCGAAGATCAGTCCGAAGGCAAGGATGAATATCGTGGTGAAGTTCACGAACCTGCTGACCGAGATTACCGGCTTTAATTCTTCCGAACTGAACCCAAGCAGAAAATTGATTCCGAAGGGCAGCGTAACAAAAAAGCAGAAGATCGTTCCGGCATAAAACAGCAGGCAGGTGAAAAAAATAAAGAAAAACAGCTGGCCGCGGCTCACCTTGAATGGTTTGCCGAGAGCTCGCCACAGGACGGTGGTAAACCAGGGCATGAGGACGTAAACAGCGGCAAAGAATGCCAGTTTGACATGGGCGAGAAATGGCCCTGCGACCGAGAAAAAATAGAGCTTTTCAGCGAGGTGGCTCTGGACCAGCTGGAGAAGCTGCGGTGCAAGAAAAAATATCCCCAGGGTGCAGAGAGCGAGCGACAAAACCAGATTGCGAATGGACTTGCGGAGTTCGCTGAGAAAGATAACAATTTTGGTATGTGCCGCCATAGAAAGATTTCAGGTACTCCGCACCTTGCGGGATTCGGGAATGCGAGGGAGTCTTTAGTGCCTTCAGGTTTTTTCGTGCATAAAAAAGACAATAATCTGCGAAAGGCACTTATCCCCCTTGCGGGGGGCTGGTTTGTTTCGGTTCTGCCGGACAACCTAGCAGAAGCATGGCAAAAATGCAATTTGATAGAAGTTGCTTTCCCCATTCAGCCGTGCTAAACAATAATCCATTACTTTTTTAATCACTCAAATCAACCATATAAAAAATTATGCTTGAACTACGATTCATCCGAGAAAACCTGGACCTGGTCAAAGAAAAGTGCATCCGTCGCGGCATGGACATAGCAATTCTCGACGAGTTTGCCGCCATAGACAGGAACCGGCTGGTCATCCTGGCCGAGGTGGAAGGGCTGAAAAACAAGCGCAATACGGTCTCCGACCGGATCGCCGTCCTGAAAAAGGGTTCCGCCGAGGAAAAAAAGCAGGCCGAACCCATGATCGTCGAGATGCGGGAGACCAATCAACGGATCAAGGAGCTTGACGGCGAACTGGCCAAGATCGAAGAAAGCCTGCAAAAGATCGTCATGACCATCCCCAACCTCTGCCATGACAGCGTGCCGATAGGAAAAGATGACGCCGACAATCTCGAGATCAGGACCTGGGGGGAGAAACCGACATTTGCCTTCACCCCGAAACCCCACTGGGAGATAGGCGAACAGCTGGATATCATCGATTTCGACCGCGCGGCCAAACTCTCCGGCGCAAGGTTTGCCCTGCTGAAGGGCTTTGCCGCCAAACTGGAACGGGCCCTGATCAATTTCATGCTCGATCTCCATACCGAGAGACATGGCTACACCGAGATCCTGCCGCCGTTTCTTGTCAACACCCCGACCATGACGGCAACCGGACAACTGCCCAAATTCGCCGACGACCTGTTCAAGATTCAGGACTGGGATCTGTATCTTATCCCCACGGCGGAAGTTCCGGTAACCAACATCCATCGGGACGAAACGCTCGCCGAGAAGGATCTGCCGGTCAAATATACCGCCTATACCCCCTGTTTCAGATCGGAAGCCGGAAGCCATGGCCGTGATACCAGGGGACTCATCCGTCAACATCAGTTCGATAAAGTCGAGCTGGTGAAGTTCACCACTCCCGAGACCTCGGACCAGGAGCTGGAGGCGCTGCTCACCGATGCGGAAACCGTTCTGCAACTCCTCGGCCTGCACTACCGGGTTGTTGCACTGTGCAGCGGCGATCTCGGTTTCTCTGCCACTAAAACCTATGATATCGAGGTCTGGCTGCCCAGTCAGAATACCTACCGGGAAATCTCCTCCTGCTCGAATTTCCTCGATTTCCAGGCGCGTCGCGGCGGCATCAGATATCGTCCCGAAGGCCAGAAAAAGAGCAAGCTGGTGCACACCCTGAATGGCTCGGGACTGGCCGTGGGCAGAACCCTTCTGGCGATACTTGAAAATTATCAGCAGGAAGATGGTTCAATCCGTCTGCCGGAAGTCCTCGAGCCCTATTTTGCGTCCCGTATTTAATATTAATTTTTACGACGGGTTGTCATTGCTCGCCCGAGGCTTCTTTCGCCTGGATCAACAGCTCCCTGTTCCGGGCGAGCAGCCCCGGCTGCGAGGCGGCGAGGCTCTCAGCCTTCAGGCATAATTGAACCGCCTGGGGATACTGCCCCTGGCGATACTTGGTCATGCCCAGGGTATACCAGTAATGGGGGTTCTGCGGTTCGATGCGCAGAGCCCGCTCGAGCAGCATTTCGGCCTGAGAGTAGCGACCGGCCCGCAATGCTTCTTCCGCCTCTGCATAAATACCGGCGGCAGGTCCCGTTACCGCTTTATATTCGACAGGCGGCAAGGAAACGGCGGGCGGGACGGTGGCCGTCGGCGGCGGTGGAGGCGGCACCCGCCGTTTCGGCCCCACCGCGGCACAGCCGTTCAATAACAACAGCACCATACAGAGACAGATGGCGAATCGGTGACAGCGGCCTGCGGCCGCAATTATTCTGCTATCATGCATTGTCTTGTCCTGAGCTTAAAATTGCTTATTTGAACCAGCCCTGTATTGATCTGAATACTCCTTTCACCTCTTTTTTCACTTCTCTTGCCTCCTGTTTCAAACTACTCATGGTTCCGACTTCTTCCCGCAATTCCGGGGCGGCCGGCACACTGCCGGCAATAAAAGGCAGCCTTGTGCCGCCCGCGCCTGGAATCCGAGTCTCGCGAAGTGTTGCGCGGTCAATGGTGACCCAGCCGATGCCCGCAGGTTCAGTCAGCTGCAGGGGAGCTGAAGGAAATCTTTCCATTATATTGCCCCAAACCTTCATCGCCCCGGATGAACCGGTCAGCCCACATGGCGCATTGTCGTCATGCCCCAGCCAGACAACCGCCAGGTGATCCCCGGTAAACCCGGCAAACCAACTGTCCCGAAGATCATCGGACGTACCCGTTTTCCCGGCGATATTATGATTTTTCAGCGAAGAACGCAACAGCGATACGCCGGTACCTTCGGAAATTGTCCGCTGCATGGCATGGGATAAAAGATAGTTCGAGGTCGCAGAAAACCGCTGCTCCACCGCAAGTCCGTATCGATTGATCAGGGTGTGGTCTTCGGCCATGACGCTGCCGATCGCGCGGAGGGCGGTGAAAAACCCACCCGAGGCGATGGTCTGGTACATCTCGGTCACTGCAAACGGCGACATGTCGACGGCGCCAAGGAGCAGGGAGGGATACGGCTGCAGCTCGACGCCCTGATAACCGAGGCCCTGGAGCGTTTCGATGATAGTGTCCAGGCCGACCTCCAGACCAAGTTTGACCGTTGCCAGATTATAGGAGTTGGCAAGAGCTGAGAAAAGCGGAACCCGGCCATGTTCTTTTTTATCATAGTTTGCCGGACTCCATGGCGAGCTCCCTGCTGTATTCAGGGTAATTGCAGTATCTTCAAGAGGGCTGGCAAGCGAATACCCTCTTTCCAGGGCCGCCAGATAGACGGCCGGCTTGACAAGGGAACCGATGGGTCGATTCGCATTCAGGGCGCGGTTGAAGCCATGATCGAGAGGCTGTTTACCGCCGGCCACTGCCAGTACTTCGCCGGTCTCCCGACTCGTCACAACCACTGCCCCTTGAAGATTTTTAAATTTGGGCTGGCTCGCGAATGCGCCAAGGGTCTCCTCCAGGCCGCGCTCCACCTGATACTGGATATTCGGATCGAGGGTGGTGATGATCTGCAGGCCGTTGGACTTCAAATCCTCTTCCCGATACTCTCCGGCAAGTTGTTGCCGTACCAGATCGAGGAAAGCCGGAAAGCGGTTAAACCCGCCCTTCTGCACGGCAACCTCGGTGAGCGGCCGGCCCTGGGATTCGATCGCCGTTTCCCGGCTGATGAGATCATGGGTGGCCATCAGGTCGAGCACCATGTTTCTGCGCTCGAGACAGTTTTCCGGATTCCGATGCGGATCGTAGTATGAAGGGCCTTTTACCATGCCGACAAGTGCGGCTATCTGATCGGGCCTGAGATCCTGCAGGTTCCGGCGAAAGTAAAACTGGCTGGCCAGAGCAAAGCCATGAATGGCGCGACTGCTGTCCTGACCGAGAAACACCTCATTAATATAAGTCGTGAGGATCTCATCTTTGGTGTAGTAGTGCTCAAGGAGCACTGCCATGACAGCTTCCTGGAACTTGCGCAGCAAGGTCCGTTCTCGGGTGAGGAAGAGATTTTTGACCAGTTGCTGGGTAAGCGTACTTCCGCCCTGAACGGTTTTACCGGCTCTGATATTTGCTAAAAACGCCCTGGCCACGGATAAAGGCGCGATACCCTGATGGGAATAAAAATTCCGGTCCTCGAGGGTTACCAGGGTTTCGACCAGCAGTTCGGGAATCTCCTCCCGTTCGAGGAGGATCCGGTCTTCGTGGACCAGGGGATGAAAGCTGCCGATCCGGGCGGGATCGAGCTGGAAAAAAGAGACGGGTGTCCCATCTGCGGCGTTGGTGATAGACGCGACCTGTCCCGCCGAAAAGGTTACCGAAAGGTGCCGCGATGGCTCAAACCCGGAGGGAAAATGGAAGTCCCTGGTCACGAGACGGATGGTTTTGTCTTTTTTCGCATAGCTCCCGGCGCTGCTCTCCCGGTCTTCCTGGCGATAACCGGCCAGCTGCACTTCCTGCTCGACCATCTCCGGGGTGAACCGCAGCCCGGGATACAATTCCAGGGGACGGGCATAGACTATGGCGGGCAAAGACCAGCGCTTGCCCTCGAATTTTGCGCGTATCTCTCCACTCAGCCGGGAAACATAGGGTACGGCCATAATGGCCATGAGCAGAAAAACGCCTGCAGTCATGGAAATGAGAAGAATGCGTATCTGTGAATTCTTCATATTTTAAAGCAACCTGAATGAACTTTTTTTCTAAGGGAAGGTTCGTGATACGTGCCACTCGGTCATTCCGGCGCAGGCCGGAATGAGATAGTTTGCCGATATCGATACATTGGAAATCGAAATGGATTGATGTGCTTCTGCTGAGTTTGCTCTATTTCTCCAGAATATCGCGGCTCCAGGAGATTGCCGCCATGGCCTGGGGAAAACCGATGGTCGAGATGAGCAGCAAAATTGCATGATAGATTTCCTCCGGCTTGGCTCCCGCCTTCTGCGCCCGGCGGGTATGGGAGTGGACGGATCCCTCCGAACCGACCGCCGCCGCTGCTGCCAGCTGAATCAGGTGGCTGGTTTTATCGTCGAGAGGGCCGATTCCCCGCACCGTCTGGCCAAGATTATCGACTGCGGCGATCACTTCGGGAAAACGTTGGGCGATATCTTCGTAGGTCTTACCTCGAGTTTCGTTATTTGCCATGATATTTCCTGTTGTTCGGGTTGTTCTTTTCCGGCAGCCTTGGAAAAAATGGCACCGAGTCCGTTTAGGAGCCGTTAAGAAATAACCAGGCCATTTTCAACCATTTCGTTACGGCTCCTTAGACCGTTCCGGGCATTACCTTGGCCATGTTATTTCTGACAACGGCTTACTTCATCCTCATCATACATCGGAACCGCGATAAACGGGACTTTTTTCAGTGCCCCCTTGCGAGTGACAGGAAATTTTCCTGTCAAGCCGACATCTCCCAGAGCAGGACCATGCGGACATCGAAGATATCGCTACGCCGCGGATTGATGGTGAATGGTTCAATCCGGTAATTTTCAGCCTCAAAGCCGGCAGCAAGCTCGTTCACCTTCTGTTCAATCTCGGCGGACAGGTCTTCGAGCTCCCGCTGGAGCTCGAGGATCTCTTCTTCCGCCCGCTTGACATCGTTTTTTTCTTTGGCCACACGTCCGACGCTGCGCATTCCGGTGGCCGCCCTCCCGATGGTCGTGGAGGAAAGCGCCTTTCTGCCGAAAAACGCCCCGACCACAGCGACTCCGAAAGAGATGAGGGAGTCGGCGGTTTTACTCTGGACATCAACCTTTTCCTTGTCCAGGCGGTCGAATGCCCGATTGAGCTTCTGCGTAAGGCCTGCCTGGCGAGCCTGATATTTCAGCCGCAATTTTTCGACGGCTTCATCCTGTTTCTGCCGCAGATAATCGTGGAAACGGACTTTAAAGTCGCCTAAAGCTTCATCGGGCCTGGATTCAAAATTTTCGCCCTGCACCCGGTAAAGCTCCAGTCTGCAGTTCTGGTAAAGATAATCGCCGAGCGTTTTGGCCAGAGCCTTGAAATCCTTGTGTTTCGACAGAACCGACGGCAATGGATAATAACGGCTGTTGCCGGGCGCATCCAGCCGGCAGTCATCAATGGCATAAGGGGTTGTTTCGGCTGAACTCCATTCCGGACGCTGAAAATTCTCATCCAGATAAAGGCGAAGATTGATTTCTCTCACCACATCGATATTTCTCGCGCCATGAAAAAAACGTACCGAGGCAGACCCGGCGAGCCAGGGCTCGAACCGGAATTCATCGCTCACGACGTTCTGGAGGTGATAACGCTGTTCGATAGCCTGGGGAAGTACCGGTGGATGGCCGCTCGCGTCTCCGCCAATCGAGGCCGATCCGGAGGAAACAGGTTCCGAAGGCTTTCCGGCAGGTTCTTTTTTCTTTTGTTCCATCAATCTCTTAATGTCGCTCTGGGAGATCGGCCCCTTGAGATAGGACATGACCCATCTGGTCTCAAAGAGCAGCGGCTCGTCGAGATGGGCGGAATTGAGCAGAAACTGGCGGCTCTTCATGGAGGAGAGCAGTTTTCTTAACTTTGCAGCATTGAGGGAACCGTCGCCGGCACCGGCGATCCCTTCCACTACCCGGTCCTGATCCTGACTGGTCTGCAACCGCCCGATAAACCAGGTGCCGATATTGGCAAGCCCCTTATAGTCGAGGTCGACCGGATTCTGGGTCGCTAAAACCACTCCGACGCCATAGGCCCGGGCCTGCTTCAGCAGCAGAAGCATCGGTTTTTTCGACGGCGGGTTGGCGGTCGGCGGGAAATACCCGAATATTTCGTCCATATAGAGCAAGGCCTTGAGCGATGCGGTCCCCTGCTGACAGCGCATCCAGCCGATGAACTGGTTGAGCAGCATGGTGACAAAGAACATCCGTTCGTTGTCGGACAGGTGGGCGATGGAGAAAATTGCGGTTCGCGGCGTGCCGTCTTCAGTGTAGAGCAGTCTCTGGATGTCGAGGGGTTCGCCTTGCGTCCAGGCGCTGAATGTAGGACTTGCCAGGATGTTGTTGAGATTCATGGCCAAAGCCATCCGCTGGGGCTGCGGATAGAAAGTATCGAGGGGGAAGACGCCGACCTTGTCAAAGGGCGGATTGACGACATGACCGATAAGCGCCTCCATCGAAACATCCTGGCTCATCCGCCAGAAATGGAGAAACAGCGAGCTGAGCAGGATATGCTCGCGGCTCTGCAGGGGATCGCCGCCGACACCGATCAGGGCAAGCAGACTGGTGGTTGTCGAACCGACCAGGCTGTTCAGGGTATCGGTGTCGTTTGCCACCTCTTCGGCAGGCGCGCTGAAACTGCTGAGCACCGAGACAGGCATACCGGCGCTGCTGCCGGGCGTGTAGATGGTCAGGTCGGTTTTCGACCGCAGGGCGGCGATCCGCTCCGCCCCCTGACCCCACGAGGCCAGTCCTTCCTTCCAGGATCTTGCGGTCTCGGCAGCTAATTGCTCGACCGTCATCTCTTTTTTCGCGGCGTCGGCAGAATCGATCCACGGGGCAAAATCCTCGGCGGCGCAGTTCGGGAAGCTCAGCAAGAGATTACCCATATCCCCCTTAGGATCGATGACGATCGACGGCACATTGTCCATGATCGCCTCTTCGATGAGACCGATTCCCAAGCCGGTCTTGCCGCTGCCGGTCATGCCGATGATCACCCCGTGGGTAGTCAAGTCTTTGTTTTTATAAAGAAGAGGCGCCCGGGAAGGAGCGCCGCCGGCGATATCCAGCTCCCGCCCGAGATACAGCAGTCCGAGTTTTTCATAGGGGTATTGATCAGCCATAGCCTCTGTCCTTGAAGGATTGGTGTTCATCGTTTGCCGAACTTCCTGTCGATACCCCTATTGATACCATAAAAACTTAATATTTCAAAGTGGTTGTCCTCTTCTACCGGCGACCGGCCAACACATGTTAGGAAACTCTCCTCCTCTACCTTGCCATCTTTTCAAATAAGCTCTATTTTCTCACTGTTACACATCAGCATCCCGCCACCGCTCCATTATTTTCTCGGCCGGTATTTACTTTTTCTGTGAAAAGTGTTTGTGTATATGATAATCATTGATGAATTTTTCAGTGCCTTACAGATTATTTTCGTTCATGAAAAAACAAGAAAATAATCTGCGAAAGGTACTTATACCCCCCTTATGGGGTGTTAGGATTCTTTCCCAGTTCGCCCCCACTGCAAAGGACCAAAAACATGGCTATCGAACATCTACACACACAAGGCATGAACCGACGCGGCTTTATGAAAATCGTCGCGGTGGCCGGAGCGGCGACTGCCTGCTGGCAACTCGGCCTGTTTGGCTCGAAAGCTGTCCATGCGGCACGGAGAAGCCAGCCGATCATGGGTACCGTCCTGAATCTTACCGTTTACGGCCCGGATCGTGACAGTTGCGAAGAAGCACTGACGAAAACCATCGTCACCATGCAGGGACTGGAGAAAAAACTCAGCAGGCATATGGCAAGCAGCGAACTCTCCATCCTGAACAGCACAGGGTTTCTCGACAATCCGGGCGAAGATCTCCGGCGGGTGCTCGTCCTCTCCGAGGAACTGAGCCGCAAAACCTCCGGCGCTTTCGATGTAACCATGCTGCCGCTGCTGTTGCTCCACGAGGAACTGCGGGGCAACAATGACCATCCCGATACCGGACGCCTCGCCTCGGCCCGGAGCGCGGTGGGGTATGAGCATCTCGCCCGGAACGACGAAGCCGTCCGCTTTACCAGACCGGGCATGGGAATTTCCCTCGACGGCATCGGTAAAGGATATATCGTCGACCGGGGCGTTGCTGCTCTCAGAAACCTCGGTTTCAACAATGTGTATGTCGAGGCGGGCGGAGATCTCATGGTCAGCGGCCGGAAAGATAAAAACACGCCCTGGCGTATAGGCATACGAAACCCCCGACCGCAGCAGGATAAAAAAATGGTCACCATCGACATCAGCGACAAGGCGGTGGCGACCTCCGGCGATTACCTTCAGGCCTTCACCCCCGACCTGAAGCACCATCACATAATCGATCCGCGCATCGGTTTTTCGCCGCCGGAGCTTGCCAGCTGCACCGTCACCGCCCCGACCGTTGCCGAAGCCGACGGACTGGCAACAGCCCTCATGGTTCTCGGCAAAAATGACGCCCTGGATCTCATCGAGTCCATGGACGGCTGCGAGGCGTATCTGGTGGGCAAGGATCTCCGGGCCTGCAACACCACGGGTTTTTTCGGCTGATATGAAGACAATTACACTTAAAAAAGGCCTTGATATTCCCATCTCCGGGGCGCCCGAGCAGAAGATCCGACAGGGAAATCCGATTCGCCGGGTGGCCATTCTCGGCGACGATTATACCGGCATGTTACCGACTATGCTGGTCAAACCGGATGATCGCGTCATTACCGGGCAGCAAGTGTTTACCGACAAGAAAAATCCGGGAGTGATCTTTACTTCGCCGGGGTGCGGAAAAGTCGTTGCCGTAAACCGGGGGGAAAAACGAAAGTTCGAGTCGCTCGTCATCGAACTGGACGGCGATGAAGCGGTCACTTTCACGGACCCTGCAGACCGGCCGGAACAACTCGAACCACCGGCCATCCGTGAGCTGCTGGTACATTCCGGAATGTGGACCGCCTTCCGGACCCGGCCGTTCGGCAAAACGCCGAACATCGCCTCCGACCCAAGCGCCCTGTTCATAACCGCCATGGATACCAAACCTCTGGCCGCCCGGCCACCGGTTATCGTCAGGGAGTATGAGGCGGAGTACCGGCTTGGCTTGAAGATCCTGCGGCGGCTGCTCGCCGTGCCGATCCATTACTGCACCGGGAAAGAGAACCTTGAGCCCTTTGAAGAGGTGGATGGAATCGAATACTGGTGTTTCCGCGGCCCCCATCCGGCAGGCCTGCCTTCGACCCATATCCATTTCATCGATCCGGTGAATGAAAACAAAACCGCCTGGCATATCGGTTATCAGGATGTAATCGGTATCGGCCATCTCTTTCTGACCGGCCGGCTGATGACCGAACGGATCGTTTCTCTTGCCGGTGCCGGAGTGATACAACCGGCCCTGGTGAAAACCCGGACGGGTGCTTCACTTCTCGATCTCTGCCGGCGGGAAATCTCCCTCGATGAACTGAGAGTCATCTCCGGCTCAGTGCTCAGCGGCCGTGAATCGAAAGGAAACTCCACCTTTCTCGGCCGCTTTCACGATCAGGTTTCGGTCATCGAAAATTCCAGCGGCAGATCATTCATGAACTGGCTGATGCCCGGCAAGGATCGCTTCTCCATCGTGCCGTCTTTTGCCTCGTCTTTCTACAAAAACAAGACGTTTCCGATGAATACTGCCGTCTGGGGCGGGCAAAGAGCAATTTTTCCGCTTGGCACCTATGATATGGTGATGCCCCTGGACATTGTCGCCATGTCGCTGCTCAAATCAATCTCCGTCGGTGACACGGACAAGTCCAAGGCACTCGGCTGCCTCGAATTGATCGAGGAAGACCTGAGCCTGTGCAGCTTCGTCTGTCCCGGAAAAAACGAGTTTGGCCCCATCCTGCGTGAAGTGCTGACCGCTATCGAACTCGGTGGTTAAGAGGGATTTCCGCCCATAACGAACACTTTGTCGAAAGGTGACAATTTGCATATCAAGCCATTGAATAAACTGATGAAAGATGTGGAGCGCCACTTCAAGAAGGGCGGCCGGTTCGAACGCTGGTATCCGGTCTACGAGGCCGTCGACACCATCCTCTACGGCTCCAGCCTGGTCACCAAAACGGCCCCTCATATACGGGACTCCATCGATTTGAAGCGCATCATGACCACCGTCCTCATCGCCCTTATACCTTGTACTCTCATGGCCATGTGGAATACCGGCTATCAGGCCAATTCGGTAATCGCCGCCATGGGACTGGCCGGGCCGGAGGGCTGGCGTGGCGATATCATGGCGCTGGTCGGATTTGACCCGACGAGTCTTACCTCCAACTTCCTGCATGGCGCCCTCTATTTTTTCCCGATATACATTGTCACCATGGCGGTCGGCGCATTCTGGGAAGGAGTGTTCAACATCATCCGCGGCCATGAATTCTCCGAAGCGTTTACGGTAACCGGCCTGCTCTTTGCCCTGACCCTGCCGCCGACGATTCCGCTCTGGCAGGTGGCAACCGGGATCAGCTTCGGACTTATTTTCGCCAAAGAGGCTTTCGGCGGGGTCGGCCGCAATTTCATGAATCCGGCTCTTGCCTCCCGGGCTTTCATCTATTTCGCCTATCCGGCGCAGATGACCGGGGATGCCGTATGGACTGCGGTCGACGGCGTCTCGGGTGCAACAATTCTCGGCCAGCTGGCGATCGCTCAGCCGGGAGAATCTCTGGCTTCGATGGATGTCAGCTGGCTACAGTACTTTCTCGGCACAACCCCGGGATCGATGGGCGAGACCTCGACTCTTGCATGCCTTATCGGCGCGTTCATCCTGCTGGTGACCCGCATCGCCTCATGGCGGATCATGGCCTCGACCCTGATCGGCGCAATCCTCGCCGGCGCTTTTTTCTATCTGCGCAGCGGCAGCGTTGCCAATCCGCTGTACACAATCGCTCCCCACTGGCATCTGGTGATGGGAGGTTTTGCCTTCGGCCTGGTCTTCATGGCTACCGACCCGGTTTCGGCCGCGCATACCCATACCGGACAATGGCTGTTCGGCCTGCTTGTAGGTATACTTGCGATTTTAATCCGCGTGGCCAACCCGGCCTTTCCGGAAGGAACGATGCTCGCTATACTTTTAGGCAATATCTTTGCCCCGCTGTTCGATTACTTTGTGATCCAGGCCAATATCAAGAGAAGGATGTTACGCCATGGCTGAAGACTCCGCTGCCAGACCTTTTTACACGGTACTTGTTCTGGCCTTTTTCTGTTCGGCACTGGTTGCCGGTGCGGCGGTTGGCCTGCGGCCGCTGCAGGAGGCCAACCGAGTGATCGACCGCCAGAAGCATATTCTCTATGCCTCGGGTCTCTATGATCCTGGTAAGACCATAGCCGAGATGTTTACCCCCATCGAGACCAGGGTAGTCGAACTGGCCACCGGGGAATTCGTGCCCGAGGATACCATTCAACCGGAAACGTATCAGCAGACCAAAGCCGCGCTGTCCGAGGATAGAGGGCGAGAAATGAATAAGGACGAAGATATCGCCAATCTGCGCCGGCAGGAAAAATTTTCTCTCGTCTATCTGGTCATGGACGGTGACGACATCAGCCAGATTGTATTGCCGGTACGCGGCAAGGGCCTCTGGTCGACCATGTACGCCTATGTTGCGATAGATAAAGACCTTACCACGATACAGGGCGTATCCTTTTATGAGCATGGAGAGACGCCGGGCCTTGGCGGGGAGATTGAAAACCCTGATTGGCAGGATAAGTGGCAGGGGAAAAAGGTCTATAATGAGGAAGGAGAGGTCGGTCTGGAATTCGCCAAAGGTGAAGCCGCAACCCAGGAACCAGACAGATTCTATCAGATCGACGGGCTCTCCGGCGCCACCCTCACCACCAAGGGTGTGGAAAAAACCATGGAATTCTGGTTCGGCGATCACGGCTTCAAGCCGTTTCTGCAACAGCTGAAAAACAAGGGCCTCGTCAACCGGTAAGAATCTCATACTCAACTCTCAACCAATGCGAAAAGAATCTTATGGCTGAAACCAATACTGAGCTGCTCTCGCGCTCCATTTTCAAACGCAATCCCATCGCCCTGCTGGTTCTCGGCATCTGTTCGGCTCTGGCGGTAACCGGCCAGATGGCCACAGCCTTCGTCATGTCGATCTGCGTTATCTTCGTGGTATCCTTTTCCAGCTTGACCATCAGTCTGGTCCGGCACAATATTCCGAACAGCGTCCGCATCGGCCTGCAGATCATTGTCATCGCCACCCTGGTCATTATTGTGGATCAGACCCTCAAGGCCTTTTACTTCGACCTGTCCAAGCAGCTGTCCATCTATGTCGGCCTGATCATCACCAACTGCATCGTCCTGGGACGGGCCGAGGGTTTTGCCATGTCGAACCCGCCGATTGCCAGCTTCTTCGACGGCATCGGCAATGGTCTCGGCTATGGCTTTATTCTTCTTTCAGTAGCTTTCGTCCGGGAGTTTTTCGGTTCAGGCAGCCTGTTCGGCATCGAGATTATGCCGCTTACCACCAACGGCGGCTGGTATCTGCGCAACGGCATGGCGATTCTGCCGGCAAGCGCCTTCTTTCTTATCGCCCTGATCATCTGGATCCTGCGAACCGGCGACTCCAGTCAACAGGAGAAATAATAATGCCTCATTATTTCGATATTATTATCCGGTCTATCTTCCTCGAGAATCTGCCCCTTTCCTTCTTTCTCGGGATGTGTACCTTCATGGCCATCTCGAAGCAGGTAAAGTCCGCCATCGGCCTCGGCGCCGCAGTGCTCTTCATCCAGGTGATCACCGTGCCGATCAACAACCTGGTTCTCAACAATCTGCTCAAGCCGGGGGCTCTGGCCTGGGCAGGCGCGCCGGATCTGGACCTGAGTTTTCTCGGCCTGCTGACATATATCGCCATCATCGCTGCAGTCGTGCAGATTCTGGAAATGTTTATCGATCGCTTTCTGCCGGCACTTTACAACACTTTGGGTATCTTCCTGCCGCTCCTCACTGTCAACTGCGCCATTCTGGGCGGCTCCCTGTTCATGGTCGAGCGGGACTATACGGTCGGGGAATCCGTTGCCTACGGCTTCGGCTCGGGCGCAGGGTTTTTTCTCGCCGTAGTCTGCCTGGGAGGGATAAGGGAGAGGCTGGAATACGCCGATCCACCGGCAGGACTCAGGGGACTTGGCTTGACTTTTATTTCGGTCGGACTCATGGCTATCGCCTTCATGGGTCTTTCCGGCCTGTAAAAGCTCGAAGATATGACAGCAGAACATGAACATCAGCACGTAAACAAGGAACCTGGCAATGATTGAAATCATTTACGCCGTGCTCTCTTTTCTGGCCGTACAGCTGATCCTGGTCACGCTTATTGTGGTTTCCAAGAAATTTCTGGTGCCGAGCGGCGAATTAAACATTCAGGTAAATAAAACGAAAACCTTTCAAACCAGACCGGGAGGAAAACTGCTGATCTCTCTTGCCGACGCGGGCATCTACCTCTCCTCCGCCTGCGGCGGCGGCGGCAGCTGCGGCCAGTGCCGCTGTATCGTCGAGGAGGGCGGAGGCAGCATTCTGCCTACCGAAAAAGGACAGATCAACAACTTCGATGCCAAGCGCGGCGTCCGCCTTGCCTGTCAGGTGGCGGTCAAAAGGGATATGAAAGTCACGGTCCCGCCGGAGACCCTCGATGCAAGGAAATGGCGCTGCAAAGTAATATCGAATAAAAACGTCGCTACCTTTATCAAGGAACTGGTGATCGGTGTACCGGAAGGGGACGATGTCGATTTCAAGGCCGGCGGCTTCATCCAGATCGAGGTCCCGCCCCACACCCTCGAATACCGTAATTTCGAGATCGATGAACGGTTCCTCTCCGACTGGACCAAGTTCAAGATGTTTCAATATACATCCCATGTCCACACGCCGGTTACCCGCGCCTATTCGATGGCCAACTATCCGGGAGAGAAAGGAATCATCAAACTGAACGTCCGGATTGCCAGCCCGCCGCCGAGTGAGGCAAACATTCCGCCCGGCAAGGTTTCCTCCTACATTTTCAACCTCCAGCCGGGGGACGACGTTATCATATCCGGTCCCTTCGGCGAGTTCTTCATGGACGAAAGCGAATCGGAAATCATCCTTATTGGCGGCGGCGCGGGCATGGCCCCCTTGCGCAGCCATGTTTTCGATCTTTTCAAGGCCAGAAAAACCAAGCGCAAGGTGTCGTTCTGGTATGGCGGCAGAAGCCTCAAGGAGGTGTTTTACACCGAGGAATTCCTAGAAATTGAAAGACAACACGACAATTTTTCCTTCCACCTGGCTTTGTCGAATCCGCTGCCGGAGGACAACTGGACCGGTCCCACCGGTTTCATCCATCTGATTCTCTACGACCTGTACCTGAAAGATCATCCGGCCCCGGAGGACATCAATTACTACATATGCGGTCCACCGATGATGAACAAGGCGGTATTTGAAATGCTCGACAATCTTGGGGTGGAAAAAAGCAATGTCCACTACGATGACTTTGGCGGATAATACAACCGTGATTATTGTGAACTTATGACAACGTTTATCCTTACCTTGGCCATTTCGTTTATTTTCCTGCTCGCTGCCGGCGGAATCGTCAGCTTCTGCAAGCAGCGATACAGCACAACCCGCCATGGCCTTACCGGGATGTGTCATGAAACCGGCGGCGCCATGTGCGGCAGCTGCAGTTCCCAGATACTTAATTACCAGGCAAAACCGGGACAGCTTCCAGGCTGCCGAAAACCGGAACCTCCCGAGCTTTAAAGCCTTATTCTGAACATCCCACCTCTCTTCTTTTCTGAGAACCTCATTTCCAGTTCGACCGACTTAAGCGTACTTTTCGTTCTGTTATCGCTATCGACAGGATCGTTAGTCCACTCTGGTATTGAGATAAAATCTCTCGATGTTGCGATATTCACCTACGAGACATTTTTGATGTTTAGCAAAATTTTCATTAATTGTATTTGACTTTTCCACAATTGTTCGTGTAATATTTGTTGAATTACTAACTCAGTACAAATTTTCAAACCTTTGCCGGACCGGAGCAAGCGAACCCATGGACGTAGACGAGACCAATATCCAGATCCTTCGCCACCTGAAAGACGGCCGGAAATCCTTCAAACTCATTGCCGAAGAATTATCCCTTACCGAAAATACAATTCGCAGCCGGGTCAATAAGCTTATTGAAGAAGGTATCCTGAAATTTTCCGGCAACGTCCAGGTCGATGCTCTGGGCGGGCACAATCTGCTGTATCTGGGGGTTAAGCTGAAAACCATGGAACTGCAGAAAAAAGCCGAAGAGTTCAGCAGACTGCGGGGTGTCGTATCGGCTGGGATTGTCACCGGAAGATATGATATCATTCTCCAGGCCCTTCTTGGTCCAGGCTACACCCTGCTGGAATTTATCACCGAGCAGGTGGCCAGGGTCGAGGATGTGCAGACGGTGGAAAGCTTCTTAGTCTACAAGGGATATAATCTGAAAGTGCCGTATATACTTTGATCACCAACCGTTTTCTCTCCTTGCTCAGACTGCGGACCTCCTCCCCGCAGAAAAGGGCAAGGCGGGAAAACTTACCAACACGCTCAACTCAGGAGACTACAATGATCGTCGGAATTCTCAAGGAAATCAAAATCGCAGAAAACAGAGTATGTATGACCCCCGCTGGTGTTGAGGTCATGACCCACAACAAACATCAGGTCCTGGTTGAAAAGAATGCCGGCAAGGGCAGCGGTTTTTCCGATGAAGAGTACGTTCAGGCCGGGGCGACCATAGTCGATACCCCCGCCGAGATCTTCGCCAAATCCGACATGGTCATGCACGTCAAGGAACCGCAACCCCAGGAATACGATCTCATCCGCAAGGACCAGATCGTCTTCACCTATCTCCACCTGGCCGCGGATGAACAGCAGACCAGAGCCCTGATAAAAGCGAAATCGGTGAATATCGCCTATGAGACGATCCAGAAGGAAGACGGTTCCCTCCCCCTGCTCACTCCGATGAGCGAGGTTGCCGGACGAATGGCAGCCCAGGCCGGCGCCCACTACCTGCAGATGACCAAAGGCGGCCGAGGCATTCTTCTCGGCGGCGTACCGGGTGTCGAACCCGGCAATGTGGTCGTTATCGGCGGCGGCGTGGTCGGCATCAATGCCGCCCTCATGGCCTGCGGACTCGGTGCCAAAGTCTACATGCTCGACACCAACCTCGACCGGCTGCGCTACCTTCGGGAAGTCATGCCCAGCAACTGCTTCCCGATCATGAGCAGTGTCCCGAAACTGCGCGAGCTGCTGAAAGATGCGGACCTCGTCATCGGCGCCGTCCTTATCCCCGGAGCCAAAGCTCCCAAACTGGTCAGCAGGGAGATGCTGAAAGTCATGAAGGAAGGTTCGGTCATGGTCGATGTTGCCATCGATCAGGGCGGCTGCTTCGAAACTTCCAAGGCAACCTCCCACGACAAACCGGTCTACACCGTGGACGGCGTCGTCCATTACTGCGTGGCCAATATGCCGGGAGCCGTCGCCAAGACCTCCACTCTCGCGCTCACCAACGCCACCCTGCCCTATGCCGTACAGATCGCCAATAAAGGCTGGAAAAAAGCCTGCCACGACAACGTCGAGATCGCCCGCGGCCTGAACATTGTCGACGGCAAGGTAACTTACGGAGCAGTGGCCGAGGCCTTCGGCCTGGACTTCACCCCCTGCGCCGAAGTTCTGAAGTAACAGAGTCACACAATAAAGAAGGCCGGCTCGTTTACCGAGCCGGCCTTCCACCTTCACCTGTCCTCACTCCTCACCGCTCAAGCCTTAATCCCGGTGCCTCACTTCCCCAACAGCAGGTACGCCTTGATAAAGGCATCGATATTGCCGTCGAGCACCGCGTCGACGTTGCCGACCTCGTAATCCGTACGATGATCCTTGATCAGCCGGTAAGGCTGGAGAACATATGAGCGGATCTGGCTGCCCCAGGAGATGCCCTTCTTATCTCCGGCCAGGCCTTCCGCCTGCTGGGCTTTTTTCTGCTTTTCCAGCTCGTAGAGCTGGGCGGAGAGCATCTTCATGGCGGTATCCTTGTTGGAATGCTGGGACCGCTCGTTTTGACACTGGACGACGATGCCGGTGGGCAGATGGGTGATGCGGATGGCCGAGTCGGTCTTGTTGACATGCTGACCGCCCGCCCCGCTGGACCGATAGGTATCGACGCGCAGATCCTTGTCGTCGATCTCCACCTTGATCGAATCGTCCAGCTCCGGCATGACCATGACCGAGGCAAAGGAGGTATGCCGCCGACCACTGGCATCAAAGGGTGAGATCCGCACCAGCCGGTGAATACCCAGCTCCGAGCGTAAATAGCCGTAAGCAAAGCGTCCCTTGAACATGATAGTGACACTTTTGGTTCCAGCCTCGTCACCGGCCAGATAGTCGAGGATGTCGGACTTGAAGCCGCGAATTTCAGCCCAGCGCAGATACATGCGCATGAGAATACCGACCCAGTCCTGGGCTTCGGTGCCGCCCGCGCCTGCATGGATGGCAATGATGGCGTTGCTGGCGTCATGTTCGCCGTTGAACATGCATTCGAGTTCGGCCAGTTCCAGCTCCCCTTCCATTGCAACAATCTTCCGTGCAATTTCCAGCTCAAGCTCGGCTTCCTTTTCTTCCATGACCATTTCAAGGAACATCTCGGTGTCCTCCATGTCCTTCCATCGCGCTTCCCAGTTTTTGATGGTGTCCTGGAGTTGTCCGTGTTCCTTCTGGATTACCTGGGCTTTTTCGGCATCGTTCCAGAACCCTGGCGCCAGGGTCTGGCGCTCCAATGCTTCAAGACGATCCTTTTTGGCGGCTAAGTCAAAGATGCTCCTTGAGAGCGAGTAAGCGATCCTTTACATATACAAGCTTCTGCTTCGAGACTGCCGCACCAATTTCAATTGCCATAAATCTACCCTTATATTTTTAAAGTATTACTGAATAATGATCATACCTTCTCTTTCAGTTGACAAGAGGGTGATGAAAAATTTCCCGTTCCCGACGTCTCACCAAGAAAACCGCGGCGATACCCCCGCCAAGACCGGCAATCAGACAGAGCGGGGCAAAGAGAAAGCCAAACCGCACCCAGATCGTCTCCTCTTCGGCCAGCACCACCTCTCGTGCTGCCGCCCATGGCTCGAAGAGGCCGGACCGGGCCTCGATCACGCCAAGCGGGCTGACAAAGGCGGAGATACCGGTATTGGCAGAGCGAATCAAACTCCGCCTCGTCTCCACCGCGCGCAGCACCGACATGGCCAGACTGTGATACGGGGCACTCGATCTACCATACCATGCATCATTGGTCAAATTCACCAGGAGATTGGCCCCCGCCTGCACCCACTGCCGGGAAAGCTCCGGGAAAACCGATTCGTAACAGATAAGTATTCCCGTTTTCGCCTGCTTCCAGACGAGCGGCCGATCGATCGTGCCGGAACTGAAATCGCCGACCGCTTCCACCAGTGGAGCGAGAAACGGCAACAGTTTTTTTAACGGCACATACTCACCGAAGGGAACGAGATGCGTCTTGAAATACTTGCCGGCAAAGTATCCGTCAGGCTCCAGCAACAGCGCACTGTTATAAAATTTCACCTTCTTGTTTTGCCGGTCGATGATTTCATACCAGGGTGCACCGGTCAACAAAGCCATATCCTGCCCGGCCACCAGATTTTTAAGCGGCCCCATCTGGTCATTGCCGGGATAAAAAGGCAGGGCGGTCTCCGGCCAGACCGCAAGCGAAGGAGAGCCCGATGCCTGCATGAGCGATCTGGTCAGCGCGAGGTAGGTATCGACGGTGATTTTCTGCTGGGCAGGCGACCACTTGATGCTCTGATCGATATTGCCCTGCACTATCCCGATATTGACCCGCACTGCCTCCGCCGCCGAAATCCTGCCGCTTATATCGGCAAACCGAAGGCTCGAATATAGTCCTGTCCCGACAAACAGACAGAGGCCCAGACAACAGAGAAGAAGATTTTCGACGATGCCTCGCCTTGCTTTAAAAAGAAGAAAAAGCAAGGTATTGCAAAAGACAATAAGAAATGTCACTCCGTGATGGCCGACAAGATCGGCTATCTGGATGAGCGCCGGGGTCTGATACAGGGCATAGCCAAGGTCCATCCAGGGAAAGCCGGTAAACAGCACCCCTCGCAGCCAGTCGATTCCCACCCAGAGGGAGGGCAAAAGCAGGAGGGCGACGGCAGCGGGAAAGGCACGCAGGATAGTCCGGGCAAGCACTGCGAACAGGGCAAAATACAGACTCATGTAAAGCGCCAGCAGCAGGAGCGCCTGGAGCGAAATAAACCATGCCAGCCCGCCGTATTTACCAAGAACTATGACAATCCAGTACAAAAGCGGAAGAAAATGAGCAAGACCGGCCGTAAGACCGACTATGGCCGCCATCCGGCAACTCCCGCCCCCAAGTGCCATCAGCAGGGGAATGAGGGCGATCGACAGCAGCGGCCAGATTTCCCCGCCGCCGGGAAACGACAGCCAGAGCCCGAGCCCGGTGAGAAAAGACAGAAGAATGGGACTGCAGCGAGAGAGCGTCACGGGTTATTCCTGTCCTTCTTTAATTCTGCTTATCCGCACCATCTTCAGCTGCCTGTTGTCCGCACTTTTTGCTTCAAAACGAAAACCGCCGATCATGACGACATCCCCCTGCACCGCCAGCCGGCCAAGAGTATGAATGACCAGACCGCCAACGGATTCAAAGGGCCCTTCGGGAAATTCAGTATGAAAATATTCTTCGATCACTTCAACATCGACCCAGGCATGAACCTGAATCGTCGTTTCATCGATCACCTCGATCTCTTCTTCGTCATCGTCGTATTCATCGTCAATCTCTCCGACGATTTCCTCAAGGATATCCTCAAGGGTGATGAGACCGCGCAGCGTGCCGAATTCGTCGGTCACCATGGCCATATGAATCTTCCGCTTCTGGAACTCTCGCAGTAAATCGACAATAGGTTTCTTTTCCGAGATAAAATAGACCGGCCGGAGGTAGCTTTCGATATTGAACGGCTCCGCTTCCGGCCGGGCGCAGAGCTTGAGCAGATCTTTTGCATGCATCGCGCCTATAACGCGATCCGAGTTTTCCCGATAGACAGGAATTCTGGTAAAGCCGCTCTGGATGACGATATCGATGAGTTCCGACAGCGGCGCAGCCTCATCGAAGGAGACAACCTCCGCCGCCGGAGTCATGATTTCCGAGGCAAAGGTCTCTCGAAACTCAAGAATGGAATTGATCATCTTTTCTTCAAGAGAAGATATCAGACCGTGTTCCTCGCCTTCCTCGAGAAGTTCCTGGATCTCGTGATCGAGATCTTCCTTGGTTCCGGGTTTCTTGAAATTGAGCATGGCCAGGATACGTTTCAGGGTGCCGGGTTCCTGGTCGGGTTCCTGTTCAGGTTCCTGGTCGGGTTCCTGCTCGGAGGTCTGATCGGACTCCTTTGCTTCTGTGTTTGAATTGCTGTTCATCTGTTGATTATCGACTGCCTTCCGGCAAGCTCCAAAAAATTTTGCAGAGACTGTCATACCCCTGAAGAGGTACTTAAAAAAGTCTCGGTTCTTGCGGTCGGCTCGATAGTTTTCCCCTTCCGCGGTTATAATATTTGTACCTAGATAAATAACACCGGGAGCGGAAAAATCAATCTTTCTCATGGCAATTCTTTCAGGCTCCTGCTCGAAAAACAGCTGTAATCCTGTCAAGCAGAAATTTTTTTGACGGACAGGCAGCCGGTTATTCGGAGCGGAAGACACTCGTTGTGCAACATTTTGCTTTTCTAAACGGCAGGGTGTGACTATAGTAGCGTCGTTTTCATCCCCTGTGTTATCATACTGCGTAGTAGCATCACAACATCAAGAGACGACCTGAATCGTCGAACATACTGTCCCCATTACATTCAACGAGGAAAAGTTTGGAAGGAAAGGTTCTCATAGCCAATCGTGGAGAAATAGCCATTCGAATCATGAATGCCTGCAAGGATCTTGGTCTCGAATATGTCGTTGTTTACACTGAAGCCGACAAGGATTCCGAGCATGTTCAACGCAATACTACCAGCGGCACCGGACAAAATGCGTGGCGTATAACCAGCTACACCGAACCCAACGATATTTTCGCGGTGGCCGATCACACCGGCTGCACAGCCATCCATCCCGGTTATGGATTTTTCTCCGAAGATTTCCGTTTTGCGAGAAGGGCGACCAAGCGCGACCGGCCCCTGATCTTCATCGGGCCGAACTGGGAAGTGATCAGGGATCTCGGCGATAAGATCAACACCAAAAAAGTCGCCAACCAGCTCGGCATCCCTACCATTCCCGGCACGGATGCGCCAATATACAATGAGATGGAAGCGGAGGAAATTGCCGCGCAGCTCCTTCTCGACCAGCAGGAAAAAGGCATTGAACAACCCTCCATCCTGGTCAAGGCTGCCGCCGGCGGCGGCGGCATGGGCATTGAGGAAGTGGTTGAAATCGAGACCTTCCGCAGGATCTACCGGCAGCTGCAGAACTATGCAAAACGGCAGTTCGGCGACGGCGGGGTTCTGATCGAGCAATGTCTGCGCGACTATAATCATCTCGAAGTGCAGCTGGTCTGCTCCAAGTTTGGCGAACGTATCCATTTCAGCTCGCGAAACTGCACCATCCAGTCAACCGGTCGCCAGAAAAGGGTCGAAGCAGCGCCTGGATTTCACAAGTCTGCCTTTGACTACGACTTTGACGAGAAGAAAGTGCTCGACCAGATTGTCCAGTATTCGCTCAAGCTGGCCAATCACGTCAAATATGACAACGTCGGCACCTGGGAGTGGATCGTCAGCCGCGCCGGGCAGCCCTATCTGCTCGAGGTAAATACTCGCATTCAGGTTGAAAATGACATATCTGCCAGGATCAGTTATATTAACGGTGAGCAACCGAACCTGATCCGCGAACAGATCCGCCTCGGCCTCGGCGAAAGGATCGGCTATAAACAGAACGCGGTCAAATTTAAAGGCGCCGCCATCGAACTGCGCATTGTGGCGGAGAATACCCGCCGCGGCTTTGCGCCGTGGATCGGCACGATCACCGAGTTTAAGTTTCCGAAATATCCGTGGTCGGTAGTCTATACCCATGTACCCACGGACCGTCCCTATCCAATCCCCAGCGATTTCGATCCTAACCTCGCGCTGGCCCTGGTCTGGGGAGACTCGGTGGAGGATGCGAAGACAAAAGCGGCACAGTTTATCGATGAAACAGTGATTTGCGGGAAGGATTCGAACAATAACCCGATAATAACCAACCTCGACTACCTTAAAAACAACCTGGATCGCCTTCTGGCTTTTTAGTACCTTGGAAATTCTTTTCTTGTTTTTAGAAAGTTTTTGGTGAAGGTACTTATCCCCCTCAAGGGGGGACTGAAAAGAGTTCCCGCTGGTCGGGGTCAGGCGATTAAAATTGAGATATAGTTTTCAACATGAAAGAATTACAGAAGCAGCTTCTGAAAATCGAAGAGCGGATAAATTATCTGCTGCAAATTAAAGACTACTCAAACTGGGGCAACCTCGACGGTTTCAAGAACAATCTCGAGCAGATTAAGCAGTCGATTTATGATCTTACCGAGGAAAAACTGACGGCGGAGATCCGCAAGCTCGACGAGTCGATCAGTTTTCTCGAAGAGCGGGCCGAGGAACACCTCACGCCCATGGAACGGGTGCGGATCGTCCGCAGCATACAACGCTTCAGCCTGAAGGATATTCTTGAAAATGTCTATGAAGACTATACCGAACTTGGCGGAGAGGGCGAAGCCAATGTCGACCCGGCGATGATCTGCGCCAAAGCCACTATCACCCGAAGGATCAAGAACAAGCCCTACACCGCTTCGGTCATGGTAATCGGCCAGGAGACCGGCCATGGCGAGGAGTTCCGCAACGGCGGATCCTGCCGGCCGCAGGGCAATGAAAAGGCTCTGAGGTATATGAAGGTCGCCGAGACCGAAGGCATACCTATTCATTTTTATATCTTCACGCCCGGTTCCTATCCGATCGAGGAAGGTTCCGGCGCAGCTCAGCAGATCGCCAGGAACATTTACGCCATGACCAAACTCAGGGTGCCGATGATCTCGATGATCTCCGAGGGCGGTTCGGGCGGGGCCGAAGCGATCGGTCTTTCCGACTACCGGCTGATGGCATCGCACGGCTACTATTCTGTTATCTCTCCGGAAGGCGCGGCGGCGATCGAAGGGAAGATCCGCGAAGGTTCGAAAGTTCCCAAGGAGCTGATCGAGGTCTGTGCCGACCGGCTCAAGCTGACCGCCAAGGACAATCTGGAAAAAGGCACCATCGACCGGATCATCTATGAACCGCTGCTCGGGGCAAGAAGAGACGACTTCACCTTTTTTGCCAAACTCCGGGCGGAAATACTCAGGGCAACCGACAAGGTCGTCCTCTCCACCAAAAGTTTTTCCGTTCTGCGGACCTATGAAATCAGGCGCAAAAAACATCAGCCGGCGACCGAGGAACTGCAGATCGAAGTGCCATGGGACCTGAATAAAGATGAAATAAAGCGGCTGCTTGAGCTGCGCTCAAAAAAATACCTGACAATGGGCAAAGTCGGCTTTATCGGCCAGGCCGATGCCGAAGACGGGCTGTACAATCTCGCCAAGGTGAGAACGGAAAAAATCTATTACACCCTCCGTTACGACATCATGAAGAACCACAAACGCCAGGTGCGCAAGGTCTTAAATGATGTTTCCGGCGAAGGCTCGGTCATGATCAGACGCATCACCGAACCGATCAACTCCTTCATGGAGCTGTGGGGCAAAAAGAAAAAGCAGGAAAGACCGCAACGCCTCCTCACCTATAATGGCGGAACAAATCAGCCGGACAGCCAGTCCCCACGAGTGGATCCACTGGAACTCACCGATACCTACACCAGCCCGCTGGCCAACAAGGATCGCACCGTCACCTGCCCCAATGCCGACAAACATGGCTGCAAAGATCTCTGGATTCCGGATCTTTATGGCGAATTCGCAGGGGTCTGCGAGACATGCGGCCACCATTTCCCGCTGGAGCACCAGTGGTATCTGCAGAATATTTTCGATCCCGGCTCAATCAGCCAGTTCAACAACGAAATAACTGCCGGCAACCCGCTGAACTACACCGGCTTTACCGAGAGGCTGCAACGGGCCAAGGATAAAACCGGAAAACGGTCGGGCAACATGACCTTCCATGCCAAGGTGAACGGCATCCATATCATCGTCACCATGCTCTATTCCGATTTCCGCAACGGCACGGTCGGTTCGGCCGAGGGTGAAAAGTTCGCCCAGGCCTGTGCCCTGGCCAAACGCAAGAAACGGCCACTGCTCGCCTATGTGCACACGACCGGCGGTATCCGCATCCAGGAGGGCACTCTCGGGGTCACACAGATGCCCAAGTGCACCATGGCGGTGCGGGAATATATCGATGCCGGCGGCCTCTATCTGGTGGTCTACGACAACAACTCCTATGCCGGTCCGGTGGCCTCTTTTCTCGGCTGCTCCCCGTATCAGTTCGCGATCAGGTCGAGCCGGGTTGGCTTTGCCGGTCCACGGGTCATCCGGGAGACGACCGGCTCGGAGATCCCACCCGATTATCACTCCGCGAGAAATGCCCTGAAGCGCGGGCATATCCAGGGGATATGGGATCGTCGCGATTTCAGGAGAAATCTGCACAAAGCCCTGCTTACCATGGGCAGCCCAAGCCTGTATTACCGCTGAGACGCTTTACCGCGCCCCTGTTTCTCCGAGCGACAGGGGCGTGACTTTTCTCTTTTACCTCTCCGCCAGGGCCTGACGGACGACAGACAACAGTTTCTCCCGCGAATAGGGCTTTGCCGCTACCCCGCAGAATCCGTAGGTCGCGTAATTGGCCATGACCGGATCTTCGGCATAGCCGCTGGAGACTATGACCCGGGCGCCTTCATTGAGTTCCAGGAGTCTTTTAACCACCTCCTTGCCGCCCATCCCACCGGGGATAGTCAGATCGGTGATAACCAAATCGAAGGGTTCCCCGGCCTCGAGAGCCCGTTTATAGCTGGCAATCGCCTCGGTGCCACCCAGGACGGTTTCGACCAGATAGCCTGCCCGCTCAAGAAACCTGCTGGTTACCTTGCAGATCATCTCCTCATCATCGACCACCAGCACCCGAAGCTCGGCTGCGCCACCGGCCTTCTCGCCCGTTCCGACATCGGCGGCATGAGAGAGCTCAGCCTTGCTGACAGGGAGATACAGCGAAAATGTGGTGCCGACGGCGGGAGTCGATTCGACTGTAATGCAGCCCCCGTGTTTTTTTATGATGGAGTAGGTTGTAGCAAGCCCAAGTCCCCTGCCTAAACGCCTGGTGGTAAAATAGGGATCGAATATCTGACCGAGGTATTTTTCTTCAATCCCCTCTCCCTCATCCCGTACAATCACCTTTACATAGTTTCCGGCAGCCAGTTCGGCAATTTCACCCTCGCCGACTGCGGCATTCTTCATGGTGATAAAGAGATGGCCGCCATCGGCCATGGCCTGTTTGGCGTTGATGGTCAGGTTGGAAAACACCTGCTGGATCTGCCCCTTATCTACTTCCGCCACCCAAAGGTCCGAAGCGATATCGAACACCGGCTTGACGTTGCTGCCGGAAAGATCGAAACGCACAACCTCCTCGACCAGGGTGGCGATGCTTACCCCTTCCCGCACCGGATTGCCGCCTTTGGCAAAGATCAGCAGCTGCTGGGTGAGACGGGTAGCCCTGCTCATCGACTTCTGGGCATCGTTCAGATGCTCCATGGCCGGATGATCCTTGGGCAGCTCGTTTTTGGCGATTGTCAGGTTGCCGAAAAGCCCCATGAGGATGTTATTGAAATCATGGGCGATCCCTCCGGCGAGAGTGCCGACGCTCTCCAGTTTGTGAATCTTCAGCAGATCGCCCTCCATCCGCTTTCTGGCAGTGACATCCTCGACTGCAATAACGATATTCTTGACCCTGCCGCCGCTGTCCTTCAGAGGGTATATCCTGGTACTGAGCCACTGCCCCTCGCTGCCGCCGATCCCGTCGATCCCGCCGGCTGGAGCCAGCCGGTATTCCGGCACAAGAACCGTTTCTCCGCCATAGGCCCGCTGCGCATACGGGAGCAGCCTGGCCCTGTCCGCTTCGCTGTTTTTCAGGATATTGAAGGTGTTGACCATGTGAGCTGCCGGCGCCCGCCACAATTCCTCAAATGCCCGGTTGACACCGATCAGCAGGCCGTCCAGATCGTAAATTTCGATGGCCGCCGGCGACTGGTGCATCACCATCTTGAATCTTGCCTCACTCTCCAGCAACTCGGTGTTCTTCAGGTGCAGCTCTTCATTGAGGGCAATCAACTCCTCGTTGGTCGACTCCAGCTCCTCCTTGGCTGCCTCCAACTCCTCGTTGACGCTCTGCAATTCCTCGTTGGTCGACTGCACCTCTTCATTCGCCGTCCAGAGTTCCTGGTTGACATCGTCCTTTTCCTCGATGATGGTCTGCAGGTACTCCTTGGTTGCCATCAGTTCGCGGCGGAGTTCCAGCAATTCCCTGTCTTTTGCCGAATCCTCCAGGGCGTCCAGGCCGGCCTGGTCCACAGCCATTCGTACCGATTCCTTTTCCTCTTCAAACAGCAGAAGAAAAAAGACCTCGCTATCGCCTTCGTTCTGCACGGGAATGACGGAAATATCGATGGTATTCTGCTCCTCGCCATAACTGAACGGGATGTTTCTTTTACGCACCGTCTTCCGATCTCTTTTTGCCTCTTCGATGGCCACATAAAGATCCGGCATCAAACTGTGCCCGGCCATTCTTGAGAGTTTCAGGCTGGCTTCACCGGTCGAAGGATCGAGATACCTCGAGGTCCGTCCCTGGAACTGGCGGATCTGCAGATTGACATCGACCAGAACTCCCGGCGGAGCATACCTCTCGAGCAGAACCTGTTCTATCTTCCTGTTCAAATCACCTGCCTCCGAGTGCTTGGTTCGCAGAACAGGCTCGGCCTGACTCCTGATCCTCTGGTTGAAGATCGATGAGCTGACCGGGAAACGATATGGCTGCTTGTTCGCGAGAATTCTCTTGGAAAAGATATTTTGACGCTTATCGACCTGATTGAACAGCTGCGGAAATCTCCCCAGAGTCTCGGAAGTACCAAGAAGCAGAAACCCGGAAGGCTTGAGAGCAAAATGAAAGAGCGGAATAACCGTATCCTGAAAGGTTGTATCGAAGTAGATCAGGAGGTTACGGCAACTGAGCAGATCGATATTCGGAAACGGCGGATCCTGGGTAATGTCCTGGGTGGCAAACACGCACATTTCCCGGATATGCTTGATCACCCGGTATCCTTTCGGGGTCTTGTCGAAAAATCGTTCCAGCCGCTCGGGCGACACGTGTTTTTCTATTTTTTCCGAATAGAGCGCCGATCGTGCCGCGACAATATGGTCGCCGACCAGATCCGTGCCGAAAAACTGGCCGGTCACCTCCAGTTTATTCGCTTCAAGAAATTCATAGAGACAGATCGCCAGCGAATACACCTCCTCCCCGGTCGAACATCCCGGAACCCAGACCCGAATCGGCGTTTTCACCGTACGGTTTTCCACCAGAAGAGGAAAAATCTCCGTTTTCAGCGTCTCAAAGATCTGTGGATCGCGGAAAAATTCGGTGAAATAGAGGAGAAGATCACGATGCAGCAGATTAAGCTCCTCGGTATCCGCGATCAGATGGTTCAGGTATCCGGCGAAACTGCTCTTTTTACAAAGGGCCATTCTCCTGGCAATACGACGAAATACCGTGGATTGCCGGTAATGGGTGAAATCGACGGTTTCCTGGTCGTAGAGCATTTTCAGAATCTGCTCAAAGGCCTCTCGCTCCCCTGCACCCAGGAGTATGAAGGTTTCGGCCACACCGCGATCTTCCTGAAAATCGGGATGCGTCAAATCAAATGATGCAACATCATCATGGTTCTGGTGGTTATCCATTTCATCCGCCTGTTAAATAAATTCCATCTCCGGACTCCGATCCAGCCATCCACATACTCTTTACATGCTCTTAAAAAAAATTGCAGTGAAGTATGCTACATGAATCTTGCCAAAACAGCAACGGAAGGCTGGAAAACAGCTGATGGGGATTTCAAGCGGACTGAAGCGGCAGTCCAGGAGTCTAGTCCCGGCTTGTTGCATCGCCCTTCTTCCCATGCCCTTCCCCGTCGGTCTTTGCCCGGCGGAGGTCGGTAATGTCGATAAAGGTGATAACCGCTCCTTCGATGACATTCTCCAGGGTCCGGTAGGGCCGGATGCGCATCTGGAACCAGGTTCCGGCCCGGGTCTGCACCTCGGCGGCCCTGGGGGCCAGGTCGCGCAGCACGGCCCGGACATCTTCGACAAGATTATCATGGCCGACCAGATTGGAGACGATATGGCCCACGGGTCGGCCGATGTCGCTCTGGATCAGGTTGATCAGCTCGGTGGTGCCGGGGGTGAAGCGGACAATGTGCAGATTATGATCGACAAAGAGGGTGGCAACTCCGGTGCCGGCAAGGAGGTTGTTCATGTCGTTATTGGCGCGGGACAGGTCGGCCACCTTGTTTTGCAGTTCGGCGTTGACCGTCGCCAGCTCTTCGTTGACCGATTGCAGTTCTTCCTTCGAGGTTTCCAGTTCTTCGTTGGTGGACTGCAGCTCCTCGTTTACCGACTGCATCTCCTCATTGGTCGATTTAAGTTCTTCATTGGCGGTTTCCATCTCCTCGAGGGTGCTCTGCAGATATTCTTCCTTGGTCCGCAGTTCCTGTTCGAGAATGGCAATACGTGCGCTCCCCCCGGTGTCCGGTACAACCGCGGCATCGTCGGTCGCAGGCAACAGCAGGACCGGGCACTCCTCAAGGACAATCAGGAATATCCCCGGCAGGATTGCACCATCCGGCCCTGTCGCCGGGCGCACATGAAGATTGACAGTATTGAAATCGCCATTGGTCTTCACCTGCAGCCCCGGATGGCTCACCGTTCCCTGCTGGGTCATCACCCGGTATAATGCGGCAGTCAGGGCGGGACGGAGTCCTTCCCGGGCCATGGCGAGAATGTTCATGCCCGCGTCGCCGCTGGCCGGTTCCAGGTATCTGCCGGTACGTCCATAGATATGCAGGATTTCGCCGCGGCTGTTGACGAGCACGCCGACCTGAGCGTAATGGGCAACCAGACTGTGTTCGGTAATCTCACGCAGATTGCTGCGGCAAGCGACTCCGTGTTCCACTCGGGCCACTCGTCCCCGGATGGTCGGTGTCGCCAGGGGCGGGACAAAACGGCTCAGGTTCGGGTAAACCGCGCCTGCCAGGTCGGTCTGCCGCCGATATATCTTCTGCTTGCGGTCAAGCACGACGAACAGCGAACCGAATTCCCCCACCGACTCGGAAGTGCCCAGAAAGAGCATACCGTTCGAATTCAGGGCATAGTGGAAAAGCGGGATGAGCCTTTTCTGGAGGTCTCTGTTGAGGTAGATCAGCAGGTTACGGCAACTGATCAGATCGATTTTGGAGAAAGGCGGGTCTTTGATCACGTCCTGCTCGGAGAAGACCAGCAGGTCGCGGATAATTTTCTGGATACGGTACACGCCGTTTTCCGACTCCAGTAAGAAAAACCGGGACAGCCTTTCGGGGGTGATATCGGTCGCGATGCTGGGCGGATAGACCCCGGACCGAGCCTGTTCGATAGCCCGCGGATCGATATCGGTGGCGAAGACCTGGACCTTGAAGGTCGATTTCAATGTTTCCAGATGCTCCTGGAGCAAAATGGCGATGGAGTATGCTTCCTCGCCGGAAGCACAGCCGCAGACCCAGACCCGGACCGGTGCTCCGGCCGGTTTGCCGATAAAGAGTTGCGGGATAACCTGGGTTTCGAGGACGGCGAAGGCATCAGGATCGCGGAAAAAATTGGTCACTCCGATCAGCAGGTCGCGAAAAAGAGCCTGGGCCTCGGTCGGGGACTGCCGCAAATGGCGGAGATAATCCTCCGCCCGACCGATCTGGTGGACGGCCATGCGCCGTTCGACCCGGCGCACCAGAGTGTTGCGTTTGTACTGAGAGAAATCGTGGCTGGTGGCGTCGCGCAGCAGGATGCAGATCTTCTTGAGTATTTCGTCTGCACTGGCGGTCGGGGTACTTGTCCGACGGATTTTGTTGCCGAAGGCATGGGCCGCATAGGCGATGAGCCGGGCCGGCATCTCGGCCGGCGGCAGGATATAATCGACCAGCCCGGTGGCTATGGCGCTGCTCGGCATTCCGGAAAATTCCGTCGATTCGGGGTTCTGGGCCATGACCATGCCGCCCTCTCCTTTCACCGCGCGTACGCCCAGGGAGCCGTCGCTGCCGGTGCCGGAGAGGACGATACAGATGGCCCGCTCGTGCTGATCGTGGGCAAGGGATCGGAAGAAGAAGTCGATGGTCATCCGCAACCCGCGGGACACGACGTGTTCCAACAGTTGCAGGGAACCGTTCAGAAAGGCCATGTCGTGGTTGGGGGGAATGATGTAGGCGCAGTTGGGCTTCACGACCATCCCATCGGCGACTTCGAATACCTTCATGCGGGTGTAGCGTTTAACCAGATCGGAGAGGATGCTTTTATGGTCCGGAGCAAGGTGTTGCACGAGGACAAAGGCCATGCCGGGATCGCCCTCGGCGGGCATTCCCGAGAAAAATGCCTCGAAGGCCGCCAGCCCCCCGGCGGAAGCGCCGATGCCGACGATGGGGAAAGAAGCGGTGCTGCTCTCTGCATCGTCAGACGTTTCGACCGGTTCGAGTTCGGCCGGTGCTGCCTGTATCGGCTCTGGCTTTTTCTTCCTTGCTCTCACGAGAGACTCCGCTGCCGGGGTTCAAAATTTTCATCCACGCGTTCCAGGGCCTTGTTAACAGCGGCGAGCAGCCCGAGCTGGCGCAGCGGTTTTGTGAGGTAATCGGCAGCATGCATGCGAGAACTGAGTTGCTCGGTTTCCGCGGTGGGATAGGCCGTCATGATAATCACCCGTGTTTCGATGATCCTCCGCCGAACCTCCTGCAGAATATTGATGCCGAAACCATCGCCGAGAACGATATCGGCAAGTATCAGGTGAAATATTTTCTCATCCATCCTTTCAAGAGCTTCACCATAACTCGCGGCCGTGGTCACATTGTGACCCTCGGCCGCAAGGAATCGGTAAAAACTGAATCTGATCGATTCTTCATCGTCGAGGATAAGTATATTCGCCTGCATTATATATTCTCCTTGCAGGAGGTTCCTCTCCTGCATAAGGGGGTTGACTGATATCCGGTTCACCTACGGCCGCATGTTGCCAATAAAATTCACGCAAGTTACATGCCTCCAGTGAAGAAATTCTTTATACTCTTATTTTCGTCCATATGACAGACAATTATGGGATTCCCGGCACCCGAGACAAGGATGTACTTGAGATGCAAGAGTGTTGCATGCAACAGAAAGGTGCAATTTCATGCTGCAACACGTCACACTTCACTTTAGCGGAGTATTTTCGGTTATATTGTACCTCTTGATTTTTCGGTACAAAGTAACGCGATCTATCCCTAATAACCGGGCGGCTTTTGCTTTATTCCAGGCGGTTTTTTCCAGGGCTTCGAGAATGCCCTGAGAATCGGCCTCCGCATTCTCCAGGGCGGAGTGGTGCGCGGTTTCCGGCGCAGTCACGAAATCGGACGGCAGATTATCGAAAGTGATAATGTTGCGGTTGCACAGGACAAAGGCGTGCTCCATTATGTGCTCGAGTTCCCGGACGTTGCCCCGCCAGGGACACTTGAGAAAGGCCTTCAGAACATCCGCCGATATCCCCTCGATGTTTTTTTTGAATTTTGCATTGAAGCCGTTACGGAAGTGTTCAACCAGCAGCGGTATGTCTTCGCGCCTGTCCCGAAGGGGGGGCAGTTTGATCTCGATCACCTTCAGCCTGTAGTAGAGGTCTTCCCGCAGTTCGCCGTTACCGACTTTTTCCAGCAGATTTCTGTTCGTTGCCGCAATCAACCGCACATCCACCTTGTTTGGCGCAGAGCTTCCCACCCTTTCGAACTCCCGCTCTTCGAGGACCCGCAGGAGCTTCAACTGAACCTTGAGCGAGATATCGCCAATCTCGTCGAAAAAGATGGTGCCGCCATCGGCCCGGTGGAATCGCCCGATATTGTCCCTGATGGCCCCGGTAAACGCCCCTTTTACATGACCGAAGAGCTCGCTCTCCAACAGACTTTCGGGCAAGGCCGAGCAGTTGACTTTGACCAGGGCTTTATGACTGCGGTCACCGGAGAGATGCAGCGCTTCGGCGACCAGTTCTTTGCCTGTCCCGCTTTCACCGGTGACGAGAACAGTGGTCTGCACATTGGTAAGGGACCTTATCAGGGCATACACTTTCTGCATCGGCTCGCTTTTGCCAATGATACGATGAAACTGCCGATGTCCTTTCAGTTCCATTTCGATGTCGGCCATCTGGGTTTCATCCCGCAACACCAGAACCACCCCCCGCGGCAGCCCCTGGAGGCTGAGGAGCGGATAGGTCCTGATATTGATCACCCGGCTGATGCGGCCGGCGGAGAGGCATTCGATCCGGTCGACCTCAACAGGCCGGCCGCCGACAAGAGCTTCAGCAAGAATCTCCGCGCATTTGCCGCCGCACATCTGCGGCAGAGAAGCAAAAGGCCTGCCCAGGTCCTCGTTGGAAAAGCCGAACATGGTGATAGCCGCCTCGTTAAACTCAAGCACCGCCAGATCCTTGTCGACAGTGACGATGGCATCCTTGACACTCCGGAAGATGGCCTCGAGGTTGGTTCGGTATCTTTCCTTTTCTTCATGAACCACCTTATACTTCAAGGCACTCCTGGCCCCGTGCAGCAACGACTCCTGGTTGATCGGCTTGGGAATATAGTCGAACGCGCCCAGACGAATGGCGTCGGCAGCAGTCTCGACGCCGGGATCGCCGGTGACCATGATAACCGGACACGTCAACCCCTTTGCCTTGATTTCGCGAAGAATTTCGATCCCGGTGCCGTCTTCGAGAATAATGTCGGCAAAAACCACATCGAAGCTGGTATCGTTTATCCGCGCCAGAGCCTCACGGCAGCTTCCCGCCGTCACGACGAAATGGCCGGCCGCCCGCAGAAATCTTTCGAAGGTATACCTGATCGACTCCTCATCGTCGATGACCAGGATTCTCGCACTCACTGTTCACCTCCCGCCACGCCGGTATCAGCCGCAAACTCTAAAATGACACGGGTAAATTCGCCTTCTTCGCTCTCGAAACTCAATCGTCCGCCATGATCCTCTATGATCTTTTTGGTGATATTCAAACCAAGGCCGGTCCCTTTGCCGAATGGCTTGGTGGAAAAAAACTGTTTGGTCAGCATGGGGATCTCATGAGCGGGAATGCCCACTCCCCGATCGCAAAAGACGATGCGAACATGAGGAAGATCGTCGGCAGTATATTTCTGAGCGGTGATCTCCAAGCGTTTCTCTTTGTGGCTCCCCGGATACTTCTCGTTCAAGGCATAGCGCGCATTGTTGATGATATTGATAAAACACTGCTGGATCTGTTGCAGGTTGGCATGGATCAGCGGGAGATCGCCAGGAAAATCAACCTGCAGATCTATGCCTTCCTTGCGGATTTGTGCCTGGGTAAGAATAATCGATTCCTGCAGGATGATCGGGATGCTGGTCAGCATTTTCGCTTCCCGCCCGTCGCGGGCATAGGCGAGAAGGGTCTTGACGATACGGCCGACGCGATCCCCTTCCTTGACAATGCGCTCTCCGATGTCTTTTTCCATGCTCTCGGGGCGGCACTCGTTTATCAGTATCTGGCCATAGTTGATAATGCCGGTGATGGGATTGTTGATTTCATGGGCCACGCCGGAAGCCAACTCCCCCAGGGAGGCCATATGTCCGGCCTGCATCGCTTCCGCCTGCATCGCCATCTTTTCGGTAATATCGCTGACCAGCAGAAGTACACTGGTAACTTTTTTGCGTTCTTTGATCGGGAAAGCCCGCAGGTCGAGCAGGGCTCCATTGTGGGTGGCGACGGCGACTTCCTTTTGTCCTGATTCGAAACAACGCTTTATCGGACAGTCGAGGGAAAGAGCGCCTCGATCATGGATCAATGCATAACAGTATTGTCCGGCCGGATCGGATTCTCTCTTATGCAGACGCACAGTATCTTCATTGTTCGTCCACAATACTTCCATCTCCGGAGAAAACAGGATCAAGGTATCGGTAATCGCATTCAACAGCGCATGGAATTCCTGGGAGAGTTTCCTGAATTTTTTTTCATTGACAAAGAGCTCATCGGTACGCTCCTCCACCCTTCTTTCCAGTTCGTCATGGATCTTGACGAGTTTTTTCTCAACATCCCTCCGAACCGAAATGTCGGTTACCGAGGTCCTGCACAGCTCAGTGCCATCGCCATTGTGCGCCAGGATGCTGTCCAGCTGTAAATAAAATTTCTGGCTGTTCGGTTTAATGAAACGAAGTTCACAGGTCTGCTGTTGATGTGTGGTGAAAACCTCGTGGAGGTGAGACCGCAACCCGGCGCGGTCCTCCGCTGCAACATAACCTCCGAGAAGAGTATTTATCAGGCAGGTTCTGTCCCGGTCAAGCTGGCGGGAAAAGGTGAGATTTGTTTCCTGGATCAGGCCATCTCGGCCCATGGTAATATATCCTACCGGCGCAAAGTTGTAGAGGTCGGCATATTTTTCGAGAGATTCGTTGAGGAGCTCCTGAGTATTGAAGAGTTCTTCGTTCTGCATCTCCAGTTCGATCTGATGCACCTGAAGATCGTGGACCAAAGCATCCTGGTCGGATGGGATGCGGCTCCTGCCGACGGCGTCTTTGCTGCCGCTTGTTGCGGCCTGGCGACGCAGTTCGGCCAAACGCTGCTCTGCTGTAATCCGGTTTATCATCTGGCACCCCACCTTTTTTTCCTGATCGTACCCATGGCAATTGCCCCAACATTTTCTTGAAGTGTAACATGCAACAGGCATAAGCGTAACGTTTTTGTTGCATGCAACGGTCTTTTTATGACAGGGAGGTTTGTTCCGGCATGCAACGCATACGATATCTCACTTAAATCTCTCCATAATTATTGGGACGACAGGCATCTCACCGCCTCGGGCACAAGACTTGCGTAGAGAATAGCGGAATACGAGACCTGCCGACAGCAATGGGCTTTGGGCCGGAAAGACTCAGCTGTAATAAAATTAAATAAATCGGGAGAAACATCCATGATCATCAAAGATTTTATCGATCGAGTTCGCCATGCGCGGATCGATCGCGAGAATGCCGCACGACGCAATAAAGCCGGAATGCTGGCGCTCGGTGTTTCCATCGGCTGCACTGTCGGGGCGGTGGCCGGAGTTCTTTTCGCTCCCCGGGCCGGCAAGGAGACACGTGACGATATCACCCGGCGCGGCAGCGAAACCTGGGAAAAAGTCAAAGACAATGTTTCCGTCAGTGGCCATCGCCTGGTTCATGCCATCGAGGAGAAAGGAGCCTGCTTATGCACCGCCGCCGGGAAAGGTGTCGATGCAGCCAAAGAGTCGCTTCAGGATCCCCCCGCTACAGCTGAAAAAACAGATGCAAATAAAGCTGATACCGGAAAGTAGAGGGAATCGCCCATGGAAGGATATATCACCTACAGTCAGCTGGGACTGCTGCTCATGTTTCTGATAGTGGCCGCCGTCGGCGGCTATGCGATTCTGACGATGAGAAACGTCAATGCCGCGGTAAAGGATATCGGGATAATTCTCAAAGAAAATCAGGAAGCCCTGGGCCGGGCAATACCCAATATCGCCATAGCCTCGGAAAATGTGGCGGCGATCACCCATGACTTGCGGACAGGATTCAGCGAAACGAGCAAGGCCATGGAAACCGCCGACCAGATCGCTTCGTATGCCGTGGTTATCGGGGAAACGGCCAAAGCCCTCGCCGGACTCTTTACCTCCGGCAGGAAATCTTAAACGGTCGCCACTGTTCCGCCCCATACCGCTAAACCGCTAAACCACTCTCTCCGGTCTGGGGCGGGAAAATCCGGCAGCCGCGTGCGCAACCGGAAAACGTACCATTCATTGCACCATAGCCAAATCTCCACGAGGCACCAGCCATGACTACCATACATATCTCCTCTAAGATTACCGAATGGCGGAAGATGGACCACCCTTTTTCCTCCCTTCGATTACCGATATTCCTTCTCGTTGCAGGGGTGTTGCTGTTTCTGCTCGTTCTCTCTCGTCCGGTTGCCGCCGGTCCGACGAGCGATGAATACATTCGCGGCTATGCCGCCGCAACCCTGCAACGGGATTTTCAAATCACCGCCGATTCTCTGAAAGTTAAGAATGGCGTCATTTATCTTCATGGGCTGGAGGCCTCGGACGTAATCCACGACAGGATAAAAACTTCTCTCGCCGTAATCGAAGGGGTGCAAAAGGTTGTGGTGACCAGGGAAGGCGACGTCGCAGCTCAGGTTAAACCTCCTGAATTCACGCCGGAAGTCAATGTCTTCCTGCCACGTGATTTGCTTTTCAATTCTCTGCTGGCAGATCCCCGCTGGCCGCATTTCTCGGTTTCGTATCAGCACCACCAGAATAATGACCGGCTTGAGAATATAGGTTCCGCCAACTTTGGTGAGACCTTCAGCATCTATCGCTTCGGCGGTCCATGGGGCTCCCTCATGGAAGTCGGTCTTCACGCCGGTGTTTTCTCCATTTTCGATCTGGCCGCCGAGTCGCGTGATCTGGTCAATGCCGATTACTTTGTCGCCTTTCCTCTCTCGCTGAAGAAAAACAATTTCTCGGCAATGGCCAGGATCTTTCATCAAAGCTCGCATCTGGGTGACGAATTTCTCCTCAGCGACCGGACCCAGCAGCGTATCAATCTGAGCTATGAAGGCTTTGACACCCTCCTCTCCTATCATTTTCCACTTGGTTTTCGCCTCTACGGAGGCGGCGGCTATCTGTTCGATCGCGATCCGTCCGATCTGAAACCGTGGATTGCCCAGTCGGGGCTTGAGTTCAAAAGTCACACCGCCTGGTGGAACGGAGCCCTCAGGCCGATTGCGGCTTTAGATATCCAGAGCAGGGAAGAAAGCGAGTGGCGGGCGGATGTGTCGCTGCGGGCTGGGGTCCAGTTTGAGAATCCGGACTTCCTGAGCCGTAAGCTGAAGTTGATGTTCGAATATTACAAAGGCAGATCACCCAACGGTCAGTTTTATATACGCGATGTAGAGGAATATTTTGGTATCGGTCTCCATTTTTTCCTGTGATGTGCGGGTAGCGTAACCCTGTAGCGAAGCGTGACTTGCAACAAAAAACAAGCAACAGTTCTGTTGCACGCAACACTTTGCCGATCGAGCCAGAACCTGACACATGAATCAACCACCTGACATTTCACCATAAAATAACAAACAGCTCTCTGCCGGGAAGGTATGAACCTTGCTCTAAAGAAGTTTGATGCAGGACTTGCCGCCTCACGCTGTGCGGCGGCAAGTCCTGCCGAAAATACAAGGGAGTAAATAATGATTATGACAAAAAAGTTCGTCGGTATCCTGGTACCTTTCTGTCTCGCTTTCGTTTCCTTCGCCTCGGCCCGTTCTCAACCGCCACCACCAGGCGCAGAGGATATCCTGGTAGGGCATATATCGCACGTTGAGGGACAACTGCTGCGCTATGTCCCGGAGGAAAGCGATTGGGTGGCAACGGTGCAGGACGCCCCCTTCGGCCTGGATGACGCTTTATATTCAGATGAAGATTCCAAAGCCGAGTTCATCTTCCCCAACGACACCTTGTTGCGAACAGGGGGCAGTACCCAGATTCAACTCATCACACTCAGGCGGGATGTTACCGAGGCCGACGTGGCCTCCGGCGTCGCACGGTTTTACAACAGGAGTGAAAACGGCGTCATAAAGATCACAACCGCCTTCGGTTATGTGATCGCCGGTGGTGCAACTACCTTCGACCTCTATGTGGGCGATGAGTCCGTCGAAGTCATCACCCTGAATGGAAGAGTCGATTTTGTTCACGGCGAAAATCTACTGAGATACGACGTGATCTCAGGTTCGTCCATCGTCGCCGACAGCACCAGGGTGACCTCGTTTGAAGCCAACGTCGATGCCGGTTGGGATGACTGGAACATGGACCGTGATCGGCTCTGGCGAAAATGGCTGGAAGCGTCCGGCGATTCAGGCAGATATCTGCCAACAACCCTGCGCGACAAAGCGTATGCCCTCGAAGTAAACGGCCGCTGGGAAGAGGTGAGATATGAAGGTGCCAGCCGCCGGTTCTGGCGGCCCACCAGTGTCGCCAGGGGATGGTCGCCGTTCACCGCCGGCCGATGGACTGTTTACCACGGCGACAACACCTGGATCCCGGATGAGCAGTTTGGCTATGTCACCCATCACTACGGCAACTGGATATACACGGGCGATCACTGGTATTGGGCTCCGCCGGTGGCAAGAGTGCAGGTAGACGTCAGCCCGTTCCTGGCAGTTGGACTCGGCTGGTATCCCGGCCGAGTCGGGTGGATCCATACAGGGATCACTATCGGCTGGGTGCCACTCGCCTGGAATGAACACTATTATACCCAACGCCGCTGGGGATCGCGGACAACCGTCGTCAACACTACCAATATCAACCAGATCAACATCAACATCAGCAATTACAATTATCTCGACAGGGCCGTTGTCGTCAATCGGGACAATTTCTACAGTCGCAGAAATTACCGGGACTTGAGGCTCGCCAATATTTCCAGGGATACCATTTCACAAAACTATCAAGCGGCGCCCGTCGTAAATGACAGGGTGATCGACAATTACAAGACGCTCAAAGGGCGTCATAACTTCAGCAATGTCGATGTGGATCGCAAGCCTCATAAAGTGGTCCGCGACAGGATCCTACACAATGAACAACGGTCCCGGCAGGCTCAAAAGGATAATGCCGAAGCACTTTTGCAAAACATGCACCAAAGCAAACAAGGCCGGATTGACCGCAATGCATCGATCGTCCAACCGAAAGTCGGCAACAAGCTGGTAAGACTTGAAGAGGTATCCAAACCAAGATTGCCGGATGAGTTCCGGCAAAAAGAGCTTAAAAAAACCACCAGACAGGTTCTGCCTGCTCAGGATGTCAAAGTGCAGGACGCCACAGGAAGTCGGGAGAAACAACGCCCAGCGATACAGCAGGAAAAGAACAGCAAAAAGGAACGGCAGACTGAACAACAACCAGCCGTCCAGCAGCAGAAGAACAGCAAAAAGGAACGACAGGTCGAACAGCAGCCAGCCGTCCAGCAGCAGAAGAACAGCAAAAAAGAACGACAGGTCGAACAGCAGCCAGCCGTCCAGCAGCAGAAGAACAGCAAAAAAGAACGACAGGTCGAACAGCAGCCAGCCGTCCAGCAGCAGAAGAACAGCAAAAAAGAACGACAGGTCGAACAGCAGCCAGCCGTCCAGCAGCAGAAGAACAGCAAAAAAGAACGACAGGTCGAACAGCAGCCAGCCGTCCAGCAGCAGAAGAACAGCAAAAA
>LADS01000026.1 GCA_000961725.1 Desulfobulbaceae bacterium BRH_c16a
CCTGGCAACGACAGGCGGTGGAGAACACGACAGACAGCTATCCAGGAGTGTACTGCCTGCGGACGAGCCATGCGGACTGGGATGAATCGTTATTATGGAACACCTATACTATGTTGACGGATCTTGAAGCGGTATTCCGTTCGCTGAAATCCGAACTTGGCTTGCGTCCCATTCATCACCAGATTACCGACAGGGTTGCCGGACATCTGTTTATTACAGTGCTGGCATACCATCTGGTGCATACCATACGGTTCAAATTGAAACAGAAGAAAATCAGCAGCAGCTGGTCAAGTATCCGCAAACTCCTGTCAACCCAGTGTCGCGTGACCGTATCCATGTTGTGCAGAAACGGCAGTACAGTTCATGTGAGAAAAAGCACACGACCCGAGCAAGGGCAGCAGGAAGTATATTCGGCTTTGGGGATAAAGAGTCATCCCGGCCAAACCATAAAGACGACAATATGAAACAAAACAAAAGAAGTAGTGCCATAAAGGCAAGCGCAAAGCACGTAACATCATGTTATTGTAGTTCTTTGTCGTTTTACATCACAAACTTGGGTTAAGAAACAGGATTAGGCGGGGACAACCGGACAGGATGGCCTCTTTAGACGACCACGCTGTCCGGTGTATTTCGTACGACCGCAGAACCAGAGAAAGCTCTCGCTCTATCATGCAACGATAACTTCAGCGAAAACTTCTATTGCTGAGGTTTCTGTTCCGGGGTTTCCATCTGCTGTTGTTCCATTCCCTGAGTACCAGGCTGCTGTTCCATTTCCATACGCTGTGAAGGCGCATCCTGTCCCTCCTGCCAGGCAGGAGAAATGCCGTAGTGGCTAGTAATCTCCTGGGACCATTGCTGCTGGCCTAATTGCGGCTGTTCATTCTCACTGAAACTCGGAGAGCTGTCAAAGGTCTGTCGGTCGATCCGGGTGGTTACTTCCTGTCTGGCATCATCTACCTCCACCAGCTCAACCGGAACCGGATGCATCTTGTTCTCTTCTCCCTTCACAATCAGATATTCGACGGAATTTCCATCTTGAGAGAGGTGAGCGTCCTTCACTGTACCGAGCTTTTCGCCTTCTCTGTCGACGAGATTGCGGCCTAGCAGACCCTCTGCCTGGGCTGCGTCGATTTTAGCCGCTCCCGGCTGGAGCCCCTGTTGCTGACCTGCTACCTGTTCGCCGGTCTCACCCTGCTGCACCGAGGTCTGCGCCTGCTCCGTTTCGGCGCCAGGCATGTAGACGAGTTCATTTGCATCAGCCCCTGTCTTTACAGCATTCCACGGTATTCTGTTTTCTTCAGCCCCGAAGCCCAGAAAACCGCCCTTTTCAACAACTAAAGTTTCGATTTGTCCATCCGGGCCGATAATAACCTCCTCTACGGTGCCGAGTTTTTCACCCTGCTCGTCTCGAACCTGTTTGCCTTTGAGCTCTTCGACCGGCTGGGCAGCCACCGCCGGGAAACTTAAACATAAGGCCAGGAAACAAGCTGCCAAAACCGAACGTATTGATATCCTTTTCATAATGTTTCTCCTTTACAAGTGTGGGAAACTTCTATTGCTGAGTTTTCTGCTTTTTGGGATCCATCTGCTGCTGAGAGCCTGGCTGCTGCTCCATTTCCATACGCTGGGAAGGTTTATCCTGTCCCTCCTGCCAGGCAGGAGAAATGCCGTAGTGGCTCTCAATCTCCTGGGACCATTGCTGCTGGCCAAGTTGCGGCTGTTCAATTTCGCTGAAACTCGGAGAGCTGTCAAAGGTCTGTTGGTCGATCTGGGTGGTTATCTCCCGTTTAGCCTCATCTACCTGCACCAACTCAGCCGGAACCGGATGCATCTTGTTCTCGCTTCCCTGAACGATCAGATAGTCAACGGTATTTCCATCTTGAGATAAATGAGTTTTCTTCACGATACCTAGCTGTTCACCATTTCTTCCGACGACCTTGTGGCCCATCAAGTCCTCTGCTTTAGCTGCGTCAATTTGAGCCGCTTGGCGCCCCTGTTGTTGCCCCTCCAACTGCCCCGTGACGACATTCACTTGAGGTTCACCCTGGCGTTGCACATTAACCTGTGCTTGCTTCTGTTCCTCTACTATAACCTGAGGCTGACCCGACTTGCTTACCTGAACATCCGGCTTGCTCTCGGTTACGGTCACCTTAGGTTTCTGCTGTTGTACTGTCACCTCGGGTTTTTGCTGCTGTACCGATACCTTCGGATCTTCCTGCTGAACACTAACTTTGGGCTTCTGCTGTTGCACCGTCACTTCCGGCTTCGGCTGCTCTACATGCACGGTAACTTTTGGTGGCGGCTGTTTGACCGTCACCTGCGGTTCCGGCTGCGCGACGCTCACTTTTGGTTCAGCCTGCTCCACTTGGACGTGTGGCTGCGATTGATCCACTTGAACCTGCGCTCCGGGCTGTTGCACTGAAACCTGCCCGCTTTGCGCTCCTTGCTGGTCCTGCTTTGCCGTAGCCTGGCCCACTTCCTGCTGGGCACCTTGCTTATCCTGCTTTATCGGAGCTTGAGATTGCTGTTGTTGTGCATCGCCAGACTCTTTCTGCTGCATGGATGCCTGCGATTGTTCCTGTTCAGCACCAGAAGTGTAGATAAAATTTCCACCTTCACCTTCTTTTAAGGCATTCCAGGGGATTCTGTTGGTTTCACCCCCCAATCCAAGGAAGCCGCCTTTTTCAATGACGACAGTTTGGATATTCCCATCCGGGCCTATAAGAACCTTCTCTATTGTGCCGAGTTGCTCACCCTGCTCATTTTGAATCTGTTTTCCCTTAAGATCCTCGACTTTCTGGACAGACACTGCTGGCGAACTCAATAATAGAGTAAGAAGGCATGCTGCGATAGCTGAACGTTTTGTAAACTTTTTCATAATATTTCTCCTTTCTTTTTATGGCGGGTCTTGATGGTAAGACCATATTTTAACACTTTTACTTCAATCAGAATGAACCTGATCGGGGGAGTATTCACCTATCCCGAGGCGCATATAAGATAACTTTGCAACTACTATGCCAGGAGAAGCAATACGAAGAAACTGTATGAGTATGGTCTTTGAGAAAGTTTTTTTTCTTGAGCTTGTCCGACTGGCCAGCCACATGCCTAACATATTTAATGGTATATTTTATGCAGACGCAAATGAAGTTAAACATACGGACCACCAGACAATTGCAATTGTTTGAGCCATTAATCGCTTCTTAATTGCAACCCTCATTCGTAACGCCAGCAAGCGTAAATTTTGACAGGAGACACTTCATGAAAAATATGATTCCACCTCAAGGTTTTCAGGACATGCTATCCTTTCCTCTGATAGAAGCCCTTTTGGGCCGCCGCTCCAGACGGTTTTTCATGGGTGCGGAAATCCCCGATGGAGTGCTCGCATGCAGGTCGGGCCATAAACCATTGCCGCTCACGGAGTTTGAAAAATTGATGGTTGTCTCGGCATGCGGCGGCAATACATCCTGGAATAACTTGATTTACCGCGCAGCCCGATATGCGCCTCATCTTTCCAACTACGCCGGAGCTGCAGGAGGGCGGACATTTCCATCGGCAGCCGGATTTCACACGAGCAAGACTTTCTTCACGGATGACGAGGGGGTGTATGTGCTGGAGATGCGCGATGCTCCGGCTTTTGCCGACCGGGCGGACGATGGATCCTTGAATCTTGAAGCTTTTGTCGACAATGCCGGAAAAAATGTGCGAAAGATCCAGGATGGCCGCCTGAAGATTCCTTCCGAGGTGCCGTATACAGAGGCTCATAATACCTGGGTTTTCAACAAACCATCCACTCTGGTTGTGATTCCGGCCGGAGATCTCTCGCAGCATGTCCTGCTTAACATTTGCTATATGCTGCAAAATGGTCTGGTGCTTTTCGATGACATCAACAAACGTCCCATTCCCGGCATCGATACCTACGGCGACATCGTCGATGTCGGCAATGTCTGGCCCATAACCTTTGTCGACCAATGGTCGCTCTCGGAGCTGACAGTGGAACTCGGGACAAGCTGCTATGCCGGAGTATTGATGCTCCAGGCCATGGGTCTTGGCGGATGGATGTTTAACGGGGTGGATGCCTTCTCGGTGTTTGGCGCCAGCGGCAACCCGGAAGTCCCTGGTCTCGGGTTCAGGTATGACAAGGACGACCGGTGGCCTTATGCCAACCCCACCGGACTGAAGGGTGTGATGGAGGGCTATTGTCCTCCCCATTACGACAATATGCGGGCAGCAGTGGAAGCACTATGCCGGCGCAAATTCGGACCAGGCGGGCCATTTCATCCCGAGACGCCCGGCCCCTGGAAAGACAGCCGGAAAGTACGTTCTGCCGCTCCGGTCCACGACGACCGCTTCAAGGAATGTGTAGCGCTCCAGGCCCAGTACATTTACGACACCTTTGGTAAATTTCCCGCTACGGTGCCCTCGATGTTTCTTATAATGTATCTGCAGGCACATCATCTCGACCTCGACTTTTATGACAAATTCTATAAACCGGGCTCGTATCTGCAGACGCATGCAAGGCATATGGGGAGATGGCATTCGGAGGATTAGACTTGAACAGTCCGCCGCCAAAGGAGGTAATGTATGGACGAAGACCTGCAGCACATGTCACGTTTAGAACTCATAGACGAAGTCAAAAAATTGCGGCAAGGCATCCGTCAGCATCGTGACAGCAGCCTCCACGAACTCTGCTGGCATCACCCCGCCCTGTGGGGATTGTTGCCGGAAAAGACGGATCCGATCCCGGTGGTACCGGAATGGCCGGAGTTTATGAACGGCTGCGTGAAGTACCGTCAGTCTCTGGACGAACAGGCTCCGAAAGCCCGTCGAACAGACCAGCCTTACACCACTGCCCGCCAAAGGAACTGCGAAGAATGAACGACGGAAGCTCATTTATTGAAATCGCCTCTATTCTAAGCCTTGCCACCCTGCTTGGCATTCTCGGGCAAAAACTGCGTCAACCGCTGATAATCATGTTTCTGGCAACCGGCATCCTCGCCGGCCCTTCCGGTCTCGGGATTATACACAGCTATGACCAGATCGAATTGCTGGCGCATATCGGCATTGCTCTCTTGCTGTTTATCGTCGGTCTCAAACTCGATCTGCACCTGATCCGCACTACCGGCCCGGTCGCCCTGGCAACCGGGCTTGGACAGATCGTTTTCACCTCGATAATCGGCTTTGCCATCGCCGTTACCATGAACATGTCTTTTCTTACCGCAGCCTATGTGTCTGTTGCCCTCACTTTTTCCAGTACAATTATTATCGTAAAGCTGCTGTCCGACAAAAAGGAGATCGATTCCCTCCATGGTCAAATAGCCATAGGCTTTCTCATTATTCAGGATATTGCCGCCATTCTGGCCCTGGTTGTCCTGACCACCATCGGAGAATCGGCCCAAGAAGAATCCTCATACGTCACGACACTGATAATTTTTGCCAAGGGCCTGGGCTTGCTGGGAGTTATCGCTCTGCTGACAAAATACGTGCTCCCTCATCTGACCAGACGCCTTGCCCATTCCTTGGAACTGTTGACTCTTTTTGCAATTGCCTGGGCGGTTTTCCTCGGAGCGGGCAGTGAATTTCTTGGTTTCAGCAAAGAGGTGGGAGCGTTTCTTGCCGGGGTTTCACTGGCGTCGACGGACTATCGCGATTCCATTGGCGCCCGTCTTACGAGTCTCAGGGATTTTCTCCTCCTGTTCTTTTTTATCGATCTTGGAGCACGCCTGGACTGGTCCACAGTGGGCTCTCAGGTGGGTGCCTCGCTTGTTTTTTCTCTTTTCGTGCTTATCGGCAACCCGCTGATTGTTCTAGTCATTATGGGATGGATGGGGTATCGGCGCCGCACGAGTTTTCTCGCCGGACTCACGGTCGCCCAGATCAGCGAATTCTCCCTCATCGTCGCTGCGCTGGGGTTGAGCATAGGCCACATTACCAGTGAAGCCGTCGGCTTAGTTACCCTTGTCGGAGTTGTGACCATTTTCATATCCACCTATATGATCCTCTATTCCGGACCGCTTTACAATTTGCTGTCTGTCCCTCTGAAGGTCTTCGAAAGACGCAATCCGTATCGTGAGGCCGCAATAGATACTCTCAAGGGATCGACTGCATCGCTTGATATTATTCTGGTTGGCTTGGGCAACTATGGGAGCGGAATTGCAGAATACCTTCTAAGGCGCAATAATTCCATATTGGGCATTGATTTCGATCCCGGCGCACTGGACAAATGGCGTGTACGAGGATTATCGGTATTATACGGAGACATGGCCGATCCCGAAATCCATGAGCACTTGCCTCTGAATAAGACGCGATGGCTGATCAGCACCGTCCGGTCCGAAGAGACGAACCTGGCTCTTGTCCGCACTTTTAAAAATCGGGGATACGGTTGTAAACTGGCTTTGACAGCTACCAACGAGAACGAGGCCCGTGAGTTTAAAAACGCAGGTGCTCATCTGGTTTTTCGGCCATTTGCCGACGCCGCGGAGCAGGCTGCCGATGCGTTAGCCTATGCCATGGATTTTCTGCCGGAAATGAATAACTGGCCGGTATCGTTTCTTGATGTGTACATTAAATCGGATGCCGCTATAGCTGGACAGACCATAAAAGATATCCCGGTAAGGTCGATCGCAGGAATATCGATTCTGGCCGTGAGCCGCGGCGGGCAGGTGGATTACGACCCGGAGCCGGATTTCAGGATTTTTCCGGGTGACCGTCTGCTCATCATGGGACCTCCGGATGGATTGAAAGACGCCGAAATGGTGCTCAACAAACTGGAGATGAGGAAAGAATCGAAGGACGAAGAGCGTTTTAAAATCGCAGAGGTGAGAGTCGCGGACGATTCCGGGCTTTCAGGGCAAACGCCGGCGGGTCTTCGTTTTCGCCAAAGATATGGAGTAACTCTTATCGGAATCCGGCGGGGCGAAGACCGGATTACGGCAATCAATCCTGCAGAGCAGTTACTGGCAGGAGATGTCCTGATTATAATCGGGAAGGCTGAGGCTGTCAGAAACTTGAAGAAGCAGGAGCCTTTAAAGTGACCAATAGAGTGACCAATCAAAGAAGTTGCCTCGGCTCGAAGAAAACGGGCCCGAGACACGGGGAGGTGATATGAACCAATTCAAGAATATTCTCTACATTACCGAGACTTCCGCCGATCAGGCTTCGGCTGTCGCACGGACAATCTCTCTGGCGGAAAACAACCAGGCAAATCTGACGGTCATGGATGTTATTCCCCACGTTGCGGACGAGTACCTGAATGACACCATATCTTCTCACATACAGGCCATGGAGTCGATGGTCGAACCCTTCCGGCACAATTTAAAAATCCCCATCGAATTCAAGGTGCAGATGGGTCCGGCATTCATCGAGATAATTCGTGCGGTGCTTCTTAACTCCCATGATCTGGTGATAAAGACGGTAGAAGAAGTCGATTTTCTGAAAAGATTGTTCGGCAGCAACGACATGCATCTCCTGCGCAAGTGTCCTTGTCCGGTATGGCTGATGAAACCCATGGAAAAGTCCAATTACAAATGCATCATGGCCGCTGTCGATTTCGATCCATTGAAGACCATAGACGTGGAACAGGACCTCAACGAGAAAATCCTCGAACTGGCCAGTTCTCTTGCAATCTCCGACTTTGCCGCCCTGCATCTGGTCCATGCCTGGGAAGGCTTTCCCGAAAAGACCCTGAGGGCAAGGGGGGTCAGCACGGCTGAGGAGATCAATGCCCACATTGCAAACGAGCAGATGCTCCACCAGAATGGACTCGACAGGCTGGGCCAGACCTTGCGGGACCGGATCGACACCGATACCTACAAGTACCTTTCACCAACCTTTCACCTGACCCGGGGACCGGCACAGAGGAGAATTGCAGAAATGGCGGTGGAACTGCAAGCGGACCTGGTTGTAATGGGAACGGTTGCCCGCACCGGAATTTCGGGGTTCATCATCGGCAATACCGCCGAAGCCATTCTCAATCAGCTCTCATGTTCGGTATTGGCGATAAAGCCCCCAGGATTTATATCACCGGTTACGCTGGCTGAATAACATCTTTTGAATTTTTCAGACCGGTCAACTTCATCGAGATGAATATTGCTGCGGAATTATTCAAGGCTTTTGATACATACGATCTGTGGCTCGCCGTTATTGGTGCTGCCGTCCTTGCATCGGCAATACTGCCGAAACTGCTCGAGCCTTACCCACTCAGCCTGCCTATTGTCCTGTTGCTGATCGGCTATATAACTGCTTCCTTGCCTTTAGGACTGGAACCGCTGGATCCTGGAAAACATGGTAAAATTATTGAGCATGTCACCGAGTTTGGAGTGATCGTCACTCTCATGGGAGCCGGGTTGAAAATAGATCGGCCGTTCAGTCTCAAAGGCTGGAATTCCACTTGGCGTCTCCTTGGAATCACGATGATACTTTCCATCGCGCTGACAGCATGTATCGGCTGGTGGATTGCTGCTTTTATGCCGATCACTGCGGGTACTGTTCGGGGCTGTGATCGCCCCAACAGACCCTGTCCTGGCATCGGAAGTGCAGGTCGGAGCACCGGGCGAAGGCAGCCCCACAGAAAGTACCCCTGCCGATCATGCAGAGGAAGAGATACAGTTTGCGTTGACATCCGAAGCTGGACTGAACGACGGATTAGCCTTTCCATTTACCAATATGGCGATTGCAATGGCCATTGCCGGGAGCAACCCGGCAAACTGGCTCGGGGCGTGGCTGGTTGTCGATGTTATGTACAAATTATCTGTCGGGACGATCCTAGGCATAGCTATCGGCAGCATTCTAACACGCGTAATTGTTGCCTTACCGGCGCATTCTCCCCTGGAAAAATCGATGATCGGGCTGGGCTCGCTCTTTTCCACCCTGCTCATTTACGGTGTTACAGAGTTTGCCGGCGGGTATGGCTTTATTGCTGTTTTTGTCGGTGGAATTGTCATCCGCAGCTATGAAAGGAATCACTCTTACCACAAGACGATGCATATTTTTTCGGAAGCTACCGAGCGGGTCGTAACGGCAATAATAGTAGTGGCTTTCGGTGTATCGCTTACCAATGGGCTGATTTCGCCCTTGTCATGGCATTTGGTGCTCAGTGCGTTGTTGATTGTATTCTTTGTGCGACCTGTATGTGGACTGGCAGCATTGGCAGGTTGCGGAATGTCATGGCCCGAGAGGTTGACCGTCAGTTTTTTCGGAATCAGAGGAATAGGCTCGTTCTACTACCTTTCTTATGCTTTAAACCAGCGTCAATTCCCCAATGCTGAAGAGCTTTGGGCACTCGTTTCGCTGGTTGTGATACTTTCTATTTTTGCCCATGGCATTCTCGCCACACCTGTGCTGAAGTATGTCGATAGAAAGAGGCAAGCCGGCTCAATTATCTGACAAGGTATGAATAGAAGGCATCTTATTCGGAACCTCTGCTTGATTTCCACCTCTCCTGCTGCTAGAGTCCGGCAGAAGAGGATACAGAAATATTATCCCGCCGCCGGGGCCGAACAGGTCTTCGATATGGGCGACGATCAAGGACGACTCTATGTTCCATTCCATTCTGGCTATCAGCGTCGGGGCATCGATGGGGGCGGTGCTGCGCTGGCTGCTCGGCCTTTCCCTGAATTCGCTCTTCCCCACTCTTCCGCCGGGAACCCTTGCCGCCAACATGATCGGCGGCTACCTGATCGGTGTGGCCATGGCTCTCTTCGCCGGCCATCCCGGCCTGGCGCCGGAATGGCGGCTCCTGATCATCACCGGTTTTCTCGGCGGCCTGACTACCTTTTCAACTTTTTCGGCCGAGGTCACCGCATTGCTCCAGCAGGGCCGTCTAATCTGGGCGGGTCTTGCGATCTCGGCCCATGTCCTCGGCTCGTTGATCATGACCCTGATCGGCATTGCAACAGTCGCCTTTATCCAACGTATCTGAAAGAGAGAGTATCATGCACGGCTACCAGCTTACTTTTTTCACTCAACAGGACCGCAGGCATCACGGGCTTTCCCTGGCCCAATGGCTGATCGAAGAAGCCCGCAAGACAGGGATCGGCGGGGCGACCTTAATCCCGGCGGCGGAAGGCTTCGGCCATGACCGGAAGATCCGCTCCTCCCATTTCTTCGAACTCTCGGATCAGCCGATCGAAGTGACGATGGCAGTCAGCGAAGCCGATGCCGATCGCCTGTTCAAGCGGTTGAAAGAGGAAGGGGTCAATATTTTTTATGTCAAGGCTCCCATCGAATTCGGCATGTCCGGGGATCTCCCCGGTTGACGGAGGCCATCCTGTTAAAGTGGACACGAGTCCGGTCAAAGCGGATAAAGCCGTTGCACCCGCTATCGAGACAGCTCTGAATCGAAAGAGTATCGCTCAATTGCCGTCATACCCTTCTTCCGTTGTTTTCCCTCGAAATATCCAATAGCTGTAGGTTGTATAGGTTAAGATGATCGGCAGCAGCACCGCCATCACAACGAGCATGAAGCGGAGGGTGGTAGGACTTGCGGCAACTTCCTGAACCGATAAACTGGTGGAATCGAGACTCGGGATCATCGCCGGATACAGGCCGATGGAAAGACCGGTGAATGAAAAAATGATGATCAGCCAGTTCCAGACCAGCGGGGCAAGCTGCTTTTTCCGGCGCAGGCTGCGAAAATACATGATAAAGGCAACCACCGTCAAGAAACTGAAAAGGTAGAGAAAAGACGGTGGCGACTGCAGCCATTTCGCCGCCATCTCAACGTGCAGCATACTGGTGAAAACATAAATCCCGGCGGAAACGACCAAGGTGAGGATACCGGTCGTCAGGGCAGTGCGGTAACTTCGCGCCTGCAGTTTTCCTGAAGTCCTGGCGATCAGAAATCCCGCCCCCAGCATCAGATATCCGCAGACGACCCCGACGGCGGCAAGCACCGAATACCAGTTCAGCCAGTCTCCGGCCTGCCCGGCAAAGGAATCGGCCTGAACTGAGATGCCGCCCAGCAGTCCGCCAAGAGCAAAGCCCTGCCCCAGGGTGGCCATGAGGCTGCCGATGCCGAACGATACCAGCCATATCGATTTCCGTTTGGCATTGTCATGGAACTCAAATGCCACGCCGCGAAAAATAAAGCCGAACAGCATCAGGGAGAGCGGAATATAGAGGGCCGAAAGGACAATGGCATAAAAGAGCGGAAAAGCGCCGAAAAGAATGCCGCCGAGAATGACAATCCAGGTCTGGTTACCGTGCCAGATGGTATGGATCGAGAGCATCATTGTTTCCTTATCCTGGTCGCTCCCGGCCACAAGGGTCAGCATGCCGATGCCGAGATCCGCCCCATCGGTCAGAACATAATAGAGCAGAAAAAAACCGACAAGCACCAGCCATATATCGGCGAGATTCGCATTCATTATATCCATAGTCGTATCCCTGTTAACTGGTTTTTTTCTTGTATCCCGGAGGAGGTGCGAAATCCGGTCCATTTTTCAGCAGGCGCCGGGCAAAAACAAGAAAAAGAACGAACAGCAGGGAGTAAACCCCCACGAAACCGATCAGGGATCCTGCCACCGCTTCGGCGGGAAGCCTGCTGGCTCCGTCCTCCGTTCGCAATACTCCCTGGATCACCCAGGGTTGCCGTCCTACCTCCCGGACAATCCAGCCGGCTTCCATGGCGATATAACTTAAAGGAATCGCCGCCATCCATGAATAGAGCAGCCATTTCTGCCGGGCAATCCGCTGCGGCACAAGCTCTCCTTTCCGCCAGGCCCACAATGACCAGAGCATCAGGAAAACCAAGGCAACGCCGATAACGAACATGATTCTGAAGGAATAAAAAGGGAGCAGCAACGGCGGCTGATCTTCTACCGGAAATTCCCGCAGACCGGCGACCTGCCCGGTCGGCGAGAGAGTGGTGATCAGGCTGAGGAAGTACGGCACCTCGACAGCCCAGACATTATCCTGCAATTCTTTGTCGGGCCAGGCGATGATGTTCCAGCCGGCGCCTTCGCCCTCGGGATTGGTGTGCCAGTGGGCTTCCATCGCCGCAAGCTTTGTCGGCTGACTGTGAGAAACAAACTTGCCGGCCCCGTCTCCGATGGCAACCTGCAGGGTGGTGATAAAGACGGCTGCTACCAGCATCATTTTAAAAGAGGTGAGGAAAAACTCCGTGTGCCGGTTCTGTAACAGATACCAGGCGCTGATGCCGCCGATGACAAAGAGCGAAATCTCCAGGCAGGCAAGCCACATGTGAGAAACACCCCAGAAGGCATCCGGATTCCATATTGCGGCCATAGTGTCTGTCAGAAAAAACCGGCCGTCGATGAAATCACCGCCGACCGGAGTCTGCATCCAGGAATTGGCGGCCATTATCCAGAAAGCGGACAACGAGCCGCCGAAAGCGACCATGCAGGTGGCGAAGAGATGCATGCCGGGCGAAACCTTTTTCCAGCCGAAGGCCATAATGCCCAGGAAAGCGGCCTCCAGCATAAAGGCCATCGAGGCCTCAAAGCCGAGCAGATGGCCGAAGATATCGCCGCCCGCCCTGGAAAAGGCGCTCCAGTTGGTGCCGAATTGAAATTCCATGGGGATGCCGCTGACGACGCCGACCGCAAAATTGAGCAGGAAAAGCCGCATCCAGAACCGGGCATGGTGGTAGTAGCGCTCCTCGCCGGTAATAAGCCATTGCGCCTCCATCACGACCAGAAAGATGCTGAGGCCGATGGTCAGGACCGGCCAGATGATATGAAAAATTGCGGTAAAGGCAAAAAGCAGGCGGGAGAGAAAAATATGATCCTGAAAGAGTTCCATTCGATACTCCCATCTCAATGTTTAAATTGAAACCAGTTCCTACCGCTATCCACTACATCCTCACCTCACATTCCTCACTTTCCTTCACCGCCACGCCAAGAATTGCAAACCTCGACTCCTTATAACCGTCGAGCAGACGCAGGCCCGATTCGGCAAGGGCGGCCCGATACTCGGGGCCGTGGAACCTGTTTTCCCGGGGATGCTGCAGAATCCGCCGGAACAGCGGGTTGGCGTACAGCGGAGGATAGATTTCTTCAAAGAAGAAGACGCCGCCGTCTTTAAGCACTCTGACTATCTCGGCGACGCCCTTCTGCCAGTTTTCCAGGTGATGGATGATGCCGTAATTGAAAACCGCATCGAAGCAGCGGTCGGGATACGGCAGTTCCTGCGCATCGCCGGCTAGCAGGTGCAACGGCACGTTATTCCAGCCGTTTTTCTTCTTTTTCGCGGCATAAAGCATGTCGACATCAAGATCGAGGGCATGGATTGCGGCCGGAGCAAAGGCCTGATTGATGATCTTCGCGCCGACACCGCAGCCGCAGCCGATTTCCAGACATTTTCCTCCGGGAGCAAGCGTGCTCATTCTTCTGAAGAAGCGGCCTTCCTGCTGCTGGACATACCGTCGAACGGGGCTGTTCACCCAGATCCGTTCCGGCCAGTTCACTATCATAGCGCCTCCTGTGCCTGCTTCCGGCCCTGAAATATTTTGGCAATGCCGAAGGTGAGTTTTTTGATTCCGGTATCGGTGAAACCCGCCGCAGCGAATTCGCCGATAAACTGTCGATCGTCGGGAAACGAATCGACCGAATCCGCCAGATAGCTGTAGGCATAATTGGTGCGGGACAGTAGGTTGCCCACGGGCGGCAGGATATGATCGAAATAAAAACGATACAGCCGGTTGAGCAGCGGCTGATCCGGGTAGGAAAATTCCATGATAAAGAGCCTGCCTCCCGGCTTCAGGACGCGATGGAATTCGCCGAGAGCCAGCATCCGCTCCTCCATGTTGCGAATGCCGAAGGAGATGGTCACGGCATCGACCGATCCGCTTCGTATCGGCAGCTGCCGCCCATCGCCCAGAGTCAGGCTTATCTTGATATCGTGACCTCGGGCTGCGATTTTTTTCTTGCCGACGCTCAGCATGGCAGGGGAAAAATCAACGCCCACCACCCGAACCCGTGGATACCTGCAGCTGATGGCAAGCGCGGTCTCGGCGGTGCCGACGGCGACATCGAGCACTGTCCCGCCTTTATCCAGCTGCAGAATTTCCGCCAGAGCCCGCCGCCAGTAGATATCCCGGCGCAGAGACAGAAAACTGTTCTGGAAATCGTAGCTCGGAGCGATTGTTTCAAACATTGCTTTAACAGCTGTATCTTTCATATTGATTTTCCGATAGTTTTGATTACCCATTCAATCTCGCGGATCAGGCAGTCGGTCACCGGACCGCTCTGCAGATCGGGCGGAAGAATAGTCCAGGTATACGTCTCCACCTCCAGCGCCATGTCTTCCGGAAACAGCGGCAGGATCTCCTGCAGGAAAAATCGCGTTGTGCCGCACTCCCTGGTTCCATCCATAAATACCGGCACGTGAAAATGGACGCGCCATTCTTCTACTTCCGCCGGAGCTGCGGAAATGGCAAGATCAAGATCGTCGTAGCGCAACAGTCCTCCATCTTTTGTCCGGCCGACTGTCTGATGCAGATACCACGGCTCCTGAAAACGTTTGAGAAGATCGATCCGCGGGTCCGCCAGCCGAAGAGCGGAGGAAACCTGCACGTGACCGATCCTGATGCCGTGGTCGGCGAGAAGCCGAAGAGACGCCGCCGGGTCCTCGAACTGCAGTGCCTGATGGCAGCAGTCGTAACATACCGCCAGCCGACGCTGCCGGGCAGGCGACAGGGCCAGACGATCAAAAAGATCGACCACATCGCGGGTCGTCTCCACCACGCAGCCGGGCTCAGGCTCAATGGAGAGCAGAATTTCCCTGCCGGTTTTTTCAGCCAGACGATCCAGATGATCGAGGGCCGCCTCGATATGCTTTTTCACTGTCGTGAAGTCGTCCGGTCCGATGCAGGACCGAAACCCCACCGGCACCGTGGAAATGGAGCCGGTCATGTTTTCCGGCAGCCACGTGGTCAGCAGTTCGGCGATTTTTCCGGTGTAGTCGAGACGCTCGGCAAAACGCCAGTCGGGCATGTAGACATCCTGTTTTACCGGAGTATTATGAAAGATGCCGTAGGGAAAACCGTTGATGGTTGCCACATAAAACCCCCCTTCCCCGCACCAGCGATGAAACTCCTTCGCGTCCTCGAGACTCATCTCGCCGACAGCCCGGCCGGACAACCTCAGGCCGATCGGGAAGAGCACATCGGGGGATACCCGCTCTTTGACTAAAGGCGCATGTCGTCGGACTGCGGCAAATATTTCAGCCCAGCTTTCCCCGGGATGAATATTTGTGCAATAGGTTATTTTCGGCAGAACACCCCCCTGCACCCCGCCTTCCATCTTGCCGCTGTCAACAGGCCGTGTCAATTGATATCTCCATACAAAGGTGCAGGCTTATCCATCCGAGCGCTGCCGATCTCCCGGCTTCCGTCATGCAGCATCAGTTCATCGACACAACGGGCCATCAGTGCCGTATCGATCCGGTTCACTTCTTTTTTCCTGCCGATGCCGGTCAAAAGCGTAATCGTCAGTTCCCCGCCCAGATGTTCCCGGAATTCATCCAGAGCGGCATCGACATCGAGTGCGGCAAGAGCCGAATGATACAAAGGCAAGCCCAGGTCGGCAATAAGGACAAAGATCCTGCGCAGCTCGCTTTCCTCTATCATCCCGCTATAATAGGAATACAGGCTATCAAGAGCCATGCCGACGGCAACCGCTTCGCCGTGTTTGAGCAGGCCGCCCGTCATCTCCTCCAGCTTGTGCGCCGACCAGTGACCGAAATCAAGGGGCCGGGCCGAGCCCAGTTCGAAAGGATCTCCCCCGGTACCGATATGGTGCATATGCTGCGCGGCACAACGATGGATCATTTCCTCGATCGGACGGGGACTGAAGGCGGCAAGCTCGAACCTCCGGGTATAGAGATAGTCAAAAAACAATTTGTCCTTGATCAATGCCACCTTCACCGCTTCGGCCATCCCGGCCCGAAATTCCCGGGGCGGAAGCGTATCGAGGAAGGCAAAGTCATTGATAACGGCAAAAGGCGGAGCAAAGGTACCGACAGAATTTTTGCGGCCCAGGACATTGATGCCGTTTTTCACGCCGATGCCGGCATCGTTCTGGCCAAGAACCGTCGTCGGCATCCGTATCAGCCGCAGCCCTCGATGAGCGACGGCCGCACAGTATCCGACTGCATCGAGCACCGCCCCGCCTCCTATTGCCACTATAAAGGAATGCCGGCACAGGTGATTTTTGTGGATGGCGCTCATTATCGTGTCGATTGCCGCCGATCCGTTTTTGCAGCTCTCGCCACCGTCGACGACGAGAATCGGCCCGCACAGTTGCATGGATTCGGGGTGGGCCTCGGCATAGCCTTCTATCTCCCGGCAAAGGGACGGACGCTGGGCAAGAACCCCGGAATCTACTGCACAAAGTACTCTATGGCACTTTTCACCTGCTCTCAGCAATGTCGAGGCCAGTAGCGGGTCGCCGGTGGAAAAAACATTACGGGTAAAAAAAACGGAAAAGGCGTATCTGATGCTGAACTGCAGGTCGAGCGTCTGCATGGAGTATGCTCCCGATTCGTGAATATTTCAGTTTTGCCATGAATACGTTTAGTTCGGCAGGGCCCAATTTTATACCAGGGTTTCACTGCCTCTCCAGGCTCTTTATCTCTTTCCACACAACCTCCCTTTCCAGCCTGGAAATCCCATCTTACAATCCTAACAGCATAAATCCAACATATATCCATCTTGCTCAACTTCATTTATCAGTTAATGGCATATTAGTTGCACCAGTTTCCTGGTCACCCGTAGGAGAAAAAAACCATTTTCAGCTGTTTTATACGTGAAGGTAACTTTTATAAACTACGGAAAATTTCCCGGAGGTACAATCGAATGAAAGACGACACTAAACAAACCCTGCAGGAAGATATCTACCAGCCGGCCAACCGTTTCATGCAGACGGTTTACGAGAAGCCGTTCGCCCCATTAGCCGCCATGGCGACCTTTGGCATCGGCCTGGCCTTTTTGCTTTCAGACAACAAACACCGCCATTCCCATCCTGCCAAAGAAGAACCTCTGAGAGAGCAACCTTCGGCCGTGGATAATAAATATTTCGAGGCGGCTCCCCGGTCCGTGCAGGGATCGCATCCCGGTTTTCGCCACTCTACCGATACCGGCAATGTTGGGGCGATGAAAAAAAGCGGACAGGTTCTCATCGGCTCCGCCGCTCTTCTCAGCATCTTTTACCTGGTGGGCAAGAAAAAAACGCCCATTCAAGGCGAGCACTGATTTTTCAGGTGCACCTGAGTATTCAGAATCGGGAACAAACGTATAAGGAGAATCACCATGAAAGAGAATTCCAGCGATTTTTTGATTCAATGTCTCTACGACTGGGGAATCCGGCGGATTTACGGCTATCCGGGCGATGGTATAAACGGTGTTATGGGCGCTCTCAACCGGGCCCGGGACAAGGTCCGTTTCATTCAGGCACGACATGAAGAACTGGCGGCATTCGAAGCCTGTGCCCATGCAAAGTTCACCGGCGAAATCGGCGTCTGCCTGGCGACTTCCGGACCGGGTGCGATTCATCTGCTGAACGGCCTGTACGATGCCAAAAAAGATCATATGCCGGTGCTGGCAATCGTCGGTCAACAGGCTACCATAGCCCTGGGGACGGATTTCCAGCAGGAGGTCGATCTCGTCTCCCTGTTCAAGGATGTCGCCCATAATTACGTGCATATGGCTTCACATCCGGCCCAGATCCGCCAGCTGGTGGATCGGGCGATACGTATTGCCATTGCCGAGCGGACCGTAACCTGCATAATCATTCCCAGCGACATCCAGGAAATGGATATGGTAACGGCGCCGCCGCGCAAACACGGGGCCAATTTTACCGGCGTCGGCTATCGCCGCCCACGGGTTCTACCGACCGAGGAAGATCTCGACCGGGCAGCCAACATCCTCAACGAAGGCAAAAAAGTTGCCATCCTGGTAGGGGCCGGCGCTCTGCAGGCAACCGACCTGGTCATCGAAACCGCCGACCGTCTTGGCGCGGGAGTCGCCAAGGCACTGCTCGGTAAAATGGCCGTTCCCGACGATCTGCCCTATGTCACCGGATCGATAGGTATGGTCGGCACCAAGCCGAGTTGGGACATGATGATGAACTGCGACACCCTCTTCATGATCGGTTCATCCTTTCCCTATTCCGAGTTCCTTCCCAAAGAGGGCCAGGCAAAAGGAGTGCAGATAGATATCCAGGCAAAAATGCTCTCCACCCGCTACCCCATGGATGTCAACCTGCACGGCGAAACGAATCTTACATTGCAGGAACTCCTGCCAAGGTTGAAGAGAAAGGAAAACAGGTCCTGGCGCGAAGATATTGAAAAAGATGTCGCCGACTGGTGGAAGATCATGGAAGCCCGGGCAATGGTAGAGGCAAATCCGATCAACCCCCAGCGGTTGTTCTGGGAACTCTCGCCGATGCTGCCCGACGACTGTATTCTCACCTGCGACTCCGGCACGGCCGTCAACTGGTATGCCCGCGACATCAAGGCGAAAAAAGGCATGATGGGCTCTCTTTCCGGCGGACTCGCCTCCATGTGTTCGGGCGTGCCCTATGCCATGGCCGCTAAAATGAGCTATCCGGACCGACTGGTGGTCGCCATGGTTGGCGACGGCGCCATGCAGATGCTGGGCAATCTGGGTCTTATCAATATCGCCCGATTTTACAGGGAATGGGCGGATCCGCGCCTTATCGTACTGGTGTTGAACAATCGCGATCTGAACCAGGTGACGTGGGAGCAGCGGGTTATGTCCGGCGATCCGAAATTTACCGAATCCCAGGAGGTTCCGGCCTTTAATTATGCGAATTACGGCAAACTTCTTGGACTCGATGGCATTGAAGTAACACATCCGGGAGAGATCGTTCCCGCCTTTAAATACGCCATGCAGGCCAGCTGCCCGGTAGTGATCGATGCCCATTGCGATCCGGATGTGCCGCCGCTGCCGCCCCACATCAGTTTTGAGCAGGCCAGGAACTATATGTCGACACTCTTCCAGGGCGATCCCAACGAGAAGGGCATTATCAATCAATCTGCCAAACAAATGATAGCCGACTATCTGACCAGATTGAAAAAATAAAACAGGCCCGTATTGCGCCCCGTTCTCTACTCGATTGCTTCCGGCAGCTGTGCTGCGCAAGCCATAAGAGGTAAACATGTGTCCAAAAAACAGCCTGCAGGATCTGGGAATCGGACAGACGGATCGCCGGCGGATCGTCATAATCGGCGGCGGTTTTGCCGGTTTGCGTCTGGCCGGAGGATTACAGAAAAGCAATTACCAGATCGTGCTGCTGGACCGGAAAAATCATCATACCTTCCAGCATCTGCTCTATCAGGTCGCAACCGCCGAACTTGAGGCGGGCGCAATCGCCTATCCATTAAGAAAAGTACTGAAGAATCATCCCGACTACCACTTTCGCATGGTGAGGGTGGAGCGCATTGACCCGGCACGCAACAGCGTCGTCACAAGGTATGGCGATTTGCGTTATGATTATCTGGTCATCGCCACCGGCGCAGAAACTCATTTCTTCGGCATGGATTCGGTCGCCCGACATGCGCTGCCGATGAAAACCATTGCCGAGGCCCTGGACATAAAAAACCGGATGCTGAAAAATCTCGAAGATGCCCTGCTGACCCCGGATGCCGATGAGCGCCGGACGCTTGCCACGGTAGTGATAGCCGGCGGTGGACCGGCCGGGGTCGAAACAGCCGGAGCGTTTGCCGATTTCAAACGCTTTGTCCTGCCAAGAGATTATCCGGATTTAGACCCGAATCTCTTTAAAATTTATCTGATCGAGCTCCTTCCCCGCCTCCTGGCCCAGATGTCGGAAGAGGCATCCGAAAGTGCGGAAACATATCTGAAGAACATGGGAGTGGAGGTTTTTACCGAGACCAGGATACAGAACTACGACGGTCACACCGTAAAAACGGATAAAACTGAATTTCCCGCGCGACTCCTGCTTTGGACAGGGGGAATTTCCGGAGCATTCATAGACGGTCTGGGCGAAGGGCTGGTGGACAAAAAAGGCCGAATTGCGGCAGATCGGTTTTGCCGGGTCAATGGCCTGGAAAACATCTATGCACTGGGTGATGTTGTGCATATGGCTACTGAAAACCATCCCGAAGGTCATCCGCAGCTGGCGGCTGTCGCCGTCCAGCAGGGAGAGTATTTAGCCGGACATTTTCTCGATATCGAAAAAGGCAGGAAAAGCAAACCATTCCGATACACCGACAGGGGCATGATGGCCAATATCGGCAGAAAAAAGGGAATCATCGAACTGGAAAACGGCAGGAATTACAAAGGCTTCATCCCCTGGATCAGTTGGCTTGCCGTGCATTTGTTTTTCCTGGCAGGCTTCGGAAACAAACTAAAAACCTTTGCCACCTGGGCTTGGATTTACACCAGCAGGGATATGGCGACTCCGATTATCCTGGAAAAACAGGATGACTGACTCACTCAATTCACCATGGTCGATTATGAAAATCTATCTAGACACTCTCGAAGCCTGTATCATGGATATGGACGGCGTTGTCACCGACACGGCACGCCTGCACGCCAGGGCCTGGAAACAGATGTTCGATGATTTCCTGGCGGAGCAGACAGGGCGCACAATCGAGCTCTTTGACGTGATCGACGACTACCGGAACTATGTCGACGGCAAGCCGCGGTATGACGGAGTGGCGAGTTTTCTCGAAGCCCGGGGGATATCCCTGCCTCATGGCGATGCGGACGATCCTCCGGAAAATGAAACGGTCTGCGGGCTCGGCAACAGGAAGAACGTTTACTTCCACACTTTGCTGGAAAATGAAGGCGTGCAGGCCTTTGAATCGACGATTGCCTTCATCCGGAAAGGACGTGCCGCCGGGCTCCGTTTTGCCTTGATCTCCGCCAGCCGCAATGCCCGCAAGGTTCTGGAAGCCGCCGGCCTGAACGATCTTTTTCAGGTAGTGGTCGATGGACAAACCGCGGCGGAAATGAATCTTGCCGGCAAACCGGCCCCCGACATTTTCCTTGAAGCTGCCGACAGGCTTGATGCCGATGTGAACAGGACGGTAATCGTCGAAGATGCCCAGGCCGGTGTCCAGGCAGGCAAGGCCGGAGGTTTTGCCAAGGTCATCGGTATCGATCGTCACGACCGGAGGGAAGCGTTGAAGAATTCCGGCGCCGATGTGGTGGTGAACGATCTTGGCGAACTCACTCTCGACACAGGTCCCGCCCCGGTCGAAATTCCCGAACTGCTGTCGGCCATGAGTGAAGCCGGCAATATCTTCAAACGGCTGCAGAAAGATCTTCCGGCTCTTTTTCTCGATTACGACGGCACCCTCACGCCAATTGTCGACGATCCTGCCAAGGCCGGGCTCGACGAAAAGACCAGGGAGATCCTGCGGAAAATTGCCGGGCACATGTTCGTTGCGGTCATCAGCGGCCGGGGATTTGAAGATGTCCGGCAAATGGTCGGAATAGATGAATTGACCTATGCCGGCAGTCATGGCTTTGAGATCAGCGGCGGCAGCGGCTATTTCGACCGGGACAAGCGAAAACAGCAGTATCTTTCGGTCCTCGAGAAAGCGGATCGGGAACTCCGTTCCGCAACCAGTGAGATGCAGTCCATTCGCATCGAGCGCAAACCTTATGCCGTAGCCATCCATTACCGAGGCGCGGACGAACGGACAGTTGCCGACGTCGAAGAGCTGGCAGACACTCTGGCCGCCCGATTCACCGAACTGCGAAAAAGTTCCGGCAAGAAAATTTTTGAACTCCATCCGGCGGTGGACTGGCACAAGGGCAAGGCAGTGCAGGCTATGCTCGACCTGTTTCACGTCGATTGTTCGCAGATCACCCCGCTCTATATCGGTGACGACACCACCGACGAGGATGCCTTTCGCAGTATCGGCGACCGCGGCATCACCATTCTGGTCAGCGATCGCCCACGCCCCACCAGTGCCCGTTTTATTCTGCGCGATTCCTCGGAAGTAACGACTTTTCTTGAAAAACTGGCGGAACTGGCCGAAAGGGAGACAACCAAAGGGATCTGGTCGTTGACCTATGATGGCTTCGATCCGAAAAACGAGAAACTTCGCGAGGCTCTCTGCACTCTCGGCAACGGCTCTTTTGCCAGCCGCGGCGCGAGTCCGCAGGCCACTGCGGGCAGAGTACATTATCCCGGCACCTATCTTGCGGGCTGCTACAACCGGCTGCAGAGCAGCGTCGCCGGGCATGCCATAGAGAATGAAAGCCTCGTCAACCTGCCCAACTGGCTGCCCCTTTCCTTCCGCCTCGAGGACGGACCGTGGCTTGACCCTCATTCCGCCCATCCCGCGGAGTATCGCCAGGAACTGGATATGGCATCCGGCATCCTCCTCAGGACTCTCCGCCTGGTCGATGAAAAGGAGAGAGAGATTCACCTGACGGAACGCCGTTTCGTCAATATGGCCATGCCGCACCTGGCCGGGCTCGAAACGGAGATCACCGTGAAGAACTGGTCGGGTCCCCTCGTCATCCGCTCGGCCCTTGACGGCAGAGTGGCCAATACCCTGGTCGTCCGCTACAGAGAACTGAACAACGATCATCTGGATATCGTCACCCGGGGCAGCAGTGACGATGGCGAGATCATCTGGCTGCAGGCCGAAACCCGGCAATCGCATATCCGTATCGCCGAGGCCGGACGCACGCGGTTTTTCCAGGACGATGAACCGGTTGTTGCCGCCGATCGTCGCCTTGTCCAGGAAAGCGGCTATATAGGCCTTGAGGTAACCGTCCCGGTAAAAGCCGGTGAACGATTGCGGGTCGAGAAGATTGTCGCCATATATAATTCCAGGGATCGCGCCATATCGGAAAGTCTCGACGAGGCCCGTCTGCGGGTGGCTCAAGCTCCCGGTTTCGGCAAGCTGCTCAAGGACCATCAGCGGGCCTGGCGCCATCTCTGGCACCGGTGCGGTTTTGAGCTGCAGGTGGCGAGTCCGAGGATTTCCCAGATCCTCAATCTGCATATCTTTCATCTGCTGCAGACGGTATCCGTGCATTCGATCGATCTCGATGCCGGCATTCCTCCCCGGGGCCTGCACGGCGAAGCATATCGGGGTCTTATCATGTGGGATGAACTGTTTGTCTTCCCTTTCTTAAATCTGCGTCTGCCGGAGCTTACCAGGGCACTTCTCAAATATCGTTACCGGCGACTGCCCCAGGCAAAGTTTGCGGCGACTTCGGCAGGCTTTCAAGGCGCCATGTTTCCCTGGCAGAGCGGCAGCAACGGCCGCGAGGAAGCCCAGACACTGCATCTCAATCCGCAATCGGGACGCTGGGTGCCGGACGACACCCAGCTGCAGCGCCATATCGGTATTGCCGTGGCCTACAATGTCTGGCTCTACTATCAGGTTACCGGCGACCGTGACTTCATGTCATTTTACGGAGCGGAATTGATGATTGAAACAGCCAGATTCTGGGCCGGCCTGACCCGCTATAACGACTCCCTTGACCGCTACGAGATAACGGGAGTCATGGGACCGGATGAATTTCATACCGGGTATCCGGGTGCTGCCGAACCGGGACTGGCGAATAACGCCTATACCAACGTCATGGCCGCGTGGCTTTTCTGCCGGGCACTGGAAGTGTTGGAGATAGTGCCGGAAGAGCGCAGGCAACCGATGCGGGAAGATCTCTCCCTTGACGACCGGGAATTGGAACTCTGGCAGGATATCAGCCGCAAGATGCGTATCGTTTTCCATGATGACGGCATCATCAGCCAATTCGAAGGATATGATCGACTCCAGGAGTTCGACTGGGAAAATTATAAAAGTAAATACAACAACATTCACCGGCTCGACCGCATCCTTGAAGCCGAAGGCGACAGCCCCAACCGGTATAAACTCTCGAAACAGGCCGATGTACTCATGCTTTTTTACCTGCTTTCCGCCGAAGAGCTGGGGCAGCTGTTCAAACGGTTGGGGTATCCGTTCGAACATGACACCATTCCTAAAAATATCGACTATTATCTCAAACGCACCTCACACGGCTCGACCCTCAGCCGGGTAGTTCACGCCTGGGTACTGGCAAGGTCGAGACGAGAACAATCCTGGCATTTATTCTGTGACGCGCTGAAAAGCGACGTTTCCGATGTTCAGGGCGGAACCACCCATGAAGGAATCCACCTCGGCGCCATGGCCGGGACTTTAGATCTGATGCAGCGCTGTTATACCGGGCTGGAAACAAAGGAGGACGCCTTATGGTTCAACCCGGCACTGCCACGGGAAGTGGAGAGCATGGTCTTCAGCATCCTTTATCGTCAGCATTGGCTCCGGGTCACCATCAAAAAAGAAAGTATCGCCGTTACCAGTCTGGGAGAAAGTTGCGCCCCGATCACGGTGGGTCTGCGGGGTAACAGGTATGAACTGCAGCCGGGCCGTACCATTGAAATGAGGCTGAAGCACTGAGCTGCAGGTTCCGGTCACTTTACTGTCCGGTGCCGCCTGGGCCGGAAGGTGGTGGCGGAGTTTCCGAAGGTGTTTGCGGCGGCTCCATTTGTTGCTGGGGCTGCCCGGGATCCGGCGATCCGGATTGGGGTGGTATTGACTCCATGGGCTGCTGGTTTTGCTGCCGGGACTGTTTCATCGCTTCGAGTTCTTGCAGGGCGTTATCAAGCTGCTCCTGTTTGGCCGCCAACTCCTGTTTATACCCTTCAATCTGCCGCTGAAGGTCGGCGTTTTGTTTACGTACTTCAGCAAGCTGTGGGTTTTCCCCTGGTTGTTCTACCTGCCTCTCACATCCCAAGGGCATCAGCAAGAGCAAAAAAATCATGAGTATTCTGAATTTCATATTTCCTCCGTGGGTTGACTGAACGTTTTTCCTAACCTCTACTTTAATTTGAAAATCAAATCTTTAATTTGCAAAATCCAAGCCAGTTTAACAATTCGACATGGCAGTAAAAGGTGCATGAAATGAACTACTACCACCGGAAATTCAAACAAAATTGTTGAGCTCGCAGGGTGCATTTCATGCACCATCAACTGGTTGGCATACATCCTGCATTTTAACCACATATTGCAAGCCAATGCATGGCAGCAGCTCAACCCTGAAAAGGTGACAACATGATAAAGAATGTCGGCGGTACCGATCGGAATCTGCGTTATATATCGGCGGCGCTCCTTGTGTTTATCGCCTTGCTGGCGCCGATCGATCCCATCTGGAGAGTGCTTGTGCTGGTTATGGCGGTTATTGCCTGTATCACTGCAATAACCGGATTGTGACCTCTTTGGAAGGTGCTCGGGATCAGCACCAGAAAAGGGTAATAATTGAATCCTCTGCCGCAGGACCTTTCCGGTGCCGCCGTATGAGTTGACAGCGTATGGGTTGTCCGAGTCCTAGAACCTTACTCGAGCGCATATAAGAGTGTCGAGCGGCATATCCTGCCGTTTCCTGACATATACGGTTCCTTTTTTACTCAAAGTCCAGAACACGGCCTCATCCAGCAACTCGAAAACCTTTCCATTATTTTTATCCTTCACAACAGCCTGCCTCTTATCGGGATCGAAAAAACCCCAGACCTGCTCGTCTTCCGCGACAAAAAGGTTTTCCACCCGGCCGTCGAAAGCCGCCGTCAAAACCGACTGCAGATCGCTGACGACCTTGTCGCCACCGAGACTGTTCTGAAGTCCCTTCACGGCACTCCGTTCTGCCTGCAAATAGTACTCTTCGGCAATGCCCCACGCTTTGCTGTGAAGAATTTCCGCCGACAGCTCCCCGATGCTCCCGGCAATACCCTGAGGGAGGATTGTTTGACTTCTGGTGATGAGTTTATAGCTTGCCTGCGACTCTTCCGTACCAGCCAGAATAACCGGGCACTCAGGGTCTTCCAGCAATGGAAAAAGAGCGCGGTCGATTATCTGAAAATACCTTTGGATATATTCATCCTGTTCGTCGGCCCCGCCCCCGTGTCCATGAAAAATAGCTGCCTTTCTGCCGCTGGGGCCACCGGGTGCACTGCCGGCGTGATATTGCAGTTGCTGTTCCATATCAAGCTGCAGAGCCTCGGACATATTTTCCGGCGTACCTCCGGGCAGTTCTATTTCCTCGAGCCGGTACCGGTCCCCCTGAAAAAGCCGAAGCTGTTTCCGACTCAAAGCCAGAACCAGATACCGGCCATCGGTCAACAACGGAATCAGAGGCCTGATATGGTAGCGTTGGCCCACCGTGACTCTCTCTCTAAACGATACCGGCAGAGGATAACGGAAAAAAGACCGGCTGGAACCAAAGACAGCCAGCCCATCCGCGCCGAGGTGTTTCCAGTAAGCGGTATCATATGCCAGGTCGTATTCCGGCTCCAGCAGGCTGCGCGCCTCGGTAGTCCGCATACCTTCATCGATAAGTCTGGTTTCCACCTGTGTAACAAAATTTTTGTATCGGAGAGAATCCTGTGGGTCTCCTATTCGACTGACCGGCATATAGATCGATATTGCCGGCCATTCCTGGAAATGCACTAGAGTATTGATTTCCGGTTTTCCTGATATTTCATTATTGTTTTCCATATTCGACCGTTTTTTAAGGATTATCTGGTCCTGTAATACAGGACGAAACCGTGGCCATTTTCACCTGCCCGGCAATCGAGTGCCGTGCAGGTGATTCCCATGGCAACCAATTCATTACCTCTCAACCTGGAAGGTTACCTTGAGATGAAGCCGGTACACCGTCGGTCTTCCGCCCTCTACCAGGACCTCATGGTCCTTTATCCAGACACTTCGGACGTTTCGCAAGCTCTCATGAGCCTTCTCTATCCCTACTTTCAGGGCATCGTCGAAACTGCTTTCCGAATCGGAACTCAATTCGATTATTTTCGCTATCGATGACATAAGGATGCCTCCTTCTATTTGAATTATTTCATGACAATTTTGACTTCGACCCATTTCTTTTTTCAATGGGCAAAAGATGGGTTACAATAAGCATGCCATTCCGTTTCGCAGCCGGGGGAATGCTGCGCATAGGTTTTCAGGCATTAATCAACCCCTCAAAGGAGCAGCTCTATCTTCCATAATTCTGGCACATTATTTGTATATGATTGGAGGAAATTTCTGCATTCAGCCCAGGAACCGAAGGTGTCATGGTGTTTCCATGACACCTTGTATGTGAGACAGACCCGGCATGTAACGGGAGAGAGAGACTGAATCCCGTCAAACAGGAATTCAATCTTATTCGACAGGAAAATAGGAATATCACAGCAGGGGATGATATGAACGTCGCAGAATACAGAGGTTTTTCCAGATTGAAGCTCTTCCTGGCTCTTTCCAGAACACCCCACGGGCTGCTCGACTTGTCCGCGCCACTCATTGCGGCCCTGCTGTGGCTGGGGCATCCTCCTGAAATGAAAATTATCACTCTGGGGATAATTGCCGCTTTTGCCGGCTACACGGCGGTCTATGCCTTAAACGACATAGTCGATTATCGAACCGATAAGAAAAAGATCGATCAGGCCGGTTTTCATCGTGAAACCAGCTACCTCGATGCCGCATTCATCCGTCACCCCCTGGCCCACGGATACTTGAGCATGCCGGAAGCGGTTGCCTGGGCTGGCAGCTGGATGGCGATTTCCCTGGTCAGCGCCTACCTGCTCAACCCTGTCTGCGCCCTCATCCTGGTGATCGGCTGCTTCCTGGAAATCCTCTACTGCCTGTTGTTGCAGATCAGTCACCTGCGGACGCTTGTAAGCGGCATTGTCAAAACCCTCGGTGGTCTTGCGGCGGTATTCGCGGTCGATGCCTCGCCCGATCCCTTCCTGCTGCTGTTGATTTTTCTCTGGCTGTTTTTCTGGGAAATCGGCGGCCAGAATGTTCCGGCGGACTGGCACGACATTCAGGAGGATATCTCCCTGCAGGCCCGTACCGTTCCGGTGTCGCTCGGTCCTAAAAGAGCGAGCATCATTGTGCTGTCGACTCTGGCCATCAGCCTTGTTCTCAGCGGCATTCTATTTCAATCGGTCCCCCTGCAGCTGGCTCTCCCCTTCTATCTGGCTGCCATCCTGGCCGGTATTTACCTCCTGATTCTGCCAGCCCTGCGCCTTTATCGAACCAGGGACAGGGATGAAGCCGCGGCACTCTTCAACCGGGCCAGCTATTACCCTTTCGTGCTGCTGATTATCGCCCTGGCTGCCCTCGCCTGGCAACATGCCTGAAAAGACGTCCCACTAAAGAGTCGTCAGGAACAACTGGTATTCTTTTTGCTAGTCACATTAAGCGCATCCGGCTCTCTGCCGAAGCCGGAACATCAATCCCCTTTTACCAAAACAACACAGGAGTGAAGCGGATCGAAATTACCCAGGAGATATGTGCATAACAAGGATCGATAATCCATGAAGAAGACACATGACCTGACCCATCCCCGCAAGCCTCGATCAATATTATCCTTTTTTCTCCGGATGATGTGCCTCTTCGCCGTCACCTTCCTCGGAGGCTGCAGCGAAATGGTTCTGTTCGATCCGAAAGGGCCTGTCGGCGAGACGGAGCGGTTTGTCATTCTGACAGCTTTTGCCCTCATGCTGATCGTCGTAATTCCGGTTTTCATCATGGCATACTGGTTCTCCAGGAAATACCGGGCCACCAACACCAAAGCACCTTACGACCCGAAATGGAGCTATTCCGGAAAAATAGAATTCGTCATCTGGGTGATCCCGGCAATCATTGTCACCTGTCTCGGGATCCTGACCTGGAACACCACTTTCCGGCTCGATCCCTACAAACCCCTCGACTCTGCTGTCAAGCCCATCACCATCGAAGTGGTATCCCTGGACTGGAAATGGCTGTTCATCTATCCGGAAGAAAATATCGCCGTCGTCAGCGAGGTCGTTTTTCCCGCCGATACGCCGCTGAACTTCAGACTCACCTCGGATACCGTCATGACGTCCTTTTTCATCCCGCAGCTGGGCAGTCAGATATACGCCATGGCCGGCATGACGTCCCGGCTGCACCTCCTGGCGAATGAGCCCGGAACGTATGCCGGTCAAAACCAGCAATTCAGCGGCTTCGGTTACGCCAACATGACATTCAAGGCGATCGCCACTTCCCCCGAACACTTTGCAGCATGGGTGCAGGAGGTGAAAAAATCGCCGAAAAAACTTGATCCGGCCAGATACCGGGAACTGGTTAAGCCCACCACCGGCTACCCCGTGACCTATTTCTCTTCGAGCACCCCCGATCTGTTCAATTCCATCATTGCCACGTACCACGATTCCAGCCATGAAGATTCCGGCGCCATGGACGGCAGACACGGTTCCATGCCCAACACCCACAGCCAGCAGGGAGATTGATATGTTCGGCAGACTGACCCTTTCGGCAATGTACCATGAAGATCTCATCGTTATGGCCGCCGTGGCCGGTTCGCTGGCGATGGGCCTGGCGCTTGTGGTCATGATCACCTACAAACGGAAGTGGACATACCTCTGGACGGAATGGCTGACCAGCCTCGACCACAAAAGGATCGGTATAATGTATATCTGTCTGGCCCTGGTCATGATGCTGAGGGGAATTGCCGATGCCCTGATGATGCGGGTCCAGCAGGCCGTTGCCGTAGGGACTTCTTATGGCTATCTCGGGCCGGATCACTTCAACCAGATCTTCACCGCCCACGGCACGATCATGATCATTTTCGTGGCCATGCCGTTTCTGTCCGGCCTGATGAACATCGTCGTTCCGCTGCAGATCGGTGCCAGGGATGTGGCATTTCCCTTCCTGAATTCGGTCAGCTTCTGGCTGACCGCGGCCGGAGCATTGCTGGTCATGGTCTCCTTAGGGGTAGGTGAATTTTCCAAGGCCGGCTGGTCCGGGTATTCCCCCATGACCGAGATGAACATCAGTCCGGACTCGGGTGTCGACTACTGGTTATGGTCGATGCAGATAGCAGGGCTCGGCTCACTTCTGACCAGCATCAATTTTATCGTCACTATCATGAACATGCGCGCCCCGGGAATGACGCTCATGCGGATGCCGATCTTCACCTGGAATGCCCTGTGCACTTCCGTGCTTATTCTTTTTGCCTTCCCCGTTCTGACCGCCGCTTTAGCCATGGTGACATTCGATCGGTACATGGACATGCATTTTTTCAGCAACACCCACGGCGGCAACCTGATGATGTATGTCAATCTGTTCTGGATGTGGGGTCATCCCGAGGTCTATATTGTCGTCCTGCCGGCTTTCGGGATCTTTTCCGAAGTCACGCCCACCTTCTCGGGAAAACCGTTGTTCGGTTATACCTCCATGGTATTTGCCACTATTGCGATTACCTTTTTGTCTTTCGGCGTCTGGCTGCACCACTTTTTCACCATGGGAGCCGGTCCCGCGGTAAACTTCTTCTTTGGTTTCGCCACCATGATCATTGCCATTCCGACCGGCGTGAAGATCTTCAACTGGCTGTTCACCATGTACCGCGGCCGGATACGGTTCACTTCGCCGATGTACTGGACCGTGGGATTTATCACGGCTTTTGCCGTCGGGGGGATGACGGGCGTGCTGCTGGCCTCGCCTCCTGCCAATTTCGTGCTGCACAACAGCCTTTTCCTGATCGCCCACTTCCACAATGTGCTGATCGCCGGGGCGCTGTTCGGCTACTTCGCCGGTTTTACCTACTGGTTTCCGAAAGCCTTCGGCTTTACCCTGAGCGAAAAATGGGGCAAACGGGCGTTCTGGTCCTGGATTATCGGCTTTTACCTGGCCTTTTTCCCCCTGTATGCCCTGGGATTCATGGGAATGCCCCGCCGCATGCTGCATTACGACAACCCGGCATGGCGGCCTTATCTTCTCCTTGCTGCCGCCGGGGCCGCCCTGATCCTGTTCGGTATTATCTGTCAGATGATTCAATTAATCGTGAGCATCAGGCAACGCCTTGCCAACCGCGATCTGACAGGCGACCCCTGGAACGGCCGCACCCTGGAATGGTCCACAGCCTCGCCGCCGCCATTCTACAATTTCGCCAGGATTCCGACTGTGCACGGAATCGACGCCTTTAACGACATGAAGGAGAAAAAGATCGCGTATCGCAAACCCGACCGATACGAGGACATCCATATGCCCAGAAACACCGCCTACGGCTTCATCAACGGCATGCTGGCCTTTGTCTTCGGCTTCGCCATGATCTGGCATATCTGGTGGCTGGCTCTTTTCAGCGCTGCAGGTCTGCTTTTTGCCATCATCGCCCGCGCTTCCGACGATAACATCCATACCACCGTGCCTGCCGCCGAAGTCGAACGGATCGAGCAGGAACATTACCGGCAGGTGAGCGCCTACCAACGGTCCGCAAGACAAGCTCAACGCCGAAAATTTTCCGGGAGGTAAACATGACAACGGAGGCCCGGGGAATCGCTGCCACTCCTCACGAAGCATTTGCAGAACACGATGTCTCAGCCGGTCAGGCATTCGGCTTCTGGCTCTACCTGATGTCCGACCTGGTGCTCTTTTCCGCCCTTTTCGCGACGTTTGCCGTCCTCGCTCACAGCTTTGCCGGCGGCCCGACGGGCAAGGATATCATCCATCTGCCGTATGTCTTCGGCGAAACCATGCTCCTGCTGTTCAGCAGCGGAACCTGTGGCCTGGCCATGCTGAACATGTACGCAGGCAGGCGGACCCCAGTTCTCGCGTGGCTCGCTGTCACGTTTGTGCTGGGATTTGGCTTTATCCTCATGGAGCTCCACGAATTCCGGACCTTGATCGTTGACGGTCACGGACCGGACCGGAGTGCGTACCTTTCGGCATTTTTTACCCTGATCGGCACCCATGGCCTCCATGTCGCCTCCGGCCTGATATGGATGGCCGTGATGATAAATCAGGTGATCGTCAAAGGCTTGACCATACCTGTCCAGTCCCGTCTGATGCGCCTGAGCATGTTCTGGCATTTTCTCGATATCGTATGGGTGGCCGTATTTACCGTCGTCTACCTGATGGGGGTCCTGTAAATGACACAAACATCCTATGACAGCGGGGCAAGCCATGGAAGCTTGAAATCCTACACCGTCGGTTTCCTTCTTTCGATTGCCCTGACCGTAGTCGCATTTGGCGTGGCGATGAGCGGCACGCTGCCCCGTCCGGCCATTTTTATTATTATTCTTGCCGCCGCAGTCGCCCAGATCCTCGTGCACCTCCATTACTTCCTGCACCTGGATACCTCGTCGGCTGAGCGCTGGAACCTGCTGGCTTTCCTGTTCACGGTGATGATCATGATTATTTTTATCGGTGGGTCTATCTGGATCATGTACAACCTGAATTACCGCATGATGTAGGTAACCGTTCACCAGCACCCCATTTTCGTCCGATCAGGCCACCTCACATAGCCAACTATAGCTCGGCGGCCTGCTTGAACGAACCTGGAGCACTGGATGAACGGTTACAGATCCGGGTTATGCAATCTGGGGATGTGTTAACGATTACTGATGCATTAAAAACTGAAGATTATGACGAAGAGGAACAACATGGCAGATGAAAAAACAATTGTAACCCTTACCCTGAATCCCTGCCTCGATATCAGCGCCGAGGTGGACGACCTGAAACCGGACAACAAGCTGCGCTGTCGCAACGTCAGACGCGAGCCCGGCGGGGGCGGAGTCAATGTCAGCCGGGCGATCACCCTTCTTGGAGGCAGGGCCAGAGCGGTATTTCCAGCAGGCGGGGGTACAGGTAAAAGAATCGACGAATCCCTGAAAAGAATGGGAGTCGATAGTCACCCTGTTTTTATCGAAAGGCTGACCAGGGAAAGTTTCGCGGTGCGGGAACTGCACCACGGCGAACAGTATCGTTTCGCCATGCCCGGCCCCGAGCTGAAAGAATGGCAGATGTGCCTGCAGACTGTCATCGACTTTGACCCGCCGCCGGCCTATCTGATCCTATCGGGCAGTCTGCCGCCGGGCGTTCCCGAGAACTTCTACGCGCAGCTGGCCCGGCATTTTGCCGACCTCCCGACAAAAGTCATCCTGGATACTTCGGGAAAACCGTTCGAGCTTGCCCTGGGAGAACAGATATACTTGATAAAACCCAACCAGCAGGAGCTTGAGCAGCACTGCGACTGTTCTCTTGCCGAAGAAAAAGACCAGGAGAAGCTCTGCCGCGAGCTGGTCGATAAAAATAGCTGCGAAGTGCTGATCCTCACTCTCGGCAAAAACGGGGCGCTGCTCACCACAAGAGACGATCAGTTTCGAGCGGCAGGGATTGAGGTTGACGAGGTCAGCTCCGTTGGCGCTGGCGACAGTTTTGTCGGTGGAATGATACTTGCCTTGCAGCGGGGATGGCAGATGCGGGATGCCTTCCTCTACGGCATGGCAGCCGGTACCGCGGCAATGCTCTCGGAAGGCACCCAGTTGTGCGACAAGGACGATACGGACCGGTTTTTCAAGATCCTGCAGCAACGTCAGCGCGGATAATATCTATTCGCTCTCTTGCTTTTTGACCTTCGAGGAATAGAACCGGATACCCGGCAAGAAAACGCCCAGGACAACAGGAATGAGACTCAGCAGGATAATAACGGCCCAGCCGTCGATTCCCGGCGGAACGGTCTGCAGAAGAAATGCAAGCGGCCCCAGGTACACCGCGGCAAGCAGCAGCACCAGGCACATTCCCCAGGCACCCCACATCCATTTATTTGAAATTACGTCGTTATGCCAGACTTTCGTCCCCCTGTCGCGCAGATTGAAAACGAACCATAGCTTGGCCAGGGCAAGCGTCAAAAAAGAAACCGTGACTGCCTGTTTTTCTTCATAGCCCAGATAATAGAGAGCAATCGCCAGCGCCCCGAGAACGTGAGCGCCGATAACCACGCTCCAGCCGGCGATGGACAGCCAGTGGTGGCGGGTCAGGACGGATTCCTCCGCCTGCCGCGGCGGCCTCTTCATGACATCGGCGGAACCCCGGCCGACCCCGAGGGCAAGGGCCGGAAAGACGTCGGTCAGCACGTTGAGATAAAGAATCTGCAGGGGCTTCAGGGGGATCGGCACCTGTGCCAGCGACGCCAGCGCCACCACCAGGACTTCGGCGATATTGGTGCAGAGCATGAAGATAACCGACTTGCGGATATTGGCAAAAATGATCCGGCCTTCCCGGACGGCCGCGACGATAGTCGAAAACTTGTCGTCGCGCAGCACCATATCGGCCACCTGTTTGGCCGCATCCGTGCCCCTTTGCCCCATGGCGATGCCGATATCGGCGCGCTTCAGCGCAGGCGCATCGTTGACGCCGTCTCCGGTCATGGCAATGATCAGGCCGCTTTCCTGGTAGAATTTAACCAGATTATATTTCTGCTCCGGCGTCACCCGGGCAAAGATGTCGGCACCGAGGACACGGCTGTGCTCTTCTTTCGACAATTCCTCCGGTTCGGCCAGCTCCGAACCGTGAAACGCCCGCCCGCCCGAACCGAGTCCGACCTTCTCGCCGATAGCGGCGCCGGTGTCGGCCCGGTCTCCGGTCACCATCACCACGCGAATACCGGCATCCTGACATTGCTCTATTGCTTGCCGGACCTCGGCGCGCGGCGGATCGAGCATTGCCGCAAGGCCGACGAAGCAGAGGTTTTCATAGGGATTTTCATCGACACCGGCAGTTTCTTTGTCGGCAAACGCCAGCACCCGCAAACCTTTCGCGGCGAGTTTGTCAATCGTATCGCGCCACTCCCGGCGCGACTCGTCCGCCAAGGCCGCAGAACCCTCTTCCGACACAAGCCGGTCGCATGCCTCGAGCACTCGATCGGGAGCGCCTTTGACCGCAACGTAATATCGCGATCCGTTCCCCTTATCCGGCGTTCGATGAAACGTCGCCATCATCATCGTCTCGGAATCGAAGGAGACCTCGCGCTCTTCCGCCAGCTCTTCCACCAGTTTCCGCCGCTCAAGACCTTGGCGGGCCGCCGCTTCGAGAAGCGCCGTCTCCGTCGGATCACCGGCAAAACCACCTTCCTTTTCTTCATCCGGCATGGCGTTGGAACATAAAGCTCCGATTTTCAGCAGGCGAACAAGCGAAGACTTCTCACTTACATTCTGCCGATCGGCCCGATCCAGACTCGCCGATTCGAGCGGTGTGACCAGCTCCCGGACTGTCATTTTATTTTCCGTCAGCGTCCCGGTCTTATCGGTAAAAATAACCGAAGTCGCGCCGAGTGTTTCCACGGCGGTCAGACGATTGATCAAGGCGTTGTTTTTCGCCATCAACCACATGCCGCGCGCCAGGGCGATGGTCGCCACGATGGGCAAACCCTCCGGGATGGCGGCAACCCCCAGGGCGATGGCCGTCTCGATCATGATGACAGCTTCACGGCCTGCCGCAAGACCCGCGACGCCGACAATGACGGCGACGGCAATGGTGATCCACGCCAGCCTCCTGCCCAGTTGATCAAGCCGTTTCTGCAGCGGGGGCGTCTTGCTCTCCGCTGTTGCGGCAAGCTGGGAAATGCGGCCGAGTTCCGTCGACACACCGGTGGCGACGACGACACCTTCAACCTCGCCTTCACTGATGGACGTCCCTTTATAGAGCATGCCGGTTCGCTCATGGAGAGGAGCGTCCGCATCGACCGGGTCCGTCGATTTGTTGACTGAAACGGATTCGCCGGTCAGGGCCGCCTCATTGACCCGTGCCCCTTTGGGACCGAGCAACCGCAGATCGGCCGGGACCAGATCCTCGTCGCCCAGCAAAACGATATCGCCGGGGACGAGATCGGAAGCGGCGATTTCCTGCTCTTTGCCCTGCCGCCGGACTGAAGTCGTATGTTTTCCAAGCTTCCGCAACGCCTCCATCGACCGTACGGCCTTGTATTCAGTGAAAAAGCCGATGGCGGTATTTATCGCCGTCACGGCGACCAGGGCCAGACCTTCCGGCCAGCGGGCGGTGGCAAGGGCAACCACGGCCGCCGCCACAAGAATCAAGACAACGATGCTTTTAAATTGATTCAAAAGGATGGGGAAGGCGCCTGGGGCCTTTTCTTCCTGCAACTCGTTCAGGCCATACCGCTCCCGCCTTTTCCGTACTTCGTCGTCGCCGAGCCCCTGCGCAGTTTCAACGTCCAGGTGACGCACCACCTCCTCGGTCGTCATGGCGTGAAAAGGTTTGTCGCCGTTTTTTTTCTCTTCAGCCTGGTTATCCAAATATCGACCTCCTGAGAGCGACATTCGTCCCGGTCAACCCCTTCCCGCCCGCTCTTTTTCGGCGAGATGCCGTCTGACGGTTATGACCGAATCCGGATTGAGCGAGATGGAGTCTATGCCGCTGTCTACCAGAAATCCGGCAAACTCGGGATAGTCGCTGGGGGCCTGGCCGCAGATCCCGACCTTTTTGCCTGCTTCGTGCGCCCGGACGATGACCATTTCGATCATCGCCTTGACTGCTTCATTGCGTTCGTCAAACAACTCGGCAAGCTCGGCCAGATCGCGATCGACGCCGAGCACCAGCTGGGTCAGATCGTTCGAGCCGATTGAAAAGCCGTCGAAACGCCGGGCAAACTCGTGGGCAAGTACCACGTTGGAAGGGATCTCGCACATCACATAGACTTCAAGCCCGTTCTTGCCGCGCTGCAGACCGTTCTCGGCCATCACCTCGAGCACTTTATCAGCTTCTTTCACGGTGCGGCAGAAGGGGATCATCACGACCACGTTGTCAAAGCCCAGCTTCTCGCGGACCCGGCGGATCGCCCTGCATTCGAGATCGAACCCTTTTCGGTATCGCTCGCTGTAGTAACGGGAAGCGCCGCGAAAACCCAGCATCGGGTTTTCCTCTTCCGGTTCGAAGTACTTTCCGCCGATGAGATTGGCATATTCGTTGGTTTTCAGATCGCTCATCCGGACGATGACCGGTTTTGGATACTGCGACGCGGCTATCTTGCCGATACCGCGCGACAGATGGTCGACAAAGTACTCGGTGTAGTCTTCAAACCCGCGGGTCAACTCGTTTATCTGCCTGCGAACCGCCTGGTCTTCAATCCGCTCGGGATGGACGAGGGCCATCGGGTGAATCTTTATTATATTATTGATAATGAACTCCATCCGGGCCAGGCCGATGCCGTCGGCAGGAAGACGCCACCAGCGGAAAGCGGCATCCGGGGTGGCGATGTTCATCATGATCTTCACTTCAGTCTGCGGAATGGACTCGAGATCGATTTCAGCCTCGTCATAGGCGAGTTTTCCTTCGTAAACGATTCCTTTCTCCCCTTCGGCACAGCAGACCGTGACGAACTCGTGCCCCTGCAGCGTATCCATCGCCTTCTCGGCCCCGACGATGGCCGGGATCCCCAGCTCACGGCTGACGATCGCGGCGTGGCTCGTCCTGCCTCCGTGCTCGGTGACGATTGCCGACGCCCGCTTCATGATCGGCCCCCAGTCCGGATCGGTCATCTCGGTAACGAGAACCGAACCGTCGATAAATCGCTCCATCTCGTCGTGACGATGGAGAACGTCGACCTTGCCGACGGCAATGGCGTCGCCTACCGCAAGGCCGCTGACCAGCACCTCACCCCGCTCCTTCAAGCTGTAATGCTTCAAGGAACCGGCCTGCTTCTGCGAATGCACGGTCTCGGGACGGGCCTGGACGATAAAGATATCGCCGGTCTCGCCGTCTTTGGCCCATTCCATGTCCATCGGCTTGCGATAATGGTCTTCGATCGCACAGGCCCACCTCGCCAGCAAGAGGATCTCTTCGTCGGTCAGCACAAAGCTGTCTCTTTTTTTGCGCGGAGTGTCGGTATTCTTGACTGTTTTCGACCCGCCGGTGGCGTAGACCATGGTTTTTTCCTTGGCGCCGAGCTTTTTCTCGATGATCGGCGACATTCCGTCTTTCTTCAGCAAGGGCTTGAAAACCCTGTATTCATCGGGGGTAACGGTGCCCTGGACGATATTCTCGCCGAGGCCCCAGACACCGTCGATCATCGCCACATCCGGAAAACCCGATTCGGTGTCGAGTGAAAACATCACCCCCGCAGCGGCCAGATCGGAACGCACCATTTTCTGCACTCCGACCGAGAGGGCGACCTCCATATGATCAAAGTTCCTTTCCTCACGGTAGGAGATCGCCCTGTCGGTGAACAGCGAGGCAAAACATTTGCGGCAGGCTTCAAGCAGTTCCTTCTCGCCGACAACATTGAGAAAGGTTTCCTGCTGCCCGGCAAAACTTGCTTCCGGCAGGTCTTCGGCGGTCGCGCTGCTGCGTACGGCGACATCGACCTCTTTGTCTTTTCCCGTGTCGTCTGTCCGGTAGCGCTTGGAAAGTTCGCGGTAGGCACCTACGATCGCCTCAGCTATCCAGGTCGGAAACTCACCATCGAGAAAGAGTCTGCGGATCGACCTCCCGGTCTGTTCCAGGGTCTGTTCATTTTTGCGGAGTTTTGCCAGGGCATGCCTGAGACGACTCCGCAGATTATTGACCTCGACAAATTCCCAGTAGGCTTCGGCTGTCGTTGCAAACCCGCCGGGAACCCGCACCCCCTCATTCGCAAGAGCCCGGATCATTTCGCCAAGGGAGGCGTTCTTGCCGCCGACAGTCGCAATGTCCTGCACGGTAAGATCTTCAAACCATTTGATATATTCTGTTTTTGCCATTTAAACACCCTCTGCGGAGGCCATTATAAAGAGACGGGTTTTGTGCCACGCATCAACATGATTATCGTATTAACTCTTCCAATTCAATTATCGTGCCGGGCTCCTTTTCTTTAGTTTCGAGGGGAAAAGAGGGCGGGAAGAAAATAAGGTAAAGATTTTGCATGTAACATGAAGAAGGAGTACTGCCCGAGTCGGGAAAACTGAAAAGAGAGGTGTCAAATGTCTGCGATAGAATGGCAAAACATTCTTGGTTATGCGGAAGATGCGGCCTTTTCCGAAAAAAAACCTATCCTGCTCTATCTTTTCAATTCCGCATGAAGCGGCTGTCGCCAGATGGATGCGGTTACGTATCCAGCGATAGAAGTCGTCGAGTTTGTCATGGAACATCTGATTCCTTTAAAGATAAACCTGACAGAAAAACCGTTTTACGAAAACTCCCGTGTCCTCTGGACACCGACCATACTGATTCTCGATTACGACGGGAGTGAGCTTCAGCGGACAGTAGGATATCTTGCGCCGGACGAGTTCATCCCCATGCTTCATCTCGGCAAGGCGAAGCTGCGTCTCAGCCACGAAGAGTTCGACGGCGCCGAGGTTCACTTCAACCGCCTGCTGGAGCGCTATCCCGAAAGCGATGCTGTTCCTGAAGCACTTTACTTTCAGGGTGTTAACCGATATAAAATGAAAAACAACCCGATGGAACTGAAAGAGGCCTATGAAAAACTGCTCACCAGTCATCCGGACAACAGCTGGACCAAACGGGCGGCACCCTACCAGTTTATGTAACGGCCGTGATCTCCCGCTGCCGGCTGCAGGCAAGGCAACGGCCTGCTCTATCCGAACAGACACGACAGTCGTCCGGCAATACAGGACCACCCCGGAGGAGGCAACATGAAAATATTCATCACCGGCGGAACAGGGTTTGTCGGCCGCCATCTTTCGGCGACGTTGCTGGAACAAGGCCACCAGGTAACCGCCGTCGGCAGGTCAAGCAAACCGTCGGGACTGATCGAGCACCCGTCATTCAGCTATCTGGCGGCAGACACAACCAGACCGGGCGACTGGCAGGCCCGCATCCCCGAACACAATGTCGTCATCAACCTTGCCGGCCAATCGATCTTCACGCTCTGGACTGAAAAAACCAAACAGCAGATATATGACAGCCGCATCCTGACCACACGCAACGTAACGGACGGCCTGGCGGGGGCCGGAGACACGATATTCTTCAGCACCTCCGCCGCCGGCTACTACGGAGATCGCGGCGAAGACGTACTGACCGAAGACGAACCGCCGGGCACTGATTTCCTGGCCACCGTCGGCAGAGACTGGGAGCGTGAAGCCCTGAAGGCGCAATCGGACCGCGTCCGGGTGGTGCTGACACGGTTCGGTATCGTGCTCGGCCGTGGGGGCGGCGCCATGGCTTCGATGATCCCGGCATTCAAGCTCTTCGTCGGCGGACATCTGGGCGACGGCCGCCAATGGTTCCCCTGGATCCACCTGCACGATCTGGCGGCGGCCTACCTCTTCGTCATGAACCTCCCGGAAATCGCAGGACCTGTCAACTGGTGTGCGCCGCATCCGGTCAGAAACCAGGAACTGACCGATAAACTTGCCGGCAAGCTTAATCGCCCGGCCCTGTTTTCACCTCCGGCTTTCGTGATGAAAAGGTTACTGGGCGAATTCGGCAAGTCGATGATCTGCAGTCAGCGGGTTCAACCGGCTGTCCTGCAGAAGGCCGGGTTCCCTTTCGCCTACGGCGATCTCGACAGCGCACTTGAGGAAATACTGGAGGAAGAATAGGAATACGAAAAAAGGAAATCGCTCAAGGAGGAACAGAAACCATGCAATCATCGAAAAAACGCGTCGCTTTGGTAACGGGGGCTAATCGGGGCATCGGCTTTGCAGTCGCCAGCCTGCTGGCCCGCAAAGGTCTCACGGTCATCATCGGCGCCCGCGACGAAAAAAATGGATTGGACGCACAGAAAAGAATGTCGGGCAACGGCCGGGACGTGCACTTCACCCTCCTCGACGTCGCCGATCCGACCTCGATAATTGCGGCAATCGGCAGGATTGACGGTCTATTCGGAAGACTGGACGTCCTGGTCAATAACGCCGGCATCCTGATCGACTCGGAAACCGGCATCCTCGAACTCTCCCTCGGTTTGCTGCAGAACACCCTCAAAACCAACACCTTCGGTCCCCTGCTGCTGAGCCAGGGCTGCGTGCCTCTGATGCAAAAACACGACTACGGCCGTATCGTCAACATCTCCAGCACCCTCGGCTCACTGACCGAAATCGTCAATCCCGACTCGCCCTACCATGACCAGCATTCACCCGCCTACCGTCTGTCAAAAACGATGCTGAACGCAATCACCGCCCTGCTTGCCAAGGAATTGCACGGAACCAACATCCTGGTCAACTCCGTCTGCCCCGGCTGGGTCAGAACCGACCTCGGCGGCCCCCGCGCCCCGCTCCTCCCCGAGCAGGCCGCGGAAACTCCGGTATGGCTGGCAACCCTGCCCGATGACGGCCCGACAGGGGGATTTTTCCGCGAGCATCAACCGATTCCATGGTGATCGGTAAACACCTGCTAACCTTCCGAAGCCGAGTCGCTCCCCGCCCCCACTCCCTGAGACGCTGGAACAGAACCGGACCGACCTGCTTCCAGCACTCCCCGGAAACAGCACAGCTGAATATTCAGATATAATTCACGAAACACAGAAACAGCAGGTTATTTTCGACTTATTGCCCCATCAGTGGTCGCATTTTCCCAAAATGCGCCAAAATGAACAGCAAAATTTCATGATTTGAGAGATGTTTCACCAACACCGATGAACTAATCTCCCCTGTTATACGCCATCCTTATATCAAGACTAAACACCCAAAAAGCAGCAATGCTCCATCCTAACTATTTTTCCTTGTAAACCATCGAATTCTCATTTAGTATGAGCCGCAAAATCATACATTTCTACTACATGCGGATTTGACGCGCTAAGGTTAAAGCATGTGCGATTGATACGCTATCGGGCTTTTTTCCCGAAATGGTCATGTAGTTAACTTTATATGCTTGAAGGCATTAAAAGAAAATAAATGAAAAACGAAAAGCAATACCAGCAAAAGCAGCAGAGCTGCTTGAAAAGCAAAAGCATTTAAAGAAATGATTTAAGTTAACAAAACGTTTCTGCGGAACCAGCGAACAGCGCGGTTCTCGCAGAACTCTACGTTGAGACCACGGAAAGAACAGAGATCGGCCTGTGAATTTTCCAAAGTCGGAAGTAATTTTATCGCAATTGCTTAAGTTGTTGTTTTAGGTGGAATATCAATTTCTGAATTCGGGTTTTTCTATGACTCGTTCGCCAAGCAAAAAACTAGTGAGTAGAACTTTGGACATTATCACGGTCCAACAGGCAGTCACCTGGGGTATCCCAACGCTCGCAGCTATCCGTCGGAGCGATTTTTGCTCTAACCGAATACGGCAATGCGAAATTAATTTTACTCTGCCCCCATTAACTCTGCATCTATATCCCCGCCTTGTCAATGTTACTTGATTCCAGAATCAATCTATCAAGATCACTTCAATATTTAAATAACTAATTAATTTAGAGTATTAAAATGTCAAAACATAGAAAAATTAAAAAGGCATACAAGGGTACTAATGAATTCAATACACTGAAGATTGCCTTAATGAGAAATATCGATTCTCAGAAGGCATTGTCGAAATTTAAAAAAAGAGCAAACATTAAAACAATTGAGAAATATTTTGGAAATATTCTAAAATATCAAGAATGTGAACATCTAATAATCGGAAAGCCATTTCCTAAACGCTGGTCGGAGCTTTGTTCAACGCCAATTTTAGATGTTACAGATTTAAAAAAAGAACTAATATGGTTATTAAATACATGTAATATTTATTCGTATGAAATTAATAATTTTCTTATCTCTAAAAATAAGTTTGAAATTTCAATTTTGCATGGTGAATACGAAAGTGCCGCTGCCAACCTAGAAGAGATCAAATGTAGTTATGGATATTCAGTGTGGTATTTAGAAAACAAATTAGCTTTATTGCAGCAGTCTCAAGGTTTAGAGCAACAAAAATCTTACAGTCGAAATATAAGTGAAGATAATAAAATAGATAGTCTGATTAAATATTTAGCATATTACATTAGTATTCGAGTAGAAAGAACTGTTTCTAGTCATAAATATGACGCTTTAATTAATGATGCGATCAATTTTTACGAAAACAATCCATACATTAGCAATTACCTAGCATATCGTCTTCATTATTTTTATAAGATATCAAAAATATCAGATTACCACTTTATAATAGGGATCGAGCAAAACTTTCCTATAATAGATAGATACCTGACTTGCATAAATATATGCAACTGCATTATTGCAGGTTACAGCAATAAAGAAAATTCAACAACAATCAATGAAATTATAAATTATATTCCAAAAAGTTTGAATGACTTTAGATTAGAAAATATAAAATTTTTCACAGGATATACAGATAATATTCGAGGAGCTGAGACTGATAGAATATTTTTTAGTTACTATGACAAGTATCTTGAAGGAAAATATGAGGAAGTAATGAGTTATTGTGAACAATTGAATTGGAATAAAAATCAAACAATATCTATTTACGAATTATATTTAAAAAGTACAATAGGTGCAAATAAAGACAGAAGCATCTCAATCCAACAAGGATTGTCCGAATTATTATTAAATTGCATGAAAAATATTCTGGAAAAGAATGACAAAGCTCACGAATCTGTTCAAGATATATTTAAAATAATTATAACTTACCCTAGCCATGACTGGACCGCGCAATTAATTGGTTTCGTTGTGAGAGAATTTCTCTATGACAGTAATAGTCATAGAAACATGCTAGTACTGTATGGTTGTATGTGTTCTAATTATTTAAATCCAAGACTTTATAGATATTTATCTAGAGAAATTTCTATAAAATATTTAACTAAAATATATGAGAATTATGGAAAATTTAATTTTATTGAATTATTTCTAGCATACTTAGAAAAAGATATAACAAAAATAGAAAAACAATTTCCAAGATTTATTTGCAAAGAGGAATATTTAAGATTTAAAGCCCTCATATCTCTAGATTCAAAACAATACGATCAATCTCTTGAGAATTATTGCGAATTATTCAATACGAGTAAATCGTTATATAAACAAGATGCGCTAATGGGAATAATTCGTTCATATATCGCTAGTATGCATATAAACGATTGCATAAAATTCACCATTAAATGTTTAATTTATAATGTTGACCTACGTTCAATAATTCCTGTAAAAGAAATCTTAGACATTGTTGAATCTAGTAATGCACATATTTTAAAAACCGAACTATACCTTTCTGTTCTCTATAATATATATTCTACATACATTAACAAAGATAAAGATATTTATAGATTTGAAGCGTATGAAGATTTCTTGCTAAGCAATGGAGTAAATAAACCATCAGAGTTTAATTTCAGCTCTTTGCATGACCAGAAAAATGAGGCTATTTATTTTTTGCGTTATATTTGCACACCACAAGTAATGGATTCTTCAATCTATTTTGACAGTTCAGAAGATATTGATACAGAAAGAATTAAAATATGTCAAATATTATGCAAAATTGATCCAATAAATTCTGATATTTACACTGATGAAATCAAGGAATTAACCCAGGTTTTAATTATCAATAAAGGAATTAGAGAAGTAGAGAATAGCAAAATATATGTGGATGTAGATGGAATTAAGAGAGATATTTACACTGAGATGTCAGAAAGCTTCAAGCGATATGTGTCCTTGCCAAGGACAAAAAGAGAAATCAATGAAAATCCAGAATATTATAGAATTTTATCTCGTTTAGCTTTCTTGAATAAGGATCGAATCGAATTCACCATACCCAACGATGAAAAATTTCATTTATTTAAGAATATTTTTATTCATATAAGAGATAAATTTTTATCTAGTAATGATTATGGACTTGATGCCTATCTTAGTGTTGGAATACGCCATGGCACTCTTTCTGGTCAATTAAGAAGTCCAATTGAACTTGAAAGATTGATAACTCAAAAAGATACACGTAATGACAAATATAGAAAAAATGAACATTGGATTGAAAGATTTTCTGAGATGAACAACGAAATGATACAAGGGCTACAAGATCACTTTGCGAACTTCTCTCGTGATATTGATGAATTAATTTCAACATTAAAGAATGACTGGATACAAATACGTACCGAGAAGAAAAAAATGAATGGGTTCTTTGACTATACTGTATCGGATGTCGCACTTAAAATGCTTGAAGTGAACTTAAATGATAAAATTGAATATGATGAATTTATTGATATCATCTTTACTGTATTATGGGAAATGACAGAAATTAATTTACAGAATATTAGAATAGCCATTGAAGAACATCTTAAGGATAATTTTGATAATGTGTTCTATGATTTTATTAGAAAGTTGAGGAAGTATAAGGGCGATACTAATATTTATGAATTAGAGAATAGTTTAAATCGCGCGAGAATTTCAACGCAATATGAGCTCGACAAAATAGCAAGCTGGTTCAAGAGATCTGAAGCTAATCAAGTAAATGATTATTATATAAATTTTCCAATTGATATTGCTGCTGAAATGATAAACAATACAATTCCAAGAAAAATTGTAAGACCTATAATTGACAGCAACTTATGCAAAATGTTAAGAGGCGATTCCTTAAAGAGTTTAGTTAATATATTTTATATTATCTTTAATAATATTTCAACTCATTGCAAGTTAAAATCTAAAATTATAGACGTTGATGTGGAAATATACTCAAATGAAGATTGTATCGAATTTATGATTTCAAATCGTGATGAGCACCATACTGATATAGAAAATAAAAATCGAGAATTAGACTCAAAAAAGTTATTGCTACTAGACGGTGGACGCCAAGATGCTGTTAAAACTGAAGGTGGCAGCGGCTTCCCTAAGATTGTTAAAATAATTAATATTGATTTACATAGTAAACACAAAATAGACTATTTTTTCAGTTTTATCAATGAGTGTGAATTCAATCTCAATATAAATATTGAAAAGGATAGATTGTTAGCATGAAAATATTACTGATAGAAGATGATCAAAACAAAATTAAACAACTAACCGAACATTTGGAGAAGCATATAGATAATATTTCTATTATTGTCAGAAAATCGTATCAGTCAGGATTCAAAGAAGTTTTGACAGTGCAATATGATGTAATATTATTAGATATGAGCATGCCAACCTATGAGATTTCTCCAATAGAGCATGGAGGACGACCTCGCCCATTTGCAGGAAAAGACATTCTTCGACAAATGCAACGAAAGTCAATCAACACACCTGTAATTATTGTAACTCAATTTGAGAAATTTGGAGATGGTTTAAACTCTATATCATTAGCAGAATTGAGTTCTGAACTTAATTTGAAATACCCGGAAATATATAAGGCTACAGTATACTATAATCCATCGTTCAACAATTGGAAGAAGGAAATTATCAACTATATTGTTCATATAAGGAAGAAGTGAAATGAAAATTTTGGTAATTGAAGATAATCCTGAAAAATCAAGGGCCATATCATCAGTAGTTAAATCATTAAATTTGATTGATGAGAACAATATTGTTTTCGTTCAAGATCGGATATCTGCAAAGAGAAAACTTACAGATACTTCTTTCTCTTTGATGTTGCTAGATATTCAAATACCAAATAGATTTGATCAAGTTGCTGATAAGGATGGCGGTGTAAGACTTATTAATGAAATTTTATCGTCTAATAAATATATTATACCTACCCATATTATAGGAATTACAGCTTATGATGATATCTATGATGAAGTTTTTCCAACGTTTTCAAACCGATTAATAGCAATTATAAAGTATGAAAGAGAATCAATAGTGTGGGAAGAACAATTAAAAAACAAAATTAAATCAATTGCATCTTCTGCAAACACTTTCAACACTACTGTTGGATACCTCAATTCATTAGCAATAATTTGTGCATTAGAAAGTCCTGAGCTTGAAGCAGTAAAAAATATCTCAAATGACTGGCACATAATTGAAATAGCAAATGATAGTACAAACTATTATAGAGGTACCTTTTCAGATGGAAAAAATTCGATTACATTTATAGCAGCTGCCGCTCCTCAAATGGGAATGACAGCCGCTGCAGTATTGACTACGAAAATTATTTCTCATTTCAGACCAAAATATCTTTGCATCACAGGCATATCAGCAGGAGTAAAAGGAGAAACCAATTATGGTGATATATTAGTAGCTGATCCAAGTTGGGATTATGGGAATGGAAAATACACAAGAGAAGGTAAGAAAACTATCTTCAAACCTGATCCATTGCCAATCCGATTAGATCCTTTTCTCAAAAGTATTATTCAAAAATCTTCTACAAATTCAATTGAATTAGAAATGATAAAGAGTAGCTATCATGGTGAAAAACCTGACACTTCATTAAAGGTACATATAGGTCCTGTAGCTTCAGGTGCTTCAGTTATATCTGATCCGTCTATTACAATTGATATTCAAAACCATCAAAGGAAATTGGTTGGAATAGAAATGGAAACTTATGGCGTTTTGTATGCTTCATTAAATTACACTAATCCTTCGCCTACTGCATTTTCACTAAAATCGGTGTGTGATTTTGCTAATGAAGAGAAAAATAATAAATATCAGAGATATGCTGCACACACTAGTGCTTCTTATCTAAAAATGATTTCTTTACAGAATTTTATAGTGAAATGATTTTTTTTAAAATCAAAGATGTGGGTTTGTTGGCACGAATGGTAAATGGGATCAAGTCGTAATAAACGAGAGTTAAAGTCAACTCTGTTTTGAATTCACGAGTACAACAGTCTTTTGAAAATAAAGGGGACACCTTTGATATTTTATAATAAATAGTTATCTAGTTAACTATAATACACACAAATACAGTCCGTTTCCGGGCCGTTATGCCTCAAGCTCTGCTACCCACATACGCCTACGGGACGTTGTTACTTACGTTGCAAAACATTTTTAGGGAAAAATATAAGGACCTGCTAAATATTTTCTAATAAATAGTTATGGCGTCCCGTTACAACACAATTACAGTTAGTTCCAAGCCGTTATGCCTCAAGCTCTGCTACCCACCCTAAAAGGAGCGCGTAAATGAAGATTAAGTCTTTAAGTATGTTTGTCGTTGCCGCAACTCTTATCGGCTGTGCCAGTACGCAAGATGTGCGCATGGAGTCCTGCAAGGCAACTACAGAACAGGAAATCGCCTCGCTGTTCGATCGCTGGAATCGGTCATTACTCACAGGTGATCCGCACAAGGTAGTCGCCAACTACGCAGAGCGATCAATCCTCTTGCCTACTGTTTCAAACAAGCCGCGTCTCAATCCGGCCGAGAAGGAGGATTACTTCCATCACTTCTTAGAGAACCGCCCCTCCGGCACGATCGACTTGCGCACCATTGAGCTCGGTTGCAACACGGCGGTTGACGCTGGTCTTTACACATTCACGTTTGCTAAGACAGGGGCAAAGGTCAGCGGACGCTACACCTACACCTATCGCTGGAACGGCTCAGAGTGGCTCATTACCAGCCACCATTCTTCGGCAATGCCGGAGAAAGAGTAGCACCCAGGAGCATCATCGGGTAGCCGGGTGAAAACTGGGAATGCGACATTTGACCCCAAATTTGTGTGGCCATTGGAGGCAATACTTGAATAACTTGAAATTCGTTTCCACCGAACTCCTGGAAATCGGATACCTGGAATTTGGACAGACTGAAAAAGACGTAATCGTTCTGTTACATGGATTCCCTTATGATGTACATGCATACGCCGGAGTCTGGCCGACTCTTTCAACATTGAAATTTCGAGTCTTGGTACCTTTTCTGCGAGGATATGGGGCGACACGGTTTCTAAACGCCGAAACCATGAGATCCGGTGAGCAAGCTGCACTTGGTACCGACCTCGTCGCTTTCCTGGACAAACTGGACATCGATAAGATTTTTCTCGCAGGATATGACTGGGGTGGTCGAGCTGCCTGTATCATGGCTGCACTTCATCCAGAACGTGTACGTGGATTGGTTTCCGGTGGTGGTTACACTGTCCATAGAATCGAAGGTGCTCTGAACCCGCTCCTTCCGGAAATGGAGCAACGTTATTGGTATCAGTATTATTTACATGGCGAGCGAGGAAGGCGGGGACTTGAAAAATACCGAAAAGAACTCTGCAGGCTTCTCTGGCAAGATTGGTCTCCGAGATGGTCCTTTGATGAGGCAACGTTTGCTAAAACAGCAGAGTCTTATGAAAATCCTGACTTTGTAGAAGTGGCAGTTCATTCCTACCGGCATCGGTTTGGTTTGGTTGAGGGCGATGCGCGGTATGAGGCAGTTTCACAAAGCCTTGAATTGCTCCCATCGATCTCGGTGCCGACAATAGCAATTGAAGGAACATGTGACGGTGTTACCCCTGCTGGAAGTTACTCTCATCTTGATGGAAAGTTTGTTGGTCGTTTTGAAAAACGGCTACTCGAAAATGTCGGCCACAATATTCCACAAGAAGATCCGGAAGGCTTTTCTAGAGCGATCCTCGATTTGACAAAATGGTAAAGCCTGGAATTTTCACCTCAAATCAAAATCAACACCGTTGCGGGACATTTTGAGCGTAGGCTAAATAGGGATGGAGGATTAACGTATATGATCGTATTGCTTGTAGCATCGTCTCTATTGGTATTTCTTGGTATTAGACAATTCAAAATCAATCAAAAGAGAATTACCGACGGTGTTACCGTGAAGGCCAAAGTTATACGTATCGTGGAATACCCCAGACAAAGAGGCGGCCCCTATTTCAGGCCGGTGGTTGAATTTGTGACCCTGAAAGGAGAGACAATTACCGCCGAGCCTGAGAACTCCCCTGCCAAATCTCAGTTTACCGTCGGCGAAGAATTTGATGTCGTATACCACCCGGATAACCCCTGCTCGGTGACAACCACTGACTGGACCCCAAATCACGTCGGCCCCATAGTTTTCGTAGCAGCAGGTGTAGTCTTGCTGGTAGTTGCGATATACAGGTAGTTTGCGATATACATCGCCTGCCTGTGGTAGCGGAAGTTCGGGGGACATGATGCTTAATTCCAGACGGGTAGCCGGGAAACTGGCCGTCCTGCCTCGATGGCGGTCGAAATATTGCACGAGCGATGATCGAAATCATGAAGACCCAGTACTACACCGCATCAAGTCTTGATGGATTTATCGCCACCGAGGATGACTCATTGGATTGGCTGTTTCCTCTTGCGGATCTGAATGACTCCAGCTACCCAGATTTCATTGCTGAGAAAACTGCAAGATCCTTTTTTTCTAACTACCTATAAACCAAGAAAAATTGTATAATCAGGGCATTAAAGACGAAAGAAAATGCCGCCTCGCCTTATGTCCGCGTAAGCATCACTTTACTGGAAGAACATGATGAAAACTAAACCTCAAGTACTATTCTCGTCTCATGGTGGAGGTCCCCTGCCGCTTCTTGGCGACGAAGGGCATAAAGAGATGGTTGATTGTCTGCAAAAAATTGCAGCTACTCTATGTAAACCATCAGCCATTATTGTAGTAAGTGCGCACTGGGAAGAAAATATCCCCACCATAACTTCGGGAGCAAATCCGTCCCTTATCTACGATTATTACGGATTTCCGGAAGAATCTTATAATATTGGTTATCCCTGTCCGGGAGAGCCATTACTAGCCGATCAGATCCACCATTTACTGGAAAATGCTGGTATTGCAGCTAAACTCGATAAACATCGAGGTTTTGATCACGGCCTCTTTGTGCCGCTGAAAATAATGTATCCAAACGCGGATATTCCGTGTGTTCAGTTATCCCTTGTCAATAACCTCAGCCCTGCTGAACATTTAAATATAGGGCGGGCACTTCAAGACCTGGACTATGAGAATTTACTCGTGATTGGCTCAGGGTTTTCTTTTCATAATATGAAGGAATTTTTTTCAAATGAAACAAGCGATTCGAAAGCAAAGAATGAATCCTTTGAGGGCTGGTTGCTGGAGACCTGTTTCCACCCGAGTATTGATGCAGAGAAAAGAGCACAAAGACTCATAGAATGGGAAAAAGCTCCTGCTGCTCGCTTTTGTCACCCAAGAGAAGAGCATTTATTGCCATTGCATGTCTGTTATGGCCTCGCTAATACTAGCTGTACCGTATATTTTTCATTGCAGATCCTAAACAAAAAGTCGAGTATGTATCTTTGGTTATAAGAATGCTGACAAAAAACCAATAATTTTCACATCAGATAAAGATTCCTCCGAAAAACTGGTGATGAATGAAAAGCCAACACATTGATTTGGCCCGACTGGGCTGGGATGAGTGGTTCGAAGAAAGGGAAAAATGCGGCCCTGCGGATACTGTTGCTCGGGTTGCTGCGGTCGATCGTGACTTGTTATTACTCATGGATCAAACCGGAACCTTCCGGGCAAAGTTGGCAGGCAGCTATCTTTACCGGCACCATCTGTCGCAGGAACTCCCGTGTGTAGGAGACTGGGTGGGTGTAGAAAAACAACCGACTGACGATTTCGGCTTGGTGCACACGCTTTTCGAGCGAAGGACTGCTCTGCGCAGAAAGTCAGCGGGAGACTCCGTCGAATATCAGATGATCGCGGCTAACGTGGATTACGTTATTGTTGTTCAGTCATGCCACTATGACTTCAACCTCAAGCGACTTGAGCGTTATCTCGTCATGGTGAGGGATGGAGGGGCTGATCCTTGTGTCCTGCTTACCAAGACTGATCTGGTTGAGCCGGAAGTTCTGGCGTCCCAGTTGGCAGAGATCCGCGCTGCAGGCGTTACGGCGCCGGTGCTGACCTTGAGCAACGTCACGCGAGAAGGCATTGACGACCTTAAGCGGACGCTGCTGCCCGCAAAGACGTTTTGCTTTGTCGGATCATCGGGGGTTGGCAAGAGCACGATCATCAACACCCTGCTCGGCCGGGAAATGCTCCAGACAAAGGGCGTCAGCGCAACGGGCGAAGGAAGACACACTACCGTCCGCCGGGAATTGATCGTCCTCGAGGGTGGCGCCCTGGTCATCGATAACCCGGGTATGCGCGAGTTCGGAATCCTGGGGGCCGAAAACGGGATAGGCGGCAGTTTTTCCGACATCATCGGGTTCGCCTCCGGTTGCCGCTACATGAATTGCAATCATACCGGCGAGCCTGGCTGCGCCGTACTTGAGGCGGTACATTCAGGCACTCTCAGTCAAGAGCACTATGACAATTACATCAAACTCAGGGAAGAGTCAGAGTTCTCCCAGATGTCACATGTCGAGAAGAGGAAGAAGGACCGGGACTTTGGAAGATACCTTAAGTCCGCCAAGAAGGACCTCGAAAATGAGTAGCGCACTTGCGCGCGCCGCATAACTTCGCTGCAGGCGCGACGATCCTGACAGGTCACGGCCTGAGCTCAAACGTTGACTAAAAAATCCGGAGCTTGAAATGATTATAAGAGATGAGACACACGCAGATATTGATGTGATTAGCCAGGTCACAATAGCTGCATTCAAAACTCTCCCAATCAGTAACCATACCGAGCAGTACATAATAAAAGCATTGCGTGCCGCAGAGGTGCTGACCATCTCGCTTGTGGCTGAAGTTGAAGGGCAGGTTGTCGGACATATTGCTTTTTCACCGGTAACGATTTCTAGCGGCGCAAAAGATTGGTACGGCCTCGGTCCACTTTCCGTATTGCCGGAATACCATAAACAAGGCATCGGAAAAGCACTTGTCAATGATGGGTTGTCTTTGCTGAAAGAAATGGGCGGCCAAGGCTGCGCCCTTGCGGGAGATCCAAACTACTATAAGCGATTCGGTTTTCAAAATTTGCCGGAACTGATTCATGAGGGCATTCCGCAAGAGTTTTTTCTTGCCCTGCCGTTTACCGAAAAGGCCCCTCGGGGCATTGTCGTATTTCATGAGGGTTTCTGGGCAAATGAATAACCACTGAGGATTGAATACGATCGCGAATAGCGGTTCACATTTGAGTGGGGTTTGACCTTTGTTATGATTACGTTACAAGGCGCGGCTGTTGGTTGGGGGCGCTTGAATCATTGGGTGCAGTCCAGGGGAAGAGTTCAGAAAACTGACGGAAATTGCCGAGAAGAATCTTGCGAAAATGACAAAGAGCATGTGAACCATGCCCTCCAGGGAATCCGGTCATTGCAATTGGATCTAATTTCTTTTTCTCATGGAGTACTTGAGAAGAAGGCTGACAAGCAAAAGGACGATAGCTATTCCCAGAATGGACACGTTCATTTCTATGACGGCACCGCCCAGGATGATCAAGGGGATGCTCATACCGAACTGGGCCGTCCAGTTGATGACCATGTAAGGAGTAAAAGGGACCCCCGCCAGAGCAAGCAGATTGTTTTTTACCGCATAGGGAAGGCCCGGAATAAGCATGAATGCCAGGGCATGCCATCTGTTGTAGCTGTCGCCGATATATGGAATGATCATATTATAGGATTTCAGCAGGCGGGTAATCCACGAACGAAAAAATGAATGGACAAGATAATAGGTGATCGCCATGTGCAAAAACATGAGCACCGCCGACAGCAGAATCCCTTCGACAATGCCGAACTTCATTCCCACCAGAACCAGAAAGACCGATATCGGCGCGCCCACAATCGGCAGGACCAGCATCAGGGCTATGAAAATCCCCGGATGGATATGGCTCTCGAGATAGCTTCTCATCATTATCCCCAGATCGTATCTGTAGATAATGTACGAGACGGCGAGCAGCACAAATACCAGTCCTGCGGCGATTGCCGATCGGCCCAGAATTTTCTTTCGTAATGGTTGTTCCATCGGTTCAGTTATCTCTTTATATTCGGGTCGTATATGAAAATGCTCGACACCGGCAGATGATCGGAGGCCAGCCTGCACTCCCAGTCGTTGATCACTTCGACCCTCACCGGCGCCAGATGGCGTGAATGGAAGATATAGTCCAGCCTGAGCAGCGGATAAGATGAAATGAAAGTCGGATCCGGCGGGGAATGAGGATGGACTTTCTGGGAGTCGATCAGTTTTTCGGATAACAGCTTATAGGTCGGCGAATCGCTGCCACTGTTCAAATCGCCACAGAATATGACCGGTTCCGAGGAAGGGATTGCATCGAGCATGTTGCCTTCAACTATATGCCGCATCTGAGCCATTTTTTCACTGGTGATGTAGCTCAAATGGGTATTGAAGAAATGCATCGGCCCGCAGTGGGTGTCGAGTCGCAGCCACATGACTCCCCTGTTCTCGGATGGGCGTTTCATTTTCAGCTTCGGGAGAATTTTAAAACCCATGGCATTGCTTGGATAGCGGCTGAGAATCGCCAGGCCGTACTCACCTCCCCGGTCTTGCAGGAGAGGGAAAAAAATGCTCTGCATGTCGAGTTGTTCGGCGATAAGATTGGCCTGGTCCTGGTTGCGGGATCGTTCCATGTTTTTGTCGACTTCCTGCAGCGCGACGATATCGGGTGAATGACGGCTGATTATTCTGGCGATACGTGCCGGAAAGAGTTTGCCGTCCATGCCCAGGCAACTGTGAACATTATAAGTCAGGACCTTGATGATTTGCGGAGCATAATCGTATTTTTTCACTGCCGGAACAAGTGCCGGAAAGCGGTCTTCCAGGATTGTCCTGACATGTACTCTCAGGTCCAGCGGTCGCAGAAAAGGTTGATCGATCCCGCCGACGGTGTCGGGAAGAATCACGAACCCTTTCGTCTCCTGACTGCCCGGTCCTCCGTGCGAGCCGTGTTCAATGGGAAATGTCAGCGACCTGCCTTCCGCCCGCCAGCCGGAAATAATGAAATCTCCTGCGTGTACATGACGGCAGATTATTTCCATGTCTTTGGTTACTTCTTTAAGAAAGGGATGATTAAGACCAAAGATTTCGGGCGCCTTCTCGCCGAGATCGCCATCGCCGGCCTGGCTGACGCATCGCACCCTTTCGTTCTCGATATAAAATACCAGAGGTATTCCCCCGTCGCGGACCAGACTTCCGGCATAATGGCGCATTTCTTCGGCATCGGGCCTGATCGGCAGGTAGATATGACCCAGCGGTCCCATGGCAGTGATATGGATGGTATTGTTGCCGATTTCCTCCTCCGGTTCGGAAGGTTTTTCCTTGGCGGTGGACCACAACAAGCCCCTGCTGCGCTGATGGAGCCTGAAATATGGTATGATGCTTTCCACTTCGGCATAGTCGGCGTGTTTCAGGGGCCCCCGGCTGAAAACCTCCTGTACCGCCTCGCGCAGGGTTCTGCCGGTCCGGACCGCAAACGGCTCGGTCGGCTCCTGACCGTGGTCGGCGAAGATGAAGATATGATAGTCGCGTTTATCGGAGCGCATGGCCTTGTTCATTATGTCCTTGACTGTCCCCTCGATACCTTTCAGCGTCCAGAGGGCAAAGGCCGATGAGGGGCCGCGACGATGGGAGTGTTCGTCATAGCCGATAAAATTGGCATGAATGACCGGCAGGCCGCGGGCAATGTCGATCTTCACGTGCAATCGAACCAGTTCCCGAAGCACAATGCAGGCGCCGATACGCGAGAAGATGAATTTGAATTCACTGAGCGGATTCCTGCCGCCGACAACACCTTTTACAAAGTCATAGACAGCCAGGCCCACCTCCAGCAGCGCTAAACCCATCATGCGAGCTATTTTCGGGAAATACATGATAAAGAACCAGACGATTTTCCTGATTTGAATGTCGTGAAAAATCGAATCCAGTTTCATCGTCTGGATGCAGAACAGGGCTTCTTTGGCACCGCCGGCATAAATGTTCGAATACGAACTGCCGCCGCGAAGCAGGCCGTGATACTTTTTTTCAAATTTTGCCGCAAGTGTGTCGACATCATCGGCATCGAACATGGTTTTTTCCCGATGCATCAGACGGTCGTAATATTTGAAGGCCGGCACGGCACTTTTAACGCCGAAAAAAAGCTCCGCCTGTACGGCGGGAGTCGATGAAGGCAGGCCGGAGTAAAATTTTCTGAGGACAAAATGATCCCGCTGGATGAGTCGTCGCAGAAAAGGCAGCCTATTCTTTTCCATGGCCCGCAGCAGCTGATCGTATCCCAGGCCGTCAATCTGGATTATCAGGACTCCGGGGGCGTGGACATCATGGTCAGCCGTTTCGGCGGGGGCTTTCTGCAGATGGCGGGCCGCCCATTCGCTGCGGCTTACGGTATCATGAAGCCGGCGTAATTTATTTCCAAGACGGCTGAACAAACCCTACCTCTCTTTTCTGACCTCGGAGAAAGAATTAAGAGCGGCAGCGGTTTTTTCCTGCAGAAGCTCCCACTCGGTCTTGATTGCCAGGAGGGCACCATCAAGCACATCGATTTCAGCAACTTGTGAATTCTGCACGCCGGAGATGGTTTTTGTATAGAGCTGCAAAAGTGTCTCTGTACTTTTTTCTCTTGAAAATGTTTTCGCTGTCTCGAAGGCATTGCGACTCCAGGAAAGAAGCTGTTTCCGGTCAGCCAGTGCTTGCGCCAGCGCATCGCCAAATTGGCCTTCGGAAGTGTTCTCCTCAAGTCGGATGCCGTTGACGCCATCTTTCATAACGTCATTTACTCCCGATGCACTGAGCGCAACGACCGGAGTGGCGGCGGCCATGGCCTCGGCCAGCACCAGTCCCTGGGTTTCGGAGAGAGAAGCAAAAGCGAAAATATCCATTGCCGCATAACAGTCGGCAAGATTATTGCCGGTCAGGCTGCCGGCCATAATCAAGCGCTTGTCAAGGCGCTGCTCTTCGAAGATCTCTTTGATCTCCGGTTCCGCGTCTCCCTTTCCGGCAACGAGAAAACAGGCGTTGCCGTATTTTCTGAGAGCACGCGCCACCGCTCCGGCCAGGAAGGGAAGGTTCTTTTCTTTAGCCAGCCTGCCGACATGGCCGATGACCATTGTGTCTTCCGGTATGCCATGCTCCCTGCGAAACCTTTTCCCGTCGCCGTTCTTAAAAAAATCGACGTCTATCCCGGTGGGCAAAACATTCATGATAGTTTGTACGCCACGGCTGATAAGCAGCTTTTTGACATCGGTGCTGGGGGCGATTACCCGGTGGCAGAGATTGGCGTATTCGGTAGCCAGCTGTATCACGAACCGCTTCAGGGCGTCCGAATCGAAGGGAACGTAATGAGTATATTTCTCATAAAGAGTGTGATGGGTAAAGACCAGGGGCAGATCCAGGGAGCGGGCCACCCGCAGGGCGGTATCGCCCAGCAGGAAAGGATGGTGACTGTGGATGATATCCGGCCTGAAATCGGTAATCGCCCTGTTGATGACGCCCGTAAAGGGAATACGGACGGAGAAATCGCTGCCGTTGAAATTCTGGAATGCCGGGACCCTGACAATATCTTTTTCTTTGACTTCTTCCAGTCCGGCATAGGTCGGGGCAACGATCTGCACGCGATGGCCGGCTTTTCGCAAATCTTCGGCAAACGTCGATATCGACCTTGCAACTCCGCCGACGTGGGGGAGATAGGTGTTGGTGAACATCGAGATATTCATTCTTCCACCTCAACTCTGCACAGATAATTAGGCTCGCTCAGGGAACCGGGCTTGAATCCCGGCAGATGGACTGTAATCTTTTCAGGTCGTCGCTTATACCAGTCAGCCTTCAGGTGAACTTCCGGCGAGGTGTACCGGCAGTCGATTTCCACGCTCACCCTGCCAAACGGCGTCAGGGTCGGACCATAGGATAATTTCTTTTTCCGCTGTATCCATTCGGGCAGAACGCCGCGGCCGATGACCAAGGAATCTTTTTCGTCCATGACAAAAATATTGCGGATCAGCAGCAGCCATTCCGCCGCCGCCCAGCCATGCTGGCCGTCGCCCATGCAGCCGCCGTCGGTGAGCGGATGAATGGCTTCCGGCCACTGGCCGGTCGGCGAGGCGAGCGAGGCGGCGGCGGCCATCAATGAGCGGAAGCGGGGATCGCCCGCCCTCAGATAGACCTGGGCCAGTTCGAGGGTCATATAGATGTTGATGCCGGAATGGATCATGTCCTGAAAAACACATCCCTTCTGCAGACAGTTGTTCATCAGGAACCCAGCCGTAGCGAGCATCCGCTTGTCGCCCGGCGGCAGCAGCTGCAGGGGAAAATCGGCGACAATGGAGCCGATTGCCCCGGAATCCAGACGGCGGTTCGGCGAAGTCGGAATCGCCAGGGTGTTTTTTTCCTCGGCGACCAGGGCTATGCTGCGGAAAAGATCCTTTTCCATCTCCAAAGCAGTATTGCCGATAGCCCTCTCCTCTTTCTCCAGGCCATGGGCCGCCAGGATGTCGGCTGCGCCTTGCAGACCGGCTACTGCCCAGAAGTCATCCCAGTAGTAGTTGTCGTTCGGGCCAAAATGCTCGGCACTGAAACCGGCCGGCAGGAGGCCGTTGATCTTTTTGTTTTTCTCGCTGAAAATCCGCTTGCGGGCGATCCATCCGGCTCCTTTGACGATCGGCTTTATCCAGTCGGGATTGAAGTTGCCGTCCGACAGCAGCCGGTAGCGATTGAACAGCCAGAGCACCTGGCCGTTCGAATCCCATTCTCCGTCCTGAGAGTGGAAGTATCCCTCGTTTGTCTGGCGGGCGGCAAAGGTGTTGAGGTGGCGCAGACACCGGTCCTTGAGGCCTACGACCAGCATGGCATTGAGCATGATGCAGGCGTCCCGGAACCAGAAACGATTATAGGTATAGGGGCCGGGAATGACGTCCCCGGCCGAGAGATGGATGAGAGTGCGGGTGGCGGTTTCGTAGAGGAATTGAATCTCCGCATCGGGCACCTGCAGCTCCGCTGCCTCGATTTCCGCCTCCGGCCAGCTTCTCGAAGTTGTCAGATGAGGAAAGCTTTTCGACGGAGACAGCGGCACGGAAAGCATGAAATCCCTGGCGTCTTCGTCGGCTTCCATCCTGTAGAATGCCGCCGAGGTGACCATTCCGATCCTGCATGAGATTCCTGTGGACGTCTGTTTTTCATTCAGCCGGTAGAAGATATCGCCCTCTTTATAATTGGAAAAAAGTATTTTTTCCGGTTTTTCTTCCAAAATAATTCTGGTGGTGCCATTCACCAGCCAGCCATCCTGACCTTCGAGAAGTTCAACCTTCTCTATGAACTGGACACCCTCCGGATTATAAGGGCGCAGAGCGAAAATCAGCCAGCCGCCGATGGATGCCTTGGCTCTCGCTTTCAATTGCAGCACCGGCCTGGGGTTGTCTTCGTCCATGGCGACCTCGCTTCTCAAATTGACCACCTCGGTCGTGCAGCGAGTGATGACGCGTCGATTGGTATCGTCTTTCAGCTTCTGCTGGACACCTTTCAACTTGGACGGGCAGACGGTTTTTCCTTCGTCGTCCAGGAACCAGCAGTCTATCGACCAGCCGTCATGGAACGGCGTCACCAGGCCATGCGGGTCGACTATGGGATACAGCGGCAGATCCGGCTTGCCGACTGCGGTCCAGTTCCGGTGGGTCAGGTTGATATGGGAGAAGGAAAAGGCCCGCGGTATGAAGGACGGGTCCTTGGGATTAAACTGCCGTTCCACCCAATAGGGCCAGACCCAGTCGAGATTATGCTGGATCGCCTTGGTGTTGACCAACCCCCGGGCATGAAAAATGATACCGGCCCTGAGGAGTTCGATGGGTTCCTGGACCTCTGAAGGTTGGGCAAAACTGCGTATCCGCGCGGCTACCGACAGGGGATCGACCGTGTCAAACCGTTTAGCCGCCAGGCGTAAAAGAAATCTCCAGGGTAAGAGTCGTTTCAGCATGAGATCGTTTTTTTAGTTTATCCTGATCATCGCGGATTCAATGGCATCCTCCACGTGTTGACGAAGGATATCTATTTCATTTTTCAAAGAGCTCCGATTTACGGATCCACTTTCATTATAATCGGCGAGTTTTTCTTTCACTGCCTCTTCTTTTTTCACTATGTCCTCGATGATCTGATAATATTCGATTTGAGTATCGAGATCGGCAAGCTCGGCAATGACTCTGAATTTGAGAATTTCCGCCTTCCAGTCATGTAACCTTCTTTCCATTTCATGTAGAAAGTTCCTGTCGTCGGTCATGGCATGCTCCTTGTCCACCGTATCGTGAGGTATTTCCTGTCCTGATGATGGTTTCAGTCATGGCATCGAGAATATATACACTCAAGGCACCATATTCTGAGGTTTTTTGCTCTATTTTTGAAAAAATCGTTACCAGGTGCCGACAACAGGCTCCGATGCCGTTAGGATTCTGCCGTTGTTGCACCAGGAAGAATGAGTCGCCCCCATTGCCGGTCGGGATTACCGCCCTATAGTATTCTAAGAAAGAGCCGGGAAGACCGAGTCGTTTCGATCTGCTTCCACCCTTCGCATGCAGAAATTTTTAAGGCAATCGCAGGAGGTCGTCATGCAAAGACAATTGAAGAGCGCAAAGGAAATTCTAGGGTATGAACTGGGTGCCCAGGACGGAAAGATCGGAAAATGCCATGATTTCCTGTTCGATGATCGGGACTGGGTGATTCGCTATATTATCGCCGATACCAGGAAATGGTTGCCCGGCCGCAAGGTTCTCATATCGCCGATCTCCATTGGCACTGCAGACCAGACAACTCATATTCTGCAGGTCAATCTCACCCGGGACCAGATTAAAGAAGCGCCGCCCCTCGACACCGACGCTCCAGTTTCCCGGAATTATGAAAATCTTTTCAACCAGTATTACCAATGGGCGCACTACTGGGACGGAGGCTTGATCTGGGGTCCGCATTCCTCACCCTCTCTGTTGCAGCGACCGCCTGAGTTGGGAGAACCGACCGAGCTGGGGGATGTGGAACTGCCGAATGAAAAAACCCATCTCAGATCGATCGAAGAAGTCATCGGCTACCAGATTCAGGCAACAGATAACGATATAGGCCATGTCGAGGACTTTATCGTTGAAGATGAAACCTGGATGGTCAGATATCTGGTTGTAGACACCAGCAACTGGCTGCCGGGCAGCAAAAGGGTGATCGTTCCGCCCGATTGGGTGGATATGGTTGACTGGGGGCGCAGCGCCATTGTCGTGAAGATTTCCAGCGAGCAGATCGATGACAGTCCGGAATACGACCACTCGGTGCCGATTGACCGAGATTATGAGAAAAAGGTCTTCGACTTCTACGGGTTACCCTATTACTGGTAGCTCTTCTTAAAGAAGTCTTGCTGGAGAGGACGATGTCCATCGATATCGGACTATCTGACGAGAAAATTGCCGGCTCCCTGTTTTGCCTGATTATTTGTCAATGATGATTATGGTTCAATAAAAACCGGCGGATCGTTTTCAATCACCTGTTTCCGGATGCCTGTTTCCGGATGCCTGTTTTTAAAACCACTGAACAAGGGAGAACCTCTATGAAATTGCTTGTCGTATATTACTCGATGTACGGACATATTTATGAAATGGCACAAAATGTCATGGCCGGAGCAAACTCCGTTGCCGGGGTCGAGGCTGAATTACGGCGCGTGCCGGAGACCTTGCCCCAGGAGGTGCTGGAAAAGATGGGGGCGGTTGATTCGCTGAAACGGCAGAGCGATGTAAAGGTCTGCACCGTCAACGAACTCGGTGAGGCCGATGCCATAATATTCGGCACACCGACACGTTTTGGCATGATGTGCGGCCAGATGAAGCAATTTCTCGATGCCACCGGAGGTCTCTGGGTAAGCGGTGGTCTCGTCGGCAAGGCGGGCAGTGTCTTCACCAGCACCAACACCCAGCATGGCGGACAGGAATCGACCATTCTCAATTTTCATACCCTGCTGCTGCACCAGGGCATGGTGATCGTCGGCCTGCCCTATACCTTCCCGGGCCAGATGGAGATCGGCAGGATAAGCGGCTGTTCACCCTATGGAGCTTCTACTATAGCCGGACCGGACGGCAGTCTTTCTCCTAACGAGAATGAAAGAGCAGGAGCACATTTTCAAGGAGAACATGTGGCAAAAATTGCCTTAAAGCTCAGCGCTTGACAGTCATTCTCCATTGTTTGAAATCCTTAGATAAGGCAGGAATAAGAGTTTGGGATTTTTCGAATTCGGCATTTCCTGTCTTTTAAGGGGAATAAAGGGAATGTCTTGATCGATATTTCGGCGGCATGCCTTGGATGGAATACTACTTTTTCTGCTTTTCCGAACAACCGGTTGTACAGGATTTTGTACTGGATTTTTTCTCTTGATGCTGCTCGTGAGGCTGGCGGCGATCCGACTTCTTCCGGCTCTCGTCTTGCAGCATCTTTTCTAACTGTTTGAATGTATGCTCTAAAATATCTTCTGCTTGGCGGGTGGTCATGATATTCTCCTTGTGACAAATGGTTGTTTGTCCTTTTTGCAGATGTCCATTAATTGAACCACACGGTATAACACAACCAATTATCGTGCCAGTTTGCAATTACTCCGGGAAGTATCTGAATGATTTTCAATCGAACAAAGAGTTTTCAAACCTTCAGACTGAGACGAAAATCCCTCACTCTGTTTCTGGCGTTCATTGCTGTATCGACCGCTGCCAATGGCCGGACCGAAGATCTGGCGGTAAGTCGGTTTGAGCTTGAGGGGTTGAGTGGCTGGACGCAAAAGATCTTTAAGGGCCAAACCTATTATCGACTGCAGGAGGATGACGGCAGGGTTGTTGTTCAGGCAACCAGTCATGCAGCCGCATCAGGTCTGGTAAGAGAGATGAAGTTCAGCCCGGCGGTGTATCGATATCTTCGGTGGTCCTGGAAAATTAAAGATACTATCAAAGATGGCACCGAAAACACCAAAGCCGGAGACGACTATGCCGCTCGTCTCTATGTCGTTTTCCCCGGCCGTTTTTTCTGGCAGACCAGGGCCATCAATTACATCTGGGCAAATCATCTGCCCAAAGGCAAATCCATCCCGAATGCGTATACCGGCCAGGCCATGATGGTGGCTGTACAGTCCGGTCCTGCCTTAGCAGGACAATGGATCAATGAGGAGCGCAATATCTGGGCGGATTATAAAGTTCTTTTTGGCGAGGAGCCGGAAGAAGCCGCCGCCATTGCCATAATGACCGATACCGATGATACCGGTATGAGCGCTGTAGCCTGGTATGGGGATATCGTTCTCTCGACCTCACCCAGGTGACAGCCATCGAAGCCGACGAACCCAGGGAGAGCTTCCTACTCGGACATTTTTCCGATGATGGCCCTCATGAAAGCCGGCAGATCATCGGGACTGCGACTGGTCACCAGATTGCCGTCGACAACCACCTCCTCGTCGACAAAGTCGGCTCCGGCATGCACCAGATCATCTTTTATGGCAAAAAAGGCGGTCACCTTCCTGCCCCGCAGGATGTCGGCGGAAGCCAGCATCCAGCCGGCATGACAGATTGCCGCCACGGTTTTTCCAGCCTCGTTAAAGTCCCTTACGAGCTTAATCATAGTCCTGTGACGACGCATATGATCCGGGGCATATCCTCCCGGAATAACGATCCCGTCATAATCGCCGGGATTGATGTCGTTCATGCCTTTATCGGCCTTGGCAGGTATGCCTGACTGCCCCTGATACTGTTCTCCGGCCTCGGGGCCGACAACGCACACTTCTGCCCCCTCCTCCTTGAGCCGGTAGTAGGGATACCAGAATTCACGATCGTTATAGAGTTTTTCAACAAAGAGTACGACCTTTTTACCTTTCAAACGCATGTCAACCTCCTGTAAGAGCTTTGAAATAAACAGTCCTCATGCTCCCTTTCCTTGCAAAATTGCCGCCATTTCAAGACACAATCTAAAAGAACCCGCAACCATCTCGACCCTCTTTAACCAAAGTAATAATTTTTTCCTAACATCATCCCACTACTTTTAATATTTTTTCTGATTGGCATATCAATTGCTTCTCTCTTAAGAAGAGGAAACAACTCCCTGAGAAAGTACTCCCCCAGCTCAGGTTTAAATAAAAAACAGGAGAAAGACCATGAACAGGAAATTCGAATGGAAATCTGATTTTCTGGAAGTTTTCGAAAAGGCGCGCAAAGAAAACAAAGCGGTGCTGCTTGATTTCTACAATCCCGGGTGAATTGGCTGCCAACAGATGGATGCAGTTACGTATCCAGATGAAATTGTAGCCGATTATATCGACGATACATTCATCCCGCTCCGGATTTCCAGCGACACTCAACCCTATGCCGATGATTTCAATGTCAAATGGACGCCGAGAATTATCATTCTCGACCCAACAGGGGCTGTACACCAGTCGAATGTCGGTTTTTTTCCACCGGAAGAATTCATCCCATCCCTGGAAATAGGTCTGGCAAAAGTGGACTTCAACCAGGATTGCCTGGAAGAGTGCCGGCAACACCTCAATCGCATCCTGGCCAGTCACCCCCAAAGCTTCTCCGCACCCGAAGCTGTATACCTGAAAGGGGTCGTCAAATACAAGATGATCGGTGATGCAAAATTTCTGAAGGAAGCCTACTACCAGCTCCAGGAACGATATCCTGCCAGCGAATGGGCACGAAGAGCCTGGCCTTATCGGCTGCTCTGAGAGTGGCAGCGGTCGTCACATGCCCCGTCAATACCGGAAAAGAGAGGGAACATGCAACAGCAACACGCCCGGCTTCGACTTTCAGACGAAAAGGCCGCCAGGGTATGGATAGAGAAGATCCGCCCGCGAATTGACTGCGGTCGCTTTCCGATCAAAAGAACTGTGGGGGAGAAGGTTGCCGTTTCGGCCTATGTCTTTGCCGACGGCCACGACCTCCTGCAGGCGGTCCTGCAGTATCGTCATGGCCGGGAAGAATGGTCCGAAGCGCCCATGTCATACCTGGCCGACGACTTGTGGACTGCGGAATTTCAGGTCGAAAAGCTTGGCACATACCAGTATACCATCAGGGCCTGGATCAATCATTTCACCACCTGGCAGAGGGACCTGTTGAAGAAATTCATGGCAGGTCAGGATGTCGCAAGCGATCTGCTGGAAGGTGCGGCGATGATCGAAGCCACAGCCGGGAAAGCTCTTTCTCCCGACAATGAATGGCTGTCCTCCGTGGCGGCTTCCCTGCGTGCCGTCGAGCCCCAGAAAAAAATGGTAGTCAAAGCGACGGCACCGGACATCACCGCCATGATGAACCGCTATCCCGAACGTTCCAGGGAAGCGGTTTTTGCCCCTGCGCTTTCGGTGACCGTCGAGCCGCTAATCGCCGGCTTCAGTGCCTGGTATGAACTCTTTCCCCGTTCCATCACCACCGACCCGAATAAAAGCGGAACCTTCGGGGATGTCCTGCAACTCGTGCCCGAGATTGTCCGCATGGGATTCGATGTTCTCTACCTCCCGCCCATTCATCCCATCGGCCGGACCAACCGCAAAGGCCGCAACAACAGTCTCATTGTAACCCCCCACGACCCCGGTAGCCCGTGGGCCATCGGTTCCGAGGCGGGAGGCCACAAAGCGGTCCATCCGGAACTCGGCACCATGGAAGATTTCGAGCAGCTGGTGGCCGGTGCGCGGCGGCAGGGCCTCGAGATCGCCCTCGACATCGCCTTTCAGTGCTCACCGGATCATCCTTACATCCGCGAACATCCGGAGTGGTTCCGGCACCGCCCCGACGGGACCATCAAATATGCCGAAAACCCGCCGAAAAAATATGAGGACATCTATCCGATATCCTTCGACTGTGAAGAATGGCAAGCCCTCTGGCATGAGCTGAAAACCATCGTAGTCTTCTGGGTTGAGCGCGGCGTAAAGATCTTCCGGGTCGATAACCCGCATACCAAACCGCTGCCTTTCTGGGAGTGGCTTATAGACGAAGTGCACCGCGAGTATCCCGATATCGTCTTTCTTTCCGAGGCCTTCACCCGGCCCAGGGTAATGTACGGCCTTGCCAAGGTCGGTTTCAGCCAGTCCTATACGTATTTCACCTGGCGGAACACCAAATCCGAGTTGACCTCGTATCTGCAGGAACTGGTTTCAACCGAAGTCAGCGAATACTTCCGGCCCAACTTTTTTGCAAATACCCCAGACATCCTGCCGGAATACCTGCAATTCGGCGGACGCGGCGCGTTCATTGCCCGTCTTGTTCTGGCGGCGACCCTCTCCACCTGTTACGGCATCTACAGCGGCTTTGAATTTGCCGAAAACGAAGCGGTACCCGGCACCGAGGAATATCTCAATTCGGAAAAATTCGAGATAAAGCCGCGGGACTGGAAAAAATCCGTCGCTCTCCGAGCCTTTATCACCCGGATCAACACCATCCGGAAAAACAACGCGGCTCTCGCAACCAATACACGGCTGTCCTTTTATCCGGTGGACAATGAACACCTGCTGTTCTACGGTAAAAGCACGGAAGATCTTGCCAACATCATCCTGGTCGCTGTCAACCTGGACCCCCATCATGTCCAGGAAGGCTGGCTGGAAGTCCCCCTCGAGCAATTTCATATAGAGGAAGAAGAAGTTTTTCAGGTCCATGAACTGCTGTTCGACAATCGTTTCCTGTGGCAGGGACGCCGGAATTTCGTGCGCCTCGATCCGGTCGACAGCCCTGCCCAGATTTTTCTGCTGCGGCGAAAACTGCGAACCGAACGTGATTTTGATTATTTCATGTAGGAAAGGATCTTGAACATGGTGACAGGAAAAACAGATTCCCTCTGGTATAAAGACGCCATTATCTATGAACTGCACGTCAAGGCCTTCAAGGACAGTAATGATGACGGGACCGGGGATTTCCAGGGCCTTATTGAAAAGCTCGACTATATCCAGGAACTTGGCGTCAATACCCTCTGGCTTCTGCCGTTTTATCCCTCGCCGTTCAAGGACGACGGGTACGATATCGCCGATTATCGAGGCATTCATCCGGGCTACGGAAATCTTCGGGACTTCAGGGCATTCGTCCGGGAGGCCCACCGCCGCAACATCAGGGTCATTACCGAGCTGGTAATCAATCACACTTCCGATCAGCACCCCTGGTTTCAAGCGGCCCGCCTGGCAAAACCCAATTCCGCCCGGCGGAATTATTACGTCTGGAGCGATACCGACAGCAAATTTCCGGAAACGCGGATTATTTTTACCGATAGCGAGCCGTCCAACTGGGCCTGGGACAAGGTGGCAAAAGCCTACTTCTGGCATCGCTTTTTTTCGCACCAGCCCGACCTGAATCACAACAATCCGAATGTTGTCAAGGCTGTCCTCAAGGTAATGCGGTTCTGGCTCGACATGGGGGTCGACGGCCTGCGGCTCGATGCCGTGCCGTATCTTTGCGTAAGGGAAGGCACCAATAACGAAAATCTGCCGGAAACCCTGGAAGTCCTTAAACAGTTCCGCAAACACCTGGATCAATATTATACCGGGCGCATGTTTCTCGCCGAAGCCAATCAATGGCCGGAAGATGTCCGGCCCTATTTCGGCGACGGCGATTCATGTCACATGGCTTTTCATTTTCCTTTAATGCCGAGAATGTTCATGGCCATCCGCCAGGAAGACCGGCGGCCCATCACCGACATTATCGATCGCACGCCGCACATCCCGGCAAATTGTCAATGGGCTCTTTTCCTGCGCAACCATGATGAATTGACTCTCGAAATGGTGACCGACGCCGAACGGGATTATATGTACCGGGAATATGCCAAAGACAGCAGGATGCGACTCAATATCGGCATCCGGAGGCGTCTCGCGCCCCTGATCGACAACAGCCGCCGCCGCATGGAACTCCTGAATTCCCTGCTCTTTTCCCTGCCCGGAGCGCCGGTCATCTACTACGGCGACGAGCTGGGCATGGGCGACAATATCTTTCTCGGCGACCGCGACGGCGTCCGCACGCCGATGCAGTGGAACATGGACAGAAACAGCGGTTTCTCCCGGGCAGATCCGGCCCGCCTCTATCTGCCGGTCATCATGGATCCGGTATATGGCTATCAATCTGTAAATGTCGAAGCCCAGGAGCGCGATCCCTCTTCAATGCTGCGCTTCATGCAGCGGATGATCGCCCTGCGCCGGCAGCATAAGGCCTTCGGCCGCGGCAGCATGGAATTTATCAAGCCGGACAACCGGGCGATTCTGGCCTTTATCCGCCGCTACAAGGGCGAAATAATCATGGTGATCGCCAATCTTTCCCGATTCGTCCAGCCGGCGGAGCTCGACCTCTCCGAATTCAAGGGGCGAATCCCCGTGGAGATGATCGGCAGGACCGAGTTTCCGTCCATCGGCGATCTCCCCTATTTCATCACTCTCGGGCCGCACAGTTTTTACTGGTTCAGACTCGAATCGCCCGCAGAACCGATAAAAGCTGTCCGGGCGGCAACCGATGAGCTGCGGAAGATTCCTCTGTTGACCCTTGAAGGGATGTGGGACACCCTGCTCGAGCCGGAATATCTTTTTGCCCTCTGCAACGACGTTCTGCCGCCATACCTTGCAAGGCAGCGCTGGTTTCGCGGCAAGGCCAAGGAAATCAATTCCTGCAGCCTTATCGACTGGTGCAAGCTGGGTGCATCGTTTTATATTACTTTACTTCGGGTCGAGTATGATTCCGGCGACCATGAAGACTATGCAGTGCCAATGAAAATCGTTCTCGGGCCACCCGCCCTGAAGCTTGCCGAAGAAATACCCGGCAGCATCTTCGCTTTTGTAAAAGCCAGGCGGGGAGATGGAATTCTTTACGACGCCCTGATGGACAGGGCCTCCTATGATATCCTCTTCAATGCCATTGGCGACGAACGTCAGTACGGAACCAAAAAAGGCGGAACGATTCGGGCAATCCCGACCTCGATCTATGACGAGTTGATCTCCAGCCATGCCTGCGCTTCGGTGCGAAAGGTAGGGGCGGAACAGAGCAATACGTCGATCATCATCGAAGACGCCTTCGTCCTGAAACTCTATCGCAGAATGGAACAAGGCATCAACCCCGATGTGGAATTGAGTCTGTTTCTGTCGGAGAAAAGCCGATTCCCCTCAACCGCCAGAGTGATAGGCACCATGCAATATCTGGATCCCTCGGGCCATGAATCGACTTTAGCCATGCTGCAGGAATTTATTGCCAACCAGGGCGACGGCTGGTCATATACGCTGTCGGCGCTTGAAGAGTATTACGCGATGGCGGAAAAACAGCGCATAGCAGGCGAACCCGTACCGACAATAGGCATGCCGCTGATCGAAGCATCCCTGCAGGAGCCGCCCGCAGCTTTTATCGCAATGACCGGAGAATACCTGCAGTCGATCAGACTCCTTGGGCGCCGAACCGCGGAGTTTCATCTGGCCCTGTCGCAAGAGAAAAAAATCTCGGCATTCAGGCCGGAAAAAGCTACCGCGGCTCTCACCCAACAGCTTGCAGAGACGGTTATCCGTCAAATCCAGGCTTCCCTCGCCACACTCGGCAACAAAATCTCGGAACTGCCGGCCGAAGTGCGAGAAACCGCCGACCGGGTCCTTTTCGATGCTCCCGCTCTCCTTGACAGAATCGGCGGGATGGCCGAAATCGGCGAAAAACTGGGATATCTGATCAGACATCACGGAGATTACCACCTGGGTCAGGTTCTCCACACTGCGGACAATGATTTCACCCTCCTGGACTTTGAAGGCGAACCCCTGCGACCGCTCTCACAAAGACGCAGCAAGGGCTCGCCGCTCAAGGACGTCGCCGGGATGATACGCTCCTTTCATTATGCAGCGCACACCACCGTCCCGCCAGGGACTGGACAAACCGGAAAGAATGAAGAACTTATGCCCTGGAGTAAGGCATGGTATGAGTGGACGAGCAGTGTATTTATCGCGGCATATTTTCAGACCGCTGCCGGTGCGCCATTTTTGCCGACGGCCCGTACCGACTTTATTCTTGAAGTGTTCCTGCTGGAAAAGGTATTCTATGAACTGAATTATGAATTGAATAACAGGCCGGACTGGATTCATATTCCACTGGCCGGCATCATCGACATCATCGGCAATATAAAGACAGGCAAAAGGAAACCATGAAACCTTCCAACACTCCCCTGACGGATTACGACCTGCACCTGCTCTCCGAAGGAACGCATTACAGATCATGGGAAAAACTCGGAGCCCATTTCATCAAGACCGCCGATCGCGAGGGAACCTTTTTCACCCTCTGGGCGCCTAATGCCGAAGCAGTCTCGGTCATAGGCGATTTCAATGGCTGGAATGATACGGCAAATCCGATGACAATGATTAAATACTCGGGTTACTGGCAGTGTTTTGTGCCCGAAGCAGGGCTTGGAGCCCTGTATAAATATGCCATCAGGTCAAGGTTTAATAATTACAAGATTGAAAAAACCGACCCCTATGCCTTCCACTGCGAAATTCGTCCCGCCACAGCCTCCGTAGTCTGGAACATCGACGGCTATCAATGGCAGGACCGGGAATGGATGGAGTCCCGGCGGCACCTTCATCACCATGAAGCCCCCATCTCGATCTACGAAGTGCATCTCGGTTCATGGATGCGGCGCGAAGACGGCGGCTGGCTTAACTACAGGGAACTGGCAGAAAAACTGGCTGATTATGTCAGCCACATGGGATTTTCCCACATCGAACTGCTGCCGGTCAATGAGCATCCGTTCGACGGCTCATGGGGCTATCAGACCATCGGCTATTATGCCCCCACCAGCCGCTTCGGAACTCCTCAGGATTTCATGTACATGGTCGACACCCTGCACCGGCGCGGCATCGGCGTCATCCTCGACTGGGTGCCTGCGCATTTTCCGCGGGATGCCCACGGCCTCGGTTATTTTGACGGCACCCATCTCTATGAACATGCCGACCCCCGACAGGGACAGCACATGGACTGGGGAACTTTCATCTTCAATTACGGCCGGACGGAGATCGCGGCATTTCTGCTGTCAAACGCCCTTTTCTGGCTGGAGGTCTACCATATCGACGGCCTGCGGGTCGACGCCGTGGCCTCCATGCTCTACCTTGATTATTCCCGCAAGGAGGGAGAATGGATCCCCAATCGGTACGGCGGCAGGGAAAACCTCGAGGCTATCGATTTCCTGAAAAGGTTCAACGAGCTGGTGTACCAGGAACACCCCGATGTCATGACCTTTGCCGAGGAATCGACCTCCTACCCCATGGTTTCGCGGCCGACCTATCTGGGAGGGCTTGGTTTCGGCTTTAAATGGAATATGGGATGGATGCACGATACCCTCAGCTATATGAGCAATGACTCGATTCATCGTTCCTATCACCATCACAAGCTGACATTCAGCCTGCTCTATGCTTTTCACGAGAATTTTATTCTGCCGTTTTCCCATGACGAAGTGGTGCACGGCAAAGGTTCGATGATCGGCAGGATGCCCGGGGACCACTGGCGCAAATTTGCCAATTTGCGGCTGCTCTACGGCTACATGTTCACCCATCCCGGCAAAAAAATCCTGTTTATGGGCTGCGAATTCGGTCAGTGGGCCGAGTGGAATCATGATACCGGTCTTGATTGGCCTTTACTCCAGTTCCCCTTTCATCAGGGCCTGCAGCGCTGGGTCCGCGACCTCAACACCTTTCTGCGCGGCGAGCCTGCCCTCCATCAACTCGATAACGATCCCGGCGGTTTTTCCTGGATCGACTGCAACGACAGCCAGCAGAGTGTTTTGAGCTTTATCCGCCGAGGTAAAAACCCCGGAGACGTGGTGGTCTGCATCGGCAATTTCACGCCGGTGCCCCGCCATAATTATCGTCTTGGTGTCCCGGAAATGGGCTACTGGGAAGAAGTGCTGAACAGCGATGCGCCGCTGTACGGCGGCAGCGGCCAGGGTAATTTCGGCGGCAAAGAGGCGACCCCCCAGTCGGTCCATGGGGAGAACCATTCACTCAATGTCACCCTGCCGCCCTTAGCCATCGTGGTATTTCGTCTGAAGCAGGACATGTAAAGAGATGCAAAAACCTTTTGCCTCCCTGCAGGCAAAGATAGACCAGGCTCTAGAAATTCTCGGTATTCGAAATTTTCTGCTCGGTATTCACGATGCGGCCTTTCCCAGCCTGCCGGAGGAAGACCTCGGCCGCGGCTCGCCATACTCGGACGGCGCTGCCGAGTTTCTCAACTTTGCCAGGACTCTCGGGTTTAACGGTATTCAGCTCGGCCCCCAGGGCATAACCACTCCGGCAAACCTTTCGCCTTACGACGCCACTTTTTTTTCAAGGAATCCACTCTCCCTGGCACCGCTTCCTCTGACGCGGCCGGGTTGCAACCTGCTCAGTCCGGAAACACTGGCCGGGTTCACCGGTAGAATCCCTCCGGAAAGCATCCGGATCAACGATGCATTGGCAAGAGAGGCAACTCAATATGTCTCTGCCGAAATCTGCACCCGCCACCGACGCCTGATTGCCGACGGAATAAACGCATCCCGCGCTTCTCTTGGCGATTCCTTCCAGACATTTCGCCTGAAGAATGCCACATGGCTGATACGTGACGCCCTCTACGAAATTCTCAGGCACCATTACGGCGGCAAAACATGGAGACAATGGGAGACAGGCGAGGAGGCCCGGCTCGACCAACATCTTTTCGCACCGCCGGCCGACCGGAAAGCATCGGTGAGCCTGCGGCTTCGGAGCCTGTATCGCCAACATGCCCAAGCTATCGAAGACTACGCTTTGATCCAGTTCCTGCTTGCCGCACAGCACCGCGCATTACGGCAACGCTGCCGAGACCTCGGCCTGAAACTGTTCGGTGACTTCCAGATCGGCATTTCAGCGCGCGATGCCTGGGGCGCCCATTCCTTTCTGCTGCCGGATTATCTCATGGGAGCACCGCCGAGCCGCACCAATCCGCAAGGACAGCCATGGAACTATCCTCTTCTTGACCCGAAGCGGTATCATATCACAGGCCTCAAGGGGTGCCGGCGGCCGGGACCTGCTGTCAGTTTTTTCCGGACACGGATTAAAAAGCTGGTTGAGGAGTTCGACGGTCTGCGCCTGGATCATCCCCACGGCCTTATCTGCCCCTGGGTTTACAAAGCCGGCCGGGAAGACCCTGTCGGCGCCGTACAGAAAGGTGCTCGACTCTTTGCATCGCCGATGCTCGACGATCATCCGGTGCTCGCCGAATTCGCCATAGTGCGGCAGGATCAGCTCAATACCATGGCGGAAAGACACAGCGATGACTGGGTAGCTACTCTCGATCCCGAACAGGTCAACCGCTATGCGCAACTCTTTGATGTGATAATGAAGGCTGCGGCAAAAAGACCCGGCACCCCCTGCGAAATTGCCTGTGAAATTCTCAGCACCCAGCCCTACCCGGTCAAACGGGTCATGGAATTGTACGGTCTGGGCCGGTTCCGGGTGACTCAAAAGGCCGATTTAGACAATGAGCTCGATGTATACCGCAGCGAAAACGCCCAGCCGGAAGACTGGCTGATGCTTGGCAACCAAGATACCGCTCCCATCTGGCAGGTGGCCGACAATTGGCTCGCAACCGGCAATTCGCACCGGCAGGCCGAATATCTTGCGACGCGTCTGCGCATCCCGGCAGCAGAGCGGGCAAGATGGATAGAACGTGTCTCCGTCGATGCAGGTGCCCTGGTCCAGGCCAAATTTGCCGATTTACTGGTCGGACCGGCACAAAACATCATGGTGTTTTTTACCGATCTGCTCGGCGGCAAAGAGACGTATAACAAGCCGGGCACGGTGAGCGTCGCGAACTGGACACTGCGGATCCCCTCGAACTATAAAAGTATCTACGTTGAGAGATTAACCGACAATCATGCTCTCGACATCCCGAGGGGACTGGCCATGGCTCTTCGGGCAAGAGGTTTTTCCAAGAGCCCCGAACACCTGCAACTGATCCGGGAACTGGAAGATTATTAACGAGGTTTGCGGTAACCGGACAGATGCAGCAGAGGGAAAGCTATTTTGTTGCGGAAAGACGGTATTTTTTCAACAAGTCGTAGAACCTGGACCTCGACAGCCCCGATACTTCACAGCATTTCTTGATATTCCCATCAGTTGCGTTGAGCAGTGTTTCAAGGTAGCGCATCTCCTGAGCTTCGATTGCCTTGTGCCTTGCCTCTTTCAAGGCCGGCATGTCCTGAAGATCGAGGCGGAAGGGGTTCGTTTGAGCAAGCGGCTCGTCGCTTTCCTGCTGCTTCTGCAGTTTTTTCCTGGTGACCTTGATCCTGATACTGGCAGAAAGATGCTTCGGATAAAGGATATTACTATTATGAGCTATGGTTATCGAACGTTCGATGGCCTGGAACAGTTCCCTGACGTTTCCCGGCCAATCGTACTGGCCAAGGGTCATCAAATAATCCGGAGAGAACATCTTTCTTTTTATTTTGTTGCGCTTGCAAAAGGTGTCGCGAAAATAATACGCAAGCTCGGTAATATCACGGCGTCGTGTGCGCAGCGGCGGCAGGTCGAGCTGAAAGGTTTTCAGGCGGAACAGGAGATCCTCCCGAAACGTCCCTTCGTCGGACATGGCCTGCAGATCCTTGTTCGTTGCGGCAATCAACCGGAAATCGCTTTTTGTCTCATTGTTGCCGCCGACCGGCAGGAAAGTCCGTTCCTGGATGACACGTAAGAATTTTTTCTGTATCTCCAAAGGCATCTCACTTATTTCATCGAGAAACAAGGTGCCGCCGTCGGATTGTTTTATGAGACCGGGCTGGGCTTTGTCGGCCCCGGTAAAAGAACCTTTGATATGACCGAACAGGATGCTTTCAACAAGGGTTGGCGGAAGCGCAGCGCAATCGACAATAATGAGTTTATTTGCGGAGCGTCGGCTGATCAGGTGGATCGCCGAGGCAAAAAGTTCTTTCCCGGTTCCCGATTCTCCGAATATGAGAACATTTCCATCCGACTGGGCCATCTGGACGGTGAGATCGATACAGCTCTGCAGCTCCTTGCTCCCGCCAATGATGCCATGGTGCAATAACTGGTCGCGAATCTCCTTTTGCTGCGATGCGGTGTCGTCCGATTTATTTTGCCGGTAGCGGAGGGCGCGAATCAACAGTTCCGGCAGGCAGGTTTCAGGCGACGAATCGATAACATAATCCCAGACACCGCTATTGAAAGCAAGTTCCGCCTGCTCGGAGTCGCCCAGTGTGGAATATATTATTATTTCAGGGGACTGGGTTTCCGCTTGAAAATCCTGGATAAAGGAGCATGCGGCACCATCCGGCAGAATATCGCGCATCAAAATGACATCAAAGCGCTCGGCTTTATTTTTTTCCAGACCATCCTGCAGGGTGACGGCCTGAATTGCCCTGACTCCCAACTCGCCCGTGCGTTTTGTCAGAACATCGAACAGATTTCTGTCGCTTTCGACCACAAGCACTAAGGGGCTGGCATCAGAGGATTGCGCCTGTTTTTGCATTATGCAAACTCCATTAAAACTGATTAAAGAGCACAACCGGAATGAACGGGATGACTTTTGAATGCTGTTCCACTCGTGTAATCGAAGCCAAAGAGGTTGTCAGGAAACTGAAGAGAAACTTAATGTAATAAAAATATACAGACTGACGTTGCGGTCAAGCCGCAGCAAAAAAAACCACAATTCTTTACTTTTAAAAATCTACAGCCTGTCATCTATAATATTCATATGTCGACATGATCGAACGTTGATTATCGTTCAGTAATCTTACAATATCCTGACACATAAAACTAGTGCGCAGACTCATTGTTCTTCTTGATTTTCGTAATCGTTTACCGGAACACATCAAAAGACTGCATAACCCGGATCTGTAACCGTGTCGCTCCTGTGCCATCCTTGGCACCCGCGACACTAGGACATCCTTGGCCGTCGTCATCCAGTGCTCCAGGTTCGTTCAAGCAGGCCGCCGAGCAGGTAAGCGACCATCGGGAGACTCCGATAGTTGGCATGTGAAGTGGCCTGATCGGACGAAGATGGGGTGCTGGTGAACGGTTACTGATTTTCAATTTCAGCTGCTGCCCATAACGACTTTTGCATCCGTAAATCCTTCGGTCCACGGCTCGTCGAGAGTTTATGCGTTGAGTATGATTTTTGCATGTTCATAAATGAATGTATCGGATTACCATCAATAAGAATGAGAGGCTTGTAACCGATGGAGAAGCTTTCAATCCTCATTGTCGAAGATACTCCTGCCGATATCCTGTTGATCAAGGAAATGTTATCCGACATCAAGAAGTTATCCTGTGAGCTTACCGAGGTTGCAACTCTCAAGGCAGCTATCGGCCTGCTGTCTCATCACGAATTCGATGCGGTGCTGCTCGATCTTTTTCTCCCCGATTCCCAAGGGATCGATACTGTTCGACGAGTAATAACGCGTTTCCCGAACAGTGCGGTCGTTGTCCTTACCGGGGCCAACAATGATCAGATGGCTGCGCAGGCTGTCCGATACGGAGCGCAGGATTTTCTTGAAAAACAGGATTTGTCTCCGATCATGTTGCAGAAATCGGTTATGTATGCGATCGAGCGAAAAAAGTTTCGCCAGGAAAAAGAAGATCTCCTCGACGACCTTAACCTGGCGCTGAAGAAGATAGAATCGCTCGAAAGTATTTTGCCTCTCTGTTTATGCTGCAAAAGAATTCTCGATGTGAATAAGCAGTGGTTCGGAATTGATGAATATTTGAGTCATCATCCCGACACCGAGGTAATCAACCTGGTCTGTCCCGATTGCGCAAAAGATCTTGAAAATGATTGTTAAATTCCCCTGCATCGATAATCAACCGGTTTCCGGTTTTTCCTTTTTATTTTATAGAAATACATGATTACGCCCAATTCACTCGAAAAAATAGTCCAGGAGAGCCGGGACCGGCTGCACCTCATTACCGATTCATTGCCGGTTCTGATCGCATATGTAGACAATAAACAGCGATATGTCTTCTGCAACGCCGCGTATCATGATTGGTTCGGGGTTCCGGTCAAAGAAATTCAGGGCGTCAGGATGTCGGAGATGTTCGATGAGCACTCGTACCGAATTATGCAGCCATATATCGAAAGTGTGCTCGAAGGAGAACGGGTCGACTTTGAAATTCAGCTCAATCATCGAAAAGATGGGCCGCGAATAAACCATACGACTTTTATCCCTCACATAAGCGAACTCAACGAAACAGTCGGATTCTGTGTCTTGTTCATGGATATAACGGATACCAAGACCGCGGAAGCTCTTGAAGAAGAAAGAGCAAGGATTTTAGCCAGAACCCTTGAAAAAGCTGAAATATCCAACAGGGAGTTGGATCAGTTTGCTTCAGTTTGTTCTCATGATCTGCAACAGCCGCTCCGCGCTGTGAAGGGATTTACCGATCTGCTGATTAAAAATTACGGCAGCAGGCTGAATGAAAAAGGCAAAATGTACTGCGAGCAGATCCTTGATGGGACAAAACGGATGCAGACCATGATCAACAGCCTGCTCGACTACGCCCGTCTGGAGGCACCCGACACCTTCCGTGAAACGGTCAACATGGAAAATATAGTGAAACAGGCGATCGAGAATCTCGGTCCGGCCATTTCTGCAAACAAGGCGACCATTGCCTGCCAGGCACTACCGGAAATCGAAGGCGATGAGATGCAGCTGACCCGTCTCATTCAAAACCTGCTTGACAATGCAATCAAGTATCGCCGTGACGCACCGCCCGAAATCTCGATCAACGTTAAGCGACACGAGAAGGGATGGCTGTTCGGTGTAAGAGACAATGGAATCGGCATAGCTTCCGAATACGCTGAACGGATATTCGACATCTTCGGCCGTCTCCATTCGGCGAGGAAGTATCCCGGAACAGGAATAGGTCTGTCGGTGTGCCGCAAAATAGTCGAGAATCATGGCGGCAGGCTGTGGCACGAAAGCAACCGGGAAGATGGGTCAACCTTCTATTTTATCCTCCCGGATAAACACCCTTAGAATTGATTCCCCTCTATATTTTTCATGAGTTGTGCTATTTCGAGGCCGAGAGAGACACATTGTTTTCCTTCCATGCATTGTTCGGCATCGGAAATCTCAAGATGATGTTTCAGTTCATGATTGTCTTTTTTGAGATCGACAACCCACACTTTCTTCGACTCGTCAAAGTCAACATCAATATCAATTCCGCATACTCCAACCTCAGGATATAAATGAGTTATTTTTTTACATAATTCAATCTTATCGTACATGGTTTTGTCCCTCCCGTTTCTTTGGCTGTGGCCCATTATGGGGTTATACCGTATCAAAAAATATGGATGAACGTATCCCCTGGCAAGGAAAATGTTGATGATGAAGAGGATACAGGGAGCTATTATTCCGGGCTAAGCTGAACGGTTTAACGAAACGAAAGACATGCCTGTCTATCGGATGATGCAGTTCCTGCTTGACAGGACTCAATCCTCTGCGACAAGACATGGAGGATCGATGTTTCAAGTTTTACTTTTAGGGGTAATTCGCAGCGGACTGCAAAAAAGGGTCGGGGAATGGTTGAACCACTCCCCGACCCTTAAAAACCGAATTCCAGTTACTCAGTTGACGATTTTCTCGTAATATTTTTTCAGGTCATAATTGAGGAAGTTTTCGATCTTCAGCTGACTCCTGCCATAACCGCCCCACAGATCGTTCACCGAAAGCCCCCGCAGATTCTCGAGCACCTTGCTTTCCATTTTCCGCCAGAGATTTTTACGGTAATCATTATCCAGAGTGACCAGGTCGGATCCGTTGGCCAATGCTTTTCGCAGTTGCCGTTTGAAAGCGATCTTACTGAATGCTAAAGAACCGATAAGCAATGTCATCAAGGCAAGAACGCCGGGAACGACCAGCGTGGGCAGGTCGAAGGAACCATTTTTGATTGAGGCTATGAGGGTAGTATCCGGAAAAGCGATAAGGGTATTCAGCAGGATATCCCCGAACAGGAAAAGAACCAGGGCTATGCCCATGCTGATATTGGCAAACTTCCAGAATACTCTGTTGGTGCGCTTGAGAAACTCCCCGACGGCCTGGGCAACAATCTGCACCTCGTTGACCTGACGATCGATATCCTCAAGGATGTGGTTTATGCGAAATCCCGGGGCGTTCATAATCTTCTGGAGGAGATCGTCTCTCTCCTGGGGCCAGCCCTCAGCCACCTTACTCGCAGCGACGGCCGTCGGCGAGTAGGTAAGGTATATATGCGGAATGTCCTTGCGGCCGGTCATTTGCGACATATTCCAGCAGAGAGTCCCATAGGAGCGGGTAAAGTCGCTGAGATTATCGCACTCGTCTATTCGGCTCATGACAAAGACAATGCGATGCTCTCCCGATTTCTCCGGCAAGGTGGTGCGAATAGCATCATATGACTCTTTTATGGTCCCTGCTTTATGGGGGTCGAACATGAGCACGATGAGATCGGCCATTTTGGCGAATTCACCGAGCACCTTCATGTAATCGTAGCCGCGGTTGTTTTCGCTGGTGGCATCGATCATACCCGGACTGTCGATGATGGCCATATTCTCCAGCTTTGGACTGGAAATCTGCTTCATGCAGATATGGGAAATGAGTTTTTCACCAAATTGCTTGAAGTGCCCGAAAGGCAGGTTCTCGTCGTTTACCAGGGTGGAACCCGGGGTTTCGGCATTTTCTATCCCCTTATCGCAGGTAATGATGGTAAACGAATCATCGGTCGGAGCCTGGCCTGTCCGTTGAACATGCTGGCCTACCAACTCGTTGATGAGGGTCGACTTACCTGACGAATAATTCCCGATAATCAGTACTATCGGCTTCCACTTCAAGGCGGCACTGATGCCACCGAAATCCATCTTATATTTAGCAAACAGCGGTTCGAGCTTTTTCTTTACCTTGATCTGTAGTTGCTTTTGCAGTTCCTTTTCATTCATCTTATGACCCATATTGTTGTTTTATCTGACAGGTTCATTTTCCTGAATAGTCCTGTATCTTACCCGAACTCAAATAAACTCTCGAACAATAAATGGCACCCCTGCGCCATAAAATGCTAGGAAATTTCGCCCTGCTTTGTATTTATCGTATATTCAATATGTTACATGTCAGGAAATGGGGGTGATACGATCGACTGTGATATTATTGGCCCAGAGCATGTCAATGAGACCTTCGTTGTCATCACCTCGTATCTGGATGGTGATCATCTGGTGCTCCTTGCTGAAATCATAGTACTGGGAAATAGCCAGAATCTCTTTGGACTGTTTTTGAAAAACCTTGATCATTTTAAAAAATGATTCAGGGGCGCGGTCGATTTTCAAGTCGAAACGTGTCCCGGGCTGGGTGGTGGCCATGACCTCCAGAAAGGCGTCGAGGATGTCGCTGATGCTGAGAATACCGATAAGCTTCCTGTTTTCCACCACCGGAAGACCGTCGATCTTATTGCGCCGCATCTTCCTCGCTGCCTCGACCAGGGTATCGTCCGGGCCGATGGTAATCGGCGACGAGGTCATGACCGTTCTGATTTCCGTATGATCGGCGATAAACTCTTCTTCATTGTTCCCTTCTGCGTCGAGGATCGACGGCATGACTTTTTCCAGATCGTTTGGGCTCACGATCCCGACAAGGGTATCCCCCTCAACCACCGGAAGACGCCTGATCTTATGCTCTTTGAGCAGTTTTTCCGCCTCGGCAATAGTTTGATTCGGCGCGATGGTGACGACATCGGTGCCCATCCACAGTTTTACCAACATCTTAATACTCTCCTTTCGTGCTTTCTCTTCCGGGTCTTCCGGCTGGAGTTTGAATCTTCCGGTTGGAGTTTAACGAAGATATGGGGGAAAAGGGCGTTCTCGGACAGCCTCTAGACCTGTTCTACAGCCGCACCGCGCGGTCCTTTGATCCTCGAGTGAAACTCAATCGATCCCGAATCGCTGTTCAACGCAAAATAACCTTCGCCGTAGGTCTTTTTCAGGGTTGTCTCGGTGTTGCCGATGCGTATGACGGCTCCGGCCCGAACCGCCCCGTTGATCGTGATCTTCTGTCTGCAGGCATAACGAAGGCCGCCGGATTTGTCACGTTCACTGGCCCCGGGAATAAGATTGTACGACATCAGTACACTCTTTGCGTCGGCAAGGTCCTCCTGCAATTCAGCGAGGTCGTCGTTTGCGCCCTGAGCGCCAAACCGGCGATACCACCCTTCGACGGCAGCCTGAGCCAGATAATAATCCTGCAGCAGCTTTTTATAGCGGATATATCTTTCCGGCAATGTCGCAGCGGCAAGCAGAGAATTAGGACTGGTGTCGGTGTCGACTTCCACGACCGTAATGCTGCCGCCGGCAAACAGATCCGAACCGAGCACTCTGGCCTGACCGGTGCAGGTTATATCCTGAAGGCAACGGATCTCGGTATAGTACGCTTCCCTGCCGACCCGCACATTGCCCTGGCAGGAAACGACCCCGTTGCCGATCACCGGAACATCCAGGTCGCCATCGGCCTCGACAATGGCCTCCTTTCCCGTAATCCCGCCCTTGATGACCACGTTGCCGTGGCTGATAATGTGAGCCGACTCGACACTGCCGCCGATGACGACATCGCCGCCGGTAATTACTTTAAATCCCGGTTTGATCGATCCACTGATGTCGACGGCATCCCGAGAATCGATATTGCCGGTATGGTAATCTATATCGCCGGAGATAACATGCTTCGACGTTACCCTGACGGCGGTATCGGATACTACCGACAACACTCCTGCAAAAGCCGCACGTATCTCCCCGGTCTCGGCATCATAGAGAATATCTTCGCCGGTTTTAATCGTCAGATCCCTGCCGGGAACCTGCGGTATTTCCTGGCCGTAGATATTGACTCCCGGTATTCCGGTTGTCGCCGGAACCTTGGTGGCCAGCAGCTGCCCCTTATCGACCCCGACAAATAATCGTCTCTCGCGAAAATCCATGCGGCCGTCGCCAAGTTCCTTGCCCGCCTGTTCGCCGATAACAATATCGATACGCAACCGGGCGTTTTCACCGTTGACCGGCAATCGCCCTCGGGCTATTACCTGATTTTTCAGTGGCCGTTTTTCGGTTCTTACCTTTTCGATACAGGCTGTTATATTTTTTTCTCTGACTCCCCAGCGCACATCGGCTTTTTCAAGCAATGCGGAAATATCCGCGGTATCAGGTAAAACAGTGCTGTCCAATGGCGGATAAAGCGTCATTTTTACCGCCCAACCGTCTTCACTGAGCAGCATCAATGGCTCAAGGTCGACAACTATTTTTTCGCCTGAACCTTGCTTTTTCCTGATGAGGCAGGGATATCCGGACAAGGTGGCAAGCAGCGCCCGTTTATCGGCGGAGAACTCGACGAAACTGCCCGGTGCCAGTTCTACATCCCCTTTCACTTCGATGCTCTTTACTCCGGCTCCCTGCCCTGCGCCTTCGAGTGCGACGAGCATTGAGCCGGCCGGCATCAACTGGTTGACGGTAATGGACTGACGATCCTCAGCCTCACCGTAAGTCATTGTCTCCGTTCCGAAATAAACTTTAATCCTTGTTGCCACAGCTGTTCCTCCTGCCACCGGCATACGATACACCCATCACATCCCCGCTGTGGTTTCAGTTACAGGTACCATTTACGCACATTATAGCACAATTTCATGTATTATCTTAGTCTTGTTTGTTCAAGGCTACGTGGTGGAGATTTTTCAATCTCCGGGAATTACGCCTCTGCATATCGCACAAGTAATTGTTTATATTAAAGCCAGCCACCTTGCTGCGGCCTCGCTTACACCTCCTTCATTATTCGAACCTACCGCCTGAAAATGGGCGAGCATTGCCGGCGGACTGTTGGCCACGACAAAACTCTTTCCGGCCCAATGGAGCAGGTCCTGGTCATTGTAGTCGTTGCCGACGGCACATATATGCTGCCGCAAAACGCCGATCTCCTCAGCCAGCCATTGAACCGCCTGACTTTTCGAGACGGCAGGGGAAAAGATTTCTATCCAGAGCGATTGACCGTCCAGTGGAGAGGTGGCTTTAATGACACTGAATTGTGTGAGGGTACGGACCAGATGGTCGGCGATTTCATGGCCATGTGCTTTGGGGACAATACAGAGCACCTCGGTTGCCCCGCGTATCTTACCGAGTGACCCCGGCACAAGAGGAGCAGCGAAATCGCTGTAGAGTTTCAACCTCCGGCAGAAATCTGGATTTTCCCTTGCCCTGCCTTGCCGGCAGTAGAGAAATCGCCTGGTATCGGGCACAGGCTGGTGGACCATGTAATCAAGCGCCAGCAGGTCAAGAACTCCTGCAATGATTCGGACGTCTTCCGGAAGAAGGGAAAAACTTTTCAGCAGTCTGCCGCCCGGAAATTCCATGATGCCGGCGCCGGTCGAAAAAATGATGTGTTCAACCGGCAGATTACCGGCAGGAGCGGAATCATTCAGCTTTTTCACCAGCTGAAAGAAGGAATAGTCGGATCTGCCGGTGGCAAAGGCGATCTGCACCCCCGCCCGGCGCAACCCGGCAAGGGCCGCCAGATCCTGCGGCGCGATCTGCCGGATGTCATTGAGCAGTGTCCCGTCCAGATCTGTAACGAACAACTTTTTCAATTCCAAAGATTTCTCACCTTGCCGGTTTTCAGTCAGGTCTGTTTCCTTCCGGTACCCATGTTTTATCGAGGGTCTTCCGATAATCCACGGTTACCGGAAGACGGTGGTTTAAGCGATATATCTTTATCGGATTATTTTCGGAATAATTAAAAGGTAACCGTTCACCGGGATTTTAATCACAACTGAAAAAAATCCGAGCGTTCATAAATAGATTCTGTTACGTTCATTTTCATGAACGTTCTTCTCACCTACCGCAAAAGAAACATAACCCAAACCGATCTTTCCTTCATCCTCAAGGTCATCGACGAGTATCGAAGTGAAGGCCGTAGTGCCATTTCCCGCAGACTCTGTGAAGCCTGGGACTGGCGTCAAACCAACGGCCAACTCAAAGATGGTGTCTGCCGAGGACTTTTGCTCCAGCTTGAACGTACTCAGCTAATAACCCTTCCGCCCAGAATAATTGACAACAATAACAATTCCCTGAGACGAAGAATAACTCCTGCGACCTTCGATTTTCAGCCAACTCCGCTCACGGTTAGCTTGAGTGATCTTGCCCCCATTGAACTGCGACAGGTCCGAAGGACACCGGAGGAAAAGCTCTTCAATGCCCTGATCCGCCAATATCACTACCTGGGTTATTGCCAACCGGTCGGCGAACACCTCAAGTATCTGGTCTATGCCGGAGACAAATTGCTGGCCTGCTTTTCTTTTTCCTCGGCACCATATGCCATCGATTGCCGCGACAACTTCCTCGGCTGGTCATCGGAAGCCAGGGAGCGCAACCGTCATTTGCTGGCCTACAACAGCAGATTCCTTATTTTACCCTGGGTTCGCATCCCTCATCTGGCCTCACATCTGCTAAGCCGCATCTCTAAAACCATCTCCCTGGATTGGCAAAGGGTATACCATCAT
>LADS01000015.1 GCA_000961725.1 Desulfobulbaceae bacterium BRH_c16a
ACAAAGATGAAAAGATCACGAAATTCAGCTGGGTCACTGATATAACGATCACCGAAGAAAACGTGTTCGAGCTTATGCGGGCTGGCCGTGCCCGGTGGAAAGTTGAGAATGAAACTTTTAACACCCTCAAGAACCAGGGGTACAATCTCGAGCACAATTATGGTCTTGGTAAGAAAAACCTGAGTGCGGTATTTACCATTCTCATGATGCTTGCCTTTCTCATCGATCAGGTTCAGCAATTAAGCTGTTGGCTTTTCCAGGAGGCATTACAACAGGCGGAATCAAAACGCTATTTGTGGGAGAGCATCCGTGCATTTTTCCACAATTACCGGGTTGATTCCATGGAAACCATTTTACGCGCAATAGCCCATGGATATGAACGTCGGGAACTTAAGGAGGTCTGCCGGACGTAACCGGAGATCGCTCCGTGTTGTCAAAGATCGTACCCTGGAAAAACTGGATATACAGGGTGAATGGACTACTACGTCCCAAAAATGACGAAAACTACCTTTTCGCAAGGCAATAAGCTGAAAAGGAAGCTGAAAAATTTTGTCACTGAAGGAAAAGCAAAATATTGACTGTCATTATCGGTTAGAAGGTCGAATGTAAAATTCCAAAACACAACTATCTGGCCAAAACGGGATTTGCTGCTACGACACACTTGACCGCGCCCATGACAAAGGGCCATTGAGACCCGCACAACTGGCAGTTCTGACTGAATGGTTTGAGCACAAGCGAACAACTCCCGATGTTATTGTAAAATTGCATACGGGCCAAGGCAAAACATTGGTCGGCCTGCTCTTGCTCCAAGCAAGGCTAAACGCCACTAAAGGCAAAGCACTTTACTTGTGCCCGGATAATTTCCTCATTGCCCAAACATGTGAGCAAGCCAAACAATTTGGCATAGCGACTTGCACGGCTGAATCTGATCTGCCGGATGAATTTTTGAATGGAACCAGGGTTCTTGTCACTTCGGTTCAGAAATTGTTTAATGGACTGACAAAGTTCCACCTTCACCGGCAATCAATTCCAATTGACACACTGTTGATGGATGACGCCCATGCCTGCTCTGATAGAATTCGCGAGGCGTGCAAGATACGCATCATCAATAAAGAACCAGCCTACGAAGCCCTCAAAACACTTTTTGCCGATGCTTTAGAGCAGCAGGGGGTTGGCTCTTATGCCGACATCTGCAATAAAAAACGTGATTCCATACTGCCAGTCCCTTACTGGGCCTGGTTTCAGCATATTACTGATGTCGCAGCTATTCTATCTTCCAATGCAGAACGTCAGACAATCAAGTACGCATGGCCTCTGCTGAAGGACATGCTTGAATTTTGCCAATGCGTAATTTCTGGTGTTGCCATTGAGATCGAGCCTTATATCCCTCCCTTGTCAGCATTTGGTAGTTACTGGAAGGCTCATCATAGGGTATTCATGTCAGCCACGGTCACCGACGATGCTTTTCTTGTAAAAGGCTTACAACTTGAACCAAAGACAATCATGACTCCCATTACCTACACTAAGGAGAGCTGGTCGGGGGAAAAAATGATCTTATTGCCTTCGATTATCCATGAGGAGTTAGAGAGGGGGCAAATAGTCCAATGGTATGGGCCGTCAAAGGATACAAGGCGGTACGGGCGTGTCGCACTTGTGCCTAGCTTCCCAAAAACGAAAGATTGGGAGGCCTATGGCGCACTCGTAGCGACTAAAGAAACAGTATCTCAAGTCATAGAAGACCTTCGAAAAGGCAAATACGAAAAAACCGTGGTCTTGGCAAATCGATACGATGGCATTGATCTGCCCGATGACACATGCCGTATCCTGATTTTTGATGGGAGACCATTTTCGGAAAGCCTAATTGATCTTTACCAAGAGTCTTGCCGGCCAACGAGCGAGGCGACCCTGATGCGCACAATCCGCACAATCGAGCAAGGACTGGGGAGGAGCGTTCGTGGAGAAAAAGACTATTCAGTCCTTGTCATCATCGGAACAGATATCATCAGGCTTGTTCGGGACAGGGAGTCAAGAAAGTATTTATCCCCGCAAATGTCCACTCAGATTGAAATTGGATTGGAACTTGCGGAGATGGCGAAGCAGGAAATTGCCGATGGAGAAAGCCCAACCACCGCATTTAATGGGCTAGTCCGCCAGTGTGTGCAGCGCGACGAAGGTTGGAAAGCCTATTATGCCGAACAGATGGAAAAAGTAAAACCAACTGGTGCCAATGAGCATGTGTTACGTGCCTACTCGGCAGAGTTAGACGCGGAGCTGGCCTTCATGAGTGGGGATTATTCCAGCGCACGAGACAAGCTGCAAGGTCTACTCGACAACGGAACGGTACATCCCGAGGACAGAGCGTGGTATCTGCAAGAGATGGCCCGCTATAGCTTCCGCTATGATCGTCTCGAATCTCAGCGGCTTCAAATTGCAGCACACAAGAATAACCGGCTGCTTTTGAAGCCACCGTCAGGGGTAACCGTAGCCAAACTCACCGTGGTGAGCCAGGGGCGTGTTGAGCGAATCGCGGCCTGGGTTAGTGCGTTTGAGAACTATAGCCAGCTTGATGTAAATCTCTCCGATATTCTTGGGCGGCTTGTCTTCGGCACCAAGGCTGATCAATTTGAACAGGCCTTGGATGAACTTAGTCGCGCACTCGGTTTTGCTGGGGAACGGCCAGATAAGGAGTGGAAGGAAGGCCCGGATAACCTTTGGGCGCTTGATGACACTCACTACATAGTTTGGGAATGCAAAAGCGAAGTTGACGTTAAACGGGCGGAAATCAACAAACGGGAAGCTGAACAAATGAACCGTTCGAGCGCCTGGTTTGAAAAACATTATCCAGGTTTGCTGGCCAAGAGAGTCATTATTCACCCAGCGAAAAAAGTGGAAAGCGCGGCTGCCTTCACTCACGAAGTGGAAGTGATGAGTGAAAGTGAGTTGAAGTCTGTAGTGAAATCCGTAAGGAGGTTTTTCAAGTCTTTCGAGTCCACAAATTTCAGAGATTTATCGATAGCTCACATACAGAAGTTGCTCAACTCTCACAAGCTAGCGGTTGATGATCTTTTGAACCACTACACTAAAAAGCCGAAGAATTTGAAATCACACTGACTGGAAATTAAGCCCAACAAGGCAAATAAGCTCGGATGCAAATTCCGCTACGCTCCATTTGCACCGGTTTTTTTGCGGCGTTATAAGTAAACAACACAACGAAGCAAATATATTGAATGGAGATTTCTCGAAATGAATATTAATGTAGTTGATGTGCTTAATACTGGAGTTACAGGTTTCGCCTTTCTTATGTTGTATTTAGGATACCGTCTAACTTCTGGGGTGCAATCAAAAATATTAGAAAAAAATCCTAACGATTTTTCCGACATAGAGTTTTTTAGAGAATGGAAAAGCATAATTTGTCATCAACTAACAAACACAAGATACTTTATGATATTTGCAATCATATTTTTCGCTGGCGGCTTGTTTCTTCTCTCATACAAGTCTACCAGTAAAATTATTTTAGGAGTAACACCAACAGAAGCATGCTACAGACCTGTAGTTAATCATCAAGCAAAGACAGTAGAAATAAGTGATAATGGCAGAACTGAAATCTCTGTTAAAGATGACCATAATTTATTAATTTCAAATGATGCTTTGGTAAAAGAGCTGACCAAACTAAAACTTGAATTATATGATGTTAATGATATTTCAAAAACTCTTTCTATTGAAAAAGCGAATTCCTCCAAAGATTCTGGTTATGGTTTTTAGGAAATAACTGATGAAAAATCAAATTTTAATTATGACAATATTAATTTGTGCTTTCATTCAATCTACATCAATAGCAGTTGAACAAGTTGATGTATATATGGAAAAAGCTCAAAATTTTCTTTTATTGAATAAATATAAAGAAGCAATTTTTGAGCTTAATAAGGCATATTCATTATCTGATGATCAAAAACGAAAAGCAAAAATTGAAAATGCAATTGGGTGGGCATATTTTTCTTTAGGAAATATATCAGAATCTCGAAGATACTTATCTTCGGCATTTGATAGCGCCTCAAAAATTGGTGATAAAGAAATAGCACAACGAGCATCGAATAATCTTGGAGTATTAGAATTTAATTCTGGAAACCTCGTAGAAGCAAAAAAATATTTTGAAGGAAAATTCTCAAAATCCAGCAAAACATCTGATTCGTATTTAAAACTAATCAACAGGAAACTTACTCATGAACGAGTTAACGAAATTATCGCGAACGGAGTATTTTATCGATCAAACAAAGATTTCGATAAAGCATTAGAGGAATACGAAAAAGCTCTTTTGATTGAGCCAAATAACATAAATGCATTAGAATACAAGGGGTATGCACTGTTTAGACTAGGTGATTACAATAGTGCTATTGATGTATTGAAATATTCTCATGAATTAAATCCATCACGAATTAATATAGTTATTAATTTGATTAAATCATATTGCGCAATTAATGACATAGAAAATGCGAGGAAACTTGCTAAAGATGAGGCAAAACTAATCAACAGCTTAAATTTGTTGCAGGATGGAGAATTTTGTAAGTCTTGCGGGAAAAGTTTTTTCGATAACCTTTAAATAACAAGCGTCATTATTGTAAAATCTAATTCATGAAAAATATTCGATAATTATTGCGACACCAAACTTATGTCCAACAAGTAAATGCACCGGATAAACCGGTGATTATCGCGTTATATGCCACGAACGGCAAGTACGAGGCATCAGCAGTGAAGTGAGAGGAGGAGGGATATGACGCTTAAACGGATGGACAACGTTCTCATCGTTGTCGAAAAACTCGAGGCCGTCAAGGTGTTCTTCATCGAATTGGACCTCAAGCTCGAGGGCGAGACGACAGTCGAAGGGCCTTTGGGCTCCTTTTTCTTAGTTTAACCCCGTTACGAGTCATAATGGTTTTGGCTTTATCACTTTCCGATGTCATCCCTGGTCACTTCTGTTTCAGCGTTTTCGATGTGTTTGCGTGCATACCGCTTGACTCCCCAGATCAATGCAATTCCCAGCAGCACCACTGCCAGCAGGATCGTGATATTTCCCGCGGAAGGGTCTGCGATCACGTTTTCCAGCTGTTCCCCGAAAATGGCCAAAGTCAGGGTTCCCGGAAGATGGGCGATGAAGGTGCCGATCAGATAATCTCGAAACCGAAGATCGATCGATCCGGCCGCGGTATTCACGACCGCATAGGGGGCAATGGGTATCATCCGGACGCCGACCACGGCGCCGATGCCGCCTTTGCGCAAAAATTTCTGCACTTTCTCGAAACGTTTTCCTTTCATAAAATCGAGCCTTCCGGCACCGAACCGGCGACCGAAGAAAAAGAAGAGCGAAGCGGCTGTCAAGCTGCCGGCGATGGCGCAGGCCCAGCCGAAAAATCCGCCCAGGGTCAAAATAATCGCACTGTTCAGCACCATATTGGGAAACAGAAGGCTGTTGGCCACCAGGTACGTCGGGATGATGGCGAGGGGTGTCCACCACTGGCCCCGGACAAAAGTAATGAGCCTGCTGAGATTTTCCTGATCGGCGTAATGCTGAAGGGGAAAGTGCCAAATGCCCGCAAGCCCCGAAATGGCGAGAAGAATAACCCCCGCAAACAGCCACATCCGTTTCCGATCCTGGATTTTTTTGAAGGATGATTTGTTCATAAAATTTTTCTTTCTCCGGCGTTAGAACCTCCCGATGCCTCACCGATTTCATATCTGTCTCTCCTCGATAATAGGGGAAAGACCACGTTTTGTGTGGTTTCTAATCACTCGGTGTGCATTTCATATCATGCCAAGATCTCGATTCACCAGGAACCCTTCTCCACATTATTCAGCGCGGGAATAATCGACAAGCATGTTTTTTGCCGAGGAGGATTTCTGTTGGTGCTCTAGTTCGCCAGGAAGGCACTCGGCAAGTGGAACGCGGAGGGCGTGTGCTTACCAGCGATTCGATCGTCAAGGTGCCGGGTCATCCAGCTTCCATGATACGGATATCATCGATCCACGCCTCGCCGACGTCATCACTGATGATCCTGAATTCCGCGGTGGAGGAGGGATGCTTGAAGTTCCCCCGAACTCGCTTGGCAAAGGAGCAGGCAATTGCGAGCCGAGCAAAAAGATGATATGGAAAAATCCGACGACCGGGTGTTTGGAAGTGGCGATTTTGCCTTACTCGAAACACTACCCCCAAGACCCGGTCAGCTGGCGCACCGGGTTCTGTTTTGAGGCCCCAATAAGGTTGAGCCATCGGAATTCCTACCGCGACTGGATGTCACAAATCAACCCTCTCTGGATACTGTGCAAATGAAGCTTTCGGCTTGATCGAACCAAATCAAATATTGCATCAATGAACTCTTTTGGCTTCGGATCACGATTAATTATCTTAAGAAAAGACAACCGATGAACATGTGTAAATTTCATGGCGTTTGGTGAATCGTTCAAGGCAAGAAACAGGACCTCGTTGAAATGTTGAAGTTTATAGTATACTGATATTGCTCTTTCTGATTCGGGAAAGCCATCAAGTATCACAAGATCAGGCCTGTATTCAGCTCCTTTGTTTGGTACCGATCTCACCTCCGTCTCTATGCGAATTTTCCAACCATGAGGTTTAACCGTTTCCTGCATTCGTTTCCCTCGGCTGAGATCTCCGACAAAAAGAAATAATAGATTCTTTAATTCCATCCCCATATTTATACTGTTTGTTCTATCCATGATCGGAACCTTATCAATTGTCAACAATACGGATAATCCGTCGAAACGAACATCTGTGGTTCTTGCGGTTCGTCGGCAGGTAGTGCTTTTCACTCGAATTGAACAGTGGATGGATTCATCATAGCCTCGTATTGATCTGGATTTTCGGTAAAAAGCGCAAGAAGTGTTGCCGTAACTTTTTTTGTCAAATTTCGGCATTCGATCATTTGCCGTTCCTCGCCAAAACGAGTGCGGAGCGTCGCACAATTGGTGGCGCCAAAATCATCCAAAAAACGTTGCCGAATCTTTGCGCCAAGTTCGGCGGCAAGATCCCATTCACCACCCAATTCTCGTCGGCCATACAAATGGCCAATCGCAATAAGGGCTCCCGATAACGCTCCGCAGGCTTCCTGGAACGTTCGGCCAAATCCACCGCCAAAGGCAGTTGCATGCGCTGCCGCTTCCGATGGTTCTTCGCCTATAGCATCTAGCACCGCAGTGGCCACAGCTTCTGCACAATGAAACCCGTTGCCGAAGTATTTGGCCGCCTTTTCACTTGCCATGAGTATTTCAATTTCTGTAATTGTTTTCATAGGCGCTCCTTTTAGTTGAATGATTCGTTATTTACGATTAATACTAGTTTTGGATCGCGTCCAACGATTAGTTTCGATACACTCGATAGTCACTAACGATACATGAGGAGAAAGAGATGGAATTGAGGCAGCTTAGAACATTCAAAGTCGTCGCTGACCATTTAAGCTTTTCCAAAGCAGCCGGCAAACTGCATATGGCGCAATCCTCGGTATCTGCTCAGATCCGACTGCTGGAGGAAGAGTTGTCTTTAAAACTGTTCGATAGAATTGGCCGTCGTGTCATCATCACGGAGGCAGGCATGAAACTCTACGGGTATGCACGTCGTATGATGGAAATGGCACATGAGATTCAATCAGAAATAACTGGATCTGAAAATTTCCGTGGTTCTCTGACAATTAGAATCCCAGATACATTGGCAACTGTATACATGCCGGACGTTGTGGAACGCTTTTACAAAGATAATCCTCAGGTAAAGCTTAACTTCATCAATTGTGCCGATGATCAACTCCGAGAAGAACTCAACTCAGGACGCATCGATATCGCCTTTCTGATGACTGACTCGATAAACCTAAAAGAGGTAAAGATTGAAATGCTCAAGACCCTGGATCTTGTCATGATCGCCGGTCCTGTCCATTCACTGGTCAAGAAACAAGGGGTTCAGCCAAATGATCTGCATCAACAGACCATCCTTCTGTCTAAAACCGACTGAAGTTATCGCAAAGCGTTCGAGCGGTCGCTCGACGACAAGAAGATAAAAATTCACAGACTGGAATTCTCAAGCATGACCAGTTTGCAAAATTGCCTAAGACGCGGTGTTGGCTATTCTATCTGCCCAGAGGTAGTTGTCCGCGAACAACTTAAGGATGGTATTTTGTCAAAGATTAATTGGGATGCGGAAGAGTTCAAGACCTCAGTTCTTATGATTTGGCATGTTGAGAAATGGTGTTCTCCATTACTCAAACATTTCATTAAGATATCTAAAGAAATTATTTCCGATGAGGAACCGGGAATAGCTGTCTAATCTGGTGAGAACCGACTTCGCTGTGCGAGTTATTTTAGCTTGTTGCCCAATCTGATCTGGGCACCGGGGGCACTGATAATCGCCGAAGCTTCACACTCTCATGCATTATCTTTACCAATCGTCGATCGATTGGATGGTTCGTCAATTTTTCCAGGGGTTGGACCCGATGGCGATTTTCATTCCTTTTTCTTCGTAGCTCGTTTTTTTTCCATGTAGCAGGCTCCGGGTTCCGGTTACCGGGCCTGGAGACCCTCCTGAATACTGTGCAAATGCAGCTTTCGGCTTGATCGAACCAAATCAAATATTGCATTAATTTCAAACACTATACCTATTTCTCCCTCGACATTAATCCTCCCTGGGAGTAATTTTGCCAAATGCTAAGAATTGCCCGCATAATCGCCCCTGGGATTCCTCACTACATTACCTGACGCGGCAATCGGACGAAGAGGATGCAAACAAGATCCGCGGGCATGAGCGGACTCAAACGTTTAACCTTTGTTTTTCAACAAAGGAAAGAGGACTATGGACACGAAAAGAATGAGGGGGTTCGGTTTTAACGACAGGGGGAAATTTTTCGTCTTTTTATGCATCGGTTTCTTGGTAACCGCCCTGATAGCGGCCGAGGCCGGGGCAGCCGATCTGGCCGGATCCAAGGATCATCCGCTGGTAAAACGCTTCGGCGGCTCCGAAATCGTGGGCTAATCAAAACCGGCTCTGGAAGAAATCGCCAAACTGCTGCGGGAGGATGCCGGACTCACCCTGCATGTGGTGGGTCACACCGATAACGTCGGCAGTTACGAGACCAATCTCAGCCTGTCCAAACGAAGGGCGGATGCGGTCGTGGCCGCGCTGAACACGGAATACGGCATCAATGCCGGACGTCTCACCGCCAACGGGGTTGCCAGTCTGGCACCGGTGGCTGTCAACACCACCGACGAGGGCCGGGCTAAAAATCGCCGAGTGGAACTGGTGCCGCGATAAGTTCCTCGCAACGAAAAAAACCGTGGGCTGGTGCAGCCATCTTCCTGCACCAGCCTAGGTCTCTCATGTCACTGTTGTCACAGTATCTACACAATTTTTTGCGATGCTGCCAGGCACTCCGGGACGGGATCCGCAGGGTAGAATCCTGGAAATACTGCTTTCGCCGATTGTTAATATTTTTATATTTTTTTTAAACAGGAGCGTGGATTATGAGCGAAAAGCTTAGGGCGGGTTTGGTGATTCTCTTGTTAATCGCTGTGTGGGGGACGGCGCCAGCCTTCGGCCAGTCCGATCCGTGCGGACTTCTCACGAGAGAGGAGGCGGAGACCTTGATGGGCGAGCAGGTCGAGGACCCAGAACAAAAAGACACAAAGAATCCGATGGGCCAGAAGATATGCTTTTACGATACGCATTCTTCCTCGCGATTCATTCAGATCTCTGTTGTTCGTACTGCCGACATGACCGCACAAATTCGCAAATACGGACAAAGTGCGGCAAAAGTCTATCACTCCACCAAGGAAATGCTTAGTCCTCAGGAAAACGTTCCTGGAATCGGGGATGATGCCTTTTGGGGCACTCCCGGTCTGCACATCCTGAAAGGCGAGTGCTATGTCCTGGTATCGGTGGGCAACACGAGCAGACCGGAAAATCTCGATCTGGCCCGACGCATAGCCGAACGGGTATTGTCTCGTCTCTGATTGGCGGGAGCGGTCATGAAGACCATAGAGGAAGTTGTGGGCCAAAATATGAAGCGTTTTCGCATTTCGCTTGTATGCATGTTGGCGCTGCCTGCCTATGTCTTTGCGGGCAATTGTCTGCTCGAGAACAGTGTGTATGAAGATGCCGACAGCCATGAATTTCAGCTTGAGTTCGGACCAGCATCTGGCGAAGGGGCTCAGGTATCTATACCGTCATGATCAAGCATCCCAAGCGAGGGACCATTTTCGAATTCAACTTTTCGATAGGGATGGGTTTGGCTGGCGCTTTTCTTTCTCCGAAAGAGGAGGGAGAGGAGGCGGAAAACCATCGCATACACTTCTTCGATAAGGAACTGAAGTCGGCGGACTGGGATGAAGGCGCTCCACCCTACGCATTTATCGCGGGTCTCGGCTTTGCAGATTACTACACTACGGCAAAGACACCGGCGGCTGTGAAATTATCCTTGGGGACCCCATGTGGAAATTTGCCCACTGTAGAACTTTTCTGCACTAGAAGGGAACTAAACGATTCCTGCACTGAGCAGCTTGTGCCCCCTGTCAGCAGCAGGTACGGTCAAGCTTGCAATAGCCGTCGTTGCAACAATGTCTGCATATCACGACGGCCATCGGCAATCACCATAACGTAAACATTTTCGGTAATGACCCGATAGATGATGCGGTAGGGTTTGAAAAAAATCTCACGGTACTCGCGAAGTCCGATGGCCAACAACTCCTTCGGATAGGCTCCACGCCCTGGATTTTCAGAGAGATTGGAAAAAGCTTTTTCTATTTGGTTGAGAACGTAATCAGCTTTGCCCGGCACATCGTGCAATGCGATGTAGTCGTACAAATGCTCCAAGTCACGAGCTGCATCGTCGGTGAGCAATACTTGGAAAGACATCAGCGGTTCTTGCTCCGGTCCCGAAGCCGCTGAATGACATCTCCTGTGGGCTGAATTTTGCCCTCCTCAATTTGACGTGTGCCGAGTGCAAGAATCTTTAAAAGAGCCATGGTTTCCTGCGTTTGCTCATAGCTTTCGATGTCTTGCATCACAACCTTGGCTTCACCATTTTGAGTAATGACCAGAGGTTCGCCTTGCTCCGCCAGACTGCGAATGATTTCTGCGGCATGGGCTTTCAGGTAACTGATCGGCTTAATTTGACGTGATAATTTCATAATCATCCTCCCTGTTATGACCAAATATAGTCCATAAATAGGTCAAATGTCAAATCAGAAACGCTGCAGGTTGCGCCTGGCCCTCCCCGAGTTCTCACAATAATATATTCAACCATTTGGTTGACAATAGATGACCCTTGCTTATATTCAACTGTATGGTTGAGCATGAGAACGATAAGATCCTTACTGAAATACTCAAAGCTGTGAGTGATACAACACGTCGCTCTCTCTTAACGCAACTCTGCCAGCAAGGCACCAGTCGTGTCACAGACCTCGCCAACCATTACGATATGTCGCTTAACGCCATATCCAAGCACATAAAAGTGTTGGAAAAAGCCGGACTCGTGACACGGAAGACCATCGGCAGAACCCATTGGATTGAACCGAAAATAGAACGCGTGAGATTGGTTGAAAATTGGTTCAAAGAGCTTAAATCGATCTGGGAATTACGCCTGGAATTACTCAATGAAATAATGCAAGACGGAGGTACTGAAATGACTGAGCTTACCGTAAATATAGATAAGGTTATCAATGCGTCCATCGAAAGAGTATTCGATGCATGGTTAAACCCAAAAATGTTGTCTCGATTTATGAAGGGAATGCCTGATATGTCCGAGACCGATGTAGAAATCGATGCACGCGAAGGAGGTAACTTCACGTTTATTATGCTTCTTGGTGATGAAAAAATACCGCACACAGGTAAGTACTTAGAAATCAGTCGCCCCGACAGGCTTGTTTTCACCTGGGCATCTCGCTATTCGGTTGTTGATAACAGCACGGTGACTTTGAATTTCACCAAGATAGATGATAATAAATCTAAAATTTCGCTGTCTCATGTGAAGTTCATCGATGAAGAGGCACGCTCAGGACATGAGGGTGGCTGGAGATGCGTATTGGATAAACTGAATGAAGTCATGAGGTAAACCTGAACAACAATTGACTCTTAAGGCCAGGGCAATAAAGAACATCAGTTGCCTTGGCGGTGTTTGGTTGAGTGATTCCAAAAACTCACCACTGGCAGTGTTTTCTGCAGGACCCGGTCAGTTGGAGGACCGGGTCCTGTTGCACCCGCATCGGCCCTTAGCCGGCCATGCGACGCTGCACCTCTTCAAGCGAGACATTTTCGATCCGGGTCGCCAGGTGCCAGATGTTGCCGAACCGGTCATGCACCGTGGCGGTGCGGTCGCCCCAGAACTGGTCGGTGGGGGCCGCGGTTGAGCTGGCGCCTGCGGAAAGAGCCTGCTGGTACACAGCATCCACGTCCCCCAGGTAGAGATAAAAGGAGCCTGCCATGGGACGGCAGTCGCCTGCGGGTTCGCTCAACATGATCACCGAATCGCCGATCATCACTTCAGCATGGCCGATGGTGCCGTCGGTGCTGAAACGTTCCTTTTCCCGGGCGGAGAAGGCCGCCTTCAGAAACTCGATGAACTCTCCCGCGTCGGTGACGGTAAGATAGGGGGTAACGGTGTTGTAGTCTGTCGGAATAGCATTGCTTTTCATTTTCGATCCTCCTTGTGGGTTGTAGTTGAAAGCACATTTGCCTCTTGTGCTCCCATCATACCGGAGATCGATGTCAGATTCTGTCAGGAGTGATATGCACCCGACATGACCGCGGACCGCTGCGACGGCTAGCCGCTATCGCGCACCCCGACAACATGTTGGATATAGTGGGCAAGGCCGATCTCATCGCTTGGCTCGAACTGCTCCGCCAATACTGCCACGGCCTCGAAACGGTCGAAGCGAAAATTGCGATATCCCCGCCGCAGCTCGCACCAGGCCAGCAAAGTCCAGCATCCGCTCCAGCCGATCATGCCCAAAGGCCACAGGATCCTTTCGCTGGGCTGCCCCTGTTCGTCCCGATACGAGATCTGCAGTTTGCAGCGTTGTTCGCAGGCGCAGCGCAGGATGGCGTGGATTTCCCGCAAAGCGTCGTCGCTTTCCATGATGGGAATGCGGTAGGGCTGCTGCTCCGCGTGCCGTTTGAGGGGTTCGGTCAGTACGGAAAGGATCTTCAATTCCGCGCTGCGCGCCCCCTGCGCCAGATCCTTGTCGGTGAAGGCCTGCACCATGCGGCTGCCCACGATCAGGGCCTGTACTTCTTCGGGGCTGAACAGCAAGGGCGGCAAATGGTTGCCCGGACGGACCATGTAGCCGACTCCGGGTTCCCCGGTCACCGGCACACCGGCCGCGATGAGGGCCTGAATATCGCGGTACACGGTACGCGGCGACACCTCCATCCGTTCGGCGATCGTTTCGGCGGTTATCGCCGTGCGCCGCGAACGCAGCAGCAATGCGAGTTCAAATAAGCGTTCGGCTTTAGTCATGCCCCCCTTATACCATACCACGCCTTCCAACGGAATGACTGGTTGCGGGTCGTTGCAGAGTGAGGGAAAAAGGGGAGTCCGTTAAAGATCAATCCCGGTTATTTTTCCGCCGGCACCAGCACCAGGTCAAATATCGCTTCAGAGGTCTCTTCTTCAGGATAGTGCTGAGTGATCAGCATTTCATGGCCGGGGGTTGTCACCTGGATGTGGATATGCGGGGGACGGAATGAATAACTGGGTGGCCGTTCGGTCTGGAGACGGTACTGTCCTAGATGATCGGAAATGAGCGTTGCACGGTAGGCGTCGGTGTATTTCCCGTCCGGTCCGGCATGCCACACCTCGATCCGTGCTTCGGGAATTATACTGCAATCAACTGATGAGCGAACGGTCCCCTTGAGAACATAGCCGGTGCCGAGAACGGATCGAACTGGAGCATCCGCCTTGTAAAACGGCCCCAGGGAGTCCGGCCTGGTCGACGGGCAGTCCGTTGCACCCTCCGATTGGCCAGTCAGAACCACCAACAGTAAAACGGCAACAAGCACTTTCATTTTCAGCCTCCTCTTCTTTGCAGGACACCGGGTGTCTCGGGAGAAATTAATCATTTGCCGCCACGATTCAATCTTCGTAAATCGTTCACCGGTACACATCAAAAGACCTTGTCCCAGCCGATAGCGGACACCTTTACGGGCTTCATTGGTTTCGATTTATTCGAAAGTGATGCTTGTCATTATCTATTTGTTATATTTCTTAGTAGTATCTATTCTTCAATACATCGCACAAGGTTCTGCCAAAACGTGAAGTCCTGTCACCTGGCAACCGCCTGGAGATTAAGGTTCACAGTCCTTGGCAGTTTTGATAAAATTATTAATGGAGATAAAAAAAGATCATGACAGTTTTATTGAAGAGATTCGCACCGATTTTTTTGATGCTTATCGCGTTCACCCTCATTGAAGGTGGGTTAATGGCGGATTATGCCGATGCCCGCTCCAAATCGGGTGGAAAATCCTTCAGTTCAAGCCCCAGCAAAGCTCCGGCGAGCGCTCCGGCAGGTGCCCCTGCAACCGGCGGCGGTTTCGGCCGTGGCATGATGGGCGGCCTTCTCGGCGGTGCGATCGGTGGAATGCTGTTTGGCTCGATGTTCGGGGGTGGAGGCTCCGGCATGGGAATTCTCCCCCTGTTGATTCTCGGCGGCGTAGCTTTTTTCCTCTACAGGAGATTTGCCAAAGCCCGACAAGGCAATCAGGTGCCTGTCCCTGTTTATTCCCGGCAGGGAGTTCAGTCATCCAGCACCTTTGGTGGAAGCAATAATATCGCCCAGCCGCCGCCTCCACTGATTATCGGTGAAAATCTGGTGGGTGACGGCATAAGCCGGATTCAGCAGACCGACAGGGATTTCGATCCGGCTTATTTCATCGAGGTAGCCTCCGACGTCTTTTTCAAAGTGCAGGCCGGATGGATGCGCCGCGAACTTGATTCCTATCGCCATCTCCTCGGCGAGCAGCTGGCCCAGGAGTATGAAGAACATTTTGTTGAAATGCGCAGCATTGGGCATATCAATAAACTGGAGTCCATTGCCGTTCGCGGAGTGGAGATCATTCAAGCCGGCAGCGACGGTTGTGAGGACTTCGTCACTGTGCTGTTTACCGCCAATCTTCTTGATTACACAGTCGATGACAAGAGCGGTGAACTGGTTTCCGGCAGCATGACCAACCCAGTCAAGTTCCAAGAGGAGTGGACCTGGGCCAGATCCACCGGGACCCAGAATTGGAAGTTGGAAGGCATAAAAGAAAGCTGATCGATACCGCCGGCACAAAGTTTAAAATTGTGCCGGCGGATATTTTTGAGGCCAACACTAAGCAAGGAGAGCAAAAATGAAGAAAGTAAGCGAATCGGCCAGCAAACTCAAGGATCTCATCAACCACGCCATTGACGACCTCGAGGTAACCCCGGCAGAATACCAGAAGATTATGGATTGCGCGAACGAGGACGGCCATATCGACAAGGAGGAAGAGGTCCTGTTGTCCCAGTTCCAGAGCATGATCAGTAACGGAACGATCAAGCGGGTAAAGGGCTGAGAATATCTACCGGTTTCCCAGCCATTACTTTCGGAGTGCACTCAATGATACTTGCATATGTCGCTGTTGTTGTCAGTTTAGTAATGCTGGTTTGGAGTGCCGACCGTTTTGTGGAAGGATCGGCAGCCTCGGCACGGCATTTTGGCATGCCGCCGTTACTTATCGGCATGGTGATTGTCGGATTTGGTACATCGGCCCCGGAAATGATCGTTTCGGCGTTGGCCGCTATGCAGGGAAATCCAAGCCTCGCATTCGGCAACGCCTACGGATCCAATATTACCAATATCGCCTTGATCCTGGGTCTGACTGCTTTGATTAGTCCAATAGCTGTCCACTCCGGTGTGTTACGGAAAGAGCTGCCTATCCTGCTTGTCGTAACCGGACTTGCAGCATTTCAACTCTTGGATGGCGAGCTGTCGCGACTCGACGCCTGGGGCTTGTTGGCAGTTTTCGGGGGGCTTGTTGCCTGGACTGTCTTTCAAGGGCTCAGGCAACGCGCCGATGCCTTAGGCCTTGAAGTTGTAAAGGAACTTGATGCACATACCATCCCTTTAAGGCAGTCTTTACTCTGGCTTGTAATAGGTTTGGTTTTGTTGATTGTCAGTTCTCGCATCCTTGTCTGGGGGGCGGTAGAAATAGCTCATGGCTATGGCGTCAGTGATTTGATCATCGGCTTGACCATTGTGGCTCTAGGCACATCCCTGCCGGAATTGGCCTCATCGGTGATAGCGGCCCGCAAAGGAGAACATGACATTGCATTAGGCAATATACTTGGATCCAACCTTTTCAATACGCTGGCAGTGGTCGGAATCGCTGCGGCGATTCATCCCGCAACTGTTGCCCCGGAAGTGCTCTCCAGAGATGTCTTGACAATGACCATTCTGACGTTCCTCCTTTTTACCTTTTGCTTCGGTTTTAGAGGTCCTGGCCGGATCAATCGTCTTGAGGGTACAGTGCTGCTGGTCGGCTATATCGGATACACCGCCTTTTTAATAATGGAAATTTAAATAACGGCTAAGACTGGAATCGTATAATATCCCAAAGAGTTTTCTCGTTCCCTGAAGCCCTGGCCTGAGATTCGCAAGATAAGGAATACAGTTTATATATCATGGGCGCAAACTATGCAGCGTCAGCCTTTCGTTTTATCGTACCCATATGCTTCCCATAAAAACAAACCAGCCGCCCTTCAGCTCTTTACCTCAACCCTGGGATCGAATTTTCCACCATTTTGCGATCATCATGGTTTGGGGTACATTGATTGGTTTGATCTTCCTGCTTCGCTCCTTCTTTCTTTTGATTTTTCTCACCTTTGTTTTTTCCAAGATCCAGGCTAACGGGGTAAACAGGTTAGAAATATACGTCAAAAACAGAACCGTTCGAGCATTTCTTGTAGCAATTTGTTTACTGACCGTTCTTGGCATTGCCGGTGTTTTCCTTGTGCCCAAAGTCAAGGTCCAGACGGAATTGTTTGTGAGCCAATTCTCCTCCTATCTCGGCCGGGTGGATCAGGAGATTCTTGAACTCAGCAACAAATATCCTCTTCTCGCTGAAGTGTTTCCGGAATTAATCACCGAAGAGCCGGAAAGTAATAAAGAGGCGGTGGAAAGAAAAGGACTTGGATATTCACCAACCCGCGCAATGCTCCAGCAATTGCTTAAGGTGGGGGAGGAATCCGGCGGCATTGAATCTATCAACCATCTCCTTGGCACTTTAGGAAATATTGGTGGAAAAATTGCCACGGTGACCTCCGCTTTTCTCCTTTCTTTGCTTTTCTCATTTCTCATTGTTCTCGATTTACCGAGACTTGCGGTAAGTGTGCGAGAGTTAGAGAATACCAAGCTTCGCTTCATCTATCTGAGTGTCGCCGATGATATACGCGACTTCTCCCATGTACTCGGGAGAGCGCTCGAAGCTCAGTTTATTGTTGCCACTGTGAACAGCATCTTGACCGCCATAGGTATATCAATACTTGGGATCGGTGAACACGTGGTCTTTCTTTCTGTGATCGTTTTTTTCTGCAGCTTCATTCCGGTTGTCGGTGTTTTTATCAGCTCCATACCTATCTGCCTGGTCGCTCTTCAGACTTCCGGAATCCAGACTATGTTTTTAGCTGTTCTTCTCATCACTATCGTTCATTTGATCGAAGGATATATAATCAACCCGAGGATATATGGTTCATACATGCGGATCAATCCGGTCATTATCCTCATCATTTTGACAGTCTGCGGGAAGTTGTTTGGTTTCTGGGGCTTGCTCTTAGGTGTGCCGTTTTGCACATATCTTTTCGGCTATGCCATTCGTATCCGAGATAAGAAATAACATCCTGTCGGTGCTGCGATGAACTTGCACCGCAAAAACGTCTTGCTCTCTTATGCCGTCTGTAGAAATCTTCATTCAGGACCTTGAGGGATCGGGCTTATATTCCATTGCCCTCTAAATTCCCTGGCTGCATTCCAGATTGCCACCACTGCAGGATGCTTGATGATCCGTTCGACGGAAATTGCATAGAAACGCTCTCTGACTGCATCGGATCTGCCAATGATGGCTACATTGTGCTGGCGGCATACTTCCTGCTCGATTATGGACGGCACAGTAAAGATACCGTCACCTGCCTGACCGAATACTTTTAACAGGGCATGGTCGTCAAATTCTCCCGCAACCTCAGGCCGGATTCCAAGCGAGCTGAACCATTGATCGAGACTGCCCCGCAACGCGGACATTGGAGTAGGCAATAACATCCGCATGTTGTTCAGCGACAGTGGAAAACCCTGCCGTAGAGGCCCGGCCAAAGACTCCACGGCACAAAAGGTCACTCCGCATTCTCCCAGCAGATGACTGTACGCCTTGACACTCATGCCGGATTTTACCGGCGTATCGGTGAGTACGATATCAAGGTTGTGAATAGCCAGTTCCGCAAGAAGTTGTTTCTCTTTTCCCTCATGGCAGACGAGACGCAGTCCTTCGGAAAGAGCCAGGGCCGGTTCCAGAATTCTTCTGGCCATCAACTTGGGGAGCATGTCTACAATACCGACTTCAAAACGGAGCGGTCCGGTTGATCTTCCCCTGACCGTATCGAGCAGTTCCAGTCCCAAGGCAAAGATCTCATCGGCATACCGAAAGACCACCCGTCCGAAGTCCGTTAACTCCAGATTACGTCCAGCCCGTCGAAAGAGCTTATCGCCAAGAAATTCTTCAAGCCGGTTTATTTGCATGCTGACCGTGGAGGGAGCCAGGCGAAGCTTTTCCCCAGCTCTGGTTATGCTTTCTTCCTTGGCAACAACCCAGAAATAGTGGAGGTGATGATAGTTAAGCCATTCCATTTTCATTTTCGATTTTATCTAATATCTTATCTTTTATTATCTATTTGTTCCAACCGATCTCTGTTGGTATGCTTTCACAAAACATTCAACGGAGGACTTATGAGTACAGACATCAAATGGGGTTCCTCGAGTTTTAACGGCAGATCCAAGCATATTATCTCCCAGCAAATGCAAATTTTTCTTCTGCGGTATCGTGCTTTCATAATGCGGGTCCGGGTTCGCTTCTCGGATGTCAATGGCCCGAAGGGAGGCTTGGACAAGCGTTGTATGGTTATTGCAAAACTCCGGTCCACCGGCGGCGAAATCACCATCCAAAGCAAAGGGATCGATTATCTTGAGGTTTTTCAATCAAGTTTTGAGAGACTTATTCGTTCCCTGCAGCGCGAAACTACAAAGCAACGACAGAAACCGATTCGAATTAACCGGAGGGGGCAATCATAATAGTTAGAAATTTGAGATGTTCTCGTAGAATAAGACAAGTTCTTTTGTTTTACACTGAAAAAGCGATGTATTCGAATCTCCGCGAGCAACAGATTTAGATCGCAATATAAATTCTTACCAGTGCGTATGTTCTGCTGCCATTTTGGCGGTGGAATCAGAAAAATTTCAAAATGGAGGATTGACGTGTTTCGTATCGTGCTGTTCTTAGCAACCAACATGGCCATTATCGTTTTGCTCGGTATCGTAATGAGTTTGCTCGGGGTAGATTCCCGGAGTACTTCAGGACTCTTGGTAATGGCGGCAATATTCGGTATGGGTGGCTCCTTTATTTCCCTGGCGATGTCGAAGTGGATTGCCAAAAAATCGACCGGCGCTCAAGTAATCGTCAACCCAAGAAATCAAACGGAACAGTGGCTGTATAATACTGTTCGCCGGATGGCCGAACAAGCCGGGATTGGCATGCCGGAAGTAGCAATCTATGAATCTCCGGATTTGAACGCATTCGCCACAGGCATGAAGAAGAACGATGCCCTGGTGGCCGTTTCCACCGGATTATTGCAGAATATGTCCAAAGATGAGGTTGAAGCAGTCCTCGCCCATGAAATCAGCCATGTAGCCTGTGGCGATATGGTAACTATGGCTTTGATTCAGGGTGTTTTGAATACGTTTGTCATCTTGCTGTCCCGTCTTGCTGCAAATGTCATAAATAATTTTTTTAGCAGTGACGAAGAGGGCGGGGGGCTTGGATTTTTTGGTTACATGGCTGTAACTATCGTACTTGAGATAGTATTTGGACTTTTTGCCTCAATAATCGTGATGTGGTTTTCAAGAAAAAGGGAGTATACTGCCGACCGAGGAGCAGCTTATTTGACCAGCAAGGATAAAATGGTAAGTGCCCTGCGACGGCTACAGGTTCACCATGAACCGTCTCATCTACCCGATCAAGTAGCGGCTTTTGGTATAAGGCCAAAAGCGGGCGTTATGGCTGACCTTTTCAGAAGCCATCCACCTCTTGAGGATAGAATCAAAGCTCTTCACAATCTATAATTTGAGAGATGACGGCCGAGAATTCTTCTCTGCCGTCATTTTGTTCTCTTGGCTTTTTCAGTCCGCCTGCTTTCTTTGATGGGTCTGTTTTTGCACCCATTTTCTTTGAAAGAAAGGTTTGGTTTCTTAATTTGAGGATTCTCTTTGAGCTATTTGCTTTTTGGACTGTATATATTTTTTCTTGCTTTCATCCTGGCTTATAATGTTCTGCAGTTCAACCTGCTGTTTCATTATACCAGAAAAAAGAAACCGGCCTCTCCAATCCCACTCGGGGAAAACGCCCGGCCGTTCGTCACCATTCAGCTTCCCCTGTTTAACGAGCCTTATGTTGCGGAACGTCTGGTGGACAACATCGTTGCAATGGAATATCCCCGCGACCGTTTCGAAGTGCAGATCCTCGACGATTCCACTGATGAAACCACCAGTCTCTGTGAAAAAAAAGCCGAACAGTATCGCAATCAGGGGTTCGACATCAAGGTTATTCACCGAACCGACCGGTCTGGATACAAGGCTGGGGCTTTGTCCGAAGGACTTAGGCAGGCGAAAGGGGAATTCGTTGCCATTTTTGATGCAGACTTCTTGCCCGATAAACGATTCCTGCAAAACACCGTCCCCTATTTTCAGGACAGCAAGGTCGGTGTGGTGCAGACACGCTGGACCCATCTCAACGAGAACTATTCTCTGTTCACTAAGCTGCAGGCCCTGCAGTTGAATGTTCATTTCACCATTGAGCAGATGGGAAGAAAAACGGGGCAACATTTTCTCCAGTTTAACGGTACGGCCGGCATCTGGCGAAAGAGGGCCATCGAAGATGCCGGTGGCTGGAAGGCCGATACTCTCACCGAGGATCTTGACCTCAGCTATCGGGCTCAGTTGAAAAATTGGCAAATTGTGTATCTGGAGGATGTCGAAGCCCCAGCCGAGTTGCCTGTGGAAATGAACGGGATAAGGTCGCAGCAATTCAGGTGGATGAAAGGCGGTGCCGAGAACGCCCGCCGCATGACACCGATTATCCTCAGGAGCGATCTTCATGTCACCACCAAGCTGCATGCCCTGGCACACCTGTTCAACAGCTCGATCTTTGTGGCCGTGCTGATGCTTGCCGTCACAAGCGTTGCCCTGCTCCCCTGTTTAGATAACCTCAATATCGATACTCGATTTCTTGGTATATCGCTTCTGGGGCTGGCAGGGGTTGCCACGGTATTTTTTTACGCCAACATCAACCTCCTGCCCCGGCCCCTGTCGGTGCAGCAAGTCCTGGCACTTGTCGGCTATTTTCCGCTCCTGCTGGTCATGTCCATGGGTCTCAGTTTTCACAATTCAGTAGCGGTGATTGAGGGCTATGCGGGGATCAAATCTTCCTTTGTCCGCACGCCAAAATACAACATTGTCGGACGCACCCGGCTAAAGACGGACAAGGGGCAGAAAATTCCTATCTCCAATAATCTGATCATCGAGGGACTGCTGACGCTGCTCTTCACTGCTGGACTGCTGATGAGCTTCCATTTCAAAGATTACAGTTTTTTCGTCTTTCATCTGATGCTGGCTTTTGGCTTTGGTTCGGTGTTTGTTGTCTCCTGGCGAGACAGATAAGGGCAGGCCTGTTACTTTTCCCCATCTGTTTTTGAAGCCGGTTTCGAATTTTCCGGTATGTCTCTGTCCAACAAACTGCTGGCCAGCACCTTGTCGATCCGGTTGCCATCCATATCGACCACCTCAAGCCGCCATCCCTCCCATTCGGCGACATCACTGGTGCGGGGAAGGCTGCCGATCAGCCACATCATCATGCCACTCAAGGTGTTATACCTTCCCTTCTGTTCCTCGGGGACGCTTTTCAAATCGAGGCGATCCTTGAGTTCCTGGATAGGAATCAACCCGTCGAGGAGCCATGAGCCGTCTTCGCGCTGAACGGCCCACACATCCTCCGGATCCCGAGACTTGAACTCCCCGGTCAATGCTTCCAAGACATCTTGTAATGTGATCAGACCCAGGATTTCCCCATATTCATCAACGACAAAGACCATTTGTACTCCCGATTCCCGGAACTGTTCCAGCAGTTTCATTCCGGTGAGCGACTCGGGCACGAAGATAGCCGGCTGCAGATACTCCTGAATATTGGTGGATTCCCCCTTCATACGCTGTTTGAGCAGTCTTTTGGCGGTGATGATTCCCACTGTATCGTGCATCCCTCCCCGGCACACCGGGTAGCGTGAGTGGTCGGAGTTCATCAGATTTTCAAGGGTACCTTCAAGAGGCTGTTCGATGTCGAGATAGATGATTTCGCTGCGCGGCGTCATCAGGGAGGCTATCTGCCGGTCATCCAGCCGGAAAACATTGCGCACCATCTCGTGTTCCTGCTTTTCGATCAGACCAGCCTGAGACCCTTCAGCCAGCATAGAGTGAATATCCTCTTCCGTCAGATTGGCACTGCTGAGTTCTTTTTTTCCCATCAACCGTAAAATACCATCGGTTGAGACCGAAAGGAGATAGACAAACGGACGCGACAGTTTTGCCAGCACTGAGATGGGACCTGCCATTAATCGTGCGATACCCTCGGCATTGAACTGGGCAATCCGCTTGGGCACCAGTTCGCCCACCACAATGGAAAAATAGGTGATCCCTACTACCACAACGGTAGTTGCGCTGATTGAACTGCTCTTTGCGTCGAGCCCAAAGCTACGGAGAATCTCGGCAAGAGGGCCGGCCAGTGCAGCTTCACCCACGATACCATTCAGGATGCCGATTGCGGTGATGCCGATCTGCACAGTGGAGAGGAATTGGGTGGGATCTTCGCCAAGTCGCATGGCGATGACAGCAGACTTGTCGCCATCCTCAGCCAACCGCTGGAGACGGCTCTTGCGTGCTGTCACCAAGGCGATCTCGGACATGGCGAATACGCCATTGAGCAAAATAAGGAAGATTAAGACGGCAATATCCATGGAGGAGTTTCCTTGAGGCAGGTATGAATGTTGAACGGCGATTTCTTTTTTGACTGTTCTATGGCAACACAGAGTAAACCAGCCGGAGAAAAAATACATTAAGATATCTGGTTCAAAAACGAAAGGTCGTGAATCCTCTCATTGAATACTGCTGTCTCATTTTGGTTTTGGCGATAGCTTTTCTTAGTTTTCTTTTTTCTCCAGATCGTATAATAATTCGATTATCGATTGTGTGCATTGCTTTGTACTGCTGAAGTAATGCCGCAGTCTGCCAAATCTCGTCCGGGTGGACGGGAACGGGGGATCCAATCTTTAGGGGCGTATCACCGGGAAACCGGCGTAGGGCAACTCTTCGGCCCAAGCCCGACAGCTAACCTCGTAGGCATCGAAGGGAAAGTGCTCTCCACAGCATAGAGGATTTTCCCATGACCTTGTTCGGAGATGCGCTATGCACAATTCCCGCCAAGTCGTCGGTATTTTCACCCGCACGACGTTTTGTTGTATACCTTTTGCCACTTTCAGTCAGACGAAGAGCATCCAGTTCCAGGCTCTCTGCCCACACGTATTGATCAACACACCAATGGAATTTGAAACTGCGGGTCCATGAGCCTTCTTGTTGGACGGAGTTAACCTATGAAAATATTAATTTATGGTGCCTCTGAGGTCGGATATATGGCTGCGCTTCGACTCAGCAAGGATCACGATATCACCATTCTCGATGAGCAGGACGGCATTCCGGAAAAATTTGCTAACCTCGATGTCAGTTATGTCAACGGCAGCGGAGCCGATGTGCTCGCCCTCGAACAATGCGAGGCAGCAGCAAAGGATCTTTTCATCGCCTGCTCTGTTCGTGACGAAGCAAATATTGTCGCTTGTTGGACGGTGAAAAGGATTGCCGATATTGAGACGATCTGCTTTGTCCGCACCATGGAACTGTATAACAACCTGATGTTTTACAGCCAGGGTCGCTATCGGGCACCCTACGATATTGATACGGTGATCTGGCCCGAGCAGCTGCTTACCCAGGATATTTTTCGTATCGTCTCCGTTCCGGAAGCTCTTGATGTCGAGTATTTTGCCCAGGGCCGAGCAAAGCTTTTCGAATACCGCATCAAGGAAAATTCGATAATCCGTGAAAAACGAATCAGGGACTGCGCGTTCCCGGAAAACGTCTTGATCGTCGGAATAACCCGAAAGAATAAGCTTTTTATCCCGGATGGTTCGACGATAATTGAGCTCAACGACAAGGTGATTTTCATGGGGAAAGGGTCCGCGCTCGATATTCTCGCCGCCCGATTCTTTCAGAAAAGCAACAGGATAGGGAGGGTGGTGCTGATTGGCGGAGGCAGTGTCGGTTTTCTGCTTGCCGAAAAGCTCGAGCAGGCACATATTCGTGTGACTATTATCGAACACGACAAGGATCGATGCCTGTTTCTGGCCAACAGCTTAAAAAAAGCTCTCGTGCTCCATGGAGACGGCACAGACTTTGAGCTGCTTGAGAGTGAGGCGGTTGGCGATGCCGATGCGATCATCTGCGTCACCAATAATGATGAAAAAAACCTTCTCTGCTCCCTGCTGGTCAAGCAGATCAGCAAGGGGCGCATCATTACAAGGGTCGGCAACTCTCAGACGGCGCTGCTTTTCGACCGGGTCGGCATAGACGTAGTGGTGTCACCTCGCGAATCTGCGCTGAAAGACCTTTTAAACCGCGTGCAGGCGCATGATGTCGATATCCTGGCGCTGATCGAAGGGGGGCAGGGGGAGGTCCTTCGCATCACCTTTCCCGAAGGTTCGCCGGAAACACGGGTAGCCGATCTCACTTTCAGCGCCAAGGCGGTGATCGGAGCGATCGAAAGAGGCAGACTGATTATTGTTCCACAGGGGAAAACCAAGATACAAGGCGGCGATCTCTTAAATATTTTTACTATGGCCGAGGATGCCGAGGCCATTAAGAAGATGTTCGCCCAATGAAACGAGAACATATTTATTCATCCCTCGGTATCATCCTTGTCGCCTTCGGCATTATACTGCTGAGCCCGATCGTTGTTGCGCTGATCGACAAGAACTATTTCTGTATCCTGCCGTTTTCAGTTGCTTCCGTCAGTTCGATTGCAGTCGGACTGCTGCTCCAGAAAGCGGGCGGCTTCCTCCGCAACTTCGATAATCTCAATCGCAATGAAGGGTTTCTGATCGTTGCTCTGGCCTGGATAGTCACGGCAGCGATGGGGGCCATCCCTTATCTTTTTTACGGGCTGAATCCGCTCGATGCCTATTTTGAATCGGTATCCGGCATCACCACTACCGGGGCGACAATTTTCATCGATTTTTCTTTGTACCCGAAAAGTCTGTTTTTCTGGCGCAGTCTGTCCCAGTGGCTTGGCGGAATGGGGATTGTGGTTTTGTTTGTGGCAATTCTGCCTCAATTTAAAGTGGCGGGCAGGCAGATGTTCTTCGCCGAATCTCCCGGCCCTACCGAGGAAAAAGTAACTCCTCGTATTACCCATACCGCAAAAGCACTCTGGCTGGTTTATTTCATACTTACTCTTTTGGAAATAATATGCCTGATATGGGTGGGAATGCCTGTATTCGATGCCGTCTGCAACTCTTTTTCGACCATGGCCGCGGGGGGGTTTTCTCCTCATCCGCAGTCGATCATGGGATACAACAGCCCGGCAATTACATGGATAATAATTGGTTTTATGTTTTTGGCCGGTTCCAATTTCGCCTGGCAATACCAGACGGTCGCCCGAAGGCGATTGGCAGCCTTGGTAAAAAGAGAGGAATTTCGCGGCTACTCCATCATTATCGTCATCGTATCTGCCTTGCTCGCAGTAGTGCTGTTTATTAACGAGAGCGAAAATTGGTCCACATCTATCCGAGAAAGCCTTTTCCAGGTAGTATCGATTCTCACGACAACCGGTTTTTCATCTTCCGATTTCGCCCTTTGGTCGGTAGCCGCTCAGACACTGCTTTTCAGTGTCATGCTGGTGGGCGGTTGTGCCGGTTCCGCTGGTGGGGGTGTCAAGGTTATACGAGTGCTTCTGGGGGCAAAGTATATGCTTCGGGAAATAGTTCAGCTCGTTCATCCCCGGGTTGTGACGCCGATCAAAATAGATGGAAAAACCGTACCTGACGCAATCCAGTTCCAGGTACTCGGTTTTCTGTTATTCTATATCTTCCTGATGACTCTCTCCGCCTACGCCGTTACCATAATTGAAGGTTCGCCCACAATAGGACTGATCGGCACTGCTGCGACAATCGGCAACATCGGCCCCGGCTTTGGAGAAATAGGCCCTATGGGGACATTCGGCAATTTAGCATGGCCCACCAAAGTAATTTTCATCATCAATATGATTGTCGGCCGTCTGGAACTCATCCCATTCCTGGCCATGCTTCATCCGGATTTCTGGAGAATGAGAAAATGATTGACGGACAGCTCGCCAATAATCTAGATAATATCTCTACGCAATTGGCATCACAACACATCACTCAGCCGGGACGGTCATGCGATACCGATATATGAAAACGTTCTTTGCGGTCCTTCTTTCCATCCTGATCTTCTCTGTCACGAATGCCACTTCCACCGATTTTCCCGTGAAGACAACTGGTCAGACTGTTTATGTTCCCGCCTATTCCCATATATATCATGGGAATAAGGAAGCACAGCTGCTGCTATCGGTAACGCTCAGTATTCGCAATATCGACCCGGAGAACTCCATTTCCATTTCCGTGGTCGATTATTACGAAACAGAGGGCAAGCTGCTCAAACACTTTATCCATGCCCCGGTAACTCTCGGTCCTCTTGGTTCAGGACGTTATATTATTCCGCAAAACGACAGTTCCGGAGGTTCAGGTGCTAATTTCATCGTCATCTGGCAGGCTGATGCTCCCACCAATCCACCGATCATTGAAACTATAATGATCGGGACCCAGTCCCAGCTTGGCATCTCATTTACGTCAAGAGGGCAGGCGTTGCAAAAATAGAACTTTCTGCCGGCTTAGGAGGTTGTTGCTGGCGGATACTCTGACTATCTGGATTGTTATGGAAATTGTGAAGTTGCGGATATCCTTGTTTTTGCTGGTGACCATTATCGTCATTGGAACCGTCGGATACTCTACCATAGAGCATATGCCGGTCTTTGATTCATTTTATATGACATTGATAACCATCAGCACCGTCGGTTTCTCGGAAATTGCGCCACTGTCCCACACCGGTAGAGTTCTGACCATCTTCATTATTGTATCGGGCATAAGTTTGCTGACCTATACACTCGGGCAGGTGGCAAAAATATTTGTCGAAGGGGAATTACGCATACTCCTGGGGAGGAGAAAATTGGGAAAACAAATTTCTGAACTGGCTGGACACTTTATCGTTTGCGGATTTGGCAGGATCGGAGAGGTCATCTGCAAGGAACTGGCCGATGAACACATCCCGTTTCTGGTAATTGAAAAAGGCGAGAAAATTGAACTCCTTGAAAAGATGCAATATCTCTACCTTGTTGGGGATGCGACTGCCGATGAAGTGCTGATGCAGGCAGGTCTTATGAAAGCCAAAGGATTGGCGACAGCTGTTTCCAGTGATGCCGATAACGTCTTTATCACTCTTACGGCGAAAGGGCTCAGGTCTGATATTTTTGTGCTCTCCAGAGCTGCCGACCTGAAAAATGAATCGAAAATGCTTCGAGCCGGAGCCTCCAGGGTTATATGTCCCTATAACATGGGAGGAACCAAGATGGCCCAGATACTGAAAAAACCTACCGTTGTCGATTTTCTTGACATGGCCATGATGAGTGGGGACCTGGGACTCAAGCTGGAAGAGGCCCTTGTTCAGGCGACCTCTCTTCTTGTCGGCCAAACCCTTATCGACAGCAATTTGCGTCGTGATTTCGGCGTGATCCTCGTCGCCATTAAGAAAGCCAATAACGAGATGTTCTTCAACCCTGGCCCGTTGGCAATTATCGAGGCCAATGACGTTATAGTCGCCATTGGCAAACAGGATGACATGAGGAGGATGCGTCTGGTTTTGGCATAACGCTAATCCCCCCGTCCCCTTTTTGTTCACTAAGAAGGCTTATTGGTAAACGCACTCTTTCTTATCGTAATCCCAACGCCCTCCGCTATCGAGGCACTTATCAATGTCTATCCAGTTTTTCAACCGGAGTCCGACAAAAAAGAAAGCTACTGCAATTATGCCTATTATCAGGAGTCTCTTGCACATGCCTAATATCTCGGGCCTAACCCAACTTTTTGCGAATAATTATCAAACTGCTCTGTAAGCCGCATTTTCATTTTGCGATAAATTTAAAACAACGCAATAACAGCAAGATAAAATTTTCTTGCGGTTTGTAGTGCCATAAAATAAATTTAATTGTTGACATGGGCTGTTTTTTATGCCACAATCGGCTCCATGTATATTCGAAGAACATCTATCAAAAGCAGGAAGGACGGGTCGCATTATTACAGCTATCGGCTGGTCGAATCCAAGCGTACTGAGAAGGGAGTGCGACAGCAGACCCTTCTCAATCTGGGTGCCGATTTTGCGCTGCCGAGAGAGCAGTGGTCTGACCTGACTAAACGGATCGAGGGCATTCTCAGCGGGCAACAGAGCTTGTTTGATGTTGATAGTGATATCGAACAGTTATCCCAGTCTTATGCTTCGAGAATTATCGCGTCATATCAAGATGTTGAAAGTATTGAAGATGACGACTTCCGTGAGGTCGACCTCGACAGTCTGGAAATGAGCAGGCCGCGCAGTGTTGGTGTCGAACATGTCACCCTGGAGGCCTTGCGGCTCCTGGACCTTGACAGCAAATTCAAGGAACTCGGCTTC
>LADS01000006.1 GCA_000961725.1 Desulfobulbaceae bacterium BRH_c16a
CTGTCACTGAAGCGACAGCCAAAGCGGTCGCGAGCTTTCGGCGATAAGTTCTGTGCCCAATCGGAAATTGCTTTATAGCCGCGCATGCCGCATAAAATCGCTCCAGCGGCGATGGCCAGGACGACATGAACACGGTGTTTCCTTCCCTGGGCACGACGAGGATCATGGATTGTTTTGAAGAAACCTGGAAGAGATCGCATTTGGTCGGCAGTAAGTTTCATTCTTGGTACTCCTGTCACATAGTGTTGGGGAAGTGGGGAAGCGGATAATAACGAACGGCTGTTACGCTGGAGAGGTTGCACGAAGACAAGCTTCGATGCTTGTCGCGTGTTACTGTAGCCATTTCGAATTCGTTGATATCCTCTGGTATTGCCGATTAATTGCCAGTTCGCAGCGTGATAAATCGTACCGATGAAACGCGAAGGGTCGACAAAGGTTTCCATCATCAGGAGGGGAAATCCGAATCGAACTTGCCAGTCTTGTTGGATTCTTCGCCGACACAAGGAGAGAACTTTTGACGCAAGATTTTTGTAATGGCAGGTTGGCAGTATCAGGAATCGTGAATTATTTGCCACCAGATGAAGCCGATCATACTGCAGACGATGCCCCCACCCGATCCAGCGATCACGAGCGCCGCACTTCAAAGCTGCAGCGGAGAAGCTGAGGAGGCCAAGCCATTCATTGTTGCAGATGACTATATACCAGATGGTATTGCCGATTTTCGGCAAAGCTCCAAGTTATTGATGTTGCATCAATTCTTGGAATCTTGATTCTTCAGTAGGTTCTATCGGACGGACGACAACCTGTGATAAGTTCAAAATGATCCTCTCGCATAAGATACAATTTTGGGGACTGTAGCAAACTTGAGAAAGGTTGTCCAGTTTTAATCGTAAGTAGTTTGAATTGTATCAAGAAATATATTGGGTAAATTCACCCTGGCCCGCAGATTATCTTTGAGGGTCTGCAGATTATAATACTTCTCATCCGCCCAATCACTGTGACCGAGCATTTGCCGAAGGGTCTTATGTTCGTTGGCCAACTCCTGGATACGATCATAATCGGCGTTGAGCGCTAATCTGAGCACCCCCTGCACCAGAATCCGCCATTGTGTCATGCCGGGACGACCGTTGTTTGGGTCGGCCTTGACGGTTTTTCCTTCGATTTGACGCTCAGGCAACACCTCTTCCAGAATGGCTAATATCATTCCGCGCTGTTCAGACGTGGTGTATATATGCTGGAGTCCACGCAGGATTTGCGGGATATCATCGCGTGATTTAGGGTCCACCCAACTTCATTTGTGGTACGATTACTCTACGATGAGTTTTTCACCCGACGAAGATTTTGCGGTTGCTGTCGTTTTATCCGTTCAGGGGACCTGTTGAATGGTTTTGCTGAAAAGTAATTATCATATAATCAACATGTTACATCATTACTCAACATCCGTGCTATCTGCGCTCTCATTTTCTTCGTTTGTGGGTTATTATGGCATCGCTTCGGTTTGTGGGCGTTTTTCGGTTTTTTTCCAGGCACTAATTATTTTTTTTAATGACATGAGAGAGATACGAATGGTATTCTTTTCCCTCGCAGCTAAGTGCCTGTTCACAAACACTCTTTAGTATATTGAGAACTCTGTCTTTTTTCGTTCTCTACGTACGCATAATCACAATGTCAAAAAATATTAACAAGGTATACCAATAGGACATTACATGTTTCTCTCGCTCCTTAACCTCTCAATAGTATTGCTACTCTTGTTGGTAGCAATCAAAAGAATTCAAAGCAATCCCATAGATATTGTACTTGCAGTTTTTGCCGCTTTTTGGGGAGTAGCAGTCTCCTCAGGTTTACTGCTGTCATTTTTGCATTTGCTGGGTACACCATGGGCATGGTTTACATGTTCAATTCTGGTCAGTAGCGTTATCCTGTCAGTTAGTTATTACTGTAGGAAAACTGTCCTGCCTGAAGACCGGCTCGCCAATGATACCGTCGGCCGGGAGATACAAAAAAATTCTCGTTTCGACGTGTGGATAATTATTCTTGTCACAGCAAGTTTGTTTTTGATAAATGTTATTGTCGCCCTAAGTTATCCACCAACTAACTGGGATACGAATACCTACCACCTGCCCAGGGCTTTTTTTTATATGAGTCAAGGTCATCTTGGCCACTTCCCCACAGTCAATTTCAGACAAACTTTTCTCACGTTTAATCCAACTTTACTGATTATCTGGCTAAGTGTTTTTGAACTCTCTGAGAACTTGCTTGTACTGGTGAACCCTCTTTGTTGGGTAATTTGTTTTCTGGGAATATACCGCCTGTCCGTTCTTTGTGGAGCATCCAAATACTCTTCGTTAGCTGTTGCTGCAATAGGTTGTCTTGCTCCAGAAGTATATACGCAGGGTGCGTCGACCACGACGGATATCCAGCAGGCTTCTTTAATTATATGTAGTGCTGTATTTTTATTGTTGTATATCCGACGAAACGCTACCTGGGGAGACGGAATGCTCGTAGCCGTCAGTTTTGGTGTCGCCATGGGCATCAAAGTAACCTGTTTCTTTTTTGGACCTATACTCTTCATTATTCTTTTTGGCTCTTTATGTATGAATGGGTTGATGCATTCATACAAATTTTTAAATCTGATAAAATTTCAGGTTATTGCAGCTGGAATACTGGTTCTCTGGTTTGCCCTTCCCTTTATGGTTTATAATTTTTTCTATTCCGGGGAACTGATGACTCCACATTACGATTATCTTCGTAATAAGCCGTTCGAAATCTACAGCTGGTTACAGACTATGTACACCTTTGCTGTTCAGGCTTTCGCACAACCATTTAAATTCTTGCTCGACGAACAATGGTTAGAAGCGATCCTCAAGAAATTTCTTTTTCCATTCTCGGAAGGTAAATACGCTTTCAATGCGCTAAAGATATTTACTCCCGGCATTTCCGAAGATAGCGTTTGGTTCAGTTTTACTCCTTACTTTTTGATGATCGCCGTGGTGAACGAATTGAGACACAAGAGGTACTGGGTTCGGCCTTCGTTTATTTGCCTTTTGGCATCGTTATCATGGTTCGTGACCTATTGTGCTGTCAGCAAATGGGGCATGTACAATCATCGTTACTTCATCTCTGCATTTCTATTGGCAATGCCTGCCATGGCAATGCTGTGTGATCATTTTTATCGTTCAAACAAAACGATTTCAAAAACCGGACGTTATGCAATCAGACTACTCTTCCTCTTTATTATTGTTCAAATCGGTGTTTGCCACCGTTATAATTATTATCGTCCAATAATGCCGGTGCTACACCACAACCAAACGTCGAAGGCCCTCGATATACTGCCACCTAAGATGCTGGAAACCCTCGCAGCCCGCAAGGCGGTAAATATCGTTCAATATTCCTGGCAACATCAGGATGAGCGTCTTTATCCTTTTATACGAGTCATGCCTGAAGCGAACTTTACCTTAAAACAGTATAGAATGGAGCAAAAACCAGACAACCACCCTCAGGTCTTGACAGGATTTAATTTTATTTCATTTTGGGGCACTACCGAGGGAAGCTTTCTAACTTCTATTCCGGCCAGTTTAGGATGGACTGTTATACCTGTTGTGGACAAAAAATCCCCAGGCATTAAACCTCTTGGCTACGTAGGGAGTTGGTATACGGATTATTACAAGTATTTTTCTTTTGAGCCTGAAGCAAAAGCCTGTTTGCCGGGGGAAAATAACATTTTATTCCTTGCTCTCCATGATCGTAATAATTCTGCTCATGACGGACAAATAATTAGCCGTTTTCAGAAACTTCGCCTGATCACAATAGGCCTGAACGAGAAGGACGAGTTAACGCTTACCGCGTATGCAACATTAAAAGATGGCACATATGCGACTGTATGGGACATTAACAAGGATGGCTACAAGGATTTGCTGCTTCCATCAGAGTGCATAAATCTCATCATTGAGCTTAAAGACGCAACGGGAAAGGTAATGGGGCGTAGTAAAATTGTTGCAGTTCCTTTTACCGGCAAAATCCAAAAAAATGACATCGCTCACCTTAACCTTGTTCAGGACCCGGTTGAGAGTGAGATAATTACAGTTAAAGGTATGAGCGCCTATTCAGAAGGCCCCTACACGGCACAGGGGTTGCCAAAAATCCGCTGGTCCACCGATGAGAATGTAAGTTTCAGTTTTGATAATGACGACCAGGTCAAACTTGAGAAAATTTTCTTGGATTTGGAGTTCCAACCCCAGGCAATAGGGGAAATGAAGATTGGCATTAATGGTGAAGAATCTGAATCTCATACCTGGAACGACACGAGTTGGCAATTAATTCACACAGTAGTATCTCTAAAAAAAGGGCATAATACAATCTCATTGAACTCAACCTATAGGGGACGATCTCAAGAAGTCTCCTCCGAAAAAGCGCTATTGATGTTTAGAGAAATTCAATTTCGCGGCTACCCTTACCAACACCAACCCCAGGTGGACAGATGAACAAATTGCCATTGTCAACAAATGAAAATCAATTATGGGACAATCGCATTGATATAATAAAGGGCATCTGTGCTCTTGGTATTGTTGGTGTACACTTTGCCGGTAGTTTTATCGGCAGGCCTGGAATACGTTGGGAACCTGCCTTTTTTGTAGGACTCTACTGGAACCAAATATTTACCTTTGCCGTTCCTGTTTTCATATTTATCTCAGGTTTTTTAATCGGCAGAAAAAATTATCCTTCGACACCAGTCTTCTACTTACACCGGATAAATAGCCTTATTCCTCAATATTTTCTCGTTTGCATTGCTTGGTGGGTTTTATTTCCTCACGCCGGTTTTATTCAGGATTTAACCTGGGATAATATTTTTATCCGGTTATTTTATCGTGGTATTCAAGGGACCCAATATTTTGTCTCAGCAATCTTGCAACTTGTATTATTAGCGCCACTGATTCGTTTGTTTGTCGAATATATTTCAGAGAGATTTCATCGGAATTCAGTCTTTCTACTTGCAGTGCTCCTGCTGCTTTTGCATCTTGCTCTCGGGAATGCTTGTTTTAAGGGGGTATTAAATTATTATTATTACTGTTTACCGTTTTCGCCCTTCTGGTTATTTTTCTTCTTTTTTGGATTATATACCGAGAGATTGCTTGTACCCATCTATAAACGTATCGGTTTTATAGCACCTTTTCTGCTTCTTTTCCTGGGAGCACTTGGGGCACAAACATATAATCTATATCGTTGCTCAACACCTGAAATAGCCGGGCTCGAAATTAATACAATTCCGTTCGACTATGCCTATTCGCGCCCATCGATGCTTGTGTATGATTTATGTATTGTTGGGTGCCTTGCCTTCGTCTTAGTCTGTAGGAGTAAGACTACCCCTCTATGGTTACAAGGCTTTAGATTTTTTGGGAAATACTCCTATGAAATTTATCTTTGGCATCTGGTTCTCTTGCAGTATATCGGTTGGGGATCGCCCGCCAATATGCAATTATGTGAAAAGCACCCAATCGCCATAATTGCATTATGCATTATCAGCTGTGTGATAATATCAATTACCCGCAACACTTACGACATATTGTTAAGTATATTTGTAAACAATATTTTCCTTTTTTTTCAATCTATAAAAAGAAAAGCAATTTTTACCAAGGACCATTAATATTGAGAGAATTGACTATCAAATAGTGCAACAACATCTGGATCCCAAACTAATACCCTAAGACACATTTAGCTTGTGTAACCTGAAGCCGAGTTCCCTACATTCAGAAGACACACCAATTTCGTTTAAAATAACAACACCGTTGCTTTCAAAAGACAATGTATTGTCTTTTTCAATGACAGATGAAGGTATTTTTAATTTTTCCAAAATTCGAGTCCTGCTTTTTAAGGTAAACCGACCAATTTTTTTCTTGTTTAAATAAACATCAACTGCCAATGGCTTTTTCTCGGTCATGGCAATTTTCTTCAGTCGGACCAGTAAATTACCTGAGTCACCACGGATAACCACATAAAAAGCTAAGGCCAATAGACGTTTCAACAGTGAAGCACATACACTCCAGTGAGCACTTACCTCGATTTCCAGGCTCTTTGGATTATTGGAAATTGAAAATTTAATGTGGGATCTTTTTGATGTTGATAGAATTCCTTTCGGAGAGATTGTCGACCAGCCGGTTCCAAGGTAGGGGGCCATTTCAACATCTTTAACAGGCCGCGGCAATTCCGGAAAACAAAGCATATTCGGAATGAAGCCAATCTTTCTCCCGAGAATATTCATCGGGATTAAGCCCGATTCCTTCAGAGCCTGATAAAAGCTGTGGTATTCGATATATGGAGATCGGCTATTGCCGGCATGGATTGCAGCCCATGTCGAAAGGGCGGTCCTGTATGGGCCGTTCTGCTTGAGCCTCTTCAGTTCCTCTAATAAATCCCCCCCCGGCTCTACCAAGCTGCCCGTAACTCCATCTGCTACAGAATCAATAATTCCGGTTGTTCTATACCCTATTGATGGTGTGTGACATGCGGCAGCTTCAAAGAAGCTCTGGCCAAGGGTCTCCGTGCTGCTAAAACTAATATGCACATCGGCGGCAGCGTAAGCTTTGCACAGAATTTCAGGCTCCTCATGAAACCCCAATTGTATCAGCCAGGGATACTTTATTTGAATCTCCTCATTTGCAACTCCAAGAGAAACAATCACTGTTTCCTCATCCTGGATTGTTTCAAGCTGCTCGAGTGCCTCTCTACCACCTTTGCTAATATCCATTATATTTACAGAGGCCAGAAGGACAATAAATTTATCACGGGGAAGATCAAAGTAATCCCTGGCCTCTGGTTTGGGGTGATTTTTAAAAAAATCCATGCCGGCCCCCATCACCAGCTTTTTGATGGATAGGTTTTTGCCTTCCTTCAGTGTATTTTTGATCATCGACAAGGTCCAGTCACTATTGCATAACAGTAAAGCCTTACTGTTAATCAATGCTGTTCGTTTTGCCTTCCAGGTCTCTGATATCAGATGTTTTGCTATGCGTGGATAATCATTAGTGTTTACTTTACATTGTTCTGCACACCCTCCAACATATTCTTCGCACTCGAAGGGGTGAGGACATTTTCCAGTTAAAAGCCAAAGATCATGCACACAGAAAGCCACCGGCCAGCGCTCAATTGCCTTTACAAGAAAATCTGCCTCGGGACTGAATCCGTGCAGGTTGCCACAGACAACCAGATCAGGTTGAATCTTATCGATTCCGCTGACTACCCTCTCGATCTGTTTTGCACACCCTATTCTGACTTCATTATAATTAAATCCCAGTGAAAAATGAGTCACATTGTGTCCCGCCAAGGTCAGTGCATCACTCAATCGTTTGTGAGCAATACCAGCACCATATTGGAAACCAATATCGTTAACCATGGCGATATTCAAAGGGCGCCCTGTCAAGACCGGACCTTGGTCGGTATTTGAGGCAAGATCGATATTCTCTGCGTTGGCAAAATCTCTACAGACCCTCTTAAACTCATCCGGAGAGGCATTCGTGTCATTGGTTTTTTGGGCCTTATGGTACCTAAACCACGATATCGGGTGACCAATAACCTGTAATTTTGCATTATATTTTGAAAATCTTAAGAATAGTTCGCAGTCCATGCTGAAATGCAGATTTTCATCTACATATCCGCCGGCTTTTTCCCAAATTTTTCGCGAAAACAGTACTTCCGGTTGGTAGAAATACATACCAGCCTGCCAGTAATGCTCCATGTCGAGAAGTTCTCTTACTTGCAGAGGACCATTAGGACAACTTGTCAGGTGGTTGGCAAAGTGTCTGCCGTCCATAAACAATTTACATACACCGGCAACCATATCCGGTTCATGAACATCAAAGGCCATGGCAATGGCAGCTAAAGCACCAGGAGCAAGCATGTCATCGCTATTTAACCAGGTTAAAATATCACCTGTGGCCAATCGCATTCCTTTATTGATGGCGTCTGACTGGCCTTTGTCAGGTTCAGAAATCGCTATTGCGAGACTTTTCTCGTATCTTCTTATTACATCAAGAGTTTCATCGGTTGAGCAACCATCAACAATGATATGTTCTGTGTTGGGGTACTCCTGTAACAATACCGAGAGAATAGTATCTTCAATATATCTCCCTTGATTAAACGAAGGGGTGATGATCGATATTTTCGGCCAAATTTTACCAGATGGAAGGGTAGCAGGAAATTTTAACGGTTTATTTTGTTTTTTCCATTGATTAATTAAAGAGATCATTTGTCTGTATCCAAGTTTTAAGAGCTGCTATTTGTCGAGCACAGAACCAGAAGAATGTCAATGGCCTGTTGTTTTTTGGTTTCAGAATTCTCTATTATCTTTTGCGGTATAAGAATATTCCATGGTATTCGGGAGAATTATTATTTGCCGCGATTTGGTCTAGATAATCAAAAGAAGAACCAAGATCAGCCTCAAAGTCTTTTGCGAATTGATCTCCATAATTCATGCATTTAGAAATATATGTGAAAATAAAATACCTATATGAAAAAGGTATTTGAGGAACATTTTCCGCGAATTCGTTCAGCTCGCGGTTGGCAATAAATTCTACATCAAGATTTGCATCATGTCCCCATTGCATAATATCCGACACTTTAAATAGATGTTTGTCTTCCCAGTCGGACTTATCTATATCGCGTCGAGCACTCGCCTTCATCGTATCGATCAGGAGTTGTAGTTTGGCAAAGTGTGATGCCTGCGCCCATTTGCTGATTTTTTCAGTATACCGGTTTGGCATAATTACATGTGCTCTAGCTAAGCCTTGCCATAGCTTTCTGGAGAAAACGTTGTACTTTCTATCCATAAGAGTTTGGGCCATCATGCCAAGAAGAACACACCCCTCCCAAAATGGTTCGTGAAATACAAGCATACCGTTTGGTACCAATAGCTCTGAGATATTTTTAATAAATTGTTCCGGATCTATAATGTGATGCAGTGTAGCTTTTAGAACAATCAGCGAAAACGACTGCTTCGGGGCAGAAGCCAGTGCATCCCCATCAATGACGGCAAGCCGAATATTTTCATTAAAATTATTCGTCCGTTCAAGTTTGTCTTTGACAATATGTATGAATGCGGGCGACGCATCACTGGCAATAAAGAGAGGGAAATGATTTTTTTGACACATCCCTAAGGTCAGAACTCCTGTACCGCTACCGATCTCAAGTGCAGGTGCCGAGAAATCACAATTGCGACTCATCAATAATCTTCCTAAACCATTGCCATACGTAAAGTCATCGGCAGCGATCCCATATTGGAGATCATATCCTTGCTCCTCATGCTGATAATCACGAGGAGGAGTCAGGTAGTAAATTGAGTCTTCAACTACTGCTTCATGTAACCATTTATCGACCGCTTCTGTACTATCTTCCAAAGGTAATCCAGATAAGTTGGTTGAGTTTGTAATTCTTCTTAAAATTTCAGTGTGAACACCCGGAGAAGTGACAATTGGCATGGGGGATGTGTGTTCAATTGCATGAGCTATCAGATTTTCGAAAAACTTTAAATATGCCCTCGCCTGAATTTGTGGAAAATATTTTTGTTTGGCAATTGCGAGACAGTTGTTCCGCAATTTCTCTCTTTGTGCCCTGTTTTTTAAGGTATGGGCAATCGTCTCGGCAAAAGCTAAATGATTTCCCGGGGGGACAAGATAACCATTTTCAGTGTGTTTTATAATATCGCCTACCCCTCCAACATCATAAGCAACCGTCGGCAAACCACAACTCATGGCCTCAATGATTGTATTTGGCAGGTTGTCTTCACGACTGCAAAATACCATAATATCAGCACTGTTATAGGCTTGATTCAATTTTTCGCTTCCATCAATAAAATTAAGAATGCGATTATTAACCGGGGGGATGTTTTTCTCATTAGATACTGAATGCCCGACCAGCAATAGCAAAATTTTATCCTGCCGGACCAGGTCCTGAAGAGGACCTTCAATGCCTACCTGTAAACTTTTGCACAATATATCGATACCTTTTCTGCTTTCATTCATGTCGGAAGCGATAAAGAGCAGAATGAAGATATCCTCAGGTAGATCCAGGAAACTCCGGGCCTCTTTTTGTGAAATCGGCTTAAAGACCTTGTGATCAATAGAATTTGGAATTACAGCCAGCTTTTTTTTCTTGAATAGGGAACTTGCGGCAGCGCACCCCATAATCCAGTCTGAAGGGAAAATACCACTGAGATTATTATGTTCCAACCCTAAAAACCGCTTCTTCTCACTCAACATTAATGAAGGCAGACCGTAGTTATCATCCGCTAACTGTGGACAAGGATGACAATTATCAAGGTAATTCAGACAGCCGTCGGCGTAGTGGCATCCACCGGTAATGGGTAATTGATCGTGGAATGTCCAAGTAACAGGCTTTCCAAGGTTAAAAAGTTGAGCTATTGACCGGGCAGAGAGGAATCCAGCGCACCAATGAATATTAATGATATCTGCTTCGATAACGATAAGATTATTTGACAGATCATAATCATCCAGATCCAGAGAGAATGATGTTGGCTGTAATGAATTAGAAGGCATCTGTCTATTATTTTTGATGCAGTGTCTCTCCAGTGACTCATTAATGAGAACCGCCGGCTGGGAGTGTTTATCTTCTCCAACCTCAATAACAGTGGGGTCAATACTATATTTCTTCTTAACGATCATTGTGCTCTGGACGCCGGAATCGTTCAAAGCCTGATGAAGACGATAGGCCGCTAATGCCGCACCACCATAGATGTCATTTGTTGAAATGATTGCGATTTTCATACTTATTTAATTGCTTCCAAAAATATTGAGTCGGGTTTGGCGACACTGCCGTCATTTAATAGATCAAGCTTAAATGAATTGAAATCAGGGATACTCGATTCATTCGCCCGGCAAGAATTAACCGTTTGAAAGCCAGCACTTAAAAGTAATTGAGTCAGGGATACTGAATCGTACATCCATAAATGAGGTTCTCCAGACCCTCTGAATCGACCAATCTGATCTGCAGACAAATAGTCACTTTCAAGGTTGTAATCTTTTTTCATAATTCGACAGTCTTCAGGGATTGAAGGATCACGCAGTACAGCAAGACTTCGTACAACTTCAATCCCATGAGTCTGTACGGCAAAATCTTCATTGGGCATGGGATTCTGCTTCCAGTAATTCAACATTTCCCCCCCAGATTGGTGGCGGGTCATCTGGTCCAACAAGTTAATCGTCAGATATTCGAGTTTGTCAATTTCCTCCCGTTCGCCACTTTTTGCCTTTTGTAGCTGCTGTAAATATTCGCGTGCTGCAAATTCCAAATCAGGGACCACTACCCGCAATATGCCTCCTGACCTCAATACCCGTAAGCATTCACGGAGGAAACCAGGCGCATATCGCTTTGGCATATGCTCAAGAACATGGGAATGGTAAACCACATCAAACGTATTATCGGAAAACTCAAGTGGCCGCATCAGGTCATGGATAATTACTTCCGGGCCGGTTTTAGTATAGTCTACATTAGTCCAGGCTGGATGATATCTTCCGCCACAACCAAGATTAAGCATTTGTAAAGCGCAACGGGGTTGCGATTGCTGACAGGAAGTGTCATTGCAATCCAAAGTAACAGCAAGCCGATTAAAGCCTTGGACCTGGCTCCGAAGAGCCTCCTTCCACTCCTTGATTGCCTGAAGAGGCAACTGAATGGGATCGAATAACCGCTTGCCCTGCAGCCATAAAGTTAAAGATTGGAAATCATTTCGCTGGATAACAGGCAGGTTAATGTCTTTACCGATTTCAATCGACCGGTTATCAACCCCAAGTATAAGAGAATCAAGGCCTTTTGCCATACAATAGGCGCCGGCATGCAAACGCGTACCAACATAGTCAGCATCCTTCTTCGCAACTCGTTTGAAAAAAAGTGAGAGATCATGTGGCAGCAATTCAATTTTATCTTGATTCTTGACAAAGATATCCAGGTTCTCAATATCTCTGATATCATGGTCTCCCTGTGGAAAAATTGTTATCCCCTCTGGATAATAAGCCAACAAAATTTCCAACAAGATATTATTTGCTTCCTGACCCGGTCGATAATCCGTGAAGCAGGTCAAACATTTTTTATGTTTGCTTTTCTTGATATTGAAATAGCCGCCCAATCCCCATAGAGTTGGGCAAGATGTATTGAGAACATTGTTTATCCCCATTTCGTGCATTTTAACAACCGTATAGGAATCACGGACAGAATGTGGAATGGTAGTAGAAAGCAACCGACGATAAAAAAACTTGGTTACAGTGTCCGGTATCTCTTGGTATTGCCACCAACCCACACCACAGAGTACTGCATTCTCAAGCGGAGGTGTAAGGTAAATATTCGGAGTCGCCCCAAGTTTCCATTGATTGTACTCCTGCACTGATGAACTGAGAAGGTTTGTGCCGCCAACTAAAATGAGATCTGCCTGTGGAATTCTTTGCAGCTCTGCCAATGCGGGGGGGGAATGGGTTGAAAACTCACAGAGACTGGCTTCGGGAAATATGTCCTTGATAATTTCCTTCACTTTTTCCCCAATAATCAAATCGCCCAAATTAATTGATGGAGACCCTGAGTCGTTTTTTAGAGCAGGATTGAAAAGAATTATGTTCATTTCACCATCTCCATAAAATCACAGGACTCGTTCAACATGTAATCTGCTCAGAGTATTGAACCGGAACCTGTATTGTTGAGTTGCAAAATATTCGTCAACGGCTTTTCTGCATCCATCATAATAATGATAGTCATCGATAATGAGAATACCTCCCACAACTAAATGCGGCACAATGGCAGTCAGACAAACCTTGACCGATTCATACCAGTCACAATCAATATGGGCAAAGGCTACAGGTTGATTAATATCCAATGTATCCTCATATAAACCCTGAACAAACGAAACGTTGTTTTCATCAGGAGGACAATCGAACTCTTTGAATGAAGCTCGGACACGACCGATCAAATCCTGCGTATATCCATAATATTCTTCGCCATTTAGTCCGACGCTCTTTCCGGAACGAATGACATTAAATCGATCCAAAGCTTTCTTGCCGTCTTCACTACCCGGTGGTGGAATCATGCTAAACACATCGAAGAGAAACAATGAACGATTCTTGGTTTTGGCACGGGCAAGAACAATAGACGAACCTCCCAACGCACAACCACATTCAAGAAAGATTCCGGACACTGCCCTCTCTTCAAGGTCAATAACAGCATTATGTAAATCCATAAGACCTTCCCTGCCAATGTACGAAAGACCTGCATTATCTACCCGCATAACCAAGACCTCAGCCGGGCTCTGAGTTGCAAGCCCTTGTTGTTGCTTCGAACGCATCAACTCAAGAAGAGCGTCATTATCAATTCGGTCTTGCCAAACAGCCTGCCGAATGGCCGGACTGTGTCCCCATTCCAATATAGCCAGGTTCAACATTCGCCACCAAACAATCCCAGGCAAATTCTCCGGCAACCGACGAACATCAATTAACTGTTCTAGAATCCGACTTTTCTTCAGCAAGGGCAACATGTACTCCTTCAAACTCTGAATTTGCCGGGATATGTCAGTATAGAGACCTCGTTTTTTCAAATTCAACCGGGAAGACACTGGAATGTGTGGGAATAAATGTCGAGCCAACCCCTTTAAATATCCCTTGTGGCAAAGTATATGAATTGGCAATGAACGAGAAAACCGGTGTAACCGGGTATCCAGAAGAGGAACTCGTTCCTCCAACCCATGCGCCATGGAATTGCGATCCGCATCCCTCAAAAGATATTGCAACTCATATTGAAACAAGGATTTTTGTTGCTGATCCTGCCAATTAGACGCCCCAATACAAGCCTGTACGTGACCAATTGCCTCACAAACATTACGACGGTATGGCATTAAAGCATGTTCAGCAGCATACTGTTGCATCCAACTTTCCGCAGAAGTATATGTCACCCAATCGCGTGCAATCGCTTCCCGATCATGAAATAAATGGTAAAGATGTCTCCCCCCCCAACCTAACAGTGTCCCCCATCGTCTATCTTGAAGCAAGTTGCGCACTACGGCAGGATAATACCGCTGATATCCACAAAACAACTCATCACCACCGTGCCCACTCATGGTGACAATAACATTCTTTTCCCTTATTTTCTGGTACAGCAGGTATTGGTTAAATGCACCCCAAAAGAGAACAGGTTCATCATTATGCAATAACCAGCGGACAATGGCTTCAGGTGCAATTTCATCAGGCAGGGACAGAGTATGTGTCTTCGTGCCCATTTCTTTGCAAAATTCATGGATATGCGGCATCTCATTTAACTCTGCAGCATTTGCAGCATCGATACTATAACATTGCGGCAGGACTCCCTGTTCCAATAAAGCCACAGCCACGTTCATGGAATCGATACCGGAACTCAGACAGACACCGATCTCTCGGTCACTTCGCAATCGCATTTTGCAGGAAGAGCGTACTAACTCGCGCCCTTCTTCCAACGCCCGTTGTACATCATGAATCGGTTCGACAGCACCAGAGTCATAATATCGAGAGAGTTGAAACTCACCTGTTTTTGAATTTGCTCGGAGAAAATGCCCTGCAGGAATCTGATAGACATGCTCAAAAAATGTCTCGCCAAGCGGGGCGACCGACATTGCACATGAAAGATAGGCAAAAGTATTTTGGGTGTCCCATACAGGCTGAACCAAACCACTTGAAAAAAAGGCCTTGATTTCCGAGGCAAACAAAAGGGCAGAAGACGAATAACTGTAAAAAAGAGGTTTAATCCCAAAAGGATCTCGGGCCGCAAAGATATCACCGTTTAGCGCATTAAAAATAACAAATCCATACATGCCATTCAGATGGTTCAGGCAATCCACTCCCAAAACCTCATAGGCAGCAAGCAATACTTCTGTATCAGTATTAGTAGAAAAGGTGACACCTTGAGAAACCAGCTGTTCGCGAAGTTCAATATAGTTAAATATTTCGCCGTTAAAGGTGATGAACAACGGTCCTCGCTGCATTGGCTGCAGTCCAGCTTTTGATAAATCCAAAACGGACAAACGTCTATGTCCCATCCAAACATCAGCGGAACCCGTAAACTTTATGTCGGTTTCAACATCGAATCGATCACCTATACGATATGCGTCACCATCACTCGCAAAAAAAGGCTGGCAGCACCCCGCATCGGGGCCACGATGACGGAGCGCCTGTAACATCGCTAAAATCCGATGGCGACCATACTGTCGTCGTTGCATCCCAAATATAGATGATATACCGCACATATAGGAACCTCAACCTTCTTTTCATAATTTAATCAAACGACTCTTTAGCGTAGGCTCTCTTTATCCGGTTCAGCAATCGGTTTGCCATACTCCCTGTATTCTTTGCTTCTTTTTGACTTTGCTTCACAAATGCAGCCTCTCCCAAAGTATGTCGATGCGAAAACGAGTGAGATTGGCAATGGGTTAGATCGCCTTCAGTAGTGACATAACATGCCATCTTGCCTGTACACTTTGTGCAATTTTTCCGGTAGTCGCTCCGGGCATCCAGTCTAAAATGCCTATATGCCCGAACGGCAGATTCAAGCCCGTCTTTATGAATAATCTGGAGCCAATCCGTGTTCCAAACAGTTCCCCATTCTGCTTGTAAATGCGCAGTGCAAGGTGCAATAAGCCCGTTGGTCAGCAGAATAGGGGTGAGCAATGCATTGAAACAGGGATAGCTCATCGAAGGCTTGTTGTCTGAAAAATTTATCGTTGTTGATGTGTCCCAATCGGTCCATTCCGGAAAAAAAGTCAGACCGTCTACACCAAATCTTTTCCAAAAGGAGTAGATCTCCTCCTGGAATGGTTGCAATATCTCGAGTATGCTGCAGTGGACATTGATAACCATCTTCGACCCACTTTCATCACGAAGTTTTATGAGATGACACAAATTTGATAGGGTAATATTAAAATTACTCCCCAAACGAATGTTTTCAACGAGGTCCGCGCGATGACCGTCAATACTAAAGATAACAGCACTGACTTCCAGGTCAATGAGTTCCTGCGCCACTTTGGGAGTGACCAGCATACCATTTGTCAATATCCGAGTATGACAACCTTTCATTTTAGCATAATTCAAATATGGTCGCCATTTTGTAGATACAAATAACTCTCCGGTACCGCAATATAACAGATCTTTTCCTAAGGGTAACTGATCAATGTAGGCATAATAATCCTCTTCAGCAAGTTCCAGTTTCTGTCGAAGCTTTCGACCTTTGAGAAACTCGTAGCGAGGATCTTCTCCGTGATATGAACACATTCGACATTTTAAATTGCAAAAGTCTGTCACACTTACCATACCATGATGATAATAAGTGGAATGAGAAAAGATCAGCCGAAAAGCATCATCATAGTCCAGATTAACTGCATCCCAATGATAAAATTGTTGTTCATTAAGATAAGTAAACAAATGCAAAAATAGTTGTTTATCAAAACGCCAAGGAGCAAGTAATAATATCTTGGGCAAATAGTCCGAGGTCAATATAGGTACCTTCCATATTTGTCCTTCGACAATACGTCGACAATCAAGCGCCAAACAGGGCGCCTCTTTTAGCCATTTCAACGCATTACTACCAACATCATCAATAAGCCGCTGATCTGCCTTCTCAAGAGAAAGCACCAGTGGAATCTCTGATTCCGACAAATCCAGTTTCTCGGTTTTGCTTAATGCTAGAAACTCTTCAATACTTAGGTGCCTATATATATACATGTTTTTTCATTGAAAATTGATGTTAGCTTACACGTGAATTCAACAATAGTGGAACTAGAATCATCATATTTTAATTTTTAAAAACTTCGACTAGTTGAGTTTTTGATTTAAATGATTTTTGCACTGACAAGTCAGCAAACATGAGTAAATTTGATCGAAATCCTAAAAATCGTGGAGAAATTATTTTATAAGATTGAAGCCCAATCTCTACACAGATCTTTTTTATTTCCTTAGTGGAAAGAAGATTGAGCTGTTGCTCAAAAGCCAAAGAATCGTATCCCATAAGAGAAAGAAATCGACGATGAAAGGACTTTGGCAGCCAATGCACAAAAGGTAGAGCGGTGTGAAATTCCAAAGGGTGCCACTTGTTTGGGGTTGTAAGAAAGATATAGTTTTTGGAAACACGAACGCACTCAGCGACCATACGAACTTGATTTTCAAATGAACCGACATGTTCGATAACGGCTGATGAGTACACCAAATCAAAGGAATTGTCAGCAAACGGAAGATATCGCCCATCTCCGAAGACGAATTTCAAGCCCGGATATGTCTCCTCCATCCATTTTGCATCCTGATCAGATAGCACTGTAATGCGATCAGGATATGGATAAAGATTTTCAAAAACATTTGAAGAAATGCATTGTTGATCCGCAGTGACTCCAATATCCAAAATTGAAGATATGCTATTTAAACTTACTTGCCTGTCAAGAATATCATATATTTCACGCCTAACCCGAAAAGCGGCTCGATCAATCAAGGATAGTGCTTTGCCTGCAGAGTATATTTGTTTATTAAGATCCACTTGTTCGGTTTTCTCAGTAATTGTTATGAGTTACTTGCAACTCGCTTTCCAATGGCCAGGGATAACGCTTGAACTCTTTTTCATAGGCGGCTCTTGAGTGCACAATCACCGTATGCAATACGAGGCCAATCGAAAGACTCAACATGGCCAAAATCATGAGCGATGAACAGAGAAATGCAGTTGGAAAACGCAGGACAAGTCCCGTTTTAAAGAAATCAAGTATCACCGGAATACCCATACTTAGCGAAAGTATTGCCAAGAAGGCGGCGATAGTACTGTAAAATTGGAGTGGTCTGAAGTCCTTACAGATACGCACTATCATTTTCAATATACGAAAACCATCTCTGAACGTATTCAGCTTCGAATCCGAACCCTCCGGTCTTTCCTTGAAAGTAATGGGTATTTCTTTAATCTTCAATCGCTTATCCAGGGCAAAGAGAGTCATTTCTGTTTCTACCTGAAAACCATCGCTTAGAATTGGTACTGTTTTTACAAACTTACGATTAAACACGCGGTATCCGGAAAAAATATCTTTGAGCGTACAATGGAAAAGAATATTAACCATTTTGGTAAAACAGAAGTTTCCATAACTCCCTAACTTACCTCGGCGAGCAGCATTTTGATAGCTCCTGTTTGAAAGCCTGTCTCCTACCGTCATGTCTGCTTCGCCCGCAAGAACTGGAACTATCAATCTATTTGCCATTTCGACAGGATAAGTATCATCACCATCAGCCATGATATATATGTCGGCGTCGACACGCTCAAACATCGATCTAATGACATTGCCTTTCCCTTGACGTGTTTCCCTCACAACAATAGCTCCGGCTTGTTTCGCAACCTCAGCGGTATTATCAGAAGAATTATTATCAAAAACGTAAATTTTGGCATCAGGCAGTGTTTTACGAAAATCACTAACAACGGCTTTTATCGTCACTTCTTCATTGTAACAGGGAAGAAGGACTGCCACAGAATACGTATTACTGCAATCAGCTATTCTCATAAATCATACCAAATCTATTAAAACTTATGGATACAGTTATATTTCATGACACTGCCCTGTCTGCTACGTCTCTAACACCTACAAGAGGGATACTAAAAAGTATTAATTTTTTTTCATAAGTAAGGCATTAAAGAGTTTATTGTGATAATGGGAAGGACTGCGGGTAAACTCTGTATAAGGTGTTATTCCCATTGGTCTCAGATATGAATCGTGCAAGGCATCCTGTATGTTCTCACAACTTTCAGCATTAAAATATTTAAAGTCCGAGATGTGACGAGTTGATGAATATCGCAACCCTGCAATTTTTTTAATCAAGGTATTGTCTAATTTTTTATGATCAAAACAGCAAATTACTTTTGACAGTGCTGCTGTAGTATTTTTTGCAAGATCTTCATAAAGCACCACCGTCTTGTTTTTGATTAAAGGATCATTGGGGTTAAGGACCCACTTATCGGCAAAATTCATCCAATATTCAAGAGCATGCTCCTGGAAAGAAGTCCAGGAGTTCATTGAATCTGTTAGCCCTGAAGCATGGACCAGGAGTTCAAAATAAGATTGTATAGTTTCTATCGGATGACGAATTAAAATCAAATAACAAGTATTGGCTTGGTTCTCAACATTGTCTAAACAATAATTTTTTTCAATTTCTGCACCTTCCGCAGACATATATAAAGAACGTTGTGTAAAAGACGAAAAATCGTGAAATCTAATAAAATTTGCTTCTCCAAAAGGAAGGGGATGTGGGTTCCCCAATCTACGTTTATTCTTTTTAAGAAAATGTCTGAAATTTAAATGACGAGCACCCAAAAACCTGCTGCTAAAACGAGGCTCGGGAAAAGTTGATATGTTGGAATAAGGCTCAAGATATTTTAGTGATTGACCAAAATAACAACTCATGCAATAAGTCAAGAAGTAGCTTCCTGACCGTGGAAAGCTTACGACAACAAGTCTTTTCATTGGAGACATTAGCAAAGCCCTTTGAGTGAAAAAACGCAATTATATTAATTGACTAGCATTTCAAGGGAACTAGGCAGATCAACAAGACCCCAAAAGGGCGGTCTATTTTTATTTTCAATTATTTTTAGTGACAATGCCTTGGGGATCTGGATACAAAAACTTGTGGAATTAAGATATTCATCATTTGAAAGTTGATCTAATCTGCTATGCGCATCGAATCCCATTTCAGCAAGTGACAATTTGATTATGTAATCGCCCACAGCAATATTTGTCTTAATTGCAGCGCCAAATCGGATCAAACTTCCCTTCATAACTGGAACTACAGTTTTTTTTGTTGGAGGAATTATGCTCTTGCAAAATATAGGGAGGTTGGAAGAACTGAAAATCGTTAAACCACCTATTGGCACTTCAAAATCACGAAGCAGTTCCATCTCCCAGAATACATACAGCCACTCTCCTTGGATATAGTGCCCCCTCGCCAAACCATCTTCTCCGCATAATGCCCCACTTTTAAAGTGTGCACATTTTTCATCTCCAACCACCTCTTTAGTCATAAAATTAATGAGGCTTGAATATATGGGCCATTTTTCAATCAGCGGAATAGCAGGAGCATCAATACTTGAGGATTCAGCCCTGTTCCGAGATTTCGCCTCAGATTGAAACTGTGCCTCAGTTGGTTCGGAGGTTATATTTTCTTTTTTCTGTTGTGGATCACTAGTTGTGGCCGATTTTTTTTGTATACCTTTTGATTGGAAAAAATACATAGAAAGAGCTACTTCAACATCACCATAAAAAACATTACAGCCATCTTCAAGAAACAAAGCGGTATCACAATATTTTCTTATTGCAGATGAATCATGGCTGACGAGAAGGATAGAAGTCCCCTGATTCAGTAGTTTTTCCATCCGTGCATGGCATTTCTGTTGGAAAAACACATCACCCACCGCTAAAGCTTCATCTACAATTAATATATCTGGGTTAACACAGACCTGCACAGAAAAAGCGAGACGGACATACATTCCACTTGAGTATGTCTTTACTGGCTGTTCTATATGTTCGCCAAGTTCAGAAAAAGCAACAATCTCATCAAAACGTTCATCGATCTGGCTTCGTGTAAGGCCAAGAATGGCACCATTTACGTAAATATTATTCCTGCCGGTAAACTCAGGATTAAAACCACTGCCAAGTTCGAGTAATGCCGCCATTTTCCCACGAAGGTAGACCTCGCCTGTAGTGGGAGCGAGCGTCCCTGTCAGTATTTGAAGCAGGGTACTTTTTCCTGCTCCATTTCTTCCAATTACCCCCAGCGCTTTGCCACGTGGAAGCTCAAAGTTGATATCTCTCAGAACCCAAGCCTCTTCATAATAAGTATGTTCCCTAAAGATTGCCTGCTTGAGCCGATCGATCGGCTTATGGTACATTCGATAGCATTTGCCGACGTTTGAAACTTTTATTGCTATCTCAGGGGCAAGATCAAAGCACATCAGCGAAGGCCCTCCTGCAACGTTGAAAACAATAATACCCTGAAACAATAAGAATAAATCCAACAACTAGAGGATAAAAAATATCGATGAATACCGGTTCTTTTCCATGAAGTATTATCCGGCGAAAGTTCTCAATTGTCCCAACAAGTGGATTTAGTTTGTAAATCATCAGAACTTTAGCTGGAACAAATGATAATGGATAGGTTATGGGGGTGAGAAAAAACAGAAACTGTATTATCAATTGAATAGTTGATGTCAGGTCACGAACGAAAACCCCGAGGGAAGAAAGGATCCAACTCAAGCCAATTACCTGTAGAATGGGTGCAATCACAATCAACGGCAACCAAAATATCGTTACATGTAGCCCATCTCCAAAAAGACAAGCTGCCAGAAGTAAAATGATAAAAGCCCCAAAGGCATGAATCACCGCGACACACATAGTTACTAAAGGCAGAATCTCCAGAGGGAAGACAACTTTCTTAACGAAGTTCGGTTGACTTGTTATTCGGCTTGGCGCAGAACCGAGACTTTCTGAAACCATAATAAACGGTACAAAACCACTGAATAAAATCAAAGCATAATCAAGGATACCACCCCCATTTTGTCCTACTCTGTAAATGTAACCAAACACAAAAGTATAAATGGCCAGTTGGACCAATGGAATAACCAGCATCCAGGCTAGACCCAGTAAGGAACCAGTATAACGCGAGCGAAGCTCCTGAACGGTAAGGGTTGCCAATAACCCTCGATTTCTCCATATCGTCCCGGGAATGGCAATCGGTTTACAGTTATTGGTATCCGCTTTTGCAGAAAAGAAAGATATATTACTAGAATTATTCACCCTCCCCCCATTATCACAACCCTGTATCATTTCCAAAAGGGTAGCATCTGTTTGAAATTCCCGCATCAAGTGTGAGATATTGTGATCATGACATCTACAGAATGTAGATCCTCGATAAGATGTTATTAAATACTCTGGAGATAACCCCACTGTCAAGACAACCTTTCACAAATATTTCACATCATCCCTACTCGTTATATTGATCACCACCTGCATTTGCACAGTAACAGCAGAAAATGGAGAACATGTGCGTTTTGTAGTTTCATTATTATGTCAGGCTATCTTGAACGAACAAGAAGCAGCAATTCCCGCGCAAATTGTATGTTATTGAAAACATTAACAATGTAATATTGAGGTCTCGTAAACTTTCGCCATGGAGGCATTGCCCAACTATTTGAAAACAGAGTAAAAAAAATTTCAGTCGATGTCATTTTTTAGTTGACAACGGCTGCTGAGAAAAATCGCGTTTTTCTATGTGAAAACAATTACTTGCATAGGAGAACGCCATGAAATCACACAAAATTTATTCTATCCACGCCGTCAAGTTGCCGGCAAGAGCATCAAGAAGAGCCGTGAGAACACACCTGAATGCCGATACCTTACTTGAACTTGTGCGAAAGGATTTTCAAACGATCCCTGATACCCGTGCCGATAATGCGAAAATATCACTCGATGATGCATTGATGTCGGCGCTTGCAATGTTTCAGCTCAAGGATCCTTCTCTACTCGCCTTCGACAAACGCCGCCGCGGCGAACCAGAAAATCTTCATACAGTGTTCGGAATTACTACTATTCCCTGTGACAGCCAGATGCGCACCCTTCTCGACCCTCTGGCCCTTTCTTTTCTCAGAGCACCTTTTCGTACAGTCTTCCGGCAGGTTCAGCGCGGGAAGGATTTCGAGAAGATGGCCTATTATGATGGACATTACCTGCTCAGTGGGGATGGCACCGGATATTACTCTTCAGCAAAAGTGGCATCACCTTATTGCTTGGTCAAGAAATGCAAGAATGGTGAAACCCTCTATTACCAGCAGATATATGCGGCCTCTTTTGTCTGTCCCGACTGCAAGGTCGTCATCCCAACATTTCCGGAGGTAATCACTCTACAAGACGGGTCCACCAAAAACGATTGTGAGCGGAATGCTGCCAAACGCTACTATGCCGAGTTTCGCAGGGAACATCCGCATTTAAAAGTGATAGTGGTCGAAGACGGCCTGAGCAGCAATGGCCCTCATATTCGTGATCTCCAACGGCATAACCTGAGATTCATCTTGGGAGCAAAGCCAGGTGACCATGTAACACTTTTTGCGCAATTGACCCAAGCTGCTGCAGAAGGGAAGGCGACCGACATTGAATTTCTTGATCCCAAGGACAGACAAAAAGGACATTTTTTTCGTTTTATGAACCAGATTCCCCTTAATAAAAGCCATCCGGACCTGCTGGTCAACGTGCTTGAATACTGGCAGATAGACAAAGATGAAAAGATCACGAAATTCAGTTGGGTCACTGATATACCGATCACCGAAGAAAACGTGTTTCAGCTTATGCGGGCTGGTCGTGCCCGGTGGAAAGTCGAGAATGAAACTTTTAACACCCTCAAGAACCAAGGGTACAATCTTGAGCACAATTATGGTCTTGGTAAGAAAAACCTGAGTGCGGTATTTACCATTCTCATGATGCTTGCCTTTCTCATCGATCAGGTTCAGCAATTAAGCTGTTGGCTTTTTCAGGAGGCATTACAAAAGGCGGAATCAAAACGCTATTTGTGGGAGAGCATCCGTGCGTTTTTCCACAATTACCGGGTTGATTCCATGGAAACCATTTTGCGCGCAATAGCCCATGGATTTGAACGACGGGAACTTAAGGAGGTCTGCCGGACGTAACCGGGGGATCGCTCCGCGTTTTGTCAAAGATCGTACCCTGGAAAATTGAATTTACAGGGTGGATGGACTACTATCTCCCAAAAATGACGAAAACTACCTTTTCGCAAGAAGATAAGCTGAAAAGGAGCTGAAAATTTTTGTCACTGAAGGAAGGGTGCATTCCCATTTAGTTGGAGCAAATGAGCGCGTGTGTGCAAGAACATTGTTCATCATAACATTCCACCTCCCGGAAAGGAGTTGATTTCGTAAAAACAGCATCGATTCAGCTGTTTCGAGCTTCCAAAAGATACCTGGCGATTTTAGTCGGAGATTGATGACACGACGGATTGCACTTTCAAGAGGGTGTTCAGAATTCTGTGTCAGTTAACTTAAAGCTGATATAATCAGCCCGAAAAAGGAAACTGACATGACTGAAGAAAACCATGGATTTGATTTTGAAACAGCGCTGAGATCTATCCAGGAAGGAAAGCCGCTATTAGGTAAAGAAGGCATTCTCACCCCACTCATTAAAAATCTTACGGAAGCAGCTCTCGAAGGAGAATTGGACTCACATCTCGGCCAAGAAATCACGGCAAATCGACGTAATGGGAAGAGCCGGAAGACGATCAAATCGTTGAATGGCAATTTTGTCTTAACTACTCCTCGCGACCGGGATGGAACCTTTTCCCCCCAACTGGTGAAGAAGCATCAGACCAGTCTGAATGGTGAAATAGAGCAGAAAATACTGGCCCTCTATGGTCTGGGTATGAGCTACCATGATATCTCGGCCCATCTTCAGGAGATATATGGTCTCGAGGTTTCTACCGGCACCCTGAGCACGATAACTGATAAGATTATCCATACGGTCAAGGAATGGCAAGCCCGGCCCCTGGCCTCAATTTATCCCATTGTCTGGCTCGATGCCATTCATTACAAGGTTCGTGAAAACGG
>LADS01000034.1 GCA_000961725.1 Desulfobulbaceae bacterium BRH_c16a
GGCGATGACCGGCTGTACGGTAACGCCGGTGATGACACGCTTCTTGGCGGAACCGGCAACGATGTTCTGAACGGTGGTATTGGGTCCGATACCATGCTCGGCGGCCTAGGCGACGACTCCTATTATGTCGATAACGAGCTGGATGTGGTAATGGAAGAGGTTGATGCGGGAACGGACACCGTCCGGTCGACGGTCTCGTATGGCCTGGGTGACAATATCGAGAATCTGATTCTGACCGGCGAAGCGGCGATATCCGGGACCGGCAATGTCCTGAACAACATTTTGAAAGGCAACAGCGAAGCCAACGTGCTTTCCGGTCTGGATGGCGATGACCGGCTGTACGGTAACGCCGGTGATGACACGCTTCTTGGCGGAACCGGCAACGATGTTCTGAACGGTGGTATTGGGTCCGATACCATGCTCGGCGGCCTAGGCGACGACTCCTATTATGTCGATAACGAGTTGGATGTGGTAACGGAAGGGGCTGCCGCGGGAACGGACACCGTCCGGTCGACGGTCTCGTATGGCCTGGGGGACAATATCGAGAATCTGATCCTGACCGGCGCAGCGGCGATATCCGGGACCGGCAATGTCCTGAACAATATTTTGAAAGGCAACAGCGAAGCCAATGTACTCTCGGGTCTGGACGGCGATGACCGGCTGTACGGTAACGCCGGTGATGACACGCTTCTTGGCGGAACCGGCAACGATGTTCTGAACGGTGGTATTGGGTCCGATACCATGCTCGGCGGCCTAGGCGACGACTCCTATTATGTCGATAACGAGTTGGATGTGGTAACGGAAGGGGCTGCCGCGGGAACGGACACCGTCCGGTCGACGGTCTCGTATGGCCTGGGGGACAATATCGAGAATCTGATCCTGACCGGCGCAGCGGCGATATCCGGGACCGGCAATGTCCTGAACAATATTTTGAAAGGCAACAGCGAAGCCAATGTACTACTCTCGGGTCTGGACGGCGATGACCGGCTGTACGGTAACGCCGGTGATGACACGCTTCTTGGCGGAACCGGCAACGATATTCTGAACGGTGGCATCGGGTCCGATATTTTTGTCTTCGATACCGCTCTTGACGCTGCAACCAATAAGGATAGAATAATCGATTTTGAATCCGGTAATGATAAAATTAATCTGGATAAGAGCATATTTACAGCCTTATCCGATGAAGGAATGCTCTCTTCCGAGTATTTCCAATCCAATACAATCGGTGTGGCCGGGGATGAGAATGACTATATTCTCTACAACACTACCTCGGGAGCGCTTCTCTACGATGCTGACGGCAACGGCCAGGGAGTGGCGGTTCAGTTTGCCACTCTGACAACCAGGCCGGAGATCACATCAAATGATTTCCTGGTTTCTGCGTAATCGGCAACAGGAGAAGCTTGTGCTTCAAAGGCGCTTTTTTGTTCACAACCGGAAGAGCGCCTTTCTCTCACTCTCACGGAAAGTTCCTAAGTGATCGGTAAAAATGGTTAATATTTCACGACAAATCAAGATGTCCAGCAATGCCGAGATAGATGTTCATGTACTTCTTCTGCCGACAACGGATCCAATCCTGTGGCGTGAATGTCTTCAATCCCTTGAGAATGAACCCGTCAATATTCATACAGCCGAAGGAGTTCCCGGCCATATCGGCAAAGCCCGGTATGGTGGTTTTTCAAAAGGAACTGCCCCTTATGTCAGCTGCGTCGATCCCGATGATCTGGTGATCCCCGGTGCTTTTGCGGCTTGCCTGGAAACATTGGAGGCGCACCCAGATGCGTGTGGAGTCTATACGGATGAATTAATCATCGATCGCGATGGAAAAATCATCAAACCGGGCATCTGGAGTCAGGCACCATGGAATCCACTCTTTCAGCTAGAGCCCAAGTACCTCCATCATATTTATGTAATGCGTCGATGTTTTGTCGAGAAATTATATCTGGAACTGCTGCGATGGCCAAGTATGCCGGAATTTATTCTAAAAGGCCTGATCACTGCTCATGGCCCCTGGGTTCATGTGCCTCAGTTTGGTTACAAATGGAGGATAGTCAAAGGGAACGCTCATAACAAAATGTCTCCCTCAACCATATACGCCGCTCGATGGCGGGTCATTCCGGCTCTGCAGAATGCTGCTAAAAAATATAAGGCTGTTATCCAGACAGATCCCTTTCAGGATACGTCGTTTGCTGATAGATCTCGAGCCAAGCCTGCAAAATAAAGAAATAAGTGCAAGTCCGTAGAAGGAAGGAATTCCAAGCCGGATGAAGATTTTTCTCCGAACCGGTACTTTCACTTCTTTTTTTAACGTCATTGCCACGGTAACCCCGATCTTCCGTCTCTGTAAGAAATCCTATCTTACGGAGACGGAATTCATGTGAAAATTGTTGAGTACGAAGTAAATACCGGATAGGGTGAGGCTCGGTTTTCCGGTGGAGGGCAGATGGCTTGCTCTTGAGGAAATGAATATTGCTCGTAAAGAGCGTTTGCACCCCGGTGGCAGGCGCGCTTTTTCAATGGTTACGATGAAGGAGATGGTATGAAGAAGATTATCGGCGGCATTGTTGTGATTCTGATTGTCGCAGGACTTGGTTCGCCATTTATCAGCGGACTGGTTATGGAGCGGATTGTCCGCGAGGCCTTTGAGAATCTCAACCAGAGATATGCCGAATCCGGTCATGATGTCAGCGCCGAGATCGTACGGTACGACAGGGGCTTCAGTTCCTCGGAAATCGAATGGAAAATCAAGTTTGGCGGGATGAAGGCTTTGTACGATATCGATGAGGTAGTTTTTATCGACCGGGCGGAGCACGGACTCACCGGAATTGTCACAAAAACCAGCCTTGAGAAAAATAAATGGTACGCCGATTTCGTCAGCGGCAGGCTTGCCGGCAAAGATCCTCTGCATATCACCACCACATATACCATGACCGGGGCAATTGAAACGACAACCGAGGTCGATGCCTTTGCCGTACAGATTGAGCAGGAGAACTTAACGGTCAAACCGGGAATTTTCTCCGTCGCCTGCGACAAGGAATTCACAAAATTCAATTCCGAGGCGTCCTGGGAAGGTATTGAGGTTGCCGATAAATTTTCGCTGAAAGGTTTTATCCTGAAGTCTGACCTGACCATGATCTCGCCGTATGTATGGGACGGCCAAGCCTCTTTTGCCATAGAGAGCAGCAAGGCGAAAGGGGATGATGTCGCCGATCAATTTGAATTGGCTCGTATGAAAGCAAAGTCGATTCTCGGGTATAACAAGGAACTGAATACCCTGTCGGCCACAGTGGAATACGGAGCCGACAGTCTTACTGCCGGAACGGAGAAGATCGGCAACATCTTTGCAAGGCTCGGGGTGAGCGGCCTGAATGCCGACCGCTACGTAGAGTTCATGAAGTTGTATACGGTGACGATGAAAGCTCTTCTCGCAGATATGGCCGATGCCAAGGATAATCCGGAGAAAATGCAAGAGATCGTCGAGAGGCAGATGGCTTCCATTGGCTTTCAGATGGTTGCAGCCGGAGAGAAATTACTGACCCAGGGGTTGGAGTTTCAGATCTCGGATCTGCACCTGCAGGTGCCGGAGGGCGAGATTAAAGGCGATGTCGTGATAACCTTGAAAAAAGACATGACTTTTGCTCAGTTCATTCCGGTGGTGAATCAACCTGTGCTGGCGCTCGACATACTCTCCCTGAAGTCGGCGGTCAGCCTGCCGAAACAACTGGTCGGCGATGCGCCCATGCTGTTCTCTCCGATATATCCTGGAATGCAGACCGGTCTCTTTATCGAAAACGCTGAGATTGTCCAGCATGCGGCTGAGACGAAGGACGGTAAATTGTATTTGAATGATAAAGAGGTAATGTTCCAATAACCTCCTTATCGAGTGCCCCCTGTCGAGGCCATCGACACATGATCGGCAGGGGATTACTTCGTTTACGGACAACACCAGAGCGAGGCTTTTTCAATCTTGCCGATCAGCTTGACGGCGGTACCGCCCGCCAGCTTAAAGCTTTTAGCCAGTCCCTGTTTTTCGCCTTGCAATCCCACGGCGACAGCCGCATAACCGCCCTTTTCAATTTCGCTGAGAATTGCTCCCGCCACCGTTAAACCCCAGGTCGAATTGTGACCGATCCGGTCGCTTCCGATCCCGTACTCGTGGAGGATGGCTTCAGCTCTCGAGAAAATCTCCGCCGATCTGGTTGCTCCGCCGGTTTCCACATGCAACAGGGTAATGTGCTGATGGGCCTGGTCGTCAAGGATGTGGCCGACATGGTCAACCGCCCGATACGAGTTTTCCGAACCGTCGACACAGAGCAGCACGTTTTTCCGGCCGGGATCGAGTTCGGGGCAGATCCACAGGGGCGTGGTGCAGCAGTTGTCCCTGATGATAGCCAGGGCCGTTTCATCGGCCGGACGTTCAAACATCCACTGCAGGGAGTACGAGGCCCGCCGTCCGAGGACGACCGCATCGTAGCCCTTGGCGCCTTCGGTCAGGATATCTTTAACTTTTCCATAACGTTCGGCGCATGTCTTGGTCATCACCTGCTCGATGGACATCCTGTGGCGGCTGAAGATCTCTTTGGCCTTGTCGATCGATTTTTTGGCCTGAACGGTCAGCCGGCCCTGAATCCCGTCACTGGGGCCATTCCACATCTGACTCAAGGTTCCGGCCATGTCTGCCGCGTCCCGCCTGCAGATATGCAGGAGGGTAACCTGATGGTTGGAAATATCTTCGAAAAACGAGCAGATAAACCGGATTCCATAAAGAATTTCGGCATCGTTGCTGATGGTGACAAGGAAGTGTTTTTTCATATGTTCATGTTCCGCTGGTTTTTTCTTCCAACTCGACCCGGGAAAGATCGATGGACAGATCGTATGTGCCTTCTTCACTGTTATATTTTACTGCAAATCCAAATCTTTTGCCAAGCTGCAGCATTTGGGTATTTTCCCGCAGGACAGTCCCCCATACCTTTTCAACGCCCTGTTGTTTGGCCACCTTGAGCAGATTGAGGAGAAGCTGCGCTCCCACTCCCTTGCCCTGCCATGCATCGCTGACCATGATCGAAAACTCGGTCTCGGAGAGGTCCGGATCGGCAATTATCCGAGCCGCTCCCAGCATCCTTTCCGTTGGTGCCGATTCATCTATTGCCACCAGAGCCATATGGCGGTCGTAGTCGACCTGGGTCAGCATAGCCAGCATTTCAGGGGTTAACTCCTTCATGTGACGGAAAAAGCGGTAGTAGACACTGGTGGGCGACAGGGTTTTAAACAACTCGATAAAAAGCTCGGCATCTTCGGGCTGGATCGGCCGGATGAGCAGGCGGATGCCGCTGCTGGTAGTGGTGCACAGTTCATACTGGGACGGATAGGGGCTGATCACCAGATGCAAAGGCGATGGCTTTTTCGACGGCCGCAACAGGATCCGGGCGTCCACGGCTACCGGTTTGCCGTTTTTGACGATTACCGGATTCATGTCGAGTTCGGCAATTTCCGGTATATCGACGACCAGTTGCGAGAGCTGGAGGATCATTTCTTCAAGAGCAGGCATGTCGGCGGGCGGGCGATTGCGATAGCCGTGGAGCACCTTGAAGACCCTCGTCTCTTCCATCAGGCGGCGGATCAGCAGGCGGTTGAGAGGAGGCAGACCAAGGGCCCGGTCGCCGATGACCTCGGTAAATATTCCGCCCATGCCGAAAACGATGACAGGACCAAAGGCATCGTCGCGTTTCACCCCGATCAGCAGTTCGTAGTCGGGCTGCGCGAGATAGGCCTGGACTGCAACCCCCTCGATCCTGGCCCGGTCATTATAACGTCGGGCCCCGGTCATGATCCGCTCATAGGCCGCCCGGGCTTCGTCCGGAGTGCGCACATCCAGCTCAACACCGCCGGCCTCGGTCTTATGGGTGATGTCCGGGGAAAGGATCTTCATCACCACCGGCCAGCCGATCTTTTCGGCCAGGGCTACGGCGGCCTCGGCAGAGTCGGCCGCTTCCGTCGGATTGATCTGGATTCCGTAGGCCAGCAGGACGTTTTTCGCCTCTGTTTCGGTTAACATGCAACCGCTCGAAAGATCGCAACCTCTGATGATCGTCCGTACCGCCTGACGGTCGAAATGCAGCCGGCGGTCGAGGCGGGGCGGGATCTCCATCATCATCTGCAGATTGCGGGAGTGCTGCACCATGGAAGCAAAGGCCAGCACGGCCCGTTCGGGAACCGAGTAGGTGGCGATGCCGACATCGTTCATGAACTGCACGGCGGTGGCCATGCCACGGCCGCCCATCCATATCGCAAAGACGGGAAAGGGCAGGCCTTTCAACAGCTTCGTCAGGGTCTCCGCGACCTCGAGTGGGGCAGCCAGGGCCTGGGGCGCCATGATGATCATCAGGCCGTGCAGCCTGGGTTCCTTCCTGATGATCTCGATCACCTGGGCATAGCGCCCGGTGGTTGCACTGCCGAGGATATCCACAGGGTTTCGGCGACTCCAGCACGGCGGCAGAACCTTATCGAGCGCGGCGATTGTCTCCGGGCTCAATTCGGCAGGTTCCAACCCGTAGCGGGCAAGGGCGTCGATGGCCATGACGCCCGGACCGCCGCCGTTGGTGATGACCGCCATCCGGGGACCGGCGGGTCGAGGCTGTTTGGCCATCAGTTCGGCGCAGTCGAAAAGTTCCTGGATACTGCGAACCCTGATTATGCCCGCCCGTTTGAAGGCCGCATCATAGACGGCGTCCTCGCCGGCCATGGCACCGGTATGGGAGGCTGCGGCCTGGGCGCCGGCCGGACTGCTGCCGGCCTTGAGCACGATGATTGGTTTGATTCGGGAAACCGCGCGGGCGGCACTGATAAACTTGCGGACATTGGAGAGCTGTTCGATATAGAGAAGAATGCTCTTGGCGGCGGGGTCCTTGCCCAGATAATCGATCATGTCGCCGAAGTCGACATCGAGCATGGAGCCGACGCTGACAAAGTGGCTGAAGCCGATATTTTCCTCATACGAAAAATCGAGAATGGCAGTACACACTGCGCCGCTTTGCGAGATAAATGCAAGATTTCCGGGACTTGGCAGGCCGGCGGCAAAAGTGGCATTCAGGTTGACGGCGGTGGCCATTATCCCCAGACAGTTCGGCCCGAGGATGCGTATCCGGCCGGCGGCGGCCTCCTGGATGCGCATTTCGATGAGCCGCCCCTGCTCGCCGACCTCTTTGCCGCCGGCGGAGATGATTATAGCCGCCTTTATTTCGGCGGCTACGCATTCTGCGATTACTTGCGGGGCCTGGTCGATCGGCACTGCCACGACCGCGAGATCGATGCGGGCATCGAGATCGTGGATAGAGGCCGTTGCCGTGAGCCCCATGATTTGGGTATAGTTGGGGTTGACCGGAAAGAGCCGTCCCTTGAATCCGCCATGGAGAAGATTGTGTATCAGGGCCGTGCCAATGCTCCCCGGCTTTTCACTGGCACCGATCACGGCAATAGAAGCGGGGCGAAAAAGCTTGTCCAGGTTGTGGATTCCCATATCGGTTCCTCTCGCGCAGATGGCATTTACACATGAGTGAAATCATCCGAAGATCAACCCTCAGCCTGCTCAACCGGTTAACTTGAGGCAGGTCAAACAGTATGGTTCCTAACATATCACATTCTTAGGAAAATTCCCAGCGGTGAATATGGCGGGCGGAGGTTTCGGTTTATCAATGGATTTGATCGTGATTGTAATTGACCATACATCCATCGTCGAATAAGGTTGCCGGGTTATGCAGTCTTTTGATGTGTGCCGGTGAACGATTGCCTGATTTTGATATGGCGGAAGCCTGCTTCTCAAGGTGAAATTTTTCTTATTTTTTGGCGAATGGTCCAACCACAATCATCATCGCAACCGCCACCAAAACGGCGCGCTCCCAGACGCTCGAAATCCTCTCAAGCCGGGCCGAGAAAAAAACAAGGCGGCAAGGCAAAGAAAAAGCCGCAGGGCAACCTGTTACGGGATTTTACCCTGATAAGTCTGGAGTGGGCAGGTCTGTCGGCTGTCGGAATGGCCGCCATCATCGTGCTGCTCGGCCATTTCGCCAACAGGTTTTCCGGTACCGATCTGGTGGGCAACCTTCTGCCGTTTGCCGGAGGTATTCTTGGGCTTATCATTCTGGCAACTGCTCTGCTCATCGGTTGGAGTAAGCTCCGCAAATGGATGCTTTGCAGGTCCCCCCTGTTTCCGTCGGCAATTATTGTCGGCCTGGCGCTCCTTGTCGGGTGTTTTGTTCCGCCGGCACATTTCAGCCGTGCCTTCGGGTATTATCGCACCCTGGTCGGCGGCAAACATGAGGCGGGCCGTGTCACTCTTGCCCATCAGGTGTATGCCGCCTATCGTCGCCTGGACAACGTCCAGTTGGAAAGAATGATCGGCCGGGCCGAACAGTACGCGAAGCCGATAGAAGAAGCGGCGGCGGCCTATTCCGTCGATCTTGATCTCCTGAAAGGCCTTGCCGCCACGGAATCATCCTACCTGCCGCGAAAAAGCGCCGACGGCGGCTACGGACTCTTCCAGATAACCCAGGTTCCGGACAGGGTGACGGAGGCGGTCAACCGGCTCTTCCCGGCGGACAGCCGTGTGCTGACAGATCCGCGGTACAACGCGTTTCTCGGAGCGGCAACCTTTCGACACTACCTCGCCGAGATGAACAACGACCTTTTTCTCGGTCTGCTGGCTTATAATATCGGACCGGCCAACGGTGGGCTGCGCTTTATCATGCAACAGTACGGCGCGACCGATTTTATTACCATTCAGCCTTATCTGCTGCAGCTGCCCCGCGATTATCCGATCCGCGTTCTCTCCTATTCCCTTGCTTTTCGAATCCACCGGCAGGAAGGTCGACTGCTGGCCTACGAGGAGGGCAGGAATGCCCTGCACATCCAGGGCATGGGCATTCCGGGACTGGCATATGACTGGCGGCCTGAAGGCGGCAAGTCCGGCAAATAACCGGAAACTATCGGGAGAGATGGTCGAGGAAATGATTCATCTGTTTATACCACCAGGGCCAGTCATGGTTGACATCATGGCCCCAGATATCAATCCAGGCGGGAATCGCCTTGGCCTGAAAGATGGTTCCGAGAGTACAGGTGTCTTCCAGAGCCTCCTCGTCCCAGGCCCCCCGACCGGCCCTTATGAAGATCGTCCCCTGGCGGTATTGCTCCAGGTACCATGGTTCGATCAGGCCCGAGAGGTAGGCGAGCGGTGAGTTGTAGTAGACTGCCGGGAGGTCTTGCGGTCCGAGACCGAATTCCTGCCGGTCGAGCCGATACAAGCCGCTGCAGGCTACGGTGCCGGTAAACACATGGGGGTGCTTGAGATAAAAATTGACGGCATGGTAGGCTCCCATGCTGCAGCCGTTGGTCATCGGCCGGATATCCGGAGTCCGGCAGTGATCGCGGATAAAGGGCACCACTTCACCGACCACATAGCGGTCATAGTCCTCGTGCCGGCCGTTGCGGTCCGCCGGCGTCAGGCTGAAATTGTACCAGGACTCACTGTCTACGCTGTCAACGCAGAAGACCTTGATTTGCCCGCTGTCGATGAAGGAGGAAATAGCCTGGATCATGCCCATCCCTTCATAGTCGAAGTAGCGTCCCCTGGAACAGGGGAAGACGATGAAAGGGACCCCCCAGTGGCCGTATATCTTTAAGGACATATCCCGCCTGAGGCTGGGGCTGTACCAGCTGTGTTCTTCGATCTGCATGTCAGTGCTCCATGGTTTCCTGAATAAAGGAGGTTATCTCATGAATATCCTCCATGAGAGGTGAGCGAAAGATGTAACCGATGTCGCCAAGGGCGCTGCTGAAGACTCCCGGGACGCTGGCTGTTTGAACGATGAACCGGCCGTAGCGGGCGAGGATCTGTTCATGGCTGTGGCGGTAGCCAATGCTGTTTTTCCGGCTGGCGTAGCAGCAATGATATTTTCGCTCGAAGGTGAATTGGGAGCGGCCGGTGACCAGCAGTTCGGCCCAGATCCGGTAGATGTCGATGTCGCAGGCGTAGTTGAACATATCGGTGGTGTACCCGCCCGGCGGGCGGATGTTGACCTCCAGCGCCACATACCGGGTAGGCGCGGTCTGGAAGAATTCGATATGGAAAAACCGTTCCCGGACATTGAAGGCCTCGACGCAGGTACGCCCGAAGGTTTCCAGTTCGGGCGGCAGCTCGCGCAGGGAATGGTAGCTGATGTGGCGTCCCTGATTGACCGTCTCCATAATCCCCTGGCTGAAAACATGGCTGGTCGCAAATATTATATTGCCGTGTCTGTCGGTGAGCCCGTCAAAGGAATAGATGGTGCCGCCGACAAAGGCCTCGATGATGTACTCCACGGCCGGTTTTCGCCCGAAAAAGGAGGAGAGGTCGGTGTCGTTGTCGAGCCGGAAGGTGTCGAGAGCGCCTACTCCGGCATCGGGCTTGGCTACTACCGGATAACCCAGTTCGGCGATCAGGGCCCGGGCCTCGTCTTCACTGGCCACCACACGACCGGCGGCAACCGGAACCCCGGCTTGCCGGAATTTTTCTTTCATTACCGACTTCCGCCGGATAGTGGCGATCGAATCGCCCCGCACCCCAAAGATATTGAAGTCGTCACGGAGGCGGGCCTCCGTCTCAAGCCAGTATTCGTTCAGGGAGTCCAGCCGATCGATTTTGCCGTAGGCATGGGTGAAATAACCCAGAGCCCGGACCAGTGCATCGTAGTTGTGCATGTCGCCAACCCGGTAGTATTCGGTCAGCGCCTCGCGCGCGGCAGGCGGCAGCTGGTCGAAGGGTGTGTCGGCGATGGCAAGGACGGTTGCCCCGGCATTTTTCAGCTGTCGGCAAAACTGGAGAGAGTAAGCAGGAAAATGCGGCGAGAGAAAAACGACGTTCATGTTCGATCCTTGAGTTATTAACCAACCACCAAACTGCCTATCTTCCAGATAACTCTATCACCTCGAAACCGAAAAGTTAATGTTGCCGCCAAGAAAATTATCGTTCGTTCGAGCAGTTCCGGGTCATTCACCCCAGGGAGCCCTTTTTCCGGCGGTTTTGCACCGGATGATAATGGACAAAAACCCTTCGCATCGAGTCGATTTCATTGACAAGAATCTCCTCAACCCGGGTGGCGATCCGGTCGCCCTCGGCAACGGTCAGATCGGGTGAGATGCCGATGGTGATATTCACCACCATATACAGGCCGAATCTGTGGCCATGAATCTCCTCTATGTCGAGTATTTCATCGATTTTTTTGAGTTTCTCACGGATTTCCTCGGTGAGGGTTTTGCCGGGCAGGGTATTCATCAGGTCGGCTGCCGATTCTCTGATAATCTCCACTCCCGTCAAAAGAATGATGATCGAGACAACGCCCCCGGCCAGGGGGTCGACCCACAGGAATCCCGCCCGTCCGAAAATGATGCCGACCGTTGCGGCCAGGGCCGAGAAAATGTCGTTGCGGTGATCGGCGGCGAGTGCAAGGAGGACATTATTTCTGATCTGTTTGCCGAGCCGCCGAGTCCACAGCGAAAGCCAGATTTTCAGCAGGATGGTAAAAAGGGCGATCCACAGGGCAAGTTGCGATGCACCGGTGAAATCGCTTACACCGCTGTACAGATCATACACGCCGCTGATGGAAGACCAGAAGATGGAGATGGCGGTGGTGATGACAAAGGCGCCGACCACCACCGCGGAAATCGATTCCAGCCGGTCATGGCCGTAGGGATGCTCCCTGTCGGCGGGTTTGCTGGACAGCCGCATGAAAATTTTCACCACTATGCCGTAGGCCACATCCGAGGTGGAGTTGATGCCGTCCGCCAAAAGAGCCGGACTGTGGCCGACAATGCCTACGCTGGTCTTCAACAAAGCCAGCAGGAAATTGGCGGCAAGGCCGACATCGACCGCGAGATTTCCCTTCTTGTGCCGTTGCTCTGAGATCATTTGAGTGTATTTTCGAGATTGTTTTCATTATCTTCCAGAAGCCATTTTTCCTTCAGGAAGACGATACCGGCATGGTTGGTGAGGTCGAGATGGATGGGGGTGACCGAGACATCGCCGACGGCAAAGGTATGGACATCGGTGTCTTCATTCGGATCCGCAACCGACGTGCCTCCACCGATCCAATAATGTTTGCTGCCCCGCGGATCCAGGGTCTCCTGGATTGAATTCTCCCAGAGTCTCCTTCCCTGGCGGGTAACCCGGATTTTTTTATAGACCTTGCCGCTTGGCACATTGATATTGAGCAGGGTGTTTTCGGGAAGGGAATTGTGCAATATTTTATTTGCCATATAGACGGCGACCTGCATCGCTGCCCGGTAATCGTAGGGTGGTTCGCCGCCGACCGACAGGGCCATCGACGGAATTCCATACATGGTTCCCTCGATGGCCGCCGAAACCGTGCCGGAATAGGAAATATCATCTCCCAGATTGGCGCCGGCGTTTATGCCGGATACGAGGAGATCCGGGAGAACAGGGAGGATTTTTTTTAGACCGACAGCGACGCAGTCGGTGGGGGTGCCGTCGACCGTATAAATGTCCGGCGCAAGCTTTTCCACCTTGAGCGGACGGTTCATGGTGAGCGAATGGGAGACCGCTGAATTATCCCGGACCGGTGCGATGATAACAGTCTCGCCGATTTCCGCCAGGGCCTGCTGCAGGGCTTTGAGGCCGGGACTGTGAATGCCGTCGTCATTGGTGATAAATATTGTTGTCATGGTGTCCTTACACTTACAGTGGGTCCTGGAGGTTCCTGGTCATTTCCTGTTCGACAATGTTCCAGAAAGATTGCACCACCGGGTTGCGCCGGTTTTTTGCGATAGTACAGGCACCGACCGTAAAGGGTTTGAGGTATGGCGAGATGTCGAGGATCTCGACCTCGCTTTTCAGAGTGCTTTTTTCGAGCACCAGACGGGGGACTATTCCCACCCCGCAACCCATGCTCACCATGGCGATTATTGCTTCGTTGCCGGAAACCTGCGAATATATATAAGGGTCAACTCCTTTATCTGCAAACCACTTCTCGCCTCGTATCCGGCTGAGTCCTTCGGAGGGGAGGATGACCGGGGTCTTTTCCCAGTCGATCTCCCCATGGCGGTAAGCGATAATCTCCGGAAAGAATCTCGGCAGGATAAAAAGCAAAGGAGTTTGCACCAGTTCAAGAAATTCCAGTCCTTCCGGCTGGTGATCGGGCAGTGCGGCGATGGCGATGTCGACCTCCCGTGTCTGCAGTTTGTTCAGGGCCTTGGCGGCATCGCCTGTCTGGACATGGATCATTACCTGCGGATGGGTTTTTCTGAAACGGCCGAAAATCTGCGGCAGAATGGAGAGGATGGCGGTGACCGAGCAGTAGAGGGAGAGTTCGCCCCGCAGCACGGTATCGTTTTTCAAGGTGTTGCGAAAGTCGGTCCAGCGACTGAGGGTTTCTTCACAGTATTCCTTGAAGGCTAAACCTGCCGGAGTCAGGCTTACCGATCGATTGTTACGAAAAAAAAGGGGTTGCCCCACCTCGTTTTCGAGCCGCTGGATGGTTCGGGTGAGCCCGGAGGGGGTGATGTTGCATTCCAGACTGGTGCGACCGAAATGGAGACTCGTCGACAGGTGTCTGAACAATTCGATGTCTCTGATATTCATGCCGATGTTCGAGGGAGAGCAATGGGTTCTGTAACTTCCCCTCAATCGGGACGAGGAAGTCGTCGCTGTGTTGTTGAACTGCTTGGCAAAGAATATTGCAGTTTCTGCAATACAATATCACGAACAAATCACTTGACGCAACAGGGCTTTCCCAATATATCAAATGAGAAATCGTCGGTGGCTGAGAAAATCGCCGGAAAATAATCCAGATACAAGGAGATAAAAATGGGTGCAAATTATTTTAACACCTTGCCGTTGCGTCGGCAGATAGAAGAGCTTTCACAATGCCGTTTCATGGATGCATCGGAGTTCAATGGCGTGGAATACCTCAAAGGCAAAAAGGTCGTCATCGTCGGATGCGGTGCCCAGGGATTGAACCAGGGGCTGAACCTGCGCGACAGCGGCCTGGACGTTTCTTACGCTCTCAGGCAGGCGGCAATCGACGGCAAACGTCAATCCTGGAAGAATGCCACCGAGAACGACTTCACCGTCGGTACATATGAGGAGCTTATTCCTGCCGCCGATCTGGTTATCAATCTTACCCCTGACAAGCAGCACACCAACGTCGTCTCGTCGGTGATGCCGCTTATGAAAAAAGGTGCCTGCCTTTCCTACTCCCATGGTTTCAATATAGTGGAGGAGGGAATGCAGATCCGCAAGGATCTGACGGTTATCATGGTTGCACCGAAGGCGCCCGGAACCGAGGTCCGCCAGGAATACAAGCGGGGCTTTGGCGTGCCTACCCTTATTGCCGTCCATGGTGAAAACGATCCGAATGGCGAAGGCTGGGATATCGCCAAGGCCTATTGCTGCGCTACCGGCGGCGACAAGGCCGGGGTTCTGGAGTCATCCTTTGTAGCTGAGGTCAAATCGGATCTCATGGGTGAGCAGACCATCCTCTGCGGCATGCTGCAGACCGGTTCTCTGCTCTGTTTCGATAAAATGGTCGAGAAGGGCATCGATCCGGGTTATGCCTCGAAACTCGTGCAGTACGGCTGGGAAGTGATTACCGAATCCCTGAAACTGGGCGGTATCACGGCGATGATGGACAGGCTTTCCAATCCTGCCAAGATTAAAGCCTATATCCTCGCCGAGGAATTGAAGAGCATTCTCCAGCCGCTGTTTGAAAAACATATGGACGATATCGCCTCCGGTCATTTCTCCAAAACGATGATGGAAGACTGGGCAAACGATGACGCCAATCTGTTGAAATGGCGGAAAGAGACCGGAGAAACCGCATTTGAGAAGACGGCCTCGACCACCGAGGAAATTACCGAACAGGAATACTACGACAAAGGTATTCTTATGGTGGCCATGGTGAAAGCCGGAGTCGAGCTGGCCTTCGATACCATGGTAAGCTGCGGAATCAAAGAGGAATCGGCCTACTATGAATCGCTCCATGAAGTGCCGCTCATTGCCAATACCATTGCCAGAAAGAAACTGTACGAGATGAATGTGGTTATTTCCGACACCGCCGAATACGGCAATTATCTCTTCGCCCATGCCGCTGTTCCCCTGTTGCGGGATATCATGCAGACCGTCGATACCGATGTGATCGGCAAGGGTCTCGAGCTGCAGGACAACGGCGTCGATAATCTCGATTTGATCCATGTAAATGAAGGAACCCGCTACACTGCAATTGAAGCGGTGGGTGAAGAACTGCGGGCTCACATGAGTGCCATGAAACCGATCATGTGATACCGTTTTCTGCGCTTCGCCGGAGGAAAATATGAGGCACCTGCAGCGTCCTGCTGCAGGTGCCTTTTTTATTTTTGCAGTTTTTTTAAAAAAATGGATCGCCTGGATGCAAAAATGGGAAAAATAAAAAAAGCAATTGAGGCCGCTGGACTGTCTGGCAGAGGCTATAGTCTTCATCGCTTGCGTCATACTTTTTTTATGCCTGTCACTTGAAGAAATTTGAGAGTATTAACCCAAGTTTGTGATGTAAAACGACAAAGAACTACAATAACATGATGTTACGTGCTTTGCGCTTGCCTTTATGGCACTACTTCTTTTGTTTTGTTTCATATTGTCGTCTTTATGGTTTGGCCGGGATGACTCTTTATCCCCAAAGCCGAATATACTTCCTGCTGCCCTTGCTCGGGTCGTGTGCTTTTTCTCACATGAACTGTACTGCCGTTTCTGCACAACATGGATACGGTCACGCGACACTGGGTTGACAGGAGTTTGCGGATACTTGACCAGCTGCTGCTGATTTTCTTCTGTTTCAATTTGAACCGTATGGTATGCACCAGATGGTATGCCAGCACTGTAATAAACAGATGTCCGGCAACCCTGTCGGTAATCTGGTGATGAATGGGACGCAAGCCAAGTTCGGATTTCAGCGAACGGAATACCGCTTCAAGATCCGTCAACATAGTATAGGTGTTCCATAATAACGATTCATCCCAGTCCGCATGGCTCGTCCGCAGGCAGTACACTCCTGGATAGCTGTCTGTCGTGTTCTCCACCGCCTGTCGTTGCCAGGTGATTTTAGTAGCATTGCCGGTGGTATCATCTTTCTCAACAGAGATGGTATATTGCTTGGACGCTCTGGAATATTTTTCTCTCAGGCGGCCGATCTTCACCATGACCTTGTCGTATTTTTTGATCGATTGTTTCTTATGCAGACCGCCTTCCAGCTTGTGTAAAGCCTCTTCCAGTCGGCTTGTGACCCGGTCGTCAATGGCTTGATCTTTCTTCTCCCGTTGACTGGAGTGGCAATACAACAGCGTTTCTTGTGTTTCTTCGTCAAAAACTTTCTGCACCCTGACCGTACACTCGTCATCTTTTTTGACGACCACCGAGGATTCTTCATCAAATTCACGGTGTTTCTTTCTGCTCACTACCAGATAAGGATACTGATGTTGCCGCAACCAGGCGATATTGTCCTCGGTGGCAATGCCGGCATCCATGACTACCGTAGGTTTTAACCCTGTGGAGACATGCCTTCCTTCCAGATCTCGGAGCATCTCCGCCAAGGTCGTCGGTTCAGAAACATTGCCCTTGTAGACATGACTGCGCCGGGGAAAACCACTGGAATCGAGAACCAGCCCCAAGGTGACCAACGGGCAATCAGTCCGTTTTTCCTTGGAATGACCACGGGCTGCATAAGCATTGGCCTTGCTCTGTCCCTCAAAATATGTATTGGTCAGGTCGTACAAGGTGATGGTCTCTTGTAAGCCAAAGAGACTTCGCTGCCGTTCATAAAGATGCTCTTCAATGGCCGCTTTCTTTTTCAACAATTGATCGGAAACCTGATACAACCCATACAGGCTGAGATTGTTAAAATCGTGATCAATCAACTCGCCAAGGCCTGATCGTTCCTGGAGCCAGGTATGGGTCGCCAGTTCACTTCCGGGCGCACAACAACGACCGATAATCGTTCCTATGGCTGCAGCCGTCTGCGGTCCATTGAAGCCGAGTTCCTTGAATTTGCTGTCAAGGTCCAGGAGCCGCAAGGCCTCCAGGGTGACATGTTCGACACCAACACTGCGCGGCCTGCTCATTTCCAGACTGTCGAGGTCGACCTCACGGAAGTCGTCATCTTCAATACTTTCAACATCTTGATATGACGCGATAATTCTCGAAGCATAAGACTGGGATAACTGTTCGATATCACTATCAACATCAAACAAGCTCTGTTGCCCGCTGAGAATGCCCTCGATCCGTTTAGTCAGGTCAGACCACTGCTCTCTCGGCAGCGCAAAATCGGCACCCAGATTGAGAAGGGTCTGCTGTCGCACTCCCTTCTCAGTACGCTTGGATTCGACCAGCCGATAGCTGTAATAATGCGACCCGTCCTTCCTGCTTTTGATAGATGTTCTTCGAATATACATGGAGCCGATTGTGGCATAAAAAACAGCCCATGTCAACAATTAAATTTATTTTATGGCACTACAAACCGCAAGAAAATTTTATCTTGCTGTTATTGCGTTGTTTTAAATTTATCGCAAAATGAAAATGCGGCTTACAGAGCAGTTTGATAATTATTCGCAAAAAGTTGGGTTAAGA
>LADS01000003.1 GCA_000961725.1 Desulfobulbaceae bacterium BRH_c16a
TACTAAAAAATCGATTAGAACGATGAATTATTTCTCTTTTATCTTCTACAGAGAGCGCTTTTGAAATTATAAATTCACAATTCTTAAACATATATTTCCTTCCCTTGCTCCATTCTTGAATTACCCAGTATTCATATATACAATTGTTCTTCTGTATTTGATCAAAACACCACATCTGACTCTCTATATGTTTTGATTGTATGACTAACCTTGCCCATGTGTGATGTTTAATACCTTTATGCATGTGATCCCTATCTACCGCGGGAGTTACTGAAAATGAATAGCCGTTAGACTTTACATATTCAACAAGATGATCAGTATTTCTAGTATTATAGTATTCTGCCACCCCATTTTCAATAAACCAATATTGGATTTCATGGAGCTTTTTCCAGTGGATTTGATCCATTAACAAAAGTTCAGATGGATCATTAATTTTATTTTCCATATTTCTCTCATCTTTTTTTCCTGTTGAATCACATCCTGTATTAAGTACAAATATAACAAATAAAACTATCTTTAAATATTTACTATCCATGGCTGCAATAGTTCCATTAAAAAAACGTTTTCACTCCATATAGGCAAGGCGTCATTAACCCTTCTTGCCAAACATCGTATCGTTTAACTCTATTGCCACAATATTCAGTTGGATTGGCTCTGCTCCAGGCACATGATGAATAACTGAACCACCTGTTCGGGCAGAGCCGGAAATCGGGGACAGGAAATCGGGAACAGACCACGGTTTTCTGATCAACAGCTGTTGTTTCAAACCGGCCAGACAAGAAGATAAGAAGGCATTAATCGGAAAATTGATCATAGGTTGAAACCGCGCGAATATTATTGATTAAGAGCACCACTACGGAAATATATTCAATTTCTAAAATTACCTGCGGTTTAATATCAATGCCAAATAGTGCGCTTTATATCTCAGCCGTTAACTACTTGTCAATCACTATAAAATGGGGACAGACCTCGCTTGGCAATTGAGGAAAAATTATTAGAAAACTTACACCTTATCTGATAGGTACTTCCGCGGCCTTCCCGGTTTTCCTGGAGTGATCCGGCGCCCCAAAGTCTTTTCCACTTCCGCTTTGAAACGTTTATCGCCAAGGGCGTAATTGCCGTTTGTGGCATTTCTGATCTCATCTGCTATTCCGGGTGCCAATGCACTTCGAAATAAGGCACGGTACGCGGCCAGTCTTGCCGCACATGTCCGACCCAAGTTCATAAACAGGGGATGTTGGGACAGGTAGTCAGATTCCTCCCCTTGCGCATTGGCACGATAGCTTGACCACGGATAATCGCCGGGGTGTACAACAAGTCCTGCACGAACCGGGTTAAGCTCAATGTATTTCTGGCAGATGAGCAGATACCGTTCTTGCTGTGCTACGCAGGAACGGTATCGCCCTTCCCAGAGCGTTCCGCTGCGCTGATAATAGCGGTTGACATATTGCACATACCGTTGCCCGAGCCGTTTCATTAGTATTCCAGTACTGCTTTTTTGGGTTGGAGTCACGAGGAGGTGAACATGATTGGTCATCAGTACATAAGCATGTACCGCGCACTCTGATTCATAGGCGTATTCTTTTAGCCACTCCAGAAAGTTCCGATAGTCTTCCCTGGCATAAAAACAGGCCTGACGATTATTCCCACGCTGGATCAGGTGGACAGGGATACCGGGTATCGTGATTCGAGGGCGTCTTGGCATTTCTCTCCCATGTTTGGATTGCGTTAATTGATCCTGGCTAACCGACACCTGATACTCCGTTGCCGATATGAGTTTTACCTTTTCAATTCTCCTCATCAAGGGCTCTCGCATGCCGCCATTAAACACTTCCATATCCCTTCCGACGACGCTTGTAGCCCCCGAACAGCTCTGTCGTCGGCCACGTCTATAAACTTATGAAGATTGTGAAAGTCTCCCCGGACGTAATGCATCGGAATTTTGTTATAAAGCAATGTAACATTCTATCGTTTCGATCGTTTCGATCGTTTTCCTCTTAAAGACAACCCAATATTCGAATATTGGGTTGTCATTATAGGTGATAGGGCTACAGGAAATTTGTGAGAGATATTGCCCAGTCTATTTTTCTGATTTTCTGTCGAAATTATCTTCTGATTCTTACAATTTTCTTACATTTCATAGTTTCGAAGCTTTCTTTATTAAAAAAGTCCAGTTTCCATTTTGATTAGCAAGGTCACAGATAAAATAAAAGCGGTCCAAACAGTTTCTTCGGAATGGGCATCCTCGGGATCCCCGTTGGTAAACCGTAACGGTTCACCAGTACCCCATTTTCGTCCGATCAGGCCACCTCACATAGCCAACTATAGCTCGGCGACCTGCTTGAACGAACCTGGAGCACTGGATGAACGGTTACAGATCCGGGTTATGCAGTCTTTTGATGCGTACCGGTGAACGATTACGGTAAACCAGTTGTGAATTTTACTTGGAAAGGCGTCCCGGTTCAGGGAATTGTAGTGGTTGATATCACGAATTGCCTGTACGAAATCCTCTATCAACTCGTGGCTTTCTTTCTTAGGATATCCGTTCAATCATGGAGGCCCGCACCAGCACTGTGTTGTCGAAGGGGCAGACGTAGGTATTAGCCGCAGTGTATAAAGAATAGATATTGGCAAAGAGTGGTTGCAGGTGGATCAACGGATAGTGACGGTGTCCGCCACCTGATAAACGAGCGAACGCGATCAAGTCCTCCGGTCAATTTGCGCTCCTTCTGACCTTTTAAGCCGGGAAAAATTGCAAGAATGTTTCGATATCAAGCGTCGATCAACGCATTGGTAACCCTGATTGCGTCCCCGATCGATGCCGCGGGTTTTCCACATGACGCACTTCGTAGCCCCGCCGTTCCAATTTTCTCAGTGCCCGTTCACAGGTCGGCGCATTGTTGCCGAGGACCGGCACCAGGACTACACACACTGCTCGGTTTCTTTGTCTCGTGAACATTGACTCCCAAGGCTATCACCTGTTTGTCCGCCGGGATACCGATGAACGAGAGCAGGTCCCTTAGGCCGTCTTCGGTGTTCAGCGCCTGATCGGTCTCGTACAATAGGATGTGCTCGGGGTACAAACGGATCATTTGGTCGATTCGCGCATAATATTCGTTCCAGTAGCGGCGAATGCCTTCCTCCCGGTCCTGAGTGTCGTACTGCGGAAAGATGCGTGTCCAGTCTGGCTCATGATACCAGCCGAGCGCGGGACGCACGGCCCAATGGTTGGTCGGCAGAGGGTGGACTTGGTCGAGCCAGCGGCAGAAACTCTGGACGACTTCTTCCCGAGGTCGCCTGAGGCACACCATCCTGATTCCGGGCTCGACGGCAATCGCATCTTCCACATACGGCAGGTAGAACGACGCCACGTCACCCAGAACCCTCCCCTCCCGGGAGCGCCGCATCCGCACGAACCGCTCGCGGATCACCTGTTCTCCCGGCAGCTTTTTCCACGGTAGTCTGGGCCGCTCCTCGTGGGACACTTGCACTCCGGGCTGCCGGTTGAGCACATGCGCCAGGGAAAGCGTTCCACAGCGCCCACTGCCGATACCGAGTATGATGCGCTTGTTCAAATGGCCTCTCCTGTGTAAGTTTAACCACAATTGACAATCATCACCGCCGTCATTGCGTATACCGACTTGCCGGCAATCGATCAACCGTGTTTGCGATACGCTCAATCACCAGTCTCTGATCATATCCGGCATACCTTCCGGCCATGGTTCTCGCCCTTTGGCGAAAGGATTTATCGCCGAGAAGTTTGGCAAGAGTTGCTGGAAACTGGGCTACCAACCTGTCTCTCCGCACCGCTATGCCAACGCCCAGCAGTTCCATTTGCCGGGTCAATAACCACTGCTCGATAGTGGTAGGAATCATGAGCATCGGGACCCCGGCGAGAAACGCATTTGCCGTCGTTCCATGGCCGGCGTGGGTGATCACCAGATCCGCCATCGCCAAGATCTCTGCAAGCCGGACCATGGTCGGGTAGATACGAATCGCCCCGCCGGCAAACGCGGCCAGGAGTGTTTCACTGACTCCAGGAATACAGGCTATCACCTCCGCATCGCTTCTTTTCAGCGTTTCGAGAATCAACTCAAGTTGGGAGATATTTCTCATATAGAGAAATATTCGATGAGCTTTGCGGCCTGTCCAGGATACGTTTATTCCTTCTTCGACAATGGATATCGGCCCGATGAAATGTCCAGCCCGACGTCCCCGGTAGTGATCCATCTCCGGAAAAGTCGCCAGCAGATTGATGTCGGCTTTGATCACATCCTGTATTTTGACGAATGAAGCATGATCGTTACCGGCGCAGAACAGGTTGACACTCTCGAGGAGCGCCGCTTCCTTTGCCAGCAATTGCTCTTTGGTCCGCCTGAGATTTGGGCGAAAGCATGGAAATGGCGCGCATTCAGGAGGATATTCGAACCCTGTATTCAATTGCAGACACGAAATGGCAGCCAGGCGAGCGGTAAAAACCGCCAGAGGTGCGTACTGCGCGATAATCACATCCGGCTGAAAAGATGCATAAATTCTTCGCCAGGCTGTCACCAGCTCGGTAAGGATTTCAGCGCTGCCGAATCCGGCTCGGTCGAGAATATCGATGAAGCCGGCAGGAGGCGTCCCTCTTTTTTTTCCGGCAGCATGTTTTGGCGTCAGGATATAGCAGAAGCCGGCGCTTTCCAGCAAAGGTCCGGCTTCAGTCGCATCCTTAATAACAAAAAGGAGTTCATGTCCACACTGGCGAAGATGCTGCGCTACCGGCAATAGTTTGGCAATATGCCCGTAGTTTCCTCCCAGTTCCCAGGCCAATAAAATTCGTTTCATCAGGATATCTCCCGCACTGTATTGGCCCACCTTATTGGACGTCAGTTCCACTCCCTGCTATCATCTCGAAGATCACCTGTTAGAAAACACCTTCAGGGCAGGCTCTTTTCTTACGTGTATCGGACTCATTAGAGGGCGGACTCTTCCAGAATCAATCTATCTTACACCGACGACGGTGAGCAGCATGAAGCAGTGGGAGAACCGCCCGGATTCCGGGATGAAACAGAGCACCCTGTCGCCGTCCTTGAGGTTGCCCGACTTCAGCAGCCCCTCCATCAGCAGGTAGATCGAGGCGCTGCCGATATTGCCGACTTCGGCCAGGTTGGTAAACCACTTTTCATAGGGAATCTCGAATCCCGCCCCTTTCATGCCCTGGTAAAACCTGTCGCGGAAGTAATCGGAAGAGTAGTGAGGCAGATACCAGTCGATGGACTCGGGACGAAGTTTGCGTTTGCCGGCTATTGCCGGAAGCGCCCTGGCCATTGCGGTCTTGACGATATGTTCGTCGAGGAGTTTGACATCCTGGCGCACGGCAAATACGTTCTCTTCGGCGGCGGCAAGGCTGCCGTTCATCTGCCGCCAGCCCTGCACCTGACCGTCAGCCTGTTTTCTGCCGCCGGCATACATGCAGGTTTCCAGTTCGCCGGCGTACGAGCGGTTTTCAATCCATTCCACCCGGTAACAGAGACCGGCATCGTTTTTTTTGCCCGAGACATAGGCGGCCCCGGCACCGTCGGAGAGCATCCAGCGGAGGAAATCGGCATCAAAGCCCAGGATCGGCTTTTTTTTCAGATCGGCCGCAGGCGCCGACTCGGCGCTGAAAAACCCGGCTTTCATATACGATGAGGCAATTTCCGAGCCGGTTGCCACCGCATTGTCCACGGACCCGCAGGCGACATTCATGCAGGCGTATTTCAGGGCGGTCACCCCCGCCACGCAGATGCCCGCCGTGGTCACCACATCGCAGGGCGGCAGCCGCAGCTCACCGGCAACCATCACCCCGTGGCCCGGCATTGCAAGGTCGGGACTCGCCGAACCGCAGCAGAGGCATTCGATGTCGGCAGGTGTGAAACCAGCGGTCGGCCGCAGTCGTCGTACCGCCTCGGCGGTCAGCTGGGCATTGGTATGGGTTGCCCGGCCGGTTGCCGGATCGAGAGCATAGTGTCTGGTATTGATCTTGTTATTGTTCAGAATCCGGCGTTTGGTCCTTGACGGGAGATTGTTTATCCGCCCGAGAACCTCTTCAATGTGATCGTTATCTACCGGCGCATTGGGGAGAAACGAGGCTAAATCGTTGATGAAGATATCCATGTTCAGCTCTTCTGTATATGGTGATGCAGTTGTTTCATGAGGTCGGAATAGAGGGTGTAAAATTCCTGGGTGGCAAGATTGGTCGGCAGTACCGCATTGGAAAAAGTGTAATAGTCCAGATCGGTGATGACCAACTCCTTATGCAGCCGGCGGTACAGTGCGGTCCCCGGAATCGGCGTAAGAATCGACGGAATCGGCAGGGCGATGGAAGAACTGTCGATAAATCTGCTCAGCCGCTCGAAGTCTTCATGGCCATAGTCGGGAGAAATGATGAAGTCGCCGATCACCCGGATGCCGATTTCAGCAAGAATCTGCAGGGCGGCGATGTTCTTCTGCAAACTGCTGCGCTTGTTCATGAGGCGCAGCCTGGAGTCGTCGATCTCTTCAAAGCCGATGACCACCGCGGCAAGGCCCGCCTCATGCCACAGCCGCATAAGGGCCGGATCGGCGACCACGGTATCTGCCCTGACATCGGCGACGATTTTTTTCTCGATACCAAGTTCAAGTATTCGCTCGGCCAGCACCTTGGCAATCGCCGGATCGCCGAAGGTATTGGCGTCGACGAAGCGGATGAGAGGGATGTCGCCCAGCAGTCTCATGTCGCGGATGATCGCCTCGACACTGTGGCTGAGATACCGCCCGCCGGTCATCGAAGGGATCGAACAGAACGAGCAGCAGTGGGTGCAGCCGAAGGCGGTGGCGACGAAACCCACTTTACCCCCTACTCCGCTCATGACATATTTGTCGCGATGGGCTTCGACCAGGTCGTAGCGCGGCGGCAGGTGATCGACCAGATCGGCAAAATCGTATTTTCGGACTGAGGGGGTAAAAACATCTCCGGGCCGCACCCGGACCACACCCGGAATGGCTGACGGCTCCCGTCCTTCCGTCAGGGCATCGACCAGCAGCCTGAACGTCAGTTTGCCGAGACCAACCACGACATAATCGAAACCATCCCGGTTAAAGTAGACAGGATCGCAGGAAGCATGGTGGCCGCCGACGACGACAACCGGGCTCTTGCCGACAAACCTTTTTTTGATCTCGCCGGCCAGCTTGATGACCGTATTCGCCTCACAGGTGACCGCCGTAAACCCGACGATATCCGGGCAAGTCCCTTCAGCCAGCAGCTTGGCAAAGCCATCCGGCTCGGCCTTCAGATCGACGATCCGCACTTCATGACCGACGAGGTTGCCGGCCAGCACCTCGAGGGCCAGCGGCTCGCCGCGAAAGATCATCTTCAGCGAGGTGATGCCGAATTCCTCTTCGGGGATGGAACGCCCGCAGTTCGGCGGATTGATGAGCACGATATTCATGGGCCGGTTTTCCTCAGGTTTTCAGGGTCGTTTTCTCTTTCCGGCCGAGTATACCCATGCAATCATTGTCGTGCCAAGACAAAACGTCAGGAGCGCCAGGGTTTCCGGCAGGATCGCCCGCAGACCGCCGCCACGGAGAAGCAGATCGTAAAATCCGCTCTGCCCCCAGTAAAGGGGCGAAATCAGGCAGACCGGCCGGAGAAAATCCGGCAAGGCATAAACCGGCACCATAATGCCGCCGATTGCCGCGCCGATGACTATCGACACCGGGCCGAAGACGGCGATCTGCTCGTAGGTCCGACCGACCGTTCCAAGAAGTATGCCGTAGCCGCAGGCGGCGGCGATAATGCTGAGCAGTACCAGGGCAAAGAGCAGCGGCTCACTGCCCGGATCGAAAGCCGCTACCCCGAACAGGGGCAGGATAAACATGCCGGCGCCAAGAATGACGGCGAACTGGATCAGGCAGACGAAGGCATATGCGGCAATTTTACCGGACATGAAGGTGAGATAGCTGACGGGAAGAACACGCAGGCGCAGGAGGGTACCGGATTCCCGCTCCTTTATGAGAGACCCTGCCAGCGGCACAACAATAAAGAAAATTCCGAAAATAGCCCAGGCCGGAACATTCTGCTGAACGGCGGTGGGCTGCCGGGTGAACCCCATCGCCGTGGTGAAATGTTCCTCAACCGGGATGAGGACAGTCTCCTCGAACAGCTGCGGCAGCAACTCCCTCACGCTCAACTGCGGCAGGGGGAAGGCCTGCATCATTTGCGTGTTTATGCCTTCGCTCATCTTTTCGGGAAGAAGCGCCAGACTGTGTTCGACAAAGAGTTGGGCCTGCACGCCTTTGACCACCTGGTCGAGCGCCGAACGCACCGCCGCCCGAAAACTCCCGTGCACCGTCGGATCAAACCATACCAGGATCTCGGGGATCACCGGGGAGGAGGGCGGCGCGCGGTCAGGAAAAAGATGCTGCGTAACCTTCTGCCGGGCGCCTTCGACTGCGTTTTCACTGAGCTCTTTCGGCAGGATCACGCCAAACTGATACCTGCCGGCAGCGACCAGCGAATGGACCGTTTCGGCGGAAAGCTCATTTCCCTCCAGCTGCTCGACCAGCCGGATGGTATCAATCCGGCCGAAAAGCCTGCGGACTTCGGCACCGATCGCTCCTTTATCGTTATCGACAAAAAGAACATCGACGTTTGTGGTCGTCACCTTGTCCTGGATAAGGGTAATGACGATCACCAGAAAGGCGGGCATGACAAAAAGCAGGACTAATCCCGCCCGGTCGCGGATGAGCAGGAGCAGTTCCTTGGCTATAGATGCCAGGAGTTTCGAGCCGTTCATCATCCGTTACTCCCGCAGGTGTTCGCCGGTTTTTTTAAGAAAAAGCTCGGCCAGATCGCCGCATCCTTCCGTCTGGGCGACCAGGTTTTCCGGCGTCCCTTCGGCGACAATCCGGCCCAGGTCGATGATCACCACTCGCCGGCAGAGGCGCTGTACTTCCTCCAGATAATGGGAGGTATAGACCATCGCCATCCGCTCATCATTGAGGGCGGCGAGTTTTTCCATGATCAGATGGCGCGACTGGGCATCGATTCCCACCGTCGGTTCGTCGAGAAACAGCAACTCAGGCTCATGAATGATACCGATAATCAGGTTGATGCGCCGTTTCATTCCCCCCGAATAGGCTGCCACCTGCCGGTTCCGCTTGTCATAGAGACCGAACATGTCGAGATAATACTTGGCCCTTTCCTCCAGCAAGTCCCGCTTAAGTCCATACATCCGGCCAAAATAGGTGATATTTTCAGAGCCGGTCAGGCGGTCGTAGAGGGCAATGTCCTGCGGCACCAAACCGATCCTGCTCCGGACCGCCTCAGGATTGTTCCAGGTGTCGATTCCACTGATAAAAAGCGATCCCCGCTGCGGACGGAGAAGGGTGGTGAACACGGAGATTAAAGTGGTCTTGCCCGCGCCGTTCGGACCGATAAGGCCACAGAATTCCCCCGGAAAGAGGGTGAGTGAAATGCCGTTTAATGCCGGCGCGTCGCATCCGGCGTAGGTGAGAAAAAGATCCTTGCCGTCCAGGAGCGGCGGGTTATCGGTCATCGCGGCGCTCAATGGAGGAGTTGCAGGATATCCGCATAGATTCCCCGCTCGGCTTGGGCACATTCGCGCAGGATCCCGGCCAGCTCACCGTAGCTGTCGCCGGCTTTTGCCCGGCCTTTACAGAGCCGCGCCCCGGATACGGCGAACCGCCGCCAGGTATCGCCGACCAGGGTCATCCGCTCGGACAAAGAGCCAAGCGGAGCAATTCCGGTGAGTTCGGCCGCTTCCTGCAGAAATGCAGCATACATGAAGCGAAAGCCTCCCCCGCCGGTGCCGATCTCCTCCTGCATCCTGATAAGCTGACCGAGGTAAAGCAGAGCCTGTTCCTCGCCCAGTTTCTTTGGCCATTTCTCAAGCCGATCGGCAAGAAAGCCAATGCCTCGGGTGCCGAGAAACGGCACCGGGGTCCGCAGCATGGTCTTGCTTACCGCGGCCAGGCCCTGTCGGACCGCAGCCGCCATGTCGGGGCTGGTTGGCACCGACTCCAGATAATACATCGCTCCTTTCGGCGCGAGACTCCCCTGGGCAAACCTGGCCCGCTGCAGATCGTCCCTGCGGCAGCGCACTACATCTTCAAAGACCGGATCGCTGATCAGGTATTCATCTTTATCGCGGCCGATGACCACCAGGTTGTGCATGTTGAAGTGGAAGCGGAAGGCCGGCGGGAAATAAGGCAGCCAATAGGCTCCGGTCTGACAGCCGACGGGAATGCCCTGGTCCAGTTTTTCGTCAAGGGCCGCCATGGCTTTGGCCTGCGAGCGGAATTTCTGTCGTCCCACCGTTACGCCAAGCCGCTTGGTCACTTTGCCGAAGATACTGCCGACACTGCACCGGAAGGTGGTGAGCGGCAGTTTGTTTATCTTGATAAACGGCAGATAGCCGAAAAAAAGTCCCTCACCGATCCCGAAGGCAAGCGCTTCGGAACAGGCAATATTATGAAAAAGGAGAAGATTCGAGGTTACCCCGCTTTCACAATGGGCCGACTGCCGGTGGGGAAAAGGGATGAGAGCGTCCATCAGCGATGCCGGAGCGATTCCGGGGAAAAGGCTTCCGGTACGGTTTGCAACTCGGCGATGGAGACTCCGAAGACCATGGCATATTTCTGCAGGATACGCTCGGGCAGCCGCCGAAAAACCGCAGGCTTGCGATGCCGTATAACCCTCCACCTTGCCATGTTGACGTAGCTGGCCAACAGGCCGATATCCATCTGATGTCTCGCCTGATGATAGGCGATAGGGCTCAGTTCGCCGTTTTTCACCGACCGGTACGCTCTTTCCGTCTCCACAGCGATCAGTGCCCAGGCCTGGTCGTTGACGACGTTTTTGGCCTCCCAGCCAAGGCTCGGCGACAAGGTGTACTTGCCGTTACTGTTCACGGCATAGCACACCTCGTGACCATAATCACCGATCATGCCTTTATCCTGGGGAACTTCCTCTACTTTCATGTTTTGCCGCTTTTCAACACCCGGTTTATGACACAGGTGAAATATAATTATACTTATCTCGTCTGAAATTCGCCGATATTGACTCCTGCACAGGCGGCATGACCGAAGAATTCGGTGAGAAAACTAGCAGCAAGGTTCCCGAGTGTCAATTTTTTAATGGTCATGGCCTAAAAAGACCATCGATATCGATTTCTCCCATAAATCCCTTCAGGAAAATCATGACCGTCCGGGCCCGGCCTCCTCCACAGACATGGCAATTTCCCGCTGCATCTGTTCAATCACCGCTATCGGATCCAGGGCTCTGGTGATCGGACGGCCGACAACCACGTGAGTGGCCCCGTTTTTCAGTGCCATCCCGGCTGTCACGATGCGCTGCTGATCGTCGCCGCTGTCTGTGATATTTGCTCCGGGCCGGATACCGGGTGTAACGATCAACAGTTTCTCGCCCAGCTCCCGCCGTATTTTTTCAGCCTCCAGACCGGAAGAGACCACTCCGTCGCAGCCCAGCTCGAGCGCCCTTTTTGCCCGGAAAGAGACAAGATCGGCAACCGAACCGGTCATCCCCATGGCCCGCATGTCCTCTTCGCCAAAACTGGTCAACACGGTGACGGCAAGGAGCTGCAGATCGCCCCGTGCGGAGACCGCCGCCCGAATAATGGGATCGTTGCCATGGATGGTGGCAAACGTCACGCCCCGGTCATTTACCTGTTGCACCGCCAGTTTGACGGTTTCGGGGATATCGAAAAATTTCAGGTCGAGCATGACCTTGTGACCGCGATCGACTATCCAGTCGACCGTGTCGAACCAGCTGCCCATGAACAGCTGCAAGCCCACCTTATAAAAAGTGCAGTGGGACTCGCACTTTTTTACCAGAGCTTTGGCCTCTTCCGGACTGCTCACATCGAGGGCAACGATTATCCGCTCCTGCAACGGTATTTTTTTATAGCTCATTTTTCTTCCTGTATTTTGATTCGCCGATGGCGATTTTTCTGGTCGAACAATCGCTTCCTTTTACCTGCTTCGGTCGTCTTTGGCAAGTTCATCAAAGATCACTCAAACAACCCTTATACCGGCTTCCTTTACAATTATATTTATGCATACTATAATTGATTCATAAAGAGTAAAATTGTCTTACGCTTTCTTGTCAGCTACTTGCAACGGCTCCGACGCCAAGGGTCAACCAGGATAAAAAGAAAGGAGATGCCCATGACTGTAAAAATATTTATTAAAAGAAAAGTTACTCCGGCAAACGTACTCGACCTGACCGTCCTGCTGAAAAAACTTCGCAGTCTTACTCTCAACCAATCCGGCTACATATATGGTGAAACCTTGAAACGAGTCGACAAAAACGACGAATGCATGGTAATCAGCACATGGCGGTCGATCGATGACTGGAATGCATGGCTGAACAATGATGAACGTATTGCCATCCAGAGTGAAATAGATCGGCTCCTTGGCCAAAAAACCGAATACGCAGTCTATGAAGTGTAGCCTGCGATGCCCTGAAGCGCTCATCTCTCATTGTTTGAATGACTGCTCCAGGGGCGTTTCCAACACTTCTCCAGCCGAGTTGTTTTTTATCTGCGACTACAGTATAATCCCGCCAAATTCACTGTACCACACTCCTTCCCTGTGGTACAGTTGGTTGTTTTTTCCCTTTTAAAACCGCTTTTTTTATCTTGAGGCTTTTTGCGTCAGGTTGAAATAATCACGATTTATCAGAAAGATTGTGCTTTCCTATTTACTTTACTGTTTTGATTCAACCACCCGCTTGGTGTAGGATGCAGTCCTTTGTTTTTTACCATACCAATCCACAATTCAACAGAGCCGAGGCAAAGACAAAAAAATGATATTTGAAGGTGTTAAGCTCATGGTCGTCGGCATGACAACCGTCATGCTTTTTCTTGTTCTCATGATTTTATTCATTAACGTCGTTGCCTTTCTGACGCGGAATGCTGCTTCCCGCGAGGTCGAAGCTATCAAAAACGAGAGGGAGCTCCAGGCACAGAACAGAAAGAAAGCCAAGGAAGCCAAAGAAACGGTTGTCGGGGATGCCGATGAAGATATCGCGGTAATCGCCGCTGCCGTTGCAGCGTATGAGACTGAATGTTTTGCCCGAGCATAGCTCACCTGCAGGTAAATTTTTTTCTTTAGGTCATTTTTATAACAATCGGATCCGAACCCGCGAGAGGAGAAGATTCCTGATTGCAGCCTTAACTTTTTAATATTTCACGATATCATTTAGAATGAAATAAAATTCAGGCCAAGCTGTAAGAACCCAATAACACAATACGAGGAGAAGAGCGGTGAGTAAAAAAGTTATTCAGTTCATGGACACGTCCTTTCGCGACGGTTTTCAGTCTGTATTTGGTGCAAGGGTATTTACCGATGACTTTATGCCCGCCGTCAAGGCTTCCGTAGATGCGGGAATTACCAATATTGAAGCGGGCGGTGGTGCACGTTTTCAAAGTCTCTTCTTCTACTGCGGCGAATCCGCCTTTGACATGATGGACCGTTTCCGCAAGGAAGTGGGACCGAGCGTCGCCCTCCAGACCCTTGCCCGAGGCATCAACGTCGTTGCCCTGAGCCAGTGTCCCCGCGATATAATCGATCTGCATGCCAAGATGTTCAAGAAACACGGCATGACCACCATCCGGAACTTCGACGCCCTCAATGACGTCCGCAATCTCGAGTATTCCGGTGAACGCATCGCCCACCACGGACTCAACCATCAGATCGTCATTTCGATGATGGAACTGCCTCCCGGCTGCAGCGGTGCCCATGATCCTGAATTCTATATGAACCGGCTGAAGCAGATCCTCGATGCCAAAATTCCATTCCACTCCATCTGCTTTAAAGATGCTTCGGGTACCTCCAATCCGAGAAAAGTTTATGAAACCCTGAAGGCGGCGAGAAAGATCGTTTCCGACGATACCATCCTGTGGTTCCATACCCACGACACCGCAGGCCTGGGCATTTCCCAGAACATGGCAGCGGTCGAAGGCGGCGCCGACGGTATCGACCTTGCAAAATCACCGGTCAGCGGCGGTACCTGCCAGCCGGACATTCTCTCCATGATGCACGCGATGAAGGGTACCGAATACACTCTGAATCTCGATTACGAAAAAATCATCCTGGCGATGAATGCGTTCGAAGAAGCCATGAAAGACTACTTCTTTCCGCCGGAAGCCAAAATGGTCTCGCCGCTGGTCACCCTGTCGCCGATGCCCGGCGGCGCGCTCACCGCCAACACCATGATGATGCGCGACACCGGCACCCTCCATCTCTATCCACAGGTTATCAAGGAGATGTCCGAGGTTGTTGCGCGCGGCGGTTTCGGCACCTCGGTCACCCCGGTTTCCCAGTTTTACTTCCAGCAGGCCTACCTCAACGCCACCCAGGGCAAATGGAAGAAGATCAATCCGCAGTACGGCAATATGGTACTCGGTTACTTCGGCCGCACCCCGGTTCCACCCGATCCGGAAATCGTCAAGATCGCTTCCGAGCAACTCGGCAAACCGGTCTTCACCGACGATCCTCTCGATATTCTCGAGCCGGGAATCCCCAAGGCCACCAAAATACTTGAAGAAAACAAATTGCCGGTCAACGATGAAAACATCTTCATCATCGCCAGCTGCGAGCAGAAAGGCCTCGACTACCTCCTCGGCAAAGCAGTCACCAATGTTCGAAAGATCACCGATGCACCTGCCCCCGACAAGAAAGCTGCAGGCAAAAAGGCCGCTCCGGCCCCTGCTGCCGCTCCTGTCGCCATCGGCCCGCGCAATTACACGATCACTGTCAATAATCGCCCCTACAATGTCTCCGTTTCCGAAGCAGGCGGCATCCAGGCAGCACCCGTTGCAGCACCGACCGCACCCGCTGCACCGGCTGTTGCGGGCACCGATGTTGAAGCCCCTACTCCCGGCAATATCGTGAAAATCCTGGTTGAAGTCGGCACTCTTGTTGCCAAGGATCAGCCTCTTGTGGTTATGGAGGCGATGAAGATGGAATCCGAGGTGAAATCACCCTGTGCAGGCAAGATCCTGGCGATTCATGTGTCTTCCGGTGATACTGTCCAGTCCTCCGACCTGCTTTTCACCATCGGCTGACAGGATGTAAGTTTTCCGTTTCCCGGTCTTTGACCGGGAAACTTTTCTTCTTTGCTCTTACCGGGTAAGTATTATGAAAATCAAAATTTTCATGCTTTTCCTGCTGGCATGGCTATGTACCTGGTCCTTCACGGCTCTCGCTGAAGACGGTACGATAGAAATAGTCTCGCCGGCAGACGCGAAAATCGTACGGGTTCTCGCCCACCTCAATGGCTTTGTCTACAGCGGCGACGAAATCGCAACCCTGAAGAAAGAGAACGGTACCATAATCGTTCTCAAAGCTGGTTCGGCCGGGAAAATCACCAGCATAGAGGCGATTCCCTACCAGAAGGTTCATAAAGGCGAACTGCTCGGGACCATTGCCGTAACCCAGGTCGTCGCCGACCAACCGACTGTTGTCTCCGGCAAAAAACTGCCGCCTATCTCCGAACTCCTTGTCGATCTTGCAAAAACGACGGGTTTTTATGGTATCTACAAAGGACAGACAACGCAGGACTGGACGGTCGGTATCGGCCGGGTGTTGATGATCACGGTCGGCCTCGTCCTTCTCATCCTCGGAATCTTCAAAGGTTTCGAGCCGCTTCTTCTGGTTCCCATCGGTTTTGGCGCCATCCTCTCCAACATCCCGATGGCAGGAATTGCCGAACCGGGAGGGATTCTCACCTACATCTATGATATTGGCATCGGGACCGGGGTCTTCCCGCTCCTTATCTTCATGGGTGTCGGAGCCTTGACCGATTTTGGCCCGATGCTTGCCAATCCGAAGACCATTTTGCTTGGCGGCGCCGCTCAGTTGGGCATTTTCGTCACCCTTCTTGGCGCACTCCTTCTTTCCGATCTCGTGCCAGGCATCAATTTTTCCCTGCGTGATGCAGCCTCCATCGGGATTATCGGCGGTGCCGACGGCCCGACGGCGATCTTCCTGTCCAGCCAGCTCTCTCCCCGGCTGCTTGGTTCGATAGCCATCGCCGCCTACTCCTACATGGCCTTGGTACCGCTGATCCAGCCGCCGATCATGAGGTGGCTGACCACGGAAGAAGAAAGAAAAATCAAGATGGTCCAACTGCGGCATGTCTCCAAACTCGAAAAAATCATCCTTCCCGTGATGGTGCTTGGCATCTGTGCGGTTCTGCTGCCATCCGCCGCACCGCTGATCGGCATGTTCATGTTCGGAAATCTGGCAAAGGAGTGCGGGGTAGTCGACCGGCTTTCCGACACCATCAAGAACTCTCTGATGTATACTGTTATTGTATTTTTAGGTCTTGCCGTCGGCAGCAAGTTGTCCGCCGACAAATTTCTTAATCTCGAGACCCTGGGCATCCTTTGCCTGGGCATGATCGCTTTCGGCATCGGTACCGCCGGCGGTCTGCTGATGGCCAAACTGATGAATAAGCTCTCGAAAACCCAGATCAATCCGCTGATCGGCGCAGCCGGAGTTTCCGCGGTACCGATGGCCGCCCGGGTAGTCAACAAGGTCGGCCTGGAAGCCAATCCGCAAAATCATCTGATCATGCATGCCATGGGACCGAACGTTGCCGGAGTTATCGGCTCGGCCGTGGCTGCCGGTGTTCTTCTGGCGCTGCTGTAGAATACACTTTATCCGCAACAAAAAAGGGGTTGTCCAAGTATGGATAACCCCTTTTTTTATTATATCTGCCGTTGCCTGGATCAGCGCACCCGATTGACCTGCGGCTTGCCCCGATTTATCGTGCGCTCGTATTGAATTGCCGGGTAACCGAACCCCATGGCATAGCCTATCCGGTGGTTCTCGGGAATCCCCAGCCTCTGTTGCAGGGAAGGTACCAGATCGGTAATGGTCAGGGTCGCCAGACCGTTCCAGATGGTTCCCACGCCACAGCTCCGGGCATACAGCTCAAATGTCGTCAGGCCAATGAGACAGTCCTGCAGGGGCGAGGCGCTCTCCTCCAGCGCGGAAACAATGAGCAGATGGGGTGCTCCGCGAAAAAGGATATCCCTGCCGGAGCTCTTCCATGCCTCAATGATGTCGATAAACATCTCCATCCCTTCCGGCAGCAGGTTCTCGGCAATCAGTTTCTCGAGACCGGCAAAAGCCTCTGTCCGCAATGCATCGACCAGCGCCTTGTCATCGACCACGGTATAGAGCAGTTGCCGGTCGTTATGGCCGCTCGGAGCATGCCAGGCAACTTCGAGCATCTTGTCGATAAGCTCGGGATCTATATTCTTATCCTGATATTTACGCACCGACCTGCGGCCTTTTATCAGCAGCTCCACCTGCTCGGGATCAGGCATTTTGCCCGGCAATTCCAGGCCATCCTGCGGCCCGTGTCCGAGAATCGAGACCGATCCTTCACTGCAGATGGCTACACAGTGCAGACAGCCGATACAGTATCCTTCCTTATCCCCGTCAATCCCCGGGATACCCTTGTTCATATCGATAATCATTGCCGGACAGTCACTGGCACATTGTCCGCAACCGATGCAGGTTTCCACATCAACCACAAATCTGAGCATACGCTCCTCCACATTATCCTACTGTTTTTTTGACAATTTCCCGGTCAAAATAGTTGACTTCCATCCCGGCATCGACGACCAGGGTCTGACAGTTGATGCCGGATGCCCGGGCGGAAAGCAGGAATACTGCCGTATCTGCCGCCTCCTGAGTAGTAAGGGCCTTCTTTCTGAGCGTTGCCTTTTCGGCAAAGAGATAGCTGTCGACATATCCGGGGATGCCGGCGGAAGCCGAGGTTTTCAAAAGTCCGGGGGCCACGGCGTTGAACCGCACCCGGGAAAATTCGGAAAAGCTCTTGGCGAGAAAGCAGAGCGACGAATCGAGGGCAGCCTTGATCGGCGCCATATAGCCATAGTTTTCGGCCGCCATCCGCGTAGTCGAAATGGAGATGGTCACGACCGAACCGTCCTCGGCAAGCAGCTCCTTGAAATGGTTGGCAATGCTGATAAGGGAAAAGCAGGAGACATTGACCGCCTGGAGAAAATCGTCCTTTCTGGTGGCATGAAAGGGTTTCATCCCGTCGGTGTAGTTGGCAAAGGCAATCGAATGGACAATGCCGTCAATCCGGTTACCCCGGTCGGCGCCGATTGCCCGGGCAATCTGATCGCGCACCCGAATGATATTTTTTTCCTCTTCCACATCACAGAGAAAGACAGGCGAATCGGGAAAGAGCTTTCGAACGTTTTTCTCCCGCTCGGCCGAGCGCACCACATGAATAACCTCCGCCCCTTCTTCGGCAAGACCCCGGCCGATTGCACAGGCAACGGACTTTTTGTTGGCCAGACCGAAAACGACAAACCTTTTATTGCCAATCCCAAGAAAACTCATAACCCTTTACATTCAATGAATAGAAACGGTCCCGCCGTGTGGCGGCAAGAATACTCTCACCCATCACTCCGACCCTCCTCGCCCTTGTCCACAGCATCAGTCGATACCATACACCAGTCCCAGGGAAAACAACAGCCTATAGCGCAGGGAAAGCACGGGAAAAGCCCGCCCGTTGCCATGAGAAGAACATTGAGTACAGCGCCTTTTTACGGTATATGGTTAAGAGTCAATAAGGTCCTCCCTTCATCATTGAAAACAGCAGAGTTCGGCATTACAACCATGCAGAGATATATAATCGGAATCGACACCGGCGGCACCTACACCGATGCAGTCCTCCTCGAAAAACAGTCCGGCAAGGTTCTGGCGAAAGCCAAGAGACCTACCACCCATTTTGCCCTGGCCCGCGGAACCGGCGAAGCCCTTACCGAGCTTCTCCGCATAAGCGGTGCCGCGCCTGAAGATATCCATTCGGTCTGTATTTCTTCAACGCTCGCCACCAACAGTGTGGTGGAAAACAAAGGGGCCAGGGTAGCGGTTATCGTTATCGGCTATGTCAAACACTTCAAGCTGCCGGTAAAGGCGGTAGTTTTCGTCAAGGGCGGGCACACCATCCAAGGCGAAGAAGAAGAGCCTCTCGACCTCGAATACCTGGTACCGCTGATCGAAGGCTTAAAAAATGAGGTCGATGCCTATGGGGTCTGTTCGGCAATGTCGATGAAGAACCCGACCCATGAACTGGTCACGGAAAAAGCGATCGGCATGCTCGACCCGAAACCGGTCTTCTGCTCCCACCGCATCAGCCGGCTTACCGGAATGCAGGAACGCGCCGCCACCGCCGGACTCCACGCTCAACTGATGCCGGTCATGGAAGGTTTTGTCGCAGGGGTGCAGAAGGCCATGACGGAGCAGGGCCTTGCATGCCCTATGGTGGTTATCGGCGGCAACTGCAAGGCACTTTCCGCCGACCGGGCAATAGCCGAAGCCGCGATGACGGTCGCCAGCGGCCCCGCCTGTACCGCCCGGTTCGGTGCAGCCCAGGGCGAGGGTGAGTGTCTGGTCATCGATGTCGGAGGCACCACTACCGATATCGCCATGATTGAAAACGGCCTGCCTCTTCTTACCGCGGACGGCTGTCAGATCGGACTCTGGAAGACCCATATAGAAGCGGTCGATATGCATACCGCAGGAATCGGCGGGGACAGCCATGTCCATGTCGACGAGAAAGGGCAAATATCCATCGGCCCGTCACGGGTAACCCCGCTTGCCATGGCAGGTAGTGAGATTCCCCCGCCGGGCAGCTGGCTCGGTACGGCGAACAGCTCACGCCTGATCGTTCTGCGGCCGGAGGCCAGGGACGAAGTACCTGAAAACGAGTTGACGGTCCTGCTCCGCGAGACCGGCAAACTCACCCCGGCCATAATCCGAAAACGCACCGGCCTCGGCGGCATTCCCCTTGATGTGCAGCTGGAACAGCTGACCCGCAGGCAACAGATCTTCGAATGCGGCTTTACCCCGACCGACGCCCTCCATGTCCTTGGCGAGATTGACCTCGGCGACCGGACTGCAGCCATAGAGGGGGCCGAGATCCTCGGCCGGGCCATGGGCATGAGCGGCAGGGCGTTTGCCGAACTGGTCCTCCGGCGCACGGAGGAGTTGATCGAGAACATGATCATCGACTATATCGTCCGGCACTACTGGCAGAACTCGCTGGCCGGCTTCATCGCCACCCGCAAAAACCACCCTGTCCTCGGTGTCGACTTCTCCATCAAGATCCCGCTGATCGGCCTCGGCGCCGCCGCCCGCTATTTTCTCCCGAAAGTCGCCGGTCGCCTTGGGACCGACGTTTCTTTCCCGGAAAACTGCGAGGTCGGCAATGCGGTAGGCGCAGCGATGATCGGCCAGTCGACTGCCGATCGGAAAGACGAATAAGGCCGATGTATGAAAATCCTGAGCGTTGCCGACAGGGTCGAGAAAGACCTGCTTGAAACGGTTGGCGGCGGTCCGGCCATCGACGGAGTCGAACTCATTTTATCCTGCGGCGATCTGCCGCCGGAATACCTGGCGGCCTTGCGCAACCGCTACGAGACCCCGCTGCTCTACGTGCTCGGCAATCACGATGTCCGCTATGGCGAGTCGCCTCCCTCCCGCTGTATCCCGGTCGACAGACGAATTGTTCAGTTCGAGAAAACGAAGATCGTCGGTTTCTCCGGTTCCAGATGGTATAATGGCAACATTAACCAATATACCGAGGAACAGATGGCAGGCTTTATCGGCCGGCTGCGCTTTACTCTCTGGCGGCAAAAGGGGGTCGATCTGGTTTTGACTCATGCCCCGCCAAGGTTTGTCCATGATGCGGAAGATCAATGCCACCGCGGCTTTCGCAGCTTCCGCCGGTTCATCGACAAATACCAGCCTCACTTCTTTATCCATGGCCACATCCATACGATGTTTGCCGATGATAAAGAAAGAATCACCACGGTCAATTCAACCTCGGTCATTAACAGCTATGGTTACTATGTTTTCGAAATTTAACCCGTTCACGGCCCTGAAAAAGGCAATAACCGAGCGGGAGAAGAGCGATCAAGGCGAAAATCCGAGCAGTTTCAACACCCGGCAGGAACAGGAAGAGGCCTACGAAGCGATCGAAAGGGGGACTCTCATGGTGCCGCTGGAGAAGATCGTCGGCAGCGTCGGCAGGTATCATGATTTCGACAACCAGTTCAGGACCCCTTCCCATCATGTCGATGACCGGCTGAAAAGCATTATCTCCGCGATGAAGGAGGGTAAAAATATGCCGCCTATCTCCCTCTACCAGATTAAGGAAGGCTATTTTATCCTGGACGGGCACCACCGCTTCCGGGCGGCAATAGAACTGGAACGTTCGCATATCCGCGCCCGCATCGTCGAACTGCTGCCATCCACCAATACCTTGGAGAACAAGCTCTATATCGAAAAGATAAGCTTTCGCGACAAGGCCGGCCTGACCGACAGCATCGACGTCACCGAACTGGGTCAGACCGACCATCTGGAATGGCAGGTCGAGGAACACCGCCGTGCCCTGCAAGTGGAGAAAAAACAGGAGATCAGCTTCAAACAGGCGGCCGTCGACTGGTACCGCACCATCTATCGGCCTCTGGCGACAATCATCGGCAACAGCGGCCTGGTGAAGTCTTTCCCGGGCAGAACAGTCGACGACCTGTATCTGTATATCTCAGTCCATCAATGGGAAGAAGGTAAAAAACGCAAATACGGGATCGGCATCGATAAACTCATCCCCACAGACATGGAGGCCTTCCGGCACAAAATGGCAGAACATAAAGAACAGGAATACCCCGAAATGAAGCGGGAAATTACAGTCTTCATTCTCTTCAATGTCGATGGCAAATATGAACAGCAGATCTTCGACAAACTGCTCGCCCTCGAAGAGGTCACCGAAGTGCATACGGTTCACGGGTCGATCGATATGATTGCCAAGATCACCCTGATGCGCGATCTGCTCTCCTCCGACGCCGAAATCCTCTCCCAGTTTATCCTCTCGACCATCAGGCAGTGGAAAGGCGTGCTGTCCACCCAGACCCTTATTCCCGGCATGTCGCGGGTGAAAGATCAGGATCGTTGTCACCTCTAAGCGGGCAACGGTCTCCCCGCCCACTCCGCCGCCTTCAGCGAAGCAATCGTGTCGCCGTAAAAAAAATCCCGGCACCCCTCCGTTATAATCAGCCCCTTGCGCACATCTCGAGAATTTTTTCAGGCGCACTGTGCCACTGCCCTGTCAGGCAAGCAACCCACCGCACGCAGCACCTTCGATCGGATGCGGTCGGCCAAATATTGAAGTGGCATGGATATTGAAACTCCCGAACAAAGAAAAGTAAGAATCTTAAAATTCCACCTGGACAGGCAACGGTATGCAGTCATCATTTTTCGTACAAAAGCATACCCCTGTACAGAGGCAAGGCTTTAAACCTGTATTCCGATGAAACAAGAACCCTGTCCTGCATGGCAAGACAGAGTGCTTGCTCCGTCTTTTCGTGAAAAATCAGATAGCAGAGGGGAGGGTCTCTCATCATGGCCGAATCGACCTCAAAATCGACCTTTCGGGCCGATGAAGTGCTGGATATGGCGATCCGGATTGAAAACCAGGGGGTAATTTTTTATGAGGCATGCCTGGCTGCGGATCCGGCGACAGGAGTGAAGTTGGTTTTCCAGTATCTTCTCGACCAGGAACACGAGCATATCAGTACTTTCGAAGAGATGCGGCAGCACCTGTCGGATTATCGGCTTCCCGAGAGTTATGCCGGCGAAACCGAAAGCTATATGAAAAGCTTTGTGAATGAAAAAGTCTTTATCACAGCGGAAAAGGGTGTCTTGGAAGCAGAGCATGTTGCCGATCCCTTCGAGGCGATCGATTACGGCCTTGAGTTCGAGAATCGGTCGATCATTTTCTACCAGGAGATGAAAAAGCTGGTGCCGGAATCTGAGCGGGAGGCAATCGAAAAAGTGATCGACCAGGAACGGGATCATAAAAGAAAGCTGGAATCGCTTCACCGGGAGATATCGAAACAATGAAGGCCAAACCCACCTTCGTTATTTCATCGTCGGACTTCGTTCAATTTCTGCAGGCAGTGATGGCGGAGAGACCTGTCATCGGCCCTCGCGAACGGGCGGACCAGCCGGGCTATTACCTCTTTGGCCGACTGGAGCGGGCCGAGGATTTCGTGGCCGAATACGGCACGACGACCATCCCGCCGAAAAAAGCCTTTGCCGCTTTAAAGGAGAAGCTCTTTACCTTTACTCTCGATACGCCCCCGGTGCTGAATCGCCACTTCGAGACATTTCCATTTGTCCTGCTTGGCGTCCATCCCTGCGATCTCGCAGGCATCGATGCACTGGACCATGCCTACAGCCAGCCTCCGGCCGAGGTCCGCTGGGCCGGAGGTCGTGATCGGGCGACCATTATCGGTCTTGACTGCCGGCCCGATTCCTACTGTTTCTGCACTTCCCTTGGGACGGAATCGAACCGAATCCCCTGCGATCTTTTTCTCACCCCGATTGGTGAAGGATATCTGGTGGAAGTCCATTCCGAGGCAGGCAATACACTTCTCAAGAAGGCGAAAACCCGTAAACCGAAGAAAGAAGACCTGGCTGCGGCCGAATACTGGCGCAAACAAAAAGTGCAGAGCATCGTTCAGAAGTTTGATGCTCCGGTCAAAGACATCGCAGGTATTATCGAAGCGGGCGGCCTGACCCCGGTCTGGAAGGAGACGGCGGAAAGATGCTATAGCTGCGGATCCTGCAATACCACCTGCCCGGCCTGCTTCTGCTTCGAAATTACCGACGAGATCGACGCCGATCTTCACGGCGGCGCTCGATACCGCACCTGGGATTCGTGCCAGCTCCTCGATTTTGCCGTGGTCGCCGGCGGCCACAATTTTCGCGGGGAGAGGTGGCAGCGGGTCAAGCACCGGTGGCAAAGAAAATTCCTCTACCTCTACCGTCAGTTCGGCAGGCCATACTGCACCGGCTGCGGACGATGCAGCCGCGCCTGCACCGCCGATATCAATATCGTCGATGTGACCAACCGGTTAATAGCGTTGGCAGCAAAGGAGGAATGAATGTCCAAGCTCGATAGCAGGCAGATGGCGGGCGATACTGCGGTATTTTACGTACCGGATCGGGCGCGGGTGATTACCGCCCGCCGTGAGCCTTCGGCGATATTTCTCGAAATTGCCTTCGAAGACGGCCGGGCTCTCAACCATCAGCCGGGCCAGTTCGTTCAGGTTTCGGTCTTCGGCTACGGCGAGGCGCCGATCTCGATCTGCTCCTCGCCCACCAGGCCGGAGAGCTTCGATCTCTGCGTTCAGCCGAAAGGCAATGTCAGCCGGGTGATCGGCGCTCTTTGCCCCGGCGAATGGGTCGGTATTCGCGGGCCGTACGGCCGGGGTCATTTCCCCCTCGAGCATATGAAGAACAAAGATATCCTGCTGGTGGCGGGCGGCATCGGCATCGCGCCCCTGCGCGGACTGATCCATTTTCTCTGCGATAATCGGAAAGAGTACGAACGGCTTCTGGTTGTCTACGGCGCCAGATCCCCATCCGATATTCTGTTCGGGGAAGAAATGGAGCAATGGGCCGAAAATCCCGGCCTCGATTTGTACCTGACGGTGGATAAGCCGGACAGATCATGGCAAGGCCGAACCGGAGTGGTCACCGAAGCGCTGAAGGAAATAAAGATCGACCCCGGCATTACCATTGCCGCCGCCTGTGGCCCTCCGGTGATGTTTCGGTTTATCGCCATGGAACTCTTGAAAAAACATTTGCTCGAGGCGCATATCTATTTTTCACTCGAACGGCGTTTTAAATGCGGGATCGGCAAATGCGGCCATTGTCAGCTAAATGATCTGTATGTCTGCCGGGACGGCCCGGTGTTTCGCTATTCCGATCTCCTCAAACGCACGGAAGCCGTCGAAGTCTGGGCTCCGGAGAAGGATCAAGATTAACCTGAACAGAGTAGGGGCGGATGAAACCTTTTGCCAATAAACCACGGATCGCCTTTTTCGATTTCGCCTGCTGCGAGGGGTGTCAACTGGCGGTTCTCGAGATGGAAGAAAAACTTCTTGAACTGCTTTCCCATGTTGAGGTGGTCGCCTGGCGGGAGGTGATGTCGGAGAAGAGCGATGAATACGACATCGCGTTTTGCGAAGGGTCCATCACCCGGCAGGAAGATGTCGAGCGGATCGAATCTATCCGCGACAGGGCTGAAATTTTAGTTTCATTAGGAACCTGCGCGAGCATCGGCTGTCACAACGCCCTGAAAAACAAATGGCCCATGAGCGACGTGGTAAAACTGGTCTACGGCGAATCGGCTGGACACATCGACACCATCCCTGCCCGCCCGATTGCAGATGTGGTCAAGGTCGATTACCGGACTCTTGGCTGTCCGGTGAGTCTTTCGGAGTTTGAAACGGTCTTCAAGCGGATCCTGACCGGCCAGGCCTATGAGCCGCCCAATCAGCCGGTCTGCGTGGAATGCAAACTGAACGATACCCTCTGTGTCTATGAAAAGGGCATCGTCTGCCTGGGTCCGGTGACCCGCTGCGGCTGCGATGCAATCTGCACCGCCTTCGGCGACGCCTGCCGGGGCTGCCGCGGTCTTATCGACCAAGCCAATATTGAAGCGCCGGCACGAGTCCTATTCGGTGAAGACCTCCATCCCATCATGGCGGAGACCGCCCGGAAAAATAAGCTGAACCGCGAAGAAATCATGGCCAAATTAACCGTATATAATGACACGGCCACTTCCGCTAACAGGGAGGATTCTGCCGATGGCGACGGATAAATCACAAAAGACGATCCGGGTTCACCATGTCACCCGCCTCGAGGGGCACGGCGACATCACTGCCGAAATCAAGGATGGGATCCTCCAGCAGGTCCGCTTTTCAGTGGTGGAGGCTCCCAGATTTTTCGAAGCCTTTCTTCGGGGCCATCATCATGCCGAGGTGGTCCATATGGCTTCGCGAGTCTGCGGAATCTGTGCAGTCAGCCACAAATGCGCCGCCCTGAAAGCCACCGAAACGGCGCTGGAGGTTACGGTCAGCAGGCAGACCGAGTTGTTGCGGCGGCTGGCTTACCATGGGGAAATACTCAGCAGCCATGTTCTGCATATCTATTTTCTGGCCGGTCCCGACTTCTTCGGTGTTCCCAGCATCTTCCCCCTGGTGGAACAGCACCGGGAGATGATCAGGAGGGCCATGCGGCTCAAAAAGCTGGGATACGACCTCAGCGCCGTGGTGGCCGGACGCCACACCCATCCGATCTCCATGGTAGTGGGCGGCTTCACCTTCACTCATCAAACAAAGATACTGGCGGGGATGAAAGACCGAATCCACGAAGGACTCGAGGATCTGCGCCTGACCGTGCGCACCCTTCAGGGCATCGATCTTCCCGACCTGGAGCGGGAAAGCGAATATGTCTCCCTCACTCATCCCGATCGATACGCTTTTTATGATGGCGATATCCTCTCCAGCGATCTGGAAAAAACCGTATCCCCCGACCGCTACCGGGAAGTAATCGAGGAATACGTAGTCGACTATTCAACCGCCAAGTATGCCAGGTGGAACCGGCCGGAATACATGACCGGCGCCCTGGCCAGATTCAACAACAACTATCGACAGCTGACCGATGGCGCCAAAACCGCCGCAGACGATCTCGGGCTGAAGCATCCCTGCCACAAACCTTTCATGAACACCATCGCCCAGATAGTGGAATGCGTCCATTGCCTGGAGGATGCTCTTAAGATTCTCGAGACACTGCTGGAGAAGGGAATTCAATCCGGAAAAGAACATGAGCGGGTCGAGGATCGCGCCGGCAGAGGAGTCGGCGCGGTCGAAGCCCCTCGGGGGATTCTCTTTCATGAATATGAATACGATGATGACGGCAAATGCCTGTCCGCCAACATGGTGATCCCCACCGCCCAGAATCTCGCCAATCTGGAGGCGGACATGCGGGCTTACATTCCGGTCATCGCCGGTGAACCACGGGAGACCATCGTTCACCGGCTGGAGATGCTGGTCCGGGCCTATGACCCGTGCATCTCCTGCTCTACCCATGTCCTTGATTGCAGATAATACATCTGCCAAGCCAGTGGGTAGAGGCTTTTTTTCCGCTACATCAACGAGCCATTTACTAAAAAATGCGTATAGATGCTTGCCGCGTAACCGAGGGCTATTACCGGAGACCACTTGAGGTGGCCGAAAAAGGTATACTTGCCTCTGGCCTGACCCATAAGGGCCACACCTGCTGCAGAACCGATCGAAAGCAGGCTTCCGCCGACTCCCGCCGTCAGCGTGACAAGCAGCCACTGGCCATGCGACATGTCGGGCATCATCGTCAGGACGGCGAACATGACCGGAATATTGTCGATAATTGCAGACAGCAGACCTACCAGGATATTTGCGGTTGTCGGGCCCCAGTCAAGGTACATCACTTGTGATACGAGCCCCAGGTAGCCCATGAATCCAAGACCGCCGACACAGAGAATAATGCCGTAGAAAAAAAGGAGCGTATCCCATTCCGCCCGTGCGACTTTGGCAAAAATATCGAAAGGCACTATCTGGCCTATTCTTTCCTCCGCTTTTTTCTCGTCGTAGGTCGCACGGTTTCTGACATGCGTTCTGTTCAGATAATACCCGAACATTTTCAACAGCGATAAACCCGCCATCATGCCGACCATCGGCGGGAGCTTTAAAAAGTTATGAAAGCTTACTGCCGTGGCGATGGTCCAGAGAAAAAGACCGATTATCACCAGCGCCCCACGCTTCAGCTTCAAATCTTCGACACCTGTTTCCGGCTGCTTGTCAGGTACGGCAAAACTCATTATGGCGGCGGGAACCAGCCAGTTGACGACGGACGGCAAAAACAATGCGAAGAATTCCTGAAACTGGACAATGCCCTTCTGCCATACCATCAGGGTGGTAATATCTCCAAAAGGACTGAAAGCACCACCTGCATTTGCCGCTACAACGATGTTTATACATGCCAGCCCGATGAATTTATTATCATCTTTGCCGATAGCCATAACCACCGCACACATCAGAAGAGCCGTGGTGAGATTATCGGCAACCGGTGAAATAAAGAAAGCCAGGAGACCGGTAATCCAGAACAATTTTCTGAAAGAGTAGCCGGCATTCACCAGTTTAACCCTGAGAACCTCAAAAACCTGCCGCTCATCCATGGCATTGATAAAGGTCATGGCAACAAGCAAAAAAAGAAAAAGCTCGGCATATTCGAGAATATTATGACGGATGGCAGCCTCTGCCACATGATCGATGCCGTTCATCGCGTAGATCAGACCGATCACCCCCCATATGATACCCGCAGCCAGCAATACCGGTTTGGATTTGCGCATGTGGGTGACCTCTTCCACCATCACTAAAGCATACGCCACGACAAAGACAATCAATGCGAGGTATCCGCCCCAGTGCATGGTCAGATTGAGGTTTACCCCGACATCTCCCGCTCCGGCGGCATAAACATCCTGCCCGAATCCCAGAACGGCGGCAAGGGCGGCAGTAAAGACAAAAAGGTTCAATTTCGGCATTATTCGAGTTCTCATTGTTAGTGTGATCATTATGCTGCTTTGGAATACACCGGCACTTGTATATGAAGTTGTCATCGATGGTCACGCTGTCCTGACCATGACGGCAACAAAAGCAGTCTTGAGCACAGATTACCTTCAAGCACCTCTTCGGTACAGTTTACCGACAAACATACGTAAAAAAAAACATTAGGTCAAATAGATAAATGTGGTAAAATGGTTCGTAAAAAACGAATATATCATAGCCGCTTCCGGCAGCGCCGGATCATTTTCTTCACAGGATTCATTCATGGAATGGCTTAACTATCATCATTTGTTTTACTTCTGGACTGTCATGCGAGAAGGGAGCATCACCGCAGCCTGCAGCAAGCTCAACCTGGCACAATCAACTGTGAGCGCCCAGTTATCGAAATTCGAGGAAGTTCTGGGAATAAAACTTTTCATGCGTGTCGGTCGGGATCTCAAACCTACCGATGCCGGACATCATGTTTACCGCTATGCGGACGAGATCTTTTCCTTAGGCAGTGAATTGATCGACTCTCTGCGGGGTCGGCCGGCAGTCGGACCCATCTCGCTGAAAGTAGGTCTGGTCGATGTGATTCCGAAACTTATAGCGCGCAAGCTTCTTGCGCCGGCAAGAAAAATACCCGAACAGGTCCGGCTGATTTGTCACGAAGGAAAAGAAGAGCAACTGCTTGCCGAACTGGCTCTGCACAATCTTGATGTGGTTCTGACCGATGCTCCGCTTCGTTCGAACTTAAGTATCAAGGCATACAATCATCTTCTCGGTGAATGCGGTGTTTCTTTTCTGGGAGTGGAACGGCTCGCCCAACCGCTTCGGCACATTTTCCCCTATTCTCTTCATGGTGCCCCGATGCTGCTGCCGATGGCTAAGAGTTCATTTCGTGGAAAGCTCGATCAGTGGTTTGACAGAATTGGAATTCACCCCGTAATAATTGGTGAGTTTGACGACAATGCCCTGCTGAAGGTTTTTGGCCAAGCAGGTGATGGCATCTTTGCCGCACCGACGGTTATCGAAAAAGAAGTTGAACTGCAGTATCAGGTCCAGGCTATAGGCCGTACCGATAAAATCAGGCAGAAATTCTATGCTATCTCGGTGGAAAGGATAATCAGACATCCCGCGGTGGTGGCTATTTCCCAGGCTGCCCAGGAAAAGCTCTTTTTTGAATCACAATAACGTCGAGAGGGTGGCCGGCCGGGCAGAGGAAATGATAGGGAAATTCAACGAAACATATACAAGATGAATGCAGATATCTTGATCAGCCGCTCGATCCGATCGAACGCAGCCGGCTAGGTCGAGAACCTAGCCGCTTCAGGTAAATTCCCGGGTTATTTTTCAGTTCCCAACCGATTGTTCCGCTAAATCCAATACACTATCCTACAGTCGGCATTTCAGAAGTCGACCAGAGTTTGTTTTTTCTTTCGGCAATCCATTTTCTCCCCTTCTCATGGTCGAGGATATGCCGGTGGGCCACTTTTTCCGGCTCCCACCCACAGCCCTTACAGAGGAAGGCATCTGCCATCGCTCCTTGCTCAGGATAATGAGACGGCGCAAAATGGACGATGCTTTCCACAACTTCATAACCCTTAAAGAGAAGGAGCAGTATGATGTCAAAGGAACATACTTTTGTATCCCCGGGACCGGCAGGTCTCGGAGCGCTGGCGGTTGCCTGTTTTGGCTTTGGTGCGGTATTTTCCGGCAAGGTCGGTCTCGGAGGTCTCCCCCTTCTTGCCGCCTGGCTGGTTGGCGGCGGGATCGTCCAGTATACCGTGGCGGTGATGGAGCTGAAGGATCACAACATGACCGGCGGCAATGTCTTTCTCTTTTTCAGCGCCTTCTTCATGTTCGGAGCGGCACTTTCGGTTTTCGCCAAGTACCTCATGCTGTCGGGAATGATCGGCACGGTAAAGCCCGAATCGATGGTCGAAGGCTTCTGCTGGATGGCCGGCGCCGCCTTTCTCACCGCCGTGACCCCTTCCTACCTGAAAAGCCCGATCCCCCTGTTTCTGATCGTTCTGCTCCTTGACGTCGTCCTGTGGATGATCGTCGGGCTGGATATGGGCACCTTCGGCGCCGGGATTAAACCGACAATCGGCTACCTCCTCTACGCTGCCGGGTGGATTGCCATCTACCTGGTTGCGGCAATCGTCAACAACAACATCTTTGGCCGGGTGGTACTGCCGACATTCGGGGCTTTGATTAAATAGCCCTCGGGGTTGATTACCTTGTTTGTCAGATATACAACATCATTATGGAGGATGCGATGAAGGTACCCGATGTATGTCACGACGTCTTGAGTCCGGTCAAGTTTCTCTCACGGAGTGCGGCAGTCTATCCGGAGAAGGTGGCCGTCGTTCACGGTGAAAAACGATTTTCCTACCGCGAGTTTCAAGAGCGAGTCAACCGGCTGGCGAACGGCTTGAAAGCAATGGGCATTGTCAAAGGCGATAAAGTAGCATTTCTCTGCCCGAACATCCCGCCGATGCTTGAGGCACATTATGCAGTGCCGATGATCGGGGCGGTCCTGGTCAGCATCAATGTCCGTCTTGCACCCGGCGAAATCTCCTACATCATCAATCATTCCGATTCAAAAGCGGTATTCGTCGATACTCAGCTGGCAAGCTCGATCCTGCCCGTTCTCAGCGAACTGGAAGAGGTCAGGTTCTTTGTCAATATCTGCGATGCGACCGATGATCTCCCTCTTCCCGGCCGGGAGTATGAGTCTTTCCTGGCGGAGGGCTCACCTTCGTCCCCGGCGATAGAAGTCGACGATGAGTACCAGCTGGCGACGATCAACTATACCAGCGGCACCACCGGCCGGCCCAAGGGCGTCATGTATCATCACCGCGGCGCGTATCTCAACGCCCTCGGCGAGATCCAGGAAGCGGCGATGACCAGCGACGCCGTCTATCTCTGGACCCTGCCGATGTTTCACTGCAACGGCTGGTGTTTCACCTGGGCGGTCACCGCCGTCGGCGGCACCCACGTATGCCTGCGACAGGTCGAAGCCGGGACGATCTTCCGGTTGATCATGGCGGAAAAGGTCTCCCATCTGTGTGCCGCCCCGACCATTCTCATCATGATGGTCTCCTATCCGGAGGCAAAACATCTGCAGCTGCATCGTCCTTTAACCATCCTCACCGCAGGCGCACCGCCGTCACCGACGGTGATCGAGCAGATCGAGGGTCTCGGCGCCACCATCATCCATGTCTACGGCCTGACCGAGGTCTACGGTCCGCACAGTGTCTGCGCCAGGCAAGGATCCTGGGACAGCCTGGGCCGCGAGGAGCTGGCCAGGATAAAATCACGGCAGGGGGTGGCCTATGTCACGGCCCTGTATATGGATGTCATGGACATGGTGACCATGGAGCCCGTGCCTCGGGACGGCAAGACCATGGGCGAGATCGTCATGCGCGGCAATAACGTGATGCTGGGGTACTATAAAGACCAGAAGGCTACCGACGATGCCTTCCGGGGCGGCTGGTTCCACAGCGGCGATCTGGCGGTGATCCATCCCGACGGCTACGTGCAGATCATGGATCGCGGCAAGGATATCATCATCAGCGGCGGCGAGAACATCTCGTCGATCGAGCTGGAAAACGTCATCTACCGGCATCCCATGGTGCAGGAAGTGGCCGTCGTCTCCTCGCCCGACCCGAAATGGGGGGAAGTTCCCAAGGCCTTCGTCACTCCCAAACCCGGCACGAATCCGACTGCTGAGGAAATCATCGACTTCTGCAAGGCCAATCTCGCCCGGTTCAAAGCCCCCAAGGAGGTCGTTTTCTGTGATTTACCGAAAACCGCCACCGGCAAGATTACCAAGTTCACGCTCCGGGACCGCGAATGGCAGGGCCGTGAGCGTAAGGTGAACTGAGACGGACAAAAAAGATCCGGCTCTGCCCATGGGAGAGGCAGCGCCTTGCCGGTCGCGAGCCGGATCTTGAAAAAATTGTTGAACAGCCGGGAGGTGTTTAAAAAAAGCAATCAGTTCAATCGGGAAAATCCGCTTTCAGAAACAACTTTCTGGTCATCCCTTTAAGTTCGAGGAATAACTGATCAAGAGCAATGGTACTTGAATCTTCCTCTTGTAAAACTTTGCGATTCTGCACATCAATCAGAAAAACCTTGAAGTCCGGATTCTGAAAATCCGTCCCCCATCCGTTGACAAGACCTTGTCCTTCCCAGAAACTGAAAAAGTAGAGCACGACAAAATCGACCCCCCGCTGCCTTGCCTGATCAACTATCCCGTCCATGTTCGGGTTATACTTATTCCAGGCTAATCCCCGCAAACCCTCGTCTTTCAGCAGGTTGGTGAGCTGAAATTGCCTGCGTCTATCGATACCCTCAAGGACCTCCTCCACGACATCGGGTACTCTCCCGTTCAGAAGTCCTGCAATGACATCGGCTTCCATGTGAAAGGCTGAAGGGAAAACAGCGACATGATTTCTCGGAGGAGCCTGCATCGCCGGTTGGTTTGCTGCAGGTCTTGTGTCTTCTCCCGATGATTGGCCGTGTGCAGTGGTTTTCTCAACTGCAGGAGCAGGCTCCGCGGCTGTTCCGTTAGTTTTCGGCTCCCTGGGAGACTGGGGCGGGGTAGCGCTCTGAGTGATCAAAGCCGGTGCAGGGGTGGAAGCCGGCTTTGCTTCTTGAGCATTGGCAGGAGGACGCTCGGCGGCAAGAGCTTTTTTTGTCTGCCCCTTGAGGATGCGCGCCGGGGGTGTGGCAGTTTGAGTGGCCGGAGCGGAAGCCTGCTGCACGGCAGAGATTTTATGCTGCGATTGAGACACACTTTTATCTGAATTTTGTTGAACGCTTTTAACAAGATGACCGTATTCGATGCCTTCTTTTTCTTCATGAAGAATGTCGCCGGTGGCGACTTTCTTGCTCACCTTGGTGATTCGAATCCGACCGGTGATAATCTGCTCCACATCAAGGACTTCACCGGTTTTCGGGTGCTTGATAACCTCTCCTTCTTTGTAGACGACGAAATCAGTGCCGGAGACCAGTCCGGCCATCGAACCAAGATCGATTGTTGCGGTTTTTTTATCCTTTTTCACGATGTATCCGGTGAGAGGAAAGTTTTGCATAATCTTGGCGGTGAGCTGTTTCACTAATTCATGATAATCTTTGTCGCTGTTGCTGCTGATACTTTCAGCAGCAATTATCGATCCGCTCTGGACGCTTATTATCCGAGCGTTGATATCCATGGTGTTCCTGACTTTGAGTATCGAACCAGTGATAATGACATCGACTCCGAGAAGTTTGCCCAATTGGCTGGCGGTGCTTTCATCGACCAGGCCGGTAGTGGAAAGGTTTTGTTCTGCAATTATTTTTTGCAGCATGGCCCGTTCGACAACATCATAACGGCCACTTTGGACGATGCTGGTAATGAACCATTCGGACAAAATTGCCCCGATGCCTTCGGGTTCCATTTTTTCCCCAATCATCACAAAATCAAGTACGGCAATTTTGGTGCGCTGAAATTCGGCCAGAACTGGAGTCGCAAAGACACAGACCATGACACACAACCCCGCAATAATCTGAACAGCCCGATTGATGCTTACTTTTGATTTCATAGTTTATCCAAAGAAAAGGTGAATTAAGTGATGCGTATTATACCAGGTTTCAGGCGCATCCACTTAGGGTGATATGTACTTGCTTTCTTCGAACTTCATAATAAAGAGCCCGATCTCCGATTTTTTCCAAGCTAACTTTTTCTGACGATTCCCGCAATTTTTTGTTCCGGACGTCTAATGCCGATATTCAGGTCATTATACATCTTCCAGCATCCTTTTTACCAAGAGTGAATCCGGAAGACTCATTTTTCGGAGCAGTTTCAAACGAGAAAGGAATCCCTGTGAATGATCTTTGTGATGCTGAAAATCTGAAAACTTAACTGGTGAGGAGGGAAGGGATAGGCTATCCTTGAAAGGGCGTGGTAATAAGCAGAATAAAATGTCAAGAGCGAGTAATTTTTCAGCCATGACCTGTTTCGGAAGCGCGCTGGTGCGCAGTCATTCGGCGCAACGGCTGAATGTGCACCGGGGGATACGTGAAGATTGGAGCCTACTATTATCCGGGCTGGCATGCCTGCCCGGTCCGTGATGCCGCCTTTCCCGCAGGATGGAGCGAATGGGATCTGCTTGAGGGGGTGACGCCGCGGTTCGCCCTGCATCGTCAGCCGCTTCGTCCTCTATGGGGCCGGGAGGACGAGTCGATGCCTTCGGTATTTGCGGGAAAGATTGCCGCAGCCCGGCAGCATGGGATCGATTTTTTCACCTTCGCCTTCTATTGGTCGCGCGGCAAGCAGTTGCTGCAGGGCGCTTTGGAAAGGGGTTTCCTGCCGGCGGTGCAGGGGTCGCCGTTTCGTTTTGCCCTCATGTGGGCCAACCGCATGCCCCGCAAGGTGATGCCGGTGAAAGATCCGCAGGCGGCACTGATCGATCCGCAACGCCTGGTATATACCGATCCCGAGGATTTCCTCGAGTTCATACAACACGTGGGCGAACACTATTTTGTCCACCCCTGTTACCTTCGCATAGATGATGCGGCCTATCTCAGTATCTTCGATACCACGTTTTTCCTGCGGCAGCTGGGTCACGAACGCGTCCGTCAGGCCATCGCCGATGCCCGCGCATGGCTTGCGGCCAACAGCCTCGGCCCGCTTCATCTCGCCGCCATCGACCCCGTTCCCCAGGATCGACCCTTGCTCCGGTCCCTGGGGTTCGACAGTGTGACCCACTATGTCCTTCTGCCGGAATGGAAAGGCGACTGGCTGCAGGATTACGCCACGGCGGCGGCACTGAGAGCCGAGCAGTGGCGTTCGTATGCGCGGGAGAGCGGCCTGCCCTATTGTCCTTCGGTATCGCCGGGCTGGGATGCCACGCCGAGGTCGACCGAATTCGGTCGCGAAAAACCGAGGCAATATCCATGGTGGCCCATTGTCACGGGCGGTACACCCGATTTATTTCGCAACACCCTGAGGCAGGCCCTGAAATACGCCTGCAGCCACTCCTCTCCCTGTTGCCATATAGCCTCGTGGAACGAGTGGACGGAAGGGCATTATCTCGAACCCGACAGCAAATTCGGTTACGCCTGGCTTGAAGCCGTTCGGGAGGCACGACATGGATTGTGAGTGGACTTTTCTCAGTGTCGATGTGGAGCTGACCAATTATTGCGCCGAGAACTGCGCAATGTGTCCGCGGGACAGCCTGCAGCGTCCCCAGGGTTATATGTCCGAGGAGGTTTTTTCCCGGGTTCTCGAGGTCCTGGAGCAATTCCGCAGCCGGGTTACCTTCTCCGGTTTCGGCAATCCGACACTCCATCCTTGCTGGGCGGATTGCCTGAGAAGGGTGCGCGCCGCCGGGCTCCCAGCCGGCCTGGTGCTGCATCCTTCAGCCCTCACGCCCGAGAACCTGCAAGTATTGGCGGAGCATCCGCCTTCCCATCTGGAAATCTCTTTTCCGAATGTCGATCCCGCCCTTTTTGCCAGACTTTGCCCGCGGGCGGATTTTGATGAAGCCATCCGAAGAATTCTGCAACTGCGTCACGCAAACATCGCCCCGATGGTCTGCGTGGGCCTGCAGACCGCGGACTCCACCCAGTCGGCTAAACAGTACCGCAATTTCTGGAAGCCGCATGGAATTCGGACGCGGGTTTTTTCCTGCCATTCCCGCGGCGGAAATCTCCAGGACCGGTCGCTCATCCAGGCGGCGCCGACCGTATCGGGTTCCTGCGGGCTTCTTGCCCTGCATGCCTTTGTTGCCTGGAACGGCGACCTGCTGGCCTGCTGCCACGACCTTACCGGCGAAACCCGCATAGGTAACCTTTGCGAGCACGATCCCCTGGATCTTGCCCGGCAAAAAGCCCTCTTTGCCGCAGACGGACCGCCCTGGAAACTGTGCCGAGGCTGCGATGAGTTTCGCAAAGGCTGGCCTCTGCCGGTCGGCGAGTGTCCGAAAGATCCCGCCCTTCGTGCCGATCAGTTGCGACGAACGACGCGTTGCCGATAAAATTCAAAACCGCTCTTGCAGCCGGACAGTCGACTCTTAGTACCTTACAGATTGGTTTCTTGTTTTTTACAAGAAATCAATCTGACTAAAGGTACTTATCCCCTCTGTTGTGGGAGGGGATCACAGCCCTTGGGTTGCGGGCGTTAGCCCGCTTTAGTACCTTACAGATTGGTTTCTTGTTTTTTTACAAGAAATCAATCTGACTAAAGGTACTTATCCCCTCTGTTGTGGGAGGGGATCACAGCCCTTGGGTTGCGGGCGTTAGCCCGCTTTAGTACCTTACAGATTGGTTTCTTGTTTTTTTACAAGAAATCAATCTGACTAAAGGTACTTATCCCCTCTGTTGTGGGAGGGGATCACAGCCCTTGGGTTGCGGGCGTTAGCCCGCTTTAGTACCTTACAGATTGGTTTCTTGTTTTTTTACAAGAAATCAATCTGACTAAAGGTACTTATCCCCTCTGTTGTGGGAGGGGATCACAGCCCTTGGGTTGCGGGCGTTAGCCCGCTTTAGGTATAATTGAGGATACTCCACCACAAAAAGGTGCCTACTTTCCTTTTCTTCCATACAGGTGTAAAAGGCACATGATTCATGGAGAGCGGATTGGGCGATTCGTTTTTGGGGGCAGTTTCCATCGATTGTACAACCCGTGTATTGAAAGAAAGAGTCGGCAAGCACAAGCAGGCAGGAAAATGTCCGCTTACAATGAGAGCAGCATTTAATAATGCCATTCAAGGGAGGAAAAGAATGAAGAAGATCATATGCATCCATGGCGGCCCCCGGAAAAACGGCAACACCCGAGCGGTAACCGCCCTGGCCATGGACGCCGCCCGCAGGCAGCAGGCCGAAATCGTCGACATCGACGCCACCACCTTGGATTTCAAGGTACCGGGCTGCCTCGGCTGTCACAAATGCCAGAAATCTGAGGAATTTCTCTGTTCGCTGGGCGATCAGGTGGCCCAGACGGTCGCGACCCTGCCCGCCTACGATGTAATCGTGCTGTCGACCCCGCTCTACTGGTGGAGCTATGCCGCCCAGCTGAAGATCTTCATCGACCGTATGTATTCCCTCTGCAAGTTCGGCGAAGACGGGAAGTACCGCATGGCGCTTGCCGGCAGGAAGCTGGCCCTGATCGCCACCGCTGGCGGACCGATGGAAAACAATCTCGAGCTGCTGGAGATGCAGTGGAGAATCCCCGCCGAAATGATGGGCTGCTCCTTCGAGTCCTGCCTTTTTCCCAATGTCACCGCAGCCCCGGGCACACTGGTGGACGATCGCGCGATTGCGGCGAAAGCCCGCGAGTTCGGCAAGATGCTTGCCTGCTGAAAGGGGTCGTAAAAAGGGTCCGAGTGTGAAAGCGTGAATATGGCACGAAAGTGCCTCTTTGAACGTATCTGCGTCCCCAACGCCTGCATCATTCTGCTTATGTTTCCCTCCAGATGGAGGAGCAGCCTATCTCTCAACAGGTGTTGCATGACGCATTCGGACATACTATAGTAACAACATAACCCAACGAACCGACGCAATGCCCGGCACATAACCTGTCCAGTTACACCCACAAGGCTTCCCGCCCCACAACAGCCCCTTGGCATTGCATGAGCGGCAGAGCTTCCGACCTCTGCCAACGTTGGCATTCTTCCGGGTCGGCGAGTCCGACCCCCTCATGACTTGGAGGGAATCATGACTGATCAGATAGCATCGACCTTACAGGCAAATTTTCGCGGACGGCTTATCAGCCAAAAAGATCCAGACTATGATGCCGCTCGTGCTCTTTTCAATGGCATGATCGACAAGCGGCCGCGTTTAATCGCGCGCTGCGTCGACGTCGCCGACATCATCACCGCAGTAAACTATGGGCGTGACCAAGGTCTCCTCATCGCGATCCGTGGCGGTGGCCACAACGGCCCCGGTCTCGGGAGTTGTGACGACGGTCTGGTGGTCGACCTCTCAATAATGAGAAGCGTGCGTGTGGATCCGGCGACCAGAACCGTTCGGGTCGATCCCGGCTGTACTTCGGGTGACGTCGATCACGCCACCCATCCCTTCGGACTGGCCGTTCCCTTCGGCCTCGTCTCGTCTACCGGTGTCGCGGGCCTTACTCTCGGCGGGGGTACCGGTTACCTCACGCGCCAGTACGGTCTCACGATCGATAACCTGCTCGAGGCAGACGTTGTTCTTTCCGACGGCAGTTTTGTGACTGCCGGCGAGAGCAGCCATCCCGATCTCTTCTGGGCTCTTCGCGGGGGTGGCGGCAATTTTGGCGTCGTCACGAGCTTCCTGTTCCGGGCCCATCCGGTCAGCATGGTTTACGCCGGTCCGATTTTTTGGGAAGCGACGCACGCCAAGGCGGTAATGCGGGCGTATCGCGAGTTCCTGCCGACAGTTCCCGAGGAACTGGGTACCTTCGTCGGCCTCAAGACAGTGCCGCCGATGGAACCATTCCCCGGGGAGTTCTGGGGTAAACGCGCCTGCGCCGTCATCTCCTGCTACAACGGACCCGCTGCCGAGGGCGAGAAGGAGATGGCACGACTGCTGCAAACCCTGCCTCCGCCCATCTTCAACTGGATGAGTGAGACGCCTTACCCGGCGATCCAAACGCTTTTCGATCCATTCTTCCCGCAGGGTCTTCAGTGGTATTGGAAGGGCGATTTCGTGAAATCCCTGTCCGACGAGGCAATCGACATGCACATCGCCCAGGCGGCCAAGGCGCCGAGCGCATTGTCGCTCATGCATCTCTATCCGATTAATGGGGCGGTGCACCGCATTGCCAAGGATGCGACTGCATGGAGCGCCCGTGATGCAACCTGGTCAATGGTTATCGCGGGGATCGACTCCGACCCGAAACAGGCCGAGGCTTTGAAGGCGTGGGGGAGAGGATACTGGAAAGCCGTCCACCCCTTCAACCTTGGCGGGGCGTATGTCAACTTCATGATGGACGACGAGGCCGCCGGCCTCATTGAAACGACCTACGGCGAAAACTACAAACGTCTAACGGCGGTGAAAGCGAAGTACGATCCGAAGAATCTTTTCAGGGTCAATCAGAATATCCTGCCGGCAAATTCCTGATTGCCGACAGACCTGATGAGCGTCTGAACGGGATTTTGGGCGGCCCCGCCAGATCGCTGTCTCCCCAGTGACGGCAGCAGGAAGCCTGCGGTGCCAGCAGTCTATACACCGAGCGGACCGCATCGCTCGGGAAGCCTCGGGTGTAGAGCAGGGATAAACGCCGCCGCTTTTCAGCTCGAGAGGGATCGACTGCCGGTCGAGGGCTATTGACCGGCCTGGTCCTCGAGCCGAAGACGCAGTTCCGCCTCCAGTTGTTCGGCCACCCTTGTCATGGTTGCCGATTCGTGGACGGGGCCGGAATCGTTCCAGCCGACCCGGAAGGCCGTCTCCTTTTTCTGCCGGAACTCCGCTACCGAGCCGACGTATACTTTGTAACACAGCAGTTTCTGCAGGATATGCTTTTCGGCCGAGCTGAGATCGCGCTCGGTATCGATTTCGCTGTTGTCGGCAAGATTGATGATCATATTCCGTTGTCTGCTTCAGGTTAATGAGAGGAAGATCCTTCATCTTAACCATGGATCGTCGCTGCCGTCAAATGAAGAAGGACCGCTTTTTTCTGATCCTTATGGTTGGAAACGCACGGCCGGAAACAGGGATCACCTGGAATCACCTGTTTCCGCTTATCCGTGCGTTTTCCGGTTCAGGCCACCATCCTGACTTTGGAAACCGTGAGATCCTTTCGGTTTCTTTCGTGCTTGCCGTTGTCCGCAGGGCGCCGGCTCGGCCTGTCTGCAGTCGCGGGCATTTTCAAGACCTCTTTGATAGTCATCTCTTTGGGACCCTGGAAGGCCGGCACCCCGATCGTGATTTGTTCTTGCGGGATATTGAGCTGCAGCGTTCCGTGGAGTAAATCAGGCCAGGTGAAAATGGTCGACCAGTTCGAGTCGGTCTCCTTCTGCACGATCGAGTGATGAATCCCGTGCATGCGCGGGGTAACGATGACCCTCACCAGTTTTCGCTCGAATTCGATCGGAAGCCTGATATTGGAGTGATGGAACATGATTTCGAGCAGCGTCAGCAACTGCCAGGTGGAAAGCGCCAGGGGCGAGATTCCCAGAAAGAAGACCTGGGCGCCTCTCCACGGGGCCGATAGCAGCATCTCTACAGGATGAAACCGCAACGCAGTGGAGGCATCCAGGTCAAGGTCCACATGATGGGCCTGATGCAGGCGCCACAGCAGGGGAACCCGGTGGGTCAGATAATGCCAGACAAAAAGGGTGTAATCGAGCAGCACCACGGACAACAAGACTTCCAGCCAGACCGGCATGCGAAACATCCTGAGCAAACCGAAATTGCGCTGCTCGCCTACCTTCATGAGATACCCGGTCAAGGGCTTTTCCGAAGCCCGAATGGTGGCCGCTGTTGTGACCGACATGAAGAGATTTCGGACATTGCGCCTGATTTTGTCTTGCCGCGGTTTTCTTAAGGGGCGCTTGTTTTCAAAATACAAAATTGTCAGGGCAGTGCCAACGATCAAAAGACCGCTCAGCCACCCCGGGGGTTCACGATCCAGCAGGCTTGACCTTTTTTTCATAGCCGCTCCTCCCTTCCCGTTGCAGTCCGCGATGCGATCTTTCCAATACGCGGCGCCAGCCGGTGAACCGCTTCCGCCGTCAGGGTCCAGGCGACATGATTTCCAAGCTCCTTGGCGTTTAACTGCCAGGGAATTTTCTGTATTCCCGGCGACACCCCCATAAGCGGGGCCATTGCGCCGTCGCAGCCAAAGAAAAACGGCACGGCAAAGGGGAGCCCCATGGCTTTACGGACAGCGGGAAACTGTCGTCGGAGCCCGGCATAGATGAGACCCCACATGATCCCGTAGGCCACCCCGAAGGCCACCCGTGACCTGCGCACCTGCTCTTCGGTAAGTTCATGGCCCAGAATCTTGCGGGCAAAGTGCGGCCCGGCCATTTTATGGGCGGAATCCTCGCGGACCTGTTTTTCGCGGCGTTTTTGCTCTTCGCTGACCATCCTGCCGGTATATTTATCCACCTGGCCCACAACAGCTCCGGCCAGCAGTCCGGCGGCCACGCCCGTCAGAAATGTTCGAAAGGTGCTTTGTTTTGCATGCATAGGATCCTCCTTGTAGGAAATTTTATAGACCACATCCATTGCCCCAACTCAAAGACTGGCTTCACTAAAAAAGGTCGCCGCCTGGATTACCGCACTGCCGATTTGGCGGATGCAGGCACAACTTCGCATCCTTGGGGGCTCCCGGGCTGGGTCATCCCCCGCTGCCCCAACTTCCCCCGCTGCCGTAGGGCCGGGTGAGGATTTCAAGCAGATGCCCGTTCGGGTCCTCAAAGTACAACCCGCGACCGCCGTCCCGGTGATTAATCTCACCCGGACTGCTTTGGTACGGATCGGCCCAGTAGTCAAGGCGGCGTTCGCGGATGCGGGCGAAGATCTCATCGAATTCGTTTTCGGTGATCAGAAAGGCATAGTGTTGCGATACGATTTCGCCTTCGGTATCGTAAAAGTCGAGATTCACGTCGTTGGCCGTCTTGACCACCTGGAAGGGGCCGAAGGGGGTAGCGTCGGGCAGTGCGAGAATCTCGGTGAGAAACCTGGCGGATGCCTCTTTGTCGTGTGCTTTTATGATGGTGTGGTTGAGCTCTACAGGCATGGCGTCCTCCTTGAGGTTTAATCGGACCGATCGCGGATTTTCAACGGTTGATCATTATTGCCGGGATGATCCTATAGTCGCTCTGGAAAACCAGGTTATGGAGGTCGGCACTGGCAATCGCCCGCAATATAGGCAGCTCGCCCTCCGCGTCATCCCTGCTGAAGACATTCAGGGGCCAGTTACCGACCGTTGCTCCGCGCAGATGTGGGTGGTGGAACGTACTGCCGAAAAAGGCCTCCAGTGTGATAGGCTGAATGCGACGCTCCAGCTGCTCCGGCCAGCTCAACGTCCAGGTCGCATTGAGATCCCCACTGGCAGAGCGGAGCAGCCAGGTTGCCGTGACGGTGCCGGTGGCCAGAAGCAATGACTCGTTGATCTCCTCGAGGGTTTGTCGGGCATAGGGGTCCAGAAAACCGACCGCCTCGGCGAAGAGGCGTTCTTTATCCTCCCGGCTAACTGCACTGTCGCCGTGCCTGCCGTCGCGCAGATCGATGAAATGTCGCTGTAATGCCAGCAAATGGGCCGGGAGGGCTGCAGGGAAGGAATCTGAGGCCATGACATCCTCCTTGGGAAATGGATGAACGAGAGGGACTTGAGGAAAAATGTAAGCAGGATTGAAGAGGATGCCGGAAAAATCTATCCGGGATGAAAACCGTGCGGTGGAAGGATGCCTCAGAGCGTGACCCGCGGCAGCTCCTCGGCCAGCGCCTGAAAGCGTTCGACATTCATCCTGATCCGCGCCAGCAGCTTCCGGGCGAAAGCCTGTTCATCCTCGTGCAGCCCCACGTCCGGCACCAACTTATCCAGACCGACCCGGACGGCTGTGCATAGCGACTTCAGGGTGGCAGCCACCTGCCGCTGCGGCAGCCGGCAGGCGTCGCAGAACTCGGCCAGTTGATAGGGCAGGATCTCCTCGCTGACAAACTCGTCACCTATCGCCATGGCCAGATCGCGGTCGAACTCGTCATAGATGCCGATATTGAGCAAGTCGTAGCAGGGTGCCATATCTATCCCTCGCTTGCCGACGAAGAACGAGAGGTTTTTAGCGTGGGCGTCGCTGTTGTCGATCAGGAGCTGAAAGAAGGTCCACTGGAGCAGATCCCGGATCGCCCTGGCCGGAATGCGGCAGCGCCGGCATGCCGCGAAGAGCTGGGGCAGACTGGCGCCGGTGCGGATACGTGCCCCCTCTCCAGACTTGCCGAAAGGTCGCTCGTATTTGTAGGTCGGCGGCAGGTCGAGCATCTGACAACCGTCGATCAGGTGCAATCGCTCGACCTGAGCCCGGTGCCGGCGGCGGTCGAAGCGATCTACCACCAGCACCGGCTCTCCGAACCGTTGCAGGGAAACTTGAGCAACGGACAGCCCGGCCAGACGGGCCAGTTCCATGCAGAGGAACTCGTTGACCACCATGTGCATGTCCTGCCGCCTGCCGAATTTGAGGATATGAGTCGAGGCCAGTTCCCCCTCGCCGAACCCCATGACGCCGTCCGGCCTGATCAGGATCGGCAGCTTGTCCTGCACGCCGGTCACCGAGAGCCGCGGTTTGCCGTCCCAGCGGGCAATGGAGATCTCCCGGCGGCAGGCGATGCGTTTGGTCAACTCCTCGCGACTTACCGGGCGAAATTCAGTCGGCCACTTTAGCCCCTTTTCGCCATCGTAGAGAAAGCTCAAAGCCCCCGTCGTTTCGGCACCGAGCAAGGCGATCAACCCGAAAATGTTGCTTTTGGATATCTGATGATCGAGGGAAAGTTCATCGAGCCATTTCCCCTCGGGGAGCAGGTTGGCAAGAAAACGCTTGACCTGCTCCGACTGGCAGACGCCGGGCTGCAGATGCGGCGAGATCGGGTATCCTCGACTGGCAAGCCACGACGGCGCGTATTCCAGATGATAGCGGTCGTCCCTGCCCTGCAGAGTCACTGTTCCCAGGAGTTCGTGGTTCAAAAAGATGGTCAGACGCTCGGCCATCACTCCTCCCACGGCTCGATAACGAGATTGACGCCGAGCATGCGGCAAACGGCCAGGACGCTGGAGAGTTTGACGTCCCCCTTGGCCGTCTCCAGCCGGGTCAGGGTGTCCACGGCAACACCGCAGAAGGCAGCGGCCTCGTGGATACCAAGACCGGCCTGGGTGCGCCGGGCACGAATGAAACGACCCAAGGTCACGGCATCCAGCGGGCCTAGTTGGGCAGGAGTGGGCAAGGGCTTGATGGTTTTCGGCATGGTCTTCTCTCAGATATATACTGTTACGGTAGTATATATAGCCGATGGTTGAGAACCGTCAAGATAAATACTGCTCTGACAGTACAAATGACACTTTACTTGTACACATCTATGCCAAATATTTGCGGTTCTTTCCGAGTACTGCAATTCTCATTTAACCAGTTGGCAATATTTTTCCACTTGCTGTCTTCCATGACCCTTGCACCTGTGGGACAGTTTTTAATACAAGCACAACAGCGAATGCAGAGCTCGACTTGAGTTGCCACGCTGCCATTCATTGAAATGGCTGCAGTTGGACATACATCGGCACACGTACCGCAAACCGTGCATGTGTCTTCTTTGGTCACTGGTGCAACGGCCAAAGATCGCACCCCGCCTTCATATGGAAACCTGCCGGGAATTTGCAAATCCATGAGGGCGTCAGGCGATTGTAACACTTTGATTTTATCCTTTATTTTTGTGCCAAAAGCCATCGCCTTTTGCACATCCAGGCTATCCGGACGTCCATTTGCAATGGGAACATCCTTTGTTGCAAAAGAGTGCTCCCCAATGAATGCAGCACCGGCAACCGGGTTAAAGCCCAACTCAATTGCAAGATCTTTTAACTCCAACAATGCATCTTCAAACTCCCGGTTCCCATAGACAACTATGAGAATCGCCAAGGTCTTGCCGGCTTTCAGTTGTTTGAACCTTTTGATTGCATCAGCCGGCAGACGACCACCGTAAACAGGTGCACCTATAATGACGAGTTCATCTGAAAATGGTGGTACTGTTTTTTGAACTCCTTGCGGAAGTGTCAGATTAATTTGCTCTACATCAGCAGCAGCGATACCTTCAGCAATACTTTCCAATACTTTTCGAGTGGTTCCAGTGGGTGAAAAATAGATGAGTTTTACCTGTTTTATTTTCAATGCATTTCCTCCTTTCATATGGCTCGAAAAAAAATCAACTCCTATGGGAAATCTCTTCAGAGTTCCAGCAAATGCTCATTTTTTTCCACAAGGATGGCATTGTAGCGCCCTTGGAATAAATGGCCGACCCGATGATGCCGGAGATTGAATCTCTGGGTATACACGCCATTCAAATGTCGCATTCCCAGGGAAAGATTTGGGTCCTGTGTTTCCACCAGGATGTGGCAATGGTTATCCAGCAGACAAAAAGCATGGACAACCAATTGTATTTATTAACAAGATTGCCGAGTATCTCCAGGAATACCAGCCGGTCAGTATCATCCATAAAAATACTTTCCCGTGCGTTTCCTCGGAAAGTGACATGAGATACTGCTCCCGGATATTCTATTCTAAGTGGTCTTGCCATCGACAAACGTAACGCATTATGTCCCCAGGAATTCCGGAGAGAGATTCCCCCGGCTACCCGATTAGCGGCCCACCCTAAATGGAAAACATAACTGCCTTATACGATAAATAAAATACGCTAATAGTTATACCTGAAAACACAAGTGCAATGAACCAATTGAATGATCTTTTTATGTAGCCCCATACCCGCTTCAATATCCCAATATCCTTTGATGGTTTTGGTGTAATCTCAGCGAAGTAACTCTTCAATGCTATCATGGACAGAAACCAAAGCGGCAAAACCACTGCTGAAAGTTCCTGATCTGATTTCACTATGCTTTGTTCAAAGAAAATCACATATCCACAAAAGACGGATGATGCAATTAGCCCCAACCAAATGAGTAGTGATGCCTTCTCGAGCTTTAAAGCTATCTGATGATAGAACTCAATCATAGTTACCGTGGTCTGACCCCATCTGGTACCGAAAATTTCGGTATCTACGCCTAATCTAGCGGACCTGTCTTAGTCTTCCTTCATTATTTTGATTGTTCTCTCATCGAGGCATGATCGCAAAAAGCTGTTCATGGGTTTCTGTTGACCTGTCTGATAAAATTCCAACATGAGATTATTAAATTCCAACTGGCGTTTTGCAGGAAGATTGATAACTGGGTATCCTTCGCTTAGCAAAAGTCCATTCATCATAAATCGTCCCATGCGTTTGTTGACATCATAAAAGAATTGACTTCTTGCCATGGTGAGGAAAACATGGATGGCACGGTCATAAATGTCAGCAATTTGTTGTACTTCATTGACGAGAGACTCAAACAATAACGGAAGATCCTCGGAACTCGGCGGCATATAGTCGGTTCCGGCAATAGTAACCGAGCCGGTGCGAAACTTGCCCCAGGCAAGTGCTTCGTTTTTACCGGCTATTGCGTGCAATTCACACGCCCTCTGCGCAGATATGGAGAAATCCCCTTGCTCCACCCATCGAAAAAGAGTGCGCCAGGCATTTGCCTGATTCAAGGCTATTTCTTGATCGGTAACTTTATACCCCCCGACAGTTATGCCATCCAGCAACGTCTGAATTTCCGGCAGGGTGAAAGGTATGCCTTCTAGATTTACTGCATCGTAAACCAGCTCAGAGAGTTGGCGTTTTGCCAACATTAATGATCGCGCTTTGTTGGGTGGCATATGCCATACTGTATCCTGTGTCACTTTCATTTCTCCGAATCAATTTATCAAAAACGACCATCTCGTAAAAAGCCCAAATAGCTGCATGAGCAACACCATAAAACAACAATTTACCAGGCTGAACCGACAGCGAGCGATATTTTTAGATGGGCAAAAAGGACTGAATTAATTCTTTACCTTCTTCCACGCTTTCATCAACATAGTTGTCGACCAGGATGATCCGCCGCCGGGCCGGCAAAGGTATAGGCATCAAAACCAGGGTCGATTATTCGATTTTTCTCAGTCATTTCTCTGCACCCTTTCCAGAACGACTGCTGCAAAGATCTCCGTATCTCCTGTTTCGGTGGTTTGAAATTCACCTTCGAAATACATATTTTCAGGTTCATGCTTCAGCGTTATCACGGTTGGCTGGTGAAAATTTTCGTAGCCGGTTTCATAACCGCTGACCAACACAGGTAATTCCTGGGGTAAGGTCTGCAAGACTTCAATCAACTGAGAAACGGTAAAATGGAAGACTTCTTTTTCAAGCTCTCCTTGGTTACTCATCATGCAATATCTCCCATCGCTCGGTTCTTGGTGGCTCCGACATCCTGACAATGTCTGCATGCTCGATTGTTCCCCTGGTTACAAAAGGATAAATTCTTGGCTCGATATGTGCGGCAAGATCGGACATGGAACAAAGATAACGAATTGTTCATCCTTCGACCTTCACCTTCGCCAAATTCTCGGCAATCAGCGCATTCAACCGCTTTTCCTCCTGCAACTGCTCCTCAAATTCCGCCTTCAACTTATAAAACCTCTCCTTGAAATCAAAATCATCCTCGTCATCGGCCAAGCCCAAATATCGGCCCGGGGTCAGCACATAATCCAGTTCCCGCACCCGTTTTCGATGTAGGCGGAGTTACAGAAGCCCTTTACATCCTCTTAATCGCCGTCCGGATTTCTCCAGTTGTGATAGGTGGCGGAGATCGCAGTAATATCTGCCGCCGAGAATTCCTTTGTTCGGCGATTGATCAGGTGGCCCAGGTTGCGGGCATCAATAAAGAGGATCTCATCAATGCGGTTGAATAATTTGATTGATAACGATTAATCATTCCTATTCCTTTCATCATCCAACGTGAAGGTCTGCCGTATTGAACGAGGCATGGGGGCAAACGATGTATGGGTTCAGGTTTTGAAAAATCATTTTTTGAGTCTTTTCATGATCTTGCTAACAGTTGTATAGTGAATATGCAATTGATCCGCAATTTCCTTCATATTGTAACCATACTGTATGTGCGCTGTCTCTATCTGTTTATTTCGAGCTGCTTTATCCCTCTTTCCCTGCGGAAATAGTTCCCCAAGTGCTGGCCTGCCGGTGAATCTTTGAGCTCGCGGCACTTCGCCAATTTCTTTTGCTTCGCTCAGCCTGCTTTGGATATCCGCCACAAAATCCGAGCTGCCAAAGACGATCTGACCCACAAGTTTATTCCAGGGACTCTGCTCTTGTTTCAGTAGACCATCTGCGACAAACTTTCGATACACCTTGCGGGCTTCAGTTTTATTTTTGGCAAACTGGTGCAGAATCCAGTCCACCTTCAGGAAATCCGGCGCCTTTCCTAGCAGCACCTTTTTAGGCCACTTGGATACTCCCCACTGTCTGAGTCGCCCGGCCCTCCCTCATTACCGCGCCATCAGAGCGAACACTCCCCATCCAAGGTATTCACGTGTGTAAGCGGCGTGGCGTTTTGGTGCCGTGGTCAGTTGGGCTCGAACCTCTTTCGCAAAGTCGTCCTCGGGATTCGCTTCAAGCCATCGACGCATGGTGAGCCACTTGGCTGCCGCGTACCTGTCCCAGCCTTCCTGGTCTGCCAGAACCATTTCCACAACGTCGTAACCTAGTTCGTCGAAAGACGCGAGAAGTTCAGGAAGCATGAGAAAGTCGGAGATAGAATTGGCAAAGCACTCCCTAGCTACGTCTTCCGTCGGTGGTAACTGCCGCCAGTAGGGCTCGCCAATGAGGATGACTCCGTTGGCGCTAAGACTCTTCGTCAGAAGCTCGATGGCGCCGGCGACTCCCCCACCGATCCACGTGGCACCGACACAGGCTGCCACACCACACTTTTCGTCGGCTACGTAGCCGGTAGCGTCGCCATGGATGAACTCGACTCGATCGGCGACGCCAAGTTCTTCAGCGCGGAGTTTCGCTTGCTTGCTGAACAACTGACTCATGTCGATGCCGACGCCGGTGATTCCGTAATCGCGTGCCCAGGTGCACAGCATCTCGCCCGAACCACTGCCTAGGTCGAGCACGCGAGTCCCCGGTTCCAAACGCAACACGGCACCGAGAGTGGCGAGCTTTTCTGGTGTGAAAGGATTATGGATGCGATGAGCACTTTCGGTGATGTTGAAGATCCGTGGAATATCCAATGTAGAAAATCTCCTTACAGGTGTGAATAGATTCGGTCACTGCCTAACATGATGGTCGCCGGTTTATCATTCTCTTTCCTCATTTCTTGTTTACACTCAATTAAACGGTCGCTGTCCCAATTTTTCCGGAGGGGTTGGGAGAGGTTAGGCCTCGCCCTCTCCAGCCTGCTTCTGGACAGCAAACATGTCCACAAGATGACCCGGAAAGAGGATGCCGATACGGCCGTTCTTTTTGTTGAGTCCGAGGTCGCGCATGATCGATATCCGCTCGAATTGGGCGCGAAGACTTTCGGACAGACGACTGCGAAGGTAGTCGATAAAGTTGTCTACGACGTTGAGCTCATTGGCGAGTCGATGGAGGCCAACAGTCCTGATATCGACCCCAATAGATCGTTCCCACAGCGAGCGGTACTCTTTGAACACTGGCACCCGACCATTGAAGAAGACTTCATTGAATTTGAGCTTCTCGAGGACCACGTTGCCGTGCAGCAGATCGTTCCGCTCGTTAACAAGGGAATGGTAGGCTTTGCAGGCATCGTGAGCGTAGTCCACAGGCTTCTCAAAGCCAACGCACGTCATGTGCAAGGTCTTCACACGAATATCTATCGGCTGACGAATGGTGTTCTCGCGAAGGCGTTCATCGGCCTTGAGTTCGGGCCTCATAAGGACGAAGAGAAGCAGATTGACATACGCCTCCGCCATCACCGGAAGCATGGAACGGATACCGAAACAGAGCCCGAGCCCCTTAGTGTACTTCGCAAATATGTCACCCCAGCGATCATCGGGTATCTGATCAGAGCTGGTGAGGTCAGGGACAGCTTCGTCTTCAGGTCTTAGTTGGAGGGCGTCAAGTTCAGTACGCAACCTTTCGATAGCCGCCCGAAGTCGTTGATACGGATTGACGAATTCGATCCAGTCTTCGAGAGACTTCCGGATCTCGGACATGAGCTTCCCATGGTTGGAGAAGTCGGCTTTGATCTGTTTGACCAACTCTTGCAGGAAGTCGCCGTCACAAGCGGTGCTTCCTAGCACCCACACTTCTGTCCGAAAGTTCATCCCGAGGAACGAGAGCATTCCATCCTTGCTCCGCAACACCCACTCCCAATGAATCAGATTGTCTGAATCGTCCGTGCGCAGAAGATTCTGGATCCCGTTCGGGCGTCCAAAGCGCGCCGCGAAGTAGCAGAACAAATCACTCGGCGCGATCTCGTTTCGAAGGGTCAGAATCTTCCCGCCGTTGGGCCGATCTTCCCGCTGCATGTCCTCCAAGATCTCCTTGGTATGCGGACACGTAAGGCTTGAGAGGAAGTCAGAGGGTAGTGTCATCTTGTGAGGCCTAACCTAATAATCACCAGTCTATCCGGTGCATTTTATGAGTTGGAATTCGGTATGGTGTCCCTCCGATTCAGGGTCAAAATCTTTACCCGTGCCCGATGAAATTTGTCACGGGTAAAGATTTGACCCTCCACTTCCCCGATTGAGCTCTCTCTAAACCGCCATTTACCGATTTTCGGGGTGAGTCATTTCCTTTAAAATATTCGGAATTCGATATTATTTCCCACGGAATTCGCCAGGATAATATCAATCCGTCCCCACATTTCCTACTTAGAATGTCAAGGCAAGCATTACCCAATAACGGAAATCAATGATTTTCAATCCTGAATAACTTGTCCGTTTGAGAGAGTTTTACAACAAAATACTCTTCACGGTTCAACTCTTCAGGCAGCTTGTCTTTGAGAATCGAAGCCACAAACTGAATGCCTTTGCTGTCTACTAATTTAGCAATTCTCAAGAGTTGATTGTCGTGCATCAACTCTTTTTTGTCATTGAGCAAAAAATGCAGGCACGGGATGTTCTCCTCGTCAGCAAAGAGCGTGTAGGCAATATCAAAACAGGAAATTTCTCCCTGCTTTTTCCCAGAGCTGAAGTTGGTGTTGAAGGCGCTGAACTTGTAGAGGCGTCTCCCTTTGTTTTTGCCGGAAGTGGTCATGGTCGGATCGACCTTCAAGGCATACTGCTCGCCGTAAAGGGCCTGGGAAATCGAGGAAAAGTGTCGATTGAACTTGTTAACCTGCCCCTTTATCTTTTGTTCAAAATCATCCGAAAAGAGTTCATTGTCAATTGCATCCAATCGTTGATCCAGCGATTTCAGGTTCGAGTCAATCTCGGTCAACTGCTGGATAACATTTTCAAACTCCCCTTTTTTTCGATGCTTCTCGTTGAGTTCTAAAATTAACTTTTCCAGTTCCGCAAAGGAATCACTGCGGGAGATCGCAGCAGATAATTCGGTCTCTTGCCTCAAGAGGAGGCTCAACTGTTCGGACTTGGCCTTGATGTCGTTCTCAAGCCTCGGCAGATCCTTGGCGATGTACCTGACCTTTTCGGCGATCATTCGGTTGTGAAAAATGCAGAGTTCTTTAAAGGTTTTCTGAATGCCCGCTATCCGGTCAGTAGCCTGCTTGTAAATCTGTTCCAGTTGGCGCTGATCGATCTTGGCGGCCCCTTGCTCAAGATCACGCCTTGCTTCAAGAATCAAGTCGCGCCGGATGTTCAGCCTGCCTATCTCCGAACTCAGCAGATTGAGTTGATACCTGACCTGGTTCAACTGATCCAAGTCAGCCTCAAAGCTTTCATTCAGATTGAAATTTGCCTTACGCCGATTCAACAGATCAATCTCCCCCTCCAGAATGGCGAGGGCGGTTTCATAGGCTGATTTGGTTTGTTCCTTTTCCAGCCGGCCTTTAAAGGTCTGCTCCAGGCGGAGTTGGGTCAACAATTCCTGTTTGGCATCCCCCTGGTCGAAATCGCAGCCCAATAAAAAGAGATACAGGGTTTCATACTCGGCGTCGCTGGTAAAGCGATCGAGGGTTTTGAGGGTATTGTTGAGGCTTAAGTCCTTGTAGCGGATATTGTGAGAGATGATCTGCCTGAATGTCGGCTTCTTACCGTACTGGCCGGGAAAGAGAAGTTCGGTTAACGCCTCCTCAAATTCATCATCAGTAGTTTTGGCAACGCCATTGATCTTTTGCAGTTTCTGTTTTCTTGGCAAAAAGTTGCGCTCGATGTAAATTTCTGGGGAGTCTTCTTTGGCCAGATCTTCCTTGAGTACTAAGGTAATGCTCACCTTGTTTTCAAAGAGGAAATCCTTGACCAGTCGGTACTCTTCCTTTTTTTGTTCCGGATCGGTGTAGATCTGTTTTGCATTGGCGCCCAGACAGAAGTCAACCAGCATGAGCACCGTTGTCTTGCCTACGTTGTTGCCGGTCTCGGTTCCTTGGGCATTCGCAGTCTCATCGACTATCAGATTGATGCCGTTGTGAAATTGAATCTCTCGGATAACTTCGGTTTGGCTTGATATGGTCAGGGACTTCAGGAACATAGTTCAACGCCCCCTTGCTCGTTCAAGTTGACTAGATCCAACAAATACAACCAATCAAGACACAAAACGAATACGGGCATGGTCATTCGGCGATGAACTTGTGTGTTCACATAAAGGTCCAGTATATCCGAAGCGGATTGCTCGCGAAGTGCTTCCAACACGAAGGCGCCGTTGTAATATATACTCTGTTCTGGATGGATGTTGTCAGGAAGCAGCATGGGCATAACCTACCGGATTTTTAAATATCTTGCAGCGGATAAAGGCATCTACCACCAGAATATTCACACAAAGCTCCAGTTCTTCTGCCGGGATAGGGGTAAAATTGGCACCCTCTTGAACCCTTGCGATCACACACTCAATAATCCTGAAAAAAAGGTCGTCATCACTCAACTGAGCCCTGTGGACCACATAATCACGTTTGATAGCGGTGAGGACAGATAAACTTTTGTTGTTCCCCTCTCTGTCATAATCCGCGTAGATGCGGGCGACCCGACTGTGGTGTGCCGAGTAATCTTCAATAATGTCGCGCGCTACATCAAGCTGATTGTGGTCGATTTTATGATCAATGTTGAAGGGGATGGTTTCAACCGCCGAAGCGACACGATTCAAATCCTCCTTTGCCAGGATATTGATAATGGCAGCAAGGTTTGACTCAAGCCTGACTGGATCGATCGCAGTCACCAATTCCTTTTTGATCAAGGTGGCTATTCGGCTCAGATCGTCAATGCTGAGACCGTTGATACACCGTAGGGTGGAGGCGAGATCATGGATATCTTTTTGGGGATCGAAGGCCAAGTTGTGCGGATTAATAAAACTTTTTCTGCGCAACACGCTAGCATCATTTGAGATCGAGATGAACTTAAAGGTATAGTCGGAATAGGACGAGAGATCCTTTGTAAGTGACAATTCCACTTTTTGCTTGGTGGTAGTGGCTGAGACTTGAGCAATGATTTTATTTTTAAAATCTATTAAATCAATAGCTTCTGCGTTTGGCTTGATGGTATTCATATTCTTGAGCTGCCAACCGAACAGCTCATTGAAAAAATACGCGTAAAAGGTCTCGGCATGCAGGTGTCGGTCGAGAAAATTCAATTTACCACAAAGGGTTATTTCCGTGGCAAGAGCGGAGAGTTTTGTTGTGATGAAGTCAATGTGGTGTAACCTGCTCATTAGGTCATCTTTATGTTTTTGTTTGGTTTGTCGGCCTTTTATTAAAGCCTAATATTTTGGATACCAACAATTCTTTTTTGATTTGGTGCCCAAGCTCAACAATCGATCAAGCTCTTTCCCTCAACGAAATATTCTGAGGGCAATACAAATGTAAAAAAACATAATATCAAACCATTATCTTCATATTCATCCCAAACACATATCAAAGAAACAGGGCATGAGCAAGTTCCATCTTATCAACCTGAAATGGTTTTGAGGATTCTGAAACAGCAGAGGAAGAATTTGTCAAAGCAATATTCAAGAGGCCATTTTGGCCAGAGGTCTACATTAGATTGACGAATTCCATGAGATTGCAGTATACACTGGCAAACAATTGGATTCAGACATGGGGCGGGAATTTTAAACGTATTGAAAAGCAAAGATCCCGGTTTGGTCGTTGCTGATGAGGTAAAGGGTTCTTTAGCGATTACCCTGAGTTCGCACGTTCAAGAGAACACCCTGATGCCATTACAGTGACTTGTCACATTGCAGATAATAGCATCAGGGGAATCCTTTCACAACGCCTGCAGTTTTTCCGTCAGGACCGGCAGAAGCTGTTTGAGATCGGCGACGGCAAAGACGTCGGCGACATCGCCGATGGGGGCGTCTTTATCGGTATTGATCGCCACCACGAAGTCCGATTTCTTCATCCCGGCCAGGTGCTGGACCGCTCCGGAAATTCCGCAGGCGACGTAGAGTTTCGGCGAGACGGTAAGTCCGGTCGTGCCCACCTGGCGGTTGTGTTCGACCCACAGCGCATCGACCACCGGCCGGCTTGCCCCGTATTCGCCACCGAGGGCCTTGGCAAGACCGGCCACCAGGGCGATGTTTTCCGGCTTGCCGACGCCTCGCCCGGCACTGACGATGACCTCGGCTTTGGCCAGATCGACTCCGCCCTGTTCGGCCTTTTCGTAGCTGAGCAGGCGGACTTTGCCCTGGCTATCGCCGGTTATCGGGATGACCGTCGGCGTGTCTGCTGCCGGCTCGGCAAGGGAAAAGGCGCCGGCCTGGAGGGTGACAATCGTTATTTTGCCTTTGCTTTTCAGGGTCCGGCGCAGTTTGCCGTTGCAGGCTGGCGCCACCAGGGCTCCGTCCTCCACCGCCACCACCTCGGAGATCTGCGCGGCCTTCAGGCTGACAGCCAGGCGCGGGGCCAGATCCCAGCCGTAGGAGCTGTGGCAGAAGACGATCATCTCCGGTTGTTCTTTCGCCACGACTTCGAGCAGCAGTTGTTTATGGACTTCCGGGTTGTATTCGCCGAATTCGGCGACTTCGGCGAGATAGAGTTTGCCGGGGAATTTCGGCAGCTCGCCCGTTCCACTTGCCGTGAGGAACATGGCGCTTTGTGCCCCCATCATTTCGGCAAAGGCCTGCAATTCGGTATAACTGTCCAGGAGTTGTCCCTGTCTGTATTCTGCAATTAAGAGCATTTTCATGATTACTCCTTTAATTGTGCACGGTTTTTCTGTAGGGGCGCTTTGTGTTCTCTTTGCGACATGGTGCACACCGTACACCCCAATGTCATTAACTTAAGCTTTAGACTATCGGTCACATGCAGTTGATGGTGCATGAAATGCACCCTTGTATGAGCTCAACAATTTTGCCGAAATTTCCGGTAGAAGCAGGGTGCATTTCATGCACCTTTAAGTTGTTGACATTGCAGCGCATAACCACAAAAGACACCATTATTTTTTTAAAGGTTGGTGTTGATTCTTTCCTTCATGTTTTTTGGTTATGCGAGTACGGCGGTTTTTTCTCTCAGGATGCCGATCAATCGGTCGGCAATGGATTCGACTTCGCCTTCGAGGAAGAGGCCGCCGCTCTTTTTCACCGGGAACTCGATCTTTACCGTTTCCTGCAGGCCGCCCGCCTTGTACAGGTCGGTTGCGGCGACAGTCAGCAACTCTTTCTTTTTAGCCTTCATGATATTCGGCAGGGTCGGGTAGCGCGGGGTATTGAGGCCCAGCTGACAGGTGACGAGGACCGGCAGATCTGTTTCTACCCTGGCTTTGATGCCGCCCTCAAGTTCCCGCTTGACCGTGACTTTGCCGGCCGCAAAGGCAAAATCAACTATGGTCGTTACCGCTGGAATATTCAGCAGTTCGGCGACCATCACCCCGACCTGGACGCTGCCCCGGTCCTGGGACTGCATGCCGGTAAAGATCAGGTCGAAGTCTTTGCCCCCGGCGAATTCGGCGATGATCGACGCGATCTCGAAGGGGTCTTTCAGATGACTTGCGTCATCGGCGATATGGACACCCCGGTCGCAGCCCATCGCCAAAGCCTTTTTCATCGTCTCCTTGACCCGTTCCGGGCCGATGCAGAGCACGGTCAGGTCGCCGCCGGTCTGCTCTTTCAGCTGCACCGCCTGCTCGACCCCGTACTCATCATATTCGTTCATCCGCCAGGCGAGATCGCTGCGGTCGTACCAGAGGCCGTCGGCAGCGATCTTGAATTTCGATTCCATGTCCGGAACCTGTTTTATGCATACGAGAAGTTTCATCTTCTTCCTCCTTTTCAATAAATTATTTACTGTAAGCGCTCCGCCAGCAGTTCGGCGATATCGCGCGGTTTCATGCTCTCCTCGATATTCGCCCCTTTGACGCCGTCTTCAAACATGGTCAGGCAGAACGGACAGTTGGCCAGCAGCTGGCCGGTGCCGGTTGCGGCAGCCATCTCCACCCTTTTGATGTTGATCCTCGTGCCGAGCTTTTCTTCGGCAAGTATCCGGCCGCCGCCGGCGCTGCAGCAGAAGGCCTGGTCGCGGTTTTTTGTCATTTCGACAAGCTTGCCGCCTGCCGCGGCGATAAGCTCGCGCGGCGCATCATACATCCCGTTATGACGGCCGAGATAGCAGGAATCGTGGTAGGTACAGACGAACGGTTCGCCGTCCACGGCAAGTCTGCCCTCGGCCACGAGCCCGGCTAGAAATTCGGGATGGGACTGCACCCGGCAGTCGAGGCCGAGATCGCGATAGTCCTTGTTCAGGGTGTTGAAACAGTGCGGACAGGTGGTGACGATCTTTTTAATGCCATGCCCTTGAAGCGTCGCGATATTTTCCGTGGCAAGACTTTGGTAGAGATACTCATTGCCCATCTTGCGGGCCGGTTCGCCGCAGCATTTCTCCTCCTTGCCGAGAATGCCGACTTTGATCCCGGCAGCCCGGCAGAGAGTGATAAAGCTCCTGGCCACCGCGATATTGCGCTTGTCAAAGCTGGCATAGCAGCCGACGAAATAGAGGATGTCGATCTCGGCATCTTCGGCCAGGCTTTTTACTCCCAAACCTTCCGCCCATTCGCCGCGCGAAGCATAGCCCATGCCGAGCGGGTTACCGTTGACCTCCAGCTGTTCCATCGCGGTCATCACCTCTTCGCCGGGGAATTCTCCTTCCATGAGAACGAGGTTGCGGCGCATCTCGACGATCTTGCCGACATGCTCGACCCCGGCCGGACAGATATCCTGGCAGGCCCGGCAGGTCGTGCAGGACCAGATAGCATCCCGGCCGACCGCATCGATGAGATCCGTCTGCGGGGTTTCGGCGGCAAGCTCGCCGATCCGCTGCACCACCTGCATCGGCGACAGCGGCTTGTCGGTCGCATGGGCAGGACATCGGTCCTGGCAGCGTTTGCACAGGGTGCAGGCATCGGCGTCGAAGATATCCTTCCAGGTGAGATCGGTCACTTTTGCCGCGCCGAAACTCTCGGCCTCCTCGTTTTCCAGATCGATGGTGGTGAGTTTTCCCACCGGCCCCCGATCGGCAAGAAAGGTGCCCGCGCTCGTTGTCAGGATATGGCGAAACTTGGTAAACGGCATGAGACCGATAAACAGCAAGGCCAGCACCAGATGGAACCACCACAAACCTTTGTGCATTGCAAGAAGCAGCTCCGGGCTCGTTCCGGCAAGGCTCCGGCCGATCGCCAGCCCCACCGGCGACCAGAGGGCAAGCGGGGTACCCAGCTCGGTGACCGCCATCCTCGCCCCTTCGATGACAAAGCCGGTGAGGAGGATGGCCAGCAGCAGGCCGTGCATGACGAAGTCGTCCATTCTGGTTTCGAGCCCCGGCGGCCGTACCACCCAGCGCCGCACAAGAAGACCGAGCAGCATGAGGATCGCCGCGAGGCCGGCAAGATCGAGGGTTATGCTGAAAATCTTATAGAAAGTGCCCTTGAGAAAGACATAGTCGAAAAAAAGGTCGGTGAAGTCGGCCTGGACGACAATCAGCCCGGTGCCGAGAAAGAGCAGGAAAAAGCCCCAGAAAAACACGGCATGGGCAACCCCCGGCCCCTTCACCCGCAGGACTCTGGTCTGCAGGAGCATGGTGCGCAACATCCCGCCGAACCGGGCAAGGGGCCGGTCGGTCCGGTGCATAGGTTTGCCCAGCCGGTATGTTTTCAGGCGGCGGAGAAAGCCATAAGCCAGAACGGCGAAGGCCGCTGCGGCGAGCAGATACATCGGCACCACAGTTGCCGGACCATGGCCGATATTCCAGTATATTTCACGGGTAAATTCCATCGCTGTCTCCATTGCCGGGAAAGCTCTTGTACGTTGTTGCGAATAAACAGCGGGAGATGGCACCCCCCGATGCCATCCTCCACCGAAAGGGGCGGGAGATACCCCTTTTTAACGGGTCAGTGCCGAGCCGATGACAACCCGCTGAATCTCACTGGTGCCTTCGTAGATCTCGGTGATCTTGGCGTCGCGCATCATCCTCTCCACCGGGAATTCCCGGGTGTAGCCGTAGCCGCCATGCAGCTGGACCGCCTGGGTGGTCACCCGCATCGCCGTCTCGCTGGCAAACAGTTTGGCCATCGCCGACTCCTGGGAATAGGAAAGCCCGGCACTTGCCCGATAGGCGGCATTGTAGACGAGCAGCCTGGCCGCTTCAACCTGGGTCGCCATATCCGCCAGCTGAAACTGCACACCCTGGAAGGCGTTCAAGGGCTTGTTGAACTGCTGACGCTCCTTGACATAGGTTTTGGTTGCGTCGAGCGCCCCCTGGGCAATCCCCAGAGCCTGGGAGGCAATGCCGATCCGGCCGCCGTCAAGGGTCTTCATCGCCACCTTGAATCCTTTCCCCTCTTCGCCCAGCATGTTGGCATGGGGCACCCGGCAATTCTCGAAGACCAGTTCCATGGTCGGTGAGGAGCGGATGCCCATCTTTTTTTCTTTTTTGCCGAAGGTAAATCCGGGGGTGCCCTTCTCGACAATGAAGGCGCTGATGCCGTGATGCTTTTCGGCTGCCCGGTCGGTCCTGGCAAAAATCACGTAAATCTCCGCCTCGCCGGCATTGGTGATAAAGATCTTGCTGCCGTTGATAATCCAGTCTTCGCCCTGCCGTACCGCAAAGGTTCTTGTCCCGCCGGCATCGGAGCCTGCCGCGGGCTCGGTCAGGCCGAAGGCACCCATCGCCTCACCCTGGGCAAGCGGGGTGAGGAACTGTTTTTTCTGTTCCTCGCTGCCGAAAAGATAGATCGGGTTGGAGCCAAGGGAGAGATGGGCGGAGAGCGTCACGCCGGTCGAGGCGCAGACTCTTGACAACTCTTCGACGGCAATCGCGTAGCTCAGGTAGTCGGCACCCGCGCCGCCGTATTCCTCGGGAAAAACAATGCCGGTGAGACCGAGGTCGGCAAGTCTTGCAAACATCAGCTCGCGGTCGAAATGCTCCTCTTCATCACGCGCGGCGGCCGACGGGGCGACTTCGGTTTCGGCAAAGCTGCGGACCATTTCGCGAATAAGATTCTGCTCTTCTGTCAGTTCGAAGTTCATGGTATTACTCCCATTGTTGTATTTTGAAAAAGAGACGGAACTTTCCTGTCGATCCTGAAACAGGATCAGGCAATGCCGCTCTTCAGCACGTATTTTTGTCCTAGGCGTCTGGCGGAAGCTGAATCATGAGGACTCGCCCTGTAGCGCAGAGGGTCTCGCCGGCCAGCAGCTGCAGGTTGACGGTCACCTTGCGCCCTTTGATCTCGGCCACCTTGCCGCGGATCTCGAGCTCCACGCCAAGCGGCGTCGGCTTGAGATAATCGACGGTGAGGGAGGCGGTGACAAACCGGGCTATCGGCTCGCCGCTCTCTTTCGCCTTTGCAGCGGCAGCGGTTGCGGCACCGTGGCAGTCGATCAGCGAGGCGGTCATGCCGCCGTAGAGAAAGCCGGGCACCCCGCCGGTATAGTCAGGCCCCGGAGTATAGCGGCAGACACACTCCTCGCCCTGCCAGTAGCTTTTGAGGTGCATGCCATGCGGATTGTTTCGGCCGCAGCCGTAGCAATGCGCATATTCTTCCGGATAGAGATCCTGGATTGCCGAATCACTCATGTTTTCCTCATCTGTTGGTGTTGCCTGTTTTTGTGCCGCCAGACTGCTGCGGCGCTCAGTAGCTGTAGAAACCCCTGCCGGTTTTCCGGCCCAGCCAGCCCGATTCGACATACTGGCGGAGCAGCGGACAGGGCCGGTACTTCGGATCGCCAAGTCCCTGGTGCAAAGTGTTCAGGATTGCAAGACAGGTATCGAGTCCGATGAGATCGGCCAAAGCCAGCGGCCCCATCGGATGATTCATGCCGAGCTGCATGACGCGGTCGATCGACTCCCGGTCGCCGACACTCTGGTAGAGACAGTATATCGCCTCGTTGATCATCGGCAAAAGGATGCGATTGGCGATAAAGCCCGGAAAGTCGCTTGCCACCGCAGGGGTTTTGCCCATCCGCTCGGCCAGCGCCACGGTGGACTGAAAGGTCTTTTCGGAGGTGGCCAGGGCCCGGATCACCTCGACCAGCTTCATCACCGGCACGGGATTCATGAAGTGCATGCCGATCACCTTGTCCGGTCGTTTCGTCCGGGAGGCGATCCGGCCGATCGGAATGGAAGAGGTATTGGAGGAGAGGATGGTGTGCGGCGGACAGATCTCGTCCAGCCGGGCAAAAATCCCGAATTTGATTTCCTCGACCTCGGAGGCGGCCTCGACGACAAAGTCGGCTGCCCGCATGCCGACAAGATCGGTGCCGGGTTGAATCCGGCCGAGGATGGCCTTTTTCTCGTCTTCGGCTATTTTGCCCTTCGTAACACTCCGCTCCAGGTTTTTGGCGATTATCGCTAAACCCCGGTCGACAAAGTCGGCGGAGATATCGTGAAGGATGACGTTCATCCCGCTCGCCGCCGCCACCTGGGCAATGCCCGCGCCCATCTGGCCCGCACCGATAACCCCGAAGGTTGTCGTTTTTGCATCCATGATACTCTCCCGTCACTGGTTATAAAGAGCCGACACATCGCTGCCGACACCATTGCTGCTGACCACCATGGCCATTCCCATGCCGCCGCCGATGCACATGCTGATCAATCCGGTGGCGAGGCCTTCGCGCTGCATCTGGTTGATGGTGGCGACCATCTGCCTTGCCCCGGTGCAGCCGACGGGATGGCCCATGGAGATGGCGCTGCCCTGCCGGTTCGGTTTTTCGACCTCGATGCCCAGCTCCAGCATACAGCCGATAGCCTGCGAGGCAAAGGCTTCATTCAATTCAATCAGTTCGATATCGGCAATGGTCATCTTCGCCTGGTGCAGCGCCCGCTTGATTGCCGGGACCGGGCCAAGCCCCATATAAGCCGGATCGAGTCCGCCGGAGGCAAAACTCTCAATGGTGAGGAGCGGCTTGAGATCCAGCTGCCTGGCCTTCTCCTCGCTCATCAAGAGTACCGCCGCCGCCCCGTCGTTGATCCCCGAGGCGTTGCCGGCGGTGACGGAGCCGTCTTTGGCGAATACCGGCCGAAGCCGGGCAAGCTTTTCCATGCTGGTGACCATCGGCCGCTCGTCGCGGTCGACGATGATCTCTTCCCTGCGGCCGGCCACCTTCACCGGCACGATCTCGTCGGCAAACCAGCCCTTTTCCATTGCCGCCATGGCCCGGGCATGGCTCATACAGGCCAGTCTGTCCTGATCGTCCCGGCTGATATTGTACATCCTGGCGATGTTCTCGGCGGTCACCCCCATGTGGTAGCCGTAAAAAATCTCGTAGAGCGCGTCATAGACCATCAGGTCGTGAACTTCGCCGACGCCGGTCACTTCCATGCGGTAGCCCCAGCGTCCCTTGAGGAGCGCCATCGGCACCTGGCTCATATTCTCCTGGCCGCCGGCGAGGACCACCTCGGCCTGACCGGTCATGATCGACTGGGCGGCAAGGGCAATCGCTTTCAGGCCCGAGCCGCACACCTTGTTGAGGGTGAACGCCGGGGTCTCCTTGCAGATTCCTGCCCGGATCATCGCCTGGCGGGCCGGATTCTGCCCCTGGCCGGCCTGCAGGACGTTACCCATGATAACCTCGTCAATGGCGATCTCCCGGGCATCTTCCGACCATCCGGCATATTTTTTTTCAAAATCAACCTCGGCCTGCCCGGCAAGTTTACAGGGGACGGTTGTCGAATGATCGGCACCCCGGCCAGGCCGCAGGCCGATCTTCTGCAAAGTCTCGCGAAGAACCGTCGCTCCCAGGTCAACCACCGGAACATCCTTCAGACCGCCGCCGAATGCTCCCACCGCCGTCCTGCACCCACTGACAATGACCACCTTGTTCATTTTGGCACTCCTTTTCTTGGTTGTCGACATTGAAATCCGCGCCACCTGCAGGCCTCAGCTTACCTTCCGCTCCATCCCAAACCATTCCCGGCTGCGCAGTTTGGCCTTGATGGTTTTGCCGGTGGCCGTTTTCGGCAACTGGCCGAACTCCACGGTTTTCGGGGCCTTGAACTGGGCGTGGTGGCTGCGGCAGAATTCGATTATCTCTTCTTCCGTCGGGGTCCGGCCTCGTTTCGGCACGACAAAGGCCTTGGGAACCTCGCCCCAGACCGGATCGGGAGTCGAGACCACCGCCACCTCGAGGACATCCGGGTGCTGGTAAATGATTTCCTCGATTTCGATGGAGGAGATCATGTCTCCGCCCCTGACGATCACGTCGCTTGCCCGATCGGTTATCTGCAGATAACCGTCGGCATGGATAACTCCGAGGTCGCCGCTATGGAACCAGCCGCCGCGAAAGGCCAGGTCGGTAGCCGCTGCATCTTTATAGTAACCGGCCATGACGTTGTGCCCGCGCATCACCACCTCGCCGACGGTCCGGCCGTCATGGGGCACCGGCTCCATGGACTGCGAATCGACAACCGCCATATGCAGGCTGGTGATCGAGGCCACCCCCTGCCGCGCCTTCATTTTCGCGACACTCTCCGGATCGAGCTCGACCCAGGGGGCCTGCCAGGCGCAGACACTGTGCGGCCCGTGCAGTTCGGTGAGTCCGTAGACGTGGGTTATATCGGCACCGATATCTTCCATGCCCTGAATGATCACCGGTGAAGGAGAGGCACCCGCGGTGAGCACCTGCAGAGGGCGGCGCAGCCTCACCGCCGGTGCCTCGGGGAAACAGATCATCATCAACAGGATATTGGGCGAGGCGCAGAGATGCGATACGCTTTCTTTTTCTATCAGGTGAAACATTTCCTTGGGCAGACAGCGTCTGAGACAGACATGCGTTGCGCCCACCGCCGTCACCGCCCAGGGGAAACTCCAGCCATTGCAGTGAAACATCGGCAGGGTCCAGAGATAGACGGAATCAGGCCTGAGAGCCGATTCGATAATCTCGCCCAGGGTCTGCAGGCAGGTGGCCCGGTGGCTGTACATTACCCCTTTCGGCCGGCCGGTGGTGCCCGAGGTGTAGTTGATGGCGATGAGACTGTTTTCATCGCAATCCCCACTCGTTGCCGGCGGCGTTGCCGCCCCGCCCGCCAGGAACGTCTCATACTCAGGCCCTTTCAAGAGAGGCGCACAGGTATACTCGCAGATATTGACGAAGAGCGAAACCTTTGCCAGTTCCCCGGCTATCGGCTGGAGCTGAGCGGCGAACTCATTGTCGACAAAAACAGCTTTCGCATCGGAATGATCAATAATGTAGAGATATTCTCGGCTGGAGAGCTGGGTGTTGACACAGACCAGAACGGCACCGATCATCGGGATGGCAAAGTGGGCTTCAAGCATCGGAGGGGTGTTGGGACAGATAAAAACCACTTTGTCACCGTGACCGATCCCTCTGCCCAGGAGGGCGTTTGCCAACTGGTGAACCCTGGCCTGAAACTGACGATAGGTAAAGCGCAAGTCGTCATAGACTACCGCAATCTTGTCCGGATAGACATCGGCACTGCGGTTGAGAAAAGAAATCGGACTGAGGATATCGCGATTTACCTCCGGCCTGAACATCGATCTGCGCTCCATGCAAAGGTTTGATACGAAAACCGCCTGAAGGCATGGGAAAAGTCCGGCTCTTCACGCGGCAAGGATTCTGCCTGGAAGAGTAGTTGATTCGGAAGGGTCTAACAATCGGCATAAAGCCTATTTCGCTCTGCAGAAAAAGCTGATCCCGCCTAGGTTTAGAACCTAGGCGGAAGGGTGCGGGTGCTGCGAATACGGCTGCCGCCGGATATTACAGCAGGATCTTATCCGACCAGTGCACGGCAAACTTTACCAGGCCGGTGAAATGCTTGAGCTTCAGCTTCTCTTTGAGGTTCTCGCGGTAGGTGCCGATGGTCTTGATGCTGAGGTGGAGGCGGTCGGCGATCTCCTTGGTGGAAAAGCCCTGGCCGATCAGCCGCAGGACCTCGAGTTCGCGGTTGGTGAGGATATCGAGCGGGGATTTGCTGTCGGCGCTCTGCGGGCTGGTCAGCCGTTTGAACACCTTTTCCTTGACCGCATTGCTGGCGTAGATGTCGCCTTTTAAAACATGGCGGATTGCCTCGACCACCTTCGGTATCGCCTCCTGTTTCATGATGTAGCCAAAGGCTCCGGCGAGCAGCGCGCGCTCGGCATAGAGGGATTCGTCGTACATCGACAGCACCAGCATGGGCATTCCTTCATACTCTTTCCTGATTTCCTGCACCAGATCCAGGCCATTGCCGTCCTTCAGGGAGATATCGATAATGATCAGGTCGGGCCTCAGTTCGGCAATTGCCGCACACGTTTTTTTCATCGACTCGATGGAACCGCAGACCGTCAGGTCAGGCTCCTTGTTGATCAGCTCGCTCATGCCGAGGCAGAAAATGGGATGATCGTCGATAATCAGTACTTTATATTTGTCCCGCGGAGCCATCGGTTCTCCTGTTTTTCACTGTTCGTGGTGGGTCATTTCCGACTTTTTCATAAAGATATGAAGAGTCGTGCCCTCTTCCCTGCTGCTGACGAGATCGAGGAAAGCACCGATAACCTGCACCCGGTATTTCATGATCTGCATGCCCATGCCTTTGCCGCCCTGTTCATCGATATCTTCATCGATACCATGACCGTCGTCGCCGATCAACAGGTGAAGATACTCGTCTTCTTCGCCGAGCGAAATATCGATAGAGGAAGCGCCGGCATGTTTGACTGCATTGTTCACCGCCTCCTGCACGATATAGTAGAGGTGGGTGGCGAGGGCATTGTCGGTGATTTTCAGGGATTCGTCGCCGGTGAAGGTGCAGCGGATCCCCGCAGTCATTTCGGTATGTTCGGCAAGATGGGTGAGGGCCGAATGCAGACCATAGGCGACCAGATGCACCGGGCAGAGCCCCCTCGACAGCCCGCGGGCTTTGGTGGTGGCATCGTCGATCAATTCGACGATCCTTTCCGCGAGAGCAGCTCCTTCACTGCCGTTTTCCTTGAGGGTCGCGTGCAGCGCCGAACTGAGGCCACCTATGCCGATGAGATGCGGACACAGGTCGTCATGGAGGTCCTGGCCGATGGTCTGGCGAACGTTGTCGCCGATATCCATCAGTTGTTTGGTCAGCATTTTCGTCTCGGTAATATCGCGGAGAATGACCACACTGCCGACCAGCTGCTGGTTATGATCCCTGAGAACCGCGCCGCTGATGCTGACATGGCGAATCTCCCCGGTCCTGGTCAGGCGTTTCGTCTCGGTTGCCGACAGAACCCGGCCTTCCTTGATGGCGTTGATCATGACTGATGTTTCCGGCCAGTTTTCCGGCGGCACGAAGTGATCCATTTTCCGGCCGAGACATTCCGTAAGGCTCCAGCCGAAGACCTGTTGAAACGCAGGATTGAAATAGGTCACCCTCCCTTCCATATCATAGGTAATGATAGGATCGGCAGCGGAGGCCATGACCGAACGGTAGCGCTGTTCACTCTGCCTGAGACTGTTTTCCGCATCTTGCCGCACCTGCATCTGTTGTTTCAGGTCGCTGTGATACTGGCCGAGCTGCTCCATAAAGCGGTTGAAAAACCTGGCGAGCCTGCCGATCTCGTCGGTCGAGGTCACCGCCATCCGAAGGCTGAAATCACCCTTGCCGGCACGGTTGAAATGGTCCATCAACTTCTGCAGCGGGGTGGTGATCGAGTTGCTGATCTTGAGGGAGAGCGACAGGACTAAAAACATGGTCGCCAGAAAAGTTGCCAGCACCAGAGTGCCGATGGTCCGCAGCGGTTGATAGAATTCATCGTGATAACTGGCTGCGCCGACCACCCAGTCATACTCTTGAATGGAGTTGAATATGCACAGTTTCTGCCGGGGCTTAGCCTCCCCGGGGTTCTGCCAGGGATAGACCATGCGGCCGTTTTTCCGGCGGATGATTTCGGCCAGGTATTCGTTCGGCAAACCCTCCACCGCGAGGATGTTGATGCCCTCCAGTTTGGGATGGATGATCGCCTTGCCTTCGCTGTTGACGACGAAGGCATAGCCGGTCCGGCCGAACTTGAGGTCGAGGACGCTTTCTTTAAAATCGTCGACGTTCACCAGATCTTTAAACTCGGCGCGGTAGGAGGAAATGGCAATGATCCAGTCCCAGGGCTCGAAATGGATCATGTACAATGCCTTGGGCCGGGCGACCTCCTCCCCCGGATTTTTCCAGTCATATTCAAGATATCCCTTCTTTTTGGCGAGGACATCCTTGACGAAGGAATAGCCGGAGACATCCGTGCCAAGCAGGGACTGCTGCGGGTGGACAACCACGATGCCGTTACTGTCGAGGCAATAGATATAGCCCGACTCACCGATGGTCTGGCTCAGCAGCACCTCGGCGGCCTTCTCCCGGGCCTCTGCATCGGTCTGACGGCCCTGCCGGCTCTTTTGATACAAGGCGTCGATGATTTCCACATTTTTCTCGCCGACCCCGCGCAGATAGTTTTTTATCGACACGGTGGCCGCGGTCTGGACCAGGTTGTAGACCGCCGTCGTGGTGTTTTGCAGTTCGCTTTCGATATTGTTTTGCAAGGAATCGCGGATTATGACATAGACGGTGGCAAAACCGACGGACAGGGAGAGAGCATAGAGCAGGGTATAGTAGAAAAGGAGCTTATGGCGAATACTGGTCAAGGCAAACATATCCTCTCCACCCCTTTCGAACGATTAGCCATGCCGCCGAAAAGGCCGACAGATTTGCAGCAAGCCCCGAACTCCCGGGCCGATACGGGAAGAATCTAACAGAAATCCTGTTAGAGGCAAAGACTTCGTCGCTTGCTGCAAAGAAAAAGGGATGAAAGGTCATCACCTACATCTGAATGTTCATTCTCCTGGCATGCTCGGTAAGCTCTTCCCGAAAATCCGGATGAGCAATGGAGATCAAGGCATTGGCCCGTTCCCAGGTCGATTTGCCTTTGAGATTGATCAGACCGTACTCGGTGACCACGTAGTTGACCATGACCCGCGGCAGGGTGGTAATGGTTCCCGGCTCGAGAAACGGCCTTATCCGCGATCGCCTGGTGCCATCCTTTTCCACCACCGAAGAACTCAGGCAGATAAGGGCCTTGCCGCCGCGGGAGTGGTAACAGCCATACGTGTAGTCGAGCTGCCCGCCGGTCCCCGAGATATGCCGGGTACCGCTCGATTCCGAAGAGACCTGGCCGAACAGGTCGATCTCCAGGGCGTTATTGATGGCGATCGCGCGGTCGTTGGCGGAGATCCTGTCGAGCCGGTTGGTGTAATCCACCGGAAAACTGCTGCAGGAGGAGTTATGATCGAGGAAGTCGTAGAGCTTTTTCGAGCCAAGGGCAAAGGTATAGACAAATTTGCCGACATCGTGCTTCTTATTGCGATTGGAAATACAGCCCGCCTCGTAGATATCGACGAAACTGTCGCAGAGCATTTCGGTATGCACCCCCAGATCCCGCAGGCTGGAGGCAGCAATAAGTTTGCCGATGGCATTGGGCATGGCGCCGATGCCGAGCTGCAGACATGCCCCGTTTTCAATCTGGGAAACGACTATCTCGGCGATCTGCTGATCGACATCGGAAATTTTCGGTTCCGGCAGGCAGAATAAATCCTCATGATTGCTTTCGACGATGGCATCGATCTCGGAGATATGGACCTGCTCTTCATTGCCGCCATAACAGTACGGCATTTTTTCGTTTACTTCGACGATGACCTTTTTGGCGGCTTTAATCTGCGCCCGGGTAAAAGAATTGGAGACCCCGAAATTGAAATAGCCCTTGCTGTCCATGGGCGTCGTGCGCAAGAGCATGACATCGGTGGTTATATCGTTTTTTTCGTAATATCCCGGTCCTTCATGATAAAGCAGAGGAATGTAGTTGCAGACCTTGTTGTCATGGAGTTTGCGATCGGCCCCGGTAAAGTGCCAACTGTTGTAACTGAAACTCCGTCCCTCCGGATCCGCCTTGGCGACTGCCGCCTGGCCGGGGAAACCCAGGGCTCGAATTTTTACATTTTCCACCTCCCCTGCCCTTTTTGCCAGTTCCTTGTCGAGGGTAATGGGGGTGGCGAGAAAGCAGGCATAATCTACCCAGTCACCGGAATTGATTGTCTGCACTGCTTCACCTGGAGCCATCAACCTGCTGGTATATGCTTTTGCGTATTTCACGGCAATCTCCTTGTTCGTGGAAGGGATGTCACTTGCTCCTGTCAGGAGCGGGTGAATATCCCCTGCTCCTGTAGCGACAAGGATAGTAGATTGACCGATCACTCTGCAATCGGCTGGAGACTGATTATGTACTGGGAGTTTTTCCGAGAGGGGCTAGGTTTTCCACCTAGGTATGAAGTGAATCCGGACCCTCTTCCTGTACTCCGGTTACCTGCACGGTTGTGCCGCCGGTAACTTCGACCAGTCTCGCCGGACTCATGGGAACGCCGGTGGCATCGGTGCCGGCGGCTGGGTAAATCGTCTCATATTCGTTCAGGGAAACATCGACAAGAATCTCCACTCCAGTGCCGGACAGGCCAAAAGGGCAGACCCCGCCTGGGCGAAAGCCGGTCACCTCGAGAGTCTCCTCATGCGTTGCCATACGGTGCTTGCAGCCGGCGGCCTTCTTCAAAAGTCCGCTGTTGATCCGTCTGTCGCCGGCGGCCACCACCAGCCGAAAATTGCCGTCTTTGCCCTTGAACAACATCGATTTGGCAATCTGGCCGACCGGGACGCCGATACGTTCGGCGGCGGTTTCGGCCGTAGGTGTCGAGCCGGGCTCGAATTCAAGGGCATGAAGGCCGTGGGCTGCCAGGAAATCGGCTACGTTCTTTGGAATCTGACTCATACTCTTACAGAAGATATGTGAGAATTAAATGACAGGATCACGCAACGGACCTAAAATTAAAGATTAAGCTTTTTATTGCGGGTCTTGAAGGTGATCCGATGATACGTCTTGGTCGCCGCCTTCTGGGTCAGACTGCGAATGCCGGCAAGCGGATTCTTAATGCGCATGGTCGAACGGTTGCGGATCACCTTGCCCAGAGTCGTCGTGCGGATCTCGCGGTCCCTCTCGCAGATTTTATTGCTGATTATGGCAAAAAGATTCTGCTCCTCCAGTACCCGGCGCCGTGCTTCGATAATATACGGCAAGCGGTCGTTGTATTCGTTATTGGCCAGATGACTTTTAATGATATCCCTTGATCGCTCATAGTCGTTGATATCGATGGGAATGAAGCTCTCTTTGGGAAAGTAATCGGCGGCGTTGGGGGCGCCGTGGTAGAACGGCAGGGTGTAGCCGAGAAAGGCGTCAGGCAGTTTTTCGGTGAGGTGATGATCATAGACATGATTTTCCACCGCAATATGAAATCGGTAAGGATCGAGCGCTTCCGCTTTGTCGTTCATGGGGTTGACCCCATGGCCGTAGATATCCAGTTCCGGCAACGCATCTTTCAGCCGCCAGGTGAAATCGACGCGGGTTGAATGCAGGGTGACATTGCCGGTTCGTTGAGAACAGACGGTTGAAATTACTTTGGTTTTTAAAGGAGGCGGGCTTGCCGCCATCATATTCCAGGTGATGAATTCGCCTTTACCGAAGGGCAGGCCATAGTGCCAGATAAGCCCGGGATGATGAAAGATGACCTGGGAATGTTTCATTGCCCAGGGTTCCTGGAAGGTGAGAATACAGCCGAACTGGCGCAGATAGTCGGTCCCGAACACGGTGATGGTCGATGGCTCGCCGGTGATCAGCATGGTCCGTTCCCTGGGGCAGTTCAGTCTTTCCTCCGTGAAAAACGTGTCACCCCGAGGCAGATCCTGATACACCACCAGCCAGTCATAGTCACGACAGTCGACATCAAAATCGAACAGGCAATCGCCCCACTGGGGATACGATCCGGGAAACTGCCGGAGAAATCCGGCACAGGATCGCCCCCGGCGCAGTCCACGGTGCATGAACTTGACCTTGATTTTCGGGGGGTTCCAGGCCGGCGCTGCAAAACCTTGGCCGCCCGGAAGATCTTCTCCGTGGGTAAATGAAAAAAATTGCTTTGCCAAATGTTCCTCGCTCAGTCGGTGCTCATGCATTTGCCCTATAAAAAAATACGGCAACATTCGGCATCATCCTAGTTCACAGACCAGGAGACAGCAATACCTTTTTCCTCCTCTTCCTCCTGAAAATCAGCATACTGGACAAATCGGCCGATGACCACTAAGGTGAGGAAAACGGCCTCAATCCGTCACCCTCGAAGCCGAAGCGGTTAAAAACCTTCCTCCTACTCCGGCATCTTATGGATATCTGGACAGTTTCCGGGATTCTCCTGATTACCATCTACCTGCTTATCACGGAAAAGATCTCCGTCGATTTGACTGCGATCGGCATCATGGTCCTTCTGGTGATCAGCAACATCCTCAGCCCAAAGGAAGCGATCGGCGGTTTCGCCAATCCGGCAGTCGTCACCGTCGCGGCCTTGTTTGTAGTCTCCAAAGGACTGATGCGTACCGGCGGGGTGGAATTTTTAGGCCGCAAGATCATCAAGATGGCCCGGGGCAACTACAAGCTCGCCCTGATCATTATTTTGTTCTCGGTAGCCTTTGCTTCAGCCTTCATTAATAATACCCCGGTAGTGATTCTCTTCATCCCGGTGATCATGACCATGTGCTGCGAGTTCGGCCTCAGCCCGTCTAAATTCCTCATACCGGTCTCCTACACCTCGATTCTGGCCGGGACCTGCACGCTCATCGGTACTTCCACCAATATCATTATCAGCGATCTCAGCGTCAGCTTCGGTTACCAGGGTTTGACCATGTTCGAACTGTCCATCCTCGGTGTGCCGCTCGCCATCACCGGGATAATCTTTCTGTACTTTGCGGCCCCGAAGGTTCTTCCCGCCCTGGCCAATCCGATCTGCCAGCTGCAGGACAGTGCCCACCGCCAGTACCTTGCAGAACTGAAGATTCCCCTTGGCAGCACTCTTGTCGGCAGGAGTCCCGGCGAGATCTTCAAGGAAAAATATCCCAGTATCATTGTGCTTGAACTGATAAACCAATCACACATCTATCGCCCGGACAGAGTACAGCTCACCATCTCCGCCGAAGACATTCTTCTGGTGAAAGGGTCGCTGAACGATCTGGTGGGAATTCTGCACAACGAGGGGGTAGAACTGCCCTCATCGGAAAAAGGTCTGACGCTGGGAGCCCAGAAAGATCCGCCCATTGTGGTGGAACTGATCATTTCCCCCCATTCTTCGTTACGTGGACAACAACTGAGTCGGATCGATCTGGCTAGAGATCCCAACGTCAATATCATCGCCGTCAAACGCAGCAATCTCCACATGACTGAAAGGCAAATTCACGACGTGCGTCTGCAGACCGGCGATATCCTGCTCATCTGGTGCCATGAAAGTAAGCTGAAGGCGATCCGCTCCGGGACCGAATACATCGTCATTGAAGACGTCTATGAGGAGTTGATCCACAACCGCAAGGCCTGGTGGTCGATCATCAACTTTATCGGGATGATCACCACCGCCACCTTAGGCCTGGCCGATATCATGACCTGCGCACTGACCGCGGCTTTCCTGATGATCGTGACCGGTTGTCTGCAGATGCGCGATGCCTATCGGTCCCTGCAGGGGGATGTATTGCTGCTGATCGCCGGAACCATCGCTCTCGGCACAGCCATGCAGAAAACCGGGGCCAGTCAGCTCTATGCCGAGAGCTTCCTTAGCCTTTTTTCCAGCTTTTCGCCGACTGTCGTGCTGGGGGCCATTATTTTTCTTACCAGTTTCAGTACGCAGTTGCTCAGCAACAATGCCACCGCCGTTCTGCTGCTGCCCATTGCCATCTCAACGGCGGTGGGCATCGGCGTCGACCCAAAGCCCTTTATTGTCGGCATCTGCTTTGGTGCCAGTGCCTGCTTTGCCACGCCGATGGGCTACCAGACCAACCTCATGGTGTACGGTCCCGGCGGTTACAGGTTCACCGATTACATGAAGCTGGGCATCCCCTTGAACGCCTTCGTGGTGGTGGCATCGACCTTGCTGATTCCCCTGATCTGGCCTTTTTAGTCTTGCCGGAAAACGGTCGGGGTTCAGCCACGCACCGTTACCTGATATCGGTGATAAACCTGTTCGAAGACTCGATGGAGGCATTCATCTTCTTTACCAGCACGTCTATTTCCCCTTTCAGATTGGCAAACTCGCCCTGCAGGGAACCGATTGCCTGGGCATTGAGGTTGTGTTTCAGGAACAGGACGTTGTCCCTGAAAATTTTGAGAACCGGTTCCATGCCGGCTTCTGCCTGGTGCATGCCGGCCAGCATCTCCTTATAGCTTTTCTGGGTTTTCTTCAGCTTTTCTTTGCTGGACCGGCGGAGTTCCCGGTTCTGATACTGTTCCAGTTCATCCTGCCATTCGGCAAAAAGGTCCTCGGCCACCGATTCCACCTTTTCGATGCGGGAGGATACCTCGTCAGCCGCTCCCTCACTCTTCTCGTACTCCCTGTTGAGACTGTCATAGGCCTTTTTCAGGTCGGTCTCCTGCAGCTTTACAACTGCATTAAACCGTTCCAGGGCGGATTTAAACTGCTCTTGAGCTTCAGCCTGGGAGTCTCTGGCGTCTTCCACCCGGTCGACCATGATGTCCCGCTTATGTTTGCCGACTTTTTCCATGGCGCTGTAATACGTAGAGGAACAGCCGCCGACAAAAAGCATGATAAAAACGATAACAATGAGAAAAACCAGGTGATTTTCTGCTGCTCGCTTGACCATTTTGCACCCCCTCTGAGGCATTGAGAATGATTACAGACGACGTAGGATTTTCTTCACCGTAATCATAAGCCGGCAATCCTGCAAAAACTTCTCCCTCCGGCTCAAAGTATATTCCATGGAAAAACCATTGCACCCCCAGAACTTGGGCGTTACCATGCCGGCATGATGAACGAACAACATCCCATGAAAAGAAAAGCCACACCCTGTCCAGGTTGCGGCGGATCGGGACAGACTTCTTATTTTGCCGGGGAAAGCAGGTTCATGCTCACCTGGGAGGATTGCCCGGATTGCTGCGGCACAGGTGTGCTTCTTGATAGCGGCAATGACTCTCCCGGTAAAATCTTTTCCGGCGGAAGATCATCGCAGGATGAGACCCCGGAATAAACTCGGAGGATCGACAGTACCATGACACCGGCCATAAACGCGGCAAAGAAAGCAAAAATCGCCTATACCGTCCATCAATACGTCCACGATCCCACCGCCGGATCTTTCGGCAGGGAGGCTGCTGAAAAACTCGGTCTGGATGAGGCAAGGGTATTCAAGACTCTGGTCGTCGAACTCGAAAACGGAGCCCTGACCGTCGGAATCATCCCGGTCTCGGCGATGCTCAGCATGAAACAGCTGGCCAGGGCGGCAGGGGCGAAAAAGGCGGCAATGGCCGACAAAAGCTCAGTGGAGAGAGCTACCGGGTACGTCCTCGGCGGCGTCAGCCCCCTGGGCCAGAAAAAAAGGCTGCCGACCTTCATCGACACCTCGGCAACAACCTTCCTCACGATCTTCGTCAGTGCCGGGCGCCGGGGCCTGGAAATCGAGCTCAAACCCGCCGATCTGGCCGGCCTGACCGGGGCTGCATTTGCCGAACTCATTGAGGTAAAATGATTGTCATTAGGAGTCTGTCGGATTATAGCAATTTTTTCTCAGATCGAGGCAAACTCGAAAAAATTACCGGAGGCATATACTTAATATTCCGAGGATAATTTTTTCGAGTTTAACGAAGAGATGGGAAAAAAGGGCATAATCCTACAGGCTCCTAGATATGATGGTTAGCAAGTTGGCGAAAATAGACCTGCCTTCCTTGCCAACGTGGGTTAAGTTGAAAAAGGCAAATTCAACAACTCAGAGCCAAAATCAAGGAGGCAGGTCATGCAGAAAACAATAAAGAATATCGGGTTGGATGTCCACAAAAACTCAATCTCAATTGGAATAGCAGATGAGGGACGTGATGGCGAAGTCAGGTATTATGGTAAAATTGATAACGACATGAATCAATTAGACAATGTTATCAGGAAACTCATATCGAACGGGGCTGTTCTTCGGTTTGTCTACGAAGCTGGACCGTGTGGATATGCGATCTATCGCTATTTAACCAAGAATGCTATGGATTGTGTTGTTATTGCTCCGTCTAAAATTCCGCAACAAAGTGGTAATCGTATAAAAAATGACAGGCGTGACTGCCTTTCTTTAGCCAGGTTACATCGGGCAGGTGAGCTTACGCCTGTGTACGTTCCAACTGAGGAAGATGAGGCTTTAAGAGATTTAGTACGAGCCCGAGAAGACGCGACTCGTGCAGTTCGCGCAGCGAAGCAGCAACTGGGTGCATTCTTGCTTCGGTACGATATTGTATATTCAGGGAGAACAAAATG
>LADS01000071.1 GCA_000961725.1 Desulfobulbaceae bacterium BRH_c16a
CGTTTTCACGAACCTTGTAATGAATGGCATCGAGCCAGACAATGGGATAAATTGAGGCCAGGGGCCGGGCTTGCCATTCCTTGACCGTATGGATAATCTTATCAGTTATCGTGCTCAGGGTGCCGGTAGAAACCTCGAGACCATATATCTCCTGAAGATGGGCCGAGATATCATGGTAGCTCATACCCAGACCATAGAGGGCCAGTATTTTCTGCTCTATTTCACCATTCAGACTGGTCTGATGCTTCTTCACCAGTTGGGGGGAAAAGGTTCCATCCCGGTCGCGAGGAGTAGTTAAGACAAAATTGCCATTCAACGATTTGATCGTCTTCCGGCTCTTCCCATTACGTCGATTTGCCGTGATTTCTTGGCCGAGATGTGAGTCCAATTCTCCTTCGAGAGCTGCTTCCGTAAGATTTTTAATGAGTGGGGTGAGAATGCCTTCTTTACCTAATAGCGGCTTTCCTTCCTGGATAGATCTCAGCGCTGTTTCAAAATCAAATCCATGGTTTTCTTCAGTCATGTCAGTTTCCTTTTTCGGGCTGATTATATCAGCTTTAAGTTAACTGACACAGAATTCTGAACACCCTCTAAATGGCAGGTGAATTTTCCTTTTCATCAGCTACGCTGCGAGTTTGAGGAGATTATTGGTCACATTCTCTTCAATATCCTCCTTTGCTGCCGGAGTAAGCAGAATATCCAGGACCCCGTATTTAACCGCTTTTATAACTTTCGTTCTGGTCCAGCCTGGGCCTGCGGCAATAATCGGCAGGGAGCATGCCGAACTTACCTTGATTGCAGCGCCAAAGGCCTGCTCGTTGACATCCTTCATTACCAGATAGACAGCCTTGAGCTGCCCCGGGATATAGTTATGGACATTATCTTTAAAAGACAGTGATTTGACGGAATAACCCATGCCGCTGAGAACCGCGGCGATCTTCCCGGCCTCCGCCTCGTCATCGCCAATCAGCAGAATATCCGGCGATACAGCTTGCGCACCTGGCTCTCTCACGACACTGAGGTCACTGCCAGGCCCCTGAGAGAGACCTGCCGGTATTACTTCATCTGCATCATCCTGTACATCCTCCTCTTCATCTGTTTCCCGGGTTGCCCTCAGACCTTCGAGCTGCAGAAGCTCCAGTGGGAAAATAACATTCACCTTACCCAGGACATTCTCTTCCATGGAGAGATCCATGGTACTCAGATAATATTCGTCATTCGGGAAAGGTTCGTCGGCTTCCAATTCCACCTTCATTGGAACGACCTGATGAAGGTCTGTTTTTATGAACCGCAGCCGTTTCGTATATTGTTCTTCGAAAACTGCCGTATACACTCCGGCAATGATATTGGCAATCTCACCGTAGGCGTCTTGAGTGTCCTCGCTGAACTCTTCATCGGCGATAACCGATTCCAGCTCTGACGTGGGCAGCATTATCAGAGCGCCGCCGATTCGGATTGCGTCACGCAAGTTGACAACCAGATGGCTTTTCCCATCCAGTTCACCAACCACGTCCATATTGGCAATCACCTGTTTACCGGAAACAAAATCCGAGAAAAACGCTTCCTTGCCAATTACCGTATTGCTCTGGTTACTCAGTTTGACATCAATACCCAGAAGGGCAGAAACCTCGGCCTCCATCCTCTCGCCGCAGATTAGCAGAAGTTTGTCGACCCGTTTTCTATGTTTATCCAGCTTGTCTTTTGCTTCGGCGGAAACCGGCGCAGGCTTCTTTGCGGGCTTTTCCGGACTCGGCTGACTCTGGGCAGCTGGAGAGTTCGGTATTTTTTCACCGTCATTTTTTTTCGTTTCGGCCTGCTGTGGCATTTCCTGGACAGGTTGACTGTCGAGCTGCAGCAGTGCAGCGGGAAACAGCATATGGATGTTTCCCAGGCTCTTGCCTTCCACCGTCAAAGACATCTTACTGGAATAGTACAGTTTGTCTGGAATGGGTTGGTCGGAGGCCGTATCCACCTTGAGAGGAACGACAAGCTGGAGCTGCTTTTTTACAAATCTCAATTTCTTCGTGTACTGCTCTTCGAATACCGCCGTGTACACCCCGGAAACTATGTTTGCCACTTCGCCATAGGCATCCGTGGTGTCCTCGGTAAAGTCCTCTTCATTGACAACAGTGGTCAATTCGGCAGGAGGCAACATAATGAGTATGCCGCCAAGATGTATCGCATCTTTCAAACCTACGGCGAAATAACAGGTATCCTGGAATTCTCCGACCACCTCCATGTCGGCAAGCACTTGCTTACCGACAGCATGATCGGAGAAAAAGTCTTCTTTACTGATGATCCTGTTGTCCAGATCATCCAGGATAATATCGACGCCCAACAGGGCGCTTATCTCGGAGTTCAACCTCTTCTGACATTCGTCAAGCAGTCGATCGATCCTTTTTTTATGCTTTTCAAAATCGAGCTTCGGAGGATCGGTCTTTGGAGGCGGTCCATTTTTATCGGATGATTCTTTCGGCTTCTCCTTGGCTACCGCCTGGGCCGGTTTATCCTGGGGTACTTTCTCTTCTTTGACGGTCTCTGCCGCAGCTGGCTTCTTTTCCTCTTTTTCCAGACCGAAAGCTGCAGCAGGCAGCAGCAAAACCATATCGCCCATCTGCCTGCCGTCGATGATCATTGAACACGAGGCCAGATAAAGCTGTTGGTTGAGTACCGGACTGTCCGACTCGATATCTACTTTTGCCGGGACGAGAATTTCCTGTTCTTTTCTGATAAAGCGACAGGGCTTCGGGTACATCTCCTCAAAATCTTTGGTGATCGAACCTGCTATTATATTAGCAATTTCTCCGTAAGAATCCTCTATTTCCTCGCGGTACTCTTCTCGGCCGATCACCTCCTGCAATTCGGCATCGGGCAACATGATGAGTGTTCCGCCGAGTCGAATTGCATCTTTAATACTTACCAGCAGACACGATTTTCCGGAAACATCACCGGTGATATCCAGATGAGCACAAATCTGTTTACCACGCAGCCGTTCAAAGGCTTCCTGTTTACTGACAAGTTCTCTGGCGCCGCTGTCCAGGATGAATTCGGCGCCGAGCAAAGCCCCTACTTCGTCCTGGACTCTTGTCTCAACTGCCTGGATGATCTTGTCAATTCGTTCTTGCTGTTTCATACCGGCTATTCGGAAGATAAGGAGTAACTACACTAAGGATGTTTTTCTCTATCGGAGGAAATGCCTGAATAATTTATAGCTTGACTCTTTTTTCCTTACGATGCGACATACATGAGTTCGATCCAGAACAACCCTTCGGCCATTTTCAATGGCACAATAATCCGTTTAGCCTCGGCAATACCGCTTATACGAAAAGACTCACCGACAATTGATGTGGGAATGGCAAGCTCAACATTCAAACCAATTGCGGCATAGGAGACTTTCAGATTTCCGGCAACCATGTTGGCAATTTCTCCGATTGCATCCTTGACATCGTCGTCAAGGTCTTCCACCTCCATGCCAAGAAAACTGCCGGTGATCGCTTTGGCAATGGCAGCGGGGCAATGAATCGCGAGCACCCCGCGAATCCCTCCGCCCAAACCGATCATTGATGTCATATTCGACTGTATATCCGAATAATTATCGGTGAAATGCTCCCTCTCGAGCTCAACCGAGAGCATGGTTGAGAAAACATCCTGCGTACCCTTGAATATCTCGCCTGCAATATCGAGTTCATTCGACATGATATAATTCCTCTGCGCAAAACGATACTAGACAGACTGCAAGAATCGGCCTGGTATCGTGTCGATGAGCATTAATTTATTTTTCCAACTGCAATTCGACAATAAACTCACCAGCTTCACAGCTGCACGGAATAACCAGACTTTCCGAATCCTTGGTCGGTTGAAAATCGTATTGTCTGCCGGAGATAGTCGTTGGCATAGAGAGGCTGATATCCCTGCCCTTCTCGGAAAGGATGGATTTGACATTGCCGCCGAGCATATTGGCCAGTTCTCCGACGGCATCCTCGACATCCGAATTGATTTCATCTACATCCATTCCCAGAAAACTGCTGGTGATGGCCATAGCTACACGATGGGGGAGATGGATGGCAAGTACGCCCTTGTGCGTGCCCGCCAGGCCGATAATTCCTGAGATGCTGTCGTTGAGGGGACTTTTCTCAGTCATGGTCTCTTCTTCGGCAGTCACTTCCATCATGACCATGGTGGAAAAAATCTCTGTCAACGATTCAATGATTTGTTCACGCAATCCTAGTACCTCCTCCCAATATCTTATTTTTCTTCATGCCTTAACTCCTTTATCTAACGTATCCAAGGGAATTAAAGCAGCGGGCCGAGGACTTCGTTAACCTTATCTGGGGTGAAAGGTTTCTTGATCGCTCCGACCGCACCGAGGGATTTGGCTTCTCCAATGATATCGTCTCCGGTTTCGGTAGAAATCATCAGGACCGGAATATCCTTCATATTCGGGCGGCTGGCCTTCTCTCTCAAAAAGGTAATGCCATCCATATTCGGCATATTGATATCGCTCAAGACGATATCGACCTTTTTGCTTTCGAGAACTTCCAAAGCCTCAAGCCCGTCGGCTGCTTCATAGATATTATCGAATTCTATCCCCGCCTGGCGAAGAGAACGTCCGATGATTTTCCGCATTGTGCTTGAGTCGTCAACTAACAGTACGTTTTTTCCCATTCCTTTCTCCTGTATGATTTGCCGGTGCTTTAACCACCGAGGCTTTTTTACTCCGCTCTTATTCTCTATGGATTCCGTTAATTTCCTGTAAGCCTTCCTCAGGCAATACTCAGTCCAATAGTACCAAGAAGCAAATAAAAAAATCAAATAAGTAATTCAAAAAGGTAATCATTCTTTTCGAGTATCATCTTTCACGGCATCGCTTGCGTCAATTTTTTGTCCTATGACTTCTACACCGGTCGGCAATCTCGTTGTTCCCAGAACAGCACGAACCGGCGACGCCACATGCTGCACAGCATAGTACCAGGATGGATCGATATTTGCATAACAGATCGCATGAAATACTCAACTGTATGCATACTCCTGATTGTCGCTGTTTTGCAGGGTAATGTAGTTCAAGCGTCCGAACTTGTCAAAATCGCGCGAATGGACTCCAAGGACCTGGTCCAGCTCTATTTCAGCTTTGATAAAGCCCCGAAGTTCTCAATTACCGAGAACAAACGCCGCATCGACCTGATTTTTACGGATACCGTACCGGCAGCCGATCTTTCTCTTTTCTCCCCCGACGACCGTATAGTCAAAATTTTGCCACGCCCGGCAAAGTCCGAGTTTGTTCTTTCGCTTTTTTTTCGATATAAACCTCAGAAGTATAAGCTTACGCAGAGTTCGGACGGCAAATTGGTTTTTGAAGTTCTGCTCGGCAATGAGTTCAGCAAATCATACGAGGAACTGGCCGAGAGACTGAAAGGCCTCACGGTTCTTGAAACGATTCCCACCGATCACTCAAATCCGACGATCCTTTCACCGTATGCAAAGAACTGGAAATCCTTCTTTGCAAACTATGAAACTGCGCCCGAGATCAGACCCCAGGTACAGTTCACGCCTCCGCCTTTTCCGATCATTGGCCTGCTTCCTCCTGAAAAAGAATTGAACATGGAGATTCTCGATGCCGAAACGTTGACTCTGGCGAACAATCGGCTGTGGCTCCAGGTCGAAGAAAAGCTCCTGCAACAGCTCCAGGGAACTACGGACGTCGAACACCAGAAGCTTCTTGCTCTTACTTTAGGGGAAACCCTGGTTCGGAAGGGGGACTTCCAGAATGCTTTTATTCAGCTTCATCTGCTGCAGGATAAATTTAACGATGAATGGCTTGGCACGTATGCCGGTTACCTGCTCGCTTATCTCCGTGCAGTCCATGAGAGCCCCCATATTGCCGATGCCGAGTTCCAGGCCCTGGAATCTTCGATCGGCAACAGCAGCCCTCTCGCGCCCTACTTTGTGCTTTCGCAGATGGAAACCGCTCTTGCAACCTACCAGTACAACCGACTCAACACACTGCTTCTTCGTGACGATGTTGCCTACCCGAAAATAATTGCCGAAATTGTTCAGATCCGCCAGGCAGATTATTGGTATGCGATCAAACAGCAGGTCAAGGCCTATGCAACCTATCAGCTGTACAGACAATCGACGGTTCTTCCCACACTCCCCCATTCCATGGGCGGATACTGCAACACTCTCTATATACAGAAAAAATACGAAGAAGCAGTCGGCTGTTATGAACAGCTCAGCCGGATTGTCAAGGAAAAGCCTCTGCTGGGGCTCATATCCTATCGTAAAGTCATGGCTCAACTGAAGTTTACCGACGGCTCGTCCTTGATCGGCGATTTCGCCAGGATCGAGAATTCCTTTCCCGGAACGGAAGCCGGTCATCGCGCAGCCATGAAAAAAAACGATCTTCTTTTTCTGCAGTCAAAAGATCAGGCCGGGCAGGTTATTCAAGGCTATGAAGCTATTGCCGCACATTCACTGTCCCGAACAATCAGAGAAGAAGCCCTGCTTAAAACAGCCTTGGTGCATGCGGAATCAGGTGAGTCGGCCAAGAGTATAGCTTTACTCCAGCAGCTGCTGAGAGATTTCCAAACAGGCGATGTCAGAATTTCGGCACAAGCACTGCTTATCAACCTTCTTCCGGGGGAAATAAAGCGACTTGTAGATGCTAAGGAATATATCAAAGCACTTGTTCTTGCCAAACAGAACAGGGATCTCTTTCAAAAAAACTGGATCGACGGCAAATTCCTTGTCGATACCGCAGAGGCCTACCGGCAAATCGGCATCTATGACGAAGCACAGAAACTTTACCTCTATCTCATTGAAATAATGCCCGTCGATCAAAGGGAGAAGTTTTATCTCCCAATGATCGAAGCGACCTTTGATCATGGCGACTACAGCCTGGTGGAAGATTATGCCGCACAGTATGCCTACAACTATCCTGAGGGAAAGTTTGCCAACGAGGTGTTGTTCCTCAGAATCCAGTCCCTCGTCAGTGACGGGCGGTTGACGGATGCTCTCAACCTTCTGCCATCCCCTCTGCCGGAAGACAAAGAACTGTATAAGATTGCCGGGTCTCTTTATTTCAGGACCAACGACTATGAAAACTGTCTGAATACCCTGAATAAGTTATCAATCCTGGAGACTCCACTGCCGCAGAAGGAGCAGTTCATGCTCGCCGAGAGTCTTTTTCGTACGGATGCCTTCGAACAGGCGGAAAATGAGTTTCGGCTGGTAAATGAAGAGAATAGTTTCTATGACCAGAGTCTTTTCAGACTCGCCAGTCTTGCACGGATGAAAGGAAATGAGGAATCTGCCCTAAGCTTCTTGAGACAAATTGTCGAAAAGGGAAGTAGCCCCCGTTGGAAACAATATGCGGAACGGGAATTGCAATTCAAAACTGCAACGGATCGGATGTAGAAGAAACACAGTATCGTTTTTTGAATCAGCATCAGGAGTGTAAACATGGATCCCACCAAACCATTTGATGCCAATATGCAGCTGCTCGGCAAGGTCCTTGATCTGCGGGCACAAAAAGCCCAGGTCATTTCGGCCAATATAGCGAATGCGGAAACTCCCGGTTTTTCTCCATCCCGGTTCGATTTTGAGCAGGATCTGGCTCATGCCCTCGACAAGAATCGAGGGATTCGACTGGCACGATCGCACTCTACCCATATACCGCTAGGCCCGGCCAATTTTCAGGAAGTGAGCGGGAAAGTCGTCATGGTTGAAGACAAGACAGGGATAGGCGATAAAAACGGGGTGAGTGTCGATCAGGAAATGCTTGCCCTGTCGGAAAATGAACTGATGTACGAAACAGCCGCCCAGCTGCTGAAACAAAAGCTCTCACTGCTGAAACACGTCATTTCAGGCGGGCAGTAACAGTTTTTACCACTCTTTAAATACTTACGAGGGAAGGATCTTATGGATATTCTCAATACTTTTCAAATCAACGGTTCCGCTTTACGAGCCCACAGCCAGAGATTGAATACGATCAGCTCCAATCTTGCCAATGTGGAAACCACCTCAACTCCCGAGGGAGGCCCGTACAAGAAAAAGTCGGTATATTTTCAGAGTGCACCGCTGAGCTTCAAGGAGGAGCTCGACGGCAAAATGAAGAACTCCATGCATGGCGTTACAGTCACCAAAATTGTCGAAGACAATACTCCGCCAAGAAAAGTGTACAATCCTTCGCATCCGGATGCCAAGGAAGACGGTTATGTCGAGATGCCGAATATCAGTGTCCTGGAAGAAATGGTTGATATGATGTCCGCGACAAGATCGTATCAGGCGAATGTCACTGCAATAAAAATGGCGAAAAGAATGGCCCTCAAGGCTCTTGAGATAGGGAGGTAATACATCATGACCACGATAAACAGCCTCGAAGGGATAACCCCGCTTACTCTTAAACCAACCGGTGAAAAGAGCATCCAGAGCACCGGCGCCGATTTTGCGGGCATGTTCAAATCGATGATCGAAAAGGTCAACGATTCTCAGGCGGCCGGCGAACAGGCCATTCAAAAACTGCACAGCGGCCAGGCAACTCATCTCCACGAAGTAATGATTGCTGTTGAAGAAGCGGATGTTTCCTTACGTATGCTTGTCCAGTTGCGTAACCGGGCCCAGACCGCCTACGAAGAAATAATGCGGATGCAGGTTTAACTTTCCGTTCACACAGCAATATTTATTTTTCATGAGCCGTAAAGGATAGACAATGGCCGAACAAAACAGAGGAGCACTGGTGGCGGAACAGCCCTTGCCGCCTGAAGTTGTACCCCCGGAGCGTAAAAATCTCCTGACCCTTGTACAGCAATGGCCGCTTTCACGAAAAATTGCGACCGCAGCTGTTCTGTTGATTTCCATAGCTCTTTTTACGATCCTCATCATTCAGGCCCGAACCGCCGACCAGCAACTTCTTTATGCCAATCTTACCATGAATGATGCTGCGGCAGTTGCCGATTGGTTGAAGAGCCAGAAAATTGACTATACCTTGAAAAATGGCGGCAAGGACATCTGGATTTCTGCGCCGCAAATCTATCAGACCCGCCTTGAGCTTGCCGCCAACAGTCTCCCGAGCGGAGGAGGTGTCGGTTTTGAGGTTTTTGACAAACAGAGCTTTGCCCTGACCGATTATGTCCAGAAAGTCAATTACACCAGGGCACTGCAGGGCGAACTTGCAAGGACGATCTCGTCGCTTGCACCTGTCGAATCGACCAGGGTTCACCTCGCCCTTCCGGAGAAAAGACTGTTTAAAAACCAGCAGGCAAATGCCACCGCTTCGGTAATCGTCACCTTGGTCCCTGGCAAGAGCCTTGATCAGAAGCAGGTGCAGGGGATCATTCATCTGGTTGCCGGTTCCGTCAATGATCTGGATCCGGAATATGTCAAAGTCATCGATGCCAACGGTGTTGTCCTCGAAAGCGAGAAAAAGACCGATAAAGACAATCTTCTTTCCGCCGACATGCTGGCATTTCAGCGCGAAGTTGAAAACAGACTCGAAATCCAGGCCCAGGACATGCTGGATAGATCCATGGGAAAAGATAACGCCATGGTGAGAGTTTCGGCAGCCCTCGATTTTGCAAAGGTAGAAAAAACTCAGGAACTCTTCGATGCCGACGAGCCGGTGGTGAGAAGCGAGCAGATCAATCAGGAGAGCAACGGCACGGAAACAGTCGGCGGCATTCCCGGAGTGCAGTCCAACCTGCAGGGGAATGAATTCGAGCAGAACGCCACTTCGTCCCCCTCGAGCAAAAACTCCCGCATCACCAATTACGAAATCAGCAAGACCATCAGCAAGACCGTCAATCCGGTCGGTACGGTAAACAAGCTCTCGGTCTCCGTTCTTGTTGCGGACAGTGTGAAACCGGGCGGAAACGGCACGCCCGGAACTCCTGTTCCCCGCACTGCCGAGGAGCTCAAATCAATCGAAAACATGGTCGCAAGCGCAATCGGTCTGGTACCTCAACGCGGCGATATAATCAATGTCTTGTCAATGCCTTTTGTCGATCCGGTAAACATTCAACAGGATGGAGAACAGGTCACGGAAAACGGAATCTATCGGCACCTCCCTCTCATTAAATACGGCTTGATTGGTTTGGGATTGCTTTTAGTGTACTTTTTTCTGGTACGACCGGTTATTAAAACTATGAAAGGTGAAGTGAAAGAGCATTACAAAACGGTTAAACAGCTGGAACAGGAACAACACATTCAAATTGCCGAAGAACCTGTTGAACCGCCTCTCCCCGTCGATGAAGCGATTGTCGCCTTGCGAAGGGAGGTCCAGCAGAATCAGATACCGACTGCATTTATCATTAAGAACTGGATCCAGGAAGGTTGAAAAGCAATGGCCATCGAAACTCTTACCGGACTCAACCGAGTCGCCGTTCTGCTTATCTGTCTGGGTGAGGAGGCCACGGCAAAGATATTTGCGGAACTCTCCGATGAAGAAATCAGACAGGTCGCCAGAACCATGGCCACGATCAATCATATTCCGGTCGACGTGAAGGAAAAGGTGTTTGCCACTTTCCACGATGCCCAGAATCGCTTTGCCGGATTGTTTGTCAAGGGTGAGGATTTTGCCAAGAATGCCATAACAGCGACTCCCGGTGAACAGCGATCTCATTTCCTCCTCGACCAGTTTCTTTCCGGAACCGAGACGAAGTCCCTTGAGACTATCGCTCTTATGGCTCCGCGCATGGTTGCCGGACTTCTCGAACTCGAACACCCGCAGACGGTGGCCCTCGTGCTCTCCACCCAGCATATCGAGCATGCTGCCGAAATACTCACCCATCTGCCGGAAACAGTCAGGGCCGATGTAGCCTACAGGATCTCGAAGATCGAAAAAGTCTCGCCGGAGGTCATTACCCGAATCGAAGATGCGCTGCACCGGGAAATTGGTTTAGTATCAGGAAGAGCGCACAAAAAGGTCGGAGGAGTCGATGCAGTGGTGGGCATTCTCAACCATATGAAAAACAACCTCGATGCCGATATTCTCGATGAAATGGAACTGCATGATCCTGAAATGGCTGAAGAGATCCGCAAAAAGATGTTCACCTTCGAGAACCTCATTGCTCTTGACGGCAGGTCTCTGCAGATGATCCTCAGGGAAGTAAACAACGATTCCCTGACCATGGCTTTGAAAACCGCGTCCGAACAGATGAAGGAAAAAATATTTGCCAACATGTCTTCCCGTGCTGCCGACATGATCAAGGACGACCTTGAAGCAATGGGACCTGTCCGCCTCTCCGAGGTGGAACTGATGCAGCAGTCTATTGTTAAAATCGCCATGAAACTTGAGGAAGAGGGTAAGCTGGTGCTGGGAACCGGAGGTGGCGATGAGCTTGTCTAGATATTATAAAAGCTCGGCGTCCTTCCGGCCGGAAGAGATCGTCAAGCAGGATGGCAGCAGGCCGGCAGGCTGGGCGCCCTTGCCACGAAGTGACGACAAACCTTTTATCAACCAGCGGCTCACCGCGGACAAAGACCGTCAGGCAAACTCTGTCATGAAGAATGCCGCTTCGCCGCCGCCATCACCGGCAAAGGGGGGGGATGCCACTGCTCTTGACCCGGAAGGCTGCCCTACCGCCGAATCCCAGGCCGCGATCGAGCCACATGACGAACAGCTTCCCTCCCAAATACCAATTGATTTAAGCGTGTATGTCGAACTCGCTGTTGCCGAGAAACAAAAAGAAGAGGCATACAGCCAGGGACTGGAGAAGGGACGCATGGAGGGCCATGACAAAGCCGAGCAGGATTTTGGCGCTGCCACCCGAGCTCTGCTTCTTGCCTGCCAGCAGCTTGACACGCTTCGCGAAACAATAATCGGCAACAGCAGCCGTGAGCTTCTCGAATTTTCCCTGGCAATAGCCGAAAGAATTCTGCGCATATCCGTCCAGGAACAGGATGCTTCGATTGTCGCGACTATCGAAGAGGCTTTACGCAGGGCAGTGAAATCGGATGAATTCTCCATTTTTATCCATCCCGACGATTATGCCGCAGTATCGGAAAAAGCGGCTGAAATAGTCGCCGGAATCAGCGGCTTGAACAATGTTGTGTTGCGAAAGGATAAAACTGTCGAACGGGGAGGCGCAAAGATCGAGTCCGATAACTGCACCATCGATGCCACCATCGCCGGACAATTCGACCTGATACGGGAAGAAGTTCAAAAGAAGCTGTAAGTCCTTTCATGCATTGATTCACATGTTTCCCGCCACCGGCAATACAGGAGAAGCTCTCCAATCAAACAATAACAGGATCATGGTTCTCGACGCCGCAGCAATCAAAAACATCAACGTCATCAAGATCTGGGGCAAAGTTACCCGCATAGTCGGCCTGGTTATCGAAGGCTATTGCCCCCATGCGACCATCGGTTCACTCTGTGAACTGAGCGCCATGACCGGGGATCAGAAGATTTTCGCCGAAATTGTCGGTTTCAAGGACAGCAAGGCTCTCCTCATGCCCCTCGGAGAGTTGCGGGGTCTTGGCCCTGGCAGCCTTATCAGGGTTGTCCGCACCAGCGCCACGATCTCGGTCGGCAACAACCTCCTCGGCCGGGTGGTCGATGCAATGGAGATTCCCCAGGACGGCCTTCCGGCACCGATCCTTACCGAGGAAAAAGATCTCTACTCCCTCCCCCCCGGCCCGATGGAACGGCAAAATATCAGCGAGACACTCGACCTCGGCATACGGGCGATAAATGGCCTGGTCACCTGCGGCATGGGCCAGAGGCTTGGGATCATGGCGGGTTCGGGGATCGGCAAGAGCGTCCTGCTCGGCATGATGTCCAAATACGCCAAAGCCGATATCAACGTCATCGCCTTGATAGGCGAACGAGGCCGGGAGGTTCGCGAATTTATCGAGAGGGATCTGGGGGCGGACGGTCTGGCAAGATCGGTTATCGTCGTTGTCACTTCCGATCAATCCCCTCTCCTCCGCATGCGCGGCGCCTTCGTCGCCACCGCAATCGCCGAATATTTCTGCAATCAGGGAAAAAATGTCCTGCTCATGATGGATTCCGTCACCCGTTTTGCCATGGCCATGCGCGAGATCGGTCTTGCAATAGGCGAACCGCCGACGACCAAGGGATACACCCCCTCGGTTTTCGCCACCCTCCCCAAACTACTCGAAAGGGCCGGAAGGTTTCGTGACAAAGGTTCCATTACCGGTCTTTACACGGTTCTTGTCGACGGAGACGATATGACCGAACCGGTTGCCGATTCGGTGCGCTCAATCCTCGACGGACATATTGTTCTCTCCAGAGCTCTTGCCGCAAGAAACCATTTTCCGGCAATCGACATCCTGAACAGTGCCAGCCGGGTTATGCGCGATATCGTCTCCCCGAGACATCTTGAGCTTGCCGGCAAAGCGCGGGAGGTGCTCGCCAGGTATGTTGAAGCTGAAGATCTCATTAATATCGGTGCATATGTCAGAGGCTCCAACGCCAAGATAGATTATGCCATCGGCAAAATCGACGAGATCAATTCTTTCCTCCGACAGAATTTTAACGAAACCACCAACCTGAAACAATCGATTGAACAATTAGGCGGTCTGCTCAGTGACCGCAAGGACGAAGAACCACTGAAGAAAAATCGTCGCCAAACCGACAAGCTATAACATTTGAAGTATCGCTGCTCAGCTTCTTTACAACGCCAATTCAACAATGAAACCGTTTGCTTTCAAGACCGTCCTCGCATACAGAAAAAGACTGGAGGATATTGCCCAGCAGAGATTGGCTGAAGCAAAAAAGGCTCTGGACGCCGTCCGGCGAAAGCTGCAGGAAGAAAAAGCGACGCTTGCCCAGCTCATCGAGCATTCCGAACTTCTACAAACCGAAGGCGTCAATATATTGGAACTGGTTCGTTATGAGGATCACATCCTTCGTCTCGAAGCCAATATCAAGGCAATTGAAAAAAATCTCACGGATAAAACCGATATCGTTCATCAGGAACAACAAAACCTTCTTCGCCGCGCCAAGGATCGCCGTATAATGGAACGGTTGAAAGATCAGCAGAATATCGCGTGGAAAACCTATCTTGACAAGAAGGAAGTGGCAATGCTCGATGAAATCGCCATAATCCGTCACGACGCCGACAAAGAATATTAACCAGCCAAAGGAACAACATTATGACAAACCTTACAAAACTAATGCTCAGTCTGGCAGTGGTGTTTTTTTTCTTCCAGCATGGCCAGGCGGCAGAGCCAGATGCCCGGGAAAGCTACAGTTCCGTCGAAGAAAGAAGAATAGAAAATTCCATTTTGCAGGAACGTGCCAATATCAGAAAAGAGCGGGAAGAAATTTCCTTGCGTGAAAAGGAACTAAAGACCTTGGAAGAGAGCGTCGATAAGAAACTTGCCGAGATGGACAACAAGCTAGAGGAACTGAAGCAACAGCAAAAAAAAATCGAGGCGCTCCTGGCGGAAAAAACAGCTGAAGAAAAAACGCGGGTTCAGGATCTGGCAAGCATATACGAAAAAATGTCGCCGGTGAAAGCAGCCCTCTCCCTTTCGGGGCTGGAGCAACAGCTGGCAGCCGATCTTCTTGCAAGCATGAAGGTTAAAGCCGCGGCAAAAATCCTGGATGAACTTTCGAAACAAAAGGCGACTGAACTGAGTACAACCTTTTCAACTTTGCAGATTGAGTGACAAAAAAATGACCCAGATAGCAATTATCCAACCAGCCGCTCCTCAACCCCTTCCCGCCGGTCCTCCGACGACCAATACCGAAAAACAACAGTTTTCGAGTCATTTCGAAAAAGCCATATCGGGCAAAAAGGATCAACTCAAAACACGTGAAAGCGCGGGAGAAAAGTCTGCTTCCCTCTCGACGGACATTACCGGGGAACCGACACCTGTCCCGGAACAATATCGGGAAACGGCAATTGAAACAGATGCGCAGACAGGCGAAAAAATACTTATAGACGCCTTGTTCGCACAGGAAAACCCTGCCGATCAGGCTGTTTTCCCTTTTTCATCCAGTAATACAACTCTAAGCAGTAATGACTTTATCTCGTCAAAACAGGGGGGAGTCCTTGCTTTCTCCGGGAATCCCTTACACGTATCAAATACTTCTTTCTCAAACACTTCTTTCTCAAACACTCCATTTTCGAACACTCCTTTTTCGAACACTCCTCTGCCTCAGCCTCTGACTGAAAATTCAGATTTAACCTATTCCCCTTCAGAGCCTGCAATCGCGACCGCACTCCAACCAGGACGGAAACCTGCTACGGACACCCTGCTCTTTCAATTACAGCAACTTATCGACAGCAGTAATGAAAAAGGTACAGTAACCATTTCAAGAGCGGACAATCCCGTGTCAAACAACACTGGTGGGAGAGGCGCCTTTGTTGTTCTGCCGCAACAAGCGGCCAACAACACTTCGGGGCAAATTCATATCGCGCTCTCGTCGGATATTTCCGAGAACAACACCGAGTCTCCGGCAGTTATGCTATCCGACGGATTTAAGCTCCCCACAGAAAAATCGGATAAGCAGCTGGCTTCTTTAAGACAAAATACTCAGCAGCAATATTATGAAGCAAAAATAAATCTGCAGTCCTCCGGCAAAGACGGTATGACGTCACAAGATCGACAACAAGGCAATGAGTCTGGCAGCCCGGCACCTGCTGTTACCGGCCAAAACCCATCGACATCGCCAATCACCGGCGATCAGAATCATCCCTTCAGCCAATCTCTTGCCGCAGTTCAGGATTCACCGGCTTTGCCGTTAAGCGAGGCTGCCAAAACAGTTACCTTGCCTTCAGGAACCGTCGTTCACGAAGAGGATGTCCTCCGGCAGTTGATCGAACGTTTCCAGATTGCCAGAAGGCCAATGGATAACACCCAAATCAATCTAAAACTACATCCGGCCGAACTCGGGGAACTGAAGATCGATCTCACCGTCAAGGAAGGCTCGATCCGGGCAAATGTTGTAGCCCAAAGCCAACATGCCCAGGAAATTATCGAAAAGAACATGATGAAACTCAGGGCTGTCCTTGAAGAAAACGGCTTCACTATAGAGACTATAACCGTCACTTCAAAGTCCGATTCGACCGGGGATCCCAACTTTTTCGAACGACAACTCTTCGGCCAGAACGATTACACCCCGCAATCGGGTAAAAGACGAAATGGGGCCGAAACGGCCTTCAGTCTTGAAGAAACCATTTTGTCCCCCCAACCGGCCGCAACCGGAGTAAATGTGAAAATCTGAAAGGATACGTCATGAGCAGCTACATCGATTCGATTAATCAGGCAGCGACTGCTTCCACCGGAAAAACCACGGCAAAAAGCACCGGCGACGCCGTCATGGGCAAACAGGATTTTCTCAGCCTGCTGGTGGCACAGCTGCAGAACCAGGATCCCTTGAACCCCGACGACCCCACTGAATTCACTGCCCAGCTTGCCCAGTTCAGTTCTTTGGAACAGCTCTTCACCCTGAATGACAGCATGAATAATCTGGTTGCCTCCAATGCCAACTCCGATCGTCTTTCCACTCTCAATACCATCGGCAAGGAGGTGGCGTACAATGGCAGCAGTTTCAACTTCTCAGGCTCGCCGGTCGAAATTGGGTATCAACTTGACAACCAGGCCTCGGAAGTCACACTCGATCTTCAACTGAATGGGTTTACAGTCAAGTCATTCAGCGGGAAAGACTTGAGCGCGGGGAATCATTATCTGACCTGGGATGGACTCAACAAAGACGGTGTCAAGGCGTCCTCCGGCAACTACCAGATTGTCCTTCGGGCGAAAGCCGCAAGCGGGGAAAGCACCGCGGTAGCCCCTTTGATCAAGTCCGAAGTGACCGGGGTCGATTTGGGCGGCAATTACGGCGGCACTCTCATAACAAAGGCCGGAGAGATAGCTTTTAATTCGATTATCGGAGTCTATGATCCGGGCAGTCGGGCCAACCTGACCACACCTCCGGAGACAGAAAAAGATGACTCCGAAAGCCTCGGCGATATCGTCGATTCTGTTGCCGAAGTAACAAATGACATGAAAGAGATTATCGATTGATTGTTAGATGACTACCATGCAAAAGTGATTTTCATAATCTGACTCTTGTGAAGAAAAAGGAGAAAAAATGGGTATTTCAAGTGCGTTATACAGTGGAGTCAGCGGTCTGAACACCAACTCACAGGCCATGAGCGTTATCGGCAACAACCTTGCAAACACGAATACTGTCGGATTCAAAGGGTCGAGGACGGTATTTGCCGATCTTCTATCCTCCAACATAAACGGCTCTGGCGGAACATCTCAAGTCGGCCGGGGTGTCGGAATGTCAAAAGTCGACCAGATTTTCAGCCAGGGAACCTTTGAGTCGACCGAATCCAAACTCGATGTGGCAATAGAGGGCGAAGGATTTTTCATTTTAAAACAACCTGGAAACGATACTCCGTACTATTCCAGGGCAGGAGCATTCAGATTCGATGACGAAGGATATCTCATTAATCCGGAAGGCTATCAGGTGCAAGGCAAACAATTCGATGTCAACGGAGTACTGGTTGCGGGAGACGCCAGCAGTATCCAGGTTGCAGGAACCGGTTTGATCCAGGGAAATGCCACATCGACTCTCACGCTCACCACGAATCTCGACTCCTCTGAAGCAATACTGGGAATGGCCGGTTTCGATATTACCGACCCCGATACCTACAATTACTCTTCCTCGGTTCAGGTATTTGACACCCTTGGAAACCCGCAACTGTTGACCACCTACTTCATCAAGACTGCCGACAACGAGTGGAATTGGGCGTGGAGTGCGGAAACAGACGACGGCCTTGGCACTGTTCTCGAAGGAGTGGGTGCCACTCCCCTCGAATTCACGCCCGACGGCATACTGGTCGGTGCAGCGGCAGATCCACCGGTTGCAACCACCGATGTTATTGCCGCCGCAGATATAGATTGGAATAACGGCACGACACCCACCGCAATTACCCTCACATTCGATACCACCCAGTTTAACAGTGCCAATGTGGTTCTCTCACAAAACCAGAATGGGTATGGAGCCGGAAATCTTACGGGTGTTGCAATAGACCCGGATGGTATTGTCATTGCCTCGTATTCCAATGGAACACAGACGAAGATTGCCCAACTCGTATTGGGAAAATTCGTCAACCCCAATGGACTGGCGCTTGCCGGCAGCAACCTCTACACCGAAACGGGAACTTCGGGCCCCCCTCGCATAGGTCTGCCGGGACCGGAACTTGGAAAAGTTTTCACCAATTCGCTGGAACAGTCGAATGTCGATATGGGCGCGGAGTTTGTCCGGATGATCACCGTCCAACGTGGATTTCAGGCGAATTCAAAAATTATTACTACTGTCGATGAACTGCTCGGTGAACTGATAAACCTGAAAAGGTAAATGACAATTTTTTGACACCGTCATTCCGTTGCAGGAGGCTGAGAAGAATTCAGTCTCCTTTTTAATCTCCCCTTGCCCCGCATTTTTCTCTTTTCTCATTCTTCCTGCCGGTTTTTTCTATTTTGGTTATCACCTGGAATATTTTTTGCTTTCTTGAGTTTCAGCAAATGAAGTTCTATGATATGACTTACTAAGAAAAAAGAAGTAATTTCCTTCGTACTTATTACCTAAAGGTAATGTGAACCAGTATGACTCAGCAGAACATCGCGACTTTGGACCCTTGAAACAAGACTGCACCGAATAGTCATTATTTTATTGATTTTATTAATATAATTATCATGCATGGAGGGAATTTTTGGATCTTTCAACCATAATAGGCATAGGTGCCGCGTTTGGACTTATGCTGATGGCTATTATTCAAGGCGGCCCATTAACGATTTTTATAAACGTTCCGTCCATCTTGATAGTGTTTGGCGGTACCTTTGGCAACACTCTTGTTCATTATCCGTTCAGCGACGTATTCGACGCGATGAATGTCGCCAAAAAGACCTTTCTCTACAAAGAAATACCGATCAACTCACTGATTGTCCAACTCATGGAGTTTGCCAATAAAGCGCGGAAGGAAGGCATTCTTGCTCTGCAGGGGGCTATGGAAAAAGTCGATGACGAATTCTTGAAAAAAGCGATGCAGATGGCCGTTGATGGTCAGGAGCCTGAGACACTTAGAAACATGCTCAACACTGAAATCGAGTATATCCAGATCCGCCATGGCAAAGGTGCCGAAATCTTCAGCTCAATCGCCGCCTATGCCCCGGCGATGGGCATGATAGGGACCCTGATCGGTCTTGTTCAAATGCTGCAGACTATGGGCGATCCTTCAACTATCGGGCCGGCGATGGCAGTTGCCCTTTTGACCACGTTTTATGGGGCTATTATCGCCAACGTCTTTTGCCTGCCGATGGCCGGTAAACTGAAACTCAGGTCCGCATCGGAAGTACTGACGAAAACCCTGATCATTGAAGGGATGCAATCGATTCTCTCGGGTGAGAATCCACGGATTATGGAACAGAAACTGCATGCTTTCATTGCCCCCAAGCTTCGGGACTCGATTTATAACAAGTAAAGGTTGATATGGCGGAAGAGACAAAAAAACAGGAAAAACCAAAAAGCTTGAAAAAGGATGATCGTCCGGCCGGCGCCCCAAGCTGGATGGTTACCTATTCGGATCTGGTTACTCTTCTGCTCACCTTTTTTGTCCTCCTGTTGTCCATGTCCAGTTTGGATCCCATCCGTTTTAACAGTGCCTCAAAATCGCTCAAAGAGGCTTTTAATATCCATGACGTTCCATCGCAAACCAAGTATATCATTCCCGTGCTTCCCTCCCCGTCAATCCCCCAGATTTCTCCCATCCTGGAACAGACAACGGAAAAGGTCCATGAAAAAATCAAATCGCAAATCGATGCTCTTCGACTCAATAGCCAGGTAGGGGTGCTGAAGAGAGATGACGAATCCATCGTTCTCAGGATAAACGATTCGGTACTCTTTGAACCCGGCCAGGCAAAGATAACTCCGCGTTCATATCCAATCCTGAGAGATATTGCCGATATAATTCGCCCTCTGCCGATGGACCTGAGAATTGAAGGTCATACCGACGACACTCCCGTAGCCGGTTCGCAATTCGGTAATTGGGATCTTTCGGTCAGCAGGTCGGTCTCCGTGTTACGGTTTTTTGCTCAAAGCGATCTTCTTGCCCTGGATCGAATGGCTTCAGTCGGTTACGGCCTCGACCGGCCTGTTGTGCCGAATAGCGATGAGGCGGCCAGGGCATTGAACAGGAGGGTCGATTTTGTGCTCAGACTGAAGAGCAATACCTCACGGGAAAAAATCGGCACACCGAGAAACACGGTGCCACTTTAAGATAAGAGCCGTGTAGACCATCAGTACATCAAAAAACGATTAAGGGACTTGAAATATGGCTGAAAAGAAAGAGATCCAAACCGATAAAGGTGGGAATAAGAAAAAGATGTTTCTCATTATCGGCATAATTGTGCTTGTACTTCTGGCAGGGGCCGGCACTGCGGCATTTTTCTTGTTGAAGAAGAGCCCCGATACCAAAGAACAGCAAAATCCGGCAAGCCAGGTGTCCGTCCCCGAACTTAACCAGATGGCCCAAATAGGCCCCATGGTCAATATCGAAGAGTTTATCATCAATATAATCAGTGCCGACACACCCCATTACGTCAAAGCCACATTTGCTATCGAGTTGACCAACGAGGAGGTCAAAACAGAAGTGGAATTGAGAATGCCGCAAATGCGGGATGCCATCCTTCTGCTGATAGGCAACAAATCTTTCGAAGAACTGCAGGATCTCCAGGGCAAGAATCAGCTGAAGGCGGAAATCACCAGCAAGATCAATTCGTTTTTGAAATCCGGCAAGGTAAAAGCCGTGTATTTCACCAATTTTGTGGTGCAATAAACAGTAACCCTTCACCAGCACCCCATTTTCGTCCGATCAGGCCACCTCACATAGCCAACTATAGCTCGGCGGCCTGCTTGAACGAACCTGGAGCACTGGATGAACGGTTACAAATCCAGGTTATTCAGTCTTTTGAGACCAGAGAAGGATTACCAATAAACATATCACAGCTCATGGAACAGATTCTCAATAAAACGGAAATATCCGATCTTCTGAAGGCGATCAGGGAAGGCAGGGTTCCCCTCGATATCGACGACAAAGAGCAGGATGCTTTTCTCGCCTGCACCCCGGTAAATCTTTTTCAGCTCACCCGTCCCGACAGCGAGCTTTTTCGGATTCCCAATTTCGATATCATTCTCGATATATTTTGCCGCACCTACGCCACCTCTCTGACCAACCTTCTGCAAAGAAATTTTTCAATCACCAGAACAGGTCTCGAGAGCTATGAGTTTCAAAAATTCATGGCCGACAAGCACAGCCCGGGGGCCATCGGCATTCTTGATATGCCGCCGTTGAAATACGGCTCTCTTATTATTTTCGATGCCGCTTTATCCTTTTCAATGCTCGAAATCATGCTGGGAGCTTCCAGCGAGCTCGAATCGCTTCATCTCGATCGCCGCCTCACCACCATTGAACTGAATATTCTGAAGACCTTGCTCTCCAACGCCTGTCACGACCTCGACAAGTCCTTCAACCAGTTGCTGGAAATGCATACTTCCTTGATCAAACTGGAAAATAATGCCCGCCTTGTCTCCATTGTCGAGCCGGACGCCGAGGTTATCGTCGGGACATTCGTGGTGAAAGTCGGCGAGCAGTCGGGACAGATCCATCTGGTCTTTCCGTTTGCCACGCTTGAACCGCTTCGGGATGTCCTGAAGCAGTTGCTCAATATTTCCACCACTACCCAGAGCACCTGGCAGGCTGTGCTCGAGGATGAAGTACAGCAGGTCGCGGCATCGATCACAGCTCTTTCCGGGAACATAACGCTTTCGATCAATCAGATCCTGCAGCTGAAGGAAGGCGATCTTCTCGAGCTTGATTACGATCCGAATGCACCGCTGAAAGTTATGGTTGAAGACAAACTGAAGTTTTATGCAATTCCCGGAACACATAATGGCAAAAAAGCCATCAGTCTTACCGGCACCAATACATGAAAGGAATACAATGATGAAACCAACCGCCAACACCCGACCCGACCCCGAGGAGATCAAAGAACTTCTCCAGGACGATGCGGCAAGCAATCCAAAAACTGCAAAACCTGCAGATCTGAAACCCGGCAGAGGGCTCGATTTCCTCTACGATATTCCCTTGCAGATATCAGTAGAGGTCGGCCGGAGCAAAATCCTGCTGAGAGATTTGCTGAAAATGGGTGAAGGGTACGTAATCGAACTGGATAAACTGGCCGGAGAGCCCCTTGATCTGTACGTCAACTCCAGACTCATTGCCCGGGGGGAAGCGGTGATGGTCGGCGAGAAGTTTGGAATCCGGCTGACGGATGTAGTCAGCACCTCCGATCGCATCGAAAACCTCGGGTAAGGAAATATTTTATGGGAGAACTGGATTCTTATCTCAGAATGATCTGGGGCCTGCTCATCGTTCTTGGCATCATTCTTTTACTCTATGCACTGCTGAAGAAAAGATTTTCCCTCCTTGCCAATTCCCCGGAACAACAGATCAAAATCCTTGAGATGAAACCACTCATGGGAAGAAAGGCTCTCTGTCTCGTCGAAGTAAGGGGGCAGGAGTATCTCATCGCGATAAGTGGCGACCGGATCAGTCCCATTGCCACCATTGCCAAAAAATCGGTCTCGTCCTTTGCCGACACACTGAAAAATACAGGAGCGGACTCCAAACCATGATGTCCAGATTTTCATTTTTCAGGACATCGCCGATACTGTTTGGCTTTTTCCTTTATTTAATGTTTCCGGACACGGCAGGAGCTGTCGCCCTGCCGAACATCACCTTCGGCATAGACGATGCTCAGGAACCTCAGCAGATCTCCAATGCCCTCCAGGTGCTTTTTGTCCTCACTGTTTTCTCAGTAGCCCCGGCTATTCTGCTGATGACCACCTGTTTCACCCGCATCGTCATTGTCTTGAGTTTTATCCGGCAGGCTATGGGGACCCAGAATATGCCTCCGAATCAGGTGATACTGGGGTTGTCCCTGTTTTTATCTTTTTTCATCATGTCGCCGACCCTGAACCGCATCAACCAGGAAGCCCTGCAACCGTATCTTAACGAGCAGATCAGTCAGCCTGTTGCGCTGGAAAAAGCGCTGGAACCCATGCGTGAATTCATGTTCAGTCAGGTTCGCGAGGAGGAACTGATCCTGCTGACCGACATAACCATGACATCCGACCCCGCCATGAAGGAAGAAATTCCGACGATGACCCTGATTCCCGCCTTCATGCTTTCCGAGTTGAAACGGGCGTTTCAGATGGGTTTCATGATTTATATCCCTTTCCTGGTTATTGACATGATTGTTGCATCGGTTCTCATGTCAATGGGAATGATGATGCTCCCCCCGGTTATTATTTCCATGCCATTCAAGCTGCTGCTCTTTGTCCTTGTCGACGGATGGAACCTTGTTGTCGGATCTCTGATAAAAAGCTTCGGCTAGTGTCTGTCCAGAAATGAGATATTTTGTTCTAAATCGAGGCGCTCGATGAATTTAACCACAGGCATATAGTTGATTTCCGAGGATTAAATTTTGAGAGCAACGAAGAGTTAGGGCAAAATAGCCATTTATGGACAGACACTCACCTTTTTCTACAAGCTGTAACGACGGTAAAGGAGCCCCATGAATCCGGAACTTGCCATAGATATATGCCGGAAGGCGGTTCAGACTGTTTTGATGGGGTCGGCCCCCATGCTCATTATCGGCCTCATCATCGGCTTGATCGTCTCTATCTTTCAGGCGGCAACACAGATCAATGAGCAGACACTTACCTTTGTGCCGAAGATTGTCGCGGTATTCATAAGCATACTGATATTCGGACCCTGGCTGATCAACCTTCTAGTCACCTTTACGATCGGACTTTTTGAAGTCATGGCCACCCTCTGAATATGCCTGTCGATATCCAGCTTATTCCCCTTGAACAGTTTCAAACCTTTCTTGTCGTCACCAGCAGGGTGGCCGGTTTCATAGCGGCCATTCCCGTCATCTCGGCCTCGCAGACTCCCGCCCGCATAAAAACCGCCTTAGTCTTTGCAACATCGCTGGTGCTATTCCCCATCATGGGCGACGCCGTACCCAAAATGAGCTTTTCTCCAATCCCCTTTGCCCTTGTGATAGTTTCCGAGCTTCTGCTCGGGCTTCTCCTGGGCCTTGTATCGCGGCTTATTTTTACCGCTGTCGAATTCGGCGCTACCGTCATCGGCTACCAGATGGGATTTGCCGCAGCAAATGTGTTCGATCCGCAGAGCGAGAGGCAGGTTGCTCTTATTTCCCAGTTTCAGAATGTATTTGCTATTCTCATTTTTCTTGCCATCAACGGACACCATCTTTTCCTGCAGACCGCAGTGATGTCCTATGAATACCTGCCGCCCGGCCAGCTCGATCTTTCCGGTGAAGCCATCCCTTTTCTCATGCAATTGACCTCCCATATGTTCGCCATCGGGGTTCAATTCAGCGCGCCGGTACTTGCCGTTCTTCTTCTTTCCGGTCTTATTCTCGGCATTATGGCCCGGGTATTTCCGCAGCTGAATGTTTTTCTCCTCTCCTTTCCACTCAACATCGGAACCGGCTTCATTGTCATTGCTTTGACACTCGGCATGGCGTCAACACTCATTAGACGGGAATTTGACAGCCTCGTCGAAAGGTTTTTAACTTTGCTTTCTTATCTTGCCCCCTGATAATCATGAAACGGAAAATCTTGCTGAAATTATCAGGATATAAAATGATTGAAATACTCATGACCTCAACAAACGTTTAATCAATGGCAGAAGAAAGCCAATCAGGAGGGGAAAAGACAGAGGCCCCGTCATCGAAACGCCGCGATGATTTCAGGAAAAAAGGTCAGGTCGCCCAAAGCAAGGAAGTGCAGACCGCCGCCCTTTTTACGATTGTCCTCCTGTTCTGGCTGATGTATCTGCCGACTTTCTGGCAGGGGTTCACTACCCTCATTTTTTCGATCTGGCAATCAAGCGGGGAGTTTGAGGTCACTGCCGCCTCTACCATGTCCCTTGCCTTCTTTCTCGTGCAGAAAATCGGGCTGCTCCTCGCCCCGCTCTTCCTGCTGGTTTTAATCATCGGATTCTTCTCCAGCTTCTTCCAGTTCGGTTGGCTGATCACCGCCAAACCTCTCTTCCCCGACTTTGCCAAACTCAATCCGATAACCGGAGCGGCTCGGTTTTTTTCGAAGAAATCGTTAATCGAGGTAGTTAAATCTATTTTAAAAGTACTACTTATCGGCTGGGTCGCCTTTGCAACCGTCTTCGATAATTTTGCCGAAGCCCTCGTCCTCGCCGACACAAGTGTCGGCATGACGCTCAGCTATCTGGCCAAAATCTCGGCTCTGGTCATGGCCAAGATTTGTGCCATTCTCATCCTCATTGCGTTTCTCGACTTCATCTTCGTCAGATGGGAACTCGAGGAAAAAATGAAAATGACCAAACAGGAGGTAAAGGAAGAATACAAGGAAAGCGAAGGCGACCCCCATATCAAGGCACAGATTCGTTCGATCCAGCAGGAAATGGCCCGGAAGCGAATGATGGCGGAAGTGCCCAAAGCCGATGTTGTCGTCACCAATCCGACTCATCTCTCCGTCGCCATCCGCTATGATTCGAAAAAAATGGATTCACCGGTCGTTGTCGCCAAGGGAGCCGACCACCTGGCCATGAAAATCAGGGAAATCGCCCGCCAACACGACATCCCCCTCGTCGAGAACCCGCCCGTGGCTCGATTATTGCATAAACTCGACCTAGGAGAACGTATACCCGAAGATCTCTTCAAAGCTGTCGCTGAGATTCTCGCCCATGTATATTCATTGAAAGGCAAGATACATTAATGGAACTGACCTCTGTACAAAACGCCCTGAGCAACCTGCAGTACAAGCAGCTGCTCGGCCGAAGCGACGTCATCGCCGCCGTGGGTCTGGTATCCATTCTGATGATCATGATCATCCCTTTGCCTTCGATTATTCTCGATCTTTTTCTTTCGATGAATATCACCATTGCCCTGCTTATACTCATCCTCAGTCTGTATACGGTGAAGGCGACCGATTTTTCCATATTCCCGTCTCTTCTTCTGGTAACCACCCTTTTCAGGTTATCGCTGAATGTAGCATCCACCCGGCTTATCCTCCTTCATGGCGATGAAGGCCCCGCCGCCGCCGGTTCGGTTATTCAGGCCTTCGGCCAATTTGTCGTCGGCGGCAATTATCTGGTTGGTGTAGTCATCTTTGTTATACTCGTTCTCATCAACTTTATGGTCATTACCAAAGGCGCCGGCCGGGTGGCAGAAGTTGCCGCACGGTTCACCCTTGATGCCATGCCGGGAAAGCAGATGGCTATCGATGCCGACCTCAACGCCGGTCTGATCAATGAAGACCAGGCGCGAAAACGTCGGGAAGATATCGCCAAAGAGTCCAACTTTTACGGAGCAATGGACGGTGCCTCGAAATTCGTCAAAGGCGATGCCATCGCCGGCATCATCATAACGCTGGTCAATATCGGCGCCGGTTTCGTCATCGGCGTTGCCCAGAAAGGCATGCCGATAGCCGAAGCGGCTGCCAACTATACCATTCTGACGGTGGGAGATGGTCTTGTCGGCCAGATTCCAGCCCTTATCATCTCAACCGCCGCCGGTCTGCTGGTTACCCGCACGACCGGGGAGAAAGATTTCGGCAGCGACCTGAAGAAACAGTTTTCCAGCAGCGCCGTGGCTCTGTGGGTCGTCTCCGGTATTCTTCTTCTTTTTGCCCTTATTCCCGGACTGCCTTTTCTGCCATTTCTCATCCTCTCCTGCTCGCTTGCACTTCTGGCGTATCAGATCGATAAATCGCAAAAGCTCGTCGAAGAAAAAGCCGCGGAACCAGTCGAACAAGCCCCGGTGCGGAAAGAAGAGAACTACGAAGAGATGCTGCATGTCGACCTTCTGCAGCTCGAAGTCGGTTACGGTTTAATCCCCTTTGTCGACTCCACCCAGGATGGCGAACTGCTTAACCGGATCCAGTCGATCCGCAAACAGTTTGCCATAAACAATGGTTTCATCGTCCCGCCGGTCCATATCAGGGACAACCTGCAGTTGACCCCGAATCAATACACCTTCTCGCTGAAAGGGGTAAAAGTCGCCCAGTCTGAGATCCTGCCCGGCCACTTCATGGCCATGGACCCAGGCATGGTGACCGAGACTATGCGGGGTATAGTCACCACCGAACCGGCCTTCGGCCTGCCCGCCCTGTGGATTACTTCGGACAAGAAGGACAGAGCCCAGATTGCCGGCTATACGGTTGTCGACTGCACCACCGTCATGGCAACACATATCAGTGAAATCATCAAGCAGCACGCCCATGAACTGATAGGACGCCAGGAAGTCCAGGGGCTGCTCGACAATCTCTCGAAAAATTATCCCAAACTGGTTGAAGAGCTTGTGCCGGGCGTCCTTGCTCTTGGGACCATCATGCGAGTCCTGCAGAACCTCCTGAAAGAAGGTGTCTCCATCCGCGATCTGCGGACGATCCTCGAGACCATGGCGGACTGGGCACAAGCCACTCAGGATACCGATGTGTTGACCGAATATGTCCGGCATGCCTTATCGAGAACGATCAGCAGCGAGCTGGCCGTCAACGGCATCATCCCGGTCATCACCCTGTCCCGAGCCACCGAAGATGCCATCAGAAATTCCATCCAGCACAAGGAAACCGGGGCCTACCTGTCGATCGATCCAATAATTGCCCAGCGCATCCTCGACTCCATCGGCAAGGGCATTACTCTCTTTGACGGCGGCAGCAGGCCTGTGTTGCTGGCGGCACCGCAGATTCGACCGTATGTCAGAAGTCTTACCGAAAGATATTACCCGGCGCTGGCCATTATTTCACACAACGAGGTCATACCGAACCTCAAAGTCAGATCTCTCGGCACGGTGAACATGGATGCAAGTTAGAGTCTTTGAAGCAGCCGACATGGCGTCCGGGCTGAAGCTGGTGAAAAAGGAACTCGGTCCCGATGCCCTCATTCTTTCGACACGGACCATAAAAAGCGGGACACTGGGCCTTCTCGGCAAACCTGTGCTGGAGATTACTGCTGCCATTGACTCCGACTATCCCAAGGGAAAGCACTCTGCTCGGAAAAGCAACATAAGATATTCGGAACCTTCCGCCTCTGCCGTCTCTGCCAGAGAATCTCTCGGCTTCAGGCATACCGTTGGCGATTCGGTCGAAAATTATTTGACCCATCCCGGCTCCGAAAACAAAGAAACAGCTCGCCCCGGACAAGCCGTTGAAAATTCCGCTCTCGCACCCGAACCGGATCAGAAACTGCAAAGCGAGGTGAATGAACTGAAAGATCTGGTAAAGAGCCTGGCCGGCCAGATCGCGCACCTGGCAATCAAGGAAGAACCCGCGAGAATGACTCACGAACTCAAGGTAGGCACCAGCGGCTTCGGCAAACGGTTCAACGATGCGGCGATTCATGGCGATTACATCCTCTCCATGTTGATCGACCGGGGAATCAACACGGAAACCAGCCGGACAATTGCCGGATTCCTGCGGGAAAGCCTTACCGAACAGGAACTGAGCGACCATGAACATGTCATGGCCACGATCATTTCAACGATTCAGGATCTGCTCCATGTTGCCCCGCCGCTTTTTACCGACCGCACCTCCCAGCAGCGAATCGCGCTGGTCGGTCCGACCGGTGTCGGCAAGACAACGACGCTGGCTAAAATCGCCGCTGCATATCTCGGCAACCACTCCCCTTCGATTGCCTTGATCACTATCGATACCTACCGGATTGCCGCCGTAGAACAACTCAAAGTCTACGGCGAAATCATGCATCTTCCGGTCGAAGTGGTCATTACCCCGGAACAGCTGGAAAAGGCCTTGGAAGCCCATGGGGACAAGGACCTGATCCTCATCGATACCGCCGGCAGAAGTCCGCGGGACAGCCTGTGTATTGACGAGCTGAGCACGTTTCTGAAGCCGGAGTTCGGCCTCGACAAACACCTTGTGCTCTCTGCGACCACCCGGGAGCAGGAGCTTCTCGACACCATAGAACGCTTTAAAGGTCTTGGCATAACCCATACGATTTTCACTAAAATCGACGAATGCGCCAATCTCGGGATTCTGCTCAATGTGCAGATCCAGAACGCTAACCCTTTATCCTACATAACCAACGGTCAGAGGGTTCCGGAAGATATTCTCGAGGTTACCCCAAAAATTACAGCTGAAATGATCATGTCTCTACCTGAAGGATCAATGCATGAGTAATATTCCCCGCACCGCGGTCGACCAGGCCAAAACCCTCAGGGACTTGAATTCCACCCGTCCCGGGCCGTTACCGATCAAGACGGAACAGCCGACAAGTGTGTATTCAATCACCAGTGGCAAAGGCGGGGTCGGAAAGACAGCCGTCGTTGCCAACCTGGCCTATACCCTCGCCTCGATCGGCAAGAGAGTTCTTATTCTTGACGCAGATCTCGGCCTGGCCAACATCGATGTTGTCTTCGGCATCTCCCCCACTTACAATCTCAATCATTTTTTTACCGGAGACCAGGACCTCCAGGCCATCATGGTCGATGGACCGATGGGGATCAAAATCCTGCCTGCCGGTTCGGGTATCCAGAATTTCACCAATCTTGATTCCCATCAGAAAATGCGGCTTCTCGATGGCCTCGACGCCATGCAGAATCATTTCGACTACGTGCTGATCGATACCGAAGCCGGAATCTCCGAGAATGTCACCTATTTCAATACCGCAGCCCAGGAAATCCTGGTTGTAACAACGCCCGAACCGACCGCGATAACCGATGCCTATGCCCTTATGAAACTGCTTTCGACCCAGTACCACGAGAAGCATTTCAACCTGATCGTCAATCAGATCGTAAGTGAGGACGATGCGCTCGATGTGTATCGCAAGCTGACCATGGTTGCCAACCGGTATCTCGATATTTCCATCGATTATCTCGGTTCGATTCCGGAAGACCGGCAAATGGTCGATTCGATCCGAAAGCAGAAAGTCATATGCGAAATGTATCCGAATTCCAAGATCACCGCGGCCTTTCGCCAGCTTGCCGGAAGAATCTGTTCCGAACCGACGCAGACCTCTCCCAAGGGGAATCTGCAGTTTTTCTGGAAGAAATTGCTTCACATGGGGGGATAGGAGGTGGAAATGCTCTACAGTCATACTCCTCATACCGACGATAAATCCCAGCTTATTCGGGACCATCTCTATCTTGTCGATATCATAGCGCGGAGAATGGTCACGCAGGTTCCGTCGTTCATGAACAAGGACGATGTCAAAAGTGCCGGCATGCTCGGCCTGCTCGATGCGGCGAACAAGTTCGACCCGGCCAAGAACATACTTTTCAAGACCTTTGCCGAATATCGCATACGGGGCGCCATCCTTGATGAAATGCGGAAACTCGACTGGTTTTCCCGAACCCTCAGGGACAAGCAGAACAGGATCGGCAAGACAATCGTCGACCTCGAACTGCAGCTTGGCAGAGATCCGGAAGACCATGAAGTCGCCAAGGCGATGAGAATGTCTCTTGATGAATATCGCTCAATGGTGGGCGAAGTGAGTCATCTCGGATGTGTCAGCCTCAATGAAACCCTGGACCAGTCAAGTGAAGGCAGGTCTTTCCTCGACTGTCTCATGGATGAAAGGCCCGGGGCCTCGCCGGGCGCAAGAATCGAAGAACAGCAGCTGACCAAGAAGGTCGCCGAAGTGCTGGCCCTGCTTTCAGAAAAAGAAAGGCTGGTGATCTCTCTCTATTATTACGAAGAACTGACCCAGAAAGAAATCGCCGAGGTTCTTGAACTCTCCGAGGGGCGGGTGTCCCAGCTGCACAGCCAGGCACTCATCAAACTCAAGACAAAGCTCGATGCAAGGCTCTACTGATCAGGCCCGAACGCGTTATTATTCTGTAGGGAAAGAAAACCACTTTTTATCGCGGAGAAACCCATGGAACAGTTTCATGTCATTATTTTTCTCTCTGTCATTTTCTTGATGGTGCTTGCCATTTCCATCTGGAAAACCGTTGCGCTGAAAAAAGAAAACACGATGCTCTCCCGACAACTCACAGAGACCTCCAACTCTCTTGAAATGACCCGGAAAAACATCACGGCCCTTCGGGAAAAGCAACTCAAGGCTGATGAGTTTCAGAGCAGTCTGACCGATGCGGCGTTGTCGACAAGAATACAGAAATCCCGTGCGACGTTTCAAAGCGGCGACCGGAATCGAACCACTCCGGAAAAATATTGCTACATCCATTCCCTGGCAAAAAAAGGGCTGTCGTCCGACGAAATAGCCGCCGTGCTGACAATTTCGACGCACGAAGCCAGGCAGCTGGTAACGCTTGCAAAAATAGCTCAAGGAAACTGAAAGGATAAAGTTTTGCCGGAAGTTTAAGATTGACCTGCAACGAACCGATAAGACAGTAAGAGAAAAAAAAACATCCATCATCCTCAAGCGAGCAAACAGATATAGATATGGTATCGGGAAAATACAGCGCCCTCTCGGGTGCGATTGCAAGGGAACAGGCGATAGCCAACGTCAGCAACAATCTGGCCAACATCAGCTCGAGCGGTTACAAGAGATCGCAGGTCAGCTTTGAATCCCTGCTCCGCGGGGAACAACAGACCAAACAGTCGAAAGGCATCAACTACAGTCGGGTTCGTCAGAATTTTACCGATTTTTCACCTGGCGCGATACGTTCAACCGAAAACCCGCTTGATCTAGCCGTGCAAGGTGACGCCTTTTTCAAGGTCCAGGGGCCGGACTCCGTGCTCTACACCCGGCGCGGCGATTTCAAGGTTACCGCCGAAGGAGTGTTGACGACCAGCAATGGGCTGCCGGTTCTCGATGAAGGCAATGGCCAGATCACCATTCCCGATACCGACACCAGCAAGATCGCCATCGGCGATAACGGCACGATTTATCTCCTCGGACCACGGGGGGCAAGGGCTGAAGTCGGCAGGCTTGCGGTCATGGACATCGACGACAGGGAAAAACTCATACGCCAGTCGGATACGACCTTTTCCCTTGAACAAGGGGGGGTGGAGACACCGAGCGAGAGTTCTTCGGTTATCCAGGGAAGCCTTGAACTCTCGAACATCAATATGTCCGCCGAACTCACCCAGATAATAGACAACTACAGAACCTTTGAAAACTACCATAAAGTCTTGAAAAGCTACTCGACGATCTCCGAACAGCAGGATGAGCTCGGTACGCTGGGATAAAGAATGAATCACCTCAACCGGAAGGGATAAACAATGATCCGCTCACTTTGGACCGGCACCACCGGCATGCACAGTCAACAGCTGAATATTGACGTTATTGCCAATAATCTTGCAAACGTCAGCACCACAGGCTTCAAGAAAAGCAAAGCCGATTTCCAGGATCTTTTATACCAGACCATGAAGGTGCCCGGCAGTCAAAGTTCGGCCGATACCGAGTCGCCGACCGGCATCCTCATCGGCCTCGGCGTCAAGCCCGCCGCAGTGAGCAAGGTCTTCACCCAGGGCGATCTTATCCAGACCGAAAACGAGCTGGATGTCGCCATTGAGGGCGAAGGTTTTCTGCAGATCGAAATGCCGAACGGCAACACCGGCTACACCAGATCAGGCGCATTGAAACGCGACAGCAACGGCCGATTGACCAACTCCGACGGCTATCCGATTCTCCCGGGGGTGACGGTTCCCGACGGATCCCGCCAGATCACCATCAGCGAAACCGGTATCGTCAGTGCAATTATCGGCGACGATGCTGCCAGTACCGAAGTCGGCAATCTTGAACTTGCCACCTTTACCAACAACAGCGGCCTCTCGGCTATCGGTAAAAATCTTTTTGAAGAGACCGCCGCGTCGGGAGCAGCCCAGACAGGCACCCCGGGCGATGACGGCTACGGCACCCTGCTGCAGACGTATCTGGAAGGCTCGAATGTCAATATCGTCGAAGAACTGGCCAGCATGATCACGACCCAGCGGGCCTATGAAATAAACTCGAAAACCATCCAGACCTCGGATGAAATGATGCAGACCACCAACAACCTCGTTTAATGAATAAACTTTTCATGATGGCCAAGTTATTAATAACATTACTCCTCCTGTCGGGATTCTTCCAGACAGCCGAGGCTGCGAAAATAACCTTCATACCGACCGCCGAAGTGAGCGATGCCGTCATTCGTCTTGGCGATATTGCACGTTTTGACGAAGAAACCGATCTGACCGCCGCTTTAGCCACCCAGATAGTCGGGCCGGCGCCGTCGGCCGGCGAGGCTGTTGTTCTTCGCGCATTGACTCTCAAGCAGTCGCTCTTGGCCGGAAAAACGGTTCCCGAGGACAGTGAGTGGTCGGGATCGGCAGCCATCACCGTCAGTCGACTGGGAGTGACAATCGGCCCCGAAAGGATCCTGACCATAATCGCCGAGTATATTGAAGATCAAAAAAGGAACCTTCCCGAGGCGGAGATCCGGTTTATCCCGGTATCGCAACCTCTGCCGTTTATCCTGCCGACAGGCGAGCTCACCACTGAAGTTATCCCCTCAAATCCGGGGATCCTCGGGAGTTCCAGGTTTTCCATTATTTTCCACGTCGATAACCAGGTGGCGAAAAACATGTCGGTCCGGGGGCGAATCGAAGCGACTGCCAGTGTTGTCGTCACAGCCCAGGCTTTGCCGAAAGGCAGCATTATCAGCCCTCAGTTACTCACCATGGCCGTTACCAACATAAGCGATATTCCCAATCCTCTTTTTGAGCCGGACGAGCTGATGGGCATGAAACTCACGCGAAGCCTCAGGGCCGGTTCGCCGATTCTTGCCAATATGGTGGAATCGCTGCCGGTGGTAAGACGTGGAGAAAAAGTGAAAATTATCCTTAACTCCGGTTCATTGCACCTCACGGCGACAGGATTTGCCTTCACCGACGGGAGACTCGACGAAATGATCAGGGTACAGAATATCAGTTCGAATAAACTTGTTTATTGCCGGGTGGCTGCGCCCGGTCTGGTGGAGGTGATGCTTTAACATGAAAATCATACTTCAGACCATGGCATGTCTCCTGTTGCTGACCGCATGCGCCACACCCGACCAGCCGCTTGTCGCGATCAGGGAACCCCTTGAAGAAATCCAGCCCGCCGAAACGGAGGTACAGGAATCCGGCTCCCTCTGGCAGGCCAATAACACGTCGATGTTTTCCGATAGGAAAGCTAAAGATGTCGGCGACATCGTGACCGTTATCATTTCCGAGAGAGCCAGTGCGACCAAGGAAGCGACGACCTCAAGCAGCAGATCGTCAAATATGTCGGCATCCATTCCCAATTTTTTCGGGTTTGAAAACGACAAGTTCTGGACGACCAGTCATAATGCCCCCATCGATCTTAACAATCTGGTCAATGCAGAGTTCGGCAATGGTTTCGACGGCAGCGGCAGCACCTCGAGAAAAGAAGACCTGAGCGCCTTCCTCACGACTCAGGTAGTCGGCCGCTACCCCAACGGTCAACTTAAGATCCGCGGAGGAAAGGAAGTAATGGTCAACAATGAAATGCAGATTATCTATCTGACCGGCATTATCAGGCCGGTCGATATCACTGCGGCAAACACCGTAAATTCGACCAAGATCCTCAACGCCAGAATCAGCTATACTGGAAAAGGCGCAATCAGCGACAAACAGAAACCCGGCTGGGCCATGCGCGTACTCGATAACATCTGGCCCTTTTAGTACCTTAGAAATTCATTTCTTGTTTTTTAGGAATGAATTTCGTGAAGGTACTTATACCCCCTTGTGGGGTGTGAGGTATTCGCCATGCTTAACCACGACCGTTGGTGCCTGAAATGAAATTTTTCTTTGCTCTCCTCATATCGATTGCCCTCGTGCCGCTCTCGGGTGTTATCAGTGCCGATGCCGCCCGGGTTAAAGACCTCGCCCAGCTGCACGGTGTCCGTAACAACCAGCTGATGGGCTACGGCCTGGTGACTGGCCTGAACGGCACCGGGGACGACATGAAAAAATCGGTCTTCACCCTGCAGGCCGTCTACAACATGATGACGAGGCACGGCATAACCATCGATCCGGCCAACATCGAGGATATCAAGGTGAAGAACGTTGCCGCGGTGATGGTTACCGCGACCTTGCCGCCCTTTGCAAAATCGGGCTCGACCATGGACATCCAGGTGTCTTCCATGGGCGACTCGAAAAGCCTTGCCGGCGGCACCCTGCTCATGACGCCGCTGGTGGGACCGGACGGCAATGTCTACGCCGTCGCCCAGGGTCCTATCAGCGTAGGCGCCTTTTCTTTTGGCGGAAAAGCGGCCCAGGTCCAGAAAAACCACCCCACCGTCGGCAATATTGCAGGCGGAGCCATCATCGAACGATCCGTCTCCATAGATCTGGGTGAAGGCGGCAATCTGCTGTACCAGTTGCGCAATGCCGACTTTACTACCGCCGCAAACATGGCCGAGGCGATAAACAGCCGTTTTGGCGAAAAATCGGCGTTCCCCGAGACTTCCGGTTCGGTAAAAGTTGCCATCCCGGAGCAGTATAAAGAGAATATCGTCGATTTTATCGCGGCGCTCGAAGTTCTCAATGTCGAGGCCGATTCCACCGCCAAGGTAGTGGTGAACGAGCGGACCGGCACCATCGTCATGGGCAAGGATGTTCGACTCTCGACCGTTGCCGTCTCTCACGGCAACCTGAGTCTCATCATCCGCGACGACTTCGGTGTTTCCCAGCCGAATCCTCTTGCCGAAGGCGAAACCGTCGTCGTCCCGCGCACGGACATAAAAGTGGTTGAAGAGGAAGGCCAGCTGGTTCTGCTCGATATGAACAAGGGAGTCTCTTTGGGTGAAATCGCCAACGCCCTGAATGCCATCGGCGCCACCCCCCGGGATCTCATCGCTATTTTTCAGGCAATCAAGGCATCCGGTTCTCTGCACGGTGAACTGATTATCCTCTAAGCAAATACATCAACCAAGGCCTGCCGCATGGATTTTAAAATCGACCCACGCATCTTGACCAGTCATGTAACCCAATCGACTGTTGATAAAAAAACCAAGGATTTAGAGTCGTTGAGAGAATCGGCTCGCGAATTCGAGACCCTCATGGTCATGGAGATGCTGAAAGCCATGCGCAAATCGGTGCCGGAAGGCGGGCTCTTTGAAAAAGACGTGGCCACGGAGACTTTTACCGAGATGCTGGACATGGAGAAGGCAAAAGCTACAACCCATGGCAAGGGCCTTGGCATAGCCGAGTTGATGTACAACCAGATGGCCGAATTGATCGAAAAGAAAAAATAGCCCCGCCCGACGCCTTTTCTGATATTACCTCACTTTTGTTGTTCCAAGCCCGATGCAGGGAATCCAGGATTCCCTCGCTGCACGAAGAATTCGCAAATCACAAGGAAAAAAGAGTTCCCAGCGCCTAAAGTTTCCCTTCCCTGCCGCCGATATTAATATTGACAGAATAGTCAGTTGCAGCAAAACAATGCACGGATGCATGGTTCAAATTCGCAGGGAGGCAGGAAATGATCGACAATACAAGCATCGGCTCACATCTACCGGCAAGAGCACAAAACAATTATCAGGCCGGAAATATAACCACATACCAGCAGAGTGGGCAGCTTAAGCAGACCGAAAATCTGACAATCCAGACCGATCGGGTATCCCTTTCCTACAGTGCCGAATCTGTTTTCACCTATGACAGTTCAATGACTTTGCAGGGTGTCCGAAATGATGGTTATGATCTGCTGAGAGGTTTGGTGCTCAATATTTTCAAGGAACAAGGCCTCGACTATAAAATTGCCGCAGGCGATACCGAGATCGATCTCAGCACGTTGACCCCGGAAGATGCCCAGGATCTTATTGCGGATGACGGATATTTCGGGGTAGATAAGACATCGCAACGCATTTTCGATCTGGCGGTAGGCATCGCCGGCGGCGATACCGCCAGAGTGGATGCGATACGGGAAGGGGTGGATAAAGGTTTTCAGGAGGCCTTGGACGCATTCGGCGGCTGGCTGCCTGATATATCATATGACACCTATGATGCTGTTATGAAAAAACTGGATGACTGGGCTGGAGAGAACAGCAGCCGGGAATCGTAAAACCCAGGTGAAAGTATGAGCGTAGAATTTTTTGGAGTCGGTGGACCGGGACAGATCGGCAATCTGAAAAAGCCGCAGAAGGTCCAGGCCGACAAAAAAACGGAAGGTGTTGGCGAAGACAAGGTGCAGTTCTCTTCGATACTGCAGGATGTCAAGAACGCCAAAGCCGCAACGGCAACCAGTGACGCAGAAAGAGCCGCGCGTGTTCAGGAACTGAAAGCCCAGGTCAAGGAAGGTTCCTATCAGCCGGATCTGCAGAAAGTCTCTGCCTCGCTGTTACAATTCCTAGTCGAGAATAACTGAAATGGAAACCAGGACCACACACGACTATCTCGTCCAGCTGCGTGACCTCATCCTTCTTGAGCGGGAGTGCGCCAAAGCACTGGACATGAAAGGAATGACCGAGGCTATGCAGGCTAAAGAAGAGATCGTCAAAGTGCTGGGCCATATCCAGGTTATCGATCCGGAAGACCATATAATCGCCGCCCAGATACGCTCGGAAAACCGGCGTAACGCATTTCTCTTCAAATCCACCCTCGGCTGGATAAGGCAGACCATGGAATTTTTCGGGCAGAAAACCGTTACCTCGACCTACTCGGCATACGGCAATCCGGTAGCTTCCCAGGTAAACGGTCGACTTCTTTCGGGAAGGATTTGATATGGCTGGCCTCTTCAGCGCACTCAACTCAGCCAGGACATCGCTTGAGGTCAACCAGAAAGCGATAGAAATCGTCGGCAACAATATCTCCAACGTCAACACCGAGGGATATTCCCGCCAGAAGGCCGTCATGGAAACCTACCCGGCCATGAATTTCGGTGATTTCTTCATTGGCCAGGGAGTCAAGATAAGCGATGTCAGTCGCTATCACGATGTCTTTATCGATCAGCAGATCAAACAGAAAGCCGTTAATTTCGGTCTGCAGGACGCCATTACCCGTCCCCTTTCCGAACTTGAACGCGTTTTCACGATCACCGAAGACAACATCTCCACCAATATCGATAATTTTTTTGATTCCCTCCAGGAACTCTCCGCCGATCCAAGCGATCTCGTGCAAAGAAACAATGTGATCCTTCAGGGTGAGGTGCTGGCAACCAGCTTCAACAATGCAGTCAATGAACTGAATGCAATACAAGGCAACATTAACAACACCATTCTTTCCAAACTCGACACCGTAAATTCGCAAATCCGCGAGATAGCCGACCTGAACGATCGAATCTACCAGATCGAAATTAACGGGCAGACGGCAAACAGTGCCAGAGACCAGCGCGACATGGTAGCCAAGAGCCTGGCCGAGACACTCGGCGCCCAATCCTATGAAGGCCAGAACGGCATGCTGACTGTGCAACTGCCGGGTGGGCTTCCTCTGGTTCAGGGCAACATGGCGATGTCCATTTCCGCCGATACATCGGGCTCAGACCTTGTTCTCCAATTGAATGCAGGTGGAGTTACCAGGGATCTCGGCCTGAGAAACCTTGGCGGAGCGTTTTACGGCCTGGTCGACGTTCGCGACAATTTAATCCCCGAGCTGAACGGCGATCTCGACAAGCTCGCCTACGAGCTGAGCGTCCAGTTCAACCTCCAGCATCAAGCCGGCGGTGCACTCGATTCGAGTACCGGCAACCTCTTTTTCAACATGCCGCCAAATTACGTGGCATCTCCTCCAGGACCGCCGCCCACCGCCGCCCAATATACGGATTCCGCCAGGGGGATACGCGTCGTGATTCCGGATGCCTCCAAGGTAGCTGCCGGGGCCGCTCCAGCCCCCGGCCCTCCTCCCGGAACGGTTGCTCCGGGAGATAATTCCAATGCTCTCATTCTCTCTAATATCGGTGATGAATATCTTATCGGCGGCACCGACACCTTTACCTCGCTGTACGGAAAAATTGCGGCAAAGATCGGTGTTGAGAACAACCAGAATCAGCTCTCCCTGAAAGGGGCGCAGGACGCTCTGGTGCAACTCGAAAATTTCCGCGACGGCTTGGTGGGTGTATCGCTTGAAGAGGAAATGATCGATCTCATTCGATACCAGCGCGGTTTTCAATCATCGGCCAAATTTCTTACAACTGTCGATGAGATGATGTCATCAATTCTGGAAATACGAAGATAGCTTCGGCTAAAGCAGGTATGTCATGAAAGTAACGGAAAATTCAACCTACCGGTTAATGCAGACCAACCTCGACCGTATCAACAATGACCTGCTCACTCTTCGCAACCAGGGGGCTACCGGCCTAAAACTCAACAAACCGTCGGACGACCCGGGGGCCATCCGTCCGGTCCTTACCACCAGGTCGCAGCTCCAGCAAAATGCCCGGTATATTGAAACCATGGGACACGCCGGCGATACAATGGCAGCCACCGACGGCCACCTTGCCTCGGTTGAGAATGTCCTTGTGCGGGCCAAGGAAATCGCCATCAATGCCGTCAACAGCGGTTTGAGTCAAACCGATCTGGCGACACTTGCCGACGAGATTGCCGAACTGAAAAACCAGTTGCTTGACTCCGCCAATGCGGTTGTCGACGGCAAATATATTTTTGCCGGATACCAGGAGGATACCAAACCGTTTACCGCCAATCCAGCCTATGATCCCAATCTGTACGATCAAAACGATGTCACAACCTGGCCTTATCTGTATAATGGCGATCACAATCCGACCAGACTGGAGATCACACCCGGAGAGTTCCTCGAGTCGAATCTGACAGGCAACGAACTCTTCATGGGGATAACCAATGAGATAGCCGCCACCGGCTCTATCAACCCCTATCAGGGGCAATCGATGACTTCGGGGCCTATCGGCGTAGGAACTCCCGGTAACGATATTACCATTACCGCCGGCACCAATCCGCCGGTGACCATTTCTGGAGCCTTAGACCTTACCGACCCCGTCGGCGAAAACAACTACGCGGGTAAGGTTGCGGCCCTTTTCAGCCAGGCCGGGACCGGACTTGTCGGTACAGCCAATGCGGCAACCGTTGACCTTGGCCCGCTCGCTCTTGCAGATTTTGTCGACACCGAGGATACTTATAGCCTGGATATCACGTCCGGCGGCAGTACTGTGTCGGTAACGCTTGACGGACCATCCGGAACCTACGATTATACCCTGTCGGGGATGGCATTTGCCCTTGCCAACACCGCCGGCGCAACAAACCTCACCGCTACCGGCGGCACTCTTGCAAATGGCGTCAGGTATGATATCTCCAGCGGATCCCTGGTTCTTACAGGTCCGGCAGACGGCTCGGAAATCGAACTGGATGAGACTATTATTGACGGAGACGTCACCGCCACCCTGCCGTCCGGGGGCATATCCGGCAGCGACCAGACGGTTTATGGGACTGTCAACATCGCTCCCAACTCGTCCACTGATGTCAATATTGCCGGCGCCGGGCTGGCAGATGTCGGGCTTACTGCGGATACTCTCAACGGCGCTTCCGGCAGAATCGATCTTTTTTCCGTCCTGACGCGGCTTGAAGAGGCAATAAGAGCAGGTAATATCGACGATATCAATGGACCAGGCGGTTCACTGCAGGCCCAGATCGCCAACCTTGAAATTGCCGCAAACCAGAACCGTACGCAAAGAAGTACGCTTGGCGCCAGGGCGATGCGTGTCGATGCCGCCATTCTCCACCAGGAAGATGCCAGGGTAGACCTCAAGCAAATCCTTTCACGATACCAGGATGCTGATATCCTGCAGGTATACAACGACATAATCCAGAAAGAGAGCGCATTTCAAGCTGCTTTGAGCATTACCGGCAGGGTGTCGCAAATTTCGATTCTTGATTATTTCTAAGCTTCGATTACTATCGTGGAGATGAAACGTGCTGCAAAGCAAATTCGTCTCCACAAGCCAAGTAATTTCATGATAGAATGTATTCGGCTTGGTGAGATTCTATCCACATATTCAGCTCCCTGATTTATAATTTTTTCGGAACTGAAACATTTCTCAACACCCAGGCGGAACAGACCGTCATTTCGGAGTCGACCATGCTGGTTCTTACCAGAAAACTCGGTGAAGGTATTGTCATTGGTGACGATGTAACAATTACAATAGTTGAAATGAAGGGAGGCAATGTCCGAATCGGCATTGAAGCCCCTCGAGATAAAAAGATTCATCGCCAGGAAGTGTATAACCGGATTGTTGAAGAAAACCGAGAAGCCGCCCAATGGAACATGACTGATCTTGATACGATCAGCGATAACCTCACCGTGAGAAAAAAGAAAAATGGAAAAAATTAATACACGATTTGGTGAAGTAGAATACGATCCGGCAAATCTCCTCCATTTCCCGGCCGGTTTGATCGGCTTGCCCAATCTTCGCCACTTCATCGTCATGCCGAACAAAAAGAAGGGCCCGCTCTTCTGGATTCAGAGTGTCGACGACCCGGATATTGCATTTGTTCTTACCGACCCGACAAATTTTTTCTTGGATTATATTGTAGTTCCTGATCCGACTGAGCGGCAGAGTCTGCACATTGAGGATGGCGACGAACATTTCACCCTCAGTGTTGTAACCGTCCCTGCGGATCAGAATATCACCTTGAACCTTGCTGCTCCGATACTTTTTTCTCCAAAAAGCAACAGGGCAATTCAGGTAATCCTGGAAAGATCAAATTATTCTTCAAGAACCCCTCTTCCGAAATAATTCTTTCCTCGATTACCCCACAAGCAGTCAACCACAAAAAGCGTTAGGTTGACTGCTTTCCAAATCCTCCCTTTCAAATTGATTCTTTTTTTGTTCATTTTGTCACATTTACTCTAAAGAAATTTCACTCTTAGGACGACAAGTATCTTACCTGCGAGGTAAACCAAAAAGAGACTCTACGTTTGTAAAACATGATTGAAAACGACGCCGAAGCACCCTTTCAAGGAGGATTAATACAATGGCACTTACAATCAATACAAACGTTTCATCACTCAACGCTCAAAGAAATTTAGGAAAATCCCAAACCGATTTGGCGAAATCCATGCAAAGGCTTTCATCAGGTTTGAGAATCAATTCAGCTAAAGACGACGCTGCAGGGCTTTCGATTTCCGACCGAATGACTTCCCAGATCCGCGGTCTTAACCAGGCGGCTCGCAACTCCAATGATGGCATCTCCCTTGCTCAGACAGCGGAAGGCGCATTACAGGAAACCACCAATATTCTGCAACGTATGCGCGAGCTGGCTATCCAGTCGGCAAATGACACCAACAGCGCTTCTGATCGCTCGTCCCTTCAAGCCGAGGTCAACCAGCTTAAGCAGGAAATGAGCAGGATTGCCGAAACAACTGAATTCAACGGCAAAAAACTGCTTGACGGGACGATGACTTCGGCCCAATTCCAGGTCGGAGCCAACGCAAACGAAACTATTTCCTTTGGAATCAGCTCTGCTAAGGCCGCAAATCTTGGCAATAATTCATTGACATCCAGTAACGCCACTCTAAATTTTAGTATAGAAGCAGCAACTTCAGCGGCAACGGGTATTTCTGCCAACGATGTAATGGCGCAGACGTTGACGATTGTAGGTTCTCAAGGTTCACAAACAACTTCCGTGGCTACGGGCGATACGGCAAACGTCATCGCCAGTAAAATCAACTCCATATCAGCAGACACCGGAGTGACGGCTACCGGCAGAACAACTGCCACACTTGGCACTCTCAATGTCAATGGGAGCCTTAGTTTCAACCTCCAGGGAACCAACGTTTCAACAGTTTCCGTCAACGCCACAGTTCTATCAAATGACCTGACCAATTTGGTGAGTGCGATTAATGAGCAGTCCGGTAATACCGGAATTACCGCCACTATCAGTGCCGATAAATCGAGTGTTATTATGGACCAGTCAACAGGCTATGACATCAAGCTTTCCGATTTTTCTCACAGTGCCGGAGCTGCTACAATACTATTGACTGGAAGCGCCGGAGCTGCAGTGACGCTTACTGAAACCGGTGGCGCCGACAATGATTCTTCAACTGTCGGCGGTGAGATCATATTTAATGGTTCCGAAGGATTCAACGTAACAAGCAGCATTGCCGACACTGCGGGTTCCATTTTTGCAAGTGCTGCAAGCGGTGCCAATGTCAGCACACTCAGTTCCATCGATAACGTTGACATTTCAACCGCTTCTGGAGCTGCAGATGCCATAAAAGCTGTTGATGGTGCCCTTACCCAGATTGACAACATTCGTGGCGACCTTGGTGCTATCCAGAACCGTTTCGAATCGACAATAGCGAATATTTCGAATGTCTCCGAAAATCTCTCCGCAGCACGGTCACGAATTCTTGATGCCGATATTGCCCAAGAAACCTCGGCAATGACCAAAAATAGCATTCTCCAGCAGGCAGGAGTTGCAATTCTCGCTCAAGCGAACCAGACACCCCAACTTGCTTTACAGCTGTTGCAGGGATAATCACACTCTAGTCCAGAAAGGATGTGCTATCGGTCCACCATCCTTTCTGGCTCTACTTCTTCGTTTTACTGAGCATGGGTGGAGAATGCTCTATAGAACTACTCCAAAATCTCTGTGCTCAGCCCCGTCCAACTTTTATAACTTGACAACAAGAATCATGATATGAAAAGATACTGTATCAAACTGAATTATTTGCTTTTCCTCTTGGAAACATCAAATTTTAGCCTTGTGCTTATAATCTGAAAATGCGTTGAAGAGTTCTACTTCCTGATTTTGATGATAAATACTCCGACACCTGCTCAAACTCTCGTTGACAACCTTGTATTCTTTTACAGTCAAGGAAAAACAAACGACTGTGAAAACCTTGCTCGTTCGATATTGGCCAACTTTCCTCATCATGGTTTTACCTGGAAAGTCCTAGGAGCACTCCTTTTCCAACAGGAGCGATTGGATGAAGCAGTATCTGCCATGAGAAAGTCGGTTCATTTCCTGCCAAATGACCATGATGCAATAAACAACCTGGGATTATCACTTAAAAACAAAGGTCTTCTGACTGAATCTGAGTCGACACTGCGCCTGGCGCTCACCATTAAAAAAGATTTTGCCGAGGCCCACAATAATCTCGGCGTCACCCTTATGGCACAAGGTCGATTGGCTGATTCCGAGGAATGTTTCAGACAAGCGCTACACCTTATGCCGGAATACACGGAGGCATACTGCAATCTTGGAATCAACTTAAAAGATCAAGGAAGATTTGCAGAATCCGAAGAGAATTTTCAGCATGCCCTGAAGCTCAGACCTTCTTACGCAGAGGCCTTCAATAATCTCGGAAATGTTCTACATGGAACAGGCAGGCTCTCTGAAGCGGAAGATTTCCTCCGTAAAGCTCTCGAACTTAAACCCGATTTTGCTATAGCTTATAACAATCTCGGTAACGTCCTTCATTGCCAAGGGCATCTTGAAGAATCCGAGCATTGTTATCATAAAGCCTTGTATCTTAAACCTGATTATTCAGAGGCGTATGATGGACTGCTTTTTGTATCAAACTATCACCCAGACAAGACCGATCAGGAAATCTTCCAACTGTATCAAGGTTACGATGAACGATTTGGACGTCCTCATTGCATTCATCCGGTCGCCCATGCCAATAGCCGAGATTGCAATCGCCGTCTAAAAGTAGCATATGTATCCCCCGCTTTTTACAGTCATCCCGTTGCTCATTTTCTAGAACCATTGCTGACGCATCACGATAACACCCGTTTTGAAGTGTATGCTTATGCCGAAATCTCCCGGGAAGACCATATAACAGGTTCCTATAAGCAACATGTCCACCACTGGGTTCCTACAGTTGGACTTTCCGATGATCAATTGGCTGAACGGATTCGTAGTGATGAAATAGACATTCTCGTGGATCTTGCAGGCCACACCGGTCGGAACCGACTCGGCGTTTTTGCCCGGAAACCTGCGCCGGTTTCTTTGCACTGGCTCGATTTCGGCTACACAACAGGCCTCTCGGCCATTGACTATTACCTTACCGATTTAAGTAGCGCTCCTATCGGCAGCGAGAACCTGTTCTCGGAACAAGTGTGGCGGCTTCCCCGCCCTGCCTTCGCCTATCGCCCTGCGACAGGCATGGGCCATATAAGCCCATTACCTGCTGCACAGCGTGGCTATACCACCTTCGGGACTCTGACCAGAGCCATCCGTATCAACCATCGCACAATCCGTGTCTGGTCGGAAATACTCCGTCGGGTTGAAGGCTCACGACTGGTGATAGACAGCGGCAATTTCAAGGATCCAGCCATACAGCAAACGCTTAAAGAAAAATTCGCCGCCCAGGGAATAGAGAGTAGTCGTTTGAGCATCGGTTATCACAGTCCACCGTGGGATGTTCTGAGAGATATCGATATCGGCCTTGACTGCTTTCCCCATAACTCGGGAACAACCTTGTTTGAAAGCCTGTATATGGGTATTCCCTTTATAACCCTAGCGAACCGGCCGGGCGTAGGGAGATTGGGCTGTTCGGTCCTGGAAGGAGCAGGACATCCGGAATGGATTGCAAACAGCGAAAATGAATATATCGAAAAAGCCCTTTCTCTTGCGTCTAATTTACCGGCGTTGGCTTCAATTCGGGCCAGCTTGCGCCAGGAAATGCAAGACTGCCCTTTGATGGATGAGGATGGTTTCACCAGGAATATCGAGAAAGCCTATCAAAGCATGTTCAAACAGTGGTGTCATAATTCGATTCCAGTCCCGGAGGGTACCGACAATCCTTCCTTGATCGATAGAAAGCCATCTCGCGCCATTGACGACTCCATCGCTCTGTATAATTTGGGCGTCGACCTTCAGCGGCAGGAGCGCATTGCCGAAGCCAAGATTTCTTACATACAAGCAATTAATATTTCACACAATTTTATTGAGGCGTATAATAATCTCGGAGTCATTAAACAACAAGAAGGGAAATTCAGCGAGGCGGAAGCCAGTTTTCTCCAAGCCATTGAAATAAAACCAGATTATGCAGACGCTTATTACAACTTGGCGAATACTTACAAACTGCAACAAAAATTATTCGATGCGGAAGAGAAGTATCGAAAAGTTATTGAACTCGTGTCGGACAATGCTAACGCCCATTATAACTTAGGATATATTCTTCAAGAGCAAGGCCGGCTCCATGAAGCCGAAATCTGTCTCCGAAATGCCTTGAAGCTCAGCCCGGACCATATCAAAGCCTTCAGCACACTGCTCTTCGCCTTGAACTACCATCCGGACAAAAACTCTGAAGAAATCTTTAAAGCATACCAAGAATTTAATGTACGATTCTGCCAACCCTACCATGAAACATGGTTATCGCATACCAACAGCTTAGGAGAAAACCGTCGCTTAAAGATTGGCTATGTCGCTTCGGATTACCGCAAACATCCTGCCCGTTATTTTTTAGAGCCGTTGCTTGCACATCACGACAAACGTTCGGTTGAAACTTACGCCTATGTCGAACTCTCCAGTGAAGATGCCGCAACCGATCTGTTTCATGGCTATGTAGAACATTGGGTGCCAACCGCGGGGTTAACGGATGACCAGATAAGCGAGCACATTCGTAACGATGCCATCGATATTCTTGTCGATCTTGCCGGACATACAGCCGGCAATCGGTTGGGGGTATTCGCCAGAAAGCCGGCACCAATCTCACTGCACTGGCTCGATTTTGGCTACACGACAGGGCTTACTGCGATTGATTATTATCTGACCGACCATGCCGCTGTGCCAACAGGAAGCGAACGGTTTTTCTCCGAGACTCCCTGGCGTCTTGAAACTCCCGCCCTGGCTTATCGTCCGCCTGGTGTAACAGGTCCTGTGAATGAACTCCCCGCACAAAGCCATGGCTATGTCACCTTTGGCACACTCACTCGGGCTATACGCATCAACCACCGGACTATTCGAGTTTGGTCGGAGATCCTGAAAAAATGCGAAGGCTCCCGTCTTATCATCAATAGCGGCAGCTTCAGGGAACCGGCCATGCAACTGGCCCTGGCCGATCGGTTTATGAAACAAGGAGTTGAACGGGATAGACTCGATATCGGTTGTGAAAGTCCACCATGGGATCTCCTGAGAAATACCGATATCTGTCTTGATTGCTTTCCCCATAATTCCGGCACTACTCTGGTTGAGAGTCTCTATATGGGAGTCCCTTTCATCACCTTGGCCGATCGCCCCAGTGTCGGCAGGTTGGGAAGCTCAATACTGAAAGGTATTGGTCATCCCGAATGGATAGCCGAAACGGAAAATGAGTATATCCGGAAGGCTGTATCGCTCGCATCAGACTTTACAAAACTAGCCTCAGTCCGCCTGTATTTGCGCGAGGAAATGGCAAAAAGTCCCCTCATGGATGAAGTGGGTTTTGCTAGAAAAGTGGAAGGAGCCTACCGAGAGATGTTCAACAAGTGGCGGACTTCACAGCAGATGGAAGCGAGTCCTCGCGTCATTCGACAATCCAAGAAAAACTCAAAGAAAAAGCGGGCAAGCGATTCGTACGGGAAAGGACCTCATGCTCAAGAGATCAACCGGCTCACTCAATTGTTCAACAATGGGAAATATGCCGAAGCAACGGAACTTGCAATATCATTGACCACCAGGTTCCCGCATCACGGTTTCGGTTGGAAAGTGCTGGGACCGCTTCTTCACCAGCAGGGATTGGCCGAAGATGCCATCCAGGCCATGAAACAAGCTGCACTCTATATGCCTGACGATCCCGAAACGCACTTCAATCTCGCTATTGCTCTGCAGCAGGCTCGGCTTTTGGGAGAAGCCGAATACAGCTATCGCAGGACCCTGCATCTCAACCAGGATCATTTCCAGGCACATTACAATCTCGGCAACATCCTTAGAGATAATGGCAAGCCGGCAGAAGCTGAGAACTGCTATAATCGAGCCTTGGCTCTAAAACCAGATTATTTTGAAGTGCTCTGCAATCTGGGAAATATTTTGAAAGCACAAGGAAGACTCAGCGAATCCGCTGCCGGCTATCGGTCAGCTTTAACAATCAGGCCTGATTCTGAAGAGATATATAATAACCTCAGCCTGGTCCTTAAGGAACAAGGACTGCTTGCCGGTGTCGACCAGACTCTTCTGGCCGAGGCTGAATTTGCATGCAAACAGGCCCTGAAACTGAAACAAAATTTCCCGGAGGCCCTTAATAACTTAGGGATCATTTACCAGGCACAAGGCAATTTTTCAGAAGCGGAAACCTGCTACCGACAAGCCATAGAATTCCAGCCGAGGTATTCTATTGCATATTACAACTTGGGACTCATTCTTCAAAAACAAGGCCGACTTGACGAGGCAGAACTCATCTGTTATCAAGCACTGAAAGTCGATCCTAACAATGCCCAGATATATAAGAACCTTGGGAGTATTCAAAGCTATCAAGGTCGCCTTGATGAAGCGGAAAGCAACCTGCATCGCTCGCTGGAAATTAATCCCGATTACACTGTGGCACATAGCACTCTGCTCTTTCTTCTGAATTACCACCCTGATAAGAGCGGCGAGGAAATTTTTGAAGAATATAAGAACTTCAACGCCCGATTCGCTTGCCCACTGCAAAGGGAATGGCAGCCACATACCAACAATTATAAGATAAATCGCCGGTTAAAGGTAGGCTATGTTTCTCGACACTTCAGCGCACATTCGATGCGCCATTTCCTTGAACCTTTGCTGGCCCACCATGACCAAAACGTGGTGGAAATCTATGCCTATGCTGACATGTACCAACAAGAGGGCAAAATTGCCGACCGGTACAAGTCCTATGTCGATAACTGGATCAACATCAAGGGCTTAAATGATGCTGATCTAGCGAAGCGCATTCGTGCCGACGGTATCGATATCCTGGTGGATCTGGCAGGACATACCGGCGGAAATCGTTTGGGAGTATTTGCCCGTAAACCTGCGCCGGTGTCATTACACTGGCTCGATTTTGGCTATACTACCGGCTTGACAGCAATTGATTATTATCTCACTGATACTGCGACTGTTCCCCTCGGCAGCGAGGGATTATTTGCAGAAACTCCCTGGAGAATAGAAACCCCCTGTTTAGTATATCGCCCTGCCGAAGGAATGGGCGAAGTCAGTTCCCTGCCTGCAACAGCCCGTGGATATGTCACCTTCGGTACACTGACCCGGGCAGTTCGCATCAATCATCGGACGATTCGGGTTTGGTCGGAAATCCTGAAACGAGTTGAAGGCTCGCATCTGGTAATCGACAGTCGCAATTTCCAGGATGCAACCATGCAGGAGGAAATGGCAGACAAGTTTATCGCACATGGAATCGACCGTGAGCGCCTGGAGATAGGTTGTCACAGTCCACCATGGGATGTGCTGAGGGGGCTGGACGTCGGCCTCGACTGCTTTCCCCATAACTCGGGCACCACCCTTTTTGAGACCCTGTACATGGGCGTGCCATTTATTACCCTGGCCGACCGCCCGAGTGTCGGACGTCTCGGTTGTTCGATTCTTGAAGGACTGGGGCATCCCGAGTGGATTGCGCACACCGAGGAAGAGTATGTGGAACTGGCGGTCGCGCTGGCGGCAGATCTGCACAACCTTGGGATATTGCGTGCCGGCCTACGGGCAGAGATTGAAAAGAGTCCTCTGATGGATGAACCGAACTTTGCCCGTAAAGTGGAGTCAGCGTACAAAGAGATGTTTGCAAAATGGTGCGAAAGTCAAAAATTTTTACAAACACAAAACGATAGCGAAATTCAATCAGCTTTATCGGCCCCGGTCGACCAAAATCTACAGGAGACTGAAGTCCTTAATCAGTCGAATCCAGTAACCGACTCGCAACCTGAAGAAAGTTACCGTCTGGGTTGCATGGCAATGGAAAGGCACCAACCATCTGCCGCCCTGCCTTACTTTGAGACGGCACTTGATATCAGGCCTGATCATGGGCCCTACTGGCTTGCATATATCGATGCCCTGGACAAAGCTGGTCAGCCGGAACACGCTCGACAAATCCTGGAAATGGCGATTGAAGCCGGTTTAGACGGCGAGGTGGCTCAGGAGTTGAAAGTTCGTTTGACATCTTCATCACAAAATCCTCGTGCTGAGTCTTTGGAATCACAACACACTACAGAAACCCAACGAGACGCATCGACACTGCAGCATAATGCTGTTCAATCCTCACCATCACCGACCACGGATGAGACAAAAAGACTTATTTCTCTATTTCATCAGGGAAAATATGCAGAATGTGAAGAACTTGCCAGATCCATAACCAAAATTTACCCCGAAAACGGTTTTGCCTGGAAAGCCCTGGGAACCACTCTTAAGCTGAGAGGTTTGCTGGACGAGGCCGTATTCGCATTACAGCAGGCCTTGGCGTTGTCGCAGAAAGATACTGAAACCCACCATAATCTTGGCGACATCTTCTTTACACAAGGCCGGTTTATTGAAGCTGAGAATATCTATCAATGTTCCCTACAACATAATCCGGGTATAGCGGAATCCCATTATGCTTTAGCAAACACTCTTGTTGAGCTTGGTAATCTGGAAGAAGCCGAAGGCAATTACAGAAAAGCCTTGGAATTGAAACCCGATTATGCCGAGGCTTTGAGCAATCTCGGCAATACCCTGCAAAGACAAGGTAAACTTCTCGAATCTGAAATGAGTTATCTGCACGCTTTAGCAATCAAGCCTGATTTTGCCGAAGCATATTTTAATTTCGGCAATCTTCTTAGAGAACAGAATCGTTTTTCGGAATCGCAGGAACTGTATCAAAAGGCACTTGAGCTTAGAGGAAATTATTACAAGGCCTGCAGCAATCTTGGAATTTGCCTCCAAATGCAGGGACAACTCAGAGAAGCAGAAAACAATTATCAAAAAGCGATCGGGATTAACCCGCAATTCGTTGAAGCGCATATCAATTTGGGGGCCTGTCTCAAGGAGCAGGGCCGATATCGAGAAGCAGAAAAATGTTATAGGGATGCGCTGGCCATTTCTCCTGATTATGCGCTCTGTTACAGCAACTTGGGAGCCGTAATTAAAGAACATGGCCTGCTTACCGAAGCCGAGAAATGCCTGCGCCGCGCATTGGAACTCGAACCGGACTATACCGAAGCACACAGTAACCTGCTCTTTCTGCTCAATTACCATCCTGACATGAGTGCTGAAAGTATTTTCGAAGAGTACAGAAACTTTAACACTCGATTTTGCCTCCCTCTGCAAAAAGAATGGACCTCTCATACCAACAGCCGCCAGAGTAACCGTCGATTGAAGATTGGCTATGTATCGTCTCAATTCCGCCTGCACTCGATACGACATTTTCTTGAACCACTGCTGGCCCACCATGATAAACAACAGGTTGAGATTTTTGCCTATTCGGATGTTGGCAAAGAAGACACAGTCACTCAACGATACAAAAGCTATGTTGATCACTGGGTCATCACTGTCGGCCTCAATGATGCTACCCTGGCTGAACGAATCCGCACCGACGGTATTGATATTCTGGTAGATTTGGCAGGACATACGGCTCACAACCGTCTTCGGATGTTCGCTCTAAAACCTGCCCCTGTTTCCCTGCACTGGCTTGATTACGGATATACCACAGGTCTTACGGCAATAGATTATTACTTAACTGACCAGGCAACCATCCCAGAAGGCAACGATGGTCTTTTATCAGAAACCCCTTGGCGGCTGGAAACGCCCTGTCTGGCCTACCGACCGGCAGAAGGCATGGGTGAAGTCACCTCCCTTCCGGCGATAGGCCGCGGGCACATCACGTTCGGCACACTAACCAGGGCAGTCCGTATCAACCACCGTACAATCCGAGTCTGGTCGGAGATACTGAAACGGGTCGAAAATTCTCGTCTAGTCATCGACAGCAGCAATTTCAAGGACGTCGCGATGCAGGAGGAATTGGCAGAAAGGTTTTTAAGCCACGGTATCAGCCGAGAAAGGCTGGAAATCGGTTTCCATAGTCCACCATGGGATGTGCTCCGCAACTTGGATATCAGTCTTGATTGTTTTCCCCATAACTCCGGCACCACCCTCTTTGAAACGCTGTATATGGGCGTACCTTTCATTACCCTGGCTGACCGGCCAAGTGTCGGACGCCTCGGTTGTTCAATTCTTGAGGGACTGGGGCATGCGGAGTGGACAGCTTATACAGAAGAGGAATATGTTGAACTTGCGGTTGCCCTTGCATCGGATTTGCCCAAACTCGCAGATATCAGAAATGGCCTTCGTCACGAGATGAAAATGAGTCCCTTGATGGATGAACCGGCTTTTTCCCGCAAAGTTGAAGCGGCCTACAGAGAAATGTTTATGAAGTGGTGTGAAAACGAGCAATCGGGATCGTCAATGCAAGAGAACGGTAAAGTCACCACGACATCTCTTCAAACAGTCCTACACCAAGCTGAGATCCTTTACAATGCAGGACAACTCCAAGAAGCCAGAGCCGTTTTCCTATCAATTCTCGAAACCGATCCGCAACATTCTGAAGCGAATTATTCTTTGGGCTGTATTGAGGTGGCACTCCAGCAACCATCCGCAGCACTGCCTTTTTTTGTAGCAGCGGTCGATGCACGGCCTGAACACGGTCCCTACTGGCTGGCATATATTGATGCACTCGACAAGGACGGTCAGTCCGAATCGGCACACCAGCTCCTGGATATGGCAATTCAGGCTGGATTGGACGGAGAGGAAGTGACAGCGTTGCAAGACCGTTTTACATCAAAGCCTATAGAACCATCTGTCGAAAAAACAAGAAATTCAAGGACGGTCAAATCACTCAAAAAGAGGAAATCGAAACAGAACAAAAAAACCGCCAGCCCTCATCCCGATGAGACAAACAGGCTGGTGTCCCTCTTCCAACAAGGAAACCTTATTGAAGCTGACACAATTGCCCGATCGCTGATTGAACGCTATCCTAGAAACAATTTCGCCTGGAAAGTCATTGGCGCCATTCGCAGACAACAGGGAGCATTCGAAGAAGCACTATCCGCAATGAAGACGGCTGTAACATTCACACCGGAAGATTATATCTGCCTGAGAAATATCGCCGTTATGCTCTGCGATTTAAAAAGATATGTTGAAGCCGAAAAATATTGTCGCAGGTCCTTGAGAATTAAACCTGATTACGCAGATGCTCACAATACGCTGAGCATCGCTTTCAGGTCGCAAAAAAAACTCCCTGAAGCCGAAAGCAGTTGCCGAAAAGCGATGAAATTGAAACCTGCTTCCGCGGAGATCTTCGTCAACCTCGGCCTGGTCCTCAATGAAACGAAAAAATATTCTGAAGCAGAAAAATACTATCACAAAGCCCTGGACCTAAACCCTGCGTTCGCTGAAGCCTATTGCGGCCTCGGCATCACACTCCAGGCAACAAACAGGATGCTGGAAGCGGAAGCAGCCTGCCGTCAAGCGCTTGCATTGAAACCGGATTATGCTGCAGCATACAATTCTCTGGGCGGCATACTCAACGAACAGGAAAGGTATGACGAGGCGGAAACTTTCTACCTGCGTGCTTTAGCTCTCAATCCTTCATATACCGAAGCGTTACATAATCTTGGGAAAACCCACTTCAACAAAGGGCAACTTTCAGAAGCCGAGTCATGCTACAGGCAGGTTCTGGAAACCGAGACCAACAATGCAGAAACATACTATAATTTAGGGAACGTGCTTGCAGATCAAGGTCGACACAAAGAGGCAGAAACCAACTTCCGGACGGCTCTGAAGATCAGACCCGATTATCCCGAGGCCTATATTAATCTGGGCAACACCTTTCGGAAGCAAGGCTGGATTATCGAAGCTGAAAAGACCTACAGAAATGTTCTGCAGATGCATCCGGAATATGAGAAGGCTTTTAACAATCTGGGTAACATTCTTCAGGAACAGGGACGTCTTTCAGAGGCAGAAGATATTTTTCGGACTGTCCTGGACTTGAAACCGGATTTTGCAGGTGCTTACGGCAACCTCTTATTTCTTCTGAATTATCATCCCGATAAAAGCGGTGTAGAGATATTCCGGGAATATGTAAACTTTGAAGAAAAGTTCGGCCAGCCACTTCGTACAGAGTGGAAATGGCATGCCAACAATCGGATAATAAACCGTCGCCTGAAAATCGGGTATGTCTCACCCCAATTTTGCCAGCACCCGGTCTGCAATTTTCTTGAACCGCTATTGGCGTGCCACAATAAAGATCTCGTCGAACTCTACGCCTATGCGGAAATCTCTAAAGAAGATTCAGCCACTGAACGATATAAATCGTATATGGAGCATTGGATTCCTACAAAGGGTATGACAGATGCAGATATGGCAGCACGCATCCGGGCCGATCGCATTGATATTTTGGTTGATCTTGCTGGACATACCAGCCTGAACCGACTCTTGGTGTTTGCCCGCAAACCGGCACCGGTATCCCTCCATTGGCTGGATTTCGGCTACACAACAGGATTGACGGCGATAGATTATTATCTTTCAGATAATGCAAGTGTCCCCACAGGAAGCGAAGGGCTTTTTTCAGAGACTCCTTGGAAAATCGAAACCCCGTGTCTGGTCTACAGGCCATCGGAGGGAATGGGCGAAGTGAACACCTTGCCGGCCATTGAGCGAGGCTACATCACCTTCGGCTCATTGAGTCGTGCCGTTCGAATTAATTATCGGACTATCCGGGCATGGGCAGAGATACTCAAACGGGTTGAAGGATCTCATCTTGTAATAAATAGCGGTAATTTCAAGGATCCTGTCATGCAGGATAAGTTGGCGGAAAAATTTAGCGCCCATGGTATCGAAAGCGAGCGTCTGGAAATCGGCAGCAACAGCCCTCCATGGGATGTGCTGAGGGGGCTGGATATCGGTCTTGACTGCTTTCCCCATAACTCTGGCACAACATTGTTTGAAACACTCTATATGGGGATACCCTTTGTTACACTCGCCGGTCGGGCAAGTGTTGGCCGGCTTGGTTGTTCGGTACTTGAAGGACTTGGGCATCCGGAGTTGATCGCTGAATCGGAAGAAGACTATGTAGAACGGGTGGTAGCCCTTGCTTTCGATCTGCCAAGACTTGCGACTCTTCGTGCCGGTCTGCGGCAGGAGATGAAAATGAGCCCATTAATGAATGAACCTGCCTTTGCCTGCAAAGTTGAGGTGGCGTATAGAGAAATGTTTGCGAAATGGTCTGAGGAACAACAATGAAGGCAGTTATTCTTGCAGGTGGTCTGGGAACCCGGATCAGTGAGGAAACCCATCTTAAACCCAAACCTATGATCGAGATCGGCGGTAAGCCCATCCTCTGGCATATCATGAAGATGTACTCGGCACACGGAGTAAATGATTTTGTCATTTGCTGTGGATATAAGGGGTACATCATCAAGGAATATTTCGCTAATTACTTCCTCCATATGTCCGATGTCACATTTGATATGGCTAATAATATCATGGAAGTGCATCAACGTCATGCGGAACCGTGGCGGGTAACTCTGGTCGACACCGGCGAGGATACCATGACCGGCGGCAGGTTGAAACGGGTGGCTGAGTATATAAAGGATGAAGAATCCTTCTGTTTTACCTACGGTGACGGGGTGGCGGATGTCGACATTTCCGCAACGATAACCTTTCATAAATCACATCGGAAGCTGGCGACTGTAACGGCCGTCCAACCCCCAGGAAGATACGGGGCGCTCTCCTGCGATGGAGATGCAGTGCTTGGCTTTACTGAAAAGCCTCGTGGTGACGGCGGGCTTATCAATGGCGGATTTTTTGTCCTTTCCCCCGGCTGTCTCGACAGAATCGCCGGCGATCCAATCAGTTGGGAACTTGAACCTCTGGCAGATCTTGCCGCAGATGGCCAGCTAATGGCATTTGAACACAAAGGTTTCTGGCAACCAATGGATACGTTGCGCGAGAAGAATCTGCTGGAAGACTTGTGGCATTCTGGTAAAGCCCCATGGAAGGTGTGGTGATGTTGCCCTCTCCGCAGTTTTGGCAGAACAAGCGAGTACTGCTAACCGGACATACCGGATTCAAAGGGAGCTGGCTGGCCTTGTGGCTTTTTCGATTGGGCGCGAAAGTTACCGGTATTTCTCTGCCACCAAGCACTCTTCCCAATTTGTTTTCGTTGGCTGGAATAGCTGATGTGACTGACAGTCGTTCAGGCGATATCCGAGATGCGGAAAACCTTGCGGATCTTGTGCGCCTGGTTTCTCCGGAAATCGTCCTGCATCTCGCAGCCCAGCCACTGGTCCGCACCAGTTATCGTCAACCTTTGGAAACCTTCGCTACCAATGTCATGGGCACTGCCCATCTGTTGGAATCGTTGCGGGGCCTCGACTCCGTTAAAGTTGCAATGCTTGTCACCACCGATAAGGTATACAAGAATCAGGAATGGCACTATCCATACCGGGAGACTGACGCTTTGGGAGGCCATGACCCATACAGTGCCAGCAAGGCCGCTTCAGAAATTGTAGTGACAAGCTATCGCGATGCTTTCCTCACCCATCAGGGGCTAGCCGTGGCCACAGCACGGGCCGGGAATGTTATCGGCGGCGGAGACTGGTCGGAAGACCGTCTGATTCCTGATGCCATCCGCGCATGGGAATCCGGAAAGCCTCTGGAGATTCGTCGGCCTCAGGCTATTCGCCCCTGGCAGCACGTCCTCGAACCTCTGGCCGGCTATCTATTGCTGGCAGAGAAACTCTGGCACAGGCCGGATCTTGCCGGGGCCTATAATTTTGGTCCGGATACAGGCTCCGTAGCAACGGTCCGTGAGGTTGTCGAACATGCAAACAAAAGCTACGGTCGTGGCCATGTAATCTGGGGCGACGGCAGTGGCGGTCCGCATGAGGCCGGCTGGCTGGCTCTCGAAATTGCCAAAGCCAAGGTGGTCCTCGGAATCGAACCAAGGTGGCTGCTGCCCGAATCGATTGAGCGTACGATGAAGTGGTACTGTCGATTGACCGCGGGAGCTGACGCCCGTGAGCTCTGTTTCCGCGAGATCGACGAGTTTGAGGTTATATCATGAATCGATTTAAAATCTCTAAAACTCCTCTCTATGGTCTGAAGCTTATCGAACGGCAACGTTTGATTGATACCAGAGGGTTCTTGAGCCGGTTATTCTGTGCGGAAGAATTTGCCGCCTTCGACTGGACAAAACCTATAGTCCAGATAAATCAGACATCCACCACTCGCCAAGGCACGATACGAGGTATGCATTTTCAATGTCCACCCCATTCCGAAATGAAGCTGGTCAGTTGTCTGCAAGGAGAAGTGTGGGATGTGGTTGTTGATATCAGATCGACTTCACCTACCTTTTTACACTGGCATGGAGTACGCCTGTCCGCGGAAAACTGTCTGGCCCTGCTGATACCTGAAGGTTTTGCTCATGGGTTTCAAGCGCTTTCCAATGATATCGAACTGCTGTATTGCCATTCGACCGCGTATGTTGCCGGGGCTGAAGGAGGTTTGAACCCACAGGATCCCAAGCTGGGAATTGTCTGGCCACTTCCTGTAACGGAAATTTCCGCAAGGGATATGTCACACCCGCTTGTTCAAAACGGCTTTAAAGGAGTCCGCCCATGAATTGTCGTCATTGCGGAACCGCTCTTCGCCTTCCCTTTCTCGATCTCGGTTCCGCACCGCCCTCAAACGCTTATCTCACCGTTGACACCCTGCATGAACCTGAACGGTGGATTCCACTGCGGGTTATGGTGTGCACGCAATGCTGGCTGGTGCAAACCGAAGATTTTTCCCGAGCAGAATCTCTTTTTGCAGCAGATTACGCCTACTTCAGTTCGTTTTCCGATACCTGGCTCGAACATGCCAGGCAGTATGTTCAATCGATGATCGAGCGTTTTTCTCTGGGACCCTGCAGCAAGGTGGTGGAAGTAGCGGCCAACGATGGCTATCTCTTACAGTATGTAAAGAAGGCCGGTATCCCATGCCTTGGAATTGAACCTACTTCCGGCACAGCTGAAGCCGCTCGGGAAAAGGGACTTGATGTTATCGAGGAGTTCTTTGGCGAACAGGTGGCTCAGACTCTGGTAGCTGACGGCCATGCCGCAGATCTGATGGCAGCTAATAATGTTCTTGCCCATGTTCCTGATATCAATAACTTTGTCGGAGGATTCCCGGTACTTTTGAAACCTCAGGGTATAGCCACCTTTGAATTCCCACATCTTTTGCGACTAGTGCAGGAAAATCAATTCGACACGGTATATCACGAACATTATTCTTATCTATCTCTTTCAACGGTTGAAAACATATTCTCCAACAAGCGCTTGCATATCTTTGACGTGGAAAAATTGTCCACCCATGGCGGCAGCTTAAGGGTGTACGCCCAGCATGCAGACCGGGGAAGGCAGGAACGATCAAATCGTGTGACGGAACTCCTCGCCGAAGAAAAGTCCGCCGGGATGATGGATGCAATTTTTTATGCGGGATTTCAATGTAAAGCCGAACAGGTCAAAAATAATCTGCTCACTTTTCTGCTCGACGCCAAATACAAAGGACTGTCTGTTGCGGCGTATGGCGCGGCAGCCAAAGGTAATACGCTCCTTAACTATGCCGGCATCAGATCTGATCTGTTGAGCTATGTGGTAGATCGAAACCCGGTCAAACAAGGAAAGTTTATGCCCGGCAGCCGGATTCCTATTGTGGATGAAACACATCTCATACACAAAAAGCCTGATAGAGTAGTAATCCTCCCATGGAATCTTCGTGATGAAGTGATGGAACAGCTGCAATATATCAGAGAATGGGGTGGTCGGTTTGTCACTGCAGTACCACAGCTTGAGATATGTTGAAGATATAACCGGATGGATATGAAGATGTTTTTTCTCAAATAAATTCTGACTGACAAAGACAGGTGATTAGATGGCTAACGATCCTCGTGACATTGATGGAAAACGACTGAAAAACGCTCTGTATATGCTGGGTCGAAATGCAGCGCTCCGTGGACGGCTTTTAGAATTCCTCAAAATTGCCGAAGCAGACCTGAAAATCGATGGTTCCGTGCGTGATGAAATTACCGGTCCCATTGTCGATGCCCTGCATGATGAGCAGGACATCTATGAGAAAACCCTCTCCGACGGGACTCGATTCAAATTTTTGTTCCGAACAAAAATTGCGCGAGACTTCCTGATGGCGACTGACGAACATCCTTCACACGTCTGGGAGCCGCAGACGACAAAATTGTTGATGGGATTGACAACTGCCATCCAGGGAGATGTTATTGTCGGAGGAGCCTATTTTGGTGACCAGGCTGTCCTCGTTGCAAAAAACATTAAATCAGCTGGGAGATATATTCACTGTTTCGAACCAAACCTCGCTCAGGCTGGGATGTTGAAAGAGAATTTCAAATTAAACGAACTCAACAATGTTCGGTTCAATACTCTTGGATTGTGGTCTGAGAGCAGCGTCCGGTTGAAACTTGATGGTTTCGATTCGTTCGCCAATGCAATTAAAGCCGAGGCTGACGAGGATGGTTTCGAAACGATTTCCATTGATGACTATCAAAGCCAATTCAGCCTGAAAATCGGACTGATCCAACTCGACATCGAGGGCGCGGAACTGGGAACACTTCGGGGAGCCTCTAGAACGATTAACCAATTCAAGCCGCATATCGTTTTTGAGGTGCACAGAGACTACGTCGACTGGTCTGAAGGACTCGAAAATACTGAACTCTGCAAACTGCTCCTCGATACCGGCTACAGCGTTTTCGCCATACGTGACTTCAACTCCCATTACGAGATGGCCAATAAACCTGTTGAGCTGGTTCCAGTCGACAAGGTGTATCTGGAAGGGCCTCCCCATGGCTTTAATATGGTGGCTGTCCAGAATGCCTCAGTTTTTTCCAGACCATTGTATAAGATTGTCGAAAATGTCAGTCCTAAACTGCTCCTTCATAAAGATCCCGCCTTGCATCATCCCACGGATGGTCTCTGATTTTTTTTGGAGATGAAAGAAATGCAGAAACGAAAGGCCACAATTATCGGCGGAAAAGGCTTTATCGGTCGTCATCTTGCAGTCAAGCTGCGAACCACAGGATGGGATTGCCGTCTTCCTGGCCGAGAGGAGATTTTTAAGGGACAGGAAGATATGGGCAATGTATTCTATTGCGCAGGTTTGACCGCCGACTATATCCTGCGTCCATACGATACCGTTGAAGCACATGTTTCATTGCTAAGCAGAATTCTTCGGGCCGACCGTTATGAGTCGCTGGTGTATCTTTCTTCCACCCGTCTTTACGACAGTCAACCGGGGATTGTGGGGACCGAAGAAATCCCCTTGTCGCTTAACCCGACAATCCCCCGGCATCTTTACGATCTTTCCAAGGCGTTGGGCGAATCGCTTTGTTCTGCAACAGGGAATGGCCGAGCCCGAGTCGCCCGTCTCTCCTGTGTATATAATGATCACACCGATGATGAAGGCTTTCTTCCCGGTCTGCTGCGCCGGATAATAGAGGACCGCCCCTCTTTTCTTGAGATCGATTCATCTCCGGCCTTCGCCAGGGACTATATCCATCTGCAGGATGTGCTGGATGCCCTGATCATGATTGCCGATCGCGGGCAAGGATTTATCTACAACGTCGCCAGCGGCGAAAACATCCGGAATGAAACCTTGTTTGCCGCTCTTGCCACAGCAAGCGGCTGTAAAATAATCCCCCTACTCCACGAGAATCCCCCTCCGCCTGCCCGGATCAGCATACAAAAAATTCAGGATGAATTCGGCTGGAGTCCAGTTTCTGTGCTCAATAAAATAACCTCAATCATTGAGGAGAATTTACAATGCTGAAACTGCTGCAATCCCGCCGTGAAGACCTTCTTCAGTATGTAACGGTCCAGTTGGAAACATTTTTTCCAGACGGCCAGACCGGCATTCGACAGATCCTCGACACTTGCATGGACGAGGCGCTCGCACGGCTTGAATGCTGTATCAATGCGGTAAAAATGTGGCGTCAAGGTGAATTTGATTATCTGCATTCTTCACAATATGCCATTTTTCTCTATTTCCTCTCAAATACACTTTGGCGCCGGGAAGGTTCACAGAGGATCTGTGCCAAGCTGTTCTTTCTCAACAAATCCCTCAACGGCATTGACTGTTTTTACGAAATTGAAATGCCCGAAATTTTCTTCATCGGCCATTCCGTGGGCATCGTCTTGGCAAAGGCAACTTATGGTAACTATCTCGTCCTCTATCAGAATTCTACAGTCGGCAAAAACCATGGTGTAGCGCCTGTTATCGGAGAAGGTGTCATAATGTACCCGAACACAGCCATTATCGGTGCAAGTCATGTACGAAATGGATCGGTGATATCACAGGGGGTAAGTGTCATCAACAGAGAAACACCCGGTCATTGCCTGGTATTTCAAGGAAATTCAGGAGAACTCGCGTTTCGGCCAAGACAAAATTCGCTCGATGAATATTTTCGCCGATAAGCTGAGAAACGACTGGAGGTAAGACCCCAAGAGTTTTTTTAAAAAAATTCATTTTTTTCTAAATTCTTTTCTTCCACCAGCCGATAAACTTTCAAGACAAAGAAAAACAACAAAACATGAACGTAGGAGGTGCCCCCGACAAAAATAAACTACATGCAGAAAAATTGTTTACTCGGCAAGGATGCCTTACTTAGCAGTACCCCATACCAACATATTCAAGGAGGAATATCATGGGACTCACAATTAATACAAACGTAATGTCTCTCAATGCTCAGCGTAACCTGGGCCAGTCTCAATCAGCGCTGGCAAAATCCATGCAGCGTCTTTCTTCCGGTCTCCGCATCAACTCAGCAAAAGACGATGCAGCCGGACTTGCTATTTCAGATCGTATGACCTCGCAGATCCGCGGTCTGAACCAGGCAGCTCGTAACTCAAACGATGGTATCTCCCTGGCCCAGACGGCTGAAGGTGCATTGCAGGAAACGACCAACATCCTGCAACGTATGCGCGAACTGGCCGTTCAGTCAGCCAATGATACCAACAGTGCTTCCGATCGTTCTTCTCTGCAAGCTGAGGTGAATCAGCTCAAACAGGAGATGACCAGAATTGCTGATACTACTGAATTCAACGGCAAGAAGCTTCTTGATGGGACTCTGACTTCGGCCCAGTTCCAGGTGGGAGCCAATGCAAACCAGACGATTTCCTTTGGAATCAGTTCCGCCAAGGCAGCAAATCTTGGCAATAATTCCTTAACCTCCAGCAACTCCACCGCAGACTACAGTATTGAAGGTGCCACCTCTGCGGCAACAGGGAGCTCGGCCAATGATGTTTTAGCTCAAACTCTGACCATCGTAGGGAAAGAAGGTTCCCAGACAGCTTCTGTGGCTGCTGGACAGACGGCAGCCGTCATTGCCGGTAATATTAATGCTGTCTCTGCAGACACCGGTGTAACTGCCACGGCTTCCACTACGGCCACTCTCGGTGGCCTCACTGCTAACGGCAGTGTGTCATTCACACTGCAGGGAACTAATACCACCGCAGTTTCTATCAGTGCGACTGTGCTCTCCGATGACCTGACAAACCTCGTCACATCCATTAGTGAGCAGGCAGGTAATACCGGCATAACAGCAACTCTGAGTTCCGATAAAAAGAGCATTACCTTGACCCAAGCATCGGGATATGATGTCAAGATTGCCGATTTTGCCCACAGTGCCACCGTTGCGGGAACAACCTCATCGATTATGACCCTGACGGGTAGCGCCGGTACTGCAAAAACTCTTACCGATGGTCTCACCACATCAGACGCTGCCGATCTTGATTCCTCGACCGTTGGTGGAGAGATAACCTTCAACAGCGCGGCAGGCTTCAACGTAACAAGCAGTATTGCAGCCGCTACCGGTTCACTCTTCTCAACCGGTGCCAATGGCGCAAACGTCAGTACCCTGAGCTCGATCGACAACGTCGATATCACCACTGTCGCAGGTGCTGCCAATGCCATTAAGGCTGTTGACGGAGCGTTGACGCAGATTGACAATATGCGTGGTGAGCTTGGTGCGGTCCAGAACCGTTTCGAGTCAACCATTGCCAATCTGTCCAATGTTTCTGAGAATCTCTCTGCTGCCCGCAGCCGGATTCTGGATGCGGACATTGCCCAGGAAACTTCGGCAATGACCAAGAACAACATCCTGCAACAGGCTGGTGTATCGATCCTTGCCCAGGCCAATCAAGCCCCACAATTGGCTCTTTCACTACTGGGATAAACCTTAACCTTTCTTCGTAACACCGGGGCCGGCTTCGGCCGGCCCCACTTTGATTTCAGGTAGTGCAGGTAAAGGAGACCGTCATGAATGTCGATAGCATCAGCAATCCGGGAGGATTTTTCCAACAGCCGCCAAAACCGGCCGAGTTGATTGATTCCGGCCGTAAAAGCAAGGATTCGGTCAACGCCGAACCACAGGCTCCGGAAAAGAACCCGAAAATTCAACCGGAAGAATTACTCGATCAGATCAAGGCCATAACCCAGGACGGGCTCTACAGTGTCCGTTTTGAGATGGATAAAAAAAATTCTGATCTTGTAGTAAAAATATTTGATAACGAAACCCAGGAAGTTATTCGCCAGATTCCGGCGGAAGAGTTGCTGAATTTCAAGGCAACTTTTGCCGAACTCGTCGGTAACCTTGTCGATACCAAAGGATAAGTTCAGAGGTTCCGAGTAGCAAGAGAGAGGTAACTATGTCTATTACATTCAGCGGTCTAGCCACCGGAATGGACACCAACTCGATCGTCAAAGATATCATGGCACTGGAACGTGCCCCTTTAGACAGAATCGAGAAGAAAAAGGCCCTGGCGAGCCAACGGCTAGAAGCATTTGCACAATTCAAGACTAAGCTTGATGCATTGAAAAGCGCAGTCGGCGATATGCAACTCACCAGCCAGTTGCGGTCCACAAAGGTATCACTCAGTTCCGAGAGTGCTTTTACTGCAACGACGACCAGTGGTACGGCAGGCAGCTACAACATATCCGTGGCCCAACTCAGTCAGGTCCAGAAAACCATTACCGACGGGTTTACCTCTAATACCGAAGCCCTTCTGGGAACAGGAAGCATCACCGTAAACGGAACCCAGATCGCCGTCAACGAAGACAATAATTCACTTGCCGGTCTTATGCAGTCGATAAATGCCAAGGCCGATACCACTGGGGTGCGGGCAAGTATTATTAATGACGGATCGGGAACTCCCTACCATCTGGTATTTACCGGCAAAGACGCCAGCACCTCATTTACAATCGCCAGTGACCTGGAAGATGCGTTGAGTGTACCCATTCCTTTTGCTACCGACGATGTCCAGTCGGCCCAGCAGGCGGTGGTTTTCATTGATGGCATCAAGGTTGTCAGCGAAACCAACACCCTCTCCACTGCCATAAGCGGGGTGACCCTCAATCTCAATGCGGTAAGCTCCACATCCCATAGCGGCACGCCGGAAGCAGGAGATCCCTGGGACTGGGTCGATCCGCCGATTTACAACTCGACCAGGATGGATGTTGAGGCCGATACCGGAGCGCTGAAAGAGAAAATCACCACCTTCGTAACCGCTTACAATGACGCTATCGAATGGATTCTCTCCGGATATGTCGAATTCGGCGGATCCTCCGAGGTCGCCGAAGTGGCGGAAGGTTCGGACGAGAAGGCAGAGCTCGGCTCAGTACTGCGAGGGGATGCAACCATCAACAGCATGAAGCGCCAACTTCAGAATGTCCTGACCGGGTCGATTGATAACAGCGGCGGCTTTAAGATTCTTTCCGAAATTGGCATTACCACCAAGCGGGACGGCACCCTGCAACAGAATAACACCAAGCTCGACGATGCCCTGAAAAACAACTTCGACAATACTGTCTATCTGCTTTCCGGTGACGATACCACTGGCGGCGTCATGAAAAACTTCAACGCTCTCCTGCTGAAAATGACCAGCGGGACAAACGGCATGTATGCGCTGCAGAAAAACTCCTACGACAAATCCGTTGATCGGTTTGATTCGCAGATTGGTCAGATGGAACTGCGGCTGACCAAGCGGGAACAGGTCCTGAAAGCCCAATTTACTGCAATGGAACAGTTAGTGAGCAGCCTCAATGCGCAAGGTAATTTTCTCACCCAACATATCGACTCTTTGAACAGGGATAGATGATGATGAATGCCTACATGAACCAGTACCAGACCAACCAAATATTTACTGCTTCCCAAGAGCAGATCCTGATCATGCTCTATGACGGTGCGATCAGATTCTGCCGGCAGGCACTCGTTGCCAGCGATGCCGGAAATGTCACGATGAAACTGGAAAGAATCTCCAAGACATTTGCCATCATCACCGAATTTTCCAATTCTCTGAACCATGAAATAGGTGGCGATATAGCCGCAGATCTCGATGGTCTCTATCACTTCATGCTGCGTGAACTGAACAGCGCCCGCAAAGATACCACCGGCGATCACTTGCGCAATGTCGAGAGACTTTTGGTCGATCTTCGCCAAACATGGGGCGAAGCGGTTGAAATCAATAAGAAAGATCAAGGAATGGCCCTGAAGCACCAGGAAGTTGAGCAGGATGCCCAGGTCCCGGTAAAAAGACTTTCAGCTGCCGGCTAAGCTCCGACCTTATTACCAACGGATGGTGAGAAGAAATGAGTAATTATGCGGAAAATGCAACACCGGCATCACATTGTGACGCAATGCTGCAGGAAATCAACCGGATGTATCACGACCTCGATACGCTCTATCAATCGATGATGCGTGACATGGCCGACGCTCCTGTCGATTCGATAAAAAAAGCGACCGAGATCATGAACAGTCTCTTCAAGAATGCCGGAGATATGGATCGCCTCATTACCGAAAGCCTCATTTCGATGCCGCATCTCGCCGACTCAACGAAGGATCTCCTGCGCAAACGGGACGATCTTCTCCGACTCCTCCATCAAACCAATCGAACTCTGGTCAATAAAGCAGCAAATATAAAATCCCTGCTGCGACATGAAATCGCCAATATGGCAAAAAACCAAAATGCCTTGAAAGGATATAAGCCGGTCGAGATGGAAAGAAAAAGTATCGTCAGGAATTCTTTTTGATTCGGCAACCGGTTACAGGCTCTCCCATGAAACCGACCGAAAAGACTTTAGCTTTGCCCCGTCAGGCAACCGATGTTTCACAATTTTTTATCGACATCACCGAGGCTTATCTGCTTTTTGAAGGGAGTATCCTGCATCTCCTCAATAAACTTCCCGCATATACTCCGGAACAGATCCTGCTTGAAAGCAAGAAGCTTGGGCGCCAGCGCGTTCAGCTGTCGATTCTGGACGACCAGATGTTGGAAATCATAGAGCTGGCAGGAGCCGAATTGGCCAGAACCCACCTCGTCCATGATTACCGGGTGGCGTTTGCCAAGGCTTCAATGGCCAGCAACAACCTTTATCAAAAGCTTCTGTCGGTATGGGCTATTCTCCAGGATGAATCCACCAATAGTATGTGATCCATAAGACGTTCGAGCCCTTTTCTTGCAGTATTCCTCCCCTTTTCATTTTCCAGCAGTTACACAGTTGCCTATACTAATTTTTGATGCTACTATAAGATTCCGATAAGATTTAAACATCAACAACTTGTCACCGTTAGGTCTCCCTCATTTATCAGAAAGATACGAATATGACGTCTGACATCGACACCTTGAAGAATATCCAAAATGGCAAACCCGTTCGAATCTTCATCCCTCTTCTGAACAGACCGGACCGGGCCCGAGCGCAATGTGTCTACCAAGAGACCTCTCCTCCGAAGTTCACCTTGCTTTTCAAGCCCGGAATGCTTCCCGTCGACGAGATCGACATCGGCCAGCCCTGTATAATCAGCATAGATATGGGGGGACCGACGGTGTCTCTTGAGGCCATGATTCAGAAGATCGCCAATCAGCAGACGCTGGAGATGACCATCCTGAAATACATCAGCCATGAACAGATGCGCGAGTTTTTCCGGGTCGACGCAGTTACTCAGGTTTTGTCCAAATCTTTCCATACCCAGTTCGCCAACAACAACAGCGAACCCTGGTCCCTGCAAGGCGAGACCGTCGATATCAGCGGCAGCGGCATCCTGGCAATTTTTACCGATAAACCGCCGGCAGACCGGCAGGTGCATCTGGAAATCACCATCCCGTCGGCTGAACCTGAAACGGTAAACGTTGTGGCGCACCCGGTCCGAACTCAGCGGCTGAATGACAATCGTTATGAAGTTGCATATCACTTCGATGATATTTCGATGGAAGACAGGGATAAAATAATCGGCTGCTGTCTTGTACTGCAAAGAAAACTGCTGCGCCTCAAGGTGCAGGTTAATACCAACGAAACGCTGGGCGACCAGCTCTAGGTCATTCTTTTTACAAATTATGTCGGCCCAGGAAATTCTCAGTCTAGTCAAGTCGATACCCGACGGTCAGGCGGCGACCGTCACCTTAACCGACCTCTCGGGCCAACGCAGACTCTACGAGTGTGTCTTCAAAGAGTCGATTGCACCCGCTTTTTTCCTGGTTTTTCCGCCGGAAGCCCTGCCGAAAGAGATCGATTCGTCCAGACAATGCCCTCTGGTAAGCCGGGACAGAAACGACAATACCGTCTCTTTCCTCGCCGAGATCGAAACAAGAATCAAGAACCATGTTCTTGAATTTGCAGCCAAAAAATCCGTTCGTCCGGAAGATCTGCGGGAGTATTTCCGCGTTAATTTCCGCACCCATACTTCGGTGCGGTTTTATTCGGAACAAAACGGCACAAAACAGCTCGAATGGGAAATGGATGGCGAAACTGTCGACATTTCCCAGTCGGGGGTATTGGCTTTTTTGCCGGAGGAGTGTGGCAACACTCACCCGATCGAAATCGAGATCCTGCTTCTTAATCCGGCCCAGACAATCTACTGCACCGGCCACATCGTCCGTTCAAAACGCATTCGCAATGACCGGTGGTTGATCTCTTTTCATTTCGATGTGATTTCACCCAACACGAGAGACGCAATTGCCATGAACTGCTTAGCCGAGCAACGCCGACAATTGCGGGATCAGGTCCAGACTGCGGGTTAAGCGGACCCCTTTTTGTTAAGATTATCCTGCTGCAAGCCGATACAGTGGTATGGACACCATCAACCCACTTTCATCAATACCCCCGATCGGCTCTGCCACCTCGCAAGGCAGAAACAGGGGCAGCCAGGGTCAGCAACTGCCGACATCGGGGCAACTGCTTAAGGCGCTGGTCGTTGAAGCCAAGGGAGAGGGCCGTTTTATTCTGGATATCGGCGGCAACCGCCTGACGGCAAGCTCGACCGCACCCCTTGCACAGGGTCAGGCACTGCAGTTGCAGGTGGTAAAAACGGAACCGCAGATCGAGCTGAAAATCGTAAACGACACCCTGAGCAGGTTTCTTGGCCGATCGCTCACGCTCCTAGGCAAAAGCATCGATCTCTCCTCCCTCTTCCAGGTTGTCCGGCAACTGAGCCCACCGCCTCTGAACTCGCTTTCCCCGACGAGCCGCAATGTTCTCGAAAGTTTTTTCACCCTGCAGCATAACAGCATCGGGGATAAGGATGGTGGCTCAATCCTTAAACGACTCATTGAAAATCTCGGACTGAACCTGGAACACCTTCTTGCCAAGGGCGATAAAAACAGTGCCGTCCACACCCTCAAGGCAGCACTTCTCGAAATGGCGCACAGCTTCAGCACCACCGAGAGCATAGCCCAAAGCACGAGTAAGATCCTCACTACTCTCGAGCTTTTTCAACTGGCCCAGCTCCATGCCGGGACAGATACGCATGTCATTCTCCCCATCCCGCTGCCCTTCGTCGAACAAGGGTATCTGCTCGTTGAACGGGAGGAGCACGATTCGGAATCGGGAGACAAAGATTCTTCGGACAGCAGATTTTCCCTTCACCTGACAATGTCCGAGCTGGGCAACCTGCGCATTGATTTTCTTCACAATGCCGAGGGAGTATTCATCAGATTTTCCGCCGACAGCCAGGAAAAAGCCGATTTCCTGGCAACCTTCAGCGATGACCTGAAGGCCGCCATCCGCCATACTTCCCTCAAGAGTCTTGCTTTTTCCAGCGGCGCTCCGGATCCGATGAGCGATCTGATCCGGCAGCTTGTACCGGAGGGCCGGTCAATGCTCGATACGAAGGTGTGATATGGCGGAAAGAACAGGAATCAATAAAGCGGTTGCCATTGTCTATGATGAAAAGGAGTCGGCGGCGCCGAAAGTGGTGGCCAGCGGCAAAGGGACTATTGCCGAGAAGATCATAGCAACTGCAAAGGAAGCCGGGATCCATATTCAGGAAGATGCCAATCTGGTGGAGATTCTTTCTAAGGTGCCCTTAGGCGAGGAAATTCCGGTTGAACTGTACCAGACTGTAGCGGAGATACTTGCCTTTGTTTATCAGGTGAACGAGAAATTCAAGGACAAACTGGGTAAGCCAACTTCTTAGCCCAACTTTTTGCGAATAATTATCAAACTGCTCTGTAAGCCGCATTTTCATTTTGCGATAAATTTAAAACAACGCAATAACAGCAAGATAAAATTTTCTTGCGGTTTGTAGTGCCATAAAATAAATTTAATTGTTGACATGGGCTGTTTTTTATGCCACAATCGGCTCCATGTATATTCGAAGAACATCTATCAAAAGCAGGAAGGACGGGTCGCATTATTACAGCTATCGGCTGGTCGAATCCAAGCGTACTGAGAAGGGAGTGCGACAGCAGACCCTTCTCAATCTGGGTGCCGATTTTGCGCTGCCGAGAGAGCAGTGGTCTGACCTGACTAAACGGATCGAGGGCATTCTCAGCGGGCAACAGAGCTTGTTTGATGTTGATAGTGATATCGAACAGTTATCCCAGTCTTATGCTTCGAGAATTATCGCGTCATATCAAGATGTTGAAAGTATTGAAGATGACGACTTCCGTGAGGTCGACCTCGACAGTCTGGAAATGAGCAGGCCGCGCAGTGTTGGTGTCGAACATGTCACCCTGGAGGCCTTGCGGCTCCTGGACCTTGACAGCAAATTCAAGGAACTCGGCTT
>LADS01000058.1 GCA_000961725.1 Desulfobulbaceae bacterium BRH_c16a
GAACCTTGTAATGAATGGCATCGAGCCAGACAATGGGATAAATTGAGGCCAGGGGCCGGGCTTGCCATTCCTTGACCGTATGGATAATCTTATCAGTTATCGTGCTCAGGGTGCCGGTAGAAACCTCGAGACCATATATCTCCTGAAGATGGGCCGAGATATCATGGTAGCTCATACCCAGACCATAGAGGGCCAGTATTTTCTGCTCTATTTCACCATTCAGACTGGTCTGATGCTTCTTCACCAGTTGGGGGGAAAAGGTTCCATCCCGGTCGCGAGGAGTAGTTAAGACAAAATTGCCATTCAACGATTTGATCGTCTTCCGGCTCTTCCCATTACGTCGATTTGCCGTGATTTCTTGGCCGAGATGTGAGTCCAATTCTCCTTCGAGAGCTGCTTCCGTAAGATTTTTAATGAGTGGGGTGAGAATGCCTTCTTTACCTAATAGCGGCTTTCCTTCCTGGATAGATCTCAGCGCTGTTTCAAAATCAAATCCATGGTTTTCTTCAGTCATGTCAGTTTCCTTTTTCGGGCTGATTATATCAGCTTTAAGTTAACTGACACAGAATTCTGAACACCCTCTCGGCTTGCAGGAGCGGGCTTCAAACTCCCACCTACCACCGAAAAAGAGACCCATCTGGCCGTTATTTATTCGTTGCCGCGTTGCAACCATTTTTTCCATCAAAAACCCTCAACGCCAGCGGGCAAAGGCTTTTGAAAGAAAAAATGTTTTCACATTAGAGCTCGGCGAGCACTTTTCCACCGATATAGGGGGCATTTTAAATCGGTAGTGACAACTGACTGCGATCCCCAAGCTAATCAGGTTTATCCTACCTGTCCTGATCCTAGACTAACCGGCAGAGATATCGACCTTATTGGTAACACCCAGTACCACTTCTTACAGATATGTCAAGAAACCTGCCAATGTCCACCTTTGGCCGGGCCAATACGTTTCAGTGTACCTTCTTTCTGGAGTTTCTGAAGATTACGTTCAATGGAACGCTCTGTTATTCCAATGAGTATTGATAGTTCTGGGATGGTGATGCTGTTATTTTGCAGGATAGCCTCCAAAATTTTCCCCGACGTTTTTCCCGACGTTTTCCCCGACACTGTCGGTAAAACTTTACCATCAACTTCCTTCCGATGTACGATAGCCTTGAACAGACATCCGTCCCGATCATCGGTAAAATTAATCTCAGGCCATTCATGCAAGGCTCGTGTAATTCCAGAACCGAGACCATGATATGGCAACATTCCCTTGGCAACATAAGAGACCAGGATAGGATTACGGATATTCGAGTTACCAGTCTTGATCTTCTCAACCGTCAGGTTATTTGGGAGGTGACCCGGACTGACAATTTCAATTCGATTGTCAAAGATGAAAAGCCTGATCGGAGCACTCACCAGATAATCGCGATGCACAAGCGCATTGACAAGCAGTTCCTCAAAAACCGCCTCTGGGATTTCTGGCAGTCCCGGCGCATTGACTCCTCGCCCTGCCTGGATCTTGTGCAGATTACGCATGACAAAGGCTAAAGTATCATCAAAAACCTTACGCAAAGGTCCGGAAAAATCCTCGGTGTCGACATAATCGCTGACGTGAATAGCATTGCCCGGATAGCGAATAGCTTTCACTACAAATTGTGGCTTAATCCATTCAGGACGCTCAGCAAAAAGGAGAACTCCTGCCAGATTCAGCACACCTGTATCAGTGGCCAGGTTCATATTCTGTAGCAGCCTGGTCAAATCCTCATCGGATTCTGGATACTCCACCTTATACATATCCCTCAGGAAGTCACGAAAACGAAGTTTGTCAAGCTTATCGATACCGGCCTTTGTTGGAAGCTCGTCGGCATGAAACTGAGCGGTAAGTTGAAACAGACGGCGCAACTCCTCCTTGGAATTCACCCTGCGTTTATCGGCTCCACATTTTAACCATATGACGCCGTTCTTATCGAAATACGGTTTATCAAAACCCTTGGGAACGGTAAGCACAATAACGATTCGGCCATTTTCAAGGACTACATTTTCTGTCTGCACCGTCAATGGACTACGAACCAGTTGACTGGCGGCATTGCTGATGAGCTGGTTAATCCTCCCAACATCCTTACTGATAAGTCCAGGAGTAGAGCCGTCATCCGCTACGCCGATGTACAACGTCCCTCCTTCGCTATTGGCAAAAGCCGCCATTTCCGATGCAAGTGATTCACTGTTTTTCACATCCACCTTAAATTGACGAGAGCTGTCCTCACCATGGCTGATCTTTTCCTGGAGAATATCAATGTCCATAATTTTCATTCATTTTTTCCTCTACATTTTGTAACCACACATATTTTCACTCATCATCAAATTTCCTGAACTTTACTGAAAATGTATATCTGCTAATTTAGTGACCAGTGTCACGTCAATAGGAATAACCCGCAGGGTCGATAACGTGCCTTGGAGCTGGAGATCCACTGGATTTTGCAACCATTGCTGCTTCGGGTAAATAAGAGCGAGGCGACTCACCCCATACCGCATAGCATATCCCGCCATTTGATAAAGGTCTGCTTGGGAAATGCCGAGTTTTTTTTCCCGGTCATTAAGCATCTTCCATTTGGCGTCGACAATCGCTATGAACCGATTGTCGATATCCAAGAAAACCATATCAGGTTTCATCAGAAATAATTGTTCGTTACGGTCATCTCGCCGGACCATGTACTTTTGCGGGCCTTGTTCCCGCAGGCGTATCCCTTCTGCCCAAGCCAGTTTGCGGAAGATTATCGCCACATAGGATTCAAAGAGCTTGTTCATGTCAAAAAGCAGGGTCAGGCAGGGATCATGACCGACCAGGACATCTGGATGGAGGCCTTGCAAGAACCAGCGGCATTGCTTAAAGATTGCCTTATATCTGCAGGTGGATCGGTTAAAGGTCAAGCTGTCGATCATCTGGAGATCTGCTTTTATATCAGTAATGGTATCGAATCTCATCAGGAGTTCGGTGAGCTGCTTTCTCGCCATAACCCCGGCGGTAATCGTCATCATTAAACGTAAAACGTATTTTATAACCTGATTGTGAGTGTTGTCCGCACTCAGTTCATCATACTGGCAATACAGCCGCTCCTTGTGGGCGAGGTTATGTTTAAACTGCTGCTCCACTCGCAGTCGGCCACGTAGGACATTAATGTTCTCGTTCCGCTCCACATAATGACGGATCATCCCCTGCATGAGTTCTGCATTGAGCTGATCACAGAAGTGCAGGATAAAAACATCTAAGAGAGCATGTTTCTGGAGGGCGATATTGGCGGTGCCGCCACGCTGTGCTTTAAGTCTTCTGGCTTTGACCAGCATTTTGATAAGCGCTTGTCGGCAGGCGCCTGGTTCGGTTTCCTTGCCATAGATCTTCGGCAGAATTTCCAATGACAGTTTTCCAAGTGAGATGACCCCGCAATATTGAGCAAACTTTACCGAGCGATCCCCCCAGGAGAAGGCCTTCGGTGGAAACTGTTTTTCCAGTTTACCCAGTGCGGTTGCCTGCCCAACTGTTATTGCCTTCTGGCCGGGTGACCTTTCAACTACTATTGGCAAGACTTCATGTTCGATAAGCGTAATCGCTTCCAAGATCAGGTGGTTCCCCCATACACTTTTCTTACAGAGTCAGGAGTAATCTCGTCTCTAGAGGCTACCCGGTATTCAATGAGATCTTCATAGTCATCATGGTCAAAACCAAGGACTTCCTGTTGATTCAAGGTCTCATGACAGATAATCTGGGGTTCCAATTTTTCCCCTACCGGCCCCACATCGCCAAGCACCAGTTGGATCCGATGCCAGTCCTCGTAGAAATATTCCTGCAGCAAGGGGATGATTTGGTTTAGGAGAACATCCTGCAAACTGGGGAAATCTCGTACATTGATAAAATAGGCATGTCCCAAGGTCATATCCCTATTGAGCAGAAACCGAATGCGGCGATTTATCGATTCAAGGAAGGACCGCAGATTAATTACTCCGCCTTCACCGTCTTCGATGTAACCATCCCCACGAGAACCACTAATTACGCCGGCATCCGGCATCAGCTCCTGAAAGTTGAATCTGCGCCGCAAAGCGGTATCCAATAACGCAATGGAACGATCGGCTGTGTTCATGGTGCCATACAGGTCAAGGTTTTTGGGCACCCCGAACAGATTGCCCGAATACGGCAACGTCAACTCCATACCGGAAAGCTTGTCGCCGCCTTCTGAATAAGCCGCACGTTTATCTGCCTCGATCAGAGTAATCAATTCCCCGAAGATTTTTGCTATATTACCCCGGTTAATTTCATCAATGAAGATGGCATACCGCTGGCATGGGTCCGCTTTTGCCTTTTGCGCTATGCGTTGAAAAACTCCAGGAACAACCTGATATGCAAGCTCTCCCGTCTCATCATCCTGGACAGGTCGGATTCCTTCAACAAAGTCTTCGTAGCTGTACGCTTGGTGGAAAGTCACGAACTCATAGCGCTGATGCGTTGATTCTACTTGAGGACCTTTTCTGAAAGTTTTTGCCAGACTTACCTGCTCGACACACTCTTCCTCCCAATCATCGACGAAGGACCAGAAACCATCTGTGCTCTTATCAAAGACAAGAGGGGCACTTTTGTTCTTATATTGAACCGTCTGAGACTCTTCACTGGCGTGCGTCTGCATAGTTGCCCATACCGTATTCGCAACATTGCGATTTCGCCCCATAGCCCGTGCTTTCAAGACAACGAATTCGTGGTTGACTATATCCTTGACCTTGGCTTTCTTCCCAAGATCAAAGAGAGCAGCAAAAATGGCATCAAACCAGTGAACATCAAGGAGCTGTTGGATTAACAAGGCTTCTCGGCTAATTTTCTGTTTTTTGCTGCTGTAACCTTCGGTAAGTTTATTAAGCTGATAGGTCTTGCCGGTACCGGGCGGACCATAAAGGATGAGATTAGTCGCTTCAGCAATTCCAGACACTTTACTTTCGGAAACAGGCGGCTTAATGGAAGATTTAACGACTTTATCCCAGAGTTTTTCCAATACCCCTGCGGATCGCTGTTTGATCTCAATGCCGGAAGACTGAGGCGACCAATCCTGCTGGTCGATTGTTATCTTGCCCAGATCTTCATTTGTCAAATATGGATCATTTTCCAAAGGATCCTGAATACGCGAAAAGGCAACATCAACATACCAACGGGTCTCACCCGCTTCCGCTTTTGCTTCATCCCAATGCGGGGCCTCATACGGAGCTGTCACGATATTACCGATGGCAATAATACCCTTGGGAGCAACGCCTGTTCTTGCAAGGTAGGCTTTATCACCCACGGCAGCCTTACGATTTGAAGAATTCCAACGGATGGTAACTGTTTTTCCATCGTGGGTGACTGCCCGGTCGCTTGCGAGGTTTTCCCATTCCCAGTTATTGGGATTCCAAGTCAAGAGCCAGGTAACAATTCTGGTTTTTCCCCAAAGATCTCGCAACGGCGGCACATAAAAATCCATTTCCGCCAAACCATAGGTCTGTTCCTGCTGCTTTCTAATTGTTGCCAGAATCCGGTCAACCTCCAAAGCTGATAATGTATTGACCTGTGCGTCCGACTTGCCGGTAAAAGCCGCGACTATTCTGCGACGGTCTGAACCGCCGAAAATTCGTTCAAACTCATCGGGGAAGAGAAGAAACAACATCATGTGGCGAAATTGCCGGGAATCACATTCAGGAATCAGTTCCAGCCATTTGGCCAGCGACCAGCCGTCTTTAAGCAGCTCTTCACGTTCGGATCGGGCAAGCTGTTTCAAGGCGATCATTACCCTGATAACAAAAATAAACTCCCGCCATCTGTTGGTGTTATACCCGGTTCCGGCGCTGCCTACACCTGCAAGAGCAACATCCTGCAGCCATGGTGAATCCTCGGGAAATGGTTCTTCAGACCAGGCCCAAACAGTCTGAATCCCCTCTTTCTTTTTTGCTTCGCTGATATTGCGGGGGCATAAAAACTTAACCCACAGGAGTTCAGCGGCCAGCTGCTTTACCTCAGGAGGCGTGGGAATAAGCTGGTCTGCGAGTTTTTCAAAAAAACTTCTTTCACTATCGTCAGGCTGTTGGATGAAGTATTTATCAAGCGCTTCCAAGTACTCCAACTTCCAAAGTGATTTTCCAGTGAATATAGAACCGTCTCTCAAAAGCGCATTTTGGCGCCAATATTCAGCCGCTTCTAATGTAGTCTTAGAATCTTTATCTCCGCAGTATCTGCTCATATACCATTACCCTCTAAAAATCATTAATAACAACCTTCCGTAGGACCTGGACCGCCTGCTCAGTCCTGGGCTTCGATGATTTTCAGAAGGTAGTAGTGCTCACTTCTACAAACCTAGTCACAATATGTGTGAACTTGCTGCCGAAAGAACCACCTCTGTGAAAATAAAAACCCTGTAGCTGTTATCAGTTGGAAAACAACATATTCAAAAATACCACAATAGTTCCGGGCCTAATAGCGATCTTGGGAAAAAATGTACAAATTATCTGTCGACCTCGCAGCTCAAAGAAGCAGCAGTTATTTTTTTTCCTTTTTGCCAACCTCATTAACGATTTTAGCCAGAAACAGATCAAACCGCTCTTTCAGTTCAAACTCTGAGAAGTTACTTTCTCCTTCTAATTTTTTCTTGAGAACCCGCAAACACTTAAAATAGGATACTGGACCACAACCGAGTGCAACTCTTTTTATATCTTGATTGATTTCATTTAATATTTCTGCATGCGCATCCTCAATAGATTTATCAATTTCTTCTTTGACCACCTTTTCAACACTATCAGTATTGGGATGCACTATTAATGTCTCTAATTGGCAAGTGTAGGATTGCACAGCATGACCAGCCATTTCTAGGCACTGTCGATTTTTTAACTTATATGCCAAAACGGGGTTGTCCTTAGCCAAGCTCACTAAAGCACTTTCAAAGGATCTTTTGAAATCGTCATCAAGCGTTTTTGGGATGGCAGAAAACAAATCATCAAAGTATTTTTGCATTGCTGGGAGAAACTTTTGAAGTTCTTCTTTTGCCTTATTACCGACAGGGATGCCCATCTGACTGAAGAGCTCTTCACAATGCGAAAGATACTGCGTTCCAAGACCGCTCATTGAATGTGGCAGTATTTTCAGCACATAATGAATCTCAAGAAGGTGGAAGAGAACGAGCTTTCTGCTTTTTACTCTATCTGACCACAGCAGATCCCGTTTTGACCCGATAATAGTGTATTAAATTTAAATTTATATATTCGACCTTCTAACTGATAATGACAGAATAAATTTTTCTATTACTTCAGTGACAAAATTTTTCAGCTCCTTTTCAGCTTATCCACTTGCGAAAAGGTAGTTTTCTTCATTTTTGGGACATAGTAGTCCATCCAACCCTATATATCCAGTTTTTCCAGGGTACGATCTTTGACAACACGGAGCGGTCTCCGGTTACGTCCGGCAGACCTCCTTAAGTTCCCGACGTTCAAATCCATGGGCTATTGCGCGTAAAATGGTTTCCATGGAATCAACCCGGTAATTGTGGAAAAACGCACGGATACTCTCCCACAAATAGCGTTTTGATTCCGCCTTTTGTAATGCCTCCTGAAAAAGCCAACAGCTTAATTGCTGAACCTGATCGATGAGAAAGGCAAGCATCATGAGAATGGTAAATACTGCACTCAGGTTTTTCTTACCAAGACCATAATTGTGCTCGAGATTATACCCCTGGTTTTTTAGGGTGTTAAAAGTTTCGTTCTCGACTTTCCACCGGGCACGGCCAGCCCGCATTAGCTGGAACACATTTTCTTCGGTGATCGGTATATCAGTGACCCAGCTGAATTTCGTGATCTTTTCATCTTTGTCTATCTGCCAATATTCGAGCACATTGACCAGCAGGTCCGGATGGCTTTTATTAAGAGGTACCTGGTTCATAAAACGAAAAAAATGCCCTTTTTGTCTGTCCTTGGGATCAAGAAATTCAATGTCGGTCGCCTTCCCTTCTGCAGCAGCTTGGGTCAATTGCGCAAAAAGTGTTACATGGTCACCTGGCTTTGCTCCCAAGATGAATCTCAGGTTATGCCGTTCGAGATCACGAATATGAGGGCCATTGCTGCTCAGACCGTCTTCGACCACTATCACTTTTAAATGTGGATGTTCCCTGCGAAACTCGGCATAGTAGCGTTTGGCAGCATTCCGCTCACAATCGTTTTTGGTGGACCCGTCTTGTTGAGTGATTACCTCCGGGAATGTTGGGATGACGACCTTGCAGTCGGGACTGACAAAAGAGGCAGCATATATCTGCTGGTAATAGAGGGTTTCACCATTCTTGCATTTCTTGACCAAGCAATAAGGTGATGCCACTTTCGATGAAGAGTAATATCCGGTGCCATCCCCACTGAGCAGGTAATGTCCATCATAATAGGCCATCTTCTCGAAATCCTTCCCACGCTGAACCTGCCGGAAGACTGTACGAAAAGGTGCTCTGAGAAAAGAAAGTGCCAGAGGGTCGAGAAGGGTGCGCATCTGGCTGTCGCAGGGAATAGTGGTAATTCCGAAGACTGTATGAAGATTTTCTGGTTCGCCGCGGCGGCGTTTGTCGAAGGCGAGTAGAGAAGGATCCTTTAGCTGAAACATTGCCAACGCCGACATCAATGCATCATCGAGTGATATTTTCGCATTCTCGGCACGAGTATCAGGGATCGTTTGAAAATCCTTTCGCACAAGTGCAAGTAAGGTATCGGCATTCAGGTGTGTTCTCACGGCTCTTCTTGATGCACTTGCCGACAACTTGACGGCGTTGATAGAATAAATTTTGTGTGATTTCATGGCGTTCTCCTATGTAAGTAATTGTTTTCACATAGTAAAACGCGAATTTTTTCAGCAGCCGTTGTCAGCTAAAAAATGACATTGACTGAAATTTTTTTTACTCTGTTTTCAAATAGTTGGGCAATGCCCCCATGGAGAAAGTTTACGAAACCTCAATATTACATTGTTAATGTTTTCAATAACTTAAAATTTTAGCGGGAATTGCTGCTATAATACCTTTGCTGACGCCAGTGACGCAGCTGCGAAATACTCAACTGAGTGCAGCGTTTCGGTTAGGATCACCCTCTGTGAAAGGTACAAAAAAGTACACACGACGTTTACTCCCGTCTTGAACCAGACATATAAGGCACACAGGCTCTGTAGCTGGATTTGCTGCTAGCTAAGGAATAATTTTTGTTTTCGCAGCTGAAAAACGCACGCAAAATTTGTGTTTACAGGCTTCATGGATATCCATCAGCTCCCAATATCCTGTGAGCATCAGTACGAGCGAGAGGCTCGTACCAGAATCATCATTGAAATTCCCCATTGTTCCCTCCTTCAATTTCTTATGACCCGGTAAACGTACCACTGAAAAAAAATCTTGGTTTCCAGCGTAAGAACCGTTATTGATGCGATAATTAAAGAGATTATGCCACAGCCTTACAGGGTCATATTAAAGAGATACCACAGGATACAGTAAAAAATCCATTCGAGTAGCATAATGTTTTCCGCATCTTTCGGTATAGCCCGACTCAAGAAGCATAATAACGCAAAAATGGCTGATAACTTAACAAAAACAAGGCGATAACGATGATAACTAACATGAAATCACAGTACCGGGTTGTTTCCGATGACAAACTCGCGACTCTAAAAAAACGTGAAAACAACCTATTCCAGCAGCGAACACCAAAATCCAAAGAAACCTTTGAACGTGCTCAGAAGATGCTGTTGAACGGTGTTCCCATGCCATGGATGGGGGATTGGGGAACTTCTCATCCGCTTTTTGTTGAAAAAGCCTCCGGTAATCGGGTTACTGACATAGACAATAATGAATATCTCGATTTTTGTCTGGGAGACACTGGTGCTATGTTCGGACATTCTCCTGAACCGACGGCTGTAGCCGTTGCAGAGCAGGTGCGTAATGGCATCACCACGATGCTCCCAACAGAAAGAGCTCTCTGGATCGGCTCAGAGCTGAGTCGGCGTTTTGGCCTGCCGTTCTGGCAGGTGGCGATGACGGCCACTGAGGCAAACAGGTATGTGATCAGGACCTGTCGCGCCCTGACGAAGCGCCCTAAAGTGCTGGTCATGAACGAGTGTTATCACGGCAGCCTTGATGAATCGCTCCCCCACATTGGGCCGGACGGAAAAATTGAACTGCGTACTGACTACGACTCGAACCCAGGAATTGCCAAAAATGCCTTGACGCGGGTAGTTGAATTCAATGACCTTGCGTCGCTGGAGCGGGAACTGGCGTTCAAAGATGTGGCCTGCGTGCTTGCCGAGCCAATTATGACCAATTGCGGCATGGTGCTTCCGGAGCCAGGATATCATGAGAAGCTTCGAGAACTCTGCACCCGTTATGGCAGTTTTCTCGTAATTGACGAAACCCATACCTTTTCCACCGGCCCTGGCGGTTACACGGCAGCTTTCGGATTGAAGCCTGATTTCATAACCCTTGGCAAATCAATAGCCGGAGGCATTCCGGTTGCGGTGTATGGCTTTACCTCAAAAATAGCTGAAAAAATCAATAGTACCTTCGGTCGCAAAAGTGTCTCCGACCCGATGGGAATCGGCGGCACCCTTTCGGGCAACGCTTTTGCCATACGTGCGATGGAAGCAACGCTGAAAGAGGTTGCAACATCTGAAGCATTTGAGCGAATGATTGCCGGCCAGAATCGTCTCTCTGACGGCCTTGAAGCTGTGTTGAAAAAACATGCTATCCCTTGGAGTGTAACACGCTCCGGCGCTCGCTGTGAGATGCAGTTCATGCCGCAGTTGCCGGTCAACGGTTCAGAAGCCAAGGCGCACTTTGATTGGGAACTCATGTACTATACGCACCTGTATCTGGCGAATCGTGGTGTATTGATTACCCCGTTCCACAATATGATGCTGGTGCCGCCAATGGCAACCGATGTAGACATTGATCGCATTGTGCAGCTATGGGATGACTGTATGGCTGAACTTGTCACACCAGCCCACATTCAAGGATTGGTATGCAACTCTGATCGATGCCCAAAGGCATCGAATTGATAAGTTACTGGAAAAAACATATGGAACATCAAGAACTGACTGATGTGCAGATAGAACGACTCGTGGAACAAGCTCACAGGCTTTTCGGCAAAACATCAATATATGAGGTGTTCGATTTGCCGAGCAGATAGGAAGTCATGCAAACGCTTACTGAATTCTATAGGCCGGTAGATGTCGAGAAAGTCGACCTCTATATTGCCATCCTTGACGAATTAAGAGCTCTCTGAACTCAAAAAAATAATCTAATTGGGGAGTCTTTTTCTTGCATCTAAAAACGCAAAATCTGCAAATACGCAAAACTTGCGTTTTCAGGTTCCATATATCCAGCAGATCCCAATTACCTGTAAGCATCATTACGAGCAAGAGGCTCGTACCAGAATCATCAATCGCCATTCTTCATCCGAGAAATTCCTTCTTACGTAAAAAAGAGGCCATTGCATAAAATCTTGGCTTTTCAGCGCAAGAATCGGGTGCTCTCTGCAGTTTCCAATATCTGTATGGATAGGGCATGTTTCGTGTCCTTGATGATTGGTGTATGTAGCCAGTAATCACAAATATACTCAGGAATAATCTAAATAATTTGAAGAGATACATAGCTAAGGTTTGCCAGTGGACATCTCTTGCCTTTCGGGGGGTAAGAGATCGTCAAGAGAGGGGTCCAAGGGATAAAAGACCCCTCTCTTAGCCGGTGAGACTGAGGAAAATCTTGAAATCATGGTGACGATTGACCGCCTGCATATGGAGGGTCAGCGGGAGTTTGGCGCATGACGGATTATGCGAAACGAAAAACAGGCAAACCTACAGGCCGCAACCGGATTCGTCGCCTGATGCGGAAGGTGTAATTGAAGCCGTGTACCCGCACAAGCGAAAGCCCATCCTTGGCGGGCTATTGGGAATTGTCCCTTACCTGCTGCTGAAGGGTAAAGAAATAACAAGACCAAACTAGGTGTGGGCGGCGGACATGACTAAATTCCAATGCGGCGGGGTTCATGTATCTCTTCGCCACAATCGACTGCCACTCACACAAGGTCATCTCCTGGGAGCTATCCAACACCTTGGATGCGGGCTTTTGCCTGAAGTGCCTGCATTGGGCGATTATGCGTTATGGGACTGCCGGAAATTGAGGCATAACACGGTTAGACCGCACCGGTCATTATCTGGGGCAACACCGGAGAAGTGTTTACCAAACAAATGGAGCTGGCGGCGTAAAGGGCGCCATCCCTCTTCCTCGAGTGTGGGAGGGGTGGATGTGAAAACGGGGCTACAAGCACAACTTAAAACTGATGGTCGGTTGGTCGAAGAACTGGGACCACATCTCCTCCAGTCAACTGTTTGCTTTTGCCATAGAGTCTGATAGTATCTTTCATTTAGTTTTTCCTGCTTCAGGTATAAAAAGCTCATAGCCGAGAACAAGATATGAATCAAAGATTCAACAAATTTTTGCCATTATTTTCCTTTTTTTCTGCAATTGTGTTGTTGGCATGCCTGCCGCTAGTCTCGCATGCTGCAGAGAAAAAGGGAAAAGAGCGACTTGCTGTTCTTGATCTTGAGTCAAAGTACGGAGTAGATGAAGGCTTGGCTGAAGCATTGTCAATCATCGTCAGAAGTAAGCTCTTTAGCTTTGGCGACTATCAGGTGATGAGTAAGAGCGATATTGTGGCCGTCGCTAGTCGAGAACAATTAAGACAAGCCCTTGGTTGTGATGATGGTACCAGTAATTGCCTTGTGGATTTCGGTAGAGCAATTGGCACACGTTTTATGGTCGCCGGGGCTATTTCAAAACTCGGTTCTACTTACACCATTAGTCTTAGAATGCTGGATACCAAGAGTGACAGCGCAGGCGTTGTGAACTTAGTAAGTGAGAATTGCAAATGTTCCGAGGATGATTTGATCGGTACAGCGGAAAATGTTGCGGCAAGACTAGTTGGTAAATATATATCTACACCAAAAATTGTCGAGGCTGAAAAGCCAACGTCCGATGAATCGAAATCCGATAAAATTACAACTAAAACTGAACTTGAACAAAAGCTGACCAAAGAGACTGAATTAACAGCAGAGACTGAAAAACAACGACAGATTTTGTTAAACGATGACCGTCGCAAGCAAGAAGAGAAGAATGTTGCCTTAGAAGCCCAGAGGTTGAAGTTGGAAAAGGAAACAGTAGAAGCCGAAGCGACACGCATCCGTCTTGACCTCGAAGAAAAGAAAAAAGCAGAAGTTGAAACAGAAAACCGCCTAACACTCGAAAAACAAAAGGCTGAAGAATTGGAGCGCCAGCGTAAAGAGGAAGAACGGAAAAGAATTGATGCAGAGACAGCGAAGCACTTAGAAGAAGAGCATCGCAAAGAGGAAGAAAAACGAATGTCTGAAATGGCTGAAGCAGAACGGATTCGTCTATCTGATGAAAAAAAGAAACTAACGGAAGAAAATGAACGGCAAGGTCAGGTTGAGTTGGAGAAACAACGTCTAGCCGCAGAGGCCGAAGCAGAGAAGAAGATAATAGACAAAGCAGATAAATTGGAAAATGAACTTTACCATGATAAACCAATTTTACCCCTTAGAAAAGTTCCCAAAAATATAAAGGCACAAGAGTTAATTAACATTATAAAAGAACACAATTTTTTCGAAAAAAATTCCAATCCGCAAGGAGCTTTCAGATCAGGCTATGAAGAAAATGGGGATGGGACCGTCACAGATAGTTCGACTGGTTTGATGTGGCAAAAAGGCGGAACAGCTAAAAGCATGACTATATATCAAGCGCAATTATATATTAATAATCTCAACAAACAGAAGTTCTGTGGAAACTCAGATTGGAGACTTCCGACTTTAGAAGAGCTTGCCTCCTTGCCTAGAGAAAATCAAGTTGATGGACTATACATCGATACTGTTTTTGATAGAACACAACGAAGGCTATGGAGTTCTGACGTTTCGAATCCTTATTACGCTAAAACTGGAGGATTCGATATGAATTTTATATTGAATTTAGAGAGTGGAAGCTTCTCTCAAACAATCTTTCCGCAATTCAATACGGTTAAATCGCTAGCCGCTGACGATATCCAGGTCAATGGTGAAAATTATGCACGAGCAGTCCGCTCCTGCAAGTAACTTCTGAGTGTTAAAAAAATCGATAGCGACTGGCTTCGGGGTAGCCGAATAATTTGTATAACTAATCTTCTTTCCGACGGAAATTTTGGTGACAATTTCAAAAAAAGAACAAGAACGGTTTAATCCATTGATTGACCTCGCAAAGGACTTCCAGTCCAAATCTAAACCCATTTGACATGTCCCTCGACTTGACATGTCTACTGTTATGTTGCGAAAAAGTCGACCTATCTATATGAAATAATATTCTTTTTCAAGAGAGTAAGCTGTCGTCTCATTTTCTTATTCATTTCAGAATGTTCTGCGATTTCTGACAATGATTCCTCTTTACTGCGCAACATAACTTAACGTTCATTTTTTACTCTCCAGTTAGCCCTGTTGTAAGGAAGAAAAAGAAGGAAATTCCAAAGAAAAAGGAGGAATAAGAGATAAAAAAACACAACTGCAAAAAGAGGAAAGAAAAGCAAACAGAAATGAAAAGACACAACAAAACTACTCTCGCAACATAACTACTGTATCCAGGAAGTTGCGGCGCTCCAAAAGCCTAACAACAAAATAAGAATGTGGGAGCTGAACTTATCCATGACTCATGATCGAATGACAGGTGATGAGATTGACAGACATGTCCTTCTGACGCTCGCACGCCCTTATCTTTGGTAATCTACAGTCGGCAGCTGCTCCATTTCTGAACAATTCTATGGAAGTAGTCAGTCCCACCCTCTCAGGCAAGGTAAAATTGGAGCATTGCTAATAGTACAACACCTTCTATATGGCAATATTAATACGCTGTCCCGGTAATTGTAGAATTTGCTGGTGATGATGGTCCTATGCTTATCCTTTTTCTCCATCCAGTACTTTCCTGATGAGTCCGGCAATATCCTTCTTGACTAGAGGTTTCAGAGCAAACCCTTTAATTCCCATATTTTTTGCCTTTTCTTCGGAAATAATGCTGCTGTAACCGGTACAAAGAATGATCGGCAGTTTGGGACGGAGCTGCAAGATACGCCGAGATAGATCAACCCCTGTCATATTTGGCATGGTTTGATCAGTGATGAGCAAATCAAAAACATCAGGGTGGTTTTGAAACATTTCCAGAGCATCGAGACTACTTCCACAGGTAGTTACAGAGTATCCCAATCGTTCGAGCATGGTCTTGCCCAATTCCACGAGTATCTTTTCATCGTCAACGAAGAAGATGTGTTCATTGCCGTAGGGGACGGACTCCGTCGATTCGTACTCCTGCAAGGCATTACTTTCCAGTGTTGGCAGGGTGATTCGAAACTCAGTGCCTTCACCGAGTTGACTGTCGAAGGCAATAGAACCGCCGCATCTCTTAACGATTCCATAGACCATGGCAAGCCCTAGACCAGTACCCTTGCCGACCCCTTTGGTGGTGTAGAATGGGTCAAATATCTTCTCCCGACTCTCAGGCAAAATTCCTTCTCCAGTATCCCTGATCGACAATTGCACAAAAGTCCCCGGCTGCAGATGCAGCTCGGCTCTGAGTTCATCTTGAACAAGGGTTTTTTTATTCAAGGAAATGGTGAGTGTGCCGCCCTCTGCCTCCATGGCGTGGAAGGCATTGGTGCAAAGGTTCATCACAATTTGATGGATCTGGCTCGGATCGGCGAGAATGACCCCGGCTCCAGGATCAATATCTTGCTTAATGGTAATTGTAGTCGGTAACGAAGAACGCAGCAGGGTGATGGCTTCTATGACAATAGCTGCAGGGTGCATTGGAATTTTATGGTCTTCGGCTTGGCGGCTAAAGGCCAGTATCTGTTTAACAAGGTCTTTGGCTCTGTGGCTGGCCTTCAGAACCTGATCAATATCGTGGATAGCTGGTGAGCCTGAAGGACAGTCATCCCGGATCATTTCAGCATAACCAAGGATAGCCCCAAGCATATTATTGAAGTCGTGGGCAATCCCTCCTGCCAGGGTGCCGATGGCTTCCATTTTTTGCGATTGTCGAAGTTGCTGTTCAAGGTGGATGCGTTCGGTGAGCATCCTGGATACCTTAATAGAGGTGAAGCTCAAATCTGAAATCATCTTGGTGACTTTTGAGTAGAACTTAATGCCCGCATCCGCCATCTCTCGACTGAAACGGGGCACCCGGTCAAGTGTGGCAAGGTATTCGGTCTCATCGAATCCGTATTTCCGAGCCTGTTCGCGAAACAATTCAACATCAGGTGTTTCATCTTCGTAGAAGAATTGCCCGATAAAAACATTACCCATGTGCTTGCCCCCTACCTCAAGCGGGGTAACCATATCCCACATGTTGTTCTTGCAGCGATATTGCCTGAATGTGCCAACAGGCACATCATTGGTGAGGATTGTGTCACTTTCAAGACAGTTTCTATTTGTGTCGGGATTGCATCGGTGAAACTTTGTACAGATATCTTGCCAACCGACCGCGACCAATACATTTCCTGAAGTGTCGAGTACTGCGCCCAATATTCCAGTAAGTTGGTAAAAATTCTCCATAAGGGATTTCAGCATTTCAATATCAACGATATCGGAGAGTTCAAGGGTGCCGATATCGCCTTCCGGTTCCAGGATCGCTTTGAGTTTATTCCTAACAATGACATTGTTCTTCTCCAAAGCCTCCTCCACCTGTTTACGCTCGGTAATGTCTGTGGCAATTTCCATCCGAACCAAACGCCCATCAACCCAGGAGATTGCTTGGTCGTGACACTCGTACCAACGTCCGTTGAGGGTGTTTTGGAATTCCCAGACGATCTGTCCTGCCGGCCTTTCGTCTGAAACGAGCCGATCATTCGTACAGAAACGGCATGGGCCGGTTTGACCCTTTTGGAGAGCTTGCCAACAGGTTTTTCCGAGAATATCTCCAAATTTTTCGCGACCATATTTGTTAAGGAAAAGTATCTCGTGGGTTTCAAAATCAGCCACATATACCAGTGACTCCAAGCTGTCCAGAACCATCAGCAGTCTTTGCTTGGATTCTAGAAAATTAGCTTCTACTTTTGTTCGTTCCAATATTTGTGACTCAAGAAGTGAGTTAGTATTTGATAACTCTTCTGTTCGCCTTAGTACTTGTCGTCTAAAAATTAGAGAAGCTCCAAAAAAGAAAATGGTTGCTCCTACTACAGCAATGAATAAGTAGAAAACCCACCAAGGAATTGCCTTTTTAGTATCACCAGCAAGCCATCTGTTTATTAATTGATAGTGTATAGAATGCCTATCAGCAGAATAACTGAGCATGTAAGAATCAATTTTTGTTAGAATATCTTGATTTTTACCTTTTGTTGCCCCAAAACGCATCTCAATAGGATTGAATATGACAGGGGTCTGTTTTACAGAATATTCATGTTGATTACGATTTCCATAGAGGCGATTTACGACACCTACATCAACAAAATTTGCTTGAAGCATTTCGAAGACAATTTCATACTCGTCTGCCTCTATAAATCTGCAAGAAATATTAAAGCGATCAGTCAGTTCCTTTAGAGCAGTAAAATGGATATCACCTTGCATTACTCCAACTTTTTTACCTTCCAGTTCAAGCAGAGAGGTAAGCGTCCTATTTCCAGGTACATATATTTCTCCCCAGTTTGAGAGGATCGTTTCGCTCGTATAATCTATTATCTCTTCACGTTCTTTTGAATAGGCGAGAGCGGGGAGAATGTCTATTTCTCCTCCTTTTAGTTGGGCAAAAACACCGGAGAAATGACCAACGACATATTCCAGGCGCCAATTCTCCTTGTTTGCAATTTCCTCTAATAGATCAACAAACAAACCCTGCACTTCACCATCATCATCAACAAAGATAATTGGTTTATTATCATACACTCCTATCTTGAGTGTTGTCTGTGCGTAGCCATATGAACAGAAACATATTGATAATAGGAGACAGAAGAAAAGTATTTTTCCGGCACTGTTGTTTTTGAAGAGATTAGGCATCCGTAATGACCCATTATTCATGTATGAACAGTATGGTTTTGATCTTGTGGCTAAACCAAAACAACTGGCTGATCTGAAAACTCTACTTATGTAGTACATCAGTAGGAAGGCACCAGTCAAGTCGATGCAGACAATACCTTGGTCCAATGGTGTTGTTAACCTGTTTGTCTAAAATATTTTTGATATTGCCAGTCACTAGTGTCCGGTTGTTAATCAAATAATTTCAGCTGCTTACTGGCAGCACAAAGTTCGGCCTTGTAATCTCTGTCAGTAACCAATTGAAAACTTTCGGTTTTCTCGAAAACTGTAACGCTTAATATTTGTAAAATTGTGTAGAGACTTTCCTGGAGGTTGAGCCGCTTTTTCATTATAGCTACAAGCACATAAACCGAGACCGCAATCCAAATTTGTGACTTCACCGCGTTCTCTGATGTTCCAAAAAAGTTTTTTTCCTGAGGTGTTGCTTGATCCATTTGAAATACAGTTCGACCTGCCAGCGACTGCGATATAGCTGAGTTATTGTTACCGGCAATGTGAAATTGTTGGTGAGAAAAACTATGTCCTGCTTGACTTTTCGTCGCGAAATTTCACTCGACGGAGTACGCCAGGGTAATCTTTTTTGGTATAGAATCCGGTAAGCAAAATTGTTTGGTCGCAGATCAATCCTGTGCTTTTGTCGACAGGATGCGAGTAACGTCGCTTGTATTTGGTATTCGATTTTGCACGAGTTACGAAATAGGCAAGTACCTGATTGAATTCGTTCAGCCTTTCAAATCCAGGTAACCTCGATCCATGACGTAATATGCTCCCACTTCCAGAGATAAAAGATCGAGTGCGTTGACATCGTGCAGTTTGCCATCTGAAATATGGATAAACGTTGGGATGTTTCCCTTTAGGTCCAATAGGGTATGTAGTTTGACCGCAGCTTTTCTTTGGCGAAAAGTTGCCCATGGAAAAACTGAGAGGCAGAGATCGATAGTGGTTGAGTCCAGGGCATAAACGGTTTCGTCCAAATCGTCGATGAACGATTCTTCTTTGTAAAGCTCCCATGTGATACAGCTTCTTTTGCTGAGAGCGGAGACAAACTTCTATATCGCGAAGGCTCTCTCTGTATGTGATTTGGGCAAATGTCATGCAAAAAAAATGATCGAGGCAAGAAAATTTTCTCACTCTGTGGTCGCCTTGATATTTTGCTACACAACGGCGAAAGATTGGCAACGGCATGAAGTCCATAACCTGCAATTGTCCGGCAAACATGTGTACCCCTCCCCATGGTTTTGCCGGAATTCTTCCCAGGGATAGGGTTTCAAGTCGATTATGGCCATTATGTCGGATATGTTATGTTAATACATTAAATTAGGTTATGGACTGCAAACTTAACCGGACACTAGTGATTGCCAGTAACTTAGCATTGGATTTGACATTGCCAAATCGAAGGTAAATAGTTGAGTCTTTCCCTAAAACTGAAGATGTCTACTGTTGCTCTCAACTTCAACCAACTCAAATTCCTAGCAATAAAAGTGCAATCTGAAAGTGGTCCTTATCCATGACCGTTTTCAACGGAAGATTGTCTTTGGTAAGCTTGAATTGCCAGTTACTCCATTTTTTAACAATTGCAGTGACACAGGCGATTCCACCCTCTCAGGAAAAAGGTTAACTTGCAGGTTTGCTTAAATGGCTATGGTTGCCAAGAGACATCTCTTCTCTGGATAATGGGGGTGGATTGGTTGGAGATAGAGGGAGCCCTTTGTTGATGTGCAAACATTGTGAGATTGCCTGATGGGGGATGTTGTTGCCACGGGGAAACTTGGTGGAAGTCGCTGTTGATGTCAATCCGTGGTTTCTATTTGAGACAAATAGCCGGGTGAAAGACCCAGTGTGAATCAGTGGCGGAAGAGACAGTCGGTGTGACACACGGTTGGAGGGCGAGATATTATACAAGATCGGGGTGAAGCAGTTACGACTGGAAGTCTCAATTGGAGCGGTTCCGGCCAGAGAGCCGATTTTTTAGAACTGACGAAAACAGCTACTTATCACCTCCCACATGTTTTCCCCAAGATGCGGCTAATGGGGTGCATCACTCGCCCCGAGTGAACATCTGCGATAATTCTTTCATCGTGTTGCTCCTTCGTTTTATGCGGCGATAGGTCTCTTGCGCTCTGCATAACCGGAAGAGCCGTGGCCACCTCTTGAACGGTATACTTCTTTTTTCCTCTTGACAATGAAACATGTGTAACATATTTTTTGTTCACTATGAAAAACAAATGGATTCTCTTTTCCTACTCGATTCCCGCCACCAATGCCAAGGCGCGGATGCGAACCTGGCGTCGCATCTCCGCCACCGGGGCGGCGCAACTGAAAACCGGCCTGCAGATTCTGCCCCATCGCGATGAGCTGATGGAGAGCATCACCTGGCTCATCGGCGAGGTTAACAGCCTGGGAGGAGAGGCTGTCGCCCTGCAGTGCCTGCAGGTTGAAGGCATGTCGGATCAGCAGATTGAAGCGTTGTTCCAGGCCCAGGTCGATCCGGAATTCGAGCAGATTCAGCTTGAGGCCAAAGCCTTGCTGCCGACTGCGGACACTTTTTGGCCCGATGGAGACATCAAGGAGGCGTCAACTGCCTTGCGCAAGTTGCGCAAGCGCTGTGAAGCGGTGCGCGAGCGAGATTTTTTTCCTTCGGGGGCGGCCGCCAAAACCCTCAAGGTGCTCGACACCATCTCGGAGCGGCTACGTCGACCGGAACGAGGCGTGCTTGCCGTTGCCAACCTCGAACGTTCCCACTATCATGGGCGCATCTGGGTCACCCGCGCCCGGCCCTATGTCGACCGCCTTGGTTCCGCATGGCTGATTCAGCGCTTTATCGATCCCCAGGCCCGGTTTCGTTTCCTCCTCACCGGGCAAACTGCGAACCTTGAGCAAGGCGAACTGCCTTTTGATATGGCCATGGGGGAATTTACCCATCAGGGTGAACTGATCACCTTCGAGGTGCTCATGCGTGATTTTGCCCTGCGCGACCCGGCTCTCGGTAAGCTGAGCGAACTGGTCAAGGCCATCGACGTTCAGGAAGGGGCACTGCCTGACGATGCCGCCCTGCTGAAAATCCTTCTCGACGGATTGATCACCCTTGTCGGCGATGATCACCAATTGCTGGAGAAAGCCCGGCTGTTCTTTGACGCCCTCCACGCCGGATATGCCAAAAATTTCCAAGGCGCAGCACCATGATCGCAAAAAACTTGGCGGCCGCCATACTGGCAACTCAACAACCTCAACTTATCTCTAAAACAATATCACAAGGAGAACCACCATGCCCCCCTATCCCAAACATCTCGAAACCAGCGCCGGGCGAACCGGCAACGACTACCAGCAACTGCACGACTGGCTGGACAATTATCCCGACCACAAGGCCGCTCGGCACGATCTTGCCGCCCTAGCCGACAACCGCGCTTACGTCAAGGAGACCTGGGGGGAGGAGGCGGTCAATGAGTTTTTCCTCCATGTCGCCGAAGATCTGTTGATGAAGGAAATCGCTGTCCTGGTCAAGGCCGGCAGTCCCGAGGAAGCGGTCAGGCACAGCACCGAGGTGGCCCGCAAGGCTCTCAAGATCGTCAGCCGGGTGAAAATTCCGGTCAACAGACACCTGCTTGCCCGCGGCGCCATTTTGCATGACCTCGGCAAGGCCAAGACCTACGGTATGGAGCACGGGGAGATCGGTGCGAAAATGGCCGAGGAACTGGGGCTCGAGGAGGAGATCCGCCAAATCATCCTCAAGCATATCCGTGGCGGGCTGACCGCCATGGAAGCCGAGGAACTGGGGCTGCCGGTGCGCGACTACACCCTGCGCACGCCGGAGGAGAAGATCATTATCTATGCCGACCGCATGGTTGATATCTATACCGACGGCATCGTTCCAGACGCCAACGAGGCCATGGCTGAAAGCCAATTTGCCGAGATCCTCAAAACCTATCCCAAATACGGCAAGAATCCCGCCACCCTGCAGCGCTACCTGGCCCTGCACGAGGAGATTCAGGGCTGGATGAGTTGACAGAACACAGACCCCGGAGCAACTTGCGGCTCCGGGGTCAAAACCTTGTATCCGCCATGAATGACGCGACTCGCGATATTGCTATTCTTTTTTCCACTAGGGCCATCAGAATGTTCGCCTATGGCTTTATATCGTTGGTGCTCGCCCTGTACCTCGCCGCCACCGGTTTGAGCGCCGTCGGGGTCGGGGCGGTTCTCACCGCCACCCTGGCCGGCGACATTTTCGTTTCTCTCTGGGTGACGGTGGTGGCCGACCGGGTTGGCCGCAAAAACATGCTGCTCCTTGGGGCGGTGCTGATGATCTTTGCTGGTCTTATCTTCTTGTTGACTACCTATCCGCTATGGATCACCCTTGCCGCGATCATAGGCATTGTCAGCCCGAGTGGGGGAGAGATCGGCCCCTTTTTATCCATCGAACAGGCGGCGTTGTCTCAGCAGGTTGCCGACAACAGGCGCACCAGGGTTTTCGGCTGGTACAATCTCGCCGGTTCGTTCGCCACCGCCGCCGGGGCGCTGGCTGGCGGCTGGTTGGCGCAATGGCTGCAGACCCTTGGCTGGAGCAGTCTCGACGCCTACCGCTTGATCATGGCCGGTTACGCCGTTTGTGGCCTGGCGCTGGTGCTGTTTTTCCTGTTTTTGAGCATGGATGTGGAGGCCAAGCCCAGGGCTAAGACAAATGAAACTGGCGGGAAAATGTTCATGGGCTTGCACCGCTCGCAGAAGGTAGTGTTTAAACTCAGCTCCCTCTTCGCCCTCGACGCCTTTGCCGGCGGCTTTGTCGTCCAGAGCATGATCGCCTGGTGGCTGCATGTCCGCTATGGAGCCGACGAGGGGATGCTTGGCACCCTGTTTTTCGGCGCCAACCTCCTCGCCGGGGTGTCGGCACTCCTGGCCGCGCGGCTGGCCGAGCGCATCGGTTTGGTTCGCACCATGGTCTATACCCATATCCCTTCGAATCTTCTCCTCTGCCTGGTTCCGCTGATGCCCAATTTCTGGTTGGCCGTGGTCATGCTGCTGCTCCGCGCCTCTATCTCGCAGATGGACGTGCCCGCTCGCCAATCGTACACCATGGCGGTGGTGGCCCCTGATGAGCGCTCAGCGGCCTCGGGCATCACCACCGTCGCCCGCTCGGTGGGGGCGGCGGCCTCGCCGCTTTTGACCGGCCTGTTCATGTCCAGCCCGCTGCTCTTTGCCGCGCCCTTCTTCGTCGCCGGGGGGTTGAAGATATTGTATGATCTTTTGCTTTATAAAATGTTTGGGGAGAACAATGAGCAATAGAGGCTCTTCCCGAAAAATCATGCCGAGAAGACAGTCAGCGTAATCTGCCAGCCCTGCTTATCATTATCCCTTGAGGAGGTTTTCATGCCCCTGTTGAAAATGTGGAAATCAGACAAGGTCTGCACCCTGCTGCACGCCTTGGACGCGGAGCAGACGGCACGTTACCGGCGCTTTCGCAGGCTCCTGGAACATAACCGCACGGCCTTGACCCTGCAGGCCGATTTGGAGCAGCTCTACTACGACAACCGCCCCTTCGTGCCGCAGGTGGTGGAGAAGAAAAGTTTGCAAATGCTCCTTGAAGTCGACGGCATGGTCCATGCCCTTTCGGGGATGACCGGGAAGGACTACGAGCCGATGTTCGCAGTGTTGCGAAGCATCGAGCGAACGGTGAAAGAGGAATGGTCATTGCTTCGCCGGCCAAACAACAAGGAGTTGCTGCTCCCTCTCGCCCGGATCGGATTGGAGCAGACCTCGCTCGTCGGGGCGAAAGCCGCCAATTTGGCCCATATCGGCAATGCATTGGGCCTCTCCACCCCGCCGGGCTTTGCCATAACCACCGCCGCTTGCCACGAGTTTCTCCATGAGACCGGCTTGAGCGAGGAGATCGATTCCCTGCTGGCCGAGCTAAGCGACGACGATCCGACAAAACTTGCCGAAGCGAGCCGGCGCATCGGCGAACGGATCATGGCCATGCCGTTGCCGGAAGCGATCGACAAGGCCATTGCCGGCGCCGCCACCGTTTTTCCCGCCGAAGGCCGGCTGGCGGTGCGCAGTTCCGCCATCGGCGAGGACGGCGACATCTCCTTTGCCGGGCAGTACACCTCGGTGCTCAACGTCGCCATCTCCGAGGTGGCGCTTGCTTATCGACAAGTCATCGCCAGCCTCTACTCCGCCTCGGCGCTCTCCTACCGCATGCACCACGGCCTCGACGATCGGGAAACTCCCATGGGCGTTCTCGTCCTGGCTATGGTGCAGCCGCAGTACAGCGGCGTGCTCTACACCGCCGATCCCACCGGGGAAGACGACGACAGCCTCAGGGTCAGCGCGGTTGCCGGTCTCGGTGACCAACTGGTCGGCGGAGACGCTTCTCCCGAGCTGAGTTTACGGTTGGCCAAGAAGACGCTTGCCCTGGTCGCCGCCGTCGGATGGGATGGACCCTTTACCGATCCGCCTCTATTTCTTAGGGAACTTGCCGATCATGCCCTGCGCCTGGAAGCCCATTTCCAACGTCCCATCGACATCGAATGGGCGGTGGACCTCTCCGGGCGGCTCTTTTTCCTCCAGGTCCGGCCGCTGTTGATCGTGGCGGATGAAGATAAAGGCGGCAACGAAGTTCCCCTGGAGTATGCGGGCCACCCGGTGCTCCTGCAAGGCGGCAAGTGTGCCGCCGGCGGGGTGGTGAGCGGGCGAGTCTTGCAGCAGCGGTCGATCAGTCTCGAGACCGCAGCCCCGCCGCTCGAGCCCGATACCATTCTTGTCACCCGGACCGCCTCCACCACCTTCACCCCTTGGGTGAGCAAGGTCAAGGGCATCATTACCGATGTTGGCGGCACTGCCAGCCATCTGGCCTCGGTGGCCAGGGAGTTCGGCGTTCCCGCCTTGTTTGACACCAAGATTGCCACTGCAACCCTCAAGGACGGCGACACGATCACCCTCTGGGCCAGTCAAAACCTTGTTTATCAGGGCGAGGTGCAGGATCTACTGCGGGGCGTGCGCCAAACCAAGCGGCCGATTTTCAACAGCTCCGCCCACCTGCGGTTGCAGCGCTTGCTCGACGTCATTTCCCCGCTCAATCTCAACGACCCCAATTCGGCCACTTTCGCCCCGGAGAATTGCCGAACCCTCCATGACATTGTTCGCTATTGCCACGAGCTCTCGGTCCGGCAGATGTTCAACCTCGGCGAAACCATCGGTTACACCCGCAACGCGGTCCGCTTGAAGGTGAATATCCCCCTGATCCTTTTTGCCCTCGATATGGGCGGAGGCCTGCGCCCCGGCCTGACCACCTGCGATGACATCAATGCCCACGATGTTACCAGCCTCCCGTTCACCGCTTTATGGAGGGGGATCAGCTATCCGGGCATCAACTGGACCAGCGCCATCGCTGTTGGTGCCCAGGATTTCCTGGCGCTGATGGCGGCGGGGGTCCGGCCCCAGGACAATACCCGACTGGGGGGTGCCAGCTATGCCATCCTCTCCGCCGACTATCTCAACCTCAGCGTCCGCTTCGGCTACCATTTTGCCACCGTAGACGCCCTCTGCGGGGCCGACGCCGAACAGAATTATATCACCATGAACTTCGCCGGGGGCGCCGGAGCCTACCATGGCCGTTCGCTGCGCATCCAGTTTCTGGCGGACGTTCTGTCGCGGCTAGGGTTCGAAGTCACCATCAAGGGTGATCTCCTCGAGGCTTCGCTGCTTCGCCTCGAGCAAGGGGCCATGGAAAGCGCCCTCGACCAGTTGGGTCGCTTGTTGGGCACCAGCCGTCTCCTCGACATGGCCTTAAAAACCCCGGAGCAGGTGGCCACCCTCAGCGAATCCTTTTTCCGGGGGAAATACGATTTCCTCGAACCCGAGCGGGCCGACATCCCGGCCAACTTCTTTTTGATCACCGGCGATTGGAAAAACAGCGATCCCGGCATGGAAGCGGGCATCCTGCAGGACGGCTCCCGTTTCGTCTCCTCCATCTCCATCGGGGTCACCCAGACCATGGCCCGTTTCATGGGCAAACGCTACCAGGAGTTTCTCGATAACGTCGAGGCCTATTGCTACTTTCCGCTGATCATCGCCAAGGAGAGCAATATGAAGAACGGCAGCGCCCAGGTTTGGGTCAAACCCCTGGCGGGCACCATCGATCAGGCCGGCGGTCTGGCCTTTGCCATCCGTGACTGGGCCAATTATTTTGTTTTTCGCATCAACGCCCTGGAGGACAATGCCGTCTTGTTCGAGTTCAGGAACGGCAAACGTGTCGAGCGGCAGAGCGTCGACGTGGCAGTTGCTCGGGAGCAGTGGCATCGCCTGCGGATCGAGACCCAAGGGCGGTGGATTCGCGCCTTTTTAGGCGACCGGCAACTCATCGACTACCAAGCGGAACGCAACCTCGTCGGTTATCTCGGTCTCTGGACCAAGGCTGACTCAGTCGCCTTGTTCAAAGGCCTCACCGTGGATTTGCCCGACGGGCGATCTCACATCTTTCAATCACCTCGATAACATCATGGAAAAACAACAAGATGGTCCCGAGCAGATCTCTTTCCGCGAGGCCTTCAAGGTTTGGACCAAAATCGGCTTTCTTAGCTTTGGCGGGCCGGCCGGTCAGATAGCGCTGATGCACAAGATGTTGGTCGAGGAGCGCAAATGGATCGGCAACGACCGCTTTCTCCATGCCCTCAATTACTGCCACCTCCTTCCCGGCCCCGAGGCCCAGCAACTGGCGACCTACATCGGCTGGCTGCTCCACGGCACCAAGGGAGGTTTGGCGGCGGGCATCATGTTCGTTGTTCCCGGCATGCTGACCATCCTGGCGTTGACCCTGCTCTATGCCGGCTTTCAAAAGGTGGCGGCGGTACAGGCCTTGTTCTACGGCTTGAAGCCGGCAGTCTTGGCCTTGGTGGTCATGGCGGTGTTTCGCGTCGCCGCCAAGGCCCTCAAGACCCCATACCTGACGCTTTTGGCCGGTCTGGCATTTCTTGCCATGTTCTTTTACCAGGCACCATTCCCGGCGGTGATCGTTGCCGCCGGCCTGCTCGGTTATCTTGGCATGAGCTGGTGCCCACAACGGCTCGGTGATCGCTGCCCCCGATGGATCTGCGGTGACACCGCGGGCAAACAGAACCAGGACGAAGGCGGGATGATCGATCTCCTCCTCGCCAAGGAGAGTGACGGCCGGTTCTCCCCGACGTTTTTCCGCAGCCTCAGGGTCTTGGCCACCTGGGGTGTGATTTGGTTGGGTCCGGTACTGCTCCTTCTCCTCTTTCTCGGGTATGACCATGTATTTACCACTATTGCACTCTTCTTCAGCAAGATGGCCACGGTCACCTTCGGCGGCGCCTATGCGGTGCTGGCTTACATGGCTCAGGAGGCGGTGTCCGGCTATGGTTGGCTGTATCCCGGCGAGATGCTCGATGGCCTGGCCTTGGCCGAAACCACCCCCGGCCCGCTGATTCAGGTGGTGCAATTTGTCGGTTTCCTCGCCGCCTTCCGCGATCCGGGCATGTTGAACCCATACGTTGCCGGTACGCTTGGCGCCCTGCTCACCGTCTGGGTGACCTTTGCCCCGTGTTTTCTGTGGATTTTTCTCGGAGCACCCTATGTGGAACAACTCCGTCATAATCGGCTGTTGAACGGCGCCCTCTCCGGCATCACCGCCGCCGTGGTCGGAGTAGTCCTCAACCTGTCGATCTGGTTCGGAATGAACGCCCTCTTTGCGCAAACTCATCCGACCCATGCGCTGGGGGCAACCATCCCCGTTCCCGACTTGGCCAGTGCCGACTGGTTCGGCCTGATCCTCGCGGGCCTGGCCTTTCTTGCCATGAAATACGGCAAGCTCGGCATGATCACCGTCCTGGTTGCCTGCTCGGGCCTGGGATTTCTGTGGAAATTATCTTTTTAGGGGGAGAGCTATGAAAACGAGTATCACTGTTGCCCAACTCGCCGACCTGCAGGCCTCCGGCAAGACCATGACCATCCTCGACGTCAGGCGCAAAGAGGACTTTGACAAGGCTCCGCAGACCTTTGCCGGGGCTCCATGGAAGAACCCGGCGGAGGTGGATCAGTGGGCACAATCCCTGCCCGCCCAGCAGGAGGTCATAATCTATTGTGTGCGTGGTGGTTCGGTCAGTCAATCAGTTCAGCATCGCTTGGCTGAGCAAGGTTGTTCGGTGCGTTACGTCGAGGGGGGATTGGAGGCCTTGAACAAGACAGTTTAGTTTATGTTGATGGCAAAGGCTTGCCCATGGAGCCGTCCGCCTTGCCGTCCAAGCAAACGAAGCGCTCCGCAGGTGGCAAGGATCATGACCAGAATTCTCTCGCCCAGCCGACGCAGGGCCTTGAGGCTCTCCAGCCCGTTGCGGCAAGAGCAGAAGGGTGATGGTGGACGCAAGGAAAGACTGACAGCCCGACCATCACCGTCCCCACCATGCCCTTCCTGCTTCTGGTGATGGAGAAATACCACGAGCAGATCCTCCACAACTCTCCTGAGACGATCCGCTCGGCACTTTGAAAATAAGCCGATTGACGTTTTGATATTTTTTGTTTATAGGGTATACCCCTATACTCTAAATTTGAGGAGAACATTCATGGCTCTATGCGGAAACGAGCAGGACAAGGAACGTCTGATCAAGCGGCTCAATCGAATTGAGGGGCAGGTCAGGGGACTATCTGGAATGATCGAAAATGACAGAGACTGTATTGAGGTGCTTCGCCAGGTAGTCTCCGTTTCAGGTGCCATCCGTGGGGTTTGGACGCAAATCGTTGGAGATCATCTGCGAGGATGCATTCAAAACGCGACGCTTCAGGACGAGAATCGAGATCATCTAATCGATGAACTCATTGAGCATCTCGGGAAAATGCGGTAGAGGCTAAGGGCAAAAACAGAAAGACAGGAGCAGGATCTAATATGCATGTCGATATGATAAGACAGATAAGGCATGAACATGATTTTGATGGTGATGCCCATGACAACGAAAAGAGGACATTGAAAGTGATTGTCCTTACCGGCATCACTATGTGCGTTGAAATCATAGCCGGTGTCTTGACTGGATCTATGGCTCTTCTCGCTGACGGAATGCACATGGGTACCCATGCTTTTGCCTTGGGTATTACCTATTTCGCATATGTGATGGCGAGAAGGTTTTCAGGTTCGACGAAATTTGGTTTTGGAACCGGAAAATTTGGAATTCTGTCGGGCTATACCAGCGCATTGTTTTTGGGCGGTACGGCCCTGTATATGATAGTCGAGTCGTTTAGACGTTTTTTCAAGCCTGTACCTATCGCTTTTGACGAGGCTATTCTTGTCGCGATAGTCGGACTAGCGGTAAATGTTCTGAGTATCTGGATGCTTCGCGGCAAAGAAACCAATCATCACGGCCACAGCCATGATGATAATGACCACCATCATCATGACCATAATCTTCAGGCTGCCTACCTGCATGTTCTCGCCGATGCTTTAACTTCCGTCTTGGCAATTGTGGCGCTTGTATCGGGAAAGTTTCTGGGCTGGTCCTTTCTCGACCCGGCCATGGGGATTGTCGGCGGTGTTATGATAGCCAGATGGGCATGGGGCCTTCTCCACAGCAGCGCGTTCATTCTCCTCGACGGAAGCGGAGACAAGGACATACGGGATGCCGTCGTCAAGGCGATTGAATCCGATGGTGACAGCCATGTCGGCGATCTTCACATCTGGCCGCTCAATTCAAATGCTCTGGCGGCTGCGATAACAGTCGTCACAAAGGAAAACCGAAACCCACCGGAGTACCGTTCCCGACTCGAACATATCGCCAAGCTACAACACACGACGATTGAGATTCATAATTGTACCAATCAGCTTTGCGCTTGCAATCAGAGCTAATGCCGGTTTTCCGTGCCGATGGAGTATAAGGTCATACTGTCTTGCTCTCAAGAGAAGATCCATTCGGCGCACAACTTAATCCACGTTTGTACATGATTTTTCCATTTCGACATACAAAGACACAACACTTCCTGGCGCTTATGGTGGGAGTGGTCTTTCTGTGCGTGTCACTTTGGCAGTCTTCCCATGTCCATCATCAACATGGTTCTGAAGATGCTGAGCATACTTGCAGGCACATCTCTTTTGTGTTCGGGCTCTTCTCCGACGGGCATCCGGGCGATGCAGAGCCCCACGGGGAACACAGTCACGATGTGCCGGATAAAACTGCACATGCATATAAACAAAAGACCGGCGGAAAAACTCTTCGCGACAAAGCGGATTTTGATTATAAATTGAAGACGTTCGCCGTTTTCTGTAGTCGGCATACCGCAGTTCCCACCGCAAAAGACAGCACCAATCAAGCTCTGTATGTCATGGGAAGCAGTGGAGCATGGCTTGACGCTCGTCCCCCCGCCCGCGCGCCTCCCACCAGCTCTAGTCTTGCCTGATCATCTCGCTATATTCATCCAAGCAACCAGTTTTTTAAATAGGATCGCCTATGAAAATGTTCAAAAACTACCCAGCCGGGAGTGGCCTGGTGTGGTGTCTTGTCCTGTTGGCGCTTGTCCTTGTTAGCGCGGTCGAGGCGCTCGCCCACGGCGTGACGGCAGGTGACAAAGGATATATCCAGGAAATCAGCGGCGTCATGACCCTGCCGTTTATCTATCTGGGGGCCAAGCACATGGTCACCGGGTATGACCACATTCTTTTTCTCTTTGGGGTCATTTTCTTTCTCTACCGCCTCAAGGACATCGGCATCTACGTCACCCTGTTCGCCGTCGGGCACTCGGTGACGCTGATCACCGGGGTTCTGATGGATGTCAGCGTCAGCGCCTACCTCATAGACGCAATCATCGGTCTGTCCATCGTTTACAAAGCACTGGACAACATGGGGGCGTACCAGCGTTGGTTCGGTTTTCAACCTAACGCAAAGTTAGCCACACTTGTTTTCGGACTCTTCCACGGGTTCGGTCTGGCCACTAAGATTCTGGAATATAATGTTTCCGCCGAGGGTCTGGTGACGAATTTGGTCGCCTTCAATGTGGGAGTGGAGTTGGGGCAGCTCATGGCCCTGGGCTTGATTCTTATTGCCATGGGGTACTGGCGGCGCACCAAGGGGTTCATGCGCCACGCCTATGGCGCTAACGTACTGCTCATGACAGGAGGTTTCCTGCTCGTGGGATACCAGTTGACCGGCTATTTCGTCTCCTAGCCCAACCAAATAATTACTCAGAAAAGGATATAAAACCATGCAGCATGCACCAAATCCAGTGGATCTGCCTTCAAGCGCAAAGCTCATCAAGTCTACCATTGTGGCCGCCGTGGTGGCCGCTATCCTCCTGGTCGTTACCATTTTGCCCGCCGAGTATGGGATCGATCCAACCGGGGTCGGCAAGGTTCTGGGATTGACCAAAATGGGAGAAATTAAGACATCCCTGGCGCAGGAAGCGGCAGCTCAAGGCACCGGTGAGCCTGCCACCATACTGCCCGTTCAACCAATTCAGGACGTTGTGCCGAAACAGGTCGAGACGGTCACCGCGCTTCGCAAAGACGGCGCGGGATCAGCCTTGTCCCCCAACGAGGGAAGGGAAATCAACTTGACATTGGAGGAAGTCAAGACTTCCCTGGTACAGGAAGCGGTGGCGCAGGGTTCCAATGAGTCTGCCGCCACACAGCCCGTTCAACCAGTTCAGAACATTGTGCCGAAAAAACAGGTCGAGACGGTCAACGCGCTTCGGAAGGACAGCCTGGAATTAACCTTGCTCCCCAACGAGGGAAAAGAAATCAAACTGACATTGAACAAAGGGGAGCGGGCACGCTATGTCTGGTACACAGATGGGGCCGCCGCCAACTTCGACGGTCACTCTGATTCGGTCAAGCACAAGATCGATTACAAGAGCTGGCAGAAAGGGCGCTCCGAGCGCGAAGAAGGGGAGCTTGTAGCAGAATTTGATGGTAAACATGGTTGGTTCTGGCGCAACCGCACCTCAAAGTCAATGAAAATCACTCTGGAGGTGGAAGGGGAACACTCTGACATCGATGAGGTTATCTGATCCTTATTAATTTAATCGAATCAAAACGCCCGTAGTTTGTTGCGGGCGTTTTGATGTATACTTTATACTTCTCTGACACTGGGGAAAGAGATTTGGGTCAGGAGGGAGTTGCCCCCCGGAAACAAAAAAACCTTGAGGAATAGACAGTATTCCGACAATGGACAACCTGCCCGAATCAATGCCTATCCCAGGAATGTGGCCGGCTCCGAGGTACAGTAGGCCCGCAAGAACCTGTGGCTGAATGCCCGTCAGCAAGGCCTTACTGGCGGGCGTTGCCGCACCAAAGAGACAGGCCAAGACCAGCCCGATTCCCAGAAGTGCTATGGTGTGACGCTGGATTTTAATCGAGCTCACTTTTCTGGGTATCCATCAAGAATTCTAATGCTGTATATCTTCCCGACTCGTACGGAGTGCAGGATGTCTCCCCGTGCCGATGAACTCAGGCTCTTTGCCTTGCAAAGCCTCATAAATTACCGGAATGTACCATGATTTCATTAGTAATCTTGAAAAGATTAACTGTATTGCAGCCAGGTATCGCGAAGATACTCAGGAAACATATCAACTGGACAACTCGGCCTTTCGCTTTTTTACTGCCAAGAATAATCTCATTTGCCCAATAGACATTTCGGTGACTAATGGCATGTTTTGCTGAAAATGGACTCAGTGAGTTTGGGCCAATACCAGTTATTTGCAAGAAATGCTATTATTTCCTCTGTCTTTATGGCATCGATGTGTCTGTTCTGATAACGATGTCCGAGCTTTCCAATAATAAACTCGTAATTTACAAGAGTATTGGGCCGAGAATTGATTTTGTGGTAATCAATACAATAGGTGATGGCATCGGCTAGTTTCATGTATTCCTCCTTTCAGGTTGATTTTAGTCCTGAAAGAAAGAATTACATCTTTTAGGCAAAATGTGACGGGGAGTCCTGACGTCAAATCGCCAATTTTACAAGTTCACATATCTCCTATCAATTTTGACCGGATTGTTTCGGAAAGGTAATTGTAGCGGCCAAAAACATCCGGATCCGCAATCAAGTTACTTCTGGGCCCCACAATAAATGAGAATAAGAATAGGCCCCGACCCACATTAAACGATAATGGACCCACATTTAGTGATACTGGGCCCGCAATAATCGAGACTAAGGTTCAAGGCTCAACTCGCAACATAACAGTAGTTATCACTGCTGTCTCACAGTTAATTCCACAATAAAAGTTGCGGAGAAATAATCAGTTGGGGTTTGTCAGGCGGCTTAAGCAACTCGGTTAATAATCGTCGAATGTCAACATACTGGGTCATTATGCGTTCACGTTGTCTGATGCCATCATAATTGGAAAATTCTAATCAGCCGGTTGAGATGTTGGCGAGTGCTTTAGCGTGGGTTTTCGTTCCATTGGGCTTCAAACCCCATATACAGCAACCACCTATACTCAAAAAAGACCTGTTGCTAACGTGGAAAAACCACAAGATTGTCTACTTCCGGGAAGATTCCGATGTATTCACCGATGGTGTGGTTGTGATGGCTGGATACAAGAGCCTGGCATTGCTCTCCTGAAGATAATTCGAGTTGGTAGAGAATATTTGGGCCGCGAAATGATTTGTGGACCACCTTCGCTTGCACCTGAGCATTCTCTACATGCAAAACATCCTCAGGGCGAACGAGCAGATCAACCTCACAGCCAGATTCACATGGTAGTGAAAGGTTACCTTTCAGCAATCCCAGGCCGCTTTCAATCTGACCGGGTCCTGTGACTCTTCCTGTTACCAGTACTCCGTCGCCGACGAATGTCGCAACCTCAAGACTTGCCGGTCGATGATATACGTCATAGGCATTGCCCCACTGCTGCATTGTGCCGTAGAACAGTACCCCAATCTTATCCGCCACTGAAAAAGCCTCATGCTGGTTATGGGTCACCATCAGCGCAGTAATACCTAGCTCTTTGAGGATATCCCGAACTTCAACTGTGAGTCTGTCACGTAACAATGAGTCAAGATTGGAGAATGGTTCATCGAGCAGGAGTAACTCCGGTTCAGGTGCCAGGGCTCGTGCAAGCGCCACTCGTTGTTGCTGACCGCCCGAGAGTTCATGTGGATATTTATTTGCGGCATCAGCCATACCCACAAGTTCCAGCATTGTTTTGACTTTTTCTTTACGTAACCGAACAGATTTGCTGCGAATACCGAATGCAATATTCTGGATAGCTGTAAGATGTGGAAAAAGTGCGTAATCCTGAAAAACCATGCCTATGGATCGTTTTTCGGGGGGAACACTTAGGTTAGGGGCTGAGACAATCTTGCCTGCAATTTGCACTTGCCCTTTATCGATTGCTTCAAAACCGGCAATTACGCGAAGCAGTGTGGTTTTGCCACAACCGCTTGGTCCCAGGAGACAACCAATTTCTCCTTTGGTCATTGAAAAACTTACTTCACTGGCGACTTGATTCGTCCCGAATGACTTGCATACCTGCTCGACTTGCAGAAGTGGCACTGTTTCTTGCATAATTATTTCTCAGATTGCCGTATGAGGAGAACTACCGGGATAATTGATGCCATTACCAGATATAATCCTGGCAGTGCAGCTCTTTCCCACTCACCTTCACTGGTCAATTCATAAATTTTGATAGCCAGGGTGTCCCAGCCAAAAGGGCGCGTCATGAGAGTGATCGGCATTTCTTTTACGACATCAACCATCAGCAGAATAAGCGCCGTTAACAGTCCTTTTCGTAATAATGGTAGATGAATGTTAAGGATCAGCTTTATCCCTTTAACGCCCATGAGACCTGCAGCTTCATCCAGATTTGGGCTGATGCTTTGCATGGCACTATCCACAGCCCCAAAACCAGCAGCCATAAAACGCACCATATAGGCCATAAGCATCACGATGACAGTTCCCTGTAATAAAGGGCCGGTTTGTATATTGAATATGTTTTGCAGCAGAGTTTGCAGGTGGTTGTCAAACCAGGCAATGGGCAAAAATATCCCTACAGCCAGGACCGTCCCCGGAAGGGCATAGCCAATAGTGGAAATTTTACAGAGCACCAGATTCAGGGTTCCCGGTGACCTTCTCTTGGTGTAGCTGAGAAGTATTGCAGCGGAACAAGTGAGTAGCGCGGCTCCTGCTCCGAGAAAGAGCGTACGCCCGGTTTGAGTCATATAGCTGGGAAGGTCACCCGCACCGTTGGCCTTCACAACCCAGAGTCCAAGCTGTAGCACAGGCAGTACAAATGCAACGATCACCACAACAGAACAATAGCATGTCGCTGCCAAGGCTTTTTTGCCGTGCAGTGTAATTCTACTGTGTACACTGCTGCTTCTGGCACTTGAAAAATATCTCATTCTCGAGCGATACATCGTGTCGATAAGTACCAGCAACATTGCGAAAACAACAAGTACCGAAGAGAGCTGTGCCGCAGCCTGTAGAGAAAAAAAGCCAAACCAGGCCTTATAAATTGCCGTAGTAAACGTATCGTAATTGAAAATGGAAACGGCACCAAAGTCAGCAAGAGTCTCCATTAAGACAAGGGCCAGACCACTCGCAATCCATGGTCTTGCCATCGGTAAGGCAACCTTCCAGAAAGCTGCCCAGGGTGCAATGCCAAGAGTACGCGCGGCTTCTATAAGTCCTCGTCCCTGGCTGAGAAACGCTGATCGGCTGAGAAGATACACATATGGATAAAGAGTGAGGCTGATACACAATATGACAAACGGAGTAGATCTTACCTCGATCATGGTTCGCTCGAAGCCTGGCAAGGTACGCATAGCGGTCTGTACAGGTCCTGCAAAATCCATCACGCCTATAAAAATGAATGCCATTACATAGGCTGGTACGGCCATTGGCAGCGTTAGTGCCCATGAGAAAAATGAACGTCCGGGAAATGAGCAGGCGCCAGTTAACCAGCCAAGAGATACTCCAAGGCATGCGGTACATATCAAAACGCCGCTGCTCAACCAGAAGGTGTTGAGCAGCAGCGATGTAAGTACAGTTTCAGCCAGATGATGCCAGATTTCCTGTTCAGGCTGAAAGAGAGAGGCAAATATTACCCCGATGGGGACCGCTACCAGTCCGGCCAGGATGACAGCGGATAGCTGCCAACCATCCAGCCGGATCGATAATATATTGAAATGCCTTTGCATGAGAGAATGTTTATTTATAGTCCGCACGATCCATCAGCATGATAGATTCACCCTGTAATTCTCCATACTTTGCTACATTCATTTGGTTACCGGTGAATGTTCCCCATTCAGCAACAACCGGGTCAAGACTCACTGTTTTATTCACCGGATATTCCATATTCAACCCGGCAAACCGACCTTGTGCTTCTTCACCCGAAAGCCACTCAAGCAGCTTTATTGCAGCTTCTTTATGCTTGGCATGACTGGTTATGCCTGCGCCACTGACATTCATGTGTACGCCATTGGTGTCCTGGTTTGGCCAGAAAATTGCCAATGGTAATTCAGGCTTCTCCTTCATCAGGCGACCGAAATAATAGGTGTTCACCACGGTAACGTCACCGATTCCTGCAGCAACGGCTTCAAGGGCCTTGGTGTCGTTGCTGAAAGGGTCGGCTGCGAGATTAGCCACCCAGCCGGCAACAATCTTCTCTGCCTTCTCCGAGCCATGTTCGGCTATAAGGGAGGCAACAAGTGACTGGTTATAGACTTTTTTTGAGGTACGGAGTACCAGTCGTTTTTTCCAGTTCTCATTGGCTAGGTCTTCGTAGGTTGTAATTTTCCCGGCAGCATCTGAGGAGGTGTTATAAACGATAGTTCGGGCGCGCACTGAAAGGCCGAACCACATGTTTTCAGGGTCCTGAAGATTTTCAGGGACATTTGCTTCAAGCACCTCTGAGCTTACAGGCTGCAAGACCCCTGCTTGTGCAGCCTGCCAGAGGTTTCCTGCATCGACGGTAATAAACATGTCAGCGGGTGTGTTGGCGCCCTCCGCCTTGAGTCGTTCCAGCAACGCTCCGGCATCACCAGTGATATACTTCACCTTAACGCCTGTCTTTTTCGTATAGGCCTCGAAAATTGGCTGTATGAGATGCTCATTGCGAGCTGAATAAACAACTATTTCCTCTTCACCTGCAGAGATGAAATTTGGAAGGCCTATGCAGAGTAGCATCGTTACAGCAAGTATTCTGGACAACATTCTGTGCTCCTTGAAATGAATTTGGGGAATTTGAATATGACTTCCAAGATTTATTCTTTGGAGCCACATAATTATTTAGGGCATCCTAATTTATAAAAAGGTTAGAGTCAACCAAAAAACCACATAGTGGTATTTTTTCGGTTCGAAAATGTTTTATTATCTAGGATGGGTTGACGCTGTTGTTTGAATGGACGCTTCCAAAGGCGGGCTCAAAATCACCTTTAAATGCGGAAGAGAGGTGAAAGTTTGAGTTTAGAATGTAATTTTGAAAATCAGCTTTTCCGGACCCTGTTTTATCGCACAGCAGATGAGGGAATTAAGCATTCTTTTAATTCGAAATGCCGATCTTAAGATCCACCACTTTGAATACTTATTAAATTATTAACCAGATAGGAGACCACTCAAAAACAATCCTGAGCCAGGCGTCTCCGAGAAAGCCCAGGGTCTCTATAATAGAGAGGTGCTGCTGTGCGCTGATGATTGTAGCCGATATTGAGTCGGTTTCTGAGTGTTGTCCTCTTGGGACGGTATTGAAGGTACTGCTTTCCTGTCAATCCCCCAACTTGAGGTTCCTATTTTCCTGATGAAGCCTGAACCTTATTCTCGATTAATGTGGGCACGATCTCACTATTGCGGGCCAATTATCACCTAATATGGTCCATTATCGTTTAATGTGAATCCAGCCTGTTTCATATTCTCATCTATTGTGGGCCAAGTATCAAATTTGTCTGGTTGCTGATGGATGCTCAAAACAATATCTGATTACGTACAAACCTAAGCCAATTTTTTTCGGGTGGGTGCTCACTCTGTGATACCCCTCCTGTGGCAACCTACTTCCAAGCCTGATCAAGGAGGGGGCTACCATGTGTAAAAACAAAATTCAATTTCAACCAGGTCTCAGTTTGCAAAGTTTCTTATCTCAATTCGGAACGGAAGATCAATGTCGCAACGCCTTGGTTCGTTGGCGGTGGCCGCAAGGCTTTGTTTGCCCATCATGCGGCCATACAAAGTATTGCCTGTTGAAAACCAGGGATCTTTTTCAATGCAACAGATGCCGAACACAGATCTCTATCACAGCAGGAACCATATTTGCCTCAACCAAACTCTCGCTGACCACTTGGTTCCTTTCGATCTATCTGATTACACAATCAAAGGTCAGCGTATCTGCACTGAGTCTCAAGCGGACAATAGGTGTTTCATATAACACTGCTCTTTTGATCAAGCATAAAATACAGCAGGTTATGAAAGAGCGTGATGATAGCAAGCCTCTCGATGCTGCATATATCCAGGTAGACGATGCCTACTGGGGCGGCAAAAAGCGTAATGGCAAGCGAGGAAGAGGCGCTACCGGGAAAATCCCTTTCGTCGCAGCAGTATCTATAGGTGACAAGGGTCGTCCACTCGCAATTCGTTTCAGCCAAGTGAGTGCATTTTCCAAGAAATCAATCAAAGCTTGGGCTGATAAGCACCTGGCTCCGAAAAGAAATGTGGCACCGATGGCCTCGAATGCTTCACTGCTTTTAAAGAGTGTGGTCATGAACATATTGCAATAATCACCGGAGGCGGTCCTCAAAGCGTTGAGATGCCAGAATTTAAATGGGTAAACACGATTATTGGCAATGTAAAAAACGCCTTGCACGGTACTTTTCATGCGATCAGCAAAAAGCATTTTCCGCGCTATCTCGCTGAGTTTTGCTACCGATTCAACCGGCGGTACAACCTGGAGCAGATGGTAGCCCGCTTCGGGTACGTCGCGGGCCCGGCGATATTGCTCCTTCATGGCGTCGGCGACAGCGCCCTCGATTGGCAGTGGATCATGCCCCGACTGGCCGACCGGTTCCGGCTTATCGCCCCCGACCTGCCGGGATATTCGATCGGGGCCGGCAACGGCATCGTCCACACTCCGGCCAATTACAGCAGGCTCCTGTGGATGTTCGTAACTGCTCTTCCAGGAAATTGCCCAGTACCTCGGAGAAACTAGCCGGGTTTTCATTCAATGTGCACCTGCGGGGGGGGAAATCGATCCCGATCTCTTCCTTCTCTTGTTGAGCATTGCGGCCAAAGGTAACTTCGTCCTGAACAGAGAAGAGAAGACAAGCAAACCCTCTCAATCGAAAGGATGACATGACAAATGTTGACGTGTCCTAAGTCAACTTCCCTCATTTTTCTGTTTGCTAATTTGACAACCACTCTATGAAAACTGAAAAAAAAGGCGCTAATGCTGCCTTTCTGGAGCGCCAGATAATGAAAGAGGTGCTTGAGGAATTGCAGGTCATCCGGGCAAAGATGATTGACGATGTTGCCAAACATGCATCTCGTCTCAATAAAATTCATCACAATTACCGGGAGAGTGCGGAAAATCTGCTCCATTATCTTGTGCTGCGGCGGAGTGACCGGCGTCATCTCCAGCAGCATTTGGCCGTGTTGGGCCTGTCGTCCCTTGGGCGATCTGAATCACATGTGCTGGCTACCATTAATGCGGTTATCAGAGCGGTTCGACGCTTACAGGGAAAGGGTAAACCTTCCTTGCCCAAAGAAGAGGCAACGGTTGATTTTGCCCTCGGCGAGCAGCTCCTGAGCGACCACACGGAGTGCCTTCTGGGTGCTGCGGCGCAGGGAAGAGGCGTTCGGATCATGGTCACCATGCCGAGCGAGGCTGCCCTTGATTACGAACTGGTGCATAATCTTCTCCAGCAGGGCATGGAATGCATGCGCATCAACTGCGCTCATGATGATGCCACTGCTTGGTTAAGGATGATCGAGCATCTGCGACGGGCTGAGCTTTCCCTGGGACGATCCTGCCGAGTAGTCATGGACGTGGCTGGCCCAAAACTGCGTACCGGTCCATTCGAACGTAGACCTGCAGTAGTACGGATTCGACCCAAACGCGATACGTTCGGTCGGGTTATCGCACCTGCCCGTGTATGGCTCACCGCAGAATCCGCGCCGTGCCCACCGCCGTCACCGCCAGATGCCTGTGTCCCGGTTTCCGCCGAATGGCTGGCCAACCTCCGGATGAATCAGCAGGTCCTACTTACCGATGCCCGGGGTGCCAACCGTACAATGACAATCCTGGAAATGACCGATTGGGGATGCTGGGGAGAGTTAAGCAAGACGACCTACCTGGTTCCCGGGACTGTACTGCGGAGTAAAACGGGCGATGGGGGGGAGGAACAGGAGACTATTGTCAGTGACCTGCCGTCTGACGAGGGTCGGCTCATACTTCGGCTGGGCGATATGCTGATACTGACCCGGGATCTTCGAACCGGTCGTCCTGCGACCTATGACAGTAACGGCCAGCTCCTCACTCCGGCAAGGATAGGGATGACCATCCCTGAGGTTTTTGATGATGTCCATCCCGGAGAAACAATTTGGTTTGACGACGGCAAAATTGGTGGCGTTATCGAGATGATTGAAAAAAGTCAGGTTCTGGTCAAAATCACCCACGCTCGTCTGTCCGGGGAAAAGCTGCGGGGTGATAAGGGCATTAATTTTCCCGACAGCGTGTTGCGGTTACCTGCCCTGACCGAAAAGGATATTAAAGACCTCGCCTTTATTGCCCGGCATGCCGATGTGGTTGAGCTGTCGTTTGCCAACAGTGCCAAAGATGTTCAATTGCTTCATCGAAACCTTGTACGCTTGGGAAAACGCCAGCCTGCTATCGTCTTGAAAATTGAAACCAGGAGTGGCTTCGAAAACTTGCCCACTATGCTGCTAACCGCCATGCGGATGCCATGTTGCGGGGTGATGATCGCCAGAGGCGATCTGGCTGTTGAGTGCGGATTCGAACGCATGGCCGAAATACAGGAAGAGATCCTTTGGATATGCGAGGCGGCCCATGTGCCGGTAATTTGGGCCACTCAGGTCCTCGAGTCGCTTGCCAAAGATGGTATGCCGTCCCGCGCCGAGATCTCCGACGCATCTATGGGCCACCAGGCCGAATGTGTCATGCTCAACAAAGGCACTCATGCGGTGACTGCAGTTCGGATGCTGGATGGGATTCTCCGGCGGATGCAGGCACACCAGTTCAAGAAACGGGCCATGCTCCGGGAGTTGAATCTCGCGCATTCTTTGAAAGCCGATCCCGAGGATGAGCGCGAGGCTAGTTGTTGATGCTGTATATTTGTCTCCTGTTTCAACTATTCTGTATGACAGCAGAAATCTACCCCCCCGAAAAGTCGAGAATTCGACGAATACATGCCCTTGTCCAAGATACAAAATTACCATTTCATCTCACATGTTCCTCGACTGAGCTTACTACTGAAAGATTGCTGGCCAATATACATCTGTGTTGGTTACAAGTACCTGTAAGAAAAAAACCGAGCTTGAGGATCTGAAACTTAGGGCTGAGCTGAAAGAAAAAACGGTGTCAGAGTTACTTAGAGAGAAGGTGTTTGAAATTCTTCAATCGCCATTGTTTTTTTTGATTCAGCCCGAGTTTTTCCAAGTGTGAGAGTAGATCCGGTAGCCTGAGGACTGGCCCTTCATAGGCGATATAACGCAGATGACACCGTCCGGTATGTTCCCCAAGTACGAACCGATTGGGTGAATTTAAACAAACGACACTAGAGTTGCATAGGAAATTTCAGATGTTGTGCTAGATAATCAGTTAATTATCTTGCACCAGGAAGGGCAGTTATTGCGACAGGGCGAGCAATCCGAACAAATTTTCTCGCTCCAGGCTGCTTATTATGCCGATTGGCTCAAAAAGATAGCATTCCGGAACCTAAGTCCTCTCCAAAACATGTATAAACTGCATACGTATTATCCGATTCATCAAGGTAAAAGGAGCCATTTTTCGATTCACCTTCAAAGCTTTCTGCTTCGACCAAGGAATCCCGAGGATGATTCCCAGCTGAAGTAACAATGGGTCCAAATCCGTGATGAACTGCACCAGATCTCCTTTCTTAAATCGGAGCTTTTCAGGATTTCGACCATAAAATCGTTTCTCTCTATCCGAGTGTTGCCCGAGAAAGTTGCCAGCTACGCTACGACATCTTCACCGAAGCAGCCAGCCGGCGAGATGTTGAGCCGATTGTCATAGAAAAAGACTTCTGGGTCTGCTGGACGCTGAAAAGACTCTTTACCGATCCGCAAATCGCCCCACACCCAAAGTGGCACGTCCCTCTCGAAAGCCTATGGGGGTCGTCTCAGAAAACAGAAAAATCGTACGCTATGCCGTTTGCAGTGGCCGCAGCGGCCTGAACTTGCCCGAGCAGATCTTGGCGTCGCTACGCCACAGGTAATCGCCGGTCAGATTAATGTGCTCCCACTCAGCGGCGTCAAGTATTGCATCAGGGCGTCATCGACGGCTTGACCGTAGCCACGCAATGCACTCGCAGCGTGTTCCAGGTAAACCGTGTTCCACAACACGATGGCGGCCGTCACCAGATTGAGGCCGCTGGCGCGGTAGCGCTGCTGCTCGAAACTGCGGTCGCGGTTTTCACCCAGGCGGTTGAAAAACACGGCACGGGCCAGCGCGTTGCGCGCCTCACCCTTGTTCAGCCCGGCATGCAAGCGGCGGCGCAGCTCGACGCTTTGCAGCCAGTCCAAGATGAACAGCGTGCGCTCGATGCGGCCCAGCTCTCGCTGCGCGACCGCCAGGCCGTTCTGGCGCGGGTAAGCTGGCAAGCTTTCTGAGCATCAGCGAGGCTGTCCGTGGCTTGCTTGATTGAGGCGACCAGCCGGAACGTGCCGCAGAATTTCATCCCATGGGCACGGACGTGCTTGATGTTGAGCGTGCCGCCGATCATAGCGTACGATTTTTTCCGTTTTCTGAAGAGACCCCTTTTTGACCTGCGGGGTAAAACTACCGCCATTTCACGACCTGCGGCATAAAACTACCGCTTCTGAAAACCTATCAGATTCACGATGTCGCAATGTAAGTAATTGTGATTTTGATTTTGTGACTATGTGTAATATTGAATTTGTGTTCACGACCTGCGGGGTAAACTATAATACATGTAATACGCTGTAAACAGCCTGTATGTTAAGGATTCAATGTTTACATCTGAAGTGGGAGATGAAAGATGAGTACACCGTAAGTATTAGGGTTCATCCGGATTAAGCGTACGTCGCACCCATTAAGATTTTTTGTAGTGGACCAGCAATCTTGTCGATATCGCTATCGGGATCGAAATCGAATCAGAAAATGCGAAAATCATAGCTATTCAGGCGAAGCGTTGTCACGCATTCACAATGCTACACCCCGAATTAAAAAATTCGATAACGATAGCGATAGCGAAAAGTACGCTTAAGTCGGATGAACCAGTATTAGATTGAGTGACGAAGGACTTCACCACATCATTACAATGACCGTCAATTGGAACAAAATTGGAACAAATTGATTTGTTCCATCTAAAAAAACAAATATAAACATATAATTATTGTAGTACGCGCACAGGATTAGGCGGTGATCCTGCAGTTAAACCGAGTGGGTCGCATGTCAGTTCGATGGAAGAAGCGTTGGTTGTTCATTCGCTGTGCCATGACGATGGTCTGAGTCAGGTGAAAATCGACGGGTTACTGGGTCGCCACAAAGAACTGGGACAGTCGACGAGTGGCGTTGATTGCCCGACTGTTGAATGCTTAACACCTCTTGAACAACAGGTACGGGTAGTGATGCCAATGTGACTTCATTTGATAGTTTGCTCGTGGCTTCACCATCTGAAGTCTCAAATGACTCCAGGCACCTTTCTAAATAGATCTCCTGAAAATACGGAATATTGTTCCGGTTCCACTCCCGGCATTTCTTGGCATGCCATTGCCGCTGACACTCCTTATCGCTGCAGGTCCTTTGCCGTCCCCAAGACGTGGGTCCGGCTTGAACCATTTACCGCAGATTCGACAGGGTCGTTTCCGATTACTGTTCGTTGGCTTCATCATAACTCTCCTGATTCACAGCTTTCAGGAGGAGTTATGGTAGGGCTTTTGGGATTAACTTGGTAAATAAATAGGTGGGTTTGGTGAGATATTATTGTCGAGGGGGGGGGACGACCGGGTGGGTCAGCTTTTCGGTGGTGGGTGGGTCAACACTTTGTCGGCGGTGACATGGAGATTGAAATCTGGAAATATGATCCCGAACTGTTTGCCCGAGAAGGAGTTGTCGACCCACTATCACTTTACCTGAGCCTGAAAGACACAAAAGATGAACCATTTCAAATGGCACTTGAACAGCAGGTACTTTCAGTCTCGCAGTGTCATATCATCTATAGGTTTTGACCTGGTCTGATTTTATCAGTTTACCTGACACAAAAAAAACTTCATTTTTGAAAATAGTTTATAGATGAGACCGTCATTCCAGGATCAACCGGGCAAACTAATTATCACTAAATTGATTGGTTGAATTTTTCAGGGGGCTGCTTTGGTGTTCAGTGTGGGGGGGAGCATGGGGGAAAGAAAATTTAGGTATAAAAAAAGGGGTTAAGATTTAATCTTAACCCCTTGAAATTCCTGTGGTAGCGGGGACAGGATTTGAACCTGTGACCTTCGGGTTATGAGCCCGACGAGCTACCAGACTGCTCCACCCCGCGTTGAGGAGCCATCAATATACACCCGTCTGAAATATTGTCAATTGCTATTTGTCCTTGGTTCGATCTTTTGTGGGTCCTTTGCCAGGCGGGCTATCTTTTCGATAATCTCCTCCGGCAGTCGGGCGAGCTTCCCGTCTCTGGTGACGGCGGCGTGCACGGTATACCCTTTCACCAGGAGTTTCGGCCGCTCGGACTCGGAGCCGGTCTGGTCTTCCGCCCGCAGGATCCGGTAGTTGAACCGGCATTTGAGGCTGGATATCTCGGCGACTGTGGTCTCGATTGTCAACAGGTCGTCGTAGAAGGCAGGTGCCTTGTAGCGGGACCAGCATTCGGTTACCGGCAGTACCAGGCCGAGTGATTCTATAAAGCGGTAGGAACAGACCCAGGCCCGCATCAGTTCGGTTCTGCCGATCTCAAAATATCGGAGATAATTGGCGTTATAGACGACTCCGCCGGCGTCGGTATCGCCATACAGCACCCGTGTGGTCGTTCGAAAAATATGATCCTGCATGTTGGCCCGGTTATCGGTTATTTGTGAGTGAGCAATTTGTCGATGAGCTTGTGCCCGTCGCTGAGACCATTGCCTTGGGCGGCATCATGATCCCGGCAACTCTTTTCGTTGAAAGCAAGGCCCGAACCTTCATTCTGTTCACGGGAATCATAGAGCAGGGTAGGGACAGGATCGGAGACGTGGGTCCTGAGCGACACCGGAGTGAAGTGATCCATGGTGACCACCACCCGGAATTCCTCGCGGCTTTGCCGCAGGTGTTCGACAATCGGTTTGACAATGCGGCCGTCGAAGTCCTCTATGGCGGTGATCTTGTCCGTCACCGAACCCTGATGGCCGGCTTCGTCCGGTGCTTCAAGGTGGACGAAGACAAAATTGCCGGTCTGCAGCGAGTCGATTGCCGCCTGGGCTTTGCCTTCATAGTTGGTGTCGATGTAACCGGTTGCTCCGGGCACATCGATAACCGAGAGTCCGCCAACCACCCCCAGCCCTTTCAACAGGTCGACGGCGCTGATCATGCTGCCTTGTATCCCGAACCGGTCGGGCAGGGTCGGCACGTTGGGCATCTTTCCTTCGCCCCAGAGCCAGACAAGGGAGGCGGGATTTTTGCCGGCGCGAATCCGTGCGATATTGACCGGGTGGTCGGCAAGCACCTTGCGGGACTTTTCAAGCAGGTTCTTCCAGGCCGGATGGGCGAGGTATTGCTGCCAGTGGCCGGTCACGTCCTGCTCGATGTAGTCGTGGGGCGGCACGGTGATGAAACCGGGATGTTCGCCTTTGAAAATCACCAGGTGGCGATAACTCACCCCGGGCTTGAAGTGGAACTGCTCGGTGGCGCATTGCGCTTCAAGGTCGGCGATCAGGCGGTGCGCTTCATCATTGCCGATATGACCGGCACAGAAATCCCGCATGGTCACCTTGCCATCTTTGCCGTAATCGAGGGTGACCATGTTGCAGCGGAAAGCCGTCTCGTCCGGAGCCAGGGCGATGTTCATGGCGGCCGCCTCAAGCGGAGCCCGTCCGGTATAGTAGGCCGCCGGATCGTAGCCCATCAGCGACATGTTGGCCACGTCGCTGCCTGGCGGAAAGCCGTCCGGAATTGTTTTGTTGAGAAAGAATTCACCCCTGCGGCACAAATCGTCCATCATCGGGGTTTTCGCCGCCTCAAGAGGTGTCATGCCGTTCAACTCGGCAACCGGGAAATCCCCCATGCCGTCACCGACGAGAATCAGATATTTCATGAGCGACCTATTCCGGGTTGAGGAGGCGGATCTTGACGGTGGGGGCGGTGCAGACATCGAGCGCATCGATATCGGCGATGGCTTTTTCCACCTCATCTTCTGTGGCACGGTGTGTTCTGAAGACAATAAAGACCGGCTCTTCGCTATCGCGGCCGTCCTGCATCATCGACTGGATGGATATGCCGTGTTTGCCGAAGATGCCGGTAATGATCGACAGTACTCCGGGCCGGTCGAGGGCGGTGACGCGGAAATAGTAAGGGCAAACCAGTTTCTGCATAGGCGTGATCGTCGGCTCGCCGATATGCTCGGGCAGGTAGGACAGCGCCGGTACCCGGTTGATGCAGCCATAAGCTATATTTCTGCCGATATCGACGACATCTGCGGCAACTGCGCTACCGGTCGGCATCATTCCCGCGCCTGGGCCGTAGAGCATGACATCGCCCACGGTATCGCCCTGGAACGAGATGCCGTTGAAGGCGCCGTTGACGGTTGCCAGCATATGGCCTTCGGGTACCATGGTCGGATGAACCCTGGCTTCCACATGGTCGCCATGGTTGCGGCTGATGGCCAGCAGTTTGATCCGGTAGCCGAATTTTTTGGCAAAACGGATGTCGATAGGTTCGATGCTGGAAATGCCTTCGACCGTGATATCGCTCAGATTGACATGAAGTCCGTAGGCGATGGTCATGAGGATCGCCAACTTATGGGCGGTATCGATACCCTCGATGTCGTAGGTGGGGTCCGCTTCGGCATAGCCAAGGCGCTGCGCCTCCATCAGCACTTCCTGAAACGGCGTGCCGTGGTCGGTCATCTGGGTAAGGATGTAGTTGGCGGTACCGTTCATGATCCCCTTTATAAAGTTGATCCGGTTGGCGACCAGTCCTTCCTTGAGGGCCTTGATGACAGGGATTCCGCCGCCGACACTTGCCTCAAAACCCACTTCCACGTTCTTTTGCGCTGCGGCACGGAAAATTTCCCGGCCGTGTACGGAGAGCAGTGCTTTATTGGCGGTGACCACATGTTTGCCGTTTTCAATGGCTTTCAGAATGAAAGTCCGGGCCGGTTCCATCCCGCCGATCAGTTCAACCACGATGTCGATCTCGGGATCGGTGATGATTTCATTTGCATCGTTGGTAAGCCGGGTTGAGCTGAATTCAGCCGGCAGGGACTGCAGGGCAATATCGGCGACGGCGCTCAGAATAAAAGTTGTTCCGGTTTTTTGCAGCAGGCGTTCTTTCTGGGCGAGCAGGGCATATGCCAGCCCTTTTCCAACTGTGCCGAAACCAATCAGGCCTACACGTATTTCTTTCATAGTTTTAAGTTCTTGGTTGATATTGCCGCCTTTGCGGATTCCGGGGTGCGTATATTGTCAGGATCTGCCCCTCTGTGCCGAATACGATTACATCCCTGCAATGTACCTGAAAGTAACCGCTTTAAAGGTGAAAGTCAAAATCTAAGCGGAGATATTTTTATGGCTGGAGCGAGCATTTTGGTCTATAGTATTCAGCTTGTTATGATTTGGCGGGCATCTTTCGCGTGTGTGACCCGGTTTTTGGGCTGCGGGGATCTGTTTGCCTTTACCTGCGAAAAAGAACATTGTTTCTTGCGATAGAGTTGTACAAAACGGAAAAGTTTAAAAGGAGATTGAAAAATCATGGGTAAGAACATTCTGGTTTTTGGACCGAACGGCAGTGGCAAAGGCACTCAGGGATCGATAGTACAGAAGAAATACGACATCCCGCACATTGAATCCGGAGCGATTTTCCGCGAGCATATCGTCGGAGGCACCGAACTTGGCAAAAAAGCCAAGACATACATAGATAAAGGCGATCTGGTGCCGGACGATATCACCATCCCGATGATGGTTGCCCGTCTGCAGAAAGAAGATTGCAAAGCCGGCTGGATTCTCGACGGTTTCCCGCGTTCCAAAGATCAGGCCATTACCCTGGCCGAGACCTTGAAGAAGGAAGGACTGGCCCTCGATTACGTGATTGAGATCGTTCTCGACCGTGAAATCGCCAAATTGCGCATCATGGGCCGTCGCCTGTGTGTCAACGACAACAACCATCCCAACCATATCGCCTTTGATGCAATCAAACCGGTGGAGAAAGACGGCAAGCTGGTCTGTCGGGTATGCGGCGGCGAGTTGAAGACCCGCGCCGACGATCAGGACGAGGATGCCATCAACAAGCGTCATAACATCTACTATGACGAGAATACCGGCACCATGGCTGCAGTCAACTATTTCAAAAACACCAACGGACCCAAGGTCATATCGGTTGACGGATCCGTTTCCATCGGCGAGGTTACCGAAGCGATAATGAAGCAGCTTTAATCGCCGCAATGGAGCTTTGGAAGTATTGATTGATGTTGTAATTGAAAAAAGGGCCTTCCCGTTATCTGGGAATGCCCTTTTTTGTCTTTTTGACAAACAATGATTATAAGTGCAGGCAAGTGCTTGTTGCAAACCGGAAGAAAAACAACGATGAACAAAATCGGAAAGGTGTACTTGGTTGGTGCTGGTCCCGGAGACCCCAGTCTTATTACTGTGCGCGGCAAGAGCCTGCTCGAGCGGGCCGAGGTTGTAGTGTATGATTATCTTGCCGGCAAAAAGCTGCTGAAGCACGCGCCTGCCGATGCTCTTTTAGTCTATGTCGGCAAGAAAGGCGGGGTGCAGCACGCTCATACCCAGGAGGAAATCAACCAGATGCTGGTCGATCACGCTCTTGCAGGAAAAATGGTTGTTCGTTTGAAGGGTGGAGATCCTTTTATTTTCGGCCGGGGTGGGGAAGAGCTGCAGAAACTCCATGCCGCCGGTATCCCGTTCGAAGTTGTTCCCGGAGTAACCTCTGCGACCGCCGCGGCGACCTATGCCGGGATACCGATAACTCACAGGGACTACACTGCTTCCGTCGCCTTTCTGACCGGACATGAAGATCCCACCAAAGAGTCTTCCAATATCGACTGGTCGAAAATCGCGACCGGCGTCGGCACCTTGGTTATCTATATGGGGATCAAGAATCTGCCGATCATTGTCGAAAACCTGGTAAAAAACGGTCGCGATCCAAAAACTCCGGTTGCCGTAGTACGGTGGGCGTCCACCCCGGAGCAGCGGTCGGTGGTCGGCACCCTCGAGACCATTGCCCAGGTGGTGAAAGACGCTGATATACGACCGCCGTCACTGATTGTCGTCGGCGAGGTCGTAAAACTGCGCGATACCATCGACTGGTATGAAAAACGGCCGCTTTTCGGCAAAAAAATCATCGTCACAAGGACGCGCGAGCAGGCCAGCGAACTGGTCGCCGGACTTGAAGAGTACGGTGCCAATTGCTTCGAATATTCAACCATCAACATCAAGCCGGTCGATTCCTATGAAATCCTCGACGGCGAACTGGAAAGGTTGAATGAGTATCACTGGATACTCTTTACCTCCCTCAACGGCGTCAAGTATTTTTTCGAGCGGCTCTACTCCAAAGGCATGGATGCCAGGGACCTGAAAGGCCCGGCTCTTGCCGCAGTGGGGAAGAGCACCGCCGATCTGCTTTTAAAATATGGGGTGAATGCGGATCTCATTCCCAGCACTTTCACCGGTGAGGGATTGGCGGAGAGCCTCCTCGACCAAGGGGTCGAGGGGCGCAATATCCTCATCCCGAGAGCCTTGCATGCCCGTGAAATCCTGCCCGAGACGCTGCGGGGGGCCGGAGCCCAGGTCACGGTTGCGCCGGTATATCAGAATTGTCCCGCAGAAGGGGACAAAGAGCTTCTCCGTACGGAGCTCGAAAAAGGCGGGGTGGCTATGATTACCTTTACCAGTTCGTCCACCGTCCGCAATTTTCTTGCAATGATCGATGTCGAGTCCAAGGAAGACTTGAAAAAACTGCTGGCCGAGGTGAAAATTGCGGCCATCGGCCCCATTACCGAAAAAACAGTTACCGATAGTGGCTTAAAGGTCGATATTATGCCTGAAAAGCATACGATTCCGGAGATGATCAGTGCAATCGTCAACTACTACAGTGGAGATAAAAAATAGCGATATTCTTCTTTTCCGGGTTGATGGGACCATCGTGGACGATCTGCCCGTCGACAAGGAAAAGGACGAGCGGAGCTCCAAGCCGCGGGAGGCTATCTTTTGCCGCGCCTGCGGCAATGCGGTGACCAGCAGGGATGAAAAAATCGCGGTTGGCGGTTCCCATGCCCACACCTTTTTCAATCCGGCGGGAATTGTCTTTGAGCTGGGCTGCTTCCGGCGGGCGCCAGGATGCCGGAATGCCGGCAGGCCGACCTCCGAATTCACCTGGTTTGCCGGGTATGTCTGGCGTTTTGCCCGCTGCAGCAACTGCCGGGCACATCTAGGCTGGTTCTTCGAGGGCAGGGACAGTACGTTTTTCGGCCTGATTCTCGCCAATCTTCAGGAGTAATCTGCAGCAGCTTGTTTCTGCAGTTCCTCCTTCACCGCCAATGCCAATTCTTCAAAAGTATAAGGCTTTCTGATGCAGCTTCCGGCCCCGAGCTTCTGGGCCTCGTGGACCCGGTCCGTCTCCGAAAAGCCGCTGACGATGATGGCCTTCTGTCCCCGCCTGAAGCTCAGCACGCGTCGATAGGTCTCCAGCCCGTCAAGCCCGCCGTCCATGATCATATCGAGAATCATCAGATCGATTGCGTTTGTCTGCAGATAACCGATCGCTGCCTCGCCGCTTTCAACCGCATGGGGTCTGTAATTCAATCTTTTCAGCATGGCGCAGGCAATTTCCCGCTGATGCAGAACGTCATCGATGACAAGCACATGTTCGCCGTTGCCGAGGTATTCTGCCGAAAGCGTTAATTCCGGCGCTGTTGCCTGAAGCGCCTCGCTGCAGACCGGGAGGTAGACGGTGAAAGTCGTTCCCTCCCCGATGCTGCTGATTACATCGATGGCCCCGCCGTGATCTTCGATAGTTCCCCAGACCACCGTCAGCCCAAGGCCTGTACCGCTTCGGCCCATCACTTTTTTGGTATAAAAAGGTTCAAAGATCCGTTGCCGATCATCCTGGTCGATCCCCTCGCCATGATCGGCGACGGTTAGAACCACATATTCGCCTGGTGCAACTCGCTGAAAACCTTCAAACGGAGTGGCTACAATTCTGTTGTGCGTGGCGATGCGGATCCGACCTCCGTCGGGCTGCGCTTCGGCAGCATTGGCAACGAGGTTCATGATTACTTTTTTCAAGGCGACAGGAGAGCCCGCGATGTAAGAGACGGATTCTTCAAGGTCGAGGACTATTTCCATTTCACCGGAGACATCAAGCAGTTTCCGGTATTCTGGTGAAGCGCAGTACTCGCCGATCACTACGTTGAGGTTGACCAATTTCTTGGTGACTACCCCTCGACGCGCCAGGGAAAGCAGATCCTGAACAATTTCTGCCGCCCGCAGGCCTGAGTCGCGAATGGTCAGGATGACGCGACGCATGGGGTTGTCTTCGGCCATGTCGTGCAACAGCAGGTCGGGATAGCTGACAATCCCCGACAGCACATTGTTCAGGTCGTGGGCAACGCCCCCGGCGAGAAGACCGAGGGATTCCATTTTTTTCGATCGTTCCAGGCTGTGCAGCAATTCTTCCCGGTCTTTTTCGGCCATGATCCTTTCATGGATTTCCCGCTTCAGGGCGCTGTTCGCCTCCGACAGTTCGAAAGTCCGTTCGGCAACCCGCTGCTTGAGCAGCAGCTTTTCTTTCAGTATCCTGCAGTAGAGCACAATGACCAGATGGATCATGAGCAGGAAAACGAAAATCATGGCATGAATGGAAAGGGTCGAGGGAATCCATGTTGCTTCGATCCAGCCGATAATATTGGTTTTGAACCAGACAGGTGCAACAAGGTTCACCATGGGGATGAGATGCATGCGGATCAGGAACTGTTCTAGACTGGAAGAAAGACCGGGGCTGGCTGTCTGAAACTCTTCGCCATTATGGTTGATTATGAAAAGAGTGGCGTAGTGGTCTGCCTCGGCGGCCAGGCGAAGATACTCGGCTACTCCCGCGGTGTTCAGGTTCCAGAGCGAGTCGGCGACGATCAGGGCGTGTTTTTCAAGCCTTGCCTGAGCCTGGTCGGCCGAATATTTTTCATAGACGAGGACGAACGTGCAGAACAGGGCGGTGAGTATCGCCAGACTGAACAGAGGGATTCGGTTATATAGATTTTTGCCTCTCATCGATGTTCCTCTTTCATCAGGCGCAGAGAGCGGATTGCCGAATCGAGGCGGGAAATGATTGCGGGCTCCACCTGTCTGCTGCAGATGATATGCCTGGTATTTCCGGGCGGCATATTCAAGAAATGGACGAGCTTGAAGACGTGGTTTCTCTTGCCTGACAGCAATAGCAGGTCATGGGCCTCTTCCTCTGTCATGAAACTGTAATCGGCACGGTAATTCTCTATCATGTCCAGGATATTTTGATTTTCGGCAGTGGTTTCCACCTGTCTGGGTTGGAACTTTTTGATACCGTCGTCTATGGAGCTGCCGTATGAATATCCTGTCTTGACAAGCAGCTGCAGCCTTCTTTCCATCAATACTCTGTCAATACTTTCAGTCTCGGCAAGAAGTTCGGTATCGGCCCGGCTAACCGCGACAAAGGGTTTGTCCTGGTAAACCGGCAGAGTATATCGGGCGAAGGCTTCTCTTTCCGGAGTCTTGAACCACCCCGCTGCACAACTTGCATCGGCATTTCTCTCTATGATATCCAGTTGCCGTTTGGCCGGGGTCTCCTGCCACTCGAAGGGGATATCGGCATGCCTGAAGGCCATGGCAATGGGATCTGCAACAAGCCCGTGCACTTCATCTCCGTCGCTCATGTAGAATGGTCTGCGGTTGTGGAAATGAACGGTAATTTTATTTTTTTCCGACGGTTGGGGAGAGGGCGCAGAAGAAGACAACTGCCTGTTCGATTCGGCTCTTTCATAGACCTGCGACCTGATCGACAGTGTTAGCAGGATGCAGACTGTACATCCGGCAACAACGAGTTTTACGGGGGTGATTTGTTTCATGTGGCTCCATCGTCCAACAGTGTGATGAAAACACCGTTATTGTTTATTATCGTCGAAGATCAGGCGATTGTCACATTTTTTATTGGAATTGAAGCGAGGGGTCGAAACACAGGCGAAAGGGGGGATGTTGAAGAGAAGGCCTGCCCGGATCCATTATCATGACGGATCCGGACAGCCTTCTAGCTGTTTCTGATCAGATCGAGGAGGTCTTCGGAATTCATCTGGGCGCTTATCTCGCTGCCTTCCAGGAGGCTGCCGGCAAGATCGCGCTTTTCCTGGTGCAGTTTGACTATTTTCTCCTCGATGGTATCCTTGCACACCAGGCGGTAAATCGTCACCGGCCGGGTTTGGCCGATCCTGTGCGCCCGGTCCGAGGCCTGGTCTTCGATGGCAGGGTTCCACCAGGGATCCATGTGAATGACATAATCGGCAGCGGTCAGGTTGAGGCCGAGACCGCCCGCCTTCAGGCTTATCAAAAAGAGGTCGCCCTCGCCCGCCTGAAAGGCGTCGACACGAATTTTCCGTTGTTTGGAACTGGTGCTGCCGTCCAGGTACTGGTAGCTGATTTTCTGTCGATCGAGATGTTCGCGAATGAAATTGAGGTGGCCGATAAATTGGCTGAAAACCAAAGCCTTATGGCGACTGGCGAGCAATTCTTCAATGATCGAGGCAAAGACTTTCAGCTTCGAGCTCTCGATGCCACTGTTTTTGTCGATGAGCCGTGGATTGCAGCAGGCCTGGCGGAGGCGCATGATTTCAGTGAGGATCTGCAGGTGCCGGCCTTTTTTGTCCCTGGCGCTTTCCAGAATATCCAGGGCATTCTGACGCAAGGCCTCGTAGAAATTAGATTCTTCCGGACTCATCTCCACATCGAGGGTTACCTCGGTACGTGAAGGGAGTTCCTCAAGAACCTGGGACTTTATTCTTCGCAAAATGAAGGGGCGGATGAGTTTGCGCAGCTTACGTCTGGCTTCCCTGTCCTGGTACCGCTCGATGGGGATGGCAAAGCGCTCGTTGAAACTGTTGAGACTGCCGAGGAGTCCTGGATTGATGAAATGGAACAGATTCCAGAGTTCTCCCAGATGGTTTTCAATCGGCGTGCCGGTGGTGATCAGTTTGAACCTGGCATTCAAGGCCATGGCTGCCTGGGACCGTTTGGTCGCCGAGTTCTTGATTGCCTGGGCTTCATCGAGAATAACCGCCTGCCAGGTAATCGATGAGAGCAGTTCGTTTTCCTGTTGCAGAAGCGTATAGGTGGTGATCAGCAGGTCGAATTTCCCCAGTTCCCTGATGCTCTTTTCCCGGTCCTTGCCGGTAAACAGCTTGATATTGATCGTCGGGGTAAACCTTCTGACCTCCGACATCCAGTTGGTCGAGACGGAAGTCGGGGCAACGACGAGGGAAGGGCCATCCGTCGCAAGATTCAGGATGATCGCCAGCGACTGCAGCGTTTTGCCCAGCCCCATATCGTCAGCCAGACAGCCGCCGACGCCCCAGTGGGCCAGCCGGGCCAGCCATTCGTAGCCCTCTTTCTGGTAGATTCGGAGGTCGGCCTGAAGGGTTGAAGGCACTTCCGGCTTGAAATTCTGGGCATCGCGAATCCGCCGGAGCTGGTCCTGCCAGCCCGAATCGGCCTCGGTTTGCGCCTGATTGGTAAGTTTCTCCAGTTGCATCGCGGCAAGAGGATGGACTAAAATTTCATCGCTGCCGTCATCTTCTCTGCCTTCGGCAAAAAGATTGATATCTTCAAGCCTTTTTCTGAACTCCTGAGTCAAGGCGATAAACTGGCCGTCGCCGATTTCCACAAAACGGCCGTTGACGTTTTTGAGCTTGGTCAGCAGGTCCTTCAATTCGATGACTCGGCCCTGGTCGAGGGTGAGCTGGCCGCTCATGGCGAACCAGTTCTGCCTGTTGGTGCGAATTTTCAGATTCAGGTTGTCGAGGGATACTTTATGGGTAATGGTCAGTTTTTCTCCTTCCGGCCATTCAATCACCACTTTGTCCCGAATCGACTGCAATTCCATGAGTGCCTGGAGACAGTCGTCCGGATCGTAGAGGTGCCATTCCCGGTCATTCTCCTGTTCCATATCGACGGCCATGTCGAGAATGGGGCAGAGTTCTTCGATGTCCCTGGCCTTTTCTTCTTCCAGCGGCAGGTTTCGCCTGGTTTGCAGGCGTTTGCCGTTTACCTCGGCCATAATATTTTCAACACCCTGACCCGGTTTCAGATAATGTCCGCCTTCGACGAAGGGTTTGACGAACATCTCAAGGCGAAACCCGGTGCCATAGGGAATCAGGTGCATATAAATTGTCGAATCGGCTTCGACAAAAGTAATGTTGCTTGATTTTCTTGCGGAACTGTCGGCGGCGATGGCGGAATGCACAGTCATGAAGGAGGAGATGTTGCCGATGGCGGTCAGTACCTGTTCGCTGGCCGATTTAGGTACCGTGATCCCGTACTTGCCGGTTATCTGTGCAATCCGACGATGGTTGTCGTTGATGCTGATGATTTTTACCCGGGTCGGAGTTTCCTTCTGGAAGTTGATATTGTCCGAGGTTATCGGATGAGCGAAGCAGATGTGCAGATTATCGCCTTTCTCTTCGACCAGAAGTTCCGGTTCGCCGGCGACGAATTCAACAGCGATAAAGGGTGAATCGGCGAGATAGAGGTTGGGGTGGCCGATCATCGCCAGAAGCGCTTTATCCATATCGAGAGAATAACTGACCGCATGGGTCTCGGGATTGTGGATTCTTTTTATCGCAGCACAAATCTTTCGATCCTGGGAAGTCAGATAATTCAACTTGTTCGTCTGGTAGAGCCGGGAGAGAGAAATCGGCCGACCTTTGCTCCATTCCTTTTCCGGCGTCAGCTTCTGTTCTCGCGGAGCAATGGAAATCTTTTTTTCTTCGAAGGCAATCATCCAGATCAGACGCGAGGTCTGCTGTGGATCGTCCGCGTCCTGGGTAGTGGCATAAATAAGTGCCTGAAGGCTTCTCTTCCAGGGCTCTTCCGGTTCAAGAATGGAGAGTATGGGGACAATCCCGGTTTGTTCACGCAATTCTTTTGTTGTTGCTGAATAATCCAGATCATCGTGATGTACGGTCGTCAGGATTTCGCCGAGAAGAAGGGCAAGGAATCGATAGCCGCTGCGGTTGGCTTGCTGGTAAAGGGCGGCGATCTCCGATTCGACATCGGGCTCGATGGCGCTGTTGAGCCAGTACTGGCAGATTCCGGCAAAAATTACGGTCAGCACATTGTGTTGCGTGCCCTCCGGCAGGACTAAATCCCCTCCCTGCAATCCCTTGTTGATGTGGGATGCAACCACTTCAGCCAGGAAGTTGTAGGCGATGCTTTCCCTCGCACCGCGAAAAAGCGACTGGACTACGCCGATACTGTTGGCAATTTCATGATACTCCTCTTTGCCGGCAAGCTGCAGGCGAGTGAGGATGTAAAAGAGGCCACAAGGTCCGAAAATCGCTACATTTTCGTCGTCGCTGAATTTGCGCAGAAAGCTGAGATCTTCGTTATAGGCGGTCAAAGCCCCTTCACTGTCGCCGCGCAGGAAAAGAAGGGTGCCGCGGGCACCGGTGCCAAGGAAGGAATCTTTGTGGCTTTCCGTCAAGGCGTGCGCTTCTTCGAGCCTTCCCCTGAAGAGCAGGTCGTGATACAGGAGTCTTCTGAATGGCAGTTGCTCATCTGCGCTCAGTCCGCTGAATTCTTCGTCACAGGCGAGAAAATCGGTGATCTCGGGAAAATCGGCAAGCCTTGCCTGAGCGTATTGCAAGACGTTGTTGAGCAGATAAAATTGAAACGAAGTGGAAAGTGACCTGAACCATTCCGGATCGAATGGCTGGGTCAAAATTCGCACTGTCGGTGGCGGCTGGGCTGCCATATCGCGACACTGGCTGTCGATGAAGTCCGCCGCATCGTCTATGATATCGAACTGCTGGGTATACACCCCGATTCGCATTTCCCGCATCCCGCGCCAGCAGCGGGTAGTCCATTTTCCGTAATAATAGGTGACCGGAGCCTCTTCCTGAATGACTTTGGCATAGGTTGCGAAAGTATTTTCTTTAACCGACATCTTACTGAGGGTTTCGACAATCTCCTCAGTGCACTGGCGATCCTCGGTAAGAAATCCCAGCTGCTCGAACTTACTGAAATAGTGAGTAAGATTGGCAGTCGTCGGTTTGTTGCCGCGCGGATTCTTCAGGTCCAGTTTGCGCAGGCAATTGACGATAAGAGTCGAATGGGCGGGTTCGTAGACAATAGAAAGAAATTGCAGGAGCGCCTGTTCAAAAGGGGAGAGCTTTTTATATTGTTCAAGGAGGTCTTGACGGGTTTGCATGGTTGCTTAGAGAAACCGAGGACGGCAAATCTCCAGAAAAATGGTTGACGGGAAATACGCAAAAGGCGCAGAGGGAACCACTTAGTATATCATTGTCTGTCGGTTAAGAGAACCAAAAACTGAAATTAATTTGCGGCGGAGACGTTGAAAACGTTCGGAAATTACTATTAATCGGTCATTATTTGCCAATTTATGAAAAATAAATCGTGTGATCTGAAAGTCTTTCGACCTGCTATGCTTCATTTCAGCTCAAACATGTGCATTTCATCGAGATGGCTGATTCCGGACTGCGAGCCGGGCAATGTTCTCGTGGAGGCGTTTGTCTGGCAGAAGTATGATATTCCATCGGGCGGGTTTGCAATAATTGGTGAATCTGGTACATTTAGGCAGGAAATGGCAGGCTGTCAATGGCCCCGGTTCTTCGGAGAGCTTCATGTGATTATCAGGGTGACAGGACAATGAAGGTTTTTGGCTACATTTATCTTGCCCGGGACAAAGAGCATCTGGTGCCAGTTGAAGTGCAGCAGGCAGCTCTGCGGGACTATGCCCGGTCCATCGGATTGACTCTCGGGGAGATATATGTCGAGGAGACAGCGCCTCTGCCGCAGCCGTTCCTCGAGCGTCCGGAGGGAAGCACCCTGCAGCGGCGATGTGAAACCGGCGATACCATACTTGTCATGAAGACCGAATGGATTCTCGGTTCCGCCGCGGAGGGCGAACGCTTGCTCCGGCTGCTCGGTGAAAATCATGTCGCTCTTCATTGTGTCGATCTGGGGATAAATATCAGTTTACCGGAAAAACGCCGGCTGGCGGTCTCGGAAGGCAGCGCGGAACTTGTTAAAAAACTGCTCGCAGCCCTGTCGGTTTGCGAAAACAGCAGACACGGCCAGGCCATACGAACGGCGAAAAAACACGGCAAAGAGCAGGGGAAATATCTTGGCGGTCCTGTTCCTTTTGGCTGGGAGGTGAATGGCGAGGGGGTTCTTGTGGAGAATGAGGCGCAACAGCACATCATCGGAGAGATCGAGACGATGCGCAGAGAGCGCTGGTCCTATCGGGAGATTTCCGCCAAACTGAGAGACACGTTCGGTATTCGTCTTTCCCACGAGGGCGTCAGGAAGATTCTGGCTGGCAATACCAAAAAACAGATAAAGGATGTGTGAAAGACGCCAAGGAAGAAGCGAGGTGAGGAGGGGATTACCGCTCCTCACCTTGCCCTTTTCAAGAAATAAGAATTTCTAGGTATTAACACCCCACAAGGGGGTACTAAAGGCTTTCGTGTTTGGTAATTTCGGCCTTGGATTCCAGGTGGCGCAGCCAGGCGGAAATCAGCTGCTGCTGTTTGAAGCGCTGCAGGTTTTCCCGGTATTTTTCTTTCTCGTCGCCGGTCTCCGGCATTGTCGGGATCTGTCTGTCAGTAAAGGTGTAGACATAGTAATCGTCACCGTCTCGGCCGGGTTCCTCGGGAACAGGCGATGAAGCAGAGAGCAGAAAGGCGTCCTGGATGAGTGAAGTCGGGAATGAAGTTTTTTCGCCCGCTCCGTTCTGGCCGAGGAAGCCGGACTCTTTGACGGTAAGTCCTCTTTCTTCAGCGGCATTTTCCAGGGTCTTTCCGGCCCGGATACTGCCGATCATTTCCTTGGCCGCTGCTTCGGCAAGCTCTTGCGATTGCACTTTACGGTAATCGGCTTCCACCTTTTCCTTGATTGAAGCAAACTGGGGGATCTCGGGTTCTTTTATGTCTTCAGCGAAAAGGATCGCATAGCCAGTTGAGCCTTTGACCAGGGAACTCAACTCGCCTTTATTCAGTTCGAATGCCTTGTCGAGGAATTGCTGATCGTTCTTCAACTCCGCCGGAGCATTGCTCCTGGTGAAAAAGTCGGTCTCAAGAATGGTTATGTCTTTGCGATTCTCGGCATATTGCTCAAGACTTCCGGCGCTGATAATTCCTTCATAGGCATCATTGGCCACCTGAAAGGCCAGACTCTCGGCTTCCCTCTGCTGGAGGGTCTCGGTAATCTCATCGGTTACCGCGTCAAGAGGGCGAGTGGCCGCCGGTTTGATTTCTACAAGCTTGATTATATGGTAACCAAAGCTGGTTTTTACGACCTCGCTGATTTCCCCGGGCTGCATGGAAAAGACCGTATCCTCGAATTCGGGGATCATTCTTCCCCGGGCAAAGAAGCCAAGGTCGCCACCGGTGCTTTTGGACGGTCCTTCCGAATACTCACTGGCCAGCGAAGTAAAATCCTCACCTTTTCCGGCAAGCTGCAACACTTCTTCGGCTTTTTTCGCCTTTTCTTCATGGACCTGGGCGGAATCACCCTCTTCGGCCTGGAAAAGAATGTGGCGGGCATGACGTTGTTCGGGCTCCTTGAACGTGTCGAGATTGTCCTGGTAAAATTCTTCGATTTTGGCTTTGTCGATGGTAATCTTCCCTGCAATGTCGTCATAGGTGAAGAGCAGGTATTTGAGTTTCATCCGAGGCTCGCTTTTGTACCGGTCTTTGACTGTTTCAAACCAGGCGGCAAGTGTGGCATCGTCGACAGTCACCTTGTCGACAAAATCGCCGGGGGAGAGCTGGACATATTTGACTGCTAATTTCTCGTTCAATCGGCTGTAGGTATCCTGAATTTCAGAATCGGTCACTACGGAAGCAAAACGGCCTATTTCCCGGGCGGCAACCTCTGAAAGTCGATCAAACCGCAGGGACTCTTCGAATTTGGTTGGAGCCATCTGGTTCGCGGCGAGGATTGCCTTGTAACGCTCTATGCTGAATGCGCCATTCTCCTGAAACTGGACCATTCCCTGAATAAAGTCGCGGATTTCATCGCTACTCACCATGATTCCCATTTCGGCTGCGCCCTGTCTCAAGAGGGTGGTCTGAACAAGCTGGTTGATAACCTGCTGTTTGAGTCCAAAGGTTTCGGCAAGGCCTTTGGGGACGTTGCCGCCGAATTGGTCGCTGAGCCTTTGATAGGCGGAATCATACGCCTTTTGATATTGCTGGAAAGTGACCTCCTCACCGTTCACGACCAGAGCAGCCTGACGGCCGTCTCCCAGGTTGCTTCCGACTCCCCAGAAAATGAATACCAGGGCGATGATCACGACAATTATCTGAATGAAGGTGGATTGGGCTTTTTTGCGAAGTATCTGCAGCATGAATATCTTCTGTCAGTTGTGGGTTGAGAATGAAAGACTGTAATGGGCTGGATTTCCTGAATTGAGAAAAGTACCAGGCCATATATGCCATATGCCTGTGAATGGATTGGTAACAGTTCGATTTACTCTTTCTTTTTCCCTACTGCAAGGAAAAATCCTTTACATCGTCGCCTGGCTCCGTTAATAGATTGTAGCGGTGGTTGATACCGATAAAGAGCAACGCTGTCGATCGCTGCCTTTCTCTTGTTGCCGAGCATCTTGTCAAGGCTCGACAATCTCGCCCATTGTGGGCGGCAAGGCCATAGGTGATTTTTATGTCTGTTGATTTATCGTTTTGTTATTCCACAATTATTTGAGGACCACCCCATTTTCGTCTGGCCGAGAATTGATTCTTCATTCACTTGACAAATTGTTTTGGCTATAGTAATAAGCTCTAGTCAGTTACTGAATTATAAAACGGCGAAAGCTATAAAATAATATTCCAAGGAGGTTGCAATGCCAACAATTGAACACAATGGTAAAAGTTTCGAAGTAGATGAGGATGGTTTCCTGCTCAAAGGTGACGATTTCAACCAGGAGTGGGTTGACTATGTTAAAGGTGTCGAAGGTATCTCCGAGATGACCGACGAGCATGTAAAAGTTATCGATGCTCTCCAGGAGTACTACAAAAAGAACGGAATTGCCCCGATGGTTCGTATTCTTTCCAAGACCACCGGCTTCCCGCTCAAAAGAATTTATGAGCTGTTCCCGTCCGGACCTGGTAAGGGAGCCTGTAAAATGGCTGGTCTGCCCAAACCTACCGGTTGTGTGTGATTGAGTACCTTAGAAATTCTTTTCTTGTTTTTTAGAAAGAATTTCGTGAAGGTTCTTATCCCTTTCAAGGGGGGCCTGAAAAGAGTACCCCTTGTGGAGTGTTAGTACCGGTTCTACAACTTATATAAAAAGGGGATGGTGTTTCACCATCCCCTTTTTTATTTGCCGTCGCAACCCCGAATTGTATTTCGGGGTCTGAATCAACCGATTTGCCACCTCGCAAGCTCTTGCATGTGAATTTCATCCATTTTCTTTCGGTAGTCTTCACCCGATATTTTCGCACCCTGCAGCCCGCCGCGGAGATTGATTTCCGTAAGATGGCATTTTGACTCGGGGGTGATCATGAGATCGAGGTGTGCGTAGGGGAAGGCGCCGCGCTTCATAACCTCCCGACAGAAACTTATGTATCGATCCTCGAGCAAATACGGTGTTGATTTACCTCCGCAGTGCAGATTCTGGCGAAAATTGTCAGTATTGATTCGCTCGTAGGACTCGATGTAGTCATCTAAAACGATAACCCGGATATCGCGGTATTCTTTCTGAAAGGGCTGGATGATAAACGGGAAGAAAGAGATGCTGCCGCTTACCTGGTTATAAAGATCTTCAATGCTGTTGAACAGATGAACCCCAAGACCGCCATTTTTCCTGTCTTGTTTCAGGACGACTTGCGTGTAATCGAGTCTTCGGTACAGAGAGGTGGCGAGAAGCAGTGTATGGATATCATAGATTGGCAGAGTGTCCGGCAGCATGAAGTCGCTGAATATTCTGGCCTGGAAGGCTTTTGATCTGCTTGCCAGTTGCGATGTTGCGGAAGGGATGAGTCGTATCCTCCTCTCGACAAGATCGGTCAGCAGGTGCTCTTCTCCAGGATTGAGCCGGATACGGCCGTAGATGATGTCGTTTGCTTTGAGTTGATTATATGTGGCGAAAAGAGTTTGATTGTCCCTGACGATAGTGAGTGGACCTTTCAAAAAATCATCTCCGAGAACCGTTGATAAAACGATGAGAGGTCTTCTTCGCAGTTGCCGCAGAAGAGTTTGACATCACCCAGGGCTTGAGAGCTTTTCTCTTCGATAGTAAAGCTGCCATCCTCGTTCTGGATGTAGTGGGTAGTTGTAATGACATCGTCGGTAATCTCAAAGAAGCTTTTCTCATTGCCGCAATACGGGCACTTCAGGAGATTTGCTACTTTGGTCGGTCGTAATGACATGGGTGGGATCCGTATTTTCGGGTTCAATCGAAAAACCTATTTCGTGTCCGAGCCGGCGAGGAGCGGTGCAGTCTTTTTTTCAGTCGCCTTCAGTTCCTGGACCGCCACTTGAATTTCACCTTTAAGAGCTGCTCCCGGTTCGACGGTCAAGCTCCCCGCCTCAAGTTTTCCATTGATGGAACAACTCTTTCTCGCTGTAAGCATGTTGGCTTTGATATTGCCTTCGATCATACCATAACAGTTGAATGACGCTACATTTATGTCGCCGTTTATACGACCGGACTCACTGAGGATCAGGTGTTCGCCATCGATATTGCCGTTGACCGTTCCGTCTATGCGGGCTTTGCCCTTGAAAGAGATTTCGCCTTTGATGGTCATGCTTTTATCGATGATCGAAGAAATAGCCTCGCTCTCGACTTTTTTCATTTCCTGTTCAACATTCATCGTTTTGCCAAACATTCCCATTACTGTCCTTTCTCCGGCGAAGAAGTATGTGATTCCGATAAACTGGCGACCTGCATAAAAGGATAAGGATTTATCGGCTTGTTATCCAGAGTAATTTCATAATGCAGGTGCGGACCGGTCGACCGACCGGTATTACCGACGAGTCCGATGAGCTGGCCTCTCTGTACTTTTGCTCCGGCACGGACCATGATTTTCTGCATATGAGAGAAAGAGGTCGAATATCCGTTGCCGTGCTCGATGAGGATAAAATTGCCGTGGCCGCCGTTATATAAGGCTTTTTTGATTACGCCGTCAGCCGTGGCGTAGATTTTGTCCCCTCTGCTGCTGCGAAAATCGATACCGGTGTGGAAGGCGGATTTTCCGTTGACCGGGTCCTTGCGTTTGCCGAAACCCGAGGTAATCGGACCATCGACCGGTCTGCCGAACGGCAGGTAACGAATGGTTTTCAGATAACGGTCGGCTTTAAAAAGGAGTTCATCCCGCTCGGTATCTTCCATCTTGATAAAAGGGCCGCCGCTGTTTTTACCGTCATCCTCCGTTGGCAGTTCAATGCCGATGCTGTCGATCATCCTGCCGATAAGTTCGCTCCGCTCGGCAAGTTCGCTTACGGCGTTGGTAAGGATTTCCTCTTTTTCTTCTCGGAATTCAGCAGCCTGTCTTACGTTGCTTAGTTCCAGCTTGGCAACCTTCAGTTTGAGCCTCAGTTGCTGTTCCTCGCTCATTCTTTTGTGTTCGGCGATGATTCCTGCGCTGGTCCTGAGTTGTTCGCGCAATTCATCCAGCTGGCCGGTTACCGAACGGTTTTCAGTGAAAAGTGAAATGGAAAAAATACTGGTGATGGAGAGAAAAACTAGAAAAACGGCAGAGAGGGCGAAGAGGATACCGAATTTTTTTCGAGAGCAAGGCAGTCTGAACACTTTGCCCCTGTCACCTGTGATGATGATATGGAGTTGATCTTCCATTAAGCAAGTCCAAAACAGTTGTGAATACCGAAAACAAAAAGTATGATATTTGTCGCCTCTGGAAATGACTCTATATAAATATTACTGAAGAATTCGGTATAGCTTATACTAAGCTGAAGTAAATTAAGCAACAAGAAAAAGCCTCCCTCGAGCTCCTGAATAATCGGCTGAACATACTGTATCTGCTACATTTTTGGATCCTACCAACTCGATGTCCCATCACCTGTCGTGACCTGTGGCCGGGATGCCTTTATCGATACTATCACTTTTCTATACATCATGGCAAATCTCATAACCTGTAAAAATCTCGCAAAGTCGTTCGGGGCTCAGACCCTGTTTAAAAATATTAACCTGATGGTCAACGGCGGAGAAAAAATAGGAGTTATCGGACCGAACGGCTCGGGTAAATCGACACTCCTGAAAATCATCTGCGGAATGGAGGATGCGGATGCCGGGCAGGTGGTCTGCCAGAAATTCGTTCGCCTCAGTTATCTCGCGCAGGAGGATGTTTTTCTTGAGGATAAAGGTGTCGCAGCCAACCTGATGGAGACGCTTGCCGGTGAGAATCTTGAAGAAACAGCCAAATATAACCGGGTGGACACTCTGGTAAGCCGGGCTGAATTTCCCGATATCGAGGCACCGGTACGAAACCTCTCCGGCGGCTGGCGCAAGAGGTTGTCCATCTGCCGGGCGATGATGCTTTCGCCCGATGTGCTGGTCATGGATGAACCCACCAACCATCTGGATATTGAAGGTATTCTCTGGCTGGAGAAGATGCTTGGCGGCGGAATGGCTCCGGCGGCCTATCTGCTGGTGAGCCATGATCGCCATTTTCTTGAAAACTGCACCAATAGAATCATCGAATTATCGGCGGTATATCCGGAAGGAACGTTGCAGATAAACGGATCGTATTCGCAGTTTCTCCAGGAAAGGGAAGAGTTCCTTGTCGGCCAGATGCAGGAGGAAGAACGTCTGGCCAACAAAGCCAGGCGGGAGATCGAGTGGTTGCGGAGAGGCCCGAAGGCCAGAGCCACCAAGGCCAAATACCGTATCGATGAGGCGCACAAGCTTACCGGCGAACTGGCGGAGGTAAAAGCGAGGAACAGGTCGATTTCCAGTGTGCAGATAGATTTTGAGGCAACCGGCCGGAAGACCAGAAAACTGCTGGAGGCGCAGGGGCTGACAAAATCCTACGGGGACCGGGTGTTGTTCTCGGACCTCGACATCATCCTCTCGCCCGGCAGCCGTCTGGGTCTGTTGGGGAGAAACGGCTGCGGCAAATCGACCTTGATGAAGATAATCGCCGGCGCGGCAGACCGTTCGGAAGTGGTTGCCGACGCCGGGACGGTGAAAACGGCGGACGGGGTCAAGATCGTCACCTTCGACCAGAATCGTACGGCAATCGACCCCACGGTTACCCTGCGCAGAGCCCTTGCCCCCGAGGGCGATGCCGTGGTGTATTGCGGCAGGTCGCTGCATGTCGCGAGCTGGGCTAAAAAATTCCTCTTTCGCCCCGATCAGCTGGAGACCCCGGTCGGGCAGCTGTCCGGCGGCGAGCAGGCGCGGATTCTTATTGCCGGCCTGATGCGGCAGCCGGCCGACATTCTCTTGCTCGACGAGCCGACCAACGACCTCGATATTGCCTCTCTTGACGTTCTTGAGGCAAGTCTGGTGGAATTTCCGGGAGCCCTGATCCTCGTTACCCATGACCGTTTCCTTCTTGACCGGGTGTGTCAGCGGCTGCTCGGCTTCGGCGGCCGGAACGGGGTCTCGTTTTACGCCGATTATGAGCAATGGCTCGAAGATCTTGCCGAACCTGCTAAAAAAGAAGAGGTGAAGGAAAAAAACGGGCAAAAGGGCGGCAAAACCGCAGAGCAGGCAAAAAGCAAAAACCGGCTGTCCTATATGGATCAGCGGGAGTATGATCGGATTGAGGAGAATATTACAGTTAAGGAGAGCCTTGTCGTGGAGCTGGAAAATATGATGGAACGGCCGGATGTGGTCTCCGATCCGCATAGACTCGCCGAATGCTGGCAGGGCCTTGAATCGGCCCGGGCGGAGGTCGAGCGGCTTTACCATCGCTGGGATGAGCTGGAGGAAAAAAAAGGTGAGTAAGAGGGCCTGATGAAAATCGCCGTGCTTTCAGACATTCACGGGAATATCGAAGCACTTGAGGCAGTGAATCTCGATCTGCAGCAGCGTGGCGCCGATCGGGTATTCTGCCTGGGCGACAATATCGGCTACGGACCGGACCCCGAAGCGGTGATCCAGCTGGTACGGCGGCAGGGCTACACCTCCATTCTCGGCAATCATGAGCTCGCCCTTCGCGACGAAAGGGCGCGAAAATGGTTCAATTTCCAGGCGGCGGAAAACAATAGTGCAACGGCAAGGCTGTTGTCGCCTGCCAGTCTTGCGTACTGCGATACCCTGCCGAAGTATTTTGAATTCTGCGGGGCGCGGTTTGTTCATGGTTTCCCCCCGGCCTCCGTCTTTCAGTATCTCAGTCGACAGTCGGACGTAAAGCTGGTGACTATTCTGGCTAACGCTGCCGTTTCCTTGTTCTTTCTCGGTCATACCCATACCCTCGAGATTGTCAGCCTGGAAGGCGGGGCGATCAGGAGACAGCCGCTGAAGCAGGACAGGATTATCCTCATTCCGGGGCAGAAATATATCGTCAATGCCGGCAGTGTCGGCCAGCCTAGGGAGAGCGACAAGCGGGCCAAATATCTGTTGTGGGACAATGAGGCGGGGACTCTCGATACCCTGTTCGTGGCATATGACTGCCGCAGAACTATGGAGAAAATCAGAGCCCTGGGTTTTCCGGAAAGCTATGCGTCACGCCTTGGGTGAGACATGAAAAAAATCGGCAGATACGAAATTGTCGGTCGTCTGGGCCGGGGAGGCATGAGCACGGTGTATAAAGCCAGGGCGCCGGTCACCGGCCGTCTGGTTGCCTTGAAGGTGCTCCAGCCGCGAAACGAAATCTTTGCCGAGCTTGTCGGCGAAGAGCGCTTGAAGGAGATCTTCGTGGAGGAGGCGAAAATCATGGGCGGGCTATGTCACGATCATGTTGCCAAGGTGCTCGACTGTGACGAACATGAAGGCCGGCCCTTCATCGTTCTTGAATATTTTGCCCATTCGATCGGCGCCTTTATCGGCGAATCCTACCGGGTCGAGGCACCGTCTCGGATCATTTCCGTGGCCAAGACCAGGTCCTATCTAATACAGGCCCTGAAAGGACTGGAAAGGCTGCATTTTTCCGGGATAGTCCACCGCGATATCAAGCCCTTCAATCTGATGCTGACCAGTGACGACCGGATCAAGATCATCGACTTCGGTCTTTCACGGGTGCGGGGGGAGGAGAAAATGGCAATCCCCGGGATGCAGGTCGGTTCTCCGTACTACGCGGCCCCCGAGCAGGAAAATAATCCGCAGCAGGCGGATGGCCGGGCGGATCTGTTCAGTCTCGGCATTATGGGTTTCCGCATGCTGACCGGTCGGCTGATCGACTTTCGCCGGGACGGGGATTTGGTTCCCAGTGCGCTCAATCCGGTACTCTCGTCGCGCTGGGATGCCTGTATCATGCGGAGTATCTCGATAAATCCGGATGACAGATACAGCAATGCCCAGGAAATGCGCCTGGCGGTTGAAGCACTGCCTCTTGTCGAGAAGAAGCAAGGGCCCGGTGGCAGGGGCAGCGTCCCGGAAACCCGCAGTCTTGCCAGGCGGCCGGTAAGATCCGAGCCGGCCCGGGTGATGTATAAGGACATCGCGACGGCCCTCGGACTGGACCCACTGTTGCGGCCGCGCACGTATGCGGTCCAGAACTTTCAGGTGGTTGGGCCGCAGGTGGCCTATGAGCGAAATACCCGGCTTTTCTGGCAGCGGCGCGGCTCAGGCTTTACCCTTGACTGGCACATGGCCAAAGAATATGTCCGGCACCTCAACAGCAGCCGCTGGCAGGGGATAAACAGCTGGCGGCTGCCTACCATTGAGGAAATATTCACGGTTCTCAGGCCGCCTCTCCATGGCGCTTTTTGTTCGGAGTGGCCGCTCTTCGACGACACTCTCCACTGGCTCTGGACGAGTGACCACTGCACCAAAAAACAAGCCTGGATGGCCGATGTGGTCGAAAGCTTTTTCGACCGCCTCGATATGGACGGAATTGCTTCCGTCTGCGCGGTCAGTTCGGCATCCACGGATTCACATCAAGCCCGGCAGGAACAGGGATAACTGCGGAATACAGATTAACAGTATGAGTCCGATTACATCTGTTATCAAAAACGGGATGACGCCACGGAAAATCGTCGGCATGGGAACCTTGGTAATTTCGTGAATGAATCTATCGTCGGGATATTGGCAACCTTGGCGGCAACAGTGTTGGCTCTCATGATGTTTCTGATGGCAGCCGATGTATTTTGCCGGTATTTCTTCAATTCGCCAATCCCCGGAGGTTCGTCACTCTGCACTGCATAGAATGCATATTATATTACATGTAAAATTGATGACATTTGGACCCATCGTTCGGTTGATCTTCCCAATCGTCGCATAATGTATCGTATGATGGAATATGATACCAACATATGGAATGAATAAAACACTGGTGCCATCACATGTCAAGGGCAATTTACATGCAATTGCCGACTATTTCTTCAACAATATCCTATAAATTCAATAAAATAGTACAAAATTGAAAAAATAAACGGTCATGCAGGAGTTACGCAACAATCCGATATTCGATTGTTCCGACATGCGGAACAACAGTTTATGTTGGGAAGGGTGGTTTCACGCATCAATTGAATTTTCAAAGGGGAGCTATAAAAGTAAAGCGACACATTGGAAACCAGCAAATCGACAGTTCACACAGCCGCTCACAGTTCGATATGGAGCAATCAGAAATACAGCTGCTTGGCGATCTTTTCCGCAGTGGACTTCAAGGGAAGTATTGCCGACTGCAAAAACTGATCGGTCAGCCGAAAGGCGGGCCCGGCCACCACTACTGCGGCTTTTGGTGGTCCTGCGAAGTTTTGAATGGGGACTGCCATCGCGTGGGTATCTTTGTATCGCTCCCCCCGGTCATAGGCGATTCCGGTTTGTTTGATTTCTTTCAGGAGCTTTCGGTATTCTTCCTTCGACACGATGGTGTTCTCGTTAAAATGCTCGAATTCCTGCTCGAGACACAGTTCCAGAAAGACGGGATCGCTGTGTGACAGGATGACTTTGGCGCCGGCCGCGACATTGATCGGCACCTGTTCGCCCTGCTGAAAATTGAAACGAATATGGCTTGGTCCTTCCACGTGCAGGGCGAGCACGACGTTGGTGCCGGTGAGCAACTCCAGAGCAACGCTTTCGCCGAGGAGCTGCGAGAGTTCGGTCAGGCATGGCTGGGCGATAGCCAGCAGCTTGCTGTCGAGCGACCTGGTGGTAGCGTTGCCTATTTTAACTGCCGATCTGCCCAGCATATACTTTTTGGTGAGCGGGTTCTGCTGAAGAAAATGCGTTGCCACCAGTAGCTTGATCAGCCTGCTGGTGGTCGATTTATGCATTCCCAGCCTGATACTGAGGTCGGTCGTACCCATTTCGTTATTATATGGGGTAAAGGCCAACAGGATGTTGAGAGCTTTTTCTGCGGAAGAGCAACTGGCATCTTCATTTAGTTTTTTTTTCTTATCCGGCAAAGTGTCGACCCCGCATGCAGTAAATGTTCCCATAGGTGAGACCGGTTCGGGTACTCGCCTTCAAGTTGTTTCAGATACGAACATCCTGTCTCGTATGTTGCAACTAAATAGAGTGTCGGCAACAATCTGTCAAGATTAATTCCTGTCTGTTTTTGGTAATAATTATCTAACATCTTGAAGTCATTGGATTTAATAAATTGTCCGTCAGGGTGAGATTACATGTAAAAGCTCTTGACATGGGCGTGGAGCAGTGTATTATTAGTTCCGTATGTCGGTATTGTATTTCAGTATGCGATACAAAAGCCATCAATCTTGCGTATTGCCCGATCTATACCAATGTGACCAGGGTAATCCCTGGTGATTGAGCATAAAGCAGTTTTGCAGGTTGGATTGAGCTGCAATGAAATGATCAGCGTATTGTTTACATGCAATAAGATACGCAATACGTCGCATGGCATTATCGAGACAAAAGACGCGAGTATTTACAGCGGATAAAAGCAAGAAGGAAAATGCCGGGAGGTTAAATGATGAGTGAACAAGTTTTTACCAACTGTACCAACGCCGGACCTGTCAGCGTATATGTAAAAGATGGTAAAGTAACCCGTATGCGGCCATTGGTCGCAGCAGAGGGCGATTTCAAGCCTTGGACCATTGAAGCGGACGGCAAAAAATATTCACCGCCGAAAAAATTCGCCCTGGCGCCCTATGTCCACGCCGACCGGCGCAGACTGTATTCGGAAGAGAGAATACAATATCCGATGCGACGGGTCGACTTTGACCCAAACGGCGAGCGCAACCCGCAAAACCGCGGGAAATCACCCTATGTCCGTATTTCCTGGGATGAAGCTTTGGATATCGTGTCTTCCGAGATTAAACGAGTCAAAGAGCAGTACGGCGGCTCGGCAATCAGTGGAATGACCTCCTCGCACCACAACTGGGGAATCGTCGGCTACAAGATGGGGCCTTTCGCCCGCTTCATGAATTTACTTGAATTCACCCCGGTCCTCGATAACCCCGACAGCTGGGAAGGCTGGCACTGGGGAGCGACGCATACCTACGGTTTCTACTGGCGGCTGGGCATGCCGGAACAGTACGACCTGCTCGAAGACTCCCTGAAAAACGCCGAGATGATCGTGCTGTGGTCGAACGACCCCGATTCTACCCGCGGCACCTACACCGGGCAGGAATCCGCACTCTGGCGTCAGTGGCTGAAGGAAAAAGGGGTGAAGATGGTTTTCATCGATCCTTTCCATAATTATACAGCAGGGGTCATGGAAGGCAAATGGATCGCTCCGCGGATCGGCACCGATACCTGCCTGGCCATGGCGATTGCCCATGTATGGATCACTGAAGACATCTATGACAAGGACTATGTGCGGGACCGGACCATCGGCTTCGACGAATTCAAGAAATACGTCATGGGTGAGACCGACGGCCAGGCTAAAACTCCTGAGTGGGCGGAAAACGAATCCGGGGTGAAGGCAAGAGTCATCAGGGCGCTCGCCCGCGAGTGGGCGGCAAAGCGAACCGTGTTATCGGGCGGAGCCCGGGGTGGAGAAGGCGGAGCCTGTCGTCAGGCATACGGCACCGAATGGGCGAGGATGATGGTCCTGCTCCAGGCCATGCAGGGACTCGGCAAGCCGGGCCGCACCATCTGGGGGACGACCATGGGAGCCCCTTCCGATGTCAATCACTGGTTCCCGGCCTACGCCGACCTGCAGGGCAGGGTTTCGACGGCGAAGATCGCCCATTTCATTCCGACCAACCCGACTAAGCAGCGACTGTACCGGCTTACTTTGCCCGATGCTGTTCTGAGTCCGCCGGTCAGCTGGTACGGCGAGGGATTCTGCGGTCAGTCGCTCGAGCAGCAGTTCACCCATTTCGAGTATCCGATGCCCGGCTATTCCGAGATTAAACTGTTCTATCGTTACGGCGGCTCTTTCATCGGCACCATGAGCGATACCACCAAATGGGTGAGGATGTACCAGAGTCCTAAGCTCGAGTTCGTTGTCAATCAGGACGTCTGGTTCAACGGCGAAACCCGGATGGCCGACATCATCCTTCCCGCCTGCAGCAACTTCGAGCGTGACGATGTCGGCGAATGGGGGGCCTGCGGCGGCTACACCTGTCATGCCAGCAGCGGCTGCAACTACCGGATCGTCGTCCGCCAGCAGAAATGTATCGAACCCCTGTGGGAATCCAAATCGGATTATGAGATTCTCACCCTGATCTCCGAACGACTCGGCATGAAGGAACAGTTCACCGACGGGCGGACGGAACTCGATTGGGTACAGGCATTTTTCGATTCTTCCGATCTGCCGAAACTCATCAGCTGGGAAGAGTTTAACAAAAAAGGCTATCACATCATCAATATTCCAGACGATTATAAGTCGACGCCGTCGCTCAGGTGGTTTGCCGAAGGACGGCCCTGCGATACCCCCGATACCAACAATCCCAAAAGAAAAACCGAGAAGGCGAAAGAACTAGGAACCTACAGCGGCAAGATCGAATTCGTCTCGGAGAGTCTAAAGTCGAAGTTCCCCGATGATGAGGAGCGGCCGATTTCGCCACGCTATATCCCGAGCTGGGAGGGGCACCGGAGCGAGCTGTTCAAGAGCTATCCCTTGCAGCTGCTGTCGCCCCATCCGCGATTTACCTTCCACTGTCACTATGACAAGCACACCGACTGGCTTGATGACATCCCGGTCCATCGCATCAAAAAAGACGGCTATGCCTGGTGGCCGGCACGGATCAATCCCGACGATGCCCGTCTGCGCAACATCCAGAGCGGCGATATCGTCCGACTTCATAACGATAGGGCTAGCGTGCTCTGTATTGCGGTGGTCACAGAGCGGGTACGGCCCGGCGTGATCCACAGTTATGCCTCGTCGGCAAAATACGATCCGCTCATCCCCGGCAACGCCGATTCACCGGATAAAGGCGGTTGCGTCAACATGCTCACGCCTTCGCGGATGGTTTCCAAGAATGCCCCGGGCATGACCCCGAATTCATGTCTCATTGAAATAGAAAAATGGGAGGTCTGATAATGTCCCGATACGCCATATTAATAGATATCAAGAAGTGCAATGGTTGCTACAGCTGTTTTCTTGCCTGCCGGGATGAATATTACGGCAACGAATATCCGGAATATTCTGCCGCCCAGCCTCTGAACGGCCAGTTCTGGATGCAGGTTCAGGAAATTGAGCGGGGCGAGTACCCGAAGCCGAAAGTTGCCTATATCGCCAAGCCCTGCCTGCACTGCGAGAATGCGCCGTGCATGGATGCGGCAAAAGACGGCGCGATCTATCGTCGCCCGGACGGCATCGTCATGATCGATCCGGTCAAAGCCAAAGGTCAGGAAGCCATCGTCAATGCCTGCCCCTACCGGGTGATCTTCTGGAACGCCGAACTCCAGCTTCCCCAGAAATGCACGCTCTGCGCACATCGCCTGGACGACGGAGAGAAACTGCCGCGCTGCGTCGAGTCGTGCCCCACCGGCGCTCTGGTTTTCGGCGATCTCGACGATCCATCCAGTGAAATATCCCAACTTTCCGCGACACTGCCGGTTGAAGACCTTCATCCGCAATTTGCCACCAGACCCCTGGTGCGATATGTAGGGATTCCGCGGCGGTTTATCGCCGGCGAGGTGGTATTCAAGGATAAGGAAGGCGAATGCCCGGAGGGGGTGCAGGTGAGTTTGTCCGGAGGCGGATTGAATCTTGCCACGGCGACCGACCTCTTCGGCGATTTCGAATTTGAGGATATGAAGAAGAACGAGAAATACCAGGTGACGGTCAGCGCCGCAGGTTACAAAGACAGGATACTTGAATGTGTTACCCAGAAGGACGTCAACTTAGGCGAAATCGTCCTGGAGCGTAAATAGTTGCTAGAAGGTTTGGCGACTCCGGCCGGTGCAATGGACGGAGTCGCCGATTCAGCTTTTCATCCTCAGCTGCGAGGTGCATAAAAAAATGATCAGTGTAAAAGACACGGAAGGCACGCCGTATGACGCGGCCAAACATTCCGGGGTATACGGTTTGCAGAAAATAACCGAGGCTCAATCCAAGCGTACGACAGTCTGTTATTCCTACTTCCACCCGAACGGCGGTGCGGAAATGGGCTCTTCGCCGAAAGAGCGGGTCTACCACGTGGTAAAGGGCTCGATCACGGTAAGGGGGCATAACGAGACGCATGTCTTAAATGAAGGCGACCTCATTTATATCGCACCCGGCGAGGAGCGCGATATGGTCATTAACGGCGGCAAGCCGGCAGAGGTTCTGGTATTCATAGTCACTCCATAGTCGCGCTTGCGGTTGCATGTAAAATCGCATGAAGCAGACTCGGAGAATCATGAGATTGGAGGAAAAGAAGGAATGAAAAACATATTCAAGCTGGATGGAAAAATAGCCATTGTCACCGGCGGGGCCGGCGGAATAGGCGAGGCTCTTGCGCTTGGCTTGGCCGTGCATGGGGCAACTGTCGTGGTCTCCAGTCGCAACCAGGAGACAATTGCCCGGGTGGCGGAAAAAATCTCCGAGGAGTCCGGCAACAAAGCATTTGCCATCGCCTCGGATGTGACCGATGAAGCAAGTGTGCAGAACCTCGTCGATCAGGTGGTGAAGAAATTCGGCCGGGTCGACATCCTCGTCAATGCCATGGGGATGAATATCAAGCGCGATGCCTTCGAATACTCGATGGAGGACTGGGACAAGCTGTTTGCCGTCAATGTCAAGGGAACCATGGTGGCATGCAAGGCGGCAGGCAAGGTTATGCGGGAGCAGAAGGGCGGCGCCATCGTCAATCTCTCCTCGGTCCGGGGAATACGCGGCTATACCGGCGGCAACAGCGGCTATTGCGCCACCAAAGGCGCGGTTGAGCTGATAACCAAATCTCTCGCGCTCGAATGGGCCCCGCACGGCATCCGGGTCAACGCCCTGGGACCGGCTTTAGTCATCACCCCCGGTACCAAACATATCGCCGAGGATCCGAAACTTGCAGCCAAATATGCCGCAGCGGTGCCGATGGGCAGGATAGGAATGCCGGCGGATATGGTCGGCGCGGTGATTTACCTGGTATCCGAGGCGGCGAGTTTCGTCACCGGTCAGACCATCTACGTCGATGGTGGCTTGACTGCCGGTTGATCGATTGACCTGAATTTGTAGGGTGCACTGTGTGCACCATTCCGGTTTCCATGGTGCACACAGTGCACCCTACGAAAGCTAACATTGCTAGGAGGTTGTCCGAGAATAGCCTCCTGGAACTACTGCGAGGATACATCAATGACAACAGCTCGAATTATGAGTCGCGCAAGAGAAGAAAAGCGCACGGTGCTCACGGAAATTGAGGCCAAGGAAATTCTCGGCGAGGCCGGTATACCCTGCACCAGGACCGTGCTGGCCACTACCAGAGAAAAGGCAGTATCGATAAGCGAGGAGATAGGCTATCCGGTGGTCCTGAAGGTTTCGTCGGTGGATATCAGCCATAAAAGCGATGCGGGCGGAGTGAAGATCAATCTGCAGAACAAAGAAGCGGTTGAGAAGGCCTATGACGATATCATGACCTCCTGCCGGGCGTATGCACCGGATGCAGACATCGAAGGTGTCGCCGTTCAGTCCATGGCAAAAGTCGGAGCCGAGATCATCATGGGCATGATTAAAGACCCAAGCTTTGGTCCGGTTGTAATGTTCGGACTCGGCGGCGTGCTGGTAGAGGTGTTAAAGGATGTGTCTTTTCGAATCGTGCCGATAGACAAGGCGGATGCCGAAGACATGACCGGCGAGATTAAAGGCAAAAAACTTCTGCAGGGATATCGGGGGCAGGATCCGGCGGATGTGCCGTGTCTTCAGGATATGCTGGTTAAACTTTCCGACTTTGTGAATGAAACGCCGGGCATCGAAGAGATCGATATGAACCCGGTGTTTGCGTATAAAGATGGCGCCGTGGTCGTAGATGCCAGAATTATCTTATCCGCGTAAATCACAAATTTTTAGTACCTTAGAAATTCGTTCTTTGTTTTCTAAGACGAATTTCGTGAAGGTACTTATCCCCCTTTGTGGGGGGCCCAATCAGACGACTCAAGGAAGGTGCACTCATGATGGATCTTTTTTTTAAACCCAAATCTATTGCTGTCATCGGGGCCAGCGGAACTCCCGGCAAGCTGGGCTATGTAATCGTAAATAATATCAAGGGCAGCGATTTTGCCGGCGATGTGTATCCGGTTAATCCAAAATCGGACGAGATCCTGGGCTATAAGGTATATAAGTCGCTTACAGAAATACCCGGCGACGTCGACCTGGTCGTCACAGCTCTGCCGACCCCGAAACTCACTGTGGCAACGGTTGCGGAATGTGCAGGGAAAGGAGTCAAGGCAATAATTATCGAGTCTGCGGGCTTTGCTGAAATGGGTGGAGAAGGAAAAGCTTTTCAGCAGCAGATCGTAGAAATTGCCAAAAAAAACAATATCCGGGTGATGGGTCCGAACTGTTCCGGTATCGTTTCACGCGATATTGTCACCTCCATTTACCCGATGACCAAAAAAGTTCCCAGGGGCAACGTGGTGCTCATCGGTCAATCCGGCCTTTTAGCTGCTGGGATGGCCGCGGATATCGTCGCAAATGAAAGCTTGAATATCAGCAAGGTGTGTTCGATCGGCAACAAATGCGATGTCAATGAAAACGATCTGCTGGAATACTTCGGCAACGAAGAGGGCGTCGATGTCATTTCGATGTATCTGGAAACCATCAGCGACGGCCGAAACCTTACCAGGATTGCCAAACAGGTCGCCGCCAGAAAACCGGTAATTTTCCTCAGCGGCGGGCGCACGGAAGCAGGCGCCAGGGCCGCCATGAGCCATACCGGCAGTATTGCCAGCAACGCCAAGATCGTCGAAGCGGCAGTCAAACAGACCGGGATGATCATGGCCGATGACTTTACCGAATTGAAAGATTTCGCCAAGGTTTTTTCCACCCAGCCGCTTCCCAAAGGCAATCGCGTCGCCGTCATCACCCTTGCAGGCAGCGTCGGTGTTGTCGTTTCCGACCTGTGTGCGAATTTTGGCCTGGAACTCCCCCGGCTGACTCCGGAGACGACCGAAAAATTGAAGGACATGTTCGACACGCCTGTATCGAATCCTGTCGACCTCTATTTTTCCGTAACCAAAATCGGTTTTACCAAGACCCTGGAAACCACTTTCCCCGACGCACTGAGAGACCCGAACATAGATGCCGCAGTACTTATCCTGGCCGGTTTCGAATATACCCAGGAGGCTGTGCAGAAAAAGGTCATTCAGAAAATCGTGAAAGAGGTCGGCAAGCCGGTGGTCGTCTGTATGATCGTCGGATACAACCAGTACAAAAACATCATAATGGACGAAATGGGCAAAGAGCTGCCGGTGTTCCCTTCTTTGATCTCCGGGGTGAAGGCTTTAAGTAAATTGTGCGAGTACGGCGTCCGCCGACAAAAATTATCAGCGTAAATGGGGGAAAGCGTATGGTCTACGAGAACATTATTCTGGAAAAAGAAGAGAATATCGCTGTCATTACCTTCAACCGTCCGGAGGCGATGAATGCGTTGAACAACCAGACCAGGGCCGAATTCCGCGACGCCATTGGTGACGTGGCCGCCGACGACTCGATCAAGGTGCTCATTCTCACCGGCAGCGGCAAGGCCTTTGTCGCCGGCAGCGATATTAAAGAGTTCAACAAGACCACACCCTATGCCGCCCACAACATCATGCGGCTGGGAGAAATGGTCGAAAAGCTGGAAAAGCCGGTCATTGCGGCCGTCAACGGCTTCTGCCTCGGCGGTGGCTGCGAAATCGCCATGGGCTGCGACATCATCATCGCTTCCGACAAGGCCAAATTCGGCCAGACCGAAATCAACATCGGCATTATTCCGGGAGGTGGCGGCACCCAGCGGCTGCAGCGGCTTATCGGGGTATGCCGGGCCAAAGAGTTGATCTTCACCGGCGATATCATCCGTGCCGAAGAAGCCGACCGCATCGGCCTTATCAACCGCGTGGTGGGGGTGGATGAACTGATGCCCACGGCCAAGGAGATGGCGAAAAAGATCGCTTCCAAAAGTGCGGCGGCTTTAAAACTTGCCAAAACCGCAATCAACCGCGGCATGCAGACCAATCTCGAAAGCGGTTTGAAGTACGAGTATGAGCTCTACAGTCTATCGTTGAGCCTGGAAGATAAGGTGGAAGGTGTCAATGCTTTCCTTGAAAAAAGGCCGCCGAAGTTTGTCGGCCGCTAATAGCTTTTTCAATGAAGGAATAAGCAGGTAGGGTGCACTTTGTGCACCAATAATGGTGCGCGAAGCGCACCCTACCCTAAACGAGGTCTGGAAATTGTTCATAACCATTTAAAAACAATTAGGAAAAAACGATGGAAAACATGGCAAATAAAGTAGCTCGTATACCAAATTTAGTCGACTGGTCGACCGGCGAAGTCAGATTGATGAGCGCAAAATGCAACTCCTGCGGAACTTACTTCTTTCCGAAGGAACATTATCAACATCGCCCCGGTTGCTCAAGAGAAGGTGTGGAAGATGTCCTGCTTCCCAAAAAAGGCAAGCTGGCGAGTTACACCATTCAATATTATCCCTGTCCCGCACCCTTTAAAACAGAGCAGAAGATTACTCCGTACGGGATCGGTCTGGTTGAGTTTGCAGACGAAAAAATTCAGGTTACCGGCATTATAACGGGTACCGATCTGAAATCCCTCAAGCTGGGGATGGAAATGGAAACGACCATTCTTGAGATGTATACCAACGAGGAAAAGCAGCAAGTGGTCACCTGGGCGTTTCGTGCCGTTAAATAATATTTGCGAAAAATAGAATAGGGGATAATGACAATGAGAGATGTCTATATAATTGGAACCGGAATACACCCCTGGATGGGTTTCTCTGAGAAAGTATTTGCCGATTTCGCCGCAGTGGCGGTTGACGGTGCTCTGAAAGACGCAAACATCGAATGGCAGAAGATCCAGGCAATCATGGCCGGGATTTTTATTTACGGCGGCAACGCCGGTCACCTTTCCGGTCAATATCTGGAGTCCATTTTCGGTGAAACCGGCATCCCGGTGGTCAACGTCTACAATGCCTGCGCTACCGGCTCCGCCGCCATCAGAATGGCGTACAACAGTGTTGCCGCCGGCGAAACCGAGACAGCTCTTGCCTTTGGCGCCGACGTCTCGCCGAAAGGTTTTCTGACCGCCAAGTCGGACAACGCGGTGCAGGACCGCGACGTGATCAGGTGGAAAATGGGCGGCTTGCCCAACCCGATCTACTGGGCGCTGGAATGCCGGAAAAGGATGGAAAAATACGGCACCACCGAAGAGGATCTGGCACTGGTCAAGGTCCTGATGAGCGAGTATGGTTCAAAAAATCCGCACGCCAGGTTCAAGAAGACTTATACTCTTGAAGAGGTGTTGAACTCCGCTTACGTCTGTGATCCGCTCAGGCTGTATGAGATCTGCCCGGTAAGTACCGGTGCTGCGGCGGTTATTATTACCGCCGACAAGGATTTGATCGCAAAAGCCGACAAACCGGTGAAGATCAACGCCACCACCATGGGCAGCGCCATCTATGGTGACCCGACCATTCGAATTTCCGCGCTGTCCTGCCCGTCCGTTGCCGAGGCCCCCATGCTCAGTGAGAGCTACTCGGCTTCCCGGCAGGCCTATGAAAAATCCGGCCTTGGTCCCGAGGATATCGACGTGCTGGAACTGCCCGACAACAGCTCCTGGCATTACCTGGTCTACCTGGAAACATGCGGGTTCTGTAAAGAGGGAGAAGCGGATAAGATGCTGCGTGACGGGATGACGAAAATCGGCGGGAAACTGCCGGTCAACCCAAGCGGCGGATTTTCTTCCCATGGCGAGGCGCTTTCAGCGCAAGCTCTCTGGCAGGTTATCGAATGTGCCAATCAACTGAGGGGTAGATGCGGCGCCCGTCAGGTGGAAGGCGCAAAAGTTGCCATGGCGCAGACCTACGGTTTGATGGGCAATAGCGGTACGACAATTATGACGATCTAAGTGTGATGGTCCCGCCGGGTTTTCCCGGCGGGAAAAAACTCCGCATTAGAGCATAAGGATGGAAACGATGGGCGATACCTGGGAAGAGCTGAACGGCATGACTATTGACTCCATGCAGAAACAACAGTACCAGGAGGCGCTGCAGTCGGGCCGGGCGGCGGTCGAGGCTGCCGTGCGCGAATTCGGTGAAGTGCACCCGAATGTGGCGGTTTCCTATCATAATCTCGGTGAAATTCACAGTATCGTCAATGACCGCGATGAGGCGGAAAAAGCCTTCCGCAAATCTCTTGGCATTTATGAAGCGGTAAACGGCCCGGACTCCATCGAAGTGGCCGACGCTCTGATAAACCTCGCCGCCATCGACATCGGGAAAGGGCGTCTGGAGCCGGCCGAGCGCAGCCTGCGCCGGGCGCTGGTCATCTACGAAAAAACGGTCGGACCTCAGGATCCGGGCTTTGCCGCCATCCTCTGGGATCTGACGGAAATCTACCTCGCCAGGGGCGAATATGCCGTTGCCGAACCCCTGCTGCATCAGGTGGTCGATATTCTGAACAGAGCTCTGCCGGAAAACCATCCGCAGATCGCCAAAGTGCTGGAACGGCTGGCGGAACTCTACGCAGTAACCGGCAAGATCGACAAGGCCGAGTCTCTGTTGCAGCAAGCGGCGAAGATCTATTCTGTCTCTTTGGGCGAGGACAATGCCGATCTGGCCCAATGCCGGAACAGCCTCGCCGAACTCTATCTCAATACCGGCAAGGCCGAGGCCGCCGCCCCGCTTCTGGAGAAGTCCCTGCGGGTCCGCGAGCAGGCGCTGGGCGGCAAGCATCCGGCGCTGGCCCAGTCCTACAATAACTTCGGCGTGCTGCACAGCCTGCGCGGCGAGTATGTCCTCGCCCTGAAACAGCACAGCCGGGCTCTTGCCATCCGGGAACAGGCTTTCGGTGAGGAGCATCCGGCGATCACCCAGTCGCTTGACAATCTTGCAGCCATCTGCAGGGAGCAGGGCAGACTCGACGAGGCTGAAAAATATCTCAAAAGGTCTCTGTCCATCTGGGAAAAAGCCGAAGGACCTTTACATCCGGCCACGGCTCAGAGCTATCACAATCTCGGCACGCTGTATGTGATGACCGGCCGGTACGACGAAGCCGAGAAGACGCTGCTCACTTCACGCAAAATTCTCGAGAAAGGCCCCGAGGCCGGCAGGATGCACCTGCTCGTCGTCTTCGAAACCCTGGCAGGCCTCTATCAAAAGATGGGCCGGCCGGCGGAAAGCAGCGAGTATGCCGCCCGAATTCATAAGATCCGCAAGCCTGAACAGATGCGGCGCGGCGCCATTTGAGCCCCAGAGACTCGCCCATTTTTCGACCCGTAAGGCACCAAATCGCACTGCTACTGCACCCTTTGTAAGCCTATGTTTGAAGTTTTTTCGGATTATTCGTTAGCCTTCTGGATCAGCGCGCTGGCCTCGGTCACTCTCATCGGGATTTCTAAAGCAGGCTTTGGGGCGGGAGTTGGGGTTATCGCAACTCCCCTCATGGCCCTGACAATTCCCACAGCAGAAGCAGCCGCTCTGCTGTTGCCAATCCTCATTATCTCCGATCTCATTGCCATCCGTCAGTATCGGGCACGTTTCGACCGACACAACCTGACGATCATAGTTCCTGGTGCCATCCTTGGTATTGTGGTCGCCTGGTTCTTTTTCGGTTATTTCCGTGGCAACGAACGGATTCTGAAAATTGGCATCGGATTACTGGCTCTGGCCTTTGTCGCTTTTCAGCTGGGTTACGCGCATTTGGTCGGAGTGCTCAAGGGACGCAAATCAAGCGTTCCCGAAGGACTTTTCTGGGGAACACTGTCGGGTTTTACTTCGACGCTTGCCCACGTCGGCAGCCCGCCGATAATGGTCTATCTCCTGCCGCAGAACCTGCCGCGCGATATCTATGTCGGCACCACAATCTATTTCTTCACCATTACCAACATTGTCAAATTGATTCCCTACGCCCAGCTTAATCTGCTGCACGTCGGCAATTTGTCCATCGTGATGTTGCTTTTGCCGGTCTCTTACCTTGGGCTGAAACTCGGCTTTTTGCTCAATCAGCGGTGCAGCGACAAGTGGTTCAAGCGGCTGATCTACGGCTTATTGTTTTTGACCGGCATCCAACTGCTGTTTGGCATTGACATCATTGGCATCATCAGCATGTTGAAATGACAACCGGGGATTTGTGCTTGGGCACGTTGGCCGGCTTCAGCAGCCCGGCCGTGGTCACCGTATGGGCATTATTTATCCTTTCCGCCGGGCTGACGCATACAGGCATTGCCCACCAGATCGGACAGCCACTGCAGCGCTATCACGCCAGCCAGCATCTTCAGGTCGAGTCACCCGAACGTGTTCAGGATAAACTCTGGGAGTCTTTGTTGATGGCAGAAGGGCGTGTCAAGGAGGGATCGCCACTGCTTGGAGCCACGCTGGCCGAGAGCGGCCTGCGTCGGGAGTATCGCGTTCATGTACTGATTGCATGGTTCAACTGAAAGCGAGGTTAAGGATCTGCGGCGGCATCAACTTGCAGCTTGTCGGATGCTTGAGTATGGAGGAAGCTATCGGGCCATTGAGTGGAAGGTGGTCTTTCTCATTGCCAGTATGCATGCTGCCGCTCGGAGCTGCCATTGAAAACACCGGGGCAGCGCAGATGAGAGCGGCAGCTTTGATCGCGGCTGTCAAAAATTCCCGCAATCAAACAACATTTAAAAGCCGCCACTTTTTGTCATTTTCATGCCCCCGGTAACTGGGGATCTTCTGGACCATCCTTTTTTGTCTGCAGTCCTTGATAACATTCCACACAGCATAGCAACCAGGAATGCAAAGGGCGAGCTGGTCGTAATGGCAGTAAGAAAAAAAGCGAAACACAAGATTGCAAAAATATTTCTATAAAATTTCATATTTCAAACTTACCAAGGTGTGCCCATAATATAATGCGGCAGGAATAAGGAAACTTTTGGAAAAAAGACTGTTATAAAGAGTACGGGGCCCCAGCATAATAAGATGAACCATAAGCATGGTTTCATCATTTCATCGATAGGGGCGGAACCTAAACGTCCGGAAAGATACAAGACTGGTGCCGCTGGTGGAGTAATACATCCAAGGCCGGTATTGACGCCGACTATTGCAGCATAATGAATGGGGTTGAACCCTAACTCCATAATAATGGGCATGAGGATAGGTGTTGTAAGGACCACTACACTGATATCATCCATGAGCATTCCCATGATAACAAGGAAGATGTTAATCATGAACATGATAATGAGGGGGTTGTCGGATATCGCATAGAACACGGAAAGCAGCATACCCGGAAGATCTTCCAGAATATAAAGGCGACTCAGCATGGCAACCGAGTAAAGCATGACCATGATGACACCCGTGGTTATGGCGGTCTCGACAATTACCTCGTAGGTGTTTTTCAGGTTGAGCCCTTTATAGACAAACATTCCGATCGGGATAGCGTACAGCACAGCCATCGCCGATGCTTCAGTGGTGGTCATTATCCCACCATATATGCCTCCTAGAACTATAAACGGAAGCATAAGAGCCGGAATGGCAAGTTTTCCTCTCTCCTGGAAAAGTCGTACTTTGTCCGCACCAGTTCTGTTGCTCTTGTCGATTTTCAGGACAATGTTGCTGCGTCGGAGAAGCCACCCGTTCACCAGGCATATGAGCACTATTGTAATGAAACCGGGAACCACAGTTGCGAGAAAACATGCAAGCACCGACTGGCCGCTTATCCAGGCAAATATAATAAGTGTAGCATTGGGAGGGATGAGAAGGCCAAGAAGAGATGCATTTGCCAAAAGTGCTGCAGCCAACCCCCTTGGATACCCCTCTGCTTTGAACCTTGGGAACATGATGGAACCAACGCACGACAAGGTGGCGCAGGCAGCCCCGCAGATAGATCCGACGATGGCGCAGGAGATAGTGGCTACAATTCCTAAGCCTCCCTTCTTGTGGCCGACAAAGACATCGACGAAATCTATCAGTTTCTCACCAATCTTGCCCCGCTCCATAATGCCGCCTGCGGCAATGAAAAGGGCAATCGCGATCAGTGAAACTGAATTCATCTGGGCGTAACCATAAGGAAGGAGCTGAGATGCCTGGTAGCCCTCACCCGCAGGACCCCCGAAAAATATCAACCATGCTGCCGACGCCATGAAGCTTACCGGCACAGGGACCCCGATAATCAAGCAGAGCATGAGAATTACGAGTGCGACAAAAATCATCTCTCTTTCCTCCTGAACAGTATCCGCATGCTATGGATAAGATCTCTGGTGAAGTAGATGGCCATAAAGACCAGCCCTATGAATACCGACAGATATCCAACCCACAAACTTATTCTCCAGACAGTTGTTTTGGGAATGGCGATTCCCGTCCCCAAAGGGCCCTGAAACCCAAACATGAAAAACTCATACCCGTACCAGGCAAAGAGAAGAGATACACCGACTGTGACAAGGTTTTTCAGGAATGCCAGAGCTTCTTTGATCTTCCCCTCTGGAAGATAGGCGTTGACAAGGTCGGCGGAAACGTGGGTGCGGTTATAGGAACCGATGGCGGCTCCGAGAAAGTACAGCCAGAAAGCGAGGATTTTGACCCATTCTTCATACCCATACAAATCCCCTTTAACAACGTAGCGGAAAAAGGTGGCGGCACAGATGATAAGAGTCAGTGCAACAGTACTGAAGAAGCAGGCAACGGAAAAACCATTAATGGCTATGCGATCGAAGAGATTTTTTGGTGGGCTGAAATGACTGAGGCATTCAGGACTGTTGATGCATGTATTTTCATTATTGTAGTCTGACACAACGAACTCCATGGCATAATTATGAGATGCGGGAAATAGAAAGCCCCATTTCCCGCATCTCATATATTAATGAAAGTCTACCACGAGAAAGACGGAGAAAATCACTTAGGAGCAAGCTCTCTTCTGAAATCGTCCATGAGTTCTTTGGTCATGTTTTTTTCGAGTTTTGGCCAGGTGGAGGCACTTGCCTTCATGATAGGAGCAAGCTCTTCCTTGGAATACGTAAAAACCTGGATACCTTTCTCCTTCATCAGGGACATGTAATGCTCATCGACATTCCTGGCATTTTCGATACTGTTGGTAGTTGCTCGTGCGAGAATGTCTTTGATGACAGCCTGGTCTTCCGGCTTGATCTTCGCCCAGCTTATGCCACTGATCATGAAGTTGAGAACTTCAACCGAATAGTTGGTCATATACCAGTATTTGAGAACATCTCCGAGAGCGGTATATGCAGCGGCAACAGGGTAGCCATTTACGCCATTGACGACGCCGGTCTGGATTGCCTGGTAAACATCGGCATAGGGGACGGTGACGGTACTATACCCCATTGCTTCCGCCGCCAGTTTATAAACGTCCATATTCGGAACACGAATAAGGACATCCTGTTTTACTGCAGGATTGAGCGGATCTTTTGCCGGTTTGGTAGTTCCGGTGCCGATCATACCCTCGACGAAGAAACCAAGGAGTTTGACACCAAGTCTCTCATTATACTCGTTCATTTTGCCGAAGAGCCATCCATCCTGGGCAAAGACCTTTTTGGCATCCTCGTAGTCGCTGACGTATCCGTTGATGTAGATTAATTCCATCCGTGGATCGAACTGGCTGGGAACGGAAATACATGACATGTCTATAGTTCCGCGGATCTGCTCCTCATAAACCAGACTATAGTCGCCAAGCTGGTTGGCAGGATACACCTTAACCTCGATACGGCCGCTTGTTTTCTCACCAATCTCCTTGGCAATGTCGTTCATGAGTTGGGTTGCTGGATGATCGGCTGCACTTTGGCCCGCAAATTTAAGAACCATCTCAGGTGCTGCGAAGGCTATACCGCCGCCAAACGCAGGAAGCATGCTTACCAAGGTGATACAGACAATAGATTTGAATTTATGATACATTCTGGGTCTCCCGGTTATTATAAATTTTAGAGTTATTACCATTAACTAAGACGAACTACGATATGCTCCTCCCTGTACGTATGAGTTAAAAATTAATGGGGCTGCACAGTGTAACAAGCACCCCATGTTAATGCTTTAGACGGTACACAATATATGTATACATGATTTGTCTTCACACAGCAACCCCTTTGGTTCAATTGTCAGACCAACGATTGATGTTCAGAATAATGCGAATATTTTTAAAGATTAAGTCGGCCAGCCGAAAAATCCTTGACACGAGCGGTCACGTTGCGTGCAATATGCACTCATATATTGTATGCAATCCAGCTCAGCCATCCCGCCCTCCTTGCCTGGCGTTATCTGAACGAAGAAGACCCGCCATCATGCCCGGCAAGATCCATAAGCCGGGCGGCCGGTCGGCGTGGTATCCCGCTCCGGCACCTTGACCTATGAAGCGGTCGATCAGTTGACCAAGCTCTGCGTCGGCATCGGCGACGATCCGGTGAACGGCACCCCGGGATTTGATCGAGACTAAGAATTTAAAACGGCAGCGAAAAAATGACGATTTGAGTAGCTCGTAGATGGTGCATTTGATGCACCATCTACTGCATGTGAGCGATAGTCTACTTTAGGCATTGGCAATCCTATCGGCAAAGCCCGTGATTCAATTGACCAGCTTAACTGTAACGGGAACTGTGTTTGTTACCATGTCAAAAACTGGCGAGAACTGCGAACAGCTCATTACTTCTTGTTTTTGCTCTTCACTCAGATCGCCAGTGAGCCGCACATTAAATGTAATATTCTTGAAACCCTTGCGCACGTCTGGGTCTAAGCCCAGGAAACCATGCAGATCGAGCTCTCCCTCCAAGTGGGACTCAACAGCTTCCAAAGGGATTTTTCTTGCTGCTGCATGATATACCATTGACGTGGTAACGCAGGCTGCCAGGGCATGAAGAAGATGCTCTACCGGATTGGCGGCTTGGTCTCCGCTGAGCAGGATTGGCGGCTCATCGGCTTGCATAGTGAACTTTCCCTCACGATCCGGAAACTCCTGTCCGGCTCCGTAGGAGGCGTTGACCGTCGTCTGGTTAAGGCCGCCACCTTGCCATTTATTTGAAATCCGAAACTTGAAGTCGGCTATGGACGGGGTTTCCTTTATGGCTTGAATGGTCTCTGCCAATTTGCCAACGTCGATACCATTTACGGTTTTTGTGGTTTGTTCTTTCATGGTCTTGCCTCCTTGTTACTTAATGCGCTCCTTCATCCCTGAAGGCATTCCTCGGTCTGCCTTTGATTTAACCCTCAATGAGGAAAATATTATCGTTAAAAAAAATATCAAGTATTGCTACTGAAAATAGTCAGGGACAAATCTTTCTGGGCAGTGGTGAGGTGAAGTACACTTTCTTGGGGGAGGTTTGGTGATCACTCGCATATAAATGTGGATTTTGGTATACCTTTGGCCTGTGGATCGGCAACCGGAAGAGTGGTTTCATCGTATGGGAACCCGGCAAGTATCCGAAAAAATAACTATGAAAATGGAGACAAAGTATTCATGAAATGTGTCGACCCTTGTATAACGCAATGTATTGCCCTGGGCGCCAAGAGCTATCTTGTAAATGATAAAAATTATCTCAAAAATTTTGCTGATTGGGATGAACGGATAAGGGACTGGCTTGCCTCGGCAGAGAAGATTGAGTTGACCCCGGAGCATCTTTACATCATCGATCTGCTTCGCAGGCTTTTTGCAAAGACAGAAAAGCATCCGGTTCTCAGAATGGTTACCACTGACATTACAAGTCAGTTCGGAGCGGAAAGAGGCACAGTAAAATATTTCCATAGCCTTTTCCCGGGGGGGCTTCACCAGGCGTTCCTCATTGCCGGTCTGCCCATGCAGGATAGCTGTTGTTAAATAGTTAAACGTACAAGCGTATTTTTAAAGTCATGATCGACCTGACCGCTCTTTTATCCTGCGGCCGTACTCAATGCCGAGTTTCAGCATTCGGTTGCGCAGGGTGTTGGGGTGAACGCCCAAGAGGGCGGCCGCTCCGCTCCCGCCATTGATTTTGCCTCCTGCTGCCTGCAGGGCCTTAAGAATATGACTGCGGATCATCTCATCCAGCGAGTTCATATGCGGTGAGACTTGAATTGCCGGTTGGCTGCGATTGTCAGGGCGAAGCTCCTGGGGGCGATGAAAAGAGAGCGGTCCCTGGCGATGCTGGATCAGCGACCGCTCCACCGCGTTTTCCAGTTCCCGGACATTGCCCGGCCACGCCTGCTGGAGAAGACTGTGCATGGCTTCCGGGGCGAGCTGCGGGACGGGCGAGATTCCCAGTTCCTTCGATTTCTTGGCCATGAAATAATTGGTGAGCAGGGGGATGTCCGAGACTCGGTCGCGAAGTGGTGGGATCGAGAGGGGAAACATGTTGATGCGAAACCACAGATCTTCTCTGAACTGACCGTCGTCCACCATTTTCTGCAGGTCGCGGTGGGTTGCGGCAATCACCCGGATATCGAGCTTTATCGGCGGCGAGCCGCCGACCCTTTCAATTTCCTGGGTCTGCAGGACCCTGAGCAGCCTGATCTGCGCCCAGGACGGCAACTCGCCGATCTCATCCAGAAAGATAGTCCCCTTGTGGGCCCTTTCGAACCGCCCGCGTTTTTGTTTGACCGCGCCGGTAAAGGCGCCCTTTTCATGGCCGAAAAGTTCGCTGTCGATCAGGTTCTCCGGAATGGCGCCGCAGTTGACCTTGATGAAAGGCTCATTTTTACGCGGCGATTGGCGGTGAATGGCATTGGCGATGACCTCTTTGCCGGTGCCGGTTTCACCGAGAATCAAGACCGTGTTTTTCAGGTGGGCGATCTGTGCCACCTTGGTCATGACTTCCTGCAGGCCGCTCTCCGCGCCCACTACCTCATCGCCGGAGTGGGAAATAAGCTCGCTGTGCAGATAACGGTTGTCGGAAATCAGTTTTTCCTTGAGGTCGATGAGCTCCTGATGTTTCAGGGCATTGGCCATGGCGATGGCGAACGGTTCGCGCAGCTGGCTGAAAAGCCCGGCGTCATCAAGGGAAAAACGGTCATGTCCCCTGGCAAAGAGATCGATTACCCCCAGCCGGTGGCCCTCTATTATCAGTCGCAGGGCGATGAAGGAGTGGTCGGCAAGGCCGAGTTCGGCAGTAATGATCCGGCCCATGGGATCCCGGTCGGGCCGGTTGATGATCAGATAGTCCTTGAGTCGCCGGCCGCTTTCTATGGCGTCAATCAGGTCGGCGGTCAGTTTGATCGATTTCTCGATTTTTCGCCCGCCGCGGCCATCGGCCATGGCGACATACCGGATCCCGCTGATGCCGGGTTCATAGATGTTGAGATACATGGCGTCGGCGGGCAGGAAGGTGCGGATGAACTGAAAACAGCGGGAAAGCGATACTTCAACATCAAGGCTGCTGCAGATAAGCAGGGTTGCTTGTTTGAAAAACAGATTTTCGTCCATCGAGCCTCCTTCGATCTTTTTACCGTATATGGTGTTTGGTGAATAAAACTACCGAATATCGTAAAAAATATCTACCATATTTCGTACATACTCTGCGAGCATGTGGTCATACTTTTGAAAATATACGGAAAATTTTGTGGAACGAGGATTGCAACGTGAGAGAATATCGGCACTCACTTACAGAGGAAAAGCTCCATGACAAGACGATGGATAGACAGGGCGTTGAACGGATCAGAGACTCTGGCCACAATAATGATGCAATGGTTGTTATTTGCTTTATACCTGGCGATGAGGGCAAAAAATCAGTTCAGCCCCTCGTTCCACCATCGTTTACAGGAAAAAGACCTGACCGCGCAGATCAAGATCCGCGGTGACTCCTGCGGCCGCACCTTTATCATCAAAAACGGCACGCTCAGTTCTACCAGGGAAATCACCGCCACGCCCGATGTGGTCATGATCTTCACGGATGCAGCGACGGCGGTGAAATTGATGCTTGCGCCGCGCGATTATCTGAAGCAGATCAACGCGATGAAAAATTTTCGGGTGGATGTGCAGGGGCCGGACGAACAGGTCGTCTGGTTCATGCAGACCCTGAAAAGTCTGGAGAGTTTCTCCGATATTCCGAAATACGGCATCGCCATGGGTGATGGAATAACCCGCTATGTCAACAATACCAACGGCGGGCCGGTGTTCGTCTATGTCCGGGACGGCAAAATCCTGCGCATCACCCCGATCGAATTCGACGAGACCGATGGCCGGTCGTGGACCATCCATGCCCGCGGCAGATCGTTTACCCCGCCCCGCAAAGGCACGGTCAATCCTTATGTTTTCGCTCTGAAATCGCTGATCTATTCGAAAGACCGCCTTCTCTATCCGATGAAACGGGTCGATTTCGATCCGAACGGCGAGCGGAACTGCGCAAATCGGGGGATTTCCGGTTATGAGCGGATAAGCTGGGATGAAGCCCTCGACATCGTCGCCGGCGAAATAAAAAGAGTCAAGACGGAACACGGCCCCGGCGCGATCATGAACGGCGGCGGGTCCCACCACACCTGGGGCAATATCGGCTACTGGCTGAGCGCCAAAACCCGGTTCATGAACTCCATCGGCTCAAGCCACATGATTCACAATCCCGACAGCTGGGAGGGCTGGTACTGGGGCGCCATGCATCACTGGGGCAACAGTATCCGCAACGGCGCGACCGACACCTACGGCACCGTCGAAGACTGCCTGAAAGAGGCGGAGATGATTGTCTTCTGGTCGAGCGATCCGGAATCGACCAGCGGCGTCTACGGCGCCTTCGAGGGCACGGTGCGGCGTCAGTGGGCCAAGTCGCTCGGCATCAGGATGGTCCATATCGACCCTTATTACAATCATACCGCGGCGCTCCTCGGCGGCAAGTGGATCGCACCGAGGCCGGACACCGGCAACGCCATGGCGCTGGCCATCGCCTATGTATGGATTGTCGAAGATCTTTACGATAAAGAGTATGTGCGGGAGCGAACCACGGGGTTCGACAAGTGGCGCGAATATATCCTCGGCAAAGACGACGGGATCCCGAAAAATCCCGAATGGCAGGAGCCGGAAACCAATGTTCCGGCGCGAATCGTGCGGTCTCTCGCCCGCCAGTGGGGCAGCCGCAAGACCTATCTGTCGCCGGGCGGTCTGGTCGGTTTCGGCGGGGCCTGCCGCTGCGCCACCGGCATCGAATGGGCCAGATCCATGGTCTGCCTGATGGCCATGCAGGGCCTGGGCAAACCCGGGGTGAATATGGGCTGTCTGCAGCAGGGGGCGCCGCTTGATACCAATTTCTATTTCCCCGGCTATGCCGAAGGAGGCCTTTCCGGCGATCTCGATTACACCGGTCTGCGGGTGAGCATGTACCAGCGCATGCCGCAGCTGCCGTCGATGAACTCTGTCTCGCAGATGATTCCCCGGCTGCGCATCCCGGAAGCCATTCTCAATCAGGCCTGCGAGGGCTATCCAACCGATCCCAAAAGCATCGAGGGTCAGTTTAAAAAAATCATATATCCTGCGCCCGGCCATTCGCCGGCGAAAATGTACTATAAATACGGCGGCTCCCATTTCGGCACCATGGCCGACTCCAACCGCTACGCCAGGGCGTATCGCAGCGACAACCTGGAATTTGTCGTCAATCAGTCGATCTGGTTTGAAGGGGAGGCCAAATTTGCCGACATCCTTTTGCCCGCCTGCACCAATTTCGAGCGCTGGGATATCGGCGAGACCGCCAATTCAGGCGGCTACAGTCACCAGCAGTTTATCCAGTGGAATCACCGTGTTATTACCATGCAGCATAAATGCATCGAACCGCTGGGCGAGTCGCGCTCCGATTATCAGATCTTTCTCGACCTGGCTCAGCGTCTCGGTCTCGGCACCCTGTTTTCGGAAGGGATGACCGAACTGGGCTGGTGCCGGAGGCTGTTTGAGGCGAGCGATCTGCCGACGGTCACCTCCTGGCGCAAATTCCTGCGCAAAGGATACTACGTGGTTCCGGCTCCGAGCGAAGAAAACCGAGCGCCGGTATCGTACCGCTGGTTTGCCGAGGGAGGCAAAAAAAATGTGCCGGAACTGTCGCCGCTGCCCTCGGACTATACCAAGGAATGGCGAAGGGGACTGCAGACCCAGTCGGGCAAGCTTGAGTTCGAATCGTCGAGCCTGAAACGATTTGCCCCGGATGATCCGGAGCGTCCGCCGCTGCCGACCTTCATACCGTCATGGGAAGGGCATCATGACCGCGAATTGTATGAAAAATATCCGCTGAATCTGATCTCGCCCCATCCGCGCTACAGTTTTCATACGATGTTCGACGGCAAAGACGCCATTGTCAACGATGTGAAGGATCACCGGGTGCTGATCGACGGCTGGTACTACTGGATTGTGAGGATCAATCCTGAGGATGCGGAGCGGCGCGGTATTACCGGCAACAGTCTGGTCAAGATATTCAACGATCGCGGCGAGGTGATCTGCGCCGCCCATGTCACCGACCGGCTGCCGCCGGGCACCGTGCAGTCGCCGGAAGGCTCAGCCATCTACCAGCCGATAGGCGAACCTGGGAACTCGGCGGACAGGGGAGGATGTATCAACCTTTTAACCCCGAGCCGGAACATAATCAGCAAATCGCACTCCACCGCCTCGAATTCCTGTCTGGTGCAGATTGAACGCTGGCAAGAGAGTTAACGGATGAAAAAATACTGCTTTGTCATAGATGTGGCCAAATGCGAGAACTGCAACAACTGCTTTCTCTCCTGCAAGGATGAACATTGCGGCAACGACTGGCCAGGCTACAGCCAGGCCCAGCCCCTGCACGGGCATCGCTGGATGAATATTCTGACCAGGGAAAGAGGAGCATTTCCCTTTGTCGATGTCGCCTATCTGCCGAAGCCCTGCGGCCACTGCGACGACGCACCCTGCCTGCGGGCGGCAGCAGATGGCGCGGTCCATAAGCGCGCCGATGGGATAGTGCTGATCGACCCTGTGAAAGCGAAAGGGAGGAAGACCCTCGTCGGCGCCTGCCCCTATGGCGTGATCTGGTGGAATGAGACGCTGCAGCTCCCGCAAAAATGCACTTTCTGCGCCCATCTGCTCGATGGGGGCTGGCACCAGCCGCGATGCGTGCAATCCTGTCCGACCGGCGCACTGTCCATCCTGCATGCGACGGATGAGGAACTGGCAGGAATTGTGCAAGCCGAGGGACTGGAGGTGCTTGATTCGGGCAGTACTGCGACCAGGCCCAGATGCTACTATAAAAATCTGTACCGTTTCACCGGTGACTGCATCGTCGGCAGCGTCGCTGCCACTGTGGGAGATATTACCGAATGTGTGATCGGCGCGAACGTCAGCCTGCACGAAGGAAGCAAAAGCCTGGGTGAGCGGGTAACTGATGAATTTGGTGACTTCAAGTTCGACAGGCTGCCGACGGGCGTTGCCGACTATGAGTTGACGATTGCCCATGGCGACCGTCAAGCAACTCGGCTTAAGGTCAGTAAAAAAGAGAGCCTGTCACTCGGCACGATCTGGATTGAGGAGTTGTAGGGCTGCACCAAGAAAATGCGAGGAAGGAAGGGGCGGAGAGTCGGAAAATGGCTGAGGGAGTGGTTTGCTCTCGAGTCGCAGGAACGTCCTGAAGGGCCAACAAAATAACACCGAAATACATTGACAAAGAAAAATTTACATGTAATTTTACATAGCATGGTGAGAGGATTTGCAGGCTTTCAGGCCGTTGCGATTTTTTGATCTTTTTGATCTTCATAAAAGGTTTTTCTGCCGGCGGCCGGAGTGTTCTCGACGGGTGAGCGATACGTTGTGGTAATTGTGCGTGCAGACCGAAAACGGGTCCTGACGGAGATACCTTGACGATGCCCTGCGCAATAAGTTAACAAACTATATTGTTGAAGATAAAAATAAGTTAAAAGAGGGAGTGCTATCAATTAAAAGCAAGACTGAGATTATCCGTGTCTGTGCCTGCATTACCCATGTATGGATAAACACCCCAGGAAAACGACGGTCGGACAGAGTAATCTTGATTTGCTATAAGGAGGATGTAAGAAGAAAAGTGTCGTGTCGGTAGTTCAAGCAACCCACATCTAAGGAGGCTGTGCATGAAAAAGAACGATTTTTCCCGTATATTGATCCTGGCGTCTTTCGCAATATTCATGGTGTCCCCGGCCGTTTCGACCGCGGAAACCGTAACCCTGAAGTACAGTAACTTCTTTCCCCCAACCCACATTCAAAGCAAATTGGCAGAATCCTGGGGGCAGGAAGTTGAAAAACGAACCGAAGGCCGTGTCAAGGTGGAGTATTATCCGGGCGGCAGCCTGCTCAAACTGAAGCAGACCTATGACGGGGTTGTCGATGGTATCGCCGATGTCGGCTTATCAGGTCTGGCTTACACCCTTGGCAGGTTTCCCGAGATGACGGCTATGGATCTTCCTTTTGGCTTCCCGAGCGGCGTAGTCGCCACCAAGGTTGCCAACGATGTGTACAACAAACTGCAGCCAAAAGAGTTTTCCGACACGAAAATAATGTATTTCCATGGTCATGGTCCCGGCTATATCCATACCAGAGAAAAGACCGTGACAAAACTGGAAGATCTGAAGGGCTTGCGCATTCGCTCGACCGGCATGAGTGCCGATATCGTCACGGCACTTGGCGGCACTCCGGTTGCCATGGGGATGTCCGATGCCTATCAGAGCCTGCAGAAAGGTGTCGTCGACGGCACCGCCAATCCGATCGAGGCCAATCAGGGGTGGAAATTGGGCGAGGTCACCAAGTGTGTCGTACGCTGCAATGAGGTTTCGTATACCACCACCTTTTTTGTCACCATGAACAAGGACAAATGGGCGGCAATCGACGGCAAGGACCAGCAGGTCATTGAGCAGATCAACAAGGAATGGGCGGACAAACACGGCGAAGCCTGGGACAGCAGTGATCGCGATGGTCTGGCCTTTTTCACGGAGCGGGGTAATACCGTCATCGATCTCGAACCGCAGGAAGCCGAGAGATGGAAGCAGGCTGTCGCTCCGGTTATCGATAAATATGCAGCCGAGCTGAAGACCAAAAACATCGACGGTGACGCTGTAGTGAAGACTATCCGCGACTCGATGAAAGTCAATATGTAGAGACTTTTCAGGCACGGGGCCGGCTGGTTGAACGTCGGCCCCTTCCCCAAATGCATACTCGTAGGGCGCGGCAATCCAATGGAATTATATCAAAAAATATTCTCGTTTCTTTCGGACAAACTGAAGATGATCGGTGCGTTCTGCCTCTTTGGCATGGCGGCTTTGACCTGTGTCGATGTCATCGGCAGATTTTTCAAGCATCCAATCTTTGGTTCCGTTGAGCTGGTCAGCTTCCTGGGGGTCATTGCCATCGCCACGACCCTTTCCTTCACCCATGAGCACAAAGGGCATATCGGGGTCGAACTCTTTGTCCGGAAACTGTCGAGCAGAACACGGAACATCATCGATCTGTGTACCGGCTCGATCACGCTGGCCCTGTTTGCCGTGGTTACCTGGCGAATGTTCGATTACAGCTTGAAGATGAAAAGCTCGGGAGAGCTGTCGATGAACCTCAAGTTACCGGAATATATTATCATATTTCTACTTGCGTGCTGCTTTTTCATTTACTGCGGAACAATCCTCAGCAGTATTTTTCAAACTCTTGCAAAACTTGGAAAGCGATGAATCCCACATTATTAGGTGTAACCGGAATAGTGCTGATGATCATGGTTTTCATGACACGCATGCCGGTAGCGTATGTCATGACCACAGTAGGCATTCTGGGTTTTTCCATGCTCAGCAGCCCCAAGGCCGGTTTGAACCTGCTTGCCAAGGATTTTTACGATGTCTTTTCCTCCTATGACCTGACAACCGTTCCCCTCTTTATTCTCATGGGACAGCTGGCATTCAATGCGGGGATCAGCAGCAAGTTGTACGCAACAGCCTACAAGTTCCTTGGTCAAACCAGAGGCGGGCTGGCAATCGCCACCGTTACGGCATGCACTGCCTTCGGAGCAGTCTGCGGTTCAAGCGCGGCGACAGCCGCAACGATGGCGACAGTTGGTCTTCCGGAGATGAAGAAATTCAAGTATGCCGACGAGCTGGCCGCAGGCTCGGTTGCTTCCGGCGGTGGTCTTGGCATGATCATGCCGCCAAGCGTGGTGTTGATCGTCTACGGAATCTTGACCGAACAGTCCATCGGCAGGTTGTTCATGGCGGGAATCCTTCCGGCTCTTCTCGTGACTGTGCTGTTTATCATCACGGTCGTTATCTGGTGCAGTTTACTGCCGGAGCAGGGTCCGCGTGGGCAGGCCTTCACCTGGAAGGAGAAAATCAAATCCCTCGGCGGCATGGGCGAAACGCTGGCAGTCTTTGCCCTGGTCATGGGGGGCATGTTCTATGGATTGTTTACCCCTACCGAAGCAGCCGGAGTCGGTGTTTTCGGAGTCCTGACGGTAGCTGTTCTCCGCAGGCAGCTGTCCTGGGAAAAATTCGTCGATGCACTGTATGAGACCCTGAAGACCTCCTGCATGGTCATGATGCTGGTGGCGGGAGCGACTTTTTTCGGTAAATTTCTTGCAGTTACCCGGATACCTTACGATATTGCCAGCTGGATCGGCGGCTTTGACATGCCGCCGCTGTTCATCCTCTTTGTCATCATCTTCGTCTATTTTCTCGGCGGCTGTTTCATGGATTCGCTCGCCCTGGTCATGCTGACCGTGCCGATCTTTTTTCCGCTGGTCATGGGACTGGGATACGATCCGATCTGGTTTGGAATTATCATAGTCATGGTTACCGAGATGGGGGTTATCAGCCCACCGGTCGGCTTGAATGTCTATGTCGTCTATGGCGTTGCGAGGGGGATGCCTGGCGGAGGGATATCCCTTGAGTCGATTTTTAAAGGCATTGCCCCGTTCATGCTGGCGGTCTTTATCGGTATCGTTATCCTCGCTGTCTTTCCGCAGATTGTCCTGGTGTTGCCGAATATGATGTATTAGGGCTCGTCAGGCAATCAGAAACGGAAAGGGATGGTGGCATGAAAAATCAGCCCGTTACTCGATAAGTGGAGTTTCCCAGGTTACACATCGAACTCGATTTCGATTTGGCCCCCCTCAAGGGCCTCGTCTTCAGCACTCCTTGAGGGGGGAAACAAGACATGAATTTCTAAGGTATCAAAGACCTGTTTCGAAACGGAATGTCTGATCCGGGTCGATGACCGCCAGAACCCGCACGGTACATCCTTCACCGCCCTGCCAGCGCCAGGGAAAGGCCATGAAGGTGCAGCGTTTGCCGGTAACCTTGTTGAGGTCGCCGCCGACGTTCTCGATGCCGGGGATGCCGCCTTTTACCATGAGGGTTTTGTGACCGGCTTCCCAGTCGGGAAAATCCTCTTTGGGATCACGGCCGAAGTACTGCTTATATTCCTCTATCAGATGGGGGTGGGTCGGTCCCAGGCCATGGTCGACGAGTTTGGTGGCCATCGGATGATCGTTTGCCTGGACATCATATCCTACCATTTTGACTTTCCGGTCAACCAGCCATTGCGCGCCTTCCCGGTAAATCCCCGGCGAATAGGCATAGTATTCGTCGGTGTCGGCCATTTTGGTGTGCATGCCGGTATTGATCATGACGATATCCCCCTCCCGGATTTGGGGGCGGGCGTTCTCAAGATCCTCGGCGGTGATAACCTCCCATTTCTTTTTCGGAATGGAGACCGCGACACCGGTACCGAAAAATCGCCACAGTGGATATCCCATCAGGCACGGCGTATTCTCGGTGACGTGCAGAGGCGCGTCGACATGGGTGCCGCGGTGCATGATCCCTTCAAATTCAGTCTGATAGAAACCGTCTTTGGCATGGAATTTTTTGACATGTACATTGATTCCCGGAGTAGACGGCCATTCCGGCATGTGGTGGCCCCACGGCTGACTTAAATTGTATATCTGCAGGCTCATTGTGTTCTCCTTACCATTGGCTTATTCCGATTTGCCCGCTTCAATGCGGCAGGTTCCGCTTGGATCGGTCAGGGCCACAAAACGGACCTGACAGGCATCGCCCTGTTTCCAGTTCCATGGGGTTGCCGCGAGCGTAGCCCGTCTGCCAAGCAGCGTATTGACATCACCGCCGACCTGTTCAATGGTCGGTATCCCAGCTGCGAGAATGGTTTTATGGGCAATATTCCACTCCGGATGCTCTTTTTTGGGATCAAGCCCTGTCTCGGTTGCATACTTGGCGGGGAGACGGTTCATCAGCGGCCCGCCGCGGTGTGGGCCGAAAGAGGTGGCAAGCGGATGGTCGATCTGCGGAGTATCGATTGCCACCAGTCTGCAGCCTTTATCCACCAGCCATTGTGCACCGTCTTTCGACAGGCCCGGAGCTTCGCCGAAGTATTCGAGACTGTCGGAATACTTGCTGTGCCAGCCGGTGACAATGACGACAAAATCGCCTGGGCGAACCTCGGGCCGGGCGGTACCGAGATCTCCGGCCGTCACCAGTTCCCAGCGTTTTTTCGGAATATCGAGGATGACCCCGTTGCCGAAAAAATGGTCGAGAGCTATGTCGGCTGCCCCGGCCCCTTGCTGGATCAGATGCAGCGGGGTGTTCATATGGGTACCGGAATGCATCACCATTTTCAGCCGTTGCGCCATCACGCCATGCTGTGCGTGTTTGACTGAACGGTACATGATCACATCGGCATCGCCCGGCATGGAAGGGGCGTTATGCCCCCATACATGGCTGAGTTCCACCAGTTGCAGCCCGCTGTACGGGTCTTTAGTCACTGTTGTCATACTGTTCTCTCCTCTAGACAATGTTCCATATGTTGAAACAGCAGTGTTGGAATATGAAACATTGTACAATCCTCGGAAAACATGTCAAGAATATTTTACATGCAATGTTTTATGTTTTATTTATTAAGTAATGAATATATAATGTCAAAAGTAAATATGGACCATGGTGTGAAGTTGAGGAATCCCTTGGGGATGAGAAAATATGAATGACGATTATGCCGACTATGAATGCCCCATGCCCGAATCCTTTCAGGATAAAATCGGCATAACCCTTTTTCTTGCATGGCTTTTTTATCTGGGTTTCGTTTCCCGGATTCTCTTTGCCCCCCTTATGCCGGAAATCGAAAAAGATCTCGGCATCACCCATGGTCAGGCCGGCGGGCTGTTTCTGTTGATGTCGGTGGGGTACATGTTCGCTCCGGTGTGTTCGGGGGTGATATCCTCACGCTTCGATCATCGTGGCACATTGATGTTTTCGGCCTGGCTGGTGGGGTTGTCCCTCATGGCTTTCAGCTTTATCGACAATGTGTGGGGGATGGGGGCGCTCTTGCTGGGTATCGGTTTTGCCGGAGGAATTCATCTCCCTTCCGCAATCGCCACCATAACCGCAGAAATTCAGAAATCCGACTGGGGCAAGGGCTTGAGTGTCCATCAGTGTGCGCCGCCTCTCAGTTTTGTTTCCGCCCCGCTGATCGCTGCGGTACTCCTGCGCTGGTATTCCTGGCGGCAGATTCTGTTGATCTGGGCGATTCTCAGCCTGGTTGCCGCCCTGCTGTACACTTTCCGAGGGCGGGGCGGCGAGTTTCCCGGGCGGACGGTAAATGTCGCCAATGTGAAGATTGTCGGTTCAAGCCTCTCGTTCTGGATTATGGTTGTACTGTTAAGCATGGCCTTCAGCGGCAATGCCGGGATATTTGCCATGCTCCCGCTTTTTCTGGTCAACGAGCGAGGCTATGATCTGACATGGGCCAATACCTTGATCGGGCTGTCTCAGCTCTCAGGCCTCGCGGTGGTGTTTGTCACCGGCTGGCTGAGTGACAGGATCGGCCAGCAGAAGGTGATGGGAGTATCGCTTCTGGCAACCGGGACTCTGACCCTGCTTATGCCCTGGAGCGATGGCGGAGCGCTTGTTCTTGTTTTATTTCTTCAGGCGGCAGCACTCACCGCTTTTTTCCCGGCCGGGTTTGCTGCGCTCTCCCGAGTCACTTTGCCTTCTTTGCGCAGTGTCGCCAGCGCCTTGGGACCACCCCTCGCTTTTCTTGTCGGCGGCGGGCTTATGCCGACATTGATCGGTTATCTTGCCGATATACATTCATTTACTGCGGGTATTCATGTTGCAGGCGGCTTTATTCTGCTTGGTCCCCTGTTGGTCTGCCTCCTCAGCCTGGGGCAGTATGACGGTCAAACCGGATGCTGAGGCCTGTGGCGAGGAACCAAGAACGCGGGCTACATGGAGAAGTACTTTGCCTTATTTTATTACGTATGGGAGAACAACATTATGCTGAAACCAATCCAGTCGATCCTTTTTGCCACAGATCTCACACCGAATTGCCAGCAGGCGCTCGATTTTACCATCGTCCTGGCTACACGGTTCAAGGCGACCATCTATATGCTGCATGTCATCGAAAGACTCCCGAACAACATGGATGAGAAGTTGAAAGACCTGCTTGGCAAGCATCAGTGGGAAGATCTTGTCAGTTCGCATCAGGCCAATGCACGACGGTCGCTGCTTGGCAAACAATCGACCAACAGCCGGGTCAGGGAGGCCGTCAATAATTTTTGCAAAGAAGTCGGTATCGCAGACGATGCCTGCGATTTTCACTCCAGTGAAATTATCATAAGCGACGGCGAAATAGTTGAAGAAATCCTGGCCAAAGCAGTCGACAATGAGTGCGATCTGATTGTTCTCGGCGGACATAAGAACTTATTTTCAGATTCCTCTGCTTTTGGCAGTACGACCAAAGCCGTGTTGAAAAGGGCCAAAATCCCGGTGACGATAGTTCCGCCCGCAGCATTATCATGAATGGAGAAAGGAAAATCAAACTGTACTCCCTGAGCACCTGCAGCCACTGCAGGGCCATCAAGAAGCTGCTGGAGGACGATGCCAGGATGTTTGAGTTTGTCGATGTCGATCTTCTCCAAGGCAAAGAGCGCAGGGTGATTCTGGAAGAGGTGCGACAGCTCAACAGACGCTGCTCTTTTCCGACCATGCTGATTGGCGATACTATCATTGTCGGGTATCGGTTAAATGACATTCGGGAGGCACTTGGGATATGACCAGAGAAGAACAGCTGTATGCCAACCTGAAAAAGTCCCAGGAGAAGCTGGGGTATTGTTTCAACAACGATCTGCCGCTGACCATGGATCTTATCCGGGGATTGCTTGCAAACCGGGAGCGCTACGGCTACATGTCCTGTCCATGCCGGCTGGCCTCTGGAGTCGTTGCAAACGACCGGGACATCGTCTGCCCCTGCCACTACCGCGCGGCGGATATCAGCGAGTACGGCAGCTGTTACTGCGGACTCTATGTGTCGCATGATTGGAATGACGGGGCGGCAGACCATGTATATGTGCCGGAGCGGCGACCGGCCGAAAAAATCATTTAAGAAAAAAGAGGACAGTATGAAAACAGCAGAGAAAGGGACGACCGTGACGATCCAATTTTCAATCCTGCTCGATAACGGCTCTATCGTTGGCGGCCCCGAGAATAAAACCCCTCTGACCTTCACCGTCGGAAAAGGGAAAGTTCTGCGCAAACTGGAAGATGGCATTCTCGGAATGGCAGTGAAGGAAAACAGGAAAATCCACATTGACCCCGCCGAAGGATACGGTGAGTACAACAAGGATCTTGTCCTGCGGGTTGAGCGCAAACATTTCCCCCCCGACATCAAGCTGATCCCGGGACGAACCGTACAGTATCAAAACAGATCGGGAGAGAGGGTCAATTTCGTCGTCAACGACGTCGATGAAAAGACGGTTACCATCGACGGCAATCATCCGCTGGCCGGTTTGAATTTAACCTATGATGTCGAACTGCTGGAGGTGCGCTGAAGTCATTCGAATTTATTGTCCGACTGCCAGTTCAATAAGCTGGGGCTCAAGCATTCCATTCTTCACGTAAATCAACGCTGCACTGACCGGCAATGTAAACCTTCGTGGTCCCGCACTGCCGGGATTGAGCAAAAGAATGTCATTGAGGGTCTGAATGGAGGGACGATGCGAGTGCCCGCTGATGACGGCGCTGAATCCCGCCGCAGCAGGATCAAGATCGAGATCGTTGAGATCGTGGATGACATAGAGCGATATACCTGCGATTTCGACAACTTCCCACTTCGGCAGGGCCTGCGCCCATTGTCCTTTGTCGATATTGCCCCGTACAGCCACGACGGGTGCTATGGACCGCAAACTTTCGAGTACCTGCGGGCTGCCGATATCCCCGGCATGAATAATCAAGGTAGAGCCCTTCAAGGCCTGCAGGGCTTCCTTCCGCACAAGACCATGGGTATCCGATATGACTCCGATCAGCTGTTTATCCATGTCGTCTTCCGGTTGGGGCCGGCTCATTTGGGCGGGGAACCCTCGGGTGGGACGTTTTTCTTGTGAAAATTCATCCTGACCTCGCATTCATCCCCCTTTCTGACAACCTTGGCATCCGGGTAATTTTTCCGGCAAAGATGTATCATCCCGGTGTTTTCCGGAAAAATTGTTGCATGGAAGCTGTCGAACCCATTGGCGGAGGCAACTCGTTCCAGTTCTTTGAAGATATAGCCGGCAATCCCCTGGTTTTGAAAATCTTCCCGAACCACGAATGCCACTTCAGCGCATTTTTCTTCCATTTCGGCGTATGTTCCTATTGCGACTATCTCCTTGTTGCCCTTGTCCTGGACAATGCCTATCAGGGAGATATTTTTTCGATAGTCCATGGCGGCCCAATGATCCTGGGCCATTTTGCGGGAAAAAATGGCGACGGTATGGAAAAACCGCATGTAGATCGTTTCTTTCTGCAGGGAATAAAAGAAATTGCGGTAGGCTATCTCATCGGAAGGTAAAAGCGGACGCACCAGCATGCTTTTGCCGCTTTTCAGGGCCATTCTGCTCTTGTACTCTTCGATAAAGATGAGATCTTCGGCAAGTGGGGGCAACTGATCGGGAAAGATGTAATGATTTTTCTTTGCCTCATCGATAAGACTCGCCCGGAAGTCCGGATGGGCTATCTGGCTCAACTCAATGACCCGCTGACTGATGCTCTTGCCTTTGAGCTGGGCTATGCCGAATTCGGTGACGACAAAATTTGCATCGGTTCTGAGGGTAGCCACGCCTGCCCCGGCACTGAGGTTGGCAACAATCCGGGAAACCTTGCCGCCCTTGGCGGTTGAGGGCAGCGCGATGATCGACAAGCCGCCTTTCGACAGCGTTGCCCCCCTGATGAAGTTGGCCTGATCGCCGGTCCCGCTGAAAAATTGCCGGCCCACCGAATCGGAACATACCTGTCCGGTCAAGTCGACCTCCAGGGCGGAACTGATGGACCTGAAGTTGTCGTTCCTGCCGATGATGCCAGGCGTATTGACCCAATCCGCCGTACCGAAATAGAATTGAATGTTGTTGTCGATGTAATCGTAGGCAATGCGCGACCCCATGCAAAAGGTGGCGACCGCCCGATCCGTCATGAAATTTTTGTACTTATTGGTGATAATGCCCTTCTGCATGAGGGGGATAAAGGCATCGGAAATCATGTGGGTATGGATGCCGAGGTCATTTTTATTGCCGAAATATTTCAGCAGCGCATAGGGCATATGGCCATACCCGACTTGCAAGGTGTTGCCATCGTCGATCAACTCGCTGACATACTGGGCGATGCGGCCGGCTATTTCCTCTTCAACTGTTTCCTGATCGAGAACGATCAGTTCCTCCTCATATGGCACAAGATAGTCAATGTCGCTCACATGGAGAAAGCCGTCACCATGGGTGCGGGGCATCCGGGGATTGATCTGGGCGATAACTGTTTTCGCACTTTTTACGGCTTCGAGAGTGACATCGACGGAAACTCCGAGACTCGCTATGCCAAAGCGGTCGGGAGGGCTTATCTGGATAAGAACCGTTTCGATGCAGATCTGCTTGCTTCTGAAAAGCTGCGGCAGCTGAGAAAGATATGTCGGGATATAATCGACTTTCCCTTCAAATGCCGCCTGCTGCATCTTTATGGGTACAAAAAACAGGTTTACGACAAAGCGCTCGAGAAAGGAGGGATAGTCCAGATAATCCGCCAAAGTATGAGCCAACATCTGAAAGATCATTATGTCGTTCATATTGCGATTGCCGACAAGGGCGTGAATGAGATGCCGGGGTTCGCCACAGCCCGATCCGATAAAGATACGGCTGCCGTTTTTAATGGTCGATATCGCCTCATCCGCCGTGACCACTTTTCCCTTGTATTCTTTGTCGATCGTCAGAATTAGTTCTCTCATTTTATTAATGCCTGTTTTTTTGATCGGCATGCTTCTGGCTGATGACCCAGAATTCATCTTCCAACGCCTCGAACACATCTACAATTTCAGGGTCGAAATGAGTACCCCGACTGTTGCGGATTATGTCGGCAACTGCTTCGTGACTCATGGCTTTTTTATAAACACGTTCAGAAATAAGTGCATCGTACACATCGGCTAAAGCCATGAGTCTGCCGCTTAAGGGGATATCCTTGCCTTTAACGCCGTGGGGATAACCGGTGCCATCCCATTTTTCATGATGAGTCAGGGCAATTTCCCGGGCTGTTTTCAGAAAGGATGTGTCGTCCGAGATGCCGGACACCGATTCGGCCCTGGCCAGGGCTTCGGCACCGTAAAGAGTATGCTTTTTCATTGCCTCGAACTCCGGGAGGGTAAGCGGTCCCGGTTTGAGCAGAATGGAATCGGGCACCCCTACTTTTCCTACATCATGAAGTGGGGAGGATTTGAAAAGCAGGTCGACTTCCTTTGGTTGAAGTCGATAGTCAAGGCTCTTGTGATGCACAAGATGTCGAGCCATGGCTTGTACATACTTTTGTGTACGTAATATGTGGTTTCCGGTTTCTGCGTCGCGGGTTTCCGCCAGGGATGCCAACCCTACGATTGCACAATCTCTGGCCGCTGCAAGTTGCCGTTCGCGATGCAGAACACGGAGTTCCTCGCTGCGAAAACGCGTTATGGCAAGCAGGGCGAAGGATAAAATACATACTGCCATGGTTGAAACCGGCGAAATAAACACATGATGGCTTTTGAGCAACATTGCGGAAGATAAAGGAACAATGAAAAGAAATCCTAGCAATGTCAGTGCGGTAGCCCATGTTGAAAACCATAACACGATCGTCAGTGACAGCAGAACCGAAAGAAGCACGCCAATTCCCTGCGCTCCGGAGGTCCATGCTGGTGTGGAAATAAAGTCGTGATCCAGAATAGCGCCGACCATTGTCGCATGGACTTCAACTCCGGACAGGCGACGATCAAAAAGAGTCGCATGGAGATCCTTAAGACCCTCGGCGGAGGAACCGACGAATACGATTTTTCCGTAAAACGCATCCTTCGAAATTGTACCATCCAGCACATCTGATGCAGAAATGTGTGGATAGGTTCCGGAAGGGCCGCGAAAACGCAAGCCGACAAAACCCTGTTTGTCGACAGGAATGAGAGTTTCGCCTGCTTTGATTGAAACGAGGCCTCCCTTATCGGATTGAATAACCATGTTCTTACTTTTTTGCGACCGCATGTACGTGGCCAGCGCGAGAGAGGGATATAACGTGTTGCCGTACTGGATGAACAGCGGCACACGACGGATGACTCCGTCAGTATCCGGAGCGGCGTTGACGAAACCTGATCCATCGGCTGATACTGCAAGTTGTGGCAGGGCGGCCACCACACCGTCGGCGACGGGAAAAGGGTGTATCCCTTCGCCATCACGGCTGAGATGGGTGACGACCAATCGGCTGTCCGGCAATTCGACCTGTGTCTGATTTTTCTCTCCGAAACGAAACATGACCCCCAGATAGAAGGAGCCGCGATTTAAAGTGCTTGAGAGAGCCCAGTCGTGGTCCACTCTTTCCGGCGGCATGCTGGAGATATCGAGTTCCGTGCCGAACTCCGTCTTAAGATCCCTGTTCACAAACATCAGGGAGGAGCGATCCGGTTCTGCAAAGAGGATGTCGATACCCACGGAGTCAGGTGTGCCGTCACGTACAATGCCGAGCAGCCGGGCAACAAGATGGCGAGGCCACGGCCACTGCCCGTAACGGGCCAGACTCGCCTCATCTATATCTACGATCAGCACTTTGGGATTATGAGGTTTTCCTCCCAGTCTCTGCAGCATGAAATCGTAGCTGATTCGGTCGAGTTGTCGGAGAGGTTCAGGCGCAATCACAGCTAAGATTGCTGCCATCACACCTATAAACAAACCGACAGTAAGAATCCATTTGCTCGTTCGATCGGTCGATTGTTTAAAGACGGAGAGGGAGCGCATGACGCTTATCGGACGATGACTTCGACCCGACGATTTCGTGGTTCAGGGATATTATCCGCTGTTGGCACAAGAGGGTTACTTGAGCCCTGGGAGATGGCTGTGATGATGGACGGGGCAACACCGTGCTTCTCCAACATACTCCTGACATGTTTCGCCCGTTGAAACGATAAGTCGTAGTTATAGTCGGCTTCTCCTTTCAGGTCTGTGTGCCCAATTACGCTGATGTCCATTGAATGTCTGTCCTTGATCGCTTGCAGTATCTTGGGGATTTCGGATTCACCTTCCGGCTTTGGCTGGCTGGAATCGGTATTGAAATAAAGCAGGAATCTGGCAGGAGGTAACGGTTGGATGTCCAAGGCCTTGCCGAAGAGTGACAGGATCTCCGCCTCCTCCATAATTTCGACATTGCCTGGCCTCTCTGTTTTGCTCTTGATGACCACGGATTGTCGAGCCTGGCTGAGCGTCTTGGTGCCTTTCAGATGAGTGATCATGATTTTGCCGACGCTTCCACTGGGATCGGGCAACAGCACGAAAGTAGTTTTTTGCGCACAACCTGCAAGGATCAAACAGGTCAGCAAAGTCACTATCAGAGTTTGCATCAATCTCTTCGTCTTATTTTTCAACGTTGAGGAGAAAATGATCTTCAATTTTGAGAAGAAAATGGGTGCCGCGAATAGCCACCATGCCTACCGGTGTTTCTACCTTGACCGATTCGGGATTGAGTTTGGCAATTGTCCCGGAAATATATGTAAAAGTTCCCTTAAGAAACCTGGTCAGCATGCTGAACCGTCCCTCTTCGGGTTGAAATACGAAATCGACAAGAACCATCCGGCTATTCGGGCCCATGGAGATAATGGTGTCATCCTGCATTATTATGCCCATGGCTCCATCGGTATCGGTCTTCATAATGTCATTGACCATGAGGCTCTCACCTGCCTTGGCGGGAATCTGAGCTTCTCCGCGTATAATCCATGCCTGTCCTTCTGAATTCTTGACGCTGCCCACGTTTGCAGCAGATGCTGGGTCAAAAACCATTAGAATGAGAATAAACAGGAAAATCGATAGACTAAATGATTTCATGAAAACCTCCGTTCCATAATTTGGCATGTTTTTGCAGTTGTGCATATGGCGTGCACCAGACTCGTTTAATGTTTTCCTCTCTCCAGGTTCACGATCAGTAACATCTTTGCCTTATTTGAAGAATTCCTGCAACATCTATGTGATAAAGAAAATCTCTGGAAAAATGGACATTACGGATAATTCTCATTGAGCAGCAGCTCGGAATTCCGGTCCAGTACATTCTGAATTTTGGCGGCGAGATCTTTCATGGCGAACGGTTTTTGGATGAAATCCATCCCCTCGTCGAGCACGCCGTGATGAGCAATGATGTTATCGGTATAACCGGAGGTAAACAGGCATTTGAGACCCGGCTGCATACCTGTTACAATGTTGGCCAGATCCCGGCCATTCATCTCAGGCATGACCACATCGGTCATCATGACATCGATCCCACCGGCGTGTTCCCTGGCCAGACCGATTGCCGCAGTTGGGCTTGGGGCGGGCAACACTGTGTATCCCAGCTGTTCAAGCATCAGTTGGGTCATTTTTAGGATAGACGCTTCATCCTCGACCAGGAGGATCGTCCCCCGGCCTCTTCCGTCTAAATCCGCCGGTGCTTTTCTATGCTTCTGCACAGCTTTGCCGTGATACCTGGGCAGGTAGATTTTGAAGGTCGTACCCTGGCCGGGTTCGCTGTAGACGCAAATAAATCCATTGTTCTGCCTGACGATACCGTGAATCACGGCAAGTCCCAGGCCGGTGCCCTGGCCGAGTTCCTTGGTCGTGAAAAAAGGATCGAACAGCTTGTCGAGAATGTCCCTGTCCATGCCGCAACCGTTATCGCTCACAGCCAGCAACACATATTCACCGGGGGCCGCTTCGCAATGGGTGGTGCGATATGCTTCATCGATGACGACACATTCCGTTTCGATGGTGATCCTCCCGATACCGGCGATGGCATCCCGGGCATTGACACTCAAATTGGCGAGGATCTGATCGATCTGCGACGGATCCATCTTGACAGGCGACAGTTTTCTGCCGGGCAGCCAGACCAGCTCGATATTCTCGCCAATGAGACGGTATAATAACTTGAGCATTCCTTCAACGATCTCGTTCAGGTCGAGGACCTTGGGGGTGATCGTCTGCTTGCGGGCAAACGCCAGCAATTGTCCGGTAAGGTTGGCGGAACGTTCGGCCGCTTTACGAATTTCCTGAAGATCGGTAAAAACCGGCAGGGCCGGATCTGTCGTACACATAATCATTTCGGTGTGACCAAGGATCACTCCGAGCATGTTGTTGAAGTCGTGGGCTATGCCGCCTGCCAGCCGTCCCACCGACTCCATCTTGTGGGCCTGGAGTAGTTGGGCATGCAGCTTTTCCCGTTCCGCTTCGTCCCGGTTCCGCTCGCTGATGTCAAGGGCGGTAAAGGTGACCCCGGCAGTCAGGTCGTCGGGATTTATCGGCGAGGAACTCATAAGTATATCTATGGTTTCCCCGTCTTTCCGCTGCCAGCGCGTTTCGACGGTACCGGTACCGAATTCCTTGATTTTTTCATATTTTTCCTTGCCGACAAACTCATACTCCATATCGTTCAGGTAGAGCATGCGGCTATTCTTCCCGACCAGTTCCTCCTTGCTGTAGCCGGTCATCGTGCAGATGCGGTCATTGACGGTAATGAAAATACGGTTGCTCACCACACCAATGGCCGTGGGCGCAGTGCGAAAAATGCTGCTGAGCATGTTCTCGCCGGCACGCAGGGCTTCCAGTGCCTCCATGTGATCGGTCATGTCGCGGGTAATCGAACTTATATGGGGAACACCCTCCAGCAGGATGACCCGTGCGGACATGCGGCCGTGGCAGATTCTGCCGTCCTTTCGGCGAAATTTTGCTTCAAGACCGTTGACATGACCGTTTTCCTGCAATCCTTTGACAAGCTTCCGGCGATCTCTGAGGTCGTGCCAGATATCCAGGTCGGTCGATTTCCTGCCGATAACATCTGCCCGGCTATAGCCGGTTAAACTGGTGAACCCGGGGTTGATGTCTACATACATGCCGTCGATGAGGCGGTTGATGTTTATCGCGTCGGGGCTGGCCTGAAAGGTCAGGCGGAAGCGCTCCTCACTTTGCCGTAAAGCCTCGTCCGCCATCTTACGTTCGGTGATATCGCTGAAAGTGACATAGACCTGCGAGGGGCGGTCCTCTCCGGCGCAGGACTCCGGCACCGCATCCACCGACAGCCAGAGATGCCGGTTTTCCACGGGATTGAAAATTTCCAGGATGGTGTTCAGGACCGGCTGCCCCGTCGTCAATGCCTGCATCGAGGGATGCTCCGATTCAGGCAGCTCCGAGCCGTCTTCATGCAGAGCCCGCAAGAGGAGGTCCTTTGCCGTCAGGCTCTGCATCTGGCTGAGGCTTAAGCCGAGAATACGTTCCGCCGCCGGATTGGCCGAAATGATAGCCCCATCGGCCGACTGATAGATCACACCCTGGGGTATGGACATAAACAGATTGGAGGAGATTTTCCGTTCTTCTTTGTCAGCCTGATTTCTTCCGGCGGGAGATTCGGTATGAACGTTCGTCATGATGCCAATCGATGATAAGGTTGGAATAGCATGGATCTGTGAGGGCTCGTCTCATGAATTTAATCACACAAACCATGTGGAATGTCAATATACTACATTGTAGTAATGAGGGCGTGGGATTGCGGATTTATGTTGCCAAAATCGGATAAATATCCATATCCTTTGGAGGGGAAAACTTTACGGGGTCGGATTTGATTCAAACTGAATGGTGAGCCTTTTAGTACCTTAGAAATGAATTTCGTGAAGGTACTTATCCCCTCTGTTGTGGGCTGTTGTGGGAGGGGATCATAACCCTTGGGTTGCGTGCGTTAGCCCGCTTTAGGTGTAAAGGTATGGCAAACAATTTCAATCAAAGATGTCCCGAGATGATGGCGCTTTTACGTCACTCGGAGGATTCCATATTCTTCAAGGATATGGACGGGAGATTTACTTTGGTGAGTGAAGCCAAAGCGAGAAGATCGGCAGTCCGTTGGGAAGAAATGATCGGGAAATCCGATTTTGATTTTCTTCCCCTGGAGGAGGCCAGAAAATGCCGGGACGACGAAATTTTCATTATGGAAACAGGAAAGTCGATTGTTGACAAGGAAGAAGAACTGACTCGTCCGGATGGAAGCCAATCCTGGATCTCGGTTTCTAAATTTCCCTGGAAAGATCTAGACGGAGAGATTATCGGAGTCATTGGAATTTCCCGTGATATAACAAGGCGCAAGAAACTGGAGAAACATATTCTGCGAATGCTCTGCATCGCAACACACGATATGCGGTCTCCCATTGTCTCCATCGCTTCGACAATTAAACTGCTGGCCAGAGGAAGATTTGGCCAGGTGAGCGAAAGCGTTCAACAGACGCTGAACGACGTCTTTAATCGGATGATTAAACTCGAGAAGATTGTCGGCGAATATCTGACCAAATCAAGCGTAATGAACTCCAGTGAAATCGGCAGGAAAGAGACGCTTGATCTTCGCGAGGATATTATCGATCCTATTCTTGGCGAATTTTCCCAGGAAATTGAGAGAGGGGAGATTCAAATCGACAATCGTCTCGGCGGAATACCGGGCGACAAAATCTTTGTTTCCGCCAACAAGAACTGGCTGGGCATCGTTTATCGAAATCTTCTTTCCAACGCCATTCGTTACACTCCCAAAGGAGGGACAATTGCTTATGGCTTCGAAGATATAGGCAATATGTATCGCCTTAATGTTTTCAACAACGGACAACCGATTCCGGCGGAGAAGAGAAAATCCATTTTTGAAATGTTTGACAGCGAGTTCAGTTCCGGAGTTGGTCTGCCCGTCATTCGCGAGCTTGTCAGACGCCACGGAGGGGACTTATGGTGCGAAGAATCTCCCGGCGGGCACCCCAATTTTGTTTTTACTCTTCCAAAGGAATGAAAATTTACAGGCAAACGCGCCGGAAAAAGGGCCTGAAAAGAAGCTTTGCACTTTTTCAGGCCCTTGGTTATTGATCCCAGATGTTAAAGTATACCAAAAACTAGCGATTGCCTCCCATGTCCATGGCAATGTCGCCAAGGCCGCGATCGATATCGGTCGTCAGTCCGGCGATGGTTTTGGTCACGCCGTCTTTTTTGAAGGTAAGGGTGTAGCTGCGGTTATCCGGCAGTTCTTTCAGCCAGAAGTCACCGAAGTTGCTGGTTGATTCGGTGAAAGTCTCGCCGGAGGCTTCGTCTTGCAGGGTACATTCTGCGCCGATGATGACTTCCTTTGCCGCCGGATCATATAAAGTGCCGGCCACAAACTTTTTCGGCAGACCCTTGTAGTAGAGCCGCGATTTGGTCCCGGCCGCCGGGTTGATCAACTCGGCGGCTTTGATGAAATCGCTGAAGTCTTCCTCTTCGCCAAAACGCAGAGCCTCGGTCGGGCATTGATCGACACAGCGCGGCACGGTCCATTCCGGATCATTGTCGAGAAGGTGGGTGCAGGCGGTGCATTTTTGGGCGATATTGAGCTGCTCGTTCAAAAAAATGACGTTGTGCGGGCAGGTATCGACACAGAGTTTGCAGCCGGTGCATTTCACCGGATCGATGATCACAATGCCGTCGTCGCGTTTATAGATTGCCTCGGCCTTGCAGTCGGCGATACACGGCGCATCATCGCAGTGGTGACACAGCTGCGGGATATACGTGACTTTGACATGCGGGACATGGCCCCGGACCTGCTCGGACAGGCCGATCCAGAACTGGCCGGTATCGGGCTGCGGTTTGGCATAGGGGGTCCAGTCATTGCCGACATGCTCGTCTTTACAGGCGATCTGACAGCAGTAGCAGCCATTACACCGGGAGAGATCAACGGTAAATACTTTCATGATTTTTTACCTCCGTCAACAATCCAGGCATCAACACGAAGGCCTGCTGCCGGATCATACTTTCGTGAAAACGCGTCGGGAAATTCCCGTCGCCACTTATCCATCTCTTCGCCGCTTACTTTCTGCACCTCGACCAGATAGCCGCCGCCGATCTGGCCGACGCAGTTTTCCGAAGTCACGGCGCCGGGGGTAATGGTGTTGATGGCGCCGCCGCGCTCGATTTCGCCGGTCTTGATCGGATCGTGTCTGGCCCCGTGATCGACATATGCGACTCCCGGACGCACTCTTTCAGTGATGTATGCCCCTGTCAGAACAATTCCGCGTTCGTTGAAGACCTTGACGATGTCACCGGATTGTATGCCGCGCTTTTCCGCCTCCGAAGGATGCAGCCAGCACGGTTCGTATTTATAGCCGTCCGGGCCGGTCACCTTCATGGTCGGCGTTTCCCGGGTCCAGGTGATGTCGTCGCACTGGGCGTGTACACGCCAGCGGCCGTGGTTTGACATGATCAGAAGAGGGAACATCTTGGCGCGATGACTGGTGAGTCGCTCGTCATGATTGTGGCTTTTCTCGACCCATTTGGGAATCGGCCCTCTTTCCTTGTCGTCCGGATATGCTTTGGCTAGAGCCTCGGAATAAAACTCGAGCTTGCCGGTCGGGGTATTGAGCTTGTGTTTTTCAGGATCCAGGTAAAACTCACGGAATCCCGGCGGATCGTTTTCCCAGTCCGGGTGCGTGTTGTACATCCAGTAGCCTTTTTCCTTCAGTTGTTCCCAGGACACCAGTTTTTCTCCGCCCATATAGCCCCAGATGGCTTTCTGCAGATCCGCGGTGGTTTTCCCTTCGGTCATCTGCTGTTCCATTCCCTCGAACTGCTTGGCTACTTCGAGCACGCACTGGGCGTCGCTTTTCGATTCGCCGACCGGTTCGATGGCTTTTTCGGTGAGCATGATGTTCGGCTGCATCGTGCCCTGGCGAATGTTGGTGACGATGTCGTCGACTTCCATGTGAGTATTGGCGGGCAGGACGATGTCGGCATAAAGACAGTCGTTTTCGAACCACGGGTGCTGAGCGACGAAAAATTCGATTTCCGGGCTGCGCATCGCCAGTTCGGTCTCATGGCCGAAATTCCAGCACGTGATGCGGCACGGGCTGTCGGCCCAGATCATATGGATTCTCGAACCTTTTTCTTCTTTTGAGATCGGGAAAGTGTACTCGACGAACTGGTCGTGGGTGAGGGCGTTCTGGGCTCCGGTGCCCCGGAACTTGATCGGTTCGGTGCCCATAATGGCATTCTGGATCAGGGTCTTCGGAATAACCTGCTGCTGCCAGGCACTTACCGCACTGAGAACCGGCAGGGCGATCCGCTCCTCGATTTCCGGATTCCAGAAGAATGTGCCGCCGAGGCCCTCAGCCCTCGGCAGGCCGAAATAGGTGAACTGATGCTGATGCACGCCCGGTCCGCCGAGACCCTGCATGCCGAGCAGAATACACTCGAGACGGGCGGGTTCGTGGGAGAAGGGTCCGCGAATGAAACCGCCGCCGAAATAGTGGGCGATAGAGGTAGTTTTCGCGGCAAATTCGCGGGCCAGTGCCTTGATCGTCCAGACCGGCACGCCGCATTTCGGCGAGGCCCACTCCGGCGTTTTAGGTACAGCGTCTTCCTTGCCGAGCACGTAATCGGCTACTTTATCCATACCGACGGTATGGGTTTTTACGTATTCCTTGTCATAGGTTCCTTCGGTCAGCCACATATAGATGATGGCCAGCTGGAGGGCGGCATCGGTATTGGGCAGAACCGGAATCCACTTGTCGGCGTGGATCGCCGCGCCGTAGTTGCAGTCCGGACAGATATAGACCTGTTTGATGCCGACTTCGGTAAAATAGTAGCACAGCCGGCTGGCAAACTGGCCGACAAATCCCCAGGGAGTTGTTTCCGGGTCACAGCCCCAGAACAAAACCATGTCGGAATGCTCGATGGTATCTTTGACGATATTGGCGGCAGGATACATGATGCCCTGGGCACCCTGGCCCCAGACATGTTTGGCGCCCCAGTACCAGCCTTCCCAGCTGTCGGGGTTTCGGACCTGGAGGGTAAAACCGCCGAGGTACTCGAGGAGGACGCCCGGGTGGCCGTGCGGGGTATTGATGGTTTTGCATTCGCCGTGGCCGTCGCCCTGCATCAGGATGGCATTAGGGCCGTACTCCTTGTGCACTCTCCTGATCTCGTCTGCAATGAGCTTTGATGCTTCGTCCCAGGAGATTCGCACAAACTTGCTCTTGCCGCGGTTCTGGGGGTTGCGCTCGCCGTTTGGGTCCCAGTCCACTCTTTTCATAGGAAAAGGAACGCGGTTTGGCGAGTAGACGCGCTTTTTGTAGGCGAGAGAGAAAGGGCCGGGCAGAGATTTCCAGGTGGGCTCAATAGTCTTGCCGTTTCGTTCCATTTTCCACTGGCGAACCTCTTCCTTCTTGTATTTCCACCCATACTGCATCGGGCGCACACGGACAATCTTGCCATCTTTGACATCTACCATTCCTTCGGCCCCACCTCCGAAGTAACCGCCGAGTCCCAGGGATCTCAAGACTGTTTTGTCTTTTGTTTTGATTGGTTTCATCGATACGATTCTCCTCTGGTTGAAAATTCGATGCATTGCAATGGCCAATGCCTCTATGTAAGCCCGCAACACTCTTGGAAAGGTAAATTGTCCTGTCTTGTCTGCATGAAAAATTACATGCAATAAAGGGTTGAACAAAAAAATGCACTCATGGCCTTGGTGATTTGTAAGCTGTTATTTTACATGAAACACATGCCGTGTCAATATCTTTTTCTCAGTCAATCGCCGAGATATACTTGAGAAAAAAATGGAATTGCCACTGCGGGATGACCCGGATGTCTGTAATCATTGCATGCAATTATCCTTGCCCTCCGATAGCTTTAAAGCCATGCTGCTTTACGCTGTTTTCGCCGCGATCTGATCTTTAATCCGGTCGGGCATGGAGCCTCGCAGGTAACGCAGACTCCGGTACAGCGCGATCCGCCCCTGGTGCCGCACTGGAAGGCGCAGGTGCCGCAACCTGTCAGCGGAGAGATTCCTTTGCCGCTCAGCCGGAAGGCAAAGCCGTCGCTGTCTATTTTTATCGGGCCGTATTGTTTTAAAATTCTCCGCTCGACCACACAGGTGAAGCCATCTCTTTTAAAAACCGCATCGGCAGGCTGGAGGGCTTCCGGGCTTATGCCGAAGGATTGCATGCCGCATCCGCCGATCGTGAGAAAGATGCGGATCGGCAGGGTGTCCTTGCCCTGCAGGTACTCCCTGAGCAGCAGCGCCGCCTTGGGGGTAACCTCAAGGCCGGATACTTCACGTTCAACGGAGTATTCCAGGGCAGGCAGGAGCGACGAGCATTGCTCTGCCGGTATTTCAGGAATAACCGTGGCTGATTGGGTCATGGCGCTCGCCTCCTTGGCCTCGTGTCTATTTACCGAAGGGACAGACGGGATACGTACATGTCCTGCACTGGAGGCAGAGCCCGCCGTGGCCGAGTCCCGCTATCTCCTTTCTGGTTATCTTTTCCCCGGCGAGAACCCGCGGAAAGACAAGATCGAGGACGGTGCGGGAGGCGTACATCCCGCAGGCCGGAATGCCGAGTACCGGAATGTCGCCAAGGTAGGCGACCATGAACATCGCCCCGGGGAGCACCGGCGTACCGTAGACGATATCCTTAACCCCGGCCTGCTGCAGCGCGTGGCGGGTGCGGTCGTCCGGATCGACGCTCATTCCTCCGGTGGTGATAAGAAGATCTGCGCCCCGGCTCACCAGGCCTGTGGTTGCCTCGGCAATCATCGTGTCGTCATCCGGGAGAAAAACGACATCCAGCACCTCTCCTCCAAGCTCGGCCACTTTCTTTGTGATAATCGGTTCGAATTTGTCTTTGATCAGGCCGGAAAAAACCTCGTTGCCGGTTATCATGATGCCGACCTTCGGTTTTCGCAGGGGGACGACGGTCAACACATGGTTCTTGGCTTCAAGGGCTGCGGCAACGGCGGCTTCGACTTTTTTCCGGGCCACCACCAGCGGAATGGCTCTGGTGGCTGCAACCGTATCTCCGGTTTTGACCATGGTATTGTCGTGCCGGGTCGCACACATTACTTCGCCATGCATGTTGAACGCCATGAGGGCTTCGATATCGACCTTAAAAAGCCCGTCCCTGGTCGCCTTCAGGTTGATTTTGCCCTCGCGCGGTGCGTCCTGCCAGCCCACTCCCGGTCCACAGAGCGCAGTGGCTAAAGCCTCGGCGGCTTCGTCTTCGTGCATTTCGTCAGGCGTGGTTCGAATAATAAAGAGATTATTTTTGCCGAGCCGGCGCAGATGGTCGAGGTCGTCCTTTTTCAGGATATGGCCTTTATGGAACGCGGCCCCTTTAAATTCGCCGGGGCGGATCTCGGTAATATCGTGAGCCAGCGGGAAACCGACTGCTTCTTCCAGAGTGACGACCTGTTTCATGGTTTTCTTTCCTCCGGGACTGGTGCGGGTGAAAATGAACGAGATTTTTTACAATCATTGTATGATATATTGCATGTAATTATCGCGGTGTCAAGCGATTAATGCGCAGGTTCTTTCATGGCGCCGGACAGTCGACGCGCGCCATTACCCACCGCCCTGGTACTCAACAGCACGGAATACCCGGGGAATAATGAAACGAGTGCCGGATTTTTACGGCCGAGTTTGAAAGTACTTGTTTGACCGGCAGCATGGACATTGTAACCTTATTGACATACCTTACATTATGTAATAAATATCTCTGCCAGCTCCTCCTGAATGGATCTGCAAGACCTTACTATTCCAAAAGGTTTCGGATCCCCGGATCGTAAAGAGGAGAGAGGCGTTTCTCTCTGTTCCGAGGGCTCTCCCGATTCATTGCATTAAGAGGTAACAGTAGTGAAGAAAACCAGTAACCTCACCCTGAAGGTGTATCAGCGGATAATTGAGTTGATGCTCAATTATGAGATAGTGCCGGGCCAGCGACTGGTCTTTATCGATCTGGCCAAACAACTGGGAGTCAGCAGGACCCCGGTGAATAATGCCTTGAGCATTCTCGCCCAGGAAGGCTACCTTGACTTCGTCCCCAACCAGGGGTATTCGGTCCATCGATTGAACCTGAAGGAAGCGGAAAACCTCTACGATATACGCGAGGTGCTTGAGGTAGGTTTTATCGGACCGGCGATCCGCGGCATGACCGATAAAAAGATGCAGGCCTTGAAAAAGCGGAAGAATGATTATGAAAAGGCCATTTCCACCCATGTCGATCGCAAGCTCTTCATCCTCGACACGGAGTTCCATGCCGGGGTCCTCGATATGGTCGGCAATGACATTTTATCCTATCGCTATCGGGAAATATGTCAGAAAATATTTCTGCGGTTCCGGACCGAGGATCTGCGGCTGAATCGGATCATGGAGATAAGGGACGAGCATAATGAGATCTTCGAGGCGATCAGCATCAAGGATGTCGAACGTTCAAAGGAGCTTGTGAAAACCCATCACAAGAACTCCCGGAAAAACCTCTTCCCCATCATTTTTCCGGGCGAATAAGAGACGCCCGGAGTCGTCGGGCCCCGGGGTCAAGGTCTCCTCTGGAAAGAAAAGAATTCGGCGAATTGCGCCAGAATGTATTGGATATCCTCGGGATGGACATCGAGGTGGGTGACCAGCCGGGTCGTTTTACCGGGGCTGATGAGGATGTTGCGATCCCGGAGAAATTCGGCAAGTGCCGCGGTGGTGTCAGCCGCCGCACTGAAAAAAACCATGTTGGTTTGGGCCGGATCGTTCTCGACCGCAAGCGCTTCGAACTGCGTGAGCCCAGCCGTCAGCAATTCGGCATGGCGGTGATCCTGAGCCAGGCGGTCGATGTTGTTTGTCAGGGCGTAGATCCCGGCCGCAGCTAGTATCCCTGCCTGACGCATTCCGCCGCCGGTCATCTTTCGCCATTTGCGCGCCTCTTCGATAAAACCTTTCGCACCGCAGAGCAGCGAGCCGACCGGCGCCCCCAGCCCTTTGGAAAGGCAGACGGAGACCGAGTCGAAATGGCGGGTGATCTTCCGGGCATCGACCTGCTGTTTGACTGCCGCATTGAACAGCCTGGCCCCGTCGAGGTGGAGCCGGAGGTTTTTGGCCGCAGCAAAGCTCGCGGCCTCTGCCAGATAGTTCAAAGGCAGGGCCTTGCCATTCCGGGTATTTTCGAGGCAGAGCAGGCGCGTTCTGGCGAAGTGGATATCGTCCGGTTTGATCTTTTCTTCGACCTTCGCAAGCGATAAAGTGGAATCCGCTTCAAATTCAATCGGCTGGGGCTGGACGCTGCCCAGTACCGCGGCGCCGCCCCCTTCATATTTATAGGTGTGGGCGAGCTGGCCGACGATATATTCATCGCCCCGGCCGCAGTGGGATAAGATGCTGACGAGGTTGGCCTGGGTGCCGCTGGCGGTAAAAAGCGCCGCTTCAAAACCGAGCAGTTCGGCAGCATACGCCTCCAGTTTGTTCACCGTCGGATCATCACGGTAAACATCGTCGCCAACCTCGGCCTCCGCCATGGCCGAACGCATTGCCTCGGAGGGTCTGGTGACGGTGTCGCTGCGCAGATCGATTGTTCTCATAATCTCGTTCCTCCGGTTGTACCTTCTCGAAAAAAGTATTAGTACCTTAGAAATTCATTTCTTGTTTTTTAGGAATGAATTTCGTTAAGGTACTTATACCCCTCAAGGGGGCACTGAAATGAGTACCCCCTTGTGGGGTGTTAGAATTCCTCTGCAGTTGCAACCCCGCTTTCGGCAAACGCCCAGGGCGTCCGGGGCGGGATGATTCATCTTCCAGAAAATATGTACAGGAGAAAAAATAAAAAAGCGATGGCTAAAAGTCTGGGGCTGAGTCCCGCTCAGCATGAAATATTGGCCGAGGCGGAGTTCAATCTCACCGCCCTGTCGGAGCAGGAACTGCTGGCTATCGCCGAGGGGGATATCGATCTTGACCGTGTCGATGACGACCAGCTGATCGAGTTGTTGAATGTCGCCAATCTCCTTTATCGGGGCGGGGAGCTGCTGATATCCGATGAGCTCTATGATTTTACTTACCTGGCCGAACTGAAGAGGAGGATCCCCGACCACCCTTTTCTGCATACGGTGGAACCCGAACCGTACCCCGGCGCAAAAACCGTGGAGCTGCCGGTGCGCATGCTGTCCACGGAAAAGGCCTACAATTTCAACGCGATTGAGCGATGGGCCAAACGGATTGAAAAGGCGGCCGGAGAGTGCGGCGTCGATTTCGCCGGCCTTATCTTCCGGGCGACACCGAAACTTGACGGCTTTGCCGCCTACGATGACGGCAAGACCCTCTATACCCGCGGTGACGGCCGGCGCGGCACGGATATCACCCGGGTCTTCGAGCGCGGCCTGCAGGTTGCCAAAGCCGGGGCCCGTGGTCTCGGAGCGGGGGAGGTTGTCGTCAGCCGCAGCTACTTTCAGGCGCACCTCGCACCTTTTTTTGATAATTCAAGAAACTTCCAGGCGAGCCTTATCAAGGAAAAGGAGCTTGAACCACATGCTGTCGAGGCGATCAAATCGGGTCATGCGGTCTTCTTTCCGTTTGCTCTTCTGCCCTGCTGGGAAGGGGAATGGTCTCTTCTTGCCGCCGACTTCGACGGTGTAGTCGACAGGCTGTGGCAGGCGATGGATTTCGATGTCGACGGCATCGTCCTCGATATCGACGACGAAAGAATACGGCAATACATGGGGGCCACCCGCCATCACCATCGCTGGCAGATTGCTTTCAAGAAAAACACCGAAACCGCGGAGGTCAAGGTTTTGCGGGTCATCGCCCAGACCTCGAGGTCCGGCCGGGTAAACCCGGTGGCTGAGGTCGAGCCGACGAGGCTCTCAGGCGCCCTCATCCAGCGGGCTACAGCCCACCACTATAATATGGTTAGAGAGAAAGGGATCGGTCCGGGTGCGGTCATCAGGCTGTCGCGAAGCGGCGAGGTGATCCCGAAGATTGAAGAGGTGCTGGTGCCGGTGGTGCCCGAGCTGCCCGAAGAGTGTCCGAGCTGCGGTTCGCCGCTCGTCTGGGAAAATGACTATCTTCTCTGCATCGACACCTTGAAATGCCCGGCCCAGATAACCAATGGCATCGAACATTTTTTCAAGGTCCTCGGTAACGTCGATGGTTTCGGCCAGTCGTCGATCCGCAAGATCTTTGCCGGCGGTATCCGGTCGCTGCCGGAGATCTACGCTCTTGCCGAGGAGCAGCTGGTCGATCTCGGATTCGGGCCGAAACAGGCCGAGAATATGGTGGCCCAGCTGCAACGCAGCCGCATGGAGCCGATCGAGGACTGGCGCTTTCTCGCCGCCTTCGGCAATTATCGGATGGGGATGGGGAATTGCGAAAAGCTTCTCTCGGTTTTTCCTCTGGAAAGGGTTTTCCTGCTCACCAAAGAAGAGATTGTCGCTATCAGGGGCTTCAGCGATAAAACCGCCGACGAGATGCTCGCCGGCTTGCGGGCGACGGCCGATCTTTTTACCGCCGTATACGGGCTGGGCTTTAACCTCATAGCCACGCCGCTCGAGACCGATCAGGCGATATCGGGCAATGGACCGCTGGCAGGCAAGCTCATTGTCTTTACCGGAACCATGCGGCAGGGCAGCCGGGAAGACATGAAAAAGCAGGCCAAGGCACTTGGCGCAAAGGTTGGCGACGCGATTACCGGCAAAACCGATCTGCTGGTGTGCGGCGAAAAAGTGGGTGCTGCCAAGTTGAACAAAGCCAGGGGGCTCGGGGTGCGGATCGTGTCGGAAGAGGACTATGTGCAGCAGCTGCTGGAAAGCGGTGCAGGACAATGAGTTTCCCGCACCGCACGGTTGTCGGGGTTACTTGGGTGGTTCGAGGAGATTGCCGGCCTTGGCGATATTCTCGTGGGCGACTTCGTCAATGAAAATGAGCACCGCCTCGGGCGGCTTATTGGCTTCTCTGCAGATGACTTCGGTGACGCCTTTGCTGATTTTTTGTTTCTGTTCTTTGGTCAGGGTTCCGGCGACCCGGATATTGACGTAAGGCATGATTTCTCCTCTCGGTGTTTTTTGTTGTATTTGAGCAGGGGTGATTTCCAAAGATGGCCGGTTCCGACCATTATTTTTTCTGAATGTACCTCCTTTTATTGTTCTGAAAAAGGGCTAAATCATCTTCAAGGCGGCACGAGGGGGATCGGAGGGATCCTTTGTGGTTGTTTTTGCTCCTCTGGTGTGTTATCTCCTGGAGAACAAAAGTTAAAATATTATAAGAATGAGGTGAGCATGCATATTCTCGTGACCGGCGGGGCAGGATATATCGGCAGTCATACCTGCCTTGAACTCCTCGAAGCCGGGTATACAGTGACGGTTGTCGACAACCTCTCCAACGCCAGCAGGGAGTCGCTTAACCGGGTGGAGGAATTAACCGGGCAGAAGATCGCCTTCTTTCAGGTCGATCTCCTCGACAGGGAGCGCCTGGCCGAAGTCTTTGCGGGCATCCCCGGGAAAATCGATGCAGTGATTCACTTCGCCGGCAAGAAGGCGGTGGGGGAATCGGTTGAAAAACCGCTGCTCTATTATTCCAACAATCTGACGGGGACCCTTAACCTCTGCGAGGTGATGGCTGCTGCAGGAGTGAAAAACATCATTTTCAGCTCTTCGGCGACGGTCTACGGCGATCCGGCAACGGTGCCGATCATGGAGGATTTTCCCCTTTCCTGCACAAATCCCTACGGGCGAACCAAGCTCATGGTCGAAGAAATCCTGCAAGATGTCTATCATGCCGACAATGAGTGGAATGTCTGCCTGTTGCGCTACTTCAATCCGGTCGGAGCCCATGCGAGCGGCCGGATCGGCGAGGATCCGGACGGCATTCCCAATAATCTGGTGCCCTATATTGCCCAGGTGGCGGTGGGCAAACTCGCCCGGCTTGCCGTTTTCGGCAATGACTATCCGACCACGGACGGCACCGGAGTGCGGGATTATATCCATGTGGTCGATCTCGCCCGTGGTCATGTCAAAGCCATCGATCGACTGCTGCAGCGGCCGGGTGTGGTGATTTACAATCTCGGTACCGGCAAGGGATACAGCGTGCTCGAGATGGTCAGGGCTTTTGCCGAGGCCAGCTGCCGGGAAATACCCTACTCCATTGCCGGCCGCAGACCGGGTGATATTGCAGCCTGCTACGCCGACCCGACCAAGGCATTGGTCGAGTTGGGCTGGCAGGCCGGCTACGGACTGCGCGAGATGTGTGAAGACACCTGGCGCTGGCAGAAGAACAACCCGCAGGGCTATTCTTCTGAACCCCTGTCTTCTTGAAAGAATCGTTTCTCTCCAAAATCATGCATCCGAGTGCTCGCTCGGATGCATTCCCCAGTTTTTCATAAGACCATTGCATTACACTCATACACCTCTTAAGAGGTTGGAAAACCGGTACTGATCCGGCGTTTCACATGAAAGTCTACGGACTTCATGAGGTTATGCGACATTGTGGCACTTATGAGTTTTCCTTAATACAAACTTAAAAAAAAATGGGCATTTTATCCTAATAGTTTCGATATCATGACATATGTGCTGTTATTACACTTAAAAACAGTATTGCACTTCCATTCGCCTAATGGTATTTTCCCAAAAATTCAATCAAGAGGCACTGTTTGCACAATGCGACCAATTAAAAATAGAGCGATGATTTTTGGCTGCGGGAACATCATCATGGGTGACGATGGGTTCGGTCCTGCAGTTGTCGACGATTTGCAGGCACGTTATATACTCCCTGAAGATGTCCAGGCGATTGATGCCGGCACATGTATTCGTGAATACCTGTTCGATTATCTGCTGATGGAGGAGGGGCGGCCGGAGAGAATCATCGTCCTCGACGCCGTCGACTTCGAGGGTCGAAAGCCCGGCGAAGTGTTCGAGATCCTTCCCTCCGAGATTCCCGCCAAAAAAATTCATGATTTTTCCCTCCATCAATTTCCCACAGTCAACCTTTTGCAGGAGCTTGCTGATAATACCGGGATTCCCGTGTTGATTCTCGCTGCGCAAATTGAGTATATCCCGGAAGAAATTGCCCCGGGGCTTTCTTCCGCCATGGTCAAAGCCGTTACTGAAGCATCTGAAAAAATAGCACAAATTCTTTTTTTAACTGTCAAATGAGGTGACCTTTTATGATGTACGAATTTAAAGTCAGCGAGCTTGCAGAAGAATTTGGGGTTCATCGAAACACCATAAGGAACTGGATCAACGCCGGAACCCTTTCCGCCAAGGAAGGTCCCGGTCGCAAGTACCTTATGAAGTTTCATGATTACCAGAAACTCTGCGAAAAGTTTGGGCGTGAGCCGCATGTCCATCCATCCAACAATGTCAGCCAGAAGGCCCTCGGTGCTTTAGAGAAAACCGACAGGGAGCCGCTGGCAATCGATGGTGTGAAAAGTCAGATTGCTCTTGATCCGGCCTGGGCCGATGCCTGTCTTACCTGCGGCACCTGCGCCGGCGCCTGTCCGATTTCAGGAGTTGATGGGCTTGACCCGCGCAAGATCGTCCGCATGGCGGTGCTGGGCATGGACGAAGAGCTGGTGCAGTCGAACTGGCCCTGGAAGTGTACAATGTGTGCCAAGTGTGAGGAAGCCTGTCCTGCCAATATCCAGATCACCGCGCTGATGCGGAAGATCCGCGGCACCAGAAAGCGTGCCGCTGTTCCCGGTCCCATCCATAAAGGTGTTGTCATGTGCCTCGAGCGCGGCAACAATCTCGGCATCCCCAAAGACGATTTTGTCTTCCTCTGCGAAGATCTGGGCGATGAGCTCGCAGAAGATTGCTGTCCCGGTTTCAAAACCCCCATGGATGTGCATGGCGCGAGGGTGCTGGTGACGGTGAACTCCAAAGAGCCTTTCGGCGAACCGGACGACATGAAGTGGTGGTGGAAGATCTTCTATGCCGCCGGCGAATCATGGACCCTTTCCTCCGAGTACTGGGAAGGCGTCAACTGGGGTCTGTTCTCCGGTGACGACGAGTCGATGAAAACCGTGGTCGGCCGGATAGTCGACAACATGCGGAGGCTGAACTGCAAGGTTCTCCTCCTCCCCGAGTGAGGCCACGCATATTTTGCAACCCGGTCCGGGTTGAACAAGTGGTACCCTGAAGCACTCAACGAATTCAAAATCGTCACCGTCTTCGATCTGCTCCTCGAATACATCCAGGAAGGCAAGATTCAGCTGAACAAGGCGGTACACTCCATGGCCGTTGCCTATCATGATCCCTGCAACTACGGCCGCAAATCCCTCAAAGCCTTCGGACAGGCCTATTTCGAAGAAGGGCGGGCCGTCACCAGGGCCTGCTGCGACGACGTCCGTGAACTGAATCCCAATCGCAATGGCGCGTACTGCTGCGGAGCCGGCGGCGGAGCCTGGGCCATGCCGTTCTCAGACGAACGGGTTTTCTATGGCCGCATCAAGGCCCGGCAGATAGCCGAGTCCGGAGCCCACCTTGTTGTCGCGCCCTGCCATAACTGCCGGGATCAGATCATGAAGTCGTTGAACAAAGAGTATGATCTGAATGTTGAAGTGAAGTACATCTGGGAGCTTGTCGCCGATTCATTGATTATGCCAAACAAGCAATAGAGGCAATTTCAAAAGGTTCAAACCTTTGAAATTAAAAGCGGACGAATCCAAATATTCTATTGCTGTAAGTTGCTAGGATATTGTTACGAAAATTGAGAGAGGAGACACCTATCATGCTGGACACAAAGAAAGTTGGGTCGGTAATGATTGTGGGAGGTGGAGTCACAGGGATGCAGGCAGCCCTGGATCTCGCCGATTCCGGGTATTACGTATACCTGGTTGAAAAGTCGGGAGCCATCGGCGGAGCCATGGCGCAACTGGACAAGACTTTCCCTACCAATGACTGCTCGATGTGAATCATCGCGCCAAAATTGGTCGAGTGCGGTCGGCACTTAAATATAAAGTTGATGACCCTCAGCGAGGTCACGAAGGTAGACGGCGTCGCTGGGAATTTTTCAGTAACCGTTAAAGAATCACCACGTTATGTGGACATGGAAAAGTGCATCGCCTGCGGCGCCTGCACCGAGAAATGTCCGAAAAAAGTGGACAGCGAGTATGATGCCGCTACCGGCAAGCGCAAGTCGATCTATGTGAAATACGCTCAGGCGGTACCGCTGAAGTATCAGATCGATGCCGATTCCTGTATCCGTCTGCAAAAACCGGGTGCGTGCGGCTTCTGTGAGAAGGTGTGCGATGCCGGGGCGATAAATTTCGATGACCGGGAGAAAATCCATCAGATCAATGTCGGCGCCGTGGTGCTGGCTCCCGGCTTTGAGGCTTTCGACCCGACAGAGGCTAAAGTGTGGGGATACGGGGTGCATAAGAATGTCATTACCTCCCTCCAGCTTGAACGCTATCTGTCCGCTTCCGGTCCGACCGAAGGTCATCTGGTACGCCCTTCGGACGGCAAGCCGGTCAACAAGGTCGCCTTCCTCCAGTGTGTCGGTTCAAGAGACGAAAATCTCTGCGGCAACGGCTACTGCTCGTCGGTCTGCTGCATGTATGCGATCAAGGAAGCGGTCATTGCCAAGGATCACGTTCCCGGCCTGCAGACCTCCATCTTCTATATGGATATGCGGACCCACGGCAAGGAATTCGATCAGTATCTCGAGCGGGCCAAAGAGGATTCCGGCGTGCGGTTTGTCCGCTGCCGGGTGGGCGGAGTGGAAACCGATGGCGTGAGCGGTGATCTGCGGCTCAGGTATGTCAACGAACACGGTCGCCAGATTGAAGAGTTCTATGACATGGTCGTACTCTCCGTCGGTCTGCAGACGCCCAAGCATGTGCTTGAGCTGGCCCAGACGGTCGACATCAAAATGACCGCCGATAATTTTGCCGCGACCTCGGACTTTGCCCCGGTGCAGACTTCGCGGGAAGGTATCTTCACCTGCGGCGCCATTTCCGGACCGAAGGATATCCCCCAGTCGGTGGTCGAAGGATCGGCAGCCGCCGCGGCGGTAGCCGAGCTGCTCGCCCCGGTCAGGCATAAACTGACAAGCGTTGCGACTTTTCCGGAAGAAAAAGACATCTCCCGGGAAGAACCGCGGATCGGCGTTTTCGTCTGTCACTGCGGATCGAACATCGCCGGTGTCGTCGATGTCAAGGCGGTCGAAGAATATGCCGCAACTCTGCCGGATGTAGTGTATGTCGAGCGCAATCTGTTTTCCTGTTCGCAGGATACCCAGGAGATGATCGTCAAGCGCATCCGCGAGCAGAAGCTCAACCGGATCGTCATCGCCGCCTGTACCCCAAGGACTCATGAACCGCTGTTCCGCGAGACCTTGAAGGCCGCAGGCCTGAATGAGTATCTGATTGAAATGGCCAATATCAGAAACCACAACTCCTGGGTCCACAGCAAAGATCCGAAGGCGGCTACCGCCAAGGCGAAAGATCTGGTGCGGATGGCTGCCGCCAAAGTTACCTATGGCGATTCTCTCAAACCTATTTCCGTGCCCATCACCCAGAAGGGTCTGGTAATCGGCGGCGGAGTTGCAGGCATGACAGCGGCGCTGAATCTTGCCAAGCAGGGATTTGAAGTACATCTGGTGGAAAAATCGGATATCCTCGGCGGCAACGCCCTCAATCTTAAACATACCTGGGCCGGCGAGCACGTGCCGACGCAGGTCGCCAAGCTGATCGACAAGGTTATCTGGAACGACCGGATCATTATCCACAAGGAGTGTATTGTGACCGGGATGGAAGGATTTGTCGGTAATTTCCGCTCCACCATCACCGGCAAGGACGGCGTGGCCAAGGTTATCGAACATGGCGCCGGCATAGTAGCTATCGGCGGAGAAGCGTATGTCCCAAAAGAATATGGTTACGGTACCATCACCAAAGTGGTCACATCGGTACAGTTCGATAAGTTGTTCGAACTGAAGGAAAAGCATGTCAAGCAGGCCAAGAGGTTTGTCTTCATCCAGTGCGTGGGGTCAAGGGAGACCGACAGCATGTACTGCTCGAAGGTCTGCTGTACCCATTCCGTGCAGTCGGCCATTGCCCTGAAAAAGGAAAACCCCGAGCGTAACGTCTATATCCTCTATCGGGATATGCGAACCTACGCCCAGCGCGAATCCCTCTTCAAGCAGGCGAGAAAACTTGGTGTGATCTTTATTAATTACGAGCTGCACGGCAAGCCGAAAGTGACTGAGAACGGCTCCGATATCGATGTCGAGGTATGGGATCATGTCCTCCATCGTCCGCTGAGGATAAAGGCGGACATGGTTATACTGGCAACAGCGATCCGGCCAAAGGAAGATGCCTCCAAGCTCGGCATGCTGTACAAGGTGCCCGTCGACGGTCACGGGTTCTTCCAGGAGGCGCACGCCAAACTGCGGCCCGTCGATTTTTCCACCGACGGCATGTTCGTAGCCGGTCTTGCGCACTACCCGAAACCTATCGAGGAGTCGGTTGCCCAGGCGCTGGCGGCTTCGGCCAGAGCGGCGACACTCTTGTCGAAAACCAAGATCTCTTTGGATGCGATAAAGGCTACCGTCGATGAGAACTATTGCGACGGTTGTGCACTGTGTGTCGATGTCTGTCCGTACAACGCCATTACCCTGGTGGAAAAAGCGGCGGCGGAAGGTGCGAATGCCGGGAAACTGATCACGGTGAATAAGGCCCAGTGCAAAGGCTGCGGTTTGTGCCAGGGGACCTGTCCGAAGAGAGGGGTCTATGTTTCCGGCTTCACCATGAGACAGATCAGTGCCCAGATTCAGGCGGCTCTGGCAGTTTGATTTCGTAATACTTTACAGATTCGAAACCCTCTCCGCTCCAACCATCCGTTCTCCATTGGCGGGGTCGGAGAGGGTTCTCGAGGTATACTTTAAATAGAAGGAGTAGATCACATGAGTTTTGAGCCTAAAATTGTTGCCTTCTGCTGCAACTGGTGCTCTTACGCCGCAGCCGATCTCGCCGGGACTGCCAGGATGCAGTATCCCCATAATGTGCGGATCATTCGGGTAATGTGCTCGGGCATGGTGCATCCCGAATTCGTCATGGATGCACTGTCTCAGGGTGCGGACGGGGTTATGGTGCTTGGCTGACACCTCGGCGAATGTCATTACCTGGATGGTAATTATAAAGCAATGACCCGCTCCGACATGATTGTCTCATTGTTGGAGGACTTTGGCTACGAGGCCGGACGATTCAGCTTGACATGGGTTTCTTCGGCGGAGCCGGACAAGTTCGTGGCGGCGGTGACCGAGATGACTGCACGGATCAAGAAACTGGGTCCTGTCAATAGTCAGGATGCCCCTGTGGCATAAAGGAGAAAGAGATGGGTGTAACTACTGCTTTGGAGTGGTTGGGATCCTGTTCGGGATGTGAGATTGCCATCCTGAATATTGGTGAAGATCTCGTGCCGATAATAACTGAGGCTCTTGATATCGTCCACGCCCCGGTACTGATGGATCACAAGTACTTTGGCCAATGCGGCGAGGGGGTGACGCTGACGATTCCTGACGCCGTAGTCGGAATAGTCACCGGCGGCGTGAGCAATCACGAGCATCTGGAAGTCTTGGAAGAAATGAGGAAAAAATGCAAGGTGCTGATTGCCCTCGGCACCTGTGCCACGCACGGCGGCATTCCCGCCCTGATGAACGGGCAGAATCGCCAGACGAGCTGGGAAGAAATTTACCAGACGGTCACCACAGATCCGGGGGCAAAAATCCCCAACATCGAGGTGCCTGCGCCGCTTGACCGGGTCTATGCCTGCGACGAGAAGGTGAAGATCGACATGCAGTTGCCGGGTTGTCCGCCCAATCCCGAACTGATCGCCGAGGTGATTGTTTCCCTGCTCGAAGGCCGGGCTCCTGTGCTTCCTACCAAAAGCGTCTGCGATACCTGCCCGACCAGACGGGAAGGCAAAGGCGATGTAGAGAAGGTCAAACGGTTTATCACCAATGCCGAGTTCAAGCCGGGCGCGCCGATCGATGAAATGCGTTGTCTGCTCGAACAGGGCTATATGTGCATGGGACCGGTAACCGCCGCGGGTTGTGCCAAGCGCGGGGCGCCAAGCTGCATCAGCGCCCGGGTCCCTTGCCGAGGCTGTTTCGGTCCGGTTCGCAAGGATGGCAACCAACTGCTCGACATGATGAATGCTCTGGCAAGTAACGGAATAGATTATAAATCAGTGGTCGATCGCCGTTCGTTGCTGAGATTTTCAGGAGCCCACGGAAAACTTCGGCCGGTAAAATCATCGGTCGATAAGGAGGATTAAAATGGGAAAGGTTTTAAATATTGCACCGGTTTCCCGAATCGAAGGACATGCCAAAATCGCCATACACCTGGGCGACGACGGCAATGTGGAGGATGCGTTTCTGCATATCCAGTCCCTTCGCGGGTTTGAGAAATTCATCGAGGGTCGACCGGCGGAAGAAGTACCCCGCATAGTCAACCGGATCTGCGGGATCTGTCCCTGGATGCACCACCTCGCCTCCAACAAGGCAGTGGACGGCGCTTTCGGGGTGACTCCTACCGCGACTGGCTATAAGCTTCGGGAAATGTGCCAGGTAATGGCTCACATCAACGACAAGATTCTGCATTTCTTTTTTCTTGCCGCGCCCGATTTCGTCCTCGGGCCGGATGCCGACTACTCGGTGCGCAATGTCATCGGCGTAGTCAAAGCGGCGCCGGAGCTTGCCACTCAGGTGGTGAAGATGCGGCAGCTGGGCCAGATGATGCTCGACAAGTTCGCCGGCAAGGCCATCCACCCGATTGCCGGCGTGGTCGGCGGGTTCGCCAAGCCGATGGTCGAGGAGGAACGTCAGGAACTGCTGGCCGGTACCCGGACCCTGCTCGATTTCGCCTGTTTTGCCCTCGATTTTGCCATCAACAATGTCTTCGCCAAATATCTCGACGTCATCAGCGACCTCGGGGTGATCAAGACGGGTTTTCTGGGCACGGTCGACCGGGCCGACGGTTCGCTCCGCCTCTATGACGGCAAGCAGCGGTTGATGAAGCCCGACGGCAGCTATGTCGATTTCGAAGGCAGCGATTACACCCAGTATCTTGGCGAGCATGTCGAGCCATGGGGTTACTCGAAGATGCCCTATGCCAAATCCTGGAACGAAGGCTTCGACATGACTCTTGCCGCACCGAAAGGCATTTACCGTGCCAACACCCTGGCCAGGATCAATGTCTGCGACAAGATTTCCACCCCGAAGGCCCAGGCGGCACTCGAGGCATTCAGGAATTCCTTCGGTCGTCCGGCGCAGCAGACCCTGCTCTATCATTATGCCCGGCTGATCGAACTGGTCTATGCCTGCGAGCGCACCATCGAACTGCTCGAATGGGAAGGCATCACCGATCCGAATGTTCGCGCCAAGGTCGAGCCGAAGGCGGGCCGCGGCGTTGGAATCGTCGAAGCACCGCGGGGTACTTTGATCCATGACTATACCACCGACGACAACGGCTGTATCACCAAGGCCAATCTTATCGTCGGCACCACCCATAATATCGCGCCGATGAATATGAGCGTCAAGCAGGCCGCGACCTCGCTTATCAAGAACGGCGTGTACAACGAAGGATTGCTCAATCAGGTGGAGATGGCCGTCAGGGCCTACGACCCCTGAATGTCCTGTGCAACCCACCGCCTGGATGGCGGCATACCTGTATCGGTAAGTATTGTGGATTCCAAAGGAAAAGAAGTTGATAGAATAATTGGCTAGGAATCTCCTCCGCCGTCCCGGGAGAGCCCAGCGGTCTCGAGGGCGGCGGAGCGAAAAAAAGCGGCAGGATAAATGAACGATCCGGTCCGCCTTATGTTGTGTTTTTTGTAGATAATGTAGTATATACAGATAACTTATTCGTCTTTCTCGACGAGGAAGAAACAGCAATAAGCAGGAGATTACTATGCCACACACCAGAAGATCGCAGGTCCGGGCGGAAAATCCCAGCGGCGCGTGCGGAAAACTTGATCATATGACGGTGGATGAACTGAAGGCGCGTGCCGTAGGCGATGAGTTCGACGGCACCTGTCCGGCGTGCGGGAAATTTCATCTGACCCGGGCTGAGATTGAAAAGATTGAACGCGAGAAAGTGACAGACACGACAAGCTATAAAGAAATGAAGAACGAGGCGGAAGCCTCGGAGTAGTGGTGATAACAAGCTGTTCTCAGGGGGAGGATATCTTCTCCGCCACAAGTAAGTTTCGGACCCAGGTGAAATTGGATAACATTTTCACCTGGGCTGAAAGGATGTATGCCGAATGAAAGCCGGTAAAGTAGCAAAAGATCTGGATCGTCAAAAAGATTTGCTTGAGGAACTGCATGCCCTCGTAGACAGGCCGATGCGTCTGATGGTCGTCTGCGGCACGCAGAATAGAGCAATCCTCAAATACGGCATCCGCGAGAAGCTTCCCGTGATGCTCGAACTCGTGGCCGGCCCCGGATGCAGCGTCTGTGTCATGCCGGCCGGGCATATCGACGCCTTTGTCAAGGTGGCCACGCAGCCGCAGGTAATTACCGCGGCCTGTGAGGATCTTATCCGGGTGCCCGGGAGCAGGGAATCGCTCGCGAGTATCTGGAAGAAAGGAGCCAGGGTCGAGGTCATAACCTCGCCGATGGATGCCCTGGATATTGCCCGTAAGGAACCCGATTATACCGTGGTCTATCCGGCTGTCGGTTTTGAGGCGACTGCGCCGGGCGTCGCCGAGACGATACTTGAAGCGGCTCGACTCGGTATTGAAAACTTCTGTGTCTTCCCGTCTATCAGATTGTTGCCGCCAACCATCGATCTCCTGATGCTCGACCCGGATCTCAATATCCGCGGTCTGCTCTGCTCGGATCATATAAATACCATCTCCGATACGGAAGCATATACCCTGCTGGCCAAGAAGCATCATCTTTCCTGTTTCATCGCCGGCTTTGAGCTGGTCGATATTCTGGAAGGGCTGGTGAGCCTGGTCAAGCAGATCAGAAACAACGAGTCGCTGTTCGACGACACCTCGGCCTTTACCTATTCCTCCGCCGATAACCGCAAAGCCCGAAAGATGGTGTCGGAGGTCTTTTTTGCCGTCGATACCGACTGGCGCGGCCTGGGAACCATTGAGCAGAGCGGCTTCGTCATTCGCGATGAGCTGTCTTTGTTCGATGCCACCAAAAGGTTCAATGTCCGCTTCGAAGAGGGGCAGGAATCCTGCATGTGCCAGTGCAACGCCATCATCAGCGGCCGCGGGCTGCCGCCCGATTGCCCGGCATTCGGAATGGTCTGCACGCCGCAGAACCCGGTTGGACCATGCATGATCTCCGATGAAGGGATCTGTCACTCCTATTTCAAATACAATGTGCCGGCCCACCGCGCCCATGTGACGGGCTAGCCGCTTTTTTCACCGACGACCGGCCATGCATGAATTTTCCCTCGCGCAGGGACTCCACAACCAGCTGCTGGACCTGGCCCGGGAAAATAAGATGGCCAAGGTGCAGATGGCCGAAGTTTGTGTCGGCGACAATGCCGGAATCGTAGTCGAATCGTTTGTTTTCGGCTTCAATGTCCTCGCCGAGCAAAACGATGTCACCCAAGGCATGAATCTTATCGTGGTCAAGGACCAAGGCAGCGATCTGATTCTTTTACAGGTGGAACTCGATTCCGGCAGCGACTAAAATTTCCGGTCTCTGCACAAATCCCATCCCTGTCCTTCTCTCAACCCTGCAGTTCATCAGTACGGATACAAAAATCTCGCGAACCCAATAAAAATCAGCAGCAAAGCGACAATATCGAGAAGATTGCCGAGGCTGCAGTCGTTGCGCCGACGATATATGTTTTCGTCATTGTCTCCGGCGGCCTGCCCAAACTCCGGAATCCGCTCGATAGGATGATTGAGGATCTCGCCCACCCCAAAAGCAATACATCCTGAAAACACAAGTAACAGCGGCTTGAAAGTAGAAGGCGGAAGCTGCAAAAGGAGGACGCCGATCACTCCGGCGAGACCTATGGCGAGTGCCAGGAAGGCGATGATAAACAAGGGCGGATACTTTCTGGCGATAGTGTTCATAGGTCTCTCTCCCTGAACGTGGGTTGCCCGACTTTCTTTATATTTTACCAGCTCCCGCGGCAGATCCAAAACAGAAAAATCGTCTGGCCATCCGTCTGCGCTCCAATTGATTGAATTTGAAAGAAAATCAAGCAATGGAACAGCGATTATCGATAGAGATTACCTATTGGACAAGAAAGGTAAAATTGGGCATGTTGGCGGGTAATCGTCAGTCGATCATGCGTCCGCAATGATGTCTCGGAAGTGAAACAAGAAACCGGAGTTAAAACTTGGGCAGATGGTAATGATCGAAATAAGAGAGTTAGTGTTGTGGCTGGATCGTCTTTGCCGCTGGGGGATCAGCCTGTTTTTCCTGGTCGCGGCTGTTCCAAAGCTCTTCAACGTCACCGAGTTTGCGGCGGTGATAGATGCCTACGGCATCCTGCCGGACCCTCTTTTGCTGCCGGTTGCGGTTGTTCTGCCGGTTATGGAAATTGTTCTTGCCGTGGGGCTTCTGCTGAATCGTTTTTCCAGTAAGATTGGTGTCGCCGTATTGCTGCTGGTTTTCATAGCCATCCTGTCGTATGCCATCTGGCTCGGCCTCGATATCGATTGCGGCTGTTTTGGCCCCGAAGACCCCGAGTCACAGGCGTTTCATGGTTTGAAGACTGCGCTCATCCGCGATATCGCGATGTTGCTGCCCCTTGCATATTCTTTATGGTGCCATAGGTACCGTTTTAATTATATTCCAATTCAAGGAGATCGAGGAAAATGAAAAAATTCGTGATCGCGGTAGTATTGGCAGTATTTGCCGCCTCCGGCGCCCATGCTTTCGGTACCGACAAGTTCAAGGACGAGGTGGAAAAAGAGGCAGGAGCCGTCAAGCTCGTCCGGGAAGTCATGAACGGCGGATATGAATTACTGACAACCGAAGAGTTGCAAGGGATCATCAAGGCCGGTGAGGATGTGGTCATCATCGACACCATGCCGTACGAGGACAGTTATAAAAAAGCACATATTCCCAATGCCAAACAATTTCTTTTCCCCATCCCCGACATGAAGGAGTGGGACAGCAAGGAAACCGACGGCAAGAGTCAGGAGGATTATGCTGCATTGCTTGGTCCGGATAAAAATAAGAAAATCATCGTCTACTGCGGTTTTGTCAAATGCACGAGAAGCCACAACGGTGCAATCTGGGCAAAAAATCTCGGCTATACCAACGTGTATCGCCATCCGGGCGGGATTTTTGCGTGGCGGGGTGCCGGCTACCAGGTTGATTCTTTAAAGTAAAAAAGACCCCGCATTACAGATGGGGGGAAAAGATTAAGGGCGCGTCAATCCAGGGGATTACGCGTCTTTTTATGTTATATTCCGACCTCTAGAGTCTGTCGGATTATAGCAATTTTTTCTCAGATCGAGGCAAACTCGAAAAAATTACCGGAGGCATATATCTAATATTCCGAGGATAATTTTTTCGAGTTTAACGAAGAGATGGGGGAAAAGGGCATAATCCGACAGGCTCCTAGTCAAGAACGGGAATATAGATCCGGAAAACACTCCCCGCCCCAGGCCGGCTTTCGACCGTTACGGCACCTTCGTGCGAGCGGAGAATGCCGAGTACAACCGCAAGGCCCATGCCCCGGCCGGTAAATTTACTGGTGAAAAAGGGGTCGAAAAGTTTTTCCATATTCTCAGCCTGAATCCCGCAGCCATTATCCCGTACGGAAAGGCAGGCGTACTGTTTGTCCTGCGGCTGCCAATCGAGAGGGAATCGATGCTTACTGGAAATTTTTTCAGGACATACCGTTTGAAGTGACACATGAATAGCGCCGGGTTTATCCTCCATGGCTTCCCAGGCGTTGGCGACAAGATTTGAGAATATCTGCTGCATCTGCTGGGCGTTTGCCCTGACCAGCGGGCCGGGTAAGGGAAAATCAGTGGCAAGGACGATTTCCCTTGGCTTTGCCAGTTGCAGCAGGTGCACAATCTGGTTGCAGGCAGACGAGATATCCACAGGCTCTTTCGGCGCTATGGTCTGGCCGAGGTAGGTAAGCATCAGCCCGCTCATTTCCGAGGCCCGCCAGGCAGCCTGTAAGGCGTCTTTGATATTGTGGTTTGAATCGCCCCTTTTCTCAAGCATGTCCAGCGCAAGCTCAAGATTGCCGAGGACAACTCCGAGCATATTATTGAAATTGTGGGATATCGCCCCGGCCATAAGGCTGAGGCTTTCGGCTTTGGCGAGTTGCTTGAGTTTATCCTGGTAAAAGAGCTGTTCCTGTTCCAGGTGCTTTCGGTCGGTGATGTTTTCGTGGGCCACAACGATTGCGGCACGGGGTGTATCGCCTATCAGCTTCGTTACCCTGCCGAGGAACCAGCGTTGCTTGCCGGATGAGTGGCAGGGATACTCCAGGCTGAAGGTTTCCTTCTCATCATGCAGAACCGAGCGGATGCCGGTGGCAAAGAGTCGGGCCGTCTCTTGCTCTTCGCCGCCTGTATTGTCGCAGATCGCCAGATAATTGGCGCCTTCGGCCAGACCGCCGACAATCGGTGGATTTTCGACGGCAAGCCGTCGCCATGCTTCATTTACCGCCAGGATCGTCCCATGTTCATCGAGGACGCAGACATGCGAAGCCAGCGAATCGAGAACCGCGGTGACAAAATTCTGGGATTTTTGCAGCGATCTTTCAGCTTCGGCTCGAGCGGTTATGTCGGTGACGGTGACAAAAAGTTCATCGTGCGATTGATCCTCCGATGAATCCAGGCACTGTTGGGATGCAGCCGCCAGATCGACATGCATTCCGGTCGAAGCTGTGGATTTCAGTCGCACCTCAATGTGCTTATTGGTCGGATTCTTGAAAAAGGACCGCAAGCGTGATCGAAAAATAGCCTGATCGTCTGCGGCAAGAAAGTCGGCAAAAGGTTTGCCGTGCAGGTGTGGACTGTCGGTGCTGACCATGCGAGCGAAGGTCGCATTTGTTTCCTTGATGATTCCGGATCGATTTAAAACCACATATCCAACCGGCGCATTGTGATAAAGATTCATGTAGCGGGCCCTATTATCTTCCAAAGCGGCCTGGGAATGGCGCAGTTCCTCATTCTGCAGTTCCAGTTCAATACGATGGACCTGCAGTTCATGGAGAAGCTGCTGATACTCCTCCGGCAGAAGCACGCCGGGAGCATCAGCCCTGGCCTGAAGAACAGTTTCGGCCCTGCTGCGAAGGGGGAGAGGAGGGGCGGAGGTTTCGTTTGTCATGGCTGTAGGCTCAAGATGAAAAAATCCATGCCATCACCGATTCAAAGGGGCGTCTTTACGCAGTCGGTGAAAAGGCAATAACGGTCTGTTATATCTTCAAATGTTGTGTAGACTTGAAACGGTTTTTCTTCTTTTTTTCTGAATTGTGGGCTGGCATTGACCAGAATCCATTTTGTGCCGGCGAAGGCAGGACTGAAAACGCCCATGATAAACCCGAAGACCGGCTGCCCGGTTCGCAGGGAAACCATGGCCGGATGCTCTTCCCCGTTCAGTGCTGAGCCGTCTTCGCGAACGGAACGCCAGCGGGGATCAAGGGAGGTGACTCCCCGCATCTGGTCGAAGGTTAAACCGAGAATTTTTTCGGCCGCAGGGTTGGCGGAAAAGATTCTGCCGTCGCTGTCCTGGTAAACCACCCCTTGGATCATGGTCTCAAACAGGCTCCGGTACTTGCTTTCGCTTTCTTCCATTGCCTCACTCATGCGCCGTCGTTCGGTGATATCCTCAAAACTGATCGCCAGGCGTTTCTCCGGCAGGCGGAAGATATGCATGCGATAGGCGCCGCTGAGATGCTCGTCTTGATATTTAAAGTCTTCGAGGTAGCAGGCTTCACCGGTTGTCATGACGGTGTGCAGTCTATCAAGAAGACTGTGCCGGTCGGCCGACGGCCAGATTTCTTCAAAGCGTTTGCCGCCGGAGTTTTCGAGGTTGATACCGGTCAGCCGTTCGGCCTCGGGGTTGCATTTTTCCAGCAGCAGTTCGCCTTTCCTGTTCTGCCGGTAGATAAACAGGCCGGCCGGCATGAACTGGCTGATGTCGAGCGCAGTTTGCCGGCTGCTTGCCAGATGGTCCTGAATGGTTTTGGTTTCGGTAATATCAATGAAGGTCATTACCATCCCCGAATAGGTGCTGGGGCCAATGGCATAAGGCAGGATACGGACCAGATAATGTTGGCCTGCCGTCGATTCAACCTCCTGCTCGATCATCCGGTTTGTCTGCTGCACGGCATTGATCATTTCGACTGGATTGACACCTGTCAGACGATGGGTGATATGACTTACCGGCCGACCGATATCTTTTTCCATGATATGGAAGATATTGGTGATTTCCGGTGAGAACTTCCTGATCTCGAGGTCTTCGTCGAGCAGCAGCGTGCCGATTCGTGAGCTGGTTAAAAGATTGTCCACATCGTTGTTCAGCTCGGTCAGTTCGATTATCTTGTTCTGATGCTCGGCATTGACCGTATACAGTTCTTCATTGGTACTTTGCAGTTCTTCGTTGGTGCTCTGCAGCTCCTCGTTGCTGGCCAGCAGTTCTTCGTTGGTGGCCTGCAGCTCTTCATTGGAGGTTTCCAGTTCTTCAATGGTGGCCTGGAGGTTTTCTCTGGCAAACTGCAGTTCCTGCTCCAGATCGGCAATACGCTGCTGCGCTTCCTCTCCGAGATTATAACTGGTTATTTCGTCATTGGGGGTTGAGGGAAAAATTGAACATCTCAAAGGCTTTCTGCTGGAGTATGGGCTGCAGATAGATAAGGAGATTGCGGCAGGTTATCAGGTCGATGTTGGTGAAGGGCGGATCCTTGATCAGGTTGTGCTGGGCAAAGACCACCATCTCCCGCAGATGTCGCGCGATCTGCAGCTTTTCTTCCTTATGATAGAAATACTTGGCAACAATCTGCGGGGTTAAATCGCCCGCTATACTCTCCGGATAGATGCCGGTGCTGGCCGCCACCACCGCATCTTTATCGATATCGGTGGCAAAGATCTTCACGTCCCGGCTGATAGACGCCTTTTCCATGGCCTCTTTCACCAGGATGGCGAGGGTGTAGGCTTCTTCGCCGGTGGAACATCCGGCCACCCAGAAGCGGATCTCACGGTTCTTGGTCCGGAGCAGCAGTTCCGGCAGCCATTTTTCCTCAAGTTCCTTCATGGCTTCCGGATCACGGAAGAAATTGGTGACGCCGATCAGCAGATCACGGTAGAGGGCCATCACCTCGCCGGGATAGTTCTGCAGGTAGTGGACGTATTTTTCAAAATCGCCGATCTGGTTGACCGACATGCGTCGTTCGATCCGGCGGGTGATGGTGCTTGGTTTGTAGTAGGTGAAATCGACCTTGGTCTTTTCCCGCAGTTCGGCAAAGAGCCGGGTCAGGGCGTCGGCATCCTTCAGCAGCAGGTCGGAGTGTTTTTCGCCCGATACATAAGGGTGAGCGACAAAGGCGAGAAGCTGTTCCGGCATCTTGTCCGGCGGCAGAATAAAGTCGGCGACCCCCGTTGAAATTGCCGCCCGCGGCATGCCGTCAAACTTGGCGCTTTCTTCATCCTGGACCATGACCATGCCGCCAAGCTCCTTGATCGCCCGCACTCCCCGGGTGCCGTCACTGCCGGTGCCGGAGAGGATGATCGCGATGGTCCGTTCGCCCTGGTCCTCGGCAAGAGACTTGAGGAAGATATCAATGGGCAGGTTTATGCCCTGGTTGATGGCCTTGTCGTTTAGCAGCAGCTTGCCGTGAAAAATGGTCAGATTCTTTTTCGGCGGGATGAGATAGACATTGTCGGCCAGAACTTCCATGCCGTCTTCGGCCCGGTGCACCGGCATTGCCGTTTTTTTCGACAGCAGTTCGACCATCAGACTTTTATAATCCGGGGAAAGATGCTGGACGACAATGAACGCCAGGTTGCTGGTCGGCGGCATGTTCTTGAAAAAACCCTCGATTGCCTCCAGGCCACCGGCAGATGCGCCGATACCGACATAATGGGAAGGTTTCAAAGATTTTTCCTTTCTTCTGATCGTCATTTGATTGTCTCGCTCAATGCCCTGCCATGTAAATCAGCTGAGAGGCGTAAAATTGTTGAGTGATTACAAAACACATGAAAAAGGATGTTGCTTAAAAAGTAAATAAGATAAATTATTATTACTTGCAACATAGTTAATCACTCGTACTATTTCATGCCATATCCATAATTCATCTTCATGATGCGGTCATACATGGTACGGCAAAGGATGATGATGGAGCGCTGAGCGAAATGAAACTTACCGGGAGCCGGAAAAATCAATGAAAAGTTCAACAATTACAAGATGGAAGGGGAATCTCGCTTTTAGTTCGCAGATCGGGGATCATGAGGTGCTGACCGATGCTTCGACCGCGCATGGGGGTGACAACCGTGGTCCAAGCCCGAAAATGCTGATGATGGCTTCGCTTGCCGGATGTACAGGTGTCGATGTGGTGGCGATATTAAAGAAGATGCGGGTGGAAATTGATGATTTTTCCATGGCGATTGAAAGTGAGCTGACGGAAGAAGTGCCGGCAGTATATAAGTCGATGCATATAGTCTACCATTTCACCGGCAGCAATCTCGATCCTGAGAAATTGAAGCGCGCTGTCGAACTTTCCCAGGACAAATATTGCGGAGTCAGTGCGATGTATGGGAAGATTATGGCTATTACCTGGGAGATCAGGATGAAAAATGATGGTGAAGGAAAATGAAGTCACAGGAAAAAATCACAGGCGAAAAAAAGCAAAGCGAGGCAGCATATCAGGGTTTTGAACAGGGACCGATCAGACCGCCAAGCGAGGCGGGCAGTCTCTTGATCCGCATATCCCGCAACTGTCCCTGGAATCGCTGCACCTTCTGTCCGGTCTACAAAGGCCGGGATTTTTCCCTGCGGCCCGTAGCGCACGTGCTGGAGGATATCGACCGGGTGCACCGCTATGCCCTTGCAGTCCGGGAGTGTGCGGCCGGAAACGGCAGGATCTATCCTGCCGATATCGAACGATTGCGGTCCATCGACGGACAGACCGACCAGGCGGCATTGAACGCTGCGTTGCACTGGGCGACTGCCGGGATGCGCTCGATTTTTCTCCAGGATGCCAACAGTCTCATAATCAAACCGGAGAGGCTGCTGGTCATCCTTCGCCACTTGCAGGCGTGCTTTCCCTGGATTGAGCGGATTACTTCCTACGGCCGCTCGCACACCATAGCCAGGATCAGCGACGATAACCTGCGCCAGATGGCCGAGGCCGGTCTCTCGCGGATCCATATCGGCATGGAGTCGGGATCGGACAAGGTCCTCGCCCGGGTATGCAAAGGCGTCGATAAACAAACCCACATAACTGCAGGGCTGAAGGTCAAACAGGCGGGCATGGAGCTCTCGGAGTATATCATGCCGGGACTAGGCGGCCGCGAGTTGTCGGAGGAACATGCCAGAGAGAGTGCCGATGCCCTGAACCGGATAAATCCGGATTTTATCCGCCTCCGAAGTCTTGCCATTCCCAATCATGTCGAACTGTATGAAGAATTCCGGCGGGGCGACTTCGAAAAGCTGTCCGATAAAGAGACGGCTCAGGAGCTTGTTGTTTTTCTCGAGGATCTGGACGGCATCACCAGCACGCTGAAAAGCGATCATATTCTGAATCTTTTTGAAGATGTCGAAGGTGTCTATCCGCGGGATAAGGATAAAATGGTCGGTATCGTCAGGCATTTTCTCGACATGGCTCCCTTGGAGCAGATGGTTTATCAGGTCGGCCGACGGATGGGACTTTTTCGTGGGATTGCCGACATGGCCGATGACCAAAAGCGGCAACAGGTCGAAACCGCCTGCCTGCGCGCAGGAATCCGCCCGGAAAATGTCGATGCAGCCATCGACGAGATGATAAAGCGTTTTATCTGATGGAGACAGCAGACTGAGAGGATGAAATGGCCCTGCACAATCGGGATGACGTAAAGGATAACTGCGGCTTCGGCTTGATTTCCCATCTGGAGGGCGAGGCCAGCCATAAACTGGTTCGGACGGCAATCTCGTCGCTGTCCCGCATGGCCCACCGCGGCGGAATCGCCGCCGACGGCAAAAGCGGTGACGGCTGCGGCCTGCTGCTGCAGAAACCCGACGGCTTTTTCCAGGCCATTGCTCAAGAACAGGGCTGGAGTCTGGGCGGCCGGTACGGGGTCGGCATGGTCTTTTTCAGTCAGGATGCGGCCTTGGCCGAGGCCGCCCGGACAATCATCGACCAGGAGCTGGCGCGGGAAACCCTCACCGTCCTTGGCTGGCGCGAGGTGCCTTTAGATCCTGAGGTGCTCGGTGACTTTGCCGGGAATTCCATGCCGAAGATTGCCCAGGTCGTCTTCAACGGTCCTTTCGGCTGGGGCTCGAAGGATCTCGAGCGGCGGCTCTATATGGTGAAACGGCGGGTGGAAAAACGGGTGACGGGTGATGAAGATTTCTATATCGCCAGCCTTTCCAACCTGGTGATTATCTATAAAGGCCTGTGCCGGCCTGCCGATCTGCCGAAATTTTTCCCGGATCTGGCCGATTACCGGATGCAGTCGGCGATCTGTCTCTTTCATCAGCGGTTCTCGACCAATACCCTGCCCAGATGGCCGCTGGCCCACCCGTTCCGTTACCTCGCCCATAACGGCGAGATCAACACCATCACCGGCAACCGGCAATGGGCGAGGTCCCGGTCCTACAAATTCCGCTCGCCGCTGCTGCCGGACATGGCCGAGGCGGCGCCTTTTGTCAACAGCAGCGGGTCGGATTCCTCGGCGCTCGACAACATGCTCGAGCTGTTCCTGGCCGGCGGCATGGATCTTTTCCGGGCCTTCCGGCTGCTCATCCCGCCCGCCTGGCAGAATCATCCCGACATGGACGACGATCTGCGGGCCTTTTACGACTTCAACTCGATGCACATGGAGCCCTGGGACGGCCCGGCCGGAATCGTCATGAGCGACGGACGCTTCGCTGCCTGCGGCCTGGATCGCAACGGGCTCAGGCCGGCCAGGTACGTTATCACCAAGGACAGGCTTATCACTCTTGCTTCCGAAGTCGGCATCTGGGATTACGAGCCGGACGAGGTGATCGAGAAGGGCAGGGTCGGCCCCGGCGAACTGCTGGTGATCGATACCCTCACCGGCAAGCGCTGGACTTCCTGGGATATCGACCGGGAGCTGAAAAGCCGCCATCCCTACCGCAAGTGGATGGACACCTGCTGCCGCAAACTCAACTCCTTCGACACTGACGAGACTCTTGAGACAGGTGCCAGGGCTCTCGACGACGACAGGCTTTTACTCTATCAGAAGCTCTTCGGCTGCAGCAGCGAAGAGCTCGAGCAGATGGTGAAAGTGCTGGGCGAGACCAGCCAGGAGCCGGTATCTTCCATGGGCGACGATGTGCCGATGGCGGTCTTGTCCGGCGGGCAGCGCAGCCTCTACGACTATTTCCGCCAGATGTTCGCCCAGGTCACCAACCCGCCCATCGACCCCCTGCGGGAGCGCCATGTCATGTCGCTTGCCACCTGTGTGGGACGGGAGCAGAACGTCTTCGACGAGGCGCAGGGCCATGCCTACCGGGTGATGTTCCAGTCGCCGGTGCTGGTGTACAGCGACCTCCAGCAGCTGCTGCGGCTGAATAAGGCTCATTACAAGCATGTGATCATCGACCTCAATTATCGGAAGCAGGTGGGCCTCAAGGCGGCGATCGAGGCGCTGGGGCAACGGGTTCTTGCTGAGACGGAAAACGGTGCGGTTCTTCTGGTTCTTTCCGACCGGGATATCGCGCCGGAGACGTTGCCTGTCCCTGCCGCCATGGCGGTGGGCGCGGTTCAGCGAACCTTGGTGGAAAACAACCGGCGCTGCGATGCCAATATCATCGTCGAAACCGCCAGTGTCCGCGACCCGCACCAGTTTGCCGTGCTTCTCGCGATGGGGGCAACCGCGGTCTATCCCTATCTGGTCTACGAGTCGCTCGGCCGGCTGGTCGATGATGGAGTACTCAAGACACCCCTGCGCCAGGCGATCCGTAATTATCGCAAGGGGGTCGACAAGGGCTTGCTGAAGATCCTCTCGAAGATGGGTATCTCGACCATTTCCTCCTACCGCTGCTCGCAACTGTTCGAGGCGGTGGGCCTGGCCCGGGAGGTCACCGACCTCTGTTTTACCGGGGTGGTGAGCCGGATCGAAGGAGCGGGTTTTGTCGATTTTCAGGAGGACCAGGAAAAACTCGCAAAACTTGCCTGGCGGCGGGTGCATAAACCGCTCAGTCGCGGCGGCCTGTTCAAGTATATCCATGGCGGCGAATATCACGCCTATAACCCCGATGTCGTGCACGCCTTGCAAAAGGCGGTGCGGACCGGCGATTTTGCCGATTATCAGGTCTACTCGGGCCTGGTCGACAACCGCCCGGTTGCCTGTCTGCGCGACCTCCTGCAGATAAAAAAGGGTGGGACGCCGATCGGACTTGACGAAGTCGAGCCGCCGGAAAACTTCTACCGTCGGTTCGACTCCGCCGCCATGTCGATCGGCGCTCTCGGCCAGGAGGCCCACGAGGCGCTGGCCATCGGCATGAACCGCCTCGGCGGCTTTTCCAACAGCGGCGAAGGCGGGGAGGATCCGGACCGGTTCGGCACCGAGCGGGTGTCGAAGATCAAGCAGGTCGCTTCCGGCCGCTTCGGCGTGACCCCCCATTACCTGATGAACGCCGAGGTGCTGCAGATCAAAATGGCCCAAGGGGCCAAACCCGGCGAGGGCGGGCAGCTGCCCGGCCATAAAGTGACCGCCCAGATTGCCGCCCTGCGGTATTCGATACCGGGAGTGACCCTCATCTCCCCGCCGCCGCACCATGACATCTATTCCATCGAGGATCTGGCCCAGTTGATCTTCGATCTGAAGCAGATCAACCCCAAAGCTCTGGTCAGCGTCAAGCTGGTCTCCGAGCCGGGTGTCGGCACCATCGCCACCGGAGTGGTGAAAGCCTATGCCGATCTGATCACCATCTCCGGCTACGACGGCGGTACCGGGGCAAGCCCCTTAACCTCGGTCAAATACGCCGGCAGTCCGTGGGAACTGGGGCTTGCCGAAACCCAGCAGGCACTCGTTGCCAACGGCCTGCGCCATAAGGTCCTGCTGCAGGTCGACGGCGGCCTGAAGACCGGCCGGGACATCGTCAAGGCGGCGATCCTCGGCGCCGAAAGCTTTGGTTTCGGCACCGGGCCGCTGATTGCGCTTGGCTGCAAGTTTCTGCGCATCTGCCACCTGAACAACTGCGCGACAGGTGTCGCCACCCAGGACGAGACGCTCAGAAAAGAATATTTTGCCGGAGTGCCGGAGATGGTGATGAACTATTTCCGCTTCATGGTCCAGGAAACGAGGATGCTCATGGCCGAGCTGGGAATTGCCAACCTCACCGATCTGATCGGCAGGACCGATCTCCTGGAACAGGTGACGGGTGTAACCCCGAGACAGGGAAAACTGCAGCTTGGGCCGATTCTCGAAACCTTCCAGCCGCCGGCAACCAGCGGCCTGTTCCGGAGCGAGTCGAATGTCCCGGACGATCCGGGAGCCTTGAATCGTCAGTTGGTCGAGCGCTTCGGCGAAGCTGTGGAAGCCAAAGCGGGAGGCGGCGGCAGCTTTACCATCCGCAATACCGACCGGACGGTGGGCGCTCGGCTTTCAGGCGTTATTGCAAACCTGCACGGCAATAAAGGCATGGAGGAGAGCCCCATCCATCTGATCTTTATAGGGACCGCCGGCCAGAGTTTCGGGGCCTGGAATGCCGGGGGGCTGCATATGGTGCTGACCGGCGACGCCAACGACTATGTGGGCAAGGGCATGGCCGGAGGCAAGCTGGTTATCCGTCCGCCCTTAGGCGTGGCGTATAAGAGCCATGAGGCGGTGATTATCGGCAATACCTGTCTGTACGGCGCCACCGGCGGCAGGCTCTATGCCGCGGGACAGGCCGGCGAGCGGTTTGCCGTCCGCAACTCAGGTGCGCAGGCGGTGATCGAGGGTATCGGCGACAACGGCTGCGAATATATGACCGGCGGCATCGTCACGGTACTGGGTGCGACCGGAGTGAACTTCGGTGCCGGGATGACCGGAGGTTTTGCCTACGTCCTCGATGAGTCGGGGGCCTTTACCGCCAGGGTCAACCCGGAGCTGGTCGAGGTGCTGACGCTTGACGGCCGGTCGGTCCTGCAGGAACACCTGCGCGGGATCGTCAACGCCCATTTCCTGGAGACGGGCAGTGTCCGGGCCGAGCGCATTCTCAGCGGTTTCGACGAACATTACGCCGCACTTTTCAAGCTGGTCAAGCCGAAGACCTCGGATGTGGCGACACTCCTGGGGCATCGCGGGACTTCGCCGGAAGAAACTTTGGCGGTGGTGTATTGAGGGCAGCTTTCAGCTATCAGCTGTCAGCTTTTAAGGAATTCATATGGGCAAAAATTTATATCAGTTTATCGAAGTCGATCGGGTCGATCCGCAGAAAAAGCGAATCGAGCGGCGGCGCCACGAGTTTATCGAGATCTATCATCCTTTTCAGCCTCGGCAGGTGCAGATGCAGGCCGACCGCTGCATCGACTGCGGCAATCCCTACTGCGAATGGAAGTGCCCGGTCCATAATTATATCCCGGACTGGCTGCGGCTGGCGGGTGAAGGGCGGATCATCGAGGCGGCCGAACTCTGCCACGAGACCAACAGTCTGCCTGAGGTCTGCGGCCGGGTCTGTCCCCAGGACCGGCTCTGCGAGGGGGCCTGTACCCTGAACGACGACTTCGGCGCGGTAACCATCGGCGGTATCGAAAAGTATATCGTCGATACCGCCTTCCAGATGGGCTGGCGGCCCGACCTGTCGAAGGTGCGGCCTACCGGCAGGCGGGTTGCGGTGATCGGCGCGGGGCCGGCGGGTCTCGGCTGTGCCGATGTGCTGGTCAGAAACGGGATCCAACCGACGGTCTATGACCGCCATCCGGAGATCGGCGGCCTGTTGACCTACGGCATTCCCGCATTCAAGCTTGAGAAATCGGTGATGGAACTGCGGCGCAAGATTTTCACCGGAATGGGCATTGAATTCCGGCTGGGGGTGGAGGTCGGCTGCGATGTGGCCTTTGCCGACCTGCTTGCCGAGTACGATGCGGTCTTCGTCGGCACCGGCACGTACACTGCAATGAGTGCGGGGCTTGACAACGAGGACGCCGAAGGAGTCTATCACGCCCTCGATTATCTTATCGGCAACGCCGACCAGCTCATAGGCGGCAAGCGTGAGCGCTACCCCTATGTCGATCTGGCAGGCCGGCGGGTGGTGGTGCTCGGCGGCGGCGATACCGCCATGGACTGCCTGCGAACCGCCATTCGTCAGGGCGCCGTCGATGTTGCCTGTGCCTACCGGCGGGATCGGGAAAATATGCCCGGTTCGGCCCGGGAGGTGAAAAACGCCGAAGATGAGGGCGTGCGCTTCCTCTGGAATCTGCAGCCTTTGAGCATAGTCGTGGGCGAAGACGGCAGGGTGGCCGGGGTGAAGGTGGTCAACACCCGGCTGGGCCAGGCTGACGGCAGGGGGCGCCGGCACCCCGAGCCGGTACCAGGCACGGAAGCGGTGCTGGATGCCGACTGCGTGCTCATGGCCTTCGGCTTCAGGCCAAGCCCGCCCGACTGGCTCGCCGAGAACAACATTGCAGTCAATGACCGCCGGCTTATCGAGGCCCAGGCAGCCGGTGAGTTCGCCTATCAAACAACAAACTCCAAGGTCTTCGCCGGCGGCGATGCCGTTCGCGGCTCCGATCTGGTCGTCACCGCCATCGCCGAGGGGCGAATGGCGGCGGAAGCCATAATCGAATGGCTGGAGGTGTAAGAGTAGAAATTATCTTTTGTGGTGATCGGTGATACACATAAATGTCAGGATATGTTTCAGCTTCCCTTCGGGAGGATTGCCTCATCTTTCATCTGAAAGTTTCGGTCTGAGTCAATTGCTTTGATTCCTGATGGAGTAACTGCCTTCCAGAGTAGCCAGCCGCAAAGCATCATTAATGGGAGAATGATAAATAACGTAACGGGGAGAAACAAAAAAATCACGATTGCGTCTATGAAACCATTCATTTGAACACCTCCATCTTGTTTTTCAATTTTTCATATGTATGTTCATATGCTTAAGTCATGATGTTTCCGGTGTTTGACCCTTGTTTGTCTACTTGCAGATGCTCTTGCGAAAGTAATGCCTAATTCTACTTTGGCGAGCATGCCGACAGAGGCAACATCCCGTCTTTTTGTTGTTTTCGGTAGGCGGCATCAATTGATGCCTGCCTCTTTCTGTGTCTGACTTCGAGCTGTCTCAACACCTCATCTTCAGTGATATCCTTTCTTGGAAGAACCGATTTCAGCAGAGTTGCAACATCCGGGCAACTCAGCAGTGGAATATCGGGCTGGTGTTGTAACCTCTGTTCCAGCATGAACAGCATAGCGAGCAGTACCATTGACATATGATGATGCCACGCGAACCAGCCTCGCGCTTGGTATTGTCCCATTCCACATTGATTTTTGGCATCCTGGAATGGACGTTCCACCCAGTATCTTTGTGCCTGCATGAATGCCAACCTTTCTGTCGGAGTATCAAGGGTGGCATTGCACAGACTGTATTTTATTTCTTCGGGAGATTCTATTTCACGTCGTACCACCAGATGCCATCTTCTGGCTTCAGCTTCCTTGCCGTCCCAAAGCCAAATATGTTTATGCAAAATATCGACAAAGATCTTTCCCTTGGAGCTGTCCCGAATAGCGGTGCGCTTCCAGGCACCAGGGGCCTGCTTTTTGACCCAGGTATCAACCCGCATTGATCGTGTCTGAGCCTGAAGCTTGCTGGATTGTTTCCCTTTTTTGGATGTTGTTGGAGGTACTATCGGTTTCGGATCTTCGTAATAGATCAGATGATCCTTATGGATATCACCCATAAATTCTTCGCCATTATCGGCGAGTTGACGTAGAAATGCAGGGTTGTCGCCATAAAAGCCGTCGAAACCTACCCACCTGAAGCGGATCCCATTTTTCCTTGCCAGAAAGACCATCTCAAGCGCTTGTTCATGTTTGGTTTTGAAGACGATCTGGGCTGCAGGAATTTTAGCTTTCTCACAGCGCTTCCTGTCCTTGATCCATTCCTCCGGCAAATAAAGCCGGAAATCTATCGGTAGAGAGAAGGTCCCTCGAGCGAGTGTAGCGAAAACGGCGACCTGGCAATTATCGACCTTTCCAAGCTGTCCGCACCACTGCCGAGCAACACCTACCGATTTCTTGCCTTTCTTTGGAAGACCGGTCTCGTCAATAATCAGTGCGCTGTCGTTATACCCTCCAAGCAGCCTGTCACCATCTTTCGCGATCTGGTTATTCAAAGGTCGCCAGTCCCACTGTGAATCTGAAAGGAAATATTGCAGCGGATCATACACGGCCTCGGCAACTCTCTCTTCCATTCGTTCCATGTTCTTTTTATCCGCCTGGAACAGGCCCTTCAGGTATTGGAATGCTTTCTCTGATAAATTTACAGTATGTCGTTGAAAAAACTTATGATATCTTCCATGAAAAGACAAAAACTGGCGGGACAGGCCCGCCAGCATGTGGCGGAGTCTGACATGGGAATCTTCCTTGTGTGAATTTAATTTTTTTTGGGCAGCTGTAATGGGTATCTCAGCTGCCCTGTTGCAATCAACAACTGGATTAACTGTACAATATTAGGAAGAATATTCAACATTTTCTGCTTCCCAAAGTAGAATTAAGCCCAACGTTTTTATTGGAACATACGGATCGGTAATCCCGGTGACACCCTTCACCTTGCCGGCGCGGGCCTTGGCATAGAGTCTTTTCCGATCGCGTTGTTCGCACACTTGCCGTGCGCTGATGTCTGCTGCCTTGTTTTGTCAGCCTTTGTTTGCTATAATTGGAGTACTGAAGTCATTCGAAAATACCCATGCTCTTGTAACGTCGACATTGATTAATGGGCGAATAAAAGCTGAACGACAGGCATCTTGCAGGTGCCCAATTCCTGAAAATATGAACAGCAAGATCACATATTGGGTTGAATTGTCGGAATATGATATTGCTACAGCTGAGGCAATGCTGAAGAGCAAACGGTATCTTTATGTTGGTTTTATGGCACATCAATCGATTGAAAAGATCCTCAAGGCTTATTTTGTAGGTAAGACTGGAGAAACAGCCCCTTTTACACATAGTCTCTCCTTTCTTGCCAAAAAAGCTGACATCTACCGAGACTTTTCTGAAGAGCAGCAAGATTTTATAGATCTACTCGAACCTATGAACATTGAGGCTCGCTACCCGATCAACAAGAGGAAACTGCTGGAAAGTTTAACAGAAGAAAGGTGTGACAATTCTTAATAAAGCAATGGACTTACGCGAATGGATACTGCTGAAGCTATAGAAAAACTTAAGAGATACAAACACCTACTTAAGCAACACATCAAATTTGATCAGCTCATTTTGTTTGGCTCCTATGCAAAAGGCACTGCCCATGCAGACAGTGATATGGATGTAGCTGTAATAGTGGATGAACTCAAGCTCGATTACTTTACCACTCGTCCTCTTTTATGGAAAATACGGAGGGAGATTGATGATAGAATCGAGCCGATACTTTTAGAAAAAAACTCTGATGACAGTGATTTTATATCGGAAATTATCAAACACGGCATTGTAATCTAGCACCCACAAGGGGGACTGAAAAGAACCGCCTTTGAGGTGTTAACCATAACTTAAGCGGGCCTTGGCATAAAGTCCTTACCGTTCGCGTTATCCGCACACTTCGAGCGGAGTCGCCACATACACTTCAATTATAAGCGATCCAACAACATTCAAAAAACGTTGGGCTTCACAGCCCAACCTACCGATTTCCCCGGCGACAAAAACCAAACCGGGTGACATTCAAATTACGATGCTCTTCGGAGTAGGTTGGGCTGCAAAGCCCAACGTTTTATTGGGTTTTTAAACAATATACCCCTCCTGCGCCGCCTCCATCGGCGTATTTTTTGTAGGTTGGGCTGCAAAGCCCAACGTTTTTATTGGAACATAGGGATCGGTAATCCCGGTGACACCCTTCACCTTGCCGGCGCGCGCCTTGGCATAGAGTCCTTTCCGGTCGCGTTGTTCGCACACTTCGAGCGGAGTCGCCACATACACTTCAATATAGCCGACCCAACAACATTCAAAAAACGTTGGGCTTCACAGCCCAACCTACCGATTTCCCCGGCGACAAAACCAATCCGGGTAACATTCAAATTACGATGCTCTTCGGAGTAGGTTGGGCTGTGAAGCCCAACGTTTTTATTGGGTTTTTAAACAATATACCCCTCCTGCGCCAAATACAGCAAAATCTCCTGCACCGCCTCCATCGGCGTATTTTTTGTAGGTTGGGCTGTAAAGCCCAACGTTTTATTGGAACATAGGGATCGGTAATCCCGGTGACACCCTTAACCTTGCTGGCGCGGGCCTTGGCATAGAGTCCTTTCCGGTCGCGTTGTTCGCACACTTCGAGCGGCGTTACCGAGTGGCGTCATGGCTGGTCCAGGGTCCAGGGGTATTCGTCGGAGCACTCGATAGCCGAAACGGCAAACCCTGCCTGCAGCAGGAGGTAGAAACGGTAGCGGTCCTCGTCGGGCAAGAAAGACCGGCTGGCCTCCGTTTCCGCGGAGACTGACCCCACGGGTATCATTGTCTTCCGCATCGGGATGAGTTATCATAGGAAGACGGCATCACAAAAATTATTTGAGTCCCCATTATGGGGAGTGAGTTCATTCACTTTATAAAACAGCATGAGACCAATCGATAAGTTCCTCCCACAAATTCATGACATCACAAGTCGATATGGAGCTTAATATCCGCTTGTTTGGTTCAATGGCCAGAGGCACTGCCACTGCGTCGAGTGATCTTGCTTTGCTGGTTGATCTGGCACCCAACAGAGATCTTTTTGATCTTATCGGTATTAAACAGGAAATCGAAACTGTTACAGGATTTAAAGTAGATGTGGTTACTGAAAAGAGTCTCAGCAAACATCTTCGAGAATCAATCCTGAAAGACGCCAAACCACTATGAAAGAGGATTTTGTCTATTTACTTCATATTGCAGAGGCGATTACAGACATTCAGAGTTATGTGTCAGGTGGCAAAGACAAAAGAATTTCTGAGGTGCTGATCATGAGCTGGATTGAAAAGGAGGCGATAAATGAATCAAACTCAAATTTTAACGGAGTTAGAAAAATTCAAAGCAAATCACCAGCAAGAGTACGGTATAGAGGGGCTGGGAATTTTTGGTTCTTATGCTAGGGGAGAAGCTCGACAGGGAAGTGATGTTGATGTAGTGGTAAAACTAACCAAACAGGATCTATTCAATATTATCGGGATTAAGCAGGATCTTGAAGAGACCTTGCATCTAGCCGTTGATGTGGTGAGTTACCGCCCATCTATGGACACTTTCTTGAAAAAATGCATAGATAGAGACGCTGTTTATGTATGACAAAGATCTTGCATCTCACATCCTTGAACAGGTTCTGAAAAGTTCAAAAACAATCAGGATGCGCTTTGAATCTGTACAGTCCGTCGATGATTTTACTAACACACCAGGAGGCATGGAGGAGTTTGATTCTATTTGCATGTTGCTGGTTACTATTGGTGAAACTTGTCTTAACTTGTCAACTTCTAGGCCTGGCCCCGTTTTATGATTTTATAAGTTATGCTTTCTCATAGTTGCATGGTAAATTAAAAATAAACGTGGTCAATCTAGTCACAACACAGGAAATTCATTTCTTGTTTTTCACTCCTCAAGCACCACCTCACAACCACTTCCACGGGTATGTGTGGGTACCAAAAAAGGCGGACATCGACGATCCCCGAAAGGAGATTCATGGACAGACTTATAGAAGAACACCGTGCAGAGATTAAGCGGCTTGCCCTCTTACGCGGCGCCCGCCGGGTGAGAGTATTCGGTTCGCGGGCTCGTGGCGATGCCGGTCCTGAAAGTGACGTGGATATCCTTATTGATCTTGAAAAAGGCCGTTCAGCCTTGGCGCTGGGGGGACTTCTGATGGACCTTCAGGATCTTTTGGGTAAGAAGGTGGAGGTGGTGACGCCGGCTGCCTTGCATCCAAGAATTCGCGACCGCATTCTTGGGCAGGCTGTTGATATATGACTCTCTCCGAACGTGATCAAGTATATGTTGAGCACATGCTGGAGTGCATCGAACGCGTCGAGCGATTCGTAGGCCAAGACCGTAATTTTTTCCGGCCTCTGGGGTCAGGTTGTGGCAACCCGATATTAACTGATTCACTGATATCTGGGAATTGACAAAGATGTTCTCTGGAGTTTATCTTTTAAAGAAGATATACCGATTTTATCGCAAGAGTCGGCAAAGTTGGGAGAGGAGCATTAGAGATAATTTCGGAAATGTAACAGTAACGATCTGTTTTAGAATTGATATGAATCGACGAGATGCACTCAATACACTTGCAAAGGCGAAGGCCGAATTGGCCGAACGTTTCGGAGTAACCCGCCTTGCTCTGTTCGGATCGACGGCCCGTGATGTTGCCAAGCGAGAAAGCGACATTGACATCTTGGTGGCCTTCGATGGACCTGCCACATCTTCAAAATACTTTGGTGTTCAGTTCATGTTGGAAGATCTGTTTGGTTGCAGCGTTGACCTGGTAACTGAGAAGGCACTTCGCTCCGAACTTCGGACACATATCGAGAAGGAGGCGATCTATGTCTGAACGAGAATGGGAATTCTATCTGGATGACATGATCAAATTTTGCAAAAAAGTATTATCCTATACCGAACAACTGGATCAAAAAGGATTTGAAACTGACGAGAAATCATACGACGCAACATTAAGAAAACTGGAATTGCTGGGAGAGGCTGCAACACATATCCCGGATGCAATTCGTGAATCTTCTTCTTCAATCCCCTGGCGTCAGGTTGTGGCAACTCGAAACCGACTGATTCATGGGTATCTGGGAATTGACAATGATATCCTCTGGAGCATTATCCAAGAAGATATTCCGGTGTTGTTGCAAGAGTTGGAAAAGTTGAAAGGGGAAAGGAGTTGAACGGCATCGATCTGCTGCTGCAAAACGATATCCGCGTTAATCTGAAAAACTTCACCATCAAGGCCAACATTCAAAAGACGTTGGGCTTCACAGCCCAACCTACCGATTTCCCCGGCGACAAAACCATCCGGGTAACATTAAAGTAACGATGCTCTTCGGAGTAGGTTGGGCTGCAAAGCCCAACGTTTTTATTGGAACATACGGATCGGTAATCCCGGTGACACCCTTCACCTTGCCGGCGCGCGCCTTGGCATAAAGTCCTTTCCGGTCGCGTTGTTCGCACACTTCGAGCGGTGTCGCCACATACACTCCAATATAACCGACAACAACATTCAAAAAACGTTGGGCTTCACAGCCCAACCTACCGATTTCCCCGGCGACAAAACCAATCCGGGTGACATTCAAATTACGATGCTCTTCGGAGTAGGTTGGGCTGTGAAGCCCAACGTTTTTATTGGGTTATGGGGTTTTCTTGAATGTTGTTAGAGGGTAAGGTGGGGATTGGTGGGTGCGGCCGGTCGCACATTTCCATAAACTTCACCAGCAAAACCTTTGCAATAGTCGATTTGCCGGAGCCGGACAAGCCGGTCATAAAGATGGTGAAGCGCCGCGAAGACAAATCGATTGCCGCAAGCGCACGGGAAATGAAAATTGCAGAGAGCTTTTGCTTCGCTTATTGAAGATACCGGAAAAGCCGAAGAGAGGGAGAAAGCGAACAACAGTTTGAGTAAACTCCAACCTGACGGCGGTGGTGGCTTTTAATGCCCAGCAATGTGTCGAAAAATGTCTGAAGGCTCTTCTTGATTCGCCGGAAAAAGGTAGACCTTAAGGGTGAGGTGGATGAGGCTGGTTTTGAAGCAGCTAGGTACCTCAGCTTTACGAGTGGCCTCAAAAGCCAACGGAAGAATGACCCCTTCGTGAGAAATTGTCCTTGTTAATCGTTTTTGCAATTGTTACGGTAGTATGATTACTGGAGGATATCAAATATGGAAATAAATGTTAAGGAAGCAAAATCGAAGATGGGCTCGCTTCTAGATCGATCCCAGAAGGGCGAAGAAGTAGTGATCATGCGACGTGGAAGACGGATTGCCCGGCTTGTCCCTGTTAGTAGTACTGATAAGAGGCTTCCGGATCTGAAGGATTTTCGTGATTCCATCACGGTCAAAGGAGACACCCTCAGCAATACTGTCATACAAGGGCGTAATGAGGAACGATATTAATGGTATATGTTGATACGAGCGTTCTTGTGGCCTATTATTGCCCTGAAGCTTCGAGTGTGGCTGTTCAGGAATTTCTCATTGAGCACCCTAAGCCTGCGATCAGTTCGTTAACCGAGGTTGAGTTGTTTTCTGCCGTAGCACGGAAAGTACGGATGAACGAGTTGGACCAGCTCGATGGAAATCGGATTATATCAAGATTCTTATCTCATCTGGATGCAGATTTTTTTACATTCATCTCAGTAGACAGCAGGCATTGGCGACTCGCCAGAAGTTATATCGGCCTGTTCAATACTCCTTTGCGGACTCTGGACGCACTTCATCTTGCAATTGCCTCATTAGAAGAATTTGAGTTGGTTACCTCCGACCAGCAACTTGTGCAGGCAGCGACTGTTTTGGGAGTAAAAATCCGCACGCTCAATCGGTAATTTGCTGTCTTTGAGGAGATTAGGGTCAGGAATCGAAGATATTAACTTTCCAATGGCCAATCGAGATTGCCGGGATGGCTGAGATCGGCCACCGGCTGGAGAAAGACGGCCGCGCCGATTTCCTTTGCGGTGGTGAACACCATCTCCCGGTGGGCGCAATGCAGGTACTCGTCGGTATGAAATCCCAGCACTCGCCGCCAGCCGTTCATGGTAAAGGAGCGGGCTGTCTCAGAAGGGCTCAGCCGCAGATGCTGGAAGTCGTAATGGATCGGCAGGCTCACTCCCTCCAGTCTGCCGCCGATATACCAGGCCCCGACCCGATCATACAGCTGCATGACGCAGGGATGGACGCACGGATCATCCGTGCCGTAGACAGACTTCGCCTCTTTCTGCTTGTCCGGCTTCCAGATATCCTCAACAGTCAAGGTGGTCAGCAGAAACCCTTCTGCCCCAAATATCCGCCGAGCTGTCAAGCATTCAATAATAATTTCAGCACTTTAACATCTTCTGCCATCTCCAGGCAACTCTTGTCTTAACTTGTCAACTTCTAGGCCTGGCCCCGTTTTATGATTTTATAAGTTATGCTTTCTCATAGTTGCATGGTAAATTAAAAATAAACGTGGTCAATCTAGTCACAACACAGGAAATTGATTTCTTGTTTTTCACTCCTCAAGTACCACCTCACAACCACTTCCACGGGGATGTGTGGGTACCAAAAAGGCGGACATCGACGATCCCCGAAAGGAGACGGTTTATGGACAGACTTATAGAAGAACACCGTGAAGAGATTAAGCGGCTTGCCCTCTTACGCGGCGCCCGCCGGGTGAGAGTATTCGGTTCGCGGGCTCGTGGCGATGCCGGTCCTGAAAGTGACGTGGATATCCTTATTGATCTTGAAAAAGGCCGTTCAGCCTTGGCGCTGGGGGGACTTCTGATGGACCTTCAGGATCTTTTGGGTAAGAAGGTGGAGGTGGTGACGCCGGCTGCCTTGCATCCGAGAATTCGCGACCGCATTCTTGGGCAGGCTGTTGATATATGACTCTCTCCGAACGTGATCAGGTATATGTTGAGCGCATGCTGGAGTGTATCGAACGCGTCGAGCGATTCGTAGGCCAAGACCGTAATTTTTCATGCAGTCGGGCTTGGTGCAGGATGCGGTGGTGCGTAACCTGCAGACTCTGTCCGAATCCAGCCAACGGTTGTCCGAGGAGGCCAAGAAACCCAGGCCGGTATAGATTGGCGGGCGATCGCCGGTTTTCGCAATGTGCTCGTCCATGACTACCTGGGCCTTGATCTCGAAACGATCTGGCTGGTGATCGAGCACGACCTTCCGTCGTTAAGAGACGCTCTCGAAGCTATACAATCTGGCTGGTAAGGTCGAGGCTGGTCGAAGTACAGACACGTAGGTTGGCGCTGAACGAAATGAAGCCCAACATCCCAAGTGGAGTAGGTTGGGCTGCAAAGCCCAACGTTTTTGAGTTTTTAAACAATATACCCCTCCTGCGCCAAATACAGCAAAATCTCCTGCACCGCCTCCATCGGCGTATTTTTTGATGTATCGATAGTCAACTCCGGATTCGACGGCGGAACATAGGGATCGGTAATCCCGGTGACACCCTTCACCTTGCCGGCGCGGGCCTTGGCATAGAGTCCTTTCCGGTCGCGTTGTTCGCACACTTCGAGCGGAGTCGCCACATACACTTCAATATAACCGCCATAGCGGGAAATCAACTGGCGATTGGCCTGACGCGACTCTTCGTAGGGGGCGATCGGAGCACAGAGGGCGATACCGCCGTTCTTGGTTATTTCCCCGGCGACAAAACCAATCCGGGTGACATTCAGGTTACGATGCTCTTCGGAAAAGGTCAGCTCCGACGACAGATTTTTCCGGACAATATCCCCGTCCAGAAGAGTCACCGGCCGGTCGCACATTTCCATAAACTTCACCAGCAAAACCTTTGCGATAGTCGATTTGCCGGAGCCGGACAAGCCGGTCATAAAGATGGTGAAGCCCTGTTTCGACCGGGGCGGAAACGAGCATCGCAGCTGATCGACAACTTCCGGGTAGGAGAACCATGTCGGGATATCTTCGCCATGGATCAGACGACGCCGCAATTCACACGAAGAAATTGTGGCGACATCTTCTTCGTCCGCCTGAGTCAGCACGACATATTTTTTCAACTTCTGGTGATAGCCCATTTCGCGCTGGGGGACCATGACGATACCGGTCTTCCCGGCATATTCGGCAACCAGCTCCTGGGCCAGGCCTCTCGGATAAAAACGATCCTCTTTTTCGCTTCCGGCAAGAGGATCGGCGTGATCGTCCGCCACTATAAAATGGCTGCAACCAAAGTTCTTGCGGATGATGGCCTGCCAGAGCGCTTCCTTCGGACCGGCCTTCCGGCAGGCGAAAGGGGTAAGCCCCAGTTTGATCATATTGGCCGGAAATTTATCGGTAAAAGCCTGATAACAGCGGATCTGGGTGTAGTAATCGAGATTGCCGGGATGGCTGAGATCGGCCACCGGCTGAAGAAAGACCGCCGCGCCGATTTCTTTTGCGGTGGTGAACACCATCTCCCGGTGGGCGCAATGCAGGTACTCGTCGGTATGAAATCCCAGCACTCGCCGCCAGCCGTTCATGGTAAAGGAGCGGGCTGTCTCCGAAGGGCTCAGCCGCAGATGCTGGAAGTCGTAATGGATCGGCAGGCTCACTCCCTCCAGTCTGCCGCCGATATACCAGGCCCCGACCCGATCATACAGCTGCATGACGCCGGGATGGACGCTCGGATCATCCGTGCCGTAGACAGACTTCGCCTCTTTCTGCTTATCCGGCTGCCAGATATCCTCAACAGTCAAGATGGCCAGCAGAAACCCTTCCTGATCGTTCAGGGCCAAGCGCTCACCAATTTTCAGCCTGCCTGCAGTCTTCTCGCTCACATCCAGGAAAATCGGAATGGGCCAGACAGTGCCGTTGGCCAGATGCATGGTGTCGATAACGGCATCATAGTCCTTCTGCCCCAGATATCCGCCGAGCGGAAAAAGGCCACGATTCACCAGCAACTCAAAATCGCACAACTGTCGTGAAGACAAATCGATTGCCGCACATTCCGCCGCCTCGGCCCGTAATGCCTCGACACGCCTGAAATGAACGATTAAACTCTCTGAGTAATCCATTAACATATTCCCGCCGCCAAGTTTGTGGTATGTTTCAAGTGTTGTTTTAGTAGCTGGCCAAAGCCAGCAGCCACATTAACCTCATTAGCCGGTTCCCGGCAACTACATTGTCCGTGTTCGCCAACGCCACAAAATTAAAAAAAATCATGATTGGTCTTGCAGGATGTATTGTCTGTGTGCTTCTGCTGCAGGCAGCGTTCTTTGTAAGGATATGGAATTCGTCCTCATCCTTACATAAAGCAGATCTTATCGTCGTTTTCCCTGGCGATCAAGAACGTATAGTTGAAGGACATGCACTGGCAAAGGCCGGATATGCCGACAACCTGTTGGTTATCGGCCAGACGGAAAAGAGCTTTGCTAAGCTGGTGCAGAAATTAGGCGCCTTGCCGGCCGTCAACCTGTTACCAAATAGCAAAAGCAGATCAACTTTTGAAGACGTCAATATTGCCAGACAGATTATCTTCGAGAAGCGGTTGAAATCCGTTATCCTGGTGACTTCATCCTACCATATGCCCCGTGTCCTCTTTTTATTAAAAGCCTCTTTATTGGACGCTGACTTCAAAGTAGATCTGCAGTATTATCCCGTCAGAATTCGAGACCACTCCAAGGCTAAGCGGCTTTATTTTAATGAACTGATCAAGTTCTGGGGAAGCACGGTAGAAATGATCGGTTGCAGGATAACTGATTCACTTCTTCTCGATTCGCCTTTTTACATCCAAGTCAGAAGCTTTGTTAAAAGTAGACTTCTTTTCTAGATGTGAGATTTAATCATAAGAGTTTAAGCAATGAGGAGTCTTCAAAGAGGCAGGTAATTTATTGAAAAATACGATCAGGCATCAAGCGGATTCAGCAGTTTATGCGAATCGCTGAGGCAAAGGAACCTCTGTTGAAATTGTCGGCACTTTCTTCAAAGTGACCCTTTACCCGATACAAGTGAAAACAATTTTGAAATACCTTAACGAGGATGGCGTTACGTTTATGAAATCAGAATTACCAAAATAGGTTTTGGGTTACATGACAACGTCATTTTTTATCTATTTGGTTGTTTGGCTCTCCATTTAATCAAAATGATGCATGTCAATATAGGTAATTTATTCGTTCAAAACGGCATGTAAGAAGTTATGTCTCCATATAAGGCACTCACCCCTTTTTGTCACGTGTTAAAAAGTTATTATGGATTGGTTTTTGCAGGATTTTGTGTTATTAGAAATAGCCAGGGGAGACTATTCGCGGGAACGAATTCAAAAAAGTATTGGAAGGGGGATTAGTGCTATGGATTCAAGAAAACATATTTGGGAAAAGCCTGAACTGATAATTATCGCCAGGGCTAATCCAGAGGAAGCTGTTTTGGCTGCGTGCTCGGGTTTGCGGCAAACTGCTGCCAACGTTAAACACGCTGACTGTACTATAGGAGCCAGTACTTGCGACCTCTGTGAAACACCAACAACAAGCTGAAAAACAACACAGGATTCTCCTGATTTTTTAGCGGAAAAAAGTACGGCTGAAGGAGAACACATTACCCCATTCTCCTCGACAGAAAAGAGAGATTCCTTTTTGCGGCATCACGGCAGGGAAGTTTGCTGTCCGCTCTTTACCGGCTCCATGGCATCACCGGCAACGGAAGAGACCATGGAGTATCTGCCTACAAAATAATGAAAAATGCTGAGCGAAACACTATCCACAAGGAGCCACCATTGGGAGCAATAACCCTGTCCGATGTTTTTATACCCTCAGAAAATATAGTAGCCCGCAATATTGCCGGAGAGACCATCATCGTTCCAATTACATCAGGTGTAGGTGATCTGGAGGATGATCTCTACTGTTTAAATGCTACAGGACAGAAGATATGGGATCTGTTTAACGGGTCCACGAGCCTTGTGCAGATTATCGATCTTCTTGAAGCTGATTACGACACCACCCGGCAGGAAATTGAGGAGGACGTCAGAGGTCTGATAGCCGAACTGGCGAAGAGAAACATTATCACTAAATTGCAACAGTAAGCATGCCCATCACAAAAGAGATCGTCAAAGCTCAGTCCCATGCTTTTCCCAGGGGGCGAGGCCCTCGTTGTGCTGGTAGCTGAAAAATCCGGCAATCCCCCGTTCTCTAATGAAAAAACCACCAGTAACAATCATCCCCATCCAGGAAAGCTGCCTCAGCACAGTTGCCCATCTGCCCGACACCTTAATCTCTTTAACCATTGAGCTGACTGCGCGTTGCAACAATAGCTGCAGGCATTGCTACAACAATTTGCCGCCCAACGCCAAAGAAGCCCAAGAAAAAGAGCTGAGCCTTGATGAAATTAAAGCGATAATAGAGCAGGCTCTGCCGAAAGGGTTACTCTGGGTCCTGTTGACGGGAGGTGAACCACTGCTCCGAAAGGACTTTGCCGATATCTTTATCTACCTCAAGAAAAAAGGCTTGCTGGTTTCTGTATTTTCCAACGCTACCTTGATAACCAACGAGCATATTCGTCTTTTTAAGAAGTTTCCACCGAGGGATCTTGAAATCACAGTGTATGGCGCAACCCCCACGACGTATAATGCCGTTACCCGCACCGCAGGCAATTATGATAAATTCATCCAAAGTATTGAACTGTTATCTGAATACAATGTCCCCTTCAGGTTAAAAACCATGGCCCTCGCCACCAACTACCATGAGTTTTCTGCAATCAGGGAATTCTGTCAGAATTATACCAAAGACTACTTTTATTTTGATTTTCAGCTTCATCTTCGCCCGGACGGTGACCCCGGCAAAAATAAAACTATTACAAAAGAAAGGCTCTCTCCAGAAAAAATAATAGAACTGGAGTGGAACGACCCTGCCAGATCGAAGGCCCTTGAAAAAGAGTGCAGTACTCTTATACAACCTGATTTTCTCAATAACCGGGGCAATAGCTTGTTTCGCTGCGGGGTCGGTAGAGGCAGTGCCTTTGTAAGTTGCGATGGCACACTGCGGCTTTGCCAGTCTCTTTGTCATGAAGAGTATACCTGCAACCTGCGCAACCGTTCACTCATAGAGGCATGGGAGGAGTTGAGGTCAAAAACACGCACAGCTGTTTCCGATAGCCGCGAGTTTCTCGAGGACTGCAACCGATGTCAGTACATCAATTTGTGTATGTGGTGCCCGGCCCTGGCTCATCTTGAAACGGGGAGGCTGGATGCCCGAATTGATACTTTCTGCAGACTGGCAAAAGCGCGAGCCGCAAAATTGACCGGGGAATGATTACGGGCTCGCTTCCAGCAACCTTTTTTCATAATTCTCTGTACACATCGGGGTTTAACTAACAATCGATAATGACAGCTAAAAAGTATGTAAGCACAGTCTTGCCGCAGGCTTCAACCGCGTTTGCCACCCAGGGCACCATAGACCTGACTTATCGCTGCAACAACCAATGCCGCCACTGCTGGCTTCGCCTCCCTGAAAATGCGCCTGAACAATCCCAGGAGCTTACCTTTCGAGATATTGTTACAATCATAAAAAAAAGTATGGCTGCCGGATGTCGGCACTGGGCGATATCAGGTGGTGAACCGCTGTTGCGACCCGATTTCGGCGACATCCTTGCATACCTGCTCCAGACCCGGCATACATATTCACTTAACACCAACGGGACACTTATCACTCCGGCCATTGCCCGGCTTCTCAAGGCAAAAGGCACCAAAATGGTTTCCATGTATGGTCCCAATGCGGAGATCCATGACCATATCACTCGAAGGCCGGGATCGTTCGATGCTTTTGTGCAGGGATGCAGCTACCTGAAGGAGGCAGGCGCCGGTTTTATCGTCCAGATTGTGCCTCTGCAAGACAACAAGCATCTGTTTGCGGAGATGGTAACCCTTGCCGAGACTCTAAGCCCTCATGCCAGAATAGGAGCGGGTTGGCTCTATCTGTCGGATACTGCCAAGCGCTCGGTAAATGCAGAGATCCTCCGCCAGAGGATAGCCCCGGCGGAAATGGTACAGATCAATCCACCGGATTTGAGTTGTACAAACACAGCCGATCGGGCAGGTGACGACGTTGCAGAAACAGGACAGACCATCTTCGGAAAATGTCTGACAAGGAAAACCGATTTCCATATAAACCCCTATGGCCGGATTTCTTTTTGTTGCTACATAAAGCATGAAGCGCTGCGATACGATATTCTGCACGGTAGTTTTGCAGAATACCAGCAATCTTTCCTGCCGGCGGCGGCAAAAAGCTTTCCCGAAAATGACGAGTACCGCCAAAACTGCGGCAGTTGCGAAAAACGGGACAACTGCCTGTGGTGTCCGGCCTTCGGATATCTCGAACATGGCAGGTTTTCGGCTGGAATTGATTATCTCTGCAAATTGGCCGAAGAAACTTCACACCTGCAAGAAAAATGGCTGAAAAACAACAGTAAATCAATGGAGATAGCCAATATATCAATCACTGTGGAGTCGGATATCCCCTTTACCAGTCCATCTTTTGCAGCGAAGTTTGCCAACTTTTCTACCGAACCGGCGGCAGAAGGAGATGTCATCATAATACGGCATCACCTGATACAGTCAGTACCTGCGCTTGTATTGGCCGACCTTGAGGGGAAAGAACTCTTCCAGACAGAGGGACTCACCGTCGGCAAAATTGGCAATAAATATATCTTTTATAAAAAAAATTACCGGGATGCGGATGATCCGGCCGATGAATACGCAGTCTTCCATGATGATTTCAGCGAGGCCGATATCTACCACGCTGACAGGCGCTTTTATGAACCCGGCGCCTTTTCATCTACAACCGCCATGTTTACGGACCAGATTCTGCTGGCGCAATTGCTGGCCGAACGGCAAGGTGGGATTTTTCATGCTAGTGGAATCATCCATAATGGCAACGGTTTTCTTTTTGTCGGCCATTCCGGAGCCGGAAAAAGTACGATCTTCTCTCTTTTTCCGCAGGACACTGCACTGCTGTCGGAAGACAGGGTTATCGTCCGCCGACAGGTATCGCAATGGAAGGTTTATGGCACCTGGTTCCACGATTTTTCCCATAACACCATACCGGGCCCGGCACCCCTGAGGGCAATTTTTTTTCTCAATCAGTCGCAAACTAATCGTTTTGAACAGGTTGCCAGGGAGAATGTCATTGTTAAGCGGCTGCTGCCATGCCTGGTACGAGCCCTCGAAACGAATGCGTGGTGGGAGAAGACGCTCGATTTTCTCTCCACTGTTGCCGGAGAGGTGCCGGCTTACGATCTCTACTTTGACAGAAGCGGTGATATCGTCAGGCAGATAGACGATCTTTTTCCGGGCACTCATGAAGGAAAACATATCAATGACTATAGAGATACTGAAAAATGAGCGCAACTCAATACGTCAGAAGGAAAACGCTGGAAGAGCTGTCACTGTTTAAAAAACCGGCACGGTTACTGACCCATCTCGATATCGAGCTTACCGAACGCTGCAATAACAACTGCCTGCACTGTTATGTCAACCACCCTGCCGACAGTATTCTCCACGCAAACCGGGAACTGAAAACCGAACACCATAAAGATATATTGAAAGAGGCTGCTGCCGCAGGCTGTTTCTCGGTACGGTTCACAGGCGGGGAGCCTCTGCTGCGACCTGACTTTGCAGAACTCTATATTCATGCCAAAAAAGCCGGCTTAAAGGTTATACTCTTTACCAATGCAACACTGTTGTCTCCAGAACTCATTCATCTTTTTAAGCAGATGCCACCAAAGGAGCCCATTGAAGTAACAATATACGGCATGCACAGGAAGTCTTGTGAAGCCATTACAAGAACTATCGGCTCTTTTGATGCAACCCAGCGCGGTATTGACCTTCTCATAGCTGCCGCTATTCCCTTTGTTGTCAAGGGCGTCTGTCTGCCCCAAAACCGCGAGGAACGAAAGCTTTTCGAGTCGTGGGCGGCAACCCTGCCGGGAATGAAAAACAGTCCGCCAAGCTATGCGATGCACTTCGATCTGCGCGTTCGCAGAGACAGCGAGACAAGAAATACCCTTATAAGAAACCTCAGGCCGACCAGACAGGAAAGCCTGGCATTTTCATTGCTGGACAAAGAGGCCTTCCTCAAGGAAACCAGAACTTTCTGCCGGATGTTTTCCGCCATTCCCGGGGCAAAGGTGTTCGGTTGCGGGGCAGGGCGCAACAACCTTGTCGTCGATTCGTATGGTGCGGTCTATCCCTGCCTGCTCCTGCGGCATCCCGATACAACCTATGCTCTGCACAAAGGTTCGCTCAAGGATGCAATGGAAAATTTTTTTCCAGCCCTGCTGTCCCTGGAGGCTGAAAACAAAGAGTATCTCAGGCGTTGTGCCAGGTGTTTTCTCAAAAGCTTCTGTAAACAATGCCCGGCAAGGTCATGGATGGAGAATGGCACTTTGGATACCCCGGTGGAATATCATTGCGTAATCGCCCACGCCCAGGCTGAAGCTGCAGGAATCCTCCAACCGGAAGAAAAATCCTGGGAAGTAAAAAACTGGAAGGAACGAGTAGACAGACTCGATGCCGATTACTGATACCCAATTACTCGTCAGCACCCAAACCCACAGCCCGGCTGAAGGAGCACCACTGCCCGGAAACCAATCTACCCCATTGATCACCACAATATCCGAGAAATGACAATCCCCCCTCAATATGAACTCAATCTCTCCGGTAGCGATCTGTGCGGAATCATGTACGCTGTGCTCGACAAAGGGGCCTCCTTTCGCTTCCAGGCCAGGGGCCACAGCATGTCGCCCTTTATTCGCAATGGCGATATCATCAGCGTCGCCAAGGTAAGGACAGGCAAGATCCGGGTCGGCGATGTCGTTGCTGTGCTTAATCCGGTCAATTACGCGGTAATTGTGCACAGGGTGGTGGGGGAGTCGGAAAAGGGAATTCTCCTTAAGGGGGATAATTGCAACACTGCCGATGGCGTCTTTGCCTGTGAAGCCATTCTCGGCGAGGTCACCAGAGTGGAACGCGGCACGAAAGAGATAACCTTCTGCAGAGGCCCGGCAAAGAAACTCATCGCTTTTCTCTCGGTATCCGGGCTGCTCAACAAGGTCTTTCTGCCGTTGCTGCGCAGATTCAGAAACATGATAAACATGGGTAGAAGCATGGAAACATAGATAATATGGGGACATAATACCATGCCCATATTATCTATTTTTCTCTTTACTCCATCACAGCGGTAGTGTTAAATGACTTACTGAATCAGGGGATTGGTTAGTGGTTAAGTTGTTGTAGGAAATCAGATCTATCTGTTGGTACGTCTGTAACATAGCGCTAATCCCGCTAATTTTTATACAGCAGGAATAATGAGTAGTTTTTCCTGGCACACAGGAACCCCTCCCAGCCCCAATCAATAATGTTATACACAATCAGTCTACAAATCATGAAAGAAAAAACATCGGTGTAGTAGGCCTCGGCTATCGTCGGCCTGCCCCCTTTGGGTAACCTTTGCCCAAAAGTATCAGACCATCGGTTTTGATATAAAAAAGGAAGTTAAGTTCTGCGGGCTCCAGAAAAAGATGCATAAACCTGCCTCAATCTCCAAAAGAATAAAGAACGCCCTGCGCATCGACCGCGCCATGCTGCTCGTCTGGAAGGCCAGCCGCAGCTGGACCATTCTCTCCATCTGCCTGACAGTCGTCCAGGGCTTTATTCCGCTGTTAACGCTCTATATCATCAAGCTCCTCATCGATACCATCACTGCTGCACTGCAGTCAGATGATGCCATGGCGTCTTTCCAGCGCATTATTTATCTGGTTATTGCCGCGGCCCTCGTTACCATACTGCAGGCAGCTGTCCGCATCGCCGGTAACTATGTCGCCGAGGCCCAGGCCGCCATTGTAACCGATTATGTCCTCAGCGCACTCCATGACAAATCAATTTCTCTCGATCTGGCCTACTACGAGAACCCGCAATATTATGACACCCTGCACCGTGCCCAGCGGGAAGGGCCATACCGTCCGACCAAGATCGTCAACGGCTTGACCAGAGTGTTGCAGAACGGGGTATCTCTTGCGGCAATGGTCGGCCTGCTTTTTATGTTCCACTGGAGTGTCGGGCTGTTATTGTTTGCCTCGACGCTTCCCGGGGTTTTTGCCCAGGTCCTTCATGCCCGCAGGCAATTTGAATGGCAAAAAAAACGCACGCACGAAGAGCGGCGTGCCACCTATCTCAGTAGTGTTTTGACGATGGATGCTTTTGCCAAAGAGATCCGGCTTTTTGGTTTGGGCAGCTTCTTTGCCGATTCGTTCAACCGTATCCGCACATTATTGCGTGGCGAAAAACTGGCCCTGAGCCGGAAAAAACTGCTGGCCGAGTTTTTCGCCCAGTTTTTTGCTGCCCTGATAGTGATGGGCTGCCTGCTCTTTATTGCCATGCGGGCATTGCAGGGCGCCATCACAGTGGGCGATATGGTCATGTTCTACCAGGCCTTCCAGCGGGGCGTCGGTAACCTCAAGGATCTGCTCACCAATGTCGCTGCGCTCTACGAAGACAATATGTTCGTCACCTACTTTTTTGAGTTTCTCGATATTGAGAACGCAATAAAGAACCCGCCTCTGCCGCTGCCTGTGCCGCCAAAACTCACCAGGGGCATTGCCCTGGAAAACGTATCCTTCCGCTATCCGGGCCAGCGGAGCGCCGTTCTCGAAGATATCTCTCTTAAAATCGGGCAAGGGGAAGTCGTTGCCCTGGTCGGCGCCAATGGTGCCGGCAAAAGCACCCTGGTAAAACTGCTCTGCCGCCTCTATGACCCGCAGGAAGGCAGGATCACACTCGATGGCACAGACCTGCGGAGCTTTGCCCTGCAGAATCTGCGCGGGCAAATCAGCGTGGTGTTTCAGGATTTTGCCAGATATTACCTCACTGTTAAAGAGAACATTCATCTTGGCAATATCAATATCTCTCAGGATTCTGAAAAAATCAAAGAAGCGGCAATCAAGGCGAACGCCGACACTTTTATTGATAAACTCCCTCAAGGCTACGACACCTTTCTGGGGCGCTGGTTCTATTCCGGAGAAGAAATCAGCCTCGGTGAGTGGCAGAAGATCGTTCTGGCTCGGGCATTTTTACGCGACTCCCAGCTGATTATCCTTGACGAACCCACCAGTTCCCTTGATATACATACAGAATATCATCTCTATCAAAAATTCCGCGAGTTGATTGCCGGGCACTCAGCTCTGCTGATCAGTCATCGCTTTTCCACAGTGCGCATGGCCGACAGAATATATGTTGTTGACGGCGGCAGAATAGCCGAGCAGGGTACCCATACGGATCTCATGGCTTTAAAGGGTATCTATGCCGATTTGTACACTAAGCAGGCGGCCTGGTTGGATGATGAAAAAAACTAAGAAAGTATGAGCGGAATGCACGGGATGGAAAATATTTGATGAAGTATATAGCTTACAATTTGACAATCGAGTCGGAATTGCCGCTGCCTCTCCCGGTCGATGATTCCGGCACACCAGCTGATATGGCTATAACCATTGCTAAGATTGATGAACCGGAAAAGCTTTGCAGAACCTATGACGGTGTCTGGTATGCCCATGGCGAAAAATCCCTTTTGCTGCGATGGGATATTATAGGAACCTTCTTAATTCAAAGGGGCGAGAAAATTATCTTAGATCCCGTCAGTGACTTAGGTGATCTATCTCTTTCGCTAGTCCCAATGCTGGGAACAGTAATTGCGGTGGCCATTTTCCAGCGAGGGTTGACAACATTACATGGCAGCAGTGTAGCGGTGAATGGAAAGGCTGTAATATTTTTAGGTGATAAAGGAAAAGGTAAATCTACGCTTGCCGCATACTGCCACCATCGGGGCTATTTGCTTGTCTCAGATGATATCTGTGCTATCGACAATAGAGAAGATAGAGATAGAAGAAGACCCTGCCTTTATCCATCATTTCCCTCGGTTAAGCTCTGGCCGGACGTAATGCACTACTTAGGTATGAATGAGTCGCAGCACAAGAGGGTTCATCCTTCCATACATAAAAGAATCATTTCATTTAATAAAGATTTCGCTGATCAGCCTTTGGAGATAGCGGCTATAATATTACTGGAGAAAGGAGATATTCTCCACATGACAAAAATTGGGGGACACAAGACAGTTCCCAATCTACTACCGCATTTTCTGATTAACCGTTTTCCCGATGACCAACCTGGTCATCTTCAGGAAAGTGTTTTTTTCCAGCTGAATCGTTTAATCCAATCGATCCCGGTCTACAAACTACACAGACCCCATGATCTCTCGTTGCTACCCGATTCTTTGTCATTGATTAACAAGACGTTATTTTAATATTCTTGTCATCAAATAGTTAGGATGTGCCCCGATTTAATCATTTAGAGACAAATTTTCATTTTTCAGCCATGCATATACTGTCAGCACCTTCCAGACATCACTGAGTGCAGGGTCCTTTTTCTCTGGATGGGATTTGTGATGGTCGATGAGCTTTTTGACATCAAACCAATCCGACAACTCTTTTTGACATTGGCCCAAGATACTGTTTTCTAGGGGTTTATTGTAAATAAGATCGAGAACAGGTTCCATATCGGGGGTGAAATCTGTTTTGTCCGCCCGCCATTGAATCTTTTTTGGGATAATACCTTGCATGCTTCTTCTTTGTATGGACCTGGGCCAACCATTTTGGAATTTTTGATTTGTGGGTAAAGATAGGCAAAACTCCACAAGCCTTTTATCCCAAAACGGACAACGATATTCTATTGAAAAGTTCTCTGCGCTTCTCCCTAATACCTCGAGTGCAAAAGGTTGAATGGGGTGAAATGCATGCTTGATATGATGAAATCTCTGTTTAGGGGAGTTCTCTTCTTCGCTTGCTGCAAACTCCAAACGCTCCTTTGCGTTTGAGCGTTTTAAAAAAGATTGAGAGCAGGCTTCTAATAAAGCGTTATTGGAGTGTGCTTGTGGCGGCAAATTCGAAGAATTGGTGCCCTTAAATCGAAAGAGATGGTAGATGAGGGGGTTGATGTTTTTTCGGAAATACTTTAGCAGGATTTTCTTCTGAATAGAGCGAGAAAGTGCTTTGTGAGCTAAAACTGTCTCTTTAAGAAGAGACAGTAATTTTTTCTCCTCAATTAACTCTATAAAATACCAAAGATCATTTGAGATTACGGTGTCGCCATCGTGGCCATCAAGCAGAAGCTGAACATGATTACTTTCCATTCGAGAAAGAAGGTTCCAATACATGAAATGATGGGGTGCATACCATGGTTGCTTTTGAACGGAAGCAATCTCGAAAAGTGATTCTAGAGGGTTTGTCTCATCAACGACCATTTTGTTCCATCGGAAAGACCCTTGCCGTAATGTTTCTTTGATATATTCTTGTTCATCGCATTGAATATATTTGTTAAAAATACCTGAGTATACTTGTAGAGGAAAATCATTTTCTTTCGCGATTTTTTTTTCGGCGACACATGCCACGGATGTCGAATCAAGCCCACCACTTAACGTTATTGCCAGGTCTTTTGAGTGCATTCGGCACTCCACCGCATCACGAAAGATTTCTCGAAAAGCTTCCTCATAGTCGGAATTTTTTTTGTAAGATAGAGGGCTGTAGCTGTATTCCCAGTACTTATCTATTTCAAAGTTATTTTCTGAAACTGTAATTGAGTGGGCAGGCGGCAGACGGAAGATATGCTTATAAAAAGTAGATTCGTTGTCTAAACAGACAGACAGCATATAATCAACCAGACGTTCCTCATTGACCTTCTTTGGGATGTTCTGAAACATTAAAAGAATATCAAGAGAGGATGAAAACGAAAAACGATTGTTATTGCAAAAATAATAGAATGGCTTCATGCCAAGGTGATCTCGAGCACAAAAAAGACGCTTTTCGTTTTTGTCCCATATCGCAAAAACGAAATCACCAAGTAAATGCGAAGGGCAACTCCTCCCCCACTTTAAATAGGCAAGAGCGATAATCTCTTCGAGACACTCTGTTTTATTTTCTGATTTTTTTGGCAACTCGACTTTATCTGCCAACTCACTGATATTATCGAGCCGTCCGGACGCAACCACTAGGAGGTGTTGTATTGGTATGGACTCATATAGGTAATAACTTTTCCCTATCCATCCCGCACCAATATTTTGAAATGATGAATTACTAAAATATCTCGATAAAGTTGATATGATTTGAGTATTATTTTGTCCACCAGCTCGAGGGGAGCGGTTTAGTGAGCCAAATAATTTACAAATCATCTATTGAGGAAGAAAAAGAGTGATGATCTGGATTAAAGAAGAGCAACAAGTGTTTGCAATCAAAGGCACCTGTGCGTTCTCCTGAAAAAAAAGAGAGAAAATCATTTCCCCACCATCTGTAATCGTTGATGGTGGAGAAAGTTTTGTATATGACTTTATTAACTAAAAATGTTGCCACTCGCACCTTGATTATAATTTGCATCAAGACGAGTCGGAGTAGGTGAGGAAGCTTTTGTTATCTCTTCTACATCGCCATAGACTACAACAACCGGTGCCACATACTCTTTCTTTTCCATGAGACTACCCCCTGAATGCAATGCAAAAGTTTAAGGAGAATAAATTTTATACGGATTAAAAGATAATTTACATGACATGAAAGTGGAATGCAATAGAAAAAACCGCCTTCTTAATTCTACTCTGGGGAGCAAAAAAATTGAGCATATATTGTAATATTAAATAGTGCCTGGAAAGAAATCGAAAAACGTCCACAAATCAAAGCGATGCCATCATAACCCACAGACGAAGAAAATGAGAGTGTAGACAGCGACGGATGTTGAATAATAATGTAACATGTTGATTTATATGGTATATACTTTTGTCAAAACCATTTAGCAGGGCTTCTGAACGGATAAGACGACTGCAACCACCAAATCTTCGTCGGATGAAAAACTCATGCGTAGAGTAATCGTACCACAAATGAAGTTGGGCGAACTGGCGATCGCCGACATAAAGCTGGACCCTAAATCACGCGATGATATCCCGCAAATCCTGCGCGGACTCCAACACATATACACCACACCTGAACTGCGCGAGCAGATTTTTGCCATTCTGAAAGAGGTGCTGCCTGAGCATCAAATAGAAGGAAAGACCGTCAAGGCCGACCCCAACAACGGTCGTCCCGGCATGACACAATGGCAGATTCTGGTGCTGGGGGTACTCAGATTGGGGCTCAACGCCGATTATGATCGTATCCAGGAGTTGGCCAACGAACATAAGACCCTTCGGCAAATGCTCGGTCACAGTAGTTGGGCGGACGAGAAATATTATAATCTGCAGACCCTCAAAGATAATCTGCGGCTGTTTACTCCGGAAATCCTGGATCGGCTCAACCGGGTAATAGTTCGAGCGGGACACCGGGCATTAAAAAAAAAGCCGGAGGAAGGAGTCGTAGGCCGTTGTGATTCTTTTGTGGTGGAAACTGACGTCCATTTCCCCACTGATATCAACTTGTTGTTGGACGCCATCCGCAAGGTCATCGAAATCAGTGCTGAATTGTCCAGTACCCACAACCTGCCGGGGTGGCGGCAACACCACTACCACCAGCGTCAATTCAAAAGGCAATACCGCATAGTACAGCGGCTCAAGCACTCCACTTCCAAAGACGAAAGCAAACAGCAGCGGAAAGAGCAGGATATTAAAGAGGCCCATCGTGTTTACCTGGACCTGGCGGAGGGTTATCTGACACGAGCCGAACAAACCCGTCAACACGTCAGCCCGCACGATCCTCTCTTCGTGATCAGGCTCAGCGAATTGAATGACTTCATCAAACATGCCCGTCGGCAGATCGACCAGATTGACCGGCGAGTGCTCCAGGGCGAACATATTCCTCACAATGAGAAGGTGTTTTCCCTATTCCAACCACATACCGAATGGATCAGCAAAGGGAAGGCTGGCGTTCCTGTGGAGTTGGGACTGCGGGTGTGTATTATGGAAGACCGAGACCGCTTCATTCTGCATCACCGAGTGATGGTGAAGAGCACCGATGACCAGGTGGCCTTTGCCATGGTGGGCGAAACCAAGCAGAAGTTCCCCACGTTACGGGCGGTCAGCATGGACAAAGGTTTCTATAGCCCAGCCAATCAGGAAGTGCTGAAATCGCGTCTTGATTGTGTGGTGCTGCCCAAAAAAGGTAGGCTTTCGCAAGCCGACAAAGCGCGCGAAAGCGATCCTGAATTTGTTAATCTGCGCAAACAACACTCGGCGGTGGCACGTAACATACAGCGTCTGGGTGCGGTGTTGCGTCAGCAGGAACAAGAGGCTGCTCAACGAAAACGCGGATCTTACAAGAAAGCTGCCTGAGAAGAGCAGGTTGCTCCGGCTGCAAAGTCGATGGAAGAGCTATGCCCGGCGAGGCTTGAAGATGAGAATTATTATCATTTTTTAGGCTATGAGGACAAAAAAAATGCTGCCGGAAAGAAAGCCATCCACATTAACTGTGTCTGCGCTGGTACGAGTTTTTGAAAATTGGGGGTTTTCTGCCAGGCACTAAATAGATAAGCTTTGTTCGTTGTACTGGGGGAGCTCTTCTGCCCATTACAGTTACCATCCTTTGAACAAGGAAAACTCCCATGTCAGGCGTAAATGCTGGTGGGACTGTCCCGCCCAGTTTTGTCCTAACATGAACGATATCAAATATTATCAGGAATATACAGTAAATTTAGCAGACAAGGTGTTACAATACCTGAAAGGCCTGTTCCAGGCAGAGAAAAAGAATATGGAACGAATGGAGGAAAGAGTGGTGGAAACCGAGTAAGATCTACAATATTTTCTTTTCAGAATCAAATTGGGACTGGCGCCCAGATCGCAAGAGATGGGGACAGGCGGTTCGGAGGGTATAACGACAGCACACTGTATCCTGACGAAACCGGGTTCCCCCACAAAGGCAAGAATCGGTAGGTGTTCCCCGACAGTGGTGTGGACAGCTCGGCAAGGTCGACAATTGCAAGGTCGCGGTTTGGCTTTGGGACGGCCAGGGAACTGCCAGAAGATGGCATTAGGTGTGCGACGTGAAATAAACTGAGTGTTCATTCCAGGATGCTGAAAACTAATGCGGAATGGGAATCAAGCACGAGGTTAGTTAGCGTGGCATCACCATATGTCAATGGTGGTGCTTGCGATGCTATTTTTACTTGAGCTAGAACACCAGGCCGATATTCCACTGTTGAGCTGTGTAGATGTTACAACTCTGCTGAAATCCGCTGCCGAGGAAGGATACGAAGATGAAATGTTAAGGCAGCTCGAAGACAGACACAGGAAAAGGCAAACCTGAATTGTTGCCGCCTAACGAAAACAACGAAAAGATGAGCTGTTACCCCTGCGACATGCTCCCCAAAGTAGAATTAACTGTTGATTAAGAAATTTTTGAGAATCATCGTGCCATTTGCAAGCGGAGCCGTGTTTTTATTTCAGTTTAAATTAAACTTGGAAAAACATCCCGTTGGGAGTAGAACAACTCCGGATGCACATTTAAAGTGTTTGGTAAATTAATTGACAAATGTCCTCACTAGGTGTATGGGTGTATGGGGAAATTGATGAAAGTATAAAAATAACAGATGGTTGAATGTCTAACTGGCCTTATGAGAAGTACTGGGTAGGTCTGAATATCAATTTGACATGGGAATCATTCATCAAAAAAAGGGATGTCATCAAACCATTCAAAAAGCAGTGGTTGGCGGAAAATATCCCATTGAACGTTCACTTGTCTAAACTCGAGAATTATACTTTAATGCCTTATTTGCTGTTTCTATGTTTTTGAAAAATTTAGAGATTGAGCATAAACAGTCTCCGGAAATTGCTGTATTGATAGCATGTTCTTCCAAGCAGCTCACGAAGGAGAATATACAAACACTGTCTGCATTGCTCGCCAAAACTTTGGACTGGGATGTGCTTCTTAGAAGTGCCCAGTATCACAAAGTTATCCCCTTGCTATATAAAACGCTTACTACTTACTTTAAAATGGACGTTCCTGAGCGGGTTTTCACAGACCTCTCGAAGCTAAATTGGAACAATTCTGTCCATTCCCTTAATGTTAGCGCGACGTTAGTCAATATAATCAAGCTATTTAATGAAAATGGCATTGATGTTTTGCCGATAAAAGGACCTTTGCTTGCTGAGAGACTGTACGGCTCCTGTTCTATGAGGATGTATGGAGATCTTGATATCCTGGTACGCCAGAAAGATTTAGAGAAATCCTTGAATGTCTTGCAGGAAAATAATTATAGATTGGTTCCGGAGGGAATTCCGCAATCAACCTATATGAAGTTTTTAAAGCACAAATACCATGGACAACTCCTTAGTAAGAATGGAATATTTGTAGAAATGCATTGGGAATTGACGGGTTTCTATGTCTCTGAGCCTTTGACATTTGAACGTGTGGAACCTTTTTTGATCAGAACAAAATTTTCCAATTATCCCACTTTGGATTTGATCGATGAAATGTTGCTTATATTTCTCTGCATCCATGGCAATAGCCATCGGTTAGAAAAACTGGATTATATCTGTTCTGTTGCTGAGTTGTTGAAGATATCTCCAAATATCGACTGGGCATTAATAATGGAAATTGGCCAGAAATATAAAATGACTAAGAGAATATTGGTCACTCTTTGCCTTGCTAAAAAAATCTTTGGATCGGCAATTTCTGTATGGATAGAAGACGCAATTTCAAATAATAGGGCAGTCGCACAACGTGCTGATAGAGTAATGGGGCAGGATTTTATTGAAAATAGTGAAGCCTTTCGGCACCCGCTGCAGAGGCATATACGTTATCAATATAATGTCATGGACAATAAGTATGACTCGATCAAGTATATTTTACGTTCAATAGTTGTACCGAACCATAATGATTGGCAAAAGAAAAGATTTTCTGATGTGTTGTTTTGGTTTTATTTTTTATATAAACCTTACCGTATGTTATCTGTTCCTGTCCTAAATAGAATGAGTACAACCATTGATGATAACCTAAGGAAAAGAAAAGAGTAGGCTGGATGTTTGCACAAACTAAACCCTAATTAATTAGTTCAGCAAGTGTAAACTTTCTGTAACTCTGTAGAAGTGGAGTACTAACCGTAACCCATGGCAGTTGAAGAGCAATCAAATACCACCTCGCCTAGCTTAACTTCATTGGTTCTGAAGGGCGGTGCCTGGATGTTAGCTGCACGCTTGATCTGTCGTGGATTTGGCGTATTGGCTACAATTATTCTCGCACGGTTGTTAAGTCCTGCTGAGTTTGGACTCGTGGCTGTTGGTATGTTGAGCGTTTCATTATTGAAAGTCTTTACCGAAGTTGGAATTCTGCAAGCTTTGATAAAAGAATCTTCAGAAAATACGAGTAAGTTTTTAGATACAGCCTGGACCGTTGAAGCCCTACGCGGTACAGTAATTTTCCTTCTGGTTTTTTATTCGGCTCCGTGGATTGCAGCCTTCTTTAATGCGATGGAGGCAGTTGGGGTAATTCGAGCACTTGCCGTAGTTCCTTTTTTGCATGGCCTTACCAGCATTAGAATAATCTATCTCCAAAAGGAACTAAATTTCAGAAAGCAATTTTTTTACGAAGTGTCGGCATCACTGGCCCCAGTTCTGGTTTCTATTCCCTTAGCTTTTCTGTTAAAAAATGTTTGGGCAATTGTAATAGGCACCATTTCGGCTGAAATTGTGCGTTTGATAGTATCCTATTGTTTGATGCCTTACATCCCTAGAATACGATTTGATTTTTCTCATTTTTTGCGTTTGTTTCGATTTGGTAAGTGGATCTTTTTGGGAAGTATTATTTCCTATTTTGCCATGGAGCTTGATACTTTTTACGCAGCGCGATTACTTGATACAAAGACTCTGGGAATATATGTTCTTGCTTTTGGATTAACCAATACTCCAGTCATAGAAGTTGCAAAATCACTTGGGAAAGTTTTTTTTCCGGCATTTGCCAAAATCAGCCATGATCCAGCACGGGTGAGGAGCGCATTCATAAAATCAACAAGTGTGTTATATTTGCTGATAGTACCTATATCTATAAGTGTTTACATGGTCTCTGAAGATTTTGTAATTGTGTTTCTGGGGGAAGAATGGTTTGAAATGATATCCGTAATGCAGGTACTTGCTCTTGCAGCTTTAACAAGAGGGCTTGGTGTTCCCACAGGTAGTTTGTTCAATGGTCTAGGAAAACCTAAATTGAGCTTCTATAATAACCTAATCCGTTTGATAGCTTTGGCCGTCTTTTTAAATATGGTTGTTTTCTGGCTACTAACACCGGTATGGATCGGTGTTGCTGTTCTTGCTGCGAACAGTGCATTATTGATGCAATTTATTTATCAAACTGTGAGGTATACAAATATTAATCTTGCTGATTGGTCCTTTATGATTTTACCGCTAATAGCAGCAGCAATAATTATGGTGATATCGGTAATCACGCTAAGCTACTATGTTAGACCGGGTTTTATTCGTCTATTATTAATCTTAGTCACAGGAGCATGTTCATATCTGACTACTTTATTTGTGCTCAACAAATTTTTTAAGCTTGGGATTTTAGATATTTACTATTCCCTTTTGAAGCCCAATTTGAAATCAAACTTTTTTGGAATGCAGTGAATGACCAAGACAGTGGTTAAGTTTGTATTTTTATAGTTCCCACAAAAAAACTCAGAGAGCTAATCATCAAACTGCATATATCCTGCATTTAGTTATCGTGCTGGGATTATGATATGGAGATCTGGAATGTTTAAAAAAAATGATTGGGACCTTGATGGTCCATGGGGGATAGGAAAGGAAGACTACATGACTTTTATCTCTAATTCTGGTTCTTTATCGTCAGTAGAAAATATACTTGAACTGGGGAGTGGTAATAGTACTTGTCAGCTTGCAAAGGATTTTCCTAATACAAAAATTATTTCTCTGGAATCCAGTAGTATATATGCTCAGGAGTCAGAAGAATTATTATTATCCAACAGTCTGCACAATGCGGTGGTATTATTTAGTCCACTACGACTTCTATATTTTAAAAGAGGTTTGTTTCTGACTTACTCGCCGTCAGTTTTGCAAGGTAAATCTTGTAGATTTGATCTTATGCTTATTGATGGTCCTCCTGAAAATTCTTGCCCGCGTGGTCGCGAGGCCGGTCTTTATGCTTTTTTCAACAGATTGTCAGTTGGATCAATTATTGGTCTAGACGATTATCATCGAGAACGTGCACGTAGGACGGTTGCTAATTGGTTTATAATCTTCGGTTCAGCGATAGAGATAGTTGATGAAACCAAATCATTTGTGGTTCTGCGTAAAACCAAGGAATACCCAGAGAATTTATTTAACTTGAATATGCTTTTTAGTACTTACTCTTCTACAGTTATTTCCTTGTTAGGTTTGTTTAAGTATCGTTTCGTCTCCACGAAAAAATCTTTAATCAGATGATTTTGCCAAAATAGAAAGCTTGGAATCTGGTAATGGTTTCTCTAAATAAAAAAATTATAAATGAAAAATAAAATTAAACCTCTGGTAAGTGTAAATCTTACTACATATAAAAGAGCCCATCTTTTGCCAAGAGCACTCGATTCGATTATTTCACAATCTTATCAAGAGATAGAGATTGTAATAGTTGATGATGGCTCTAATGACAATACAACCGAAATTATAAAGGAATACCAAAAGAGGGACGCAAGGATCAGGTATTTTCGACACGAAACTAATAAAGGAAATGCTTATGCCAGGAATACGGCCTTACGTAATTCAAAGGGGTCGTATGTTGCTTTTATGGATGATGATGACGAATGGATTGATAGGGATAAGTTAAAAAAGCAGTTGGAATTATTTGAAAAAACTGATAAAAATGTAGCTTTTTTATGCTCAAATGTTGTAATAGTCGCCGAGGATGGAACTAGAATTGAAAAAAGGGTCAATCGCCCTAGAAACTTAATTAAACATATACTGGCACAAAATGGCATAATATACAATTCTTCTGTAATGGCGAAAAAATTCATTATGGAAGAGGTCGGTGGATTTGATGAAAAGATGCCTAGAGGTATAGATAGCGAATTTTTCAGAACGTCTATAGTAAAATACAAGTATGATGTACATTTCATGCAAGAAATTACTACTGCGGTCCACGAGTATGGTGATGACAGAATGACTCGGTTGTCCGATTTGAGGGTTGCCCATAAATCCCTTAAAGCCAATCTGTACTTGCTTAGAAAATATAAGTATGAATTTATAAAAAACCCATTTCAAGCTTTATTAAGGCTGATGAAATTGGCTAACCGCTACAAGCAAGTACTTAGAAAAATAATTAATGATCAATTACATAGCGTAAGTATCATTCCCTCCCGTAAGAAAAAGAAAAACATCAAAATATTAGTTGGTTCTTTGACAAACAAAGGTGATATGATGATGTTTTTATCCATAATTGATAAGTTTGGAGTTGCTAATAAATGTATTGTTGGCTTTAATAGAGTTCCGTTATCCTTTGCGATTGATAGAAATTTATTTTATTCAATTGATTGCTCACCCCAAACACATCCTCCTACAATTATTCCCACTCTCAAAAGATTAGTAAAATCTATTCTCAATAATTTTATGCCCGCTTTTGTGCTACACCCATTTCGAATTGTCCCGAGTCGAAATGTCGACATACTTTTAGATGCTTCAGGTTATAGATATGGGGATAACTGGGGAGTACAGAAAATTGAAGACTCAATCAGGCAATATGAAACTTTTAAAAATGCAAAAAAAATCATAATGCCACAAACGTTAGGACCATTCAGTAAGATCGATGTCGTCATGTCTTTCAAAAAACTAATAAATAAGGCTGATCTAGTGTTTTCCAGAGATAGTGTGTCTTCAAACCACTTAAAGGATATTTTCCCCAATCATCCTAACATCTTTCAGGCCCCAGATTTTACTTTCGATGTTGAATCCATAAAACCAGAGAGACTCAATCTTCCAAATGATTATGTGGCTATAATACCAAACCATAGACTACTCATACATGGAGATAAAGATACACAGAGTAATTATTTTGAATTTCTTTATAATTCTATAGTTCTCTCGAAAGATTATGGTTATGAATCTGTAGTTATTGCTCATGATGTTAAACATGATTCTCTACTATGCGAAAAGATCAGGCAGAAAGTGGGAGAAGAACTTTTAATATATAAAGAGGAGGATGTAAGGAAAATAAGATGGGTAATAGGGAACAGTAAGCTAGCTATAAGTTCCAGGTTTCATGGACTAATTAATGCGTTAACTCAAGGTGTTCCTGTTATTGCGATGGGATGGACACATAAATTTGATTGCCTGCTTAGAGAATATGGTTGTGAAAAATATTTAGTAAGCCCTGGTGTGAAGAAAGATCATTTAGACAAATTGCTCAATGATCTGTTTGATGAGAGTTCTCGCTCAATAATAGTGAGCACTATAGAATCGAACAGAAGAAGGCAAAAAGAAAAGGCAGATGCGATGTGGAGGGATATCGGCAAATTGGTTGAACAGGATTGATTCATGAATCTTACAGTTTGCGTAACAACATTTAATCGATGGGAGTTGTGTTTTAGAGCACTGAAGTCGATATGTACTCAAAGGTTTGACGGTATTGAGGTTGTTCTGGTTGATGATTGCAGCACCGATCTTATGCCTGAGTATTTTGTGGAAATTTTGGAACTTGAGAAGATTTTATACGTCAAGCACAAGGTAAACAAAGGCTTGGCTGTTGCGAGAAATTCAGCAATTAAAGCTGCTTCAGGAAAATACTTTTCTTTTTGTGATGACGATGATCAATGGCCTGAAGGATTAGCTGCAAGGTTGTTTGAAGCTGCTAGATCAGGATCTACAGAAGTAGATATGGCTGTTGTTTTACCATCATTTTACCAAAAAAAATATCAATATCTTCTTAATAACTATCCTCGTCTAAAAGAACTTATCCGTTTAGGAGTTACTCCTCCTGTTGGTTCACAACTTTATAAGACGGAGACTATTCGTAAAGTTGGGGGATATAATAAAAAAATCAGATCTGGCGTGGACCATGACCTTTGGATTTCTCTATCTAAGCTGAACCCGAGAGTAGCAGTTGTTTTTGGAGGGCAAGCCATCAGCGGCAGTGATTTAGTCAGAGAAAGAATGACCATGAATGAAGAGATTAGAAGGAGTGGTATTGAGGAGTCGTTAAAGATATGGGAGCCGCAAATAATAGAGATATTTGGCCAAGAATTTTATCGTCATTTTAATTTCTCATATAAGCGCTACTTGGATTACAGCTTTTTCAAAAAGAGCTTACGGTCCGGCAGGTATTTCAACGCAACTATTCGAGCATTGAGTCCAAATGTGTTTAATGTGCTAATCGAACAAATTATGCATAAAATTTCTGGAACCCCTTTTTGCAATTCTTTCCCTGAATTCAAAAATATTAGAAAGCGTTAATCCCTAAACGAAAATATTTTAAGGGAAGCTAGTTGAGTCGCATAAAAAAATGAATCTTGGAATAATTTCGATTAAACACTCTTCCATGAAGGAATTTCCTGAGACTAATTGGCAAGATTATCTTCTTGTTTATAGCCTCCTGTGTTTCTCCGGTAATCTAGCGATCACAATAGTATCTTTTAACGAACTATTTCAGATCGCTTTTGCCGGCTACTTAATAGCAAAATTATATCAAAATAAGCTGCTCCTTCATCCAAAACTGCTTATTTTCAGTTATATATTTCTTACAGTCATGGTGGTTCAATGTGTCGAGTTCGACTTTTTTCCATTTATCACCATTGCTGGTTTTTTTATACGTGTGATTACTGCCTTTGCTGTCGTTGTATTGGTAAAGAAATTTTTATACGTATATATTAGGACAATGGTTGTTTTGGCCATAATAAGTTTATTCTTCTATGTCTTACAAGAGGTCGGTACTCTCGTAGGCTATGATATAATAGCCATATTTCATCCGATTGGAAGTTATTTGTCAGATTCTCCCAAGAGAGTTCCTTTTTTTCTCCACACTTATTTGACGGACAGCAGTCATCGTAATTCTGGAATGTTTTGGGAACCTGGTGCATTTGCAGGTTACCTGGTGATCGGGCTGGTTTTTCTTTCCATAATTAAGAAGCAACTCGTTCAAAAGGAATACAAATATTATCTCTTTATCCTTTCCATTACATTGTTTACAACTCTGTCAACGACTGGATATATTGCTTATCCATTTGCTATGATATTGCATTTCAACAGGAATAAATTGTCCGTAAGGGCGAAATTTCGCAATTCACTGATAGTATTATCGATTGTAATACCATTACTTATTTTCACGTCCTTTTTTGTCTATCGAAATTTACCCTTTTTGCAAGGTAAGATTGAAGCGCAATTTCAGAAGGTTGAGTACAAAGACCACCGATGGCATCTTACTCGGTTCGGGTCAATCATGTTAGATTGGCAGTATATTCAAGAAAGACCACTTACTGGTTGGGGATTGCATAGCTTAACCCGTTTTGCGTTAACTCCAAGTATGGAAGGTTTAAGCGGGATGGGGAATGGATTTTCTGATTTCTTGGCAAAATTTGGTTTAATCGGATTTACGACATGGTTATTTTTTGTCTTTTCGAGAATTAGACAGGGGTATGATCGAAGTTTGTATCGTGCATTGGTTTTTTGTTTTGTTATAATGATACTCTTGCAAGGTGAAGCTTTTTTAAACTATCCTTTATTTTTATCGTTAGCTTTTATTGCATATACTATGAAAGAAAATACAAAGCCAGCCAATTTGCGAGCAGACAAATGATTTATTATTACTCCTCAATCTAGAGCTTCAATACCAGCTTGAAGTATTTTTTGTGATTTACATACTTTAGAAATTACTTTGATTTAGATGACTATAAGAATTGCGGTCTTAATGACATGTCATAACAGGAAAAATAAAACACTTTCCTGCCTGCACGCTCTACATCAGCAAGTATCTATCCCTGATGTGACTTTGAAGGTATATCTTGTAGATGATCGTTGTACTGATGGAACAGGTGAGGAGGTTAAAAGCGCATATCCAAAAGTGATTGTGCTTAAGGGCAACGGTAATCTTTTTTGGTGTGGTGGAATGCGCTTGGCCTGGGAAGAAGCATCTAAACTTGACTATGATTTTTTTCTTTGGCTGAATGACGACACAATTCTAGACAATGATTCATTCAATGAAATCTTGGAAACTTATCAAGAAGCCTTGAAAATTGAGGGAAAACCTGTGTTAGTTGTAGGTTCATGTAGATTAGACGTAGGTTCAACGGATTTTTCTTATGGCGGGCGTCACAGTACTGGTCCAGTTGTCCCTAATGGCAAAATTCAGTCCTGCAGTTTGATAAACGGAAATGCAGTCTTAATACCGGAGGCTATCTTCCATGCAGTTGGGAATTTATCTGCAGATTACACTCACAGCATGGGAGATTATGATTACGGTTTGCGAGTAATAAGAAACGGGAATAATTGTTACACGACTCGCAAATATATTGCTACGTGTCCCAGGAATCCTGGCATTCCAGCATGGTGTAACCCCAAACTGTCGTTTGTTAAAAGATGGAAGCAATTCCACTCACCCAAAGGATTGAATATCAAAGAGTACATCAAATTTCGAAAAAGATTTTGGGGGGGGCAATGGATTATTTTTGCCTTAAAAGCTTATTTGAAGATGCTGTCTCCTAGCATCTACCAGAAAATTACAGGTCAATAATGGAAAAGTTAGCACCAATTGCCTTATTTACATATAATAGGCCTTCCGAGACCAAGCAAACAATAGAAGCTCTGGGTAGAAACTATCTTGCGCAAGATAGTGAGTTGATAATATTCTCTGACGGACATAAAACACCAGAAGATAAAATAAAAGTTGATGCAGTTAGAAAATATCTAAGAAGCATTGATTATTTTAAAAAAATAAGAATTAAAGAATCTTTGGCGAATAGAGGTTTAGCCCACTCAATAATTTCTGGTGTCACTGAAGTGATTCAAGAATACGGGAAAATTATCGTTCTCGAGGATGATCACATTACTTCCCAAAATTTTTTGGATTTTATGAATAAAGCCTTGGACATATTTCGAGATGAGAATTTAATCAAATCCATAAATGGCTACTCTCCCGATATTGTCAATTATTTAGGGCAAAAGGATGACATTTTTTTGGCCAAACGGCCATTTCCTTGGGGATGGGGGACCTGGAGTAAAGAGTGGCAGCCTGAGAAATTCCATGATCACCATATGCTTCAACAGGCGCTACTGGAAAAAGTTCAATTGAAAAAACAGCTCGGCAATGATTTGCCAAGGATGATTAGACGATATTTGGATAAGAAAAATAATTCTTGGTATGTGCGATGGGTTTTACAGCACTACTTTAATAATAAATTTTCTCTATTTCCCAAACTATCAAAAGTTGAAAATGTTGGGTTCAATAATAATGGAACACATTGCGGTTACATAAATACATATAAACATGCATTTGATTATGAAAATAAGCGATCTTTTCATTACACAAATGACGTACGAATATTCGGAAATGCTAAAAAAAAATTCTTAGACTACTTTAGCTATAAATATAGGATATTCTATCGCATAATGATGCTTACAACTTTTAGTGGAAGAAATACTCTCAGGACTGAAATACTACGAAAGACAAGATTTTGATGCCTAAAAACATAAGACCCGGTAGAAGTACATACATCCATAAAATTAGAATCAAATTAAGTAGGATTAGAACTTTCTTAATTATCTTTAGTAAAGCTCCTTATACAAAAAGAAAGGGCTTTCAAAGATTAAATTTTGATATCGTTATTTGGACTCCTAGTAGAGATTTATATTTTGGCAATAGGGTACAAATTGGGAAGGGGGCAATAATATTGAATGATCTAGAGATTCAAGACCATGTTTTGATAGGGAAAAATGTCTCTTTTGTCGGGAAAAATGATCATTTAATAGACCAGATTGGGTTTTATATTTGGGATAGTGCAAGAGGAAATATCAAAAAGACAATTGTTAAAGAGGATGTTTGGATTGGCCATGGAGCGATTATCCTTGGAGGGGTTGAGATAGGGAAAGGTTCTGTCATAGCAGCTGGGGCTGTGGTGACAAAAAATGTAGAACCTTATTGTCTAGTTGGAGGTAATCCAGCGAAAATAATAAGGAGACGGTTCAATGAGTTGGAGATAATTGAGCATGAAAAATTAATAAAAGATAATTATACAAATGGTATTGAAATATAAATTCAGACGTTTTGTCGCACGCTACTTTGGAGGACTCGTAGAACTCTATTTCCGACTTTATTCGAGCTGTTGGAAGTTTTCTAGTTGTCCTATTATTGTACTAACACCTGGAAAAGTGGCGTCCTCCAGTGTATATAGCGCTTTGAAATATTATACAAATGCTCCAGTTTTTCATATTCATAGGATATCTCAAGAGGGAATAGAAAGTTCTTCCCGTGAGCATCTTGACTCAGATAGAAAATCAAGGCCCTTGCATTTAATTATATCAAAAATTCTTAGAAATAAACTAGCTAATTATCAAGGTAAAATATATGTAATAACAATAATTCGGGAACCAATCTCTAGATTTATATCTTCTTTTTTTCAAAATACAGAGTTTTATAAGAATGAGATTGAAATGTACAACTTACAAATAGATGAGCAAAAAACGCTAGAACTATTGCGTTTGCAACTTAAAAATGATCCGACTATTGAGTTGGAGGAATGGTTTGACAATGAAATAAAAAATCCATTTGGTATTGATGTTTATAAAAATATATTTGATTGCAATAAAGGGTACCAAATTATAAATAATAATCGGTGTCACCATTTGCTAATTAGAATGGAAAATCTTAATCATTGTTTTTCTTCTGCAATTCAAGAATTCTTAAATATAGATAAATCTGTCAATATTAAAAATGTAAATATTGGTGAAAATAAATATTACGCAAATAGTTATAATCGAATTAAGTCTGAAATCAGATTAGAATTAGAGGTAATGGAGAAGGTGGTTTCATCAAGGTATTTTCAACATTTTTATCCAGAACAAGAAGAAATTGTCCGTGATAAGTGGCTAGTTAAGAATTGAATAAATGTGTAATTCCAAGGAAACAATAATAGGGATTGATGTAAACATATCTGATAAATATCAGTCAGTTGAAATGATAAAAAACTGGCTAGAATCGGAAGGTCAATCGCGTATGTTTATGTGTGCCAATCCTCACTCCTTGGTACAAGCTAGAAAGGATAAAAAATTTAGAAAAGCGCTACTGGCGAGTAATCTCACTACGCCAGATGGAGTAGGGATAGTTATTGCTTCTCGCATTTTAGGTGGTCGTGTGTATGAACGTGTTACGGGAAGTGATATTTTTTGGGGATTAAGTGAGAAGCTAAACACAGCAGGAGCGAAGAGCTATTATTTCCTGGGTTCTACAAAGCTAACGCTAGATAAGATACAAAAAAAGCTAGCAATAGATTACCCAAATATTATTTTTGCCGGCTCATACTCTCCACCATATAAAGAAGAGTTTTCAGAGCAAGATAACGATTTAATGGTTGAGGCTATAAATAGTGCCTCTCCTGATGTTCTTTGGGTTGGGATGACAGCACCCAAACAGGAAAAATGGATATACCAAAACCGCGCCCGGCTGAATGTAAAATTTATCGGAGCCATTGGTGCAGTTTTTGACTTTTATGTTGGTAATGTAAAGCGTTCTCATCCTGTTTTTCAAAAGATGGGACTGGAGTGGCTGCCTCGACTATTGCAGGAGCCTCGTCGGTTGTTTAAGCGCAATTTTGTCTCAAGCCCTCTGTTTTTGTATCTGGTGTTGAAGCAACGCTTTGGCAAATAGTGTTATCTCTTTCTCAATGACAGTATAAAGTCCATTAGTCGTGTTACCCCGTATACTATCTGGTGTTGAAGACCATACCAGAATCTGTCGACAAATGTGATTTGGCTGATCAGTTGCCATACTCGGAATGCTGTTGAGTTGTTTGTTGGTGTCGCGGAAAGAGCCGACTGCAATACCTTTCTATTTATAGAATCTGTAAACGAGCCAGGTTTAAGTTTAGCCAGCAATGTTTCCGGAACTGGTGTCTGCATTATCGTTTTGCAATTAACAAGCAAATAATACAAGACTTTACGAGCATTCCACCGTTTTGCATGCAAAAAAAGAGTGGCTGAGTCAGGCTTCCACTGACACCAGACCTCATGGGCATCAAGAAGATTATGGGTACAAAAATCCAGATCTCTAAAAGCATGCACAGCCAAGTGAAGTAAGGTGTCTTCCGGAGATAAAATTCGGATATAATCAGATTGAAAGGCTGGATGTTGTGTGCTTCCCTTCCACAAATCTTCTTCTGCGATCGTGAAAAGATGAGGGTTGGTCAGCGCTCTGTGCACTTCGACTATAGGACCACCATTTCCCTTGGCAGAAAATACCCGTTCGAAAAGAGTTGAATATGTCGCCATCCTGGTATCGTCCAAGATGACGGGGTCAATGATATTATTCAAAAGGTTGCAGACACGTTCAAATTCATTTTCTTTTACTAGAAAATCGATATCTACGCCTAATCGTGGCGCATCCTGGGGATAAAGAGTGTCGGCAAAGGCTGAACCTTTGAGAATTATGGCAGAAATGGCGTTGTTCTGTAGAATATCGACAATTTTCTTTAGCCATTTTTTTTGTACTATATCATCTGCTATAGAGCGATAGGTGGCGTTCTTTAAGTGAGATAATGTTATCGGTGAAATTCTGTCTTTCAGGTTGGCCTGTATTGTGTTGCGGTAAAGGAGTGGGTAGATTCCACCCGGCAGAGTGGTTCGAGATCCGGTTGACGTAAATATTGAATCCAGGACCTTGATGCTCTCTTCTACAGAAAAGAATTCTTGGTTGGATTCCTTGCTGAGTCTGGCAAAATTGAGCACAAACTGTAACGTCAAATTTGTTTTTGCGGGGTATTGGGCGTTGCTTGGCATGGAATGAGATTCTATTGGCCGCAACCGTTTTGTGATAATGGCATCTCTTTGTAGCAGCAAATATCTTCAACAAAACCGGTAATGATCTTATCGTCGAGGGTCAGCCAGGCATGTGCTTTGAGGCTGCCATCGTTTTCTTTGCTGACCCCGATATGCAGTTTGGTTTTGTATCCATGCGAAGAGAAAAGCACGTTGCCGGCTAATGCTTTTGAAAGGCAAGTGCTGAAAGGGATAATTCTGGCGGCTGCATCTAAGAGGGCGGCTATTCTTTGGGAGGGTGAAGATTGTGGCCGGCTTGCAAAGAACTGCGCTGAAGCCTGGCTGTTATGGCGTGCGGCTCTCTCGAAGCTCTGATATGCCAGCCGGATACGCCATGATATAAGGAGAAGGATTGCTCGACCGAAGAGCTTTTTTTCCTTGCGGGAGAGGCGTACATATTTAACGATCCGCTTCAACCTTGACCTCGATTAATGAGTTTGCCGCCATATCATTGAGAAATGTTATTAAGTGCGCAGTGCAATCTTCTTCTGACACATTAAATTCTTGCAGTATTCGTGATTTCAGGTCATCAAACTTTTTTTGTTTTTCCAGCTCTTCCCAGACCACCGTGCCAACTTCGTTCAGTCCGCAGTATTTTCCGGTTTTCATATTCAAGATTACGGTTTCACCTCCTATCTCGGTGGAAATGCTTTCCGGTGTGCGATAGTAGAATACTTTGTTGATATCCTGCCCGTCCAGGACACAGTTTTTTTCAGCCGTCATAATCGTTGCTCCCACAAAAAGAATATATGATTGTATGCGGTAATATTTTTCTATTTAACCTTTTCTCAAACCAAATGACAAGAAGAAGTGAGGGTTTGCACCGGGGTGGAATTGGTTGCGGAAGAGGTACGGCAACACAATCAATATTGATTTTTACGCCAAGGCCGAACAGATGTTTGAGTTGGCCCGTTGAGGTTGAGCAGCTTTTTATGGCCCTGGCATATCTGCACGGAATAGAGACCCTTGAAATCGAAGGGGAGGTTGCCTGAGGTCTTTCGGAAAAAATAATACCAAAAATGGGTAGATATACCCATAGCATCTCAGGCGGTTATACATTAAATTTGTTCAACTCAGAAGATAGTGTATAATCATTTATAACTATAAAGGATGATGATGTGTAATCACCACGGATGATGAATTGTTGAAAAGCTTGAAATCGGCATTCTCATTCATTCCCGTTACAGCGAAGCGATTTACTTACATATTTATTATTGAGTAGGACCGAAAAATGCCTTGCAGCTTTTCCGAATCTTACAGCGGTGGTGAAGAGTGCTTAATCCTGATTTAAGAATTATCTTTGTTTTTCTGGTGGCACTTTTTGGCTCGATGTTTGTGCTCCCGAAATTGGCCCGTATCGCCATGGCCATCGGCCTGACCGATAAACCTGCCGAGAAGAGAAAGGTTCATAAGATTCCGAGGCCGTTGGTGGGTGGGATCGGGATGATTATCGCGGCCACCTTCAGCTCGCTCATCTTGATCCCTATTTCCGGGATGCGAGGATATTTTCTCGGTCTTTCCGTTTTGCTGCTTATTGGTTTTTTTGACGATTTTAAGGAACTGGGGCATAAGCAGAAATTTCTAGCGCAGATTGTTGCTTCTCTTCTTTTGATATATTTCAGCAAGGTGTATCTGGTAACATTCGGCGATCTTCTGGGGATTGGCGACATATCTTTGCCCGACATTTCCTGGTTTATCTGGGTAATTACCATTTTTTGCGTAGTCGGTGTGATCAACGCTGTTAATCTGATGGACGGTCTCGACGGACTGGCCGGCAGTATTTCCTTCGTTGCCTTTTTAACGTTTGCCATCCACGCCTCGTTGGCCGGCCAGGAGGCGCTCATGCTCCTTAACCTTGCCCTGGCCGGTGCTGTGCTCGGCTTTCTGCGATTCAACTGGTATCCGTCCGCCATGTTCATGGGCGATGCAGGAAGCTTGTGTCTTGGATTTTCGCTGGCTTTCATGGCGCTGGCATTGACCCAGGGCAGCAATGCCCACGTCAGTCCGGTCTGTCCGCTTCTGATCCTCGCTGTGCCGATAACCGATACCCTCACCGTCATGGGAAAAAGGATTCTCCGGGGCAAAAGTCCTTTCAAGCCCGATCGGTATCACCTGCATCACATATTGATGCGTTATGGGATAGGCAGAGTGTCGGCGGTGAAGGTGATTGTCGGGATAACCATATTACTCAGTGGTGTCAGTCTGCTCGGCCCGATTTATCAAATCCCGGATGTCTACTTGTTTGGCGCATTTCTGTTGTATTTTAGTATTTATGTCGGAGCTTCGTTCTGTATCGTCTACACGATGAAGTTCAGTCTGAAGTATAAAAGGAAAAATGTCGAAAGATCAGGATGTATGTTCTGGGTTCGTCGAATCCTCGGTGGGAAGCTGAATCTCTTTTCGATATTTCGAAAGTCGCCTCGATACGATGTCCAATTGTTGCTTGTCTGTCGGGAGAATGAGCGGCGACTCAACTTTCGCGGCACTGTTTTGAATCTCTCCAGTGATGGCTTTATGGCGTGTCTGCCTGACTTGGATAATCTGCTGGATAGAGTCGTGGCCGAAATTACCTTTCCATTGGACAATCAATTACATACTCTTGAGCTGTCGGCGGAGCACTTGTGGGTCACCGAAGAAGGGAAAAGGCATTTTCATGGTTTTAGATTTCTTGAGTTTCATGGGGACCAGAAACAGCTGGTGCTCAACTTTTTGACACAAATCGAAAAAAAAGGTGGAGACGATTTTATAATCGCCCCTTCCGTTCAGAGCAATTGATGGAAAGCGTCCGGTGATTACATTTGCGTAATTGAGTGGCATCTTTTTCCGGTTGTCCGGAAAAGAAGAATCAGGTTTGGCCAGAGGGGCGGGCATTTCAAGTAATTAATTGCTTTAAGGTGGTTTTTTAACACTTCCATATTGTTTATACGTTGCAAAAATAATCCCATTGGGTTATTCAATTACGAAATCGTTCAACGAAATTATCTGATTTTGTGTCGAGATGGTTTCTACTTCAGGAGGACTTGATGAAAAGAATTGCGGCTGCATGTTTGTTTGTATTGTTCAGCGTTTCGATTGCCTGCGCTGAATGGCTGGTGGATTTCCGTGACACATATGTTGCGGAAGGGATTGATAAGGCTGTCGAAAACGCCTTGAAAGATGGCCAAAGCCCGGATCTTATAGTTGAGAATGGCCTGGATCTGGAGGGGCTTAACCCGCAGAACCTGATTAAAGCGCTCTATTGTGCCGGGGCTAAAGGCCAGGATGTCACGGAAGCGGCTGAAAAATGGGATATCTCAGAGGTGATTGTTACGGCTGGTTTCAAGAAGAGCGTAGCCGAGTGCGGCGATCAAGTTGCAGACGCTCAGGCATATACACCGGCCGGTGCCCAGGGCCCAAGTTTCACAACGCCCAGGCGTGTTCGAACTAGAACCGGCTGGCAGCATGCCAGTCCTTCGAGACCATAAGTCTGCTGGGACTATTGTTGTTTGAGCAGCTCAGCAAGATCGAATCGCATGACTAACAAGGTCAGTCTGGCAAGATCATCAGATTGACCTTGTTTTTTATGCTGTTATCCCGATCATAGATTTTCCAATTGTTACTAGTGAACCAGAGGGGAGATATGAAATCTCAAATATGGACAGGAATTGTTCTTTTGTGCAGCTTGAGTATGGTCGGCAACGTTCAGGCGATCCAGATCGATAAGCTGATAATAGTTGGAGCGAGCAATACTCAGCCACCGACCGAAGCTGCTGCGGCAGGAGATGTGCCGATGGGTCGGAGTGCCGACGGTCAGGTCTCCCTGTTGCCGGAAGACGCAGAGATGACCGACGAGGGGAGTTTATTTGGCGGCCAAGGCGGTTACTTTCACGCGAATTTGAATGTCCAGGGAGAGTATACCGACAATCTCTATAATGTCGATACGGATGAGACCTCCACTTTTATAACGACTCTTTCTCCGGCCATATGGCTTTCCCTGCCACGGAAAAAAGATATTCCCGTTATCATGGCCCCGAATAATACGTCTCCCGGCGGTATGGCGTTGCAGTTAAAGGATTATGAAGGGACGGACCGATACCAGGCATATGCCCTGGGTGGACTGGATTTTGTGTTCTATTCGGAGGATGACGACCTCAATACCATTAATGGCCTGGTGGAGGGTCTGTTCCGCTACAATATGCGCGGAGGGCTGTCATTGCAGATAGTCGACAGATATACCCGCGATCAGGAAAAATATGATGTGGAGTCTGTAATCGGGGTGACGGAAGACGAATTCGACTCCAATATCGCCCTGGCGACCGCCGATTGGAACATCACCGAGAAATTACGTGTCAAGTTCGAATACTCGAATTTCTGGCTTGATTATGACGAAGATTTCAACTCTTTTCAAGACCGCGCCGATAACGTCTTCGATTTGTATGGGTACTTTAACTACAGTGTGAAGACGGCTTTTTTCCTCGAAGGAAAAATCGTCGACGTGCAGTATGATTCCGCCACAGAAAATGATAACAGCCAGACTTTCATCTATGGCGGCATCAAGTGGGATACCACCGAAAAAGTATCCCTGCTGGCCAAGGCCGGCTGGCAGAATAAAGAGTTCGACAACAATGAGAGTGGCTTCGATCGTCGGAGCGATTACGACGGCTTGACCATCGATGTACAGGCTTCCTATAAATTCACCGAAAAAACCAGTTTGGCTCTTGATCTTTATCGCGTAAACGAGGAGACTGATAGTGTTCTTGCTTCCGACAGGACTGTACTGGGGGCGACACTCGGTTATAAACAGAAGTTTACCGAAAAAGTTCACGGGCTGCTTGCCTTCAACTATGAAGATGCCGAGTATACGCAACTGGTTGAAGAGGACAGGGATGATACCTACTTTTCCGTGCAACCGGCTGCACAGTATCTTTTCCGTGAATGGTTGATGGGGGAAATATCGTATCAATTTGAAAATCGTGATTCCACCGATGACCTGTTCGATTATCAGACGAATACGGTTTTTGCGAATCTTAAATTTGCGTTATAAAGCTGAGTTGAGCAGCTTGTCTGCTCGTACGAAACTTATGCCCTTGTGGTATAAGTAGTAGTGATCGAAAATCAGGTATTTGTTTTGGGTGATTCTTTTGCGTGGTAAATCTTTATCTTGTCGGCTGTTGGCGGGTTGTAAAAATCTGATTGCTCTTTGTGCGGCCCTGCTGGTGTTCTCGGGGGGCTATATTGCTTTGGCACAGGATTATCTGGTTGGTCCCGGGGACGTCCTGAGTATCACGGTCTATGACAACGACGACTTGAAGACCAAAGTCCGGGTCTCAAGCGATGGCGCTATCGTCATGCCGCTTCTTGGGCAGGTGAACGTCAATAAGTTGTCGATCTCGGCGATCACCGAAAAAATCACCGGTCTTCTGGCGGACGGCTATATAGTCAATCCTCAGGTGAATGTCTTTGTCGATGAGTTCCGCAGTAAAAAGGTGGTCGTACTCGGCAATGTCAATAAGCCGGGGCTTATTGAATTGAGCGGTCCGACCACATTTCTCGAGTTGATCTCCAAGGCCGGAGGGTTTGACAAGGATGCCGGCGATACCGCGACAATCAAGAGAAAAGGCACCGGCCAGGAGAACGTAATCGTCATCAATCTGATTTCTCTCGTCAGGGGTGGCGATCTCACGCAAAACATGCAGATCAACGATGAGGATACCGTCTATATTACTCGTGCCGGCATGTGCTATGTGACGGGTGAGGTTGGCACGCCAGGAACGTATCCATGCGGCGAAGGGGCAACGGTGCTCAAACTGGTTGCCCTGGCCAAAGGCTTTACCGGCAAGGCGTCGAAGTCCGGCATCGATATTGTCAGGATGGACGGCGACAAGAAAAATATCATTAAAGATGTCAGCCTCGATACTCCTGTAAGGCACAACGATGTCATTGTTGTGCCTGAAAGTTTTTTTTAGTTCTCTCTCCCCACTCATTTCTTCAATTATCCGACTTAAAGAATGCAGAATTATCAAGTGCAGGATCGGTTTCGCGATGACGATGTAGAACAGGAGGTTAACCTCCGTGATTATTTCTTGATAGTCTGGAAAAGAAAATTCATTGTTCTCACTATTCTTGCGGTTGTTTTTCTCTTCACGGCTATTTCCACCTTTAAAAAAATTCCCGTTTATACATCTGCTGCAGAGGTTCTTATAGAACGTAATCGAGGCTCATCGGGACTCGAATCGCAATACTATTCCTATGATCCTGATTTTCTGGAAACACAGTCGGCGATCATAAAAAGCGCGAAGGTGGCGAGACGGGTGGTAGAGAGCCAGAAACTGGCTACAACGTACAGGACATATTTTTTCGAGGATAATACATCTTCATCATCGTTTTTAGCGTCGATCAAATCGGAAATATCCGGTTTCATCCGAAAGCTTCTAGTCCGCGAAGATAATACCGAAAAGGGTGAGGGGGATGGAGGAAGTATAGAAGCAGGATTGCGGGGCGAGCCTTTAACGGATGAGGATATCATTGCCATGATGATCCAGGGCGGCCTGGCTGTGCAACCTGTCAATAACTCCAAAATTGTCTCGATTACTTATACCCACAAATCGCCGGCTATTGCTAAACTGGTTGCAGACGCAGTTTCCCAGGCATATATCGACGAGCTTCTCGATATGAAACTCACTACCAGCAGATATGCCCTGCAATGGATGACCGCCAAGGCAGACGAGGAGAGAAAAAAGCTCGAAGCGTCGGAAAAAGCCATGCAGCAGTATATGCGGGACAACGATCTGGTGACCGTCGAAAACAGGCTGGCAATCTCGCCGCAACGGCTGACTGAATTCAGTTCCCAGTTATCGAAAGCGCAGGCCGACAGAAAGGCCTTGGAAGATATATCAAGGCAGATCGACCTGGCTGGTAACAATGTCTTTCAACTGGAAAATATCCCTGTTTTTGCCGAAAACGCGGTGCTGAAAAGCTTGCGGGAAACCATTTTCAAGGCCCGCCAGAACATTACCGAACTGTCGAAAAAGTTTGGAGCAAAACATCCGCTCATGATCAAGGCCAACGATGAGCTGGGGCAGCTGCTTACACAACAGCAGGCGGAGATCAACAGGGTTGTCGCCACGACAAAAAACTCCTTTGAACTGGCGAAATCCAATGAAAGCAACCTTCAGGAACTTCTTGATACGACCAAAAGCGAGCTGCTGAATCTGAATGAAAGATTCATTCAATTTTCGATAATGAAGAGGGATGTCGATGCCAACCGCGTTGTCTACGAGGCACTGACATCCAGTATAAAGAAAGAAGGTGTCACGGAACAATCGCAGAGCGTCAATGTCTGGATTCTAAAGAATGCATTTTTGCCGGGAGCGCCTTCGCACCCGAATAAAAAACGGAGTCTGGCGCTGGGCCTTATTCTCGGTCTTATGGGCGGGATTGGCTGCGCATTTTTAATCGAGTATCTGGACAATACCGTCAAATCGGAAAAAGATCTGGAGACGCGGTACGGTTTGACGGTTCTTGGCTCTGTCGAGCAGCTGAAGGAAAAAGGTTCGAACATTGAGTCGCATATCGTCCGGAAACCGCTCTCGCCGCTTGCAGAAAGCTATCGCTTGATCCGAAGCGGGCTATTACTTTCGGCGGCCGAGCGTCCGCCGAAAACGATTTTGATAACGAGTATGAACGCCCAGGAAGGCAAGACCACGACGACCATCAATATCGCCCGGGTGCTCAGCCAGGGCGGGAAAAAGGTGTTGATCATCGACTGCGATTTGCGCAGACCACGCGTTCATTCCGTTTTCGCCATGCAGAACGATAAAGGATTGAGCAACTTTCTGACCGGTAACCTGCAGGAGAATATTATCCATAAGATTCCCGGTGAGGAGATCCATGTCATTTCCTCTGGTCCGATTCCGCCCAATCCCTCAGAGTTGGTGAGCTCCCGTAAGTTGCAATCCCTTGTGGCAAAAATGGCCGAAAATTTTGACTTTGTTTTGCTAGATTCGCCACCTGTTCAGAGTGTTGCCGATAGTCTGGCCTTGACCCGAATTGTCGATGGTACTTTAGTTGTGGTCAGGGCAGGAGTAACAACCTACGACATGCTTCAGGGTGGCTTGAAGAAATTGAAAGATGTCCAGTGCCATCTCCTGGGGTGTGTTCTGAACGGGCAAAGTAAACGCAATGCTTCGGGTTCGTCTTACTATGGGTATACCACGTATTATGCCAAAGACAGTGAGGCGTAATCGTCCGGCCGGCAGTTCTGCCGCGGCTGAGTAATGAAAAAGATTCCTTTCGTCCTCTTTATTGCGACGCTTATCTTTGCGCCTCTGGCCTTCGGGACGGTTGAAGAATGGTCGATGGCGACCGTTCAACTGTTAATCGCACTAACGGTTTTTTTCTTTTGCCTTTTCCTGCTGCCATCGTCCGGGAGGCTCCATAAAATACCCGGCCTGATTCCTCTTGTCCTGCTGATCGGATTCATGGCGCTGCAGATAGTGCCACTGCCGGTTTTTCTGGTCAAGATTCTTTCTCCCTCCTCCTACCAGGCCTATCAGCCGGTCTATGAGATGTCGGCAGGAAATCCCTGGCTGCCGCTGTCTGTCTATCAGAAAGCGACCATCCTGGAATGTATCCGGATCGCGGGTTATGGCTTCTTTTACATTTTGACTATCCAGTTGCTCAGCAATGGAGAGCGGTTAAAGCAGACTGTGCTGATCTGTTCGTGGCTGGCTATAGGTATTGCTGTTCTGGCCATTCTGCAGAAATATTCCTCGCCCGACTTGCTCTACTGGATCCGTTCGTTTCCGGCCAACGCCAAGCCTATGGGTCCTTGGGTCTATCGCTCCCAGTATTGCGGCTATATCGGGATGCTGGCTCCCTTGGTTCTTGCTCTTGCTTTATATTACCGGCCTGTTCTGAGTTCAGATGAATCCCTGCGGCAGCGGATCGTCTCTTTTTTTTCGCTGGCCGGCGGCAATCTTTATATTGTGCTGGGCTTCGGCCTGCTCATCATGGTTACATCCGCCTTTATCAGTCTCAGCAGGGGCGGGATCATCGCCGTAACGGTATCTCTGCTCTTCTTTTTTTCAGTTCTGGCGTGGAAGAGCACGCGATATTCAAATCTGCTTTTTATCGGCGTGTTCGGCTGCCTGATTCTTTCGGTTACCTGGTTCGGCTGGGATCCGATACTCAAGCGCTTTGAAGACATCACACGATCCGGGGCAGTGGACATCGGCAGGTTTCCCGTCTGGCTCGATTCATTGCAGGTGATCAAGGATTTCTGGCTGACCGGCAGCGGCTTCGGCACCTTCATCGCGATTTTCCCTCTCTACAGGACGTTTCCCGGCAGCGCGGTCTTCGACCATGCCCATAACGATTATCTCGAGTTGCTCACCGATGGCGGGATAATCGGCTTTGCTCTTGCCGCCTGGTTTGTCTGGGCGGTTATTCGGGCAGGATGGAAGATGATCGGTCAGAGGCGGGATCGCTATGCGAGACTGATAAGCATAGGCGCTTTGGCCGGGATAATCGCCATGCTTATCCACAGTGTCAGTGATTTCAATATGCACAATGGCGCCGACGGGCTCTATTTTTTCTTTCTGTGCGGGCTGCTGGTGTCGGCCGGTAACACCAGGTTTTATTATCAGATGGATGCGACCCTGCTGAAGCGCAGCACGTGGCTGTCGAGGGAAGTCTTTCTCTTTGCCGGTGGAGTCTTCTTATGTGCGGTGATCCTTGTCCAGGGCGGCGCAATGCTTGCCGTATGGAAATATGATGATGTCCGGAGTGTCTATCTCAGCCGGCAGCTGTCTGAACACAAACTGGCGGAAGTATCGAGTACTCTCGAGCAGGCTTCCCGGCTGGATCCGTTCGAAGGATTCTACCCGGCTTTGCAGGGAGATGTGCAGAGGTATATGCAGCAACCCGAGAAGGCCCTCGAGTACTATCTCGAGGCGGGACGAAGGGATCCACTGGACGGGGCATTTCTGCAGCAGATCGGCATGATGCTGCCGGATGATCAGCATCAGCGGGCGGAACTGCTGATTGAAAAAGGCGTTGGGCGGTCTCTGCAGAAAGACGATCTTCTGCTGGCTAGAGTCGAATGGCTGCTGAAGACCGATCAACGGGCCAAGGCGGTCGAGGCTTTGCGCGGAGGGCTCGAACAGAACCCGAAGCTGATTCATGTCGCGTTACCCCTGCTGCAGGGATTTTCCTTTACCAGGGAAGAACTGGCGGCGGTTTTACCGAAGTCGGTTGGGATTTGGCTGCAGTCGGGGGCATTTTTAGAGAAAATCGACAACCTTGAAGATGCCGCTTTTTTCCGCGAACATGCTCTTGATTTTCTCGACCTGGAAAGCAAAATCGAGGCGGGATGGTTTTCGCAGCTCTATCATGTGTATCGAAAACAGCAGGAGGAGGAGAAAGCCCTGAGAGTCCTGCGACTTGGAATCGAAAAGATCCCGGGCAATGCACAGTTTCATGTCTGGCTTGGCGATTATTATAACAAAGAGGGCATAACCTACCGGGCTCAAGAGGAATACCGGCAGGCGCTTCTGCTTGAACCGGGGAATGTGGCTGTGCAGAAGAAAATCGAGAAACTGGGTGCGCTGTAGGTTGGGCTGTAAAGCCCAACGTTTTGGGGTGTTGGGCTTCACAGCCCAACCTACGCGGCTACCGGAAATTTAGGCAAAATTGTTCAACTCGTAGGGTGCATTCCACGCCCATTATTATCACCGTTTCCCGACGACCGGTTGGACAAGGCTTGCAAAGGGAGTTAGTAGCGCTTGACGATATTATCCTTATGAGATATTATATTTCTTATGATCAAGGCCTTTAAGTGTAAAGAGACCGAGAAACTTTTTCACGGTCGTTTTTCAACGAAGTTGCCACAATCAATACAGAGAACAGCGGTTATGAAGCTGAAAATTCTCAATGCCGCAAGTATCCTTGATACTCTACGTGTTCCACCATCAAATCATTTAGAGGTTCTTCGCGGCGACAGAGAAGGTCAACACAGCATACACATAAACAAACAGTGGCGAATCTGTTTCGTATGGAAGGGCAATGATGCCTATGATGTTGAAATTGCCGATTACCATTAAGAGGTCATTATGTCAAAGCGTGATTTTCCTCCTATTCATCCCGGAGAAATTCTTTTGGCGGAATTTCTTGAGCCATTACAGGTCAGTCAATATCGGCTTGCCAAAGATATTGGTGTAACAGCTCGACGTATAAATGAAATTGTACATTGTCGAAGGGCGATCACTGCTGATACTGCTCTGAGACTCGGGCGATTCTTCAGTATGGAGGCGCAGTTCTGGCTCAACCTTCAAACACACTACGATATGGAAGTAGCATTGGAAAATCTGGACGACCGGTTGGATAAAGAAGTACACCCTCTTTCTCGGGCGGCATAATCTTTTGCGGTTTCCGCATTTGGGTTGTTGGTGATATTTGGGATGTTGGGCTTCACAGCCCAACCTACAAAAAAATATCTGTGTATTTTTGTTCAATCGCCAGGATCTCTTGAGCAGTCAGTTTTTCGAACTCTCTTTTTTGTGCCCGTTGTGACAGCTTGCCGTTGTTTTGAATAAGAAAACGAATGAGCAAGTCGACCAGCCGGTCAGGCATGTCAATATAGTTTTTGATGAACTCATTGAGAAGATCATATTTCTTCAGATACTCGACCTCCTCAGGAAGAGTTTTGTTTACCGTTTCTGCAACACATTCAAAGAAAAATTCAGCCTGTTTTGTTGCATCGAAATAGCGGTAGAGATCTATCGTATCGTTTAACACCTCGATATTGTTTTGTTCGGTCGGTCGCCATTCGATTAATTCAAGCCGTGGCTTTGAGAAATGCTCCAGGATTTTACGGTATTCGTCAATACGTTCCAAGATGACAGCGGATACAGGGAATATTAATCCTTTTGGCACAAAACCTTTTTCGGCAAGAACATGATGGAATAAATAACGGTGAATTCGACCGTTACCATCTTCAAATGGATGGATAAACACAAAGCCGAAGGCAAGGATTGCTGCTAATAAAACGGCATCAAAATCATCCTCACAAAGAAGGGTATAGGTTTCGATGAGGCCTGACAGCAGGGTATGTAAATCTTGGGGACGAGCAGAAATATGATCGGGCATCGGCATGCCGGTAGCTCGATCATGCTGTCCGACGAAGCCGCCTCCCAGGCGAAGCCCAGGTTTAATGAAGCGACTGTCCGCAATAACAAGTTGTTGCAGATGTTCCAACTCCTGAATGCTTAGCTTACGTTGTCCGGCCTCACCAATGATTCTTCCCCATCGTTCAATTCGGCTGTATGGTGGGCTTTCCCCTTCGATAGTGTAAGACGCTTTTGAGTCCTTAAGTAACAGAAAGGCGGCTGCTCGACCGAGAAGGTCGGAATGGGTCTGACCAATATGTTTTACCGCTGTTTCTGAGAGCTTCTTGCCTCTATATTGCTCAAGCTTTTCTGTTTTTCGGATTAGAGGACAAAAATTTCGTGTCCCCGGTAGATTGTTACGGACCCGATGTCGTCGAGAAAGGAATGACTTCCCTTCATATTGTAAGGTATTATTGATGAGAGGAACAAAATTTCCTTTTGTTGCATTTTTGATATCAAGTTGTTCCTCGCGGAGCCATTCCCATAAAAACCACAGTCTGCGGCTGTAATTTCCTGTCGGTTCCGAAAGGATGATCTCCTGAATTTCTTTAGCTTCGATCTTCCGGAACAGCGCATTGAAAAGAGCAAGATCAATGCCTTCATACTTCAACGCAAAGGTCAAGTGCCCATAAAGCGTGTTTGCCGGTTTATGGCGTGGTGTAAAAATATGCCAACGTGCATGGTCGTATTTTTTGTGTTTCGTACCTATTGCACAGAGATAATCTGGAACAGGTACTTTCAGATTGTGTGCTTCAAGCAAGGCAGAATATCCCGCTAAATGCGCTCCCTCCTCTAATGCCGGAAAGCCATGAAAACGAGTTACATGGTGTGAATTCTGATTATAAAATGTCATTTTCGTGAATTATCATTATTTACCGTGATGGTGTCGAAAAAAAAGCCTCATCCGTCATTCCGGAAAGTGTGAGGTTTTTATGAGTGGTGTCATCTATAATCGCATGAAAACTGATGAATTTCTATGAAAATCGGTTACGGATGGGTAAATATTGTGAAAAATGATTTTAAAGAAGGGTTAATGGGTTGTTGGGTTGTGATGTTCAACGTTTTTATTGGGGGGATGTTGGGGATGTTGGGCTTTACAGCCCAACCTACGCTGCCACGGGAAGATTTGTAGGTTGGGCTAAGCGTTCGTCAGATATCGAGTGCAAAGCGGATTGCCTGCCCGACCTCTAATATTTTTGTGCGAGGCAAGGATGTGATCAAAGATCCGAGTTTCCCCTTCGAAACAGTCTGCAAATGGTCACAATTGACAACACAATCCTGTGGCATACCGTCAGTCGTTGAGAGAAACACTTCGGAAGGTATATCACGAATGGTAGTTGTGACGGGTGCGATGGTAACCTCCCCCAGATACTCCAACACGGAATCACGTGTCAGGATGAGAACCGGTCGATTTTTATTTGATGATAAAAATTTATACCAACGTATTTCTCCATGCTTCATTTGTCACCCCAGTTCTGCTCCGATTCCCATACCGAAAACTCATCACCGGCAACTGGATTTTGTTCGTACCCTCGACGGTGCCTGCTCTCTAACTGTTCTTGTTTATAACGAACAAGCGCGTCCTGGAGTGCCTTTCTTGTGAATGCAGAACGATTTGTGTTGAGTTCCTTTGCAACACGGTCTACTGCTTTGACAAGATTGTCATCAAGAGTCATTTGAATGGTTCTCATATCATACCTCTATAATGTGGCTTCTTATAGCTATAATATTCCACATTGTCGGTCAAGTCAAGAAAGGCGTGGGGTCTCATGCAGGTCGAGAGAGTTTGATTGGTCAAGAGTTGAGAGCTGTCCCCAGGCAAACAAAGGAAGCTTTGCAGGTTGGGCTGTGAAGCCCAACGTTTTGGGGATGTTGGGCTTCACAGCCCAACCTACGCGGTTGCCACGGGAAGATTTTTGAGCAGCTCGTGGGTGCGTTCCACGCACCATTATTATCACCGTTTCCCGACGACCGGTTGGGCAAGGCTTTGTAGGTTGGGCTGTGAAGCCCAATGTTTTTGGGGATGTTGGGCTTCACAGCCCAACCTACGCGGTTGCCACGGGAAGATTTTTGAGCAGCTCGTGGGTGCGTTCCACGCACCATTATTATCACCGTTTCCCGACGACCGGTTGGGCAAGGCTTTGTAGGTTGGGCTGTGAAGCCCAATGTTTTTGGGGATGTTGGGCTTCACAGCCCAACCTACGCGGTTGCCACGGGAAGATTATTGAGCAGCTCGTGGGTGCGTTCCACGCACCATTATTATCTCCGTTTCCCGACGACCGGTTGGGCAAGGCTTGCAAAGGAAGCTTTGTAGGTTGGGCTGTGAAGCCCAACGTTTTTATTGGGGGGATATTTGGGATGTTGGGGATGTTGGGCTTAACAGCCCAACCTACGTGGCTCTTGCGGTTTAACGCAGACCGTTCTCAATCCGTAATATGCTTTTCGACAAACTGGGCCATCAGCTCGTGAATGTTGTATGGCGGCCGGACATCGAAGTAGTGGTCGACAATCGCATGGCCCATTTCATGGGCTATCACTTGAAGCCGGGTATCGTCGACCGAGATATAGATGGTGTCTTCCGACAGTGAGTAATAGGCGATATGGTTGACGTCCTTGTTGTATCTTTGTTTGTAGGTCGAAGACACATCCTGGCCGGTATCGAGCAGGACGATCTTGATATGGATGTTGTCCGGAAACATGTCGAGAACGGTTTCCGCTTTTTCAAAAACCGTGTCCAGTTTGGCGATAACCTCATCCTCGACGGTAACAATATTTTTTCTTCTTACAAACTGATCCAGCTTTCTTCCCAGTCTAACCCGATCGTTAAAGGTGTCGAGCTGTTTCTGGCTGCTGTATATCAAGGTGATGTACCTGCTCTTCGCCTCTTTGGCGCAAAGACGCAACGGCGAGAAAAGAATGCAGAAGACTGCGGTGCAGACAAGTATCTTAAACATCGTTCAGAGTGTACGATGAGCAGATTGCCTTGATTTTTTTATTCTTTTCATCCAGGCTCCAGTAGAGGCCATTGATATCGTCCTGCTGCTCCGGAGAAAGGTTGAGAGACTTTGTCCTGGCCTGTTCGATGAGATCGGAAATCGCTTCGGAATGAGCCTGGACATGCTTCAGCGAAAGCGAGAGGTCTTTGTTGAAGCTGTTGATTTTGCTCGCCAGTTCCTTCCCTTCATCCTTGCTGCGCAAAAAGATCGTGTCATCCAGTCTTCTCTTCAGCATATTGTCGAGCGCCTTCTCGAATCGAAAGAGAGGACCGGCGATACGGTGCGTGATGAACATCGCGGTGATTACGAGAAATATACTGCCGATAACAAGAAAAATCCAGTGAGCTGTTAGGACATTTTTTAAAAGCATGCTAGGCGTCTGGCCAAGCTGCAGATCATTGTTGGTATATGAGATAGTTAGGGAGTCTGCGGAAAAAAGGCCAAGGAGAAAAATAAAGAACAGACAGCCTCCGGCAACGAAAAGAAAATAGCCAAGGATAAGCTTGCCCTGAAAGTCCTTTTTAATGAAAATATTCCTTCTCTTGTATTGCTGTGCCATAATCACTCTTTGTCACTGTGGATGGTGATGGTCGCCTTCTGTTTCAAATCCGCCAGCCATTGATTCATCTGCTGTTCCCTCTTGTATTCCGTCAGCATTTCGAAGGTATGCTGTCTGTCGACTTTATGAGATGCCGGGTCCGGCGACGGTTGGACGCTGTCGAGTCTGATGGCGTATTTATCGGTGCCGGTATCGAACCGGACGCCATACTGACCGGGCGAAAGAGCGGACAGCAGCATTCTGACCGGTGTGGCCAGATCGCTGAAAAGGACGGTGTTGGTCAAGCCCTTGGCCGCGCTTGCCTCTGTCTGCGATGCGGGGATGGCATCCAGCCTGGTAAAGGTGACAACTGTGCCGTATAGAGCGATGTAGCTGTCAATCTCGCTGTCGGTGACTGTTGTTTCGAGTTGACTGTTCTTACGGTCGAGGAGGATTTTGATCAGGGAACTCTCGTAGAATTCCTGCAGCGATTTCCGGAAGCTTTCTTCTTTATTGATCGATTGTCGCTCGGCTTCCTCGATCAGCAGCTGGCGGGTAATTAGCGTGTCATATACATCGGACGGATCGTTCGAATGATATCCGGATTTTTTGCTTTCCAATGTCACTGCATTCCTGGCGATATTATGGCCGTTAATGGAGATGGCGATTTCATCTTTTGAAGGAGACTCTCCGGGAAGAAAGCCAAAGAGCGAGAACACCGTAGCGAGAATGACGATTACCAAGATAATGTAAAGATACTTCATAGGTTACTCTATTGTCATTTAAGGATGAAAGACGGTGCTTTTCCTGGCGATATCTTGGGAAAAATTATAAATCGAGTTAATTCTATCTGAAAAAAAATACGAAATGCAAGGAAAAACGCGGAAGAAAGGCCAAGGGCGATGGAGTGCGGGCAAAGGGCTCATGGTTTTTGTCGGGAGATAAAGTCGGCGATGGCACTTTTGCTCAGATGCAGGCCGCTTAAAACCTGGTCGTCGACTTTCAGCGCCGGGATCATCCTGATGCCGTCCAGCCATGCTCTGCGCGGAGAGAGCAGGATATCGATCTCTTCGATCCGGATCGAGGAATCCGCCGAGGCAAGTTGCTGCAGGTATCTCCGGGCGAGAGCGCAACGTGGACAGAATATTGACCGGTAGAAGAGTATATGGGTAGTCATCGTTTCCGAAATTTAATAATTGAAGGAATGGAGTATTAACCCGCCACGATAACGGATGATGCGAAAATTCTCAACCTGTGATTATCTGCTTTCTTGCCCGCCCGTTATGCTATAATGTCGGCAAGAAGATTTTTACCCACGAAAAGAACAAAAAGAGAGGCAATCGGGACAAGGTATGACAACGATGCAAACGACTTGTAAGAAATGCGGGAATTGCTGCAGAAAAGGAGGCCCCGCCTTGCATAGCCAGGATCTTCAACTGATAAGAGATGGGAAAATTCCGGTAAGTGCCCTGATAACCATCAGAAAGGGCGAACTGGCCCACAATCCGGTTTCAGGCAATATCCAGCCGGTTGCAGTCGAGCTGGTGAAAATTATCGGCGCCGGGCGGCAATGGGACTGCTGTTATTACGATGAGACTACCGGCTGCACTATTTACGACCACAGACCTCATTCCTGCAGGGTCCTTAAATGTTGGGATACCGAAGAAATCCTTGCACTTGTCGAAAAAGACACCCTCAGCCGCTTCGATATCCTCGAAGCCGACGATCCACTCATTCCGGTTATCAGAGAGCATGAGCGAATATGCCCCTACGATGACCTGCAGGACATCCAGGCCAATCTGGGCAGATTATCCGAGAAGCGGAAAAGGGAACTGGAAAAACGGGTGCGCGACGACCTGCGCTTCCGGACAAGGATTATTGCCGATTATCAGTTGCAGCTGAGCAAAGAACTGTTCTGCTTCGGCCGGCCGTTCTTTCAGTTGCTGCAGGCGCTGGGGATCAGAATAACAGAATCGCAGGATGGCGTGAAGTTGAAGTGGGAGTAGGTTGGGCTGTAAAGCCCAACGTTTTTATTGGGTTATGTTGTGGTGGGGATTGGGGGTGTTGGGGTGTTGGGGATGTTGGGCTTCACTTCGTTCAGCGCCAACCTACGCGTTCAGCGCCAACCTACGCGTTCAGCGCCAACCTACGCGGGCAGCGGCAACCTATGTGTTCAGCGGCAACCTATGTGTTCTGGTTTTTCGGCGAGGGGTGGTGGGGTGAGAATTTTTGGTGGGGTTCGGGTGGTGTAGGTTGGGCTGTGAAGCCCAACGTTTTTATTGGGGGTATGGGATTTTTTTGAATGTTGGGGGTTGTTGCGCTTTGATTGTCTTGGATGTTTGGATGTTGGAAATGTTGGGCTTCACTTCGTTCAGCACCAACCTACGCGTGCAGGTTTCATAAAAGGGTTTTATAAAGCGCCAAAGTTGTGTAGGTTGGGCTGTAAAGCCCAACGTTTTTATTGGGTTATGGGGTGTTCGGGAACCCGTTTTTTATGAAGCGATGGATGCTGGAGTATGGCCAATCTGTCGGGCATTCAACGTGGCAATGTTTCACGGGATTGAAGTGGATGTATTCTATATGGCGGGTATGATCCTGTTCGTCCCGAATAAGGTGCTCCCAATATCTGCGTTGCCATATGCCACGTTCTCTTTTGTTTATTCTGCTTGCGCTGCAAATTTCACCTTTGGGGATTTGCCGTGAAAAGAGGCTCTTGATAAGCATCCAGCGAGTGGTGTAATCGGCATCGCCCCTGGGCAGAGTCCACAGGGTGTGGAGATGTTCCGGCAGGATAACAATTGCATCGATTGTAAAGGGATGGCATTTAACGACCAGAGACATGGCGTTGCGTAAAGCATCATTTTTATCGGTCAGCAGCGCAGACTGGCGATCGGCAAGATTAACCGTGAAAAAATAAGTTCCGCCTTCAAGGCGGGCTCGGCGGTATTGCATGGCAATGCTGTTCGGCGTGTTGATGAAATGTGCGGCAACGGCGGTGTTTGGGATAAATAATATCCCGGAGAATTTTTGATTTCAATGTTTTTCATGGGATTGGGGGATGTTGAATCGTTGGGCTTTACAGCCCAACCTACGGATTCCGATTCATGTAGGTTCCGGTTTCATGTAGGTTGGGCTGTAAAGCCCAACGTTCCCAACAACGTTCCAACATTCCCAACGTTATTACCAGGTTTTTCTGGCGAGTTCTTCACCTCTGGTTGAGATGGTGATCTGTTCAACCGGGACGGTTTTTCCGGCCCGTTCCATTGCCTTCTGGATTATGACGTTCATCGAGGCACAGCAGGGAACCTCCATGATGAGTATTGTCAGACTCTTGATGTTGCAGGTGGTGATGATTTCGGCAAAGCGCTGGACATAGCTCTCCGCGTCATCGAATTTGGGGCAGCCCATCATGACCGTTTTGCCGGCAAGATATTTTTCCTGAAAATTGCGGGCGGCAACCGCCGTGCAATCGGCCGCGACCAAAATGTCGGCATTCTGCAGGAAAGGAGCGTGCGCCGGAATAAGGCGAATCTGCACCGGCCAGTGGGTCAACTCGGAACTTCCACCTTTGGCCATGTCTATCCTGGCCGGAGTATTTGCCGACTGGCATGGCGATACCGCAGCAAGCGGGCGGGCGGCGAATGACTGGATATGGCTTGACGCGCAACCGCAATCCATGGTCTTCGGCTGCTCTTTTACTTTGGCCGCCTTTGCTTTTTCCTGCTCCAGATATTCTTCAACCGCTTTTTCGTCAAATTCGTCCGCATCCCGTTCTATGATCTTCAGCGCCCCGGTCGGGCAGGAGCCGAGACAGGCGCCCAGGCCGTCACAGAGTTTGTCGGCTACCAGTCTTGCCTTGCCGTCGATTATTTTCAGCGAGCCTTCCGCACAGTCGGGCACACATTGACCGCAGCCGTCACACAGCTCTTCATCGATTTGAATGATCTTTCTTGTAGTTTTCATATGTTTTCCTCCCCTTCAAGGGTGTTGAGATGCAGGATTGTTTTCGTTGCCGTGTATCAGCGGCATGTGCCTTACTGTTAAGTACATAATAGCATATCGGCAGGAGAATTCTTTGATTTGGGTCAAGTAACGCCACTTTTTGCAATTATTTGTGTATTAGGGCAGAAGGCTGTCTTGGGAAGAGGACAAAAAAAGGCTGGACATCGATGTCGATGTCCAGCCTGGAGTTCTAAGCCTGAGTTTCTCTTATCCGAGGATGGCTTTCAGGTCTTCTTCGGGTGTTGCGGCGATCGGCTTGCAGGCGAAGTTTTCCACCAGAACATTTAGCACGTTCGGTGAAATAAAGGCCGGCAGGGAGGGTCCGAGACGGATGTCTTTGATACCCAGGCTGAAAAGGGTCAGCAGGATGACCACAGCCTTCTGCTCGTACCAGGACAGCACCATGGAGAGCGGCAGATCGTTGACGCCGCACTCAAAGGCCCCGGCAAGGGCAACGGCGATCTGGATTGCCGAGTAGGCATCGTTGCACTGGCCGACATCGAGGAGACGGGGAATGCCGCCGATATCGCCGAGCTTCTTGTCGAAGAAACGGAATTTACCGCAGGCCAGGGTAAGGATCATGCAGTCCGCGGGGACTTTCTCGACAAACTCGGTGTAGTAGTTACGGCCGGGTTTGGCGCCGTCGCAACCGCCGACCAGGAAGAAGTGGCGGATTGCCTTGCTCTTTACCGCATCGATCACTTTGTCGGCGACACCGAGGACGGTGTTGCGGGCAAAGCCGGTGAGAACCGAGTCGTTATCGACATCTGCCGGGAAGCCGGGCAGCTCCAGGGCGCGGTTGATAACCGGAGTGAAGTCCTTGTCGTTGCCGATATGGACGAGATCCGGCCAGCCGACCAGGCCGGTGGTGAATACATTCGCCTTGTAGCTGTCGGCAGGCCTCTGGATGCAGTTGGTGGTAAACAGGATCGCTCCGGGGAACTGCGGGAATTCCTTGGCCTGATTCTGCCAGGCGGTGCCGTAGTGGCCGAAGAAATGGCTGTATTTTTTCAGTTCCGGGTAACCGTGGCAGGGCAGCATCTCGCCGTGGGTGTAGATGTTGATGCCTTTCCCTTCGGTCTGCTTGAGCAGCAGCTCAAGATCCCTGAGGTCATGACCGGATATCATGATGGCTTTGCCGGCTTTTACGCCGAGAGGCACCGGGGTCGGGACCGGATGGCCGTAGGTGCCGGTGTTGCCGGCATCGAGCAGTTCCATGGCCTTGAGGTTGACCTCACCGCATTTAAGCGCCAGGCCGACCAGTTGTTCGAGTCCTTGACCGGTTTTGGTGAACTCGGCCATTGTCTCGTGGAGGTAGGCGTATATCGAGTCGTCTTCCTTGCCGAGGATAGCTGCGTGATCGGCGTAGGCGGCCAGACCGCGCATGCCGTAGACGGTAATTTGCTTGAGGGAGCGGAGATCCTCGTTGGCGTCGAGCGAGTTCATGAAATCGAGGGCCTGTCCCTGGGCCACCAGACCGTCAAGGGTCGAAGCAGGGGTGAAAGAGGCGGCCGCGGCGGCGAATTCGACATTGCCTCCTGCAGCTTTTACTTTGCCCTTGAGGGCTTCACGCAGCTCCACCGTCTGGTTCAGCCAGTTCTGGAACCGGAGCTGGTCGAAATCGACGTTGGTAAGGCAGGCGAAGATCGCTTCTGCGGTAAAACGGTTGACTTTAGCGTCGTTCACCCCGACTTTCCGGCCTTCCGTTGCTACCAGGGAGAGGCCTTGGATTGCGTAGGTAAGAAGGTCCTGGAGTGCGGCAACTTCGTCGCTTTTTCCACATACACCGATTTTAGTGCAGGCAATCCCTTTGGCGGTCTGTTCACATTGATTACAAAACATAGTCTTCTCCTGAAACATGGTTGGGTATTCGTCGTTGCGAATACGGTGGTTGTACTGTTTTTTTTTGGTATTCAATCCATGAGATCGGGGTGCGGCATTTCCTCTCTCGATCAGCGTTATGGAGAGAATACCCGCAAAGTGTCCCAAGATCTTTGATCTAGGTCAAGAACTGATTTTATTTTTATTATTTTCTGCCGAGATGAAAAAGACAGCAAGAAGATGGAGCTGCGCCATAAAGTTTCAACTCATAGGATCCCCAGATATTTTCCGGAGAAAAACCAGTTCTGCCAAACATAAGCAGCCAGCGATCCAAAGGAAAGGCGGCAATTTCGTATATCGAATTATAGTCCTCGTTGGCGAGGCCCTTCTGCATCGGCCGGACGCGGAAGCGCTCCTCGATTTCGAGGGTCTGCGATTGCGGACGTGGTTTTTTCAGGATTTCCTTGATGATCCGCCCCCCGCCGGGACGGTCGAACATCTGAAACTGGAAGGTGCTCCGACCCTGGCGCAAGAAGTCGTCGGGTGGGACGAAGACCTGGACGATAAGCGTGCCGCCCGGATGCAGCGCCGCATTGCAGCCATCAAGGCAGCTCAGGATGCGATCTTCCTGTCTCAGCAGATTGAGGGTGTTGTAAGGTATAAGGATCGTGTCGAACGACCGGCGGAAGCCGGGGGCCGTCATGTCCATGCAGACGAACCGGCAGTGCGCCGATTTCTTCAGGGCGGCCAGGCGCAGCATCGGCATGGAAATATCCATGCCGGTTACCGGGCGGTTTTTTTCGGCGATCCGGCAGGCTACACGGCCGGTTCCGCAGCCCATTTCGAGGATTCTGCCGCGTTCCGGCAGGACTTTTTTATAAAAAACTATATCTTCCCGGAAGTCCTCCATCTCCAGCCGGTAAAAATCACACGCGAGTTCTTCCGGTAAGGGAAGAAAGATGTCATCGGGTTCGTCTGCATAGTCCCGGTAGATTTTCACCACTGTCGATCAACCATCATTATTGTCCCTCACAGGCGGAGTAGGCCGGCTTCTTCAGGGGTGGCCGAATAGCAGTCGAGGTGAATCAGCCAGTAATGCCGGGGATTGCCGGCAATGGCGGCTTGAGTCTGCGGAGTGAGCCAGTGGCTGTCGTCGAGCAGGTTGTAGAAATAGGAGTCGATGCCGATGAAGCCGTCGAGAAAATGACTGAGGATATGCAGGGTCTTGCTGACATAGCCCTGTTCAATGTTCTGCAGGTCCGCGGTGTTTTTGACACCGGTCGATTCCAGTTCGGCGATCAGTTCCCGAACCATCCGGCGATTATGGCTTTCCGCCTCCTCGATCCGGTCGAGAAAATCGGCATCGAGGCCCGAGCAGGATTGCTCCTGCCGGGCTTCGATGCAGTCATAGATCACCAGCGAAGTCAGGTCGAAATACTTGTGGACCTGCCTGCTGCAATGCTCGAAAGAATCTCCGGCGAGCAGGATCTTATGTCGGCTTATTCTTTTCATGCAGCTTTTTCCATGCTGCTTTCGGAAACACGTTTGCCGATTCTCCTGCCCATCTCGATACACTCTTCGAGTTTTTTGTCGTCGGGAACGTATTTCAATCGCAGCCCTTCCTCGATCAACTCGATTTTCATATCCTCCAGAGCGGTGTTCATCAGGCCGACCGCTTCGCCGCTCCAGCCGTAGGAGCCAAAGGCAGCGCCGAATTTGTTGGTCGGTTTCAGGCCCCGCATATACATGAGAAAGCCGGCCATGCGCGGCAGCAGGCCGTTGTTGAGGGTGGAAGATCCGAGGATGACGGCTTTGGCGCCAAGCACCTGGGTCATCACGTCGCTGCGATGATGCACTTTCAGGTTGATCATGCTGGTGCTTACCCCTGCTTCCCTCAGACCGACGCCGATGGCATGGGCCATCGTTTCGGTGGAATGCCACATGGAATCGTAAATAACCAGCACCTTGCCGTCGGATTCATTGCGGCTCCATTTATCGTATGCCGCAAGAATCTTGCTCTGGTGAGTTCGCCAGATAACGCCATGGTCGGGCGCTATCATCTTGATGTCGAGATTCATCGAGGCGACCGCTGCCAGCAGTTTGCGGATTAGCGGCGCATACAGGTAAAGAATGTTGGCATAGTACTTGGCGCTCTCGTGCATGACCTCGGACATATCCACCTGATCGTCGAATCGTTCGCTGGTGGCGTAATGCTGGCCGAAGGCATCGCTGGAAAAGAGGATGCCGTCTTCTTTAACGTAACTGAACATGGAATCGGGCCAGTGCAGCATCCGCGTTTCCAGGAACTGGATGGTCCGTTTGCCAAGGCTGATCTCGCTGCCGGTCTTGACGACCTCGAACGGCCAGTCTTCGCGGTGGAAATGTTCGATTATAGCCTTCTGGCCCATCGGCGAACAGAAAATCTTTTCCGGTTTGACAATATCCATCAGCTCCGGCAGACTTCCCGAATGATCCATTTCGACATGGTTGATAACCAGGTAATCGATTTTTGCCGGATCGACGACAGCTCGGATATTCCGCAGCATCTCGTCCATATGCGAACGTTTTACGGTGTCGAACAGGGTGATTTTTTCATCGACGATAAGAAATGCGTTGTAGGTGGTCCCCCTGTATGTAGAGTAGCCGTGAAAGTCTCTCACGTCCCAGTCGACAGCTCCAACCCAGTAAATTCCTTTGGCGAGTTCAGTTGTGCTCATTATTGCTCCGTTTTAAGATTATATTTGTCAGCTGCCGACGAGGTAAGCAACCGATTTTCCAATAATGTATAAATATAAATTGATGAAAAATTAGGTTTATCCCATGATAATTGACAGGACCAACTATTACAACAAAAGGATAGTGGCCGGGACGGGAAACGACACAATTTGTATATTTTACTCAGGAATGATTATTATAACTTCACAGTCCGAAAAAGCTACCCAATAAATAATCAGCAGGACGAGGATCATTTCATGAAAAAAACGCCGGTTATAGATCTCGGGCGATGTACCGAATGCGCAGGTTGTATCGAGATAGCCCCTGAAGTATTCCGGTACAACTCGGCTACCGGGATGATGGAAGTTGCAGATCTGCTTCGATACCCGGAGGATCTTGTCGATGAAGCTATCAAAAACTGTCCGGAAGACTGCGTTTCCTGGGAAATCGACCACTGAGAGATCGACTGTTGCGGTGATGAATAGGTAAAAATACCTACCAATTAAAGGCAGATATACCAACTTGATTTTATCGAGATAATAAGTAATTATACATCAAGCTGAATGAGTGATAATACTTCCGGCTTATGTTATTGATGTTTTTCCACCGGAAAGTCGGTAGAACCCGTAATCGGTTCCGGTGTCAGAGAGAATCCATGTAGTATCAGTATCGCGAAACCACCTACTTGCAGACAGCACAGAACTCCATGAGCAAAGTATTCGACCGGATAGCCATCAAGCTTGTTTCCTGGCTGGTCTTCTTCAGTTTGTTGCTGGCGATCGTCAGCACCCTCGGACAGGTGTATTTCGATTATCGACAGGACGAAAAGAAAATTGCCGAAACACTCGACAACATCGCCTGGCAACAGTTGCCCCAGGTTACTCAGGGCATTCTGACCGGCGATACGGGTATTGTTGATTCGGTGCTCGGCAAACTGGTTCGTTCAAGCGGTATTGCCTATGCGGCAGTCACTATCGACGAAGAGGTTGTGTGGCAGCAAGGCCGCCCGAACGGTAAGGGATTGTCTTCCAAATATTTTCTCTTTTCGGATGTCGGCGAGAGCCCACCCCTGGGTACGCTTGAGGTCATCGCCGACACCAAGCCGATCTGGCACAATTTTGCCCTTCGTTTCCTGGAGATGCTCTTCAGCAACGGCTTCAAGATATTTCTTGTCGCCGGGTTCACCTTTCTGATGTTTCAATATCTGGTTACCAGGCATCTCGAATCCCTCGCCCAGCAGATACACCATCTCGATGTCTCGAAACCGGGCGCCCCCCTCAAGCTTGAACGTAACAGCAGAGTGCAGCATGACGAGCTCGATGAGGTTGTTTTAGGGCTCAACACCATGCAGGATCGAGCGCGGCAGGCATATGAGTCGCTTGCCCGCAACGAACAGCGGTTGCTGCTTTTCTTCGATTCGACTGAAGAGGCCATCATCGGAGTGGACAGCGACAGTGTCTGTTCCTTCGCCAATGACGCCTGTTTGAAAATGCTGGGGCTGAGTGACTATGAGGATATAATCGGCAAAGGGCTTCATGAGTTGTTTGTGCATTCGGTGTTGAACAATAAAACCGAGGTGACCGAAGAGGGGGTGGTGTGCCAGGTGCTGACCCAGGGGCGGGCCTTGCAGTGTGAGGACGGATTCATTACCATGTCCGGTGGCCGGCGGCTTTTTACAGCTCTTCGCGCATATCCGGTGTTTAAAAAGGGAATCGTCATGGGTGCCCTTGTCTTTATCAATGATAACAGCGAAAAGAGAAAACTCCTGCGGGAACGCGAGCTGTTGAGCGAGGCGATCGAGCAGGTGCCGGTGATGATAATGATTGCCGGTTCCGATGCAACCATACAGTACGTGAACGCCGGTCTGGAGCGTTTGACCGGCTTTTCCCGAGAGGAGTTGCTGGGCCGGCCGGCGAGTTTTTTTGTGGAAAATGCATTGGTGGACGGCGGGAAAAATGCTGCCATCGAAGCCAGCTTGCAAGCCGGGAAACAATGGGAAGGGGTGCTGGAGACGAAGTCGAAAAGCGGCAAGCCCTTGAAATTTTATTCCGTTATTTCGCCTGTCTTCGACGATCAGAACAGGATGGTCAATACCATATCCGTTTCGAGGGAAGTGTCGTATGAAGTTGCCCTGCACAACGAATTGATCAATGCCAAGAAAATGGAAGCGGTAAACCGTTTGTCCTCGAGTTTCGCCCACGAGTTCGGCAATCCGCTATTTGGTGTACGTTCCGTCTTGCGGGATATCACCGATCGGGTTGCGCTGGCCGAAGAGGATAAGTCGCTCCTGGAGTTGGCCTACAAGGAATGCGAGAGGATGAGAAAGATGGTCCAGGAGTTTCAATCGCTCTACCGGGAATCGACCTCGGTGGATGAATTGCAGACCGTCAATAGAATCATGATTGCTGTGCTGGAGGCAGCCGGACCCTTGCTGGCCATGCATAATGTCACCTATACCCTTCAACTTATCGAAGAAACAAATGAAGTATCCGCCAATACCGCCAAGTTGTCCCTGGTGCTGAGAAAAATTGTGGTCAATGCCATTGAAGCGATGTCTGCGACGGGCGGGATTCTACAGATCGGTTCCCTTCTGCAGGAGGACTTTCTGGTTATAAGCATCGGAGATGGCGGGCGCGGTATTAAAAAAGAATATCATGAACTTATCTTCGAACCCTTCTTCTCGACAAAACCGGTGGTAGAGGGTGCCGGTCTCGGCCTGTCGGTGGCCTATGGCACCATGAAAAGCCTTGGCGGGAAAATAACGTTTACAAGCGAGGAGGGGAAGGGGACCCTGTTTCATATCCATCTCCCTCTGGAGTGATCGTTTGCAATGCCGTCTTCGCGGTTTAAGACCTCATCTTCTATGTCCTTCCTGAAATTTCCCTGAAAAAGATTATTGTTGTTTGAAGAACGGTGAGCGGAAAGGTAGATTTATACTGTCCGTTTTGTTACTATGGCTGCCTTTGACATAATAGACTCTTCAAGGCCGGATCTTCATGGAAAATCCTTTTCAACTTGTAACCAATTTCGAGCCCTCGGGCGATCAGCCGGTTGCCGTACAGGCGCTTGCCGAAGGTCTTCAGGCTGGGATCAAAAGCCAGGTTCTGCTCGGCGTGACCGGGTCCGGCAAGACCTTTACCATCGCCAACGTCATTGAAAAGGTCCAGCGGCCGACTTTGGTCATCGCGCCCAACAAGACCTTGGCTGCCCAGCTTTTCGGCGAGTTCAAGGAGCTTTTTCCACACAATGCAGTGGAGTATTTCGTCTCCTATTACGATTATTATCAGCCGGAGGCCTATATTCCCCAGTCGGACAGTTACATCGAGAAGGATTCGGCGATAAACGATGCAATCGACAAGATGCGCCACTCCGCCACCCGGTCGCTGCTGACCCGCAGCGATGTTCTGATCGTCGCCTCGGTGTCGTGTATCTATGGTCTCGGTTCTCCCGACGAATATAAAAACATGCACCTTTTCCTGCGTAAAGGGCAGGATTCCCCCATCGAAGATGTTCATCGCCGTCTGGTGTTCATGCAGTATGAACGCAACGATGTGTCGTTTCATCGCGGGACATTCCGGGTGCGGGGCGATGTGCTGGATATTTTTCCCGTTCACGAGGAAGACCGGTCGATTCGGGTCGAGTTTTTCGGCGATACCGTCGAGGCGATCACGATGATCGATCCTCTGCGCGGCGTGGTGCTGGAGCGGCTGGATGAATACACCGTCTTTCCGGGCAGTCACTTCGTCACCTCGAAAGATCGGCTGCAGCGGGCGGTTACCACCATTAAAGACGAGCTTCAGGAGCGGCTCGAAGAGTTTTACCGGCAAAACAGACTGGTCGAGGCCCAGCGTCTGGAGCAGCGGACCATGTTCGATCTGGAGATGATCCAGGAGCTCGGCTACTGCACCGGAATCGAAAACTACAGCCGTCACCTGACCGGCAAAATGCCTGGCGTGCCGCCGCCGAACCTTCTCGATTATTTTCCCGAAGATTATCTCCTGGTCGTCGATGAAAGCCATATCGCCATCGGTCAGCTTAACGGCATGTACAATGGCGACCGGTCGAGAAAGCAGACCCTGGTCGACTACGGCTTCAGGCTGCCGTCGGCGCTCGACAACCGCCCTTTGCGCTTTGATGAATTCGCCCGGCGGATCAACCAGATCATCTATGTTTCGGCCACGCCCGGCAACTATGAGCTGGAACAGGCCGAGGGCCGGGTGGTCGAGCAGGTGATTCGTCCCACCGGCCTCCTTGATCCGCGGATCGAAGTCCGGCCGGCCACCAGCCAGGTCGACGATCTGCTCGAGGAGATCCGCCTGCGGACCAATCAGGGCGAAGCCGTGCTGGTGACGACGCTGACCAAACGGATGGCCGAGGATTTGACCGACTACTATGAAAAACTTGGCATCCGGGTTCGTTACCTGCATTCGGATATTAAAACCCTGGCGCGGGTCGAACTCATTCGCGATCTGCGGATGGGCGAGTTCGACGTGCTGATCGGCATCAACCTGCTGCGCGAAGGTCTGGATATCCCGGAGGTGTCGCTGGTCGCCGTTCTCGATGCGGACAAGGAGGGGTTTCTGCGGTCCGAGCGGTCGCTTATCCAGACCTGCGGCCGGGCTGCCCGTAATTCCGACGGCATGGTGATCATGTATGCCGATCACATCACCGGGTCGATGCGCTATACCATCGAAGAAACGGAGCGCAGGAGAAAAATTCAGGAGGCGTACAACCGCAGGCACGGGTTGGAGCCCAGGACGATTATTTCCGCCGTCAAGGATTCGATGCAGCAGCATCTGCAGAAATCCGGCTACATTGCCGCCGATCACAGCGCGGCACTGCTCGAGACGGCGGAACAGCTGCCGGTCTTCTCCTCGGTGAAAGATCTGGAAAAAGAGGTTCGTAAACTGGAAGAGCAGATGCACCGGGCGGCAAAGGAACTGGCTTTTGAAAAGGCGGCGGAACTGCGTGACCGGATCAAAAAAATTCGGATGCTGGAGATAGAGATAGGATGACGGAAGGTGCGTTGAACAGTGTGCTGCTGCGGGTGGTGCCATGGAGCCTTGCCCTCATCATGCGGGTATGGTTTTTTACCTGCAGGGTAACGGTGCATAATCCGGAAAATCTGCTCGATCCAAAAAAAACCGGGCAACCGGTAATAGCCTCGTTCTGGCACTATTCGATCATCTATTTTTTCTATTTTCAGCGGGGAAATGCGGTAACCGCCATGGTCAGCGCCAGCAGGGACGGCGAGTATATCGCCAGACTGGCAAAACAGTTCGGCTATGAAACGGCACGCGGCTCGAGGAACAATAAAGGGGTCGAAGCACTCAAGGGTCTGCTGCGGGCGGTTCGAAAGGGCAACAGCGGCGCGATTGTCGCGGACGGCTCCCAGGGACCGGCGAGAATAGCCCAGCCCGGCGCGATACTGCTGGCCTCGCGGACCGGCGCCCCTTTACTGCCCATGCTGTGGTCGGCTTCGCGCTATTATACCGTGCGCTCCTGGGATAAGACCGTCATTCCCAAGCCGTTTTCCCGCATCGATATTTTTTATGGCGAGCCGCTTCATGTGCCGGCGGAGTTGAAGGCGGAGGGGGTCGAGGAGTACCGGCTGCTGCTGGAACGGCGGCTGAATGAGCTGTACGACACAGCCTGGGGCCAACATGACAAAACCGGACATTAGTACCTTATTTTTCGGGAATGAATTTCGTTAAGGTACTTATACCCCTGGTGGGGTATTGAGAAAAAATACGGCAAGAAACAATGGAACAATCGGCAATGCAGAAGAAAGGGATAGTGATCGCCGGCCTGGCCGGCGGATCGGGAAAGAGTGTCGTCTCGGTGGGTATTACGGCGGCTCTGACGAGACGCGGCCGAAGAGTCGTGCCCTTCAAGAAAGGGCCGGATTACATCGATGCCGGGTGGCTGCAGCTGGCCGCCGGGAGGAAATGCTACAATCTCGATCCGTATCTCATGACCGGAGCTTCGATTGTCGAATCCTTTGCCGGCCGTTCCCGCGATGCCGATATCGTTGTCGTCGAAGGCAACAGGGGCCTCTTCGACGGCGTCAATGCCTCGGGGGGATATTCCACGGCCGATCTGGCGCTGACCCTCGGCCTGCCGGTTGTGCTGGTGGTCAATTGCACCAAAACAACGCGGACGGTTGCCGCCATGGTGCTCGGATGCCTGAAATTCGACGAGCGACTCGATATCCGGGGCGTCATCCTCAATCAGATCGCCACCGAGCGCCAACGCCTGCTGGTTACCGAAGCGGTTGAGAAGTATACCGGGATTCCGGTGCTCGGTTCGGTGCCGCGATTAAAAAGGGACATCTTTCCCATGCGTCACCTGGGCATGGTCCCCCATCAGGAGTATGGGGACAGCAATGAGGCTCTCGCTTATCTGGCCGATCTCATTTCGGACAATATCGACCTCGACCGGCTTGAGCAGGTTATGGCTCCCGTGCCGGAGGCGACTGAAGTCACTACTCGAGCAGATATACCGGGCAAGGTGAAAATAGGTGTTCTGCAGGATGCTGCCTTTCAGTTCTATTACTCGGAAAATCTCGAAGCCCTGGAGAGGGCAGGGGCTGAACTGGTCTATATCGATGCCATGCGGGCTCCGGCCCTGCCGAAAATCGCCGGTTTATATATCGGCGGCGGTTTCCCGGAAACCGGGGCCAGGGAACTGGCGGCCAATACCGCATTCCGGCATTCGGTGAAACAGGCCGCAGACGATGGGCTGCCGATCTATGCCGAATGCGGCGGCCTCATCTACCTTGGCCGCTCGATTGTTCTCGATGGCGAGGAATTTCCCCTGGCCGGGATTTTTCCGGTGCAGTTCGGCATGGCGAAAAAACCTCAAGCCCACGGTTATACGATATTCCGGGTGGAAGGGGATAACGCCTTTTACGACCGCGGGTCTGAAGTGAAGGGGCATGAGTTCCGCTACTCGAAGATTCTCGACTGGCAGGGCACGGACGAGCAGCTGGTTTTAAAAATGGTCAGGGGAAACGGCTTCACCAACGGCCGGGATGGGCTGGTCTATAATAATGTTCTTGCGCTCTATACCCATGTCCACGCCGACGGCACTCCGGAATGGGCGGACAATTTTGTCGGCAGGTGCCGCAGGCGATAAGGCGGCACCTGCCGACAACCTCCTAGGATGAGCGGGTCAATGGGAGGTAGCGGAGCCAAGCACCTTCAGGCTTATCTGCTGCTGCTCCTCTTCGCTCGGGGCCGGTTCCACCCAGTGGATGAATGACTCCTTGACCCGCATGAAGTCGCCGTGGTCTTCCTTGCACTTGGCGCAGATGCTCTGAGCCTCATCCCGGTACATGATGATTTTCGACGCCGGCTCGCCTTCCTTCGATACCGCGGCCATTTTTCGACAGCCGCAGTCGAGACGAATGACCACCACACCAATGCCATCCGGGCTTCCCTCAAGAATGCCTTCAATCATCGCCTGTTCGCGTTTTTCCACCATCATTTTTATTTTGTCTTTTTTGTCTTTCATCTTAATAATATTATTCTTTTTAAGGTAATTGTGATTTTTTTATAGGTTTTGCCGCCGAGTCTTGCGACCGACAGCCAAATGTGCGGGCAAGAGTTCGCACTATAATTAAAAAAACACTTACCGGTCAATAGATATATAGTTGTCCAAGATCGGAAAAAGTACTGTGTATAACGAAAAAAGACTTGATATAACAGTGTTTTTCAGGAAGTGAACATGCGGCAAGTGGAGCGGAATAGCAAGCTGTTTTTGCTTGACAAATATCCGGCCGTGAGCTAATGCAATATGACACATGAGTACCCGGCTCGGGCCGATGTTCGGACTGACGATTAAGTATCACGAATACTTATTTTTAATTTCACTTTTGGAGGTGAACCATGTTTGAAGTAATTGTAGATAAAGACAAGTGCAGCGGTGACGAAGAATGTGTAGCAGCTTGCCCCGCTCAGGTTTTCGAGATGGTCGATGGCAAAGCAGATCCTGTTGAGGCCGATGAGTGTCTCGGTTGTGAGACCTGTGTCGAAGTATGCCCAGAGGGTGCGATCACTGTAAACGAGATTTAGTACCTTAGAAATTCATTTTCTTGTTTTTTGAATGAATTTCGTGAAGGTACCCCCCTTGTGGGGTGCTAGTATCTCCTGCAGTTTCGTTTTCTTAGAACAAGCCCATCTCCTGGAAAGGGGATGGGCTTGTTCTTTTTGCCACAAGCGAATAGAAGATGGCAAAAAAAATTTCCCGATTTAAACCGGCAGTAAGCAGAAGTACCCTGCTTTTCCTGTCAGCCCTGCTGTGGACCATGATCGGCCTGCTGTTGCTGGTGAAAGGCGGCTATCGATGGTTTCAGCTTCCGCAGTGGCAGCTTCTCATTGCCGTGACGGCGTTTGCGGCCGGAAGTCTGAAGGCACTTTTCATTCTCGATACATCCGCCCGGCGGGCGATAGAGCGAATTCTTCATTTCCAGGACGGCACATGCCTCGGTGCGGTGTACTCTGTAAAGACATGGATATTGGTCTTGTGCATGATGAGTATGGGTGTTATCTTGAGGAGTTATCTTCCCGTCCAGTTCCTTTGTTTTCTCTTGTTAACCATCGGCTGGGCATTGCTGTTATCCAGCAGGCTCGCCTGGCGCGCATGGTTTAAGAGAGGATAAATACATTAATTTGTTGTTAAAATGAAATGAGTGACAAATCTTTTAACTGCATTCGAATAGATACGAAAGCGTTACAGGCCAACTTTTCCATCATCCGGAAGATCGCCGGCGACCGGGTGCCGGTCATGGCGATGGTCAAGGCCGATGCATACGGACATGGCATGGTCATGGCTGCCGGAGCATTTGCCCGGGCCGGATGTACAGTTTTTGGCGTCGCCGAATTAAGGGAAGCTGTGCTGCTCAGGCAGGCCGGTATTGCCGGGGACATTTTTGTCACACTCGGTTTTGCCGCCGAGGACACCGAACTTTTATTCAGATATGCGCTCACCCCGGTTATATACAGTCTGGAAGCCGCTCGGGTTTTGTCCGGTACGGCGACGGCCCTGGGCAAGGAAATCGGCATCCATATAAAGGTAGACTCCGGGATGAGCAGGCTGGGAATTCTCGCCGCAGACCTTTCGGCATTTCTCGAGGCCATTTTGACGCTGCCGGGTCTTCGGGTGGCGGGAATCATGAGTCACTTTCCCGAGTCGGACAATCCGGAAGCGGAAAGCAATGAAAAAGGATTTGCCGCATTTTCCGCAGCCTGTAGCGAGATGAAAAACAGATGCGCCGGGATTCGTCACATTGCCAATTCGGGAGCAGTGCTTAACTTCCCGGACACTTGGTGCGATATGGTTCGCGCCGGCATTTCGCTGTACGGCTATCTCCCTGAAGGAAGACCGGCTCCGGACAGCACGAAAAAGGTCGATTTGATTCCGGCGATGTCCTTTACGACAAAAATCCTGCAGGTGAAAACCTTGCCCGCAGGCACCGGGGTCAGTTACGGTCACACTTTTCGAACCAAGCAGCCAATTACAATTGCCGTTATACCGGTCGGTTATGAAGACGGTTTTTCAAGGCTGTTTTCCAATCGCGGCGAAGTACTGATCCATGGCCGGCGAGCAAAGGTGCGCGGCAGGGTCTGTATGAATATGTGCATGGTTGAAGTGACAGACGTGGAAGGAGTGCGGGCGGGGGACGAAGTTGTGCTGCTCGGCCGCCAGCAGGAGGCGGTGATTACCGCCGACGATCTGGCGGAAGCGATGGGCAGTATCAGCTATGAAGTGCTGTGCCTGCTGGGGAATAATAATAAAAGAGAATATATCGAGTAGAGCAATGATCCGTTCACGACTGAAAAATGTGCTTGACGGCTGTTTCGACCAGGGTGTTGCCGAGGGATTATGGACAGCTGCCGCAGCCGGTAAATTTACCGTAGAACTTCCCAAACACGAGGGGATGGGCGATTTTGCCACCAATATGGCTTTGGTTCTGGCGGGCGCCGAAAAAAAGAACCCGAGGGAACTGGCGAAAACCATTGTCGAAAAGCTGGCGAAAGATAGCGAACTTATCGAACGGCTGGAAATTGCCGGTCCCGGATTTATAAATATCTCGCTCAAACAGGACGTCTGGCGCCGGCTCATCCCGGTGATTATCGGAGAAGGCGCAAATTTCGGCAAAAGCACGATCGGTCGACGGCGCAAGGTAATGGTTGAGTTCGTCAGTGCCAACCCCACCGGACCGCTCAGTATCGGCCATGGCCGCCAGGCGATTCTCGGAGACTCCATCGCCAGGCTGCTCGAGGCGACCGGCCACGATGTGTTTCGCGAATATTATTTCAACGATGCCGGCAGGCAGATGCGGGTGCTCGGCGAGTCGACCAGGGCCAGGTATCTCGAGCTGCTAGGGGAGAAGTTTGAATTTCCCGAGGATGGCTATCAGGGTGAATATATAATCGATATCGCCAGGTCGCTGGTCGACGAACACGGCGATGCCCTGAAAAATCATGTCGATGTCAAGCCGTTCAAGGAACAGGCGGAAAAAGCCATCTTCAAGGATATCTCCAGGACCCTGGAGCGAATGGGGATAGTCTTCGACAATTACTTCAACGAACATTCGCTCTATGAAGACGGCCATATCGACGATGTCGTCGCGGAACTGCGGGCCAAAGGATACGTCTACGAAAAAGACAATGCGACGTGGTTCAAGACCACGGAATTCGGGCATGAGCAGGATCGTGTCATAATCAAGAGCTCCGGAGAACCCACCTACCGGCTGCCGGACATCGCCTATCATCGGGAAAAGTTCAGAAGGAATTTCGACTGGTTGATCGACATCTTCGGCTCGGATCACATCGCCACGATACCGGATGTTCTCGCCGGGGTGAAAGCACTTGGCTACGACCCGGACAAGGTAACCGTGGTCCTCCACCAGTTTGTAACCCTTACCAGGGAAGGCAGGCAGGTGAAGATGTCGACCAGGAAGGCAAACTTCGTGACGGTCGACGAACTGGTCGATGAAGTGGGACTCGATCCCGTGCGATTCTTCTTTATGATGCGCAAAGCCGACAGCCAGCTCGAATTCGATCTCGATCTGGCCACCAGACAGAGCCAGGAAAATCCGGTCTACTATGTGCAGTACGGCTATGCGCGGCTCTGTTCGATTGTGCGTCAGGCCGGCGAAAAAGGCATCGCCCTGCCGGAATTTTCCGAGATCGATGCGACACTGTTGACTCTGTTGAAAGAGCCCGAAGAGATCGGGCTGCTGAAGACCCTGTCGAGTTTTCCGGCGACTCTGGAAAGCAGCGCCCTGGAGCTTGCCCCCCATAAATATATTTATTATCTTATGGAGTTGGCGGGTCAGCTGCACAGCTATTACAACAAGCATAAAGTGATCACCGACGATATCCCCCTGACCCGTGCCCGGCTCTGCCTGATCATGGCTTTACAGGTCGTATTGAAGAATGGTCTTGTGATGGTAGGTCTTTCGGCTCCAGATAAAATGTAACCGTTCACCAGCACCCCATTTTCGTCCGATCAGGCCACCTCACAGAGCCAACTCTAGCTCGGCGGCCTGCTTGAACGAACCTGGAGCACTGGATGAACGGTTACAGATCCGGGTTACGCGGTCTATTGATGTGTTCCGGTGAACGATTACGATAAAATGTAGGATATTTGCCAGGATGGCGGCACCACGGAAACCCCAGGTAAAGAAGCTGAAATTCGAGTTGACCAGGAGTGCGGTTGCCGGGATCGGCGTGATCGTTTTCTGTCTTTTTTTGTGGATGTTTCTGCTCGGGGTCTGGGCCGGTCAATCGCTTCTTCTGCCTTCCTACGAGAAAAAGACCTTTGTCGCAAACGAGGAAGGAATAACTTTGGGGCCTCTGGTGATTAAAGCTGAGAAAAAAGCGACGAAAAAGCCGGAGTGAATCGGATTTCAAGCTTTCTCTAAAATGGTGTTACACATAATAATAAACGGCTGGAAACTATGATTGGAAAACTACTCACGAAGGTTTTTGGAAACAGTAACGAGAGGTATCTTAAGCAGCTCAGGCCGATCGTGACCAGGATAAATGAACTGGAAAAAGACATCCAGCCTCTTGATGACGAAGCTCTGGCGGCCAAAACCGTTGCCTTCAAGCAGCGCGTGGAAAACGGCGAGCCCCTCGACGATCTCCTGCCGGAAGCTTTTGCGGTAGTGCGCGAGGCGGGCAAGAGGGTGCTGGGGGAACGGCACTTCGATGTCCAGCTGCTTGGCGGGATCGTGCTGCACCAGGGCAAAATCTCCGAGATGAAAACCGGTGAGGGCAAGACCCTGACTTCGACGCTGCCGGTGTATCTCAACGGTCTGAGCGGAAAAGGGGTGCATTTGGTAACCGTCAATGACTACCTTGCCGCTCGTGACAGCGAGTGGATGGGGCGGATATACCAGTTTCTCGGCATGAGCTGCGGGAAAATCATCCATGGTCTGAACGATCAGGATCGCCGGGCGGCCTATGCCGCCGATATCACCTATGGAACCAACAACGAGTTCGGGTTCGATTACCTTCGCGACAATATGAAGTTCGAGCTGAGCGATTTCTGCCAGCGCGGCTTTAATTATGCCATTGTCGACGAGGTCGACTCCATTCTTATCGATGAAGCGCGAACACCTCTGATCATTTCCGGCCCCGCCGAACTCTCCACCGAGCTGTATAAAAGTGTCGACCGGATCATTCCGAAGTTTAAAAAGGACGAACACTACACCGTTGACGAGAAGGCCCGACAGGTATCGCTGACCGAGGAAGGCGTCGCCCTGGGCGAGAAGATGCTCGAGGTCGAGAATCTCTACGATCCGGTCAACATCGAAAAACTCCACCATCTCAATCAATCGCTGAAGGCGCATATCCTCTTCAAAAAGGATGTCGACTATATCGTCAGGAACAACCAGGTCGTTATCGTCGATGAGTTTACCGGCCGGACGATGGAGGGCAGGCGATACAGCGACGGGCTGCATCAGGCCTTGGAAGCCAAGGAAAACGTCAAGATCGAGCAGGAAAACCAGACGCTCGCCTCGATTACCTTCCAGAACTATTTCAGGATGTACAAAAAGCTTGCCGGCATGACCGGTACCGCCGATACCGAAGCTGCCGAATTCAAGAAGATCTATAACCTTGATGTAGTCGTCATGCCGACCAACCAGCCGATGGTCAGGATCGATTTTGCCGACGTTATCTATAAGAACGAAGCGGCCAAATACCGGGCGGTCATCAAGGAGATAACCGAACTGCACGAGAAAGGACAACCCGTGCTGGTGGGCACCATCTCCATCGACGTTTCGGAAAAAATTTCCAACATGCTCAAGAAGAACAAGGTCGAGCATGAGGTGCTGAACGCCAAACATCATGAACGCGAAGCGGAGATCATCGCCGGTGCCGGTCAACTGGGCAAGGTGACTATTGCCACCAACATGGCCGGACGGGGAACGGATATCAAACTCGGACCGGGCGTAGTAGATGTCGGCGGCCTGCATATCCTCGGCACCTCCCGCCATGAGTCCCGCCGAATCGACAACCAGCTGCGCGGCCGGGCAGGGCGTCAGGGCGATCCCGGTTCTTCAAGGTTTTATCTCTCTCTCGAGGACGATCTTCTGCGGATCTTCGGCTCGGGCCGCATAACGAGCATCATGGACAAGCTCGGCATGGAAGAGGATGAGCCGATTGAGCACACCATGATTTCGCGAGCCATCGAGAATGCCCAGCGCAAAGTCGAAGGCCATAACTTCGATATTCGTAAACACCTGCTTGAATATGACGATGTCATGAACAAGCAGAGAGAGGTTATTTATCAGCAGCGTCGCGATGTTCTTGCCGGCAAGGACGTGTCGCAGGTCGTCCAGGACATGATCGAAGACATGGTCGATGGAGTGGTTGAGGAGTTTCATCAGGAGAAGCTCGATTCCCATGAATGGGATTGGCCTGAATTCAAGGTTCGCATGGGTGAGATTTTTCACAATGTGCCGGAATGGCCCGAGGAAGAGCTTTCAGGCCTGAAACTCGAGAGTTTCAGAGAAAAGACCCTCGACTTTGTAACGCAGGCGTATAAGAACCAGGATGAGGTGAACGGCGCGGAAACCCAGCGGCAGATCGAAAAACTCATTCTGCTGCAGGTTGTCGACAGCCACTGGAAAGATCATCTGCTTTCCATGGATCATCTGAAGGAAGGCATCGGGCTACGTGGGTATGGGCAGAAAAATCCGCTGAACGAATACAAGCGTGAAGGCTTCGGGCTGTTCCAGAACATGGTGGAAAGGGTGAAATCTCAGACTATCTCAAGCCTGATGCGCGTGCGTATTGTCCGCGAAGACGATGTCGAACGGATGGAAGAGGAGCGACGGCGTCGGCAGGAGCAGGAACAACTGCGCCTGAATAAAGGGGCGGCGGGTGAAGCGCCGCAACCTCCCAAACCGGTGCGGCGGGACGGCGATAAGACCGGCAGAAACGCACTATGTCCCTGCGGGTCGGGCAAGAAATACAAAAGGTGTTGCGGCCAGGAATCCTGATTCCGTTACGAAGTACAGAGAATTCAGGCAAGGCGGATGGTGTAAATACCTTCCGCCTTTGCTGTTTGTATGGCCTGTTACCCGTGGAGCAGGTCGGGCTGCATCAGGTTGTCTTCCATGTGTTTCAGTTCATCGATGCCGGTGATGATAATTTTGGGGTCCGGGACAAGTTCTGCGTCCGGCAGTTTGTCTTCGTAATTCATCTGGCTGAGGATGAATTTCATACAGTTGAGCCGAGCCGTCTTCTTATCGTCGGAACGGATGATCGTCCAGGGGGATATGGTTCGATTGGTTTCCGAGAGCATCTGAAACTTTCGTACGGAATATTGATCCCAGTATTGCTGGGCCAGATTGTCGACCGGAGAGAGTTTGTACTGTTTCAACGGGTCCTTTTCCCGCGAGTCGAAGCGTTGTTTCTGCACTTCTTTCGAGACGGAAAAGTAAAACTTGAAAAGCTTGATGCCGTCTTTTGCCAGCATCTCCTCGAACAGCGGCACGTCTTTCAGGAAGCGTTTGTTCTGCTCATCGGTGCAGAATCCCATGACCGGCTCGACCATTGCCCGGTTGTACCAGCTCCGGTCAAAGATGACCATTTCGCCGGCTGAGGGAAGATGCGCGACATAGCGCTGGAAATACCACTGGCTCATCTCCGTCTCGTTGGGTTTCATCAGGGCGACGATCCGGGTGTTCCGCGGATTGAGATGAGCGGTGATCCGCTTGATCGTGCCACCCTTGCCGGCGGCATCGCGTCCCTCGAAAATGGCGAGAATACGCTGGCCGCTGACCTTCATCGAATCCTGCAGCTTCATCAACTCGATCTGCAGCTTTTTTAATTCCAATTCATACTGAAGAGCCGAGTTCTTGATATGGATAGCAGTAGTGTCGTCGGCCTTCTGGGTTTTGAGGTTTTTGGCTGCGGTTCCTTCAAGGAGCCGTATTTCTTCCGGTTTGCCCACTTCTTTTTTTTCTTTGGTATCCTTGCTCGTGGTTTTCTTCTTGGCCATTATATCTTTCCTCAGCTTTGAGATTGACGACAATTCCCCGCATTTCATGAGGCTTAATTCATATCACAGTAAACAACTAAAGCAAGATATTTGTAGGTTGGGCTGTGAAGTCCAACAGTGGAGTAGGTTGGGCTGTGAAGCCCAACTGGATTATAGTCAATTCAACTTCTTACCTTGCCGAAACATGGCGGCGTAAATATCCGGCAGCCGGTGCTTTCGTATTGCAGCAACCACATCGTCGACAGTGTAGGCGATTCGGTAATGGCGAACGGCAATGGCATCTCCGGCTATCTCCAGAACCGCGCAGGAGACCCTTGGGTCGCCGTCGAACATCCTGCCGGCCGAGCCCGGATTGATGAAGTGGGTGCCGGAGAGGTATTTATGGTAGGGGGTGTGGGAGTGGCCGGTCACTACAATTCGGCAGTCGGTTTTTTTCGCCAGTTCGTGGAATCTTTCGTCTGGGGTATCGGCAAAGAGAAACTCGTCGGGATCGGCGGGGCTGCCGTGAAAGATTCCTGCCTTGATCCTTTTTTCAAAAAACAACTCTCTGCTTTCGCCAAGAGCGAGCAGGCGGCGTTTTTCTTCGGCTCCCAGGGCATCCGCTGTGGTCGTATACATAATGCGCTTTTCCGCTTTGCCCGGTTTTTTGACATTTTTTCCTTTCAGCAGCCGGATAACTTTCTTGTCGGTATTGCCAAGGATCGAGATGACTTTGTGGGTGGAGAGCCATTGCATCGTTTCATTGGGGAACGGGGCGTAGACGAGGGAATCGCCGCAGTTGACGATGAACTGAAAGGAAGCCGGATCGAGTTCCCGGGCAATCGCCTCAAGCGCCGGGAAATTGCCGTGAATGTCGGCGAGCAGGAGTATCCGGGAAGTCATCAGAGCAGCGGCGACACAAGAAGGCATGTGTTTTCCTTGAATTTTTCATAAGTTCCGCGATTGATGAACGTCACGACATCGAGTTCGTCCGACTGCTCCAGGTATTCCTGCTGGACGGCCAGGATTTTTTCGGTAAACGTCCGGCAGTAGATGAAGAGGGTCGCCTCAAAGTTCAACCAGCAGCTTCTCATATCCAGATTGACCGAGCCGAAGAGGGCGAAGTCCCGATCGACGGTAATGGTCTTGGAGTGCAGGAGGCCGCCATGGAAGAGAAATATCTTCACTCCGGATTCGGCAAGTTCTTCATAACGGGCCCGGCTCGCATAATGAACCAGTCTGGAGTTATTTTTCTTCGGCACGATGATGGCTACTTCCACTCCACGCTGGGCGGCGGCCTTGAGGGCGACCAGCAGGGGATCGTCGGGGATGAGGTAGGGAGTGGTCAACACCAGTTCCTTCCGGGCGGCGTAGATGGTGGTGAGCAAAAGGCTGTGGATTGTTTCGGGGGCGAATCCGGGTCCGGAGGGGACAAACTGGACCGGACAATTGCCGACGATGGGCTGTGGATGGATATCTCCCAGCTGCCGCACGGTTTCGATATCTTTCGTCAGTGATTCCGAGCGGAACTTGCCGATATCCGAATCGAGAAACCAGTCGCTTATAAAGGTGCCGGCGAGGCTCTCGACAACCGGCCCTTCGATCTTGACCATCATGTCGATCCAGTTGCCGACCCCGGCATCTTTTTCGAAGATATCCGGATCGACCATATTCTGACTGCCGGTAAAAGCTGTCCTGCCGTCTATTATCACGATCTTCCGGTGATTACGGATGTCGATCCGGGCAAACAGCGCCTTGATCAGACCTGCCGGCAGCGATTCCTGGACTCTGATTCCTGCGGCCCTCATTTTTTCGGCGGCGGCGCTTTTCAGGAAATCCCTGCTGCCGATGGAATCGAGCAGAATCCGGCAGGTTACTCCTCTTGCCGCGGCCCGGATCAAGGATTCTATGACCTTATTTACCTGCCCTCCTTCCTCCCAGATGTAGAATTGCATATGACAGGTGGAAACGGCCTTTTCTATCTCCGCAACAATCGAGCCAATTATTTCTTCAGGTGAAGTGAGCAAGGTGAGGTTGTTGCCCGCCATTGCCGGCAGGCCGACGAGGTGTACTGCCTGGCGATGCAGAGGTGCGCATTCCGGATTGATGCCCTGCCAGGAGACCGGCGCCCGCTGTCGCAGGGTTGTCAGCCAGTGCTGGTAATGATTGTAAGAAACCCTGGCCCGCTCGGTGCGTTTTTCCGGAATCCTGTTTTCGCCGAAAAGGAGATAAAAAAAGCCGCCGAGAAAAGGCACCATGAGAACCACCACCAGCCATGCCAGCGACACCCCGTACGGGCGTTTGCGCATGATCACGCGCAGGGACAGGCCGATCCTGATGAAAAGATCGGCAAGAAGCACCGCTGTTGTAAGGATCGTGTAACTCCAATGAGGGTCCTGCATATTCATGAGACCATCAGGGTCGAGCTGCTGTATTGGAACAGTGAAGACGGCATGAGTTCATAGCTGTCATTGTATTTCGAGAGAGGTGGAATACTGAAAACGAAATCGGTTCATTCCAGTTCGCTGATTATGCTATTTTAAAGCCGCGTAGGTTGGGCTGTGAAGCCCAACATTCCAAAAAAAACGTTGGGCTTCACAGCCCAACCTACTGCTACCGGAAAATTTCGGCAAAATTGTTGAGCTTATTGCATTTCATGCACCATCAACTGCATGTGACCTATGGTCTAAAGTTTAAGTTAATGACATTGAGCTGTAATTGGTAGTCGTTCACCGGTACGCATCGTTCGCTGATTATGCTATTTTAAAGTAGCATAATCAGCCGGATAAGTGGTAGATGTATTTTACTGTATCCGCCGTAGAATCGGATTTACTGCCGTTTGTGGCGCGAGAATGGAATGGATGGTGCTGTGCGCCGTAACGAGTGGACGTTCATCAGTGTAAAAGGATCGGAAAAAATTATGAATATTAAGGGCTTTTCATTTTCTGCCGTAGAAGCCGGCATACGTTACCCCAACCGGTTGGATCTTGGCCTTATCCATAGCGATATTCCCTGTGTTACCGCCGGAGTGTTTACCACCAGTCAGGTGAAAGCGGCGCCGGTGCTTCTTGACAAAGACCGGCTGAAAGGCGGTTACGCCCAGGCAATCCTGGTGAACAGCGGATGCGCCAACGCCTGTACCGGCGAGAAAGGTATGGAGGCGGCGCGGGTAACAAGCGCTCTGCTCTCCATGTCGCTGGGCATCCCCGAAACGATGATCCAGCTTGCCTCAACCGGGGTGATCGGCGAGCAGTTGAATCTCCAGGCTTTTGAGAATGGCATTCCAAAACTGGTCGAGGGTCTTTCGCCGGATAATTTCGAACTCGTTGCCAAGGCGATCATGACCACCGACACCGTTCAGAAAATCGCGCAACGCACGGTGAAGATCGGCGACAAGGAGATCAAACTCCTCGGGATGGCCAAAGGGGCGGGGATGATCATGCCCAATATGGCGACGATGCTGGCTTTTGTCATTACCGATGCGCGGATCGTTTTCCCGGAACTGCATAAATCGCTCAGTCACGGGGTTGCCAGGACCTTTAACAGGATAACCATCGATGGCGATACCAGCACCAATGACATGGTTCTGGTCATGGCCAACGGCATCGCGGAAAACAGGTGGATCGACGGAGATTCTGCAGAGGACCGGAAGGTCTTTCAGGATGCATTGGAACAGCTGTTGATGGATCTGGCCCTGCAGATTGTCGGTGACGGCGAAGGGGCGACCAAAACCATTACGATCAAGGTATGCGGGGCTAAAGAAGAAGACGAAGCCGAGCAGATTGCCCGAACTGTCGCCACCTCGAATCTGGTGAAAACAGCCTTTTTCGGCGAAGACGCCAACTGGGGACGAATCATGGCGGCGATGGGCAGATCGGGGGTGAAATTTTCGCCTGACCGGGTCGATATCGCTTTCGGCGATGCGGCAATCGTCAAGAAAGGTCTGGGGCTCGGCAAGGAAGCGGAAAAGGCCGCGACTCTGGTCCTGAAGGAGAAAAGCTTCACGGTCTGCATCGATCTCAATGACGGGAAAGCATGTGCGGAGGTATTTACCTGCGATTTTTCCATTGATTATGTCAAGATCAATGCCGATTACCGATCCTAGCTCAATAGAGCATCAGTCGATGTAATGATTACAGAAGCCAGCGTACATGCTGGCTTTGTTGTTGTATCATCTTCTTGGTAGTCGTTAATCGCTCAGGTTTGCAACATGTGATCCGATGTTGTATAATACATGTAAGATATGTATTACAACATTGGAGGAGAATTATGTTATCAGTGAGATTGCCGGACGATATCGACCAAAGACTCAGCCATCTGGCTAAAGTCACAAACAGGCCCAAAAGTTATTATGTCCGTGAAGCGATCGAAAGATCACTGGAAGATATTGAAGATGCATATCTTGCCGAATCGGCGTATGAAAGCTTCCTGAAGAAAGGGGAGAAAGCGGTATCTCTGGACGAACTGGAGGGAAGTCTTGGCCTGGATGATTGAGTTTACGGCGGATGCTGCAAAACAGTTGGAAAAAATCGGCAAGGAGAATGCAAGGGGAATACGAACATTTTTGCGGGAACGAGTGATGCAGGACCCCAGACAACATGGGAAAATGCTGAAAGGTTCTCAGAGAGAATTCTGGAGATATAGAGTTGGAGATTTCAGAATCCTTGCTCATATCGAAGAGAACAGGTTCGTGGTCTTAGTGGTCAAGCTGGGACATCCTAAAGAAATCTACAGATGAAGCAGAGGATCGTCAATTGAAGAGACTGTTCATTATTCGTCATGCCAAGTCGAGCTGGTCCGAGCCCGGTCGGGATGATTTTGACCGCCCGCTCGGCAAGCGGGGCAAAAAGGATGGACCGGAGATGGCCAAAAGACTCGGCGATGCCGGTATTCATCCCGATCTCATCGTTGCCAGCCCTGCCAAAAGGGCAAAAAAGACAGCGCAATTCATGGCTGACGGCACGGGTTACGATCCGGAAGCCATCCGGTACGACGACGATTTGTATTTAGGTACCATTTCCTACCATCTGCAGCTGCTGGCAACGCTCTTTATCCAGGTCGATACGCTTTTTCTGGTCGGACACAACGACACCCTGACCAGGCTGGCAGAACACCTGAGCGGAAAAAATATCGGCAATGTGCCGACCTGCGGCATCGTCGCCCTGGAGTATGCGGATGAGCCGGGTTTTACGGCAACCGCCGGAACGGGAAGGCTACTTTTTTTCTGGTTTCCCAAAGACGGGGAGAAGTGAGAGAGGGCAGTGCATAAAAGATCGGTAGCAAGCGTGTGGCAGCAAGATGTCGGCAGGTTGCAGCAATGATGACGGGAATTCCGAATTGTTTACAGTGTATTAACTACTTTATTACCCATGACCCGGCGAGGCCTTATGGCTGCAGGGCTTTGGGCTTCAAATGTAAAACCAATCCGGCACGGCTTGTCTACGAGTCTTCAGGAATGCAATGTCAGCTGTATTCCCCCAAGAAACGGCGTGGCGGTGGGACCGGTTCATCCAGAGTGGCATAAGCCGACTTCAACTCCTTCTCTATGATCGCACACTATATCCAGCAGACAAAAGTCAGGCTGAAGAGCATGGCGGATTCTCTCGTTCGCGAGACCTGGCTTACCAGCTGGGAGTTGATCCGAATTACCATCCCCGTCACCATCGCCACCAAGATTCTCGAGGAACTCGGCCTCATCAACACTCTCAGTGTGATTCTTGAGCCGGTGATGTCCTTGATCGGTCTTCCCGGTCCCCTTGGTCTGGTTTGGGCCACGGCGATGCTGACCAATATGTATGGCGGCATTGCGGTTTTTGCCGCCTTGGCGCCCGGCCTCGATTTGACCGGTGCCCAGGTAACCGTGCTGTGTTCGGCAATGCTCATCGCCCACTCTCTGCCGATCGAACTGAGCGTCAGCAAGCGGGCCGGGGCCGCCGTAATGCCGATTGCCCTCATTCGGCTGATCGGCGCCGTGGTGTATGCGTATATCCTCAATACAATCTGTCTGGTTTTTTCTCTCTGGCAGGATCCGGCTGTGCTCTTGTTCAAGGCCACCGCAGAGGCGGGCGACCTTTTGCAGTGGGCGCTCGATCAATTGCAGAACTTGGGCATGATAGTTTTCATCATATTCTGTATAGTAGTCTGCATGCGGCTTTTACGGGTATTCGGCGTCCTCGACCTGCTGGAAAAGGTACTGGCCCCGGTTCTGCCTGTTTTCGGCATGGGAAGACAGGCGGCACCGATTACAGTGGTCGGCATGATCATGGGGATCGGCTATGGCGGGGCTTTGATTATCAGAGAAACCAGTACCGGCAAATTGAACAAGGACGAAGTCTTTAATTCCATGGCCCTGATGGGGCTTTGTCACGGGCTGGTGGAAGATACCTTGATAATGGCGGCGATCGGCGGGAAGTTCGGCGGGATCCTCTGGGGCCGGATCGTCTTTTCCCTGATCGTCACCTACCTGCTGGTCAGAATGCTTCGCAGCCTGGCCGACAGGAGAATCCGCCGGCAGGCTTAATATTTAATAACTCCTCTTTTGCAATATTTTATGGAATTTACACGATTCGGTCAAAAAATGACCTGTAATGCCGGTATCCTCTCGCTGATGGACGATCTGGGCAAAGCCTCGGTCCGCAGCGACCGGCCGATGATCATGATGGGTGGCGGCAATCCGGGACAGGTGCCGGAATTTCAGGAGATCATGCGCCGGCAGCTCCTGGCGATATGCGAGGACCCTCCGGTTTTTCACCAGCTTATCGGCGGCTATGCGCCGCCTCAGGGAGAAAAGACCTTTGTCGAGGGGCTGGCCGCGCTGTTGCAGAAAGAACAGGGCTGGGATGTCGGGCCGGAAAATATCTGTCTGACCAATGGCAGTCAGACCGCCTTTTTCATGCTGTTTAATCTTTTTGCCGGCATTCTGCCCGATGGCAGGGAAAAGAAGATATGCCTGCCCATGGCTCCGGAGTACATCGGATATGCGGATCTTGGCCTCACCGACGGTCTGTTTGTCACGACCAGGCCGGATATTGAGCTCCTTGACGGCGGTCTCTTTAAATATCATATAGACTTCGAAAAGCTGGAGGTCGGCGAAGACATCGGCGCAATCTGCATCTCGCGGCCGACCAATCCCACCGGCAATGTGGTGACCGATGCGGAGCTGGCAAGGCTTATCGAACTTGCGGCCGGCAGGCGGATTCCACTCATTATCGACAGCGCCTACGGTTTGCCTTTTCCCGGCATGATCTATTGTGAAGCAAAGCCTGTCTGGAACGACAATCTGATTGTCTGTCTGTCTCTCTCGAAACTGGGATTGCCGGCGGTACGAACCGGTATTGTCGTTGCCCGGAAAGAGGTGGTGCAGGCGATCACCGGCATGAATGCCATCATGTCGCTTACACCGAACAGTTTCGGCGCGATGCTGGCGAGGCATCTTGTGGTAAACGAGGAGATAATCGGTCTGAGCAGGGATCTGATTCAACCCTTCTACCAGACAAAAATGGAGAAGGCCGTGGCGGTGGTACGCGAGCAATTCGCCGGAATTCCCTGCCGCATCCATAAACCGGAAGGGGCGATGTTTCTCTGGTTGTGGTTTGAAGGGCTGCCGATAACCAGTCTCGAGCTCTACCGCCTGCTGAAAGAAAATGGAGTGCTGGTAGTTTCCGGCCACTATTTTTTCCCGGGTCTTGACGGTGACTGGAAGCATAAGGACGAGTGTATCAGGGTTACCTACTCGCAGGGGGATGAGGATGTTCGTCGCGGGCTGGAGATCATTGCCGGGGTCGTGCGGCGCATCTATAATCTGAGTGGTGAATAAAACCTTTTTTGCCATTGACGGAGAGGATCATTGAGGAAAAAAACGAGTTTCTATTGCCTGGTATTGTTTTTTCTGCTGAACACGGTGCCTGTCACAGCATGGGCCGAATGTCTCAAGGGCGACTGCCGTGAGGGCAACGGGGTGCTTGTCTCCAAAAACGGCCGCTATGAGGGGGAGTTTAAAAAGGGTCTCCCCGATGGCAAAGGTACCCTGAGTTCTCCTGACGGCTTGAAATATACCGGCCAGTTCAAGGACGGCAAGTTCCACGGCACCGGACAGCTTAAAAGTCCGGACGGGAGAAAGTTCGTCGGCGAATTCAAGAATAATGTCATCCATGGCCAAGGCATCCTGACCCTGACCGACGGATCTCTCTATAACGGCGAGCTGAGCTTCGGACGTTTTCATGGCAAAGGCGTCCTTTTCTATGCCGATGGCCGTGAGTATCAGGGGGATTTTCGCAATGACATCATCGAAGGGCAAGGGAAACTGATCTATGCCGATGGTACCTGGTTCGAAGGTACGTTCCGAAACGGTCAGCCTGACGGCAAAGGAGTCAGGAAATACCTCGATGGTTCAAGTTATTCCGGGGAATATCGTGGGGAGCATCGCCATGGTTACGGGGTTATTGAGTCCGCAAAGGGCGAACACTATGAGGGGATGTTTGTCGATGATGCCTATTCCGGCCAGGGAACTTTGCAATACAAAGACGGTCGAGTGTATAAAGGAGAGTTTAAAGCGGGGCTCAGCCACGGACGCGGCGAGCTTCTGTATCCCGACGGCTCGCGGTACGAGGGAGGGTTTGTCGATGGCCTTCCCGAGGGCCAGGGGGTCCGGGAGTATCCCGACGGCACGGTGTACCGTGGAGAGCTGGTAAAAGGCAAGAGGAGTGGTCCCGGCGAATTGCTATATCCCGATGGTTCCTTTTATAAGGGCGAATTCAGGGACAACAAGATGCATGGCAAGGGGACGATTGTCTATAACGACGGCAAGACCTTTTCCGGCGATTTTGTCAACGGCCAGCCGCAGATGCCGAAGACGATTGAGAAGATAGTGGTGAGTGGCGAGAAGAAAGTGAAAGACGAAAAGACTGATGCCAGGAAACCTGTTGCCGAAAAACCCGTCGAGAAACCTGTCGAGAAAACCGTTGCCAAGAAACCCGTTGCCGAAAAACCTGTTGTCGAAAAACCGGTGGTCGAAAAAAGTGTTCCAGTTGCCAAAGCCGAGGTGAAACCGAAAGAGAAACCGCCGGTGCCCGCCAAACAACCGGAACCGGTTGCGCCGTCTCCCCGTTTCGTCGTCAAAAACGGCGTGGTTCACGATGGAGAAAGAGGGGGAGCGCTGAATGGCAGCGGTCAGATCGTTTACCCTGACGGCCGTGAGTATAAAGGGCAGTTCTCCGGAGGGCTGATGGATGGTCGCGGGGAGCTCAATTTTGCCAATGGCGATAGCTATGCCGGTGAAATGGCAAAAGGTTTGATACATGGTTATGGAACCTATCGTCACAATGACGGCAGGGAGTATAAGGGGGATTTCCGCCTGGGGAAAAAACATGGCAGCGGCATATTCAGCTATCCGGACGCGACCCGGTATGCGGGCGAATTCAAAGATGATCTCTTTGCCGGTCGCGGGGAGTATTTTTTTGCGGACGGCAGCCGCTACAAAGGCGATTTCGCCAACGGCAGTTTCAACGGAGAAGGGGAACTGGTCTACGCCAATGGCAGTATTTACGATGGTGAATTTAGCGACGACCTGCCCCATGGCGAAGGAGTCCTCACCTCGACGGATGGGAGCAGGTACGAAGGGAAATTTCAATTCGGCCGTCGGGAGGGGCAGGGGCGCCTGGTCCGCAGCGATGGGCTTGTTTTTGAAGGTGTTTTTGAGAATGACAAACTGGTAGAGAAGAACTGAGCCGTTGCAGAGCGGAAAACTGCCGGGATATAAACAAGGTGAAAAGGAAAAAATGCGTTGGAGCTATAAGACAGTACATTATGAAATGAAAAAAGAGGGGCTGCTGGGCAGCGCCTTCCTCGATGAATCGGAGGTGGAACTCTCTTTGAATGAATATGGCAAGGCCGGCTGGGAGCTTGTTTCCATCCTTGAAACCCATGACGGGCTGATCGCGGTTTTCAAGCAGCCGCTGAGTCTTGGCAGTCGTTCGCTTCGGCTTCATGGCGAAGAATTTGAAGACCGGGTTCTTCCTTCAAGGCCTGAAAAGAGCAGAAGAGAGATCCCGGAATCGAGGGTGAAGCCGGTAATCGAGGAGGTCGATCAGGAACTTGTACCTGTCGATGAATACGAAGTCATTGAGGAAGAGCCTGAAATCGAAGAAAAGACAGTGCCGTCTAAGCCTGAGCAGTCCAAGGTGTCTTCAAACGATGTCGGAGCAATTCGAATCGAGTAGTCTCGGGAAAGAGTATCCGGGGGTGAAACCGGATACTCTTTTCAAGGCATTGCCGCCTGTCTCTTACCCCAGGTTGAGCAGTGTACCGATCTGGAAAATCGCAACAGCCATTAAAAATGCAAAGATGGTGTTGAACCCCATGGAAAAGAATGCCCACTTCCAGGAAGACTCTTTAGCAATACAGACAACTGTGACAAAGCACGGTGAGTAGAACATGATGAAAACCAGGGCGGCTACGGCAACTATCCTGTTCCAGTGAGAATCTTTCTGCAACCGCTGGCCAAGCGACATTGACTCTTCCACATCGACTTCCCCCATGGAATAGGCGGTCCCCAAGGTCGAAACAATGACTTCCTTGGCGGCAAACCCGCCGACCAGGGCAATATTGGTCCGCCAGTCAAATCCTGCGTATTGCGACAGGGATTCCAGGCTCGTGCCCATCCTTCCGGCAATCGAATTCCTCAGAGCGGCTTCCGCCTCCTCATTGTTGAGCGCGGCAAGACGTGCGTCAATTTGCTCTGCCTGTTCGGATATACTTTCCATGGCCGAGGTGCTTGCCGGTATTATTGCCGGGGAGTTCCCGCTGAGTATCGCCTCGCGCCTTTGAGCAAAATCCGCCGAGGTCTGCTCCGGCAGTCCGGGATAGGTCATCAGGGCCCAAAGGAGGATGGAGATCCCCAGGATGACGGTTCCCGCCTTTTTAATATACTGGTAGGTCCGTTCCCAGGTATGGATGAGCAGTCCGCGCATGGTCGGGAAGCGGTATGGCGGCAGTTCCATGACAAATGGCGTAGGCGCACCTCTCAGCACGGTCGAGCGCAGCAGTTTGGCGGCAAGCAGAGCGACAACCCAGGCCAGCATGGTGAAGAGAAACATGTACCTGGCTTTGTTCTCGCTGAAAAAAGCGCCGATGAGCAGGGCAAGGACGGGGAGTTTTGCCCCGCAGTTCATCAGCGGCACGGTCAGCAGCGTCGCCATCCGCTCCTTGGGGGAACGGAGGGTGCGCGCCGCCATGACTCCGGGTACCGCGCAACCGCCGGCTATGCCGCCGGAAACAATGAAAGGCATGACCGACGAGCCATGCAGGCCGAAGATCCTGAAAACTCTGTCCATCATGAAGGCGACACGGGCCAGATATCCCGAATCCTCGAGGATGGCAATGCCGAAAAACATGAACATGATCAGCGGCACGAAACCGAGAACACCACCGACGCCATCGATGATGCCCGAGATAATCAGCGATTTGAGTGCACCGTCCGGCAGGGTTTGCTCGACAATATTGCTCAGCCAGCCGAAGCCCTGTTCCAGCCAGGCGACCGGAGCCTCGCTCCAGCCGAAGGTGAATTTGTATAAAAGAAAGAGGATGAGAAACATAATCGCCGGTCCGACCAGCCGGTTGGTAAGAACCTTGTCTATCTTATCCGAAGCGTAGAGCCGGTCGGAGTCGAACTTTCTTGTTATGACCCCCTGCATGAGCAGAGATTTGATGTATCCGTAGCGATGGTCGGCAATGATTGCCTCGGGATACACATCAAGGGTTGTCTTGGTGTGCGCGGTGATTCCGGTAACTATTTCTTCCAGGGCCTGCGCTGTGTCTGGCTCGATCTCCCGGCCTTTCTCGAGGATCTGTTCATCGTTTTCGAGATATTTGATGGCGGTGTACCTGGCATGGTAGGTATCCGTCATGAAGGCCGTAGTGTCGATGCGTGCGATCAGTTCGGTGAGGCTGGTATCGAGATCGTCGCCGTATGAAATATCCAGGGGCTGCCAGGCATTCTTCTCCGCTGCCTGGCGAAGGGCCGCATTCAGCAGATCCTCTTTGCCGAAACCGCTGCGAGCGATGATGGGTATTACCGGAACCCGGAGATGTTTTTCGAGGATGTCGGCCCTGATCTCTATGCCGCGGTCTTTGGCCACATCCATCATATTCAGGGCAACGACAAGGGGCACGCCAAGTTCCAGAAGCTGGCAGGTGAGGTAAAGGTTGCGTTCCAGATTTGAGGCATCGACGATATTGATAACTACCTGCGGCCGGTTGTAAACGAGGTAGTCGCGGGCGACGAGTTCTTCGGCGGAATATGCGGTCATCGAATAGGTGCCAGGAAGATCGGTGATGATAATCTTCCGGCCTTGATAATGAAGATAACCTTCCTTGTGATCGACCGTAATTCCGGGATAGTTGCCGACATGTTGTCGAGCACCTGTCAATTGATTGAAAAGAGTGGTTTTGCCTGCGTTGGGATTGCCCGCCAGGGCCATTTTCAGCTGCATCGGTCTATGTCGTCTTTAAGTTATTGTGATGAAAGAGAAGAGTAACAAACAGTTGAGATATGAGGGTCAGTCGACGGTGACAAAAATATGGTCTGCTTCATTGTTGCGGAGAGTGAGAGTTGTCTCCAGTACTTTTATTGCAACGGGATCATAGAGCGGAGCCCGGCCACAGATTGAGATTTCGGCGCCTGGGACAAGGCCCATTTCTCGCAGGCGATGGCCGAGCTGACCCGACACACTGATGGATTTGATGATTCCTTTTTGATTTTTCTGCATCTCGCGTAAATTGACGGTGCTCAATCTCTTTCTCCTTTTGGCAGAGGGTTTTTTGTTTTTTATTTTTCATCTTCGGGTGGGCAGGGTGAACCGGGATTGCACGAACAGCAACCCCCACCGCAGGAAATTTGTCCTTTTTTGTCGATGGCCGCTCGCCATTGCCGCCAGAATTTCCGACCGATAAAAAAGGCACTGACAGCAATTATCGTCCAGACAATTATTGATTGGATCATATTTCACCTTGAGTTAGGAGCAACTAACTGATTGGGCAAAAAATAAGTCCGAATACATCGGACCGTTGAGACTGCTTAGTTGTTTTGACTACAGGCTTGTTACAAAAATATTGGCAGAAATGTCAGCGTCGAGGCTGATTGTCCCTCCGTGCACTTTGAGAATACACCGGTTGCCGTTTTCAGCGCAGACGATATCGGCCTCAACCCCGGGATATACGCCCATTGAAGCCATCCGGGCACAGATTTTTCGGTCACCTGTTATTTTGCAGACTTTTACACGGCCAGGTTGACCTTTCTTCGTGAGTGGTGCAATCAAGTCGTGGCATTGCTTTCCGGCAAAGCATGCTTTGATCTTGTCGGTGAAACAGCAACTGTTTTTCATTTTGCTTTTTTGACGCATTCCACTCTCCCTTTTGATACTTCTTTAGGTAACCCAAACAATAACTTCAGTCAACACTTTTTTCAAGAAGAATGAATATGATTAGGACGTCCTAACAAGAAGTATGGAGGATAAAGATTTTCGAACAATTCGAAAATCTTCAGGAAAGCTTCGGCTGTTTTTATATGGCTTGGCGCGGAGTGCCGAAGGGGAGGCCATGCGGGTCTCCCCCGGTCGATATTTTCCAAGTTTTGAGATGTGGATTTATTCCCGGGAACGAATAAATTTTTCACTGCTGTTCCGCTATTTCCACCAGAATGAAATCCGCCTCGTTGTTTCGCAGGGTTAGAGTGCAATCCATGACCCGGAGTGCCACGGGGTCATTCAGGGGAGCCCTGCCTTGCACCGTTATTTCCGTGCCCGGGACCAGCCCCATCTCTCGTATCCTCCGGCCAAGTTCTCCGCCGACTTTAACAGATTTTATAATGCCGGATTGATGTTTTGCCATCAGGCGCATATTGATAATAGCCATTTCCTGCAATCCTTAAAAACGCGGGTATATATGGTGAAGTTGCCTTATTTATTATTTGCCTGCCAGGAATCTCTTAATGTAACCGTTCGATTAAATATCGGTGCGCCGATTTTCGATTCGAGCGAGTCGGCGCAGAAATATCCCATCCGTTCGAATTGCACGCTTTCACCAGGCTTCACCTGCATCAGACTGGGTTCGGCCATTGCCGCGTCGATCACCACTTTGGAGTGGGGGTTCAGCTGCAGGAGAAAATCGACATCCTTATCGGCTTCCGGATCTTCCTCCTTGAAGAGCCGGTCATACAACCTGACCGTTACCGGTACCGCTTTCTCCGCCGAGACCCAGTGAATGATTCCTTTGACCTTGCGGCCATCGGGGGTGGCGCCTCCTCCCGATTCAGGATCGTAGGTGCAGTGGATTTCGGTGATCTTGCCGGTTTCGTCCTGCGTATGGGAAACATAGCGGATCAGGTAACCGAAGCGAAGACGAACTTCCCGGTCCGGTCCCAGGCGGTGGTATTTCTTGGGGGGATCTTCCATGAAATCGTCGCGCTCGATGAAGATTTCCCTGGTGAAAGGTACTGTCCGTTCCCCCATGGCAGGGTTCTGCGGGTGATTCAGGATCACCAGCTCCTCGACTTTCCCGGCCGGATAATTATCGATAATTACTTTCACCGGGTCGAGAACACACATCCTGCGCGGCGCATTGACGTTCAGGTCATTGCGGATTTCGTTTTCCAGCACGGCCATATCGATGCGGCTTTCGCTTTTGCCGATACCGATTGTCCGACAGAAATTGCGGAGCGATGCCGGCGTGTAGCCTCGGCGCCGCAGACCGGAAATGGTCAGCATTCGCGGATCGTCCCAGCCATCGACGTAGTTTCCGACCACCATCTTCAAGAGCTTGCGCTTACTCATGACGGTATAGGTCAGATTTAGCCGGGCAAATTCAATCTGGCGGGGATGGCAGGGAGTATTCAGGGTGTCGAGTACCCAGTCGTACAGGGGGCGGTGGTCCTCGAACTCCAAAGTGCAGAGGGAGTGGGTGATACTTTCCAGCATATCGGAGAGACAGTGGGTGTAATCGTACATGGGGTAGATCTGCCACGTATCGCCGGTCCGGTGATGATGGACTTTGAGAATCCGGTAGATGACCGGGTCTCTCATGTTGAGGTTGGGTGAAGCCATATCTATCTTGGCTCTAAGGACATGGCTGCCTTCGTCGAATTCACCGTTTTTCATGCGGAGGAACAGCTCGAGATTCTCGGCGACGCTTCGGTTCCGGTAAGGACTTTCCTTGCCTGGTTCGGTGAGTGTGCCGCGATACTCGCGCATTTCATTCGGAGTCAGCTGGCAGACATAGGCCTTTTCCAGCTTGATCAGTTCGACCGCGAAATCAAAAAGCTGCGGAAAATAGTTGGAAGCATACAGGGCTTTGTCGCCCCAGCTGAAACCAAGCCATTTGACGTCTTCCATGATCGATTCGACATAGGTGACATCTTCCTTGCTTGGGTTGGTATCATCGAACCGCAGGTTGCAGGTGCCGCCGGTTTCTTCCGCTATGCCGAAATTCAGACAGATCGATTTGGCATGGCCGATATGGAGAAAGCCGTTTGGCTCCGGCGGAAACCTGGTGATGATCCCCTGGTGTTTGCCGGCTTGCAGGTCATCGGCAACTATCTGGCGAATGAAGTCAAGCGGCCTGTGTTCTGAATCGTCTCTTTTTTCCATGAGTATGCCAGGTTAAAGATGAGTAAATTAAGATGATTGAAAAGGTTTCTTTACGCCCCTGAGTCGCCGGACCACCCGATCTCTGCCGAGGGTCAGGACGATGTCGAACATCGATGGACCGGCGAGCTGGCCGGTAAGTACGGTGCGCATGGCGTTAATAATAATCCCCGGTTTTATCTCGAGTTCATCGGCCAGGTCCCGCGCGATTTTTTCGGTTTCCTCCAAAGTGAAATCGGTACATCGCTCATATCTGTCGGCGAGCTCAGGGAGCCACTCCTGCAGACCCGGATGCTTCAGCACATTTTTTTCCAGCGGCTTGGCATCGACCGTAAAATCGTCGGCAAAATAGGCTCTGCCGAGGGTGGTGAAATCCTTGAGAGTATGAAAACGGTCTCTTATCAGGGCCAGGGTACCAAGGTACCAGTCTTTTTTGCCGGCGGCGTATTCTTCATCCCAGAGATTCTCGGCAACCAGTTCCTTCTCGATCATTTGTCCCAGTTCGGCGATGCCCATTGTGCGCAGATAATGTTCATTTATATGCATCGCTTTCGGATCGGTAAAGAATTTCGGATCATCTTTGCGGTAATTGAAAATGGCACTGCTTTTATTGATCCGCTCGAGCGAAAAGTCCCTGATCAGTTCTTCCCTGGAAAAGATTTCCCGGTCGTTGCCGGCGGACCAGCCGAGAAGTGCAAGAAAATTGTTGAAAGCCCAGGGGATGAAGCCGTTATCGCGATAAAACTGCACCGCCACTATTTCGCCATGGCTGCGCTTGGAGATTTTCGCCTTCTTTGTGTCGAGGGTGAGCGGCATATGACCGAATACCGGCAGTGGGGCGTTGAGCGCCTCATACAGCAAAACCTGTTTGAGGGTGTTGGTCATATGGTCCTGGCCGCGGATTATGTGGGTGATCCTGTCTCTGATGTCGTCGACCACATTGCACAGCAGGTAGAGCGGTTTGCCGTTTGAGCGGACGATGACAAAGTCGTCGATCTCTGAATAGGCACACTCTATCCGACCGAAGACCTTATCGTCGTAGCCGAGCAGCCCGCTCCTCTCCGGGACTTTGAAACGAATGACAGAAGGCATGCCCGCGGCTTCTTTTTCGGCGATTTGATCGGCTGAAAGATTCCGGCAGGTCCGGTCATAGCCAAAGACCGTTTTGGCGGCGGAAGCGGCTTCGCGCTTTGCATCGAGTTCTTCCTTGGTGCAGAAGCATTTATAGGCGTTGCCCTGGACGAGGAGCCTGTTGGCGGCGGCTATGTGATCGCTTTCAAAATCGGTCTGAAAATACGGGCCTTCGTCAAAATCGATGCCGAGCCATTCGAGTCCTTCCAGAATCCCCTGGATCGATTCCTGGGTTGAGCGTCCAACATCGGTGTCTTCGATACGAAGAATGAGTTTACCGCCGGTTTGCCTGGCGTAGAGCCAGTTGTAAAGAGCAGTTCTTGCCCCGCCGATATGCAGGTAACCTGTCGGGCTCGGCGGAAAACGCAATCTGGTTTCAGTCATGTTCACTCCTTTGGGGCAGTTACCGAACCTGCCGGAACAAAAAAATATGGAGTCGGTATCATTGCCTTTTGATGAAAGAAATGATCCGATCGGTGTCCGTAGCCTGTGAAGGAAAGATTACAGCGCGATATATATATCTTTTTCATTATCAATGTACAACATTTTTACCGATGGGGCAATTTCCGAGAAAGGACCCGGTGAACCCGGATACTGTCTTTTGCGGTCAAAGCGCAAGGAGTCTCGAGAAAATCACTTTTTTTTCGGTTGTTCTCTCCAGGGGAACTTTGTATAGTTTTTCCTTCATTACCGAGATGTTGTTCCCATCCAATACATGCTGTTATTCGAAGTGAGCGGTTATTTTTCTTGCGGTTGGCCGGCCATGGGCGGGGATGTTCTCAGGGGCCGGAACAGTCGAGATCCAATTGCATTCAGGGGAGAGAAGATGAAAGTACTGATTAGCGACAATTTGTCCCAGGTCGGCATTGATGTTCTGAAGAAATCCGGTCTGCAGGTGGATGTAAATACAGGATTGCCGCCCGAAGAGCTGAAGAAAATTATCGGCGATTACGATGGGCTGATAATTCGCAGCGCCACCCGGGTTACCGCCGAGCTGCTCGAATCCGCTCATAAACTGAAGGTTGTCGGGCGAGCGGGGATAGGTCTCGATAATGTCGATATTCCTGCTGCCAGCCAGAAAGGCATTGTGGTCATGAATGCCCCGGACGGTAATGCAACCACCGCAGCAGAGCACGCCATCGCCATGATGATGTCTTTATCCCGTAACATTCCCCAGGCCTGCATGTCGATGAGGGCGGGAAAGTGGGAGAAGAAGAAATTTATGGGCAGGGAGGTCACAGGAAAGACCTTCGGGGTTATCGGCATAGGCAGAATCGGCGGAATCGCCGCGAGCAGAGCGCAGGGTTTGAAAATGAAGACCATCGCCTACGATCCGCACATGCCAAAAGAGATGGCTGAGAAAATCGGGGTGGAACTGGTCAGCCTGGAAGATCTGGCCAGACGCTCCGACTATATCTCGGTGCATGTTCCCCTGACCAAGGAAACCAGACATATCGTGTCGACTGCGTTTCTCGACAACATGAAAAACGATGCCATGTTTATCGATTGTGCCAGGGGCGGGGTCTGTGACGAAGAAGCGCTTTACGAGGCGCTGGTGAATAATAAAATCGCCGGTGCCGCCCTTGACGTTTTCGCCAAAGAGCCTACTACTCTGGAGAACTGTCCGCTTCTCGGCCTGGATAATTTCATTGCTACTCCGCATCTGGGTGCATCCACCAATGAAGCCCAGGAGAGTGTCGCTCTGATCATCGCCGAACAGATCGCCGATTATCTTTTAAAGGGCTCGGTGACCAATGCGGTAAATGTGCCGTCCGTCAGCGATGAGGTTTTGGCTCAAGTCGGACCGTATTTGACGCTCGGTGAGATGCTTGGCTGTCTTCATATGCAGATTGCCAAAGGCGGAGTCGAGGAAGTAAATATTGAATACAGCGGAGAACTGGCAGAGCTGAAGACAAGCCCCATCACCGTGGCTTTCCTAAAAGGGCTGTTCATGCCGATCCTGAAGGATGCAGTGAATTATGTGAATGCCCCGGTTATCGCAAAAGAGAGAGGTATCAGGGTCATCGAGTCGAAAAGCGACACATCCGACGATTTTGTCAACACTCTGTCGATCAAGGTAACTACCAGCGAAGGCGAGAATGTACTGGTCGGCACGGTGTTCGGGCGCAATGAACCGCGTCTGGTGAGGCTGAACTCGTTCAGGCTGGAGGCTTTGGTCTCCGGGCCGATGCTGCTGGTATACAATAATGATGTGCCGGGGGTGATCGGGGCACTGGGAACCACCCTTGGCAAGGCCGGGGTAAATATATCCCGAATGACTGTCGGACGCGAAGAGGAAAGCAACCAGAATATCATCCTCCTCAGCACCGATGAACTTGTTTCCAAAGAGTTACTGTCTAAAGTTCATGAATTGGCCGATATTACCAATGCCCAGGTCCTGGACCTGACTTCGGTGTAGCGCCTTAGAATTGAATTTCGTGAAGGCATGTTTCCTCGCAGTGGGTAGTACTGAGTTTTATTGCGTTGAGAATATTGATTGTTAATCGATTGAAGAGGAGTAAAAAGATGGCAGACGATGGGGTGAAATCGGAGAGTGCTTGTGGGTGTCCAGATGGAAAGGTGCCCAATAAAGAGGGTCGGTGTGTCATGCCTGAGGTAACTTTTCCGGCCTTTGTCATGTCCTTGAATACCTCTGCTCTCTACCATCTTGGGGAAATCGCCGATCCAGGAACAGGGAAAACCATAGTCGATCTGGATCTTGCAAGGCATGCGATCGACACTCTGGCGCTTATTCAGAGCAGGACAAAAGGAAATCTGAGTTCAGACGAGGAGGCCTTGTTGGAAAACATTCTCTACGATATCAAAATCCGATTTGTCAAAGCGGTCAAGAAATAGTCGGCGCGGAGAATGAGCACCGAAACAGGCAGGATGACGTTGTATGCGCCGGCAAAGATCAACCTGTTGCTCCGCGTTCTCGGAAAAAGACCGGACGGCTACCATGATCTCGAGACCTGGATGCAGAAGCTCCTGTTGCATGACATCCTCGAGCTTGAAATATATACGGGCAGGGGCGTGGTATTTTCCTGCGATGATCCAAGTGTTCCTTCCGATACCACCAATCTTGCGGCAAGGGCGGCAGAAGCATTTTTTGCCGTCTGTGCGAAGGCCGGAGGATACGGAGTTCGTATCCATCTGCAAAAAAAGATACCTGTAGCAGCAGGTCTCGGCGGAGGAAGCAGCGATGCCGGGACTGTCCTTCGTGGGTTGAATGCATTTTTTGGCGGAGAGTTAAGCGAAAAAGAACTTATCTCCATCGCCCGTCCGTTGGGTGCGGATGTACCTTTTTTTGCCGTCGAACATGATGCAGTGTTGGCCGGCGGGATCGGTGACGTGATGAAACCGGTGGCTTCAATGGATGATTGTTCCTTCATTTTGGTCAATCCCGGCTTTTTTGTCTCGACTGCATGGGTTTTTCAAAATTTTACATTGACAAGGCAGTCGAAAAACTCTAAATTGTCATGCTTTCAAAAGTACCAAGCGAAGCCTTTGTCTTTTACGGAGATGCAGAACGACCTGGAGCAGGTGACCTCTGCAAAGTATCCGGAAATAGAAAAGATAAAGGGTGTATTGACTGCTGCCGGTGCCTCGAAAGCCTTGATGTCCGGGAGTGGGCCGACGGTTTTCGGTATATTTCCCGACACGGAAAAAACGACGGTTTCTGGATTGGAACGTATTGTCTGCGATTTGCGCCGGCAATACGGAGCAAAAGTGTATTTGTCAAGAGCATGTACTGGGGCGTCGCCAAGCGGTAAGGCACCGGGTTTTGATCCCGGCATTCGTAGGTTCGAATCCTTCCGCCCCAGCCATCACTGATGTATTTCAGGTTTTCCAAGTGACTAGATAACAATGAGAGATTTGAAGATTTTTTCGGGCAATGCTCACAGGAAGTTGGCGGAAGAGATTACCGAGCATCTGAATATTCCCTTGAGCAAAGCCGATCTGAAAAAATTCAGTGACGGAGAGATCTTTGTTGAAATAAAAGAGAATGTAAGGGGGGCCGATGTTTTCGTGGTTCAGCCTACATGTACTCCGGTTAATGATCATCTCATGGAATTGGTGATCATGGTGGATGCGTTGAGAAGGGCTTCGGCCAGAAGAATTACCGCCGTTGTTCCCTATTACGGTTACGCCCGCCAGGATAGAAAGAATGCTCCCCGCGTTCCCATCACTGCAAAAGTAGTTGCCGAAATGTTCATGGCCGTGGGTGTCCGCAGGGTTCTCTGCATGGATTTACACGCAGGTCAGATCCAAGGCTTTTTTAATATTCCTGTTGATCATTTGTATGCTGCGCCGGTAATTCTCCGCTACATCAAGGAAAATTTCGGCGACGATGTCATTATGGTCTCTCCGGATGCCGGAGGGGTGGAAAGAACCCGGGCTTTTGCCAAGCGACTGAATTCGGGACTGGCTATTATCGATAAACGCCGGGATAAACCGAATGAGTGTGAGGCCATGCATGTTATCGGTGATGTGAAGGGCAAAACAGCTATTTTGATGGATGATATGGTCGATACCGCAGGTACTCTTTGCGCCGGAGCCAAAACGCTCATGGAAAATGGTGCAAAAGAAGTGCACGCCTGTTGTTCTCATCCTGTTCTGTCCGGCCCTGCAATCGAAAGAATTCGCAACTCGGCGATGAAATCCCTTGTTGTCACCAATTCAATTCCTCTTCGGGACGAGGCTTTGAAGTGCGATAAGATTAAAGTGCTTTCTGTCTCCAGTTTGCTGGCGGATGCAATCAGCAGAATTCATAATGAAGATTCGGTAAGTTGTCTTTTTGTATAGCAGGTCTGTGTTTTAAAATACCCCCAAAGAAGAGCATTTCCGGGGTTGATTCACTTATAATTTTAAAGACTGTTGGATCTGAGAAATAATCGCATAGAACAAAGTTGTACTCATTTTTTATAAGAATACTCAAAATTTTTTTTACCATACAGTTCAGTCGTTTTTGGCTCTTGCGGTAGCGGCTGTTCGGCAAAGGAGGAATTATGTTTCAGGTTGAAATGTCTGCTGCAGTGAGAAGTGCTACTGGCAAGGGACCGATGCGTCAACTGCGTATTGAGGGAAAGACCCCTGCAGTCGTTTATGGTGGAGGCGGAGAGGCATTGAATCTCCAGTTCGACACCAAGACCCTCTATGCGAAATTGCTTCAGTTTTCCCGTCGCAACACAGTTGTAATGTTGAAGATCGGAGATGAAGCGGAAAGGAGCGTTTTTATCGGAGAAATTCAGACCGACCCTGTCACCGACAAGCTCATCCACGTTGATTTCTGTGAGATTGACCTCGACAAGAACCGGGCCTATTCGGTTCCCGTTGTCTATAATGGGACGGCTAAGGGTGTCGACCTCGGCGGGGACATGATTATCAACCAGAGAAAGGTCGTTCTTGAGGGAAAACCGCTTGATATTCCAGATGAATGTGTGGTTGATGTTACTTCGCTTGGAATGGGCGAGAGTGTCAAATGCGGAGAAATAGCCATCCCTGAGAAAGTTAAAATGGTTACGGATAAAGATATACTGGCAGTAAGTATTGTAAAACCGGGACAGAAAGTGGCTGCATGAGCCATAATGGTTGAGGCAAAATCAAGACAGGTGCATTGATCGCAAAACGCTCTTTTGGGCGAGATACTTACCTGTGTGTGCCAAGGTATTTACAAAAGGTCCGGAAAAGTAAACTTTTCCGGACCTTTTTCGTTTAGGGACTCGGAAAACTTATGACAAACGATTTCTTGATCGTCGGACTCGGCAACCCCGGCGAACACTACCATTCCACCCGTCATAATGTCGGGTTTCTGATTGTCGATCAGCTGGCAACGAGTTGGGGCGAGAAGGCTTGCCGGGAAAAATGGCAGGCTCTTTATACTTCCAGTTCCGTCCTCGGAAAGAATCTGCACATTATCAAGCCGCTTACCTTTATGAATCGAAGCGGCAAGGCAGTAGCTCAGTATTTCCGTTTTTTTAAAATACTTCCTGACCACTTGCTGGTTATTCACGATGATCTCGATATGGCACCGGGACGGATAAAACTCGTCAAAAACGGCGGAGCCGGGGGTCATAACGGTATAAAATCGATAGTTGAGAATCTGGGGACCCCGGATTATTTCAGACTGAAAATCGGCATAGGGCGACCGGGAAAGGGAGGAATTCATCCGGATATCCCGGTGGAAAATTATGTCTTAAGTAAGTTTGACGAGTCTGACAGGACAATTGTCGAATCACGATATCTAAATATTCAGCAGGGTGTCGAGTTATTTCTTCAAGGTGAGACCGCTAAAGCATTAGGGCTCCTCAACAGTCTCAAGTAATAACAAACCAATAGACTGCGGCCTCGTTTTTTCCGGGATAAATCTTAATGATTGTTGACAGCGACCGGAAAAAAAGCGGCAATTATTTGTGGAACATGGTATATTAATTCATTAGTAGTAAGAAGAAGTCATCAGTAGTGTCCGCTGCAGCAAAAAAATCAAAACAATCGGATTACAAGGGATATCTCCCTGGTGATTTCGTGCTTTCCTCGGTCTGCAAATAATTGCGATGTGTCTTGTGCTTCTGTATTAATGTGTTCGGCCTTGTGCAAGGCGCTTTGATAAAGGAGAAATCTGTGTTTACTGAAGGTGATATGGCTGTATATCCAGCTCATGGCGTTGGTGTTATTAAGGCCGTTGAAACGAAAAAAATCGGTGGAATAGACCAATCTTTTTATATCCTGGAAATTCTCGATAACAGCATGAGAATCATGATTCCCACCGCCAGTAGTAAAAATGTCGGTCTTCGCGCCATTGTCGGAAAAGGCGAAGTGAGAAATGTCCTCAATATACTGGCAGACAGATCGGTCGCACTGGGGACCCAGACCTGGAACCGGCGTTATCGTGACTACATGGAAAAGATCAAGACCGGATCTGTCCATGAAGTAGCAGTGGTGCTGCGAGATCTTTTTCTCCTCAGTGTCGATAAGGACTTGAGCTATGGCGAGAGAAAGATGCTGGATACCGCTAAAAATCTCCTTGTAAAAGAGTTGTCTTTGGCTCAGGATACGGAAGAAGCTGCTGTCAGCAAAACTATTGAAGCTATTTTTTCTTAAAGCATCTTTCTTTTGAATAAGCGGTCCTTCTCCCGAGAGTGATCCAGTACATTTTTTTATGGAATCCCAAGAAGAAGCAGACGGCGGTTTTAAATCTTCTGAGCGTTGTTTTCAAGTTACGATCGATTCAGTTCAGGCCGGTATCCGGCTGGATCAGTTTCTGGTGCAAATAATTCCTTCTGTTTCCAGGGCATTAATCAGTACAGCTATTCGCGATGGACATATCAGTGTCGATGGGGCGTGTCGAAAAAACAGTTATCGCCTCAAGGAAGGAGAGACAATCAGCGGGCTAGTTGAGAAATCTGAGCTCGGACATGTAGAGCCGGAAAAAATTGATTTCCCTGTTCTTTACGAAGATGAATTCCTCATGCTTTTGTCAAAACCCCCTGGGCTGGTCGTTCATCCCGGGAGCGGCAACAGCCGGGGAACCCTTGTCAACGGACTCGTCCATCACTGTCGTTCGATTGCCGCCGTCGGCGACAGTATGCGACCGGGTATCGTGCATAGACTCGACAAGGACACTTCAGGCATAATGGTGGTTGCCAAGCAGGATTTTGTCCATAGGGCTCTTGTCGACAGTTTTAAAAATAGAAAGCTCGTCAAGGAATACATCGCTCTTTTACACGGCGTTCCCCGCGAAAGGCGCGGCCGGCTGGTGGCCTCCATCGGACGCCACCCTGTTAACCGCCAGAAAATGGCCATCTGCCCCGTGGGTGGCAGACATGCCGTCAGTAATTGGGAAGTCCTGCAGGAATTTGCCGGCCGGTACAGTCTTGTCAAAGTAGGGATTGAGACGGGCCGAACGCATCAGATTCGAGTTCATATGGCCTCTCTCGGTTGTCCGGTTGCCGGGGACACGGTGTATGGACCAAATCGCGATAATCATATTTTCCCCAGGCAGATGCTGCATGCGTCGAGGCTGGTATTTCGCCATCCTGTCAAAGATGAGCCGCTTGACCTGACTGCAGATCTCTGGCCTGATTTCCAGGAAATCCTGGAAAAGCTTGATCGGCAGTACGGGATGGAGGGTGTTCAATGATTATTGCCGTCACAGGAAGCTTGGGTTCCGGCAAGAGCACTGTGAGCAAAATCCTTGCACGCGTTCTCGATGCGGTGCATGTCGACACCGATGAGTTGTGCCGAACCCAGATGCTCCCCGGCGGACAAGGTTACCGGGAATTCCTGAAGATCTTTGGAACACACTTTCTGCAGGCCGATGGCACCATAAACCGCGCGCGGTTACGGCGGGAGGTATTCGGCGACAGTCAGGTTCGGGAAGCGTTGGAGAGGATCCTGCATCCTCTTGTGCGGCAACAGACCGCCGATCTTGCCCGTAAGCAAAACCAATCGGGCAACCATATGGTTGTTGAGGTTCCCCTTCTGTTTGAAGTCGGATGGCAACAGGATTTTGATGTGTGGGTGGTTGTATATGTTCCCGAAGAGCGGTGTCTGGAGAGAGTGAGTGCACGGGATGGCTTGTCCTCTGAAGATATCCGGCGGGTCTTTGCCTCGCAGTTGCCGATTTCGCTGAAACTGAAATATGCTCACTTTGTGATCGATAATTCCGGTACCTTTGTCAGCTCCGTATTGCAGCTTGCCTGGCTTGGAAAAAAGCTGAAAAACGTTAAAAACCTTGACAGCGAAGATTTGAATACGTATAAGGGAAACAATGATTTGAAACTCAATCCCTGTCTTTGCTGAATCATCTCTTTGAATCCTGTTGTAAAAACCACTCTGGAATAGGCTGTCATTGAACGATAGTTTCTGGACAATCTACAGACTTCAACTGGTTGATTCTTCACGGATCTGGTCATATATCCCATTCTGTTTTTTGTATCTGATATACTTATAGAATTCAACGAGTGTTAGTACAACCACTTACGGTTTCCATTGCCGCCCACTCTTGCTCTGGTATTGCATGCAGGTGGTCGGACGTGAAAAGTAAATACTTTATTCGCACGGCGATTCGGAAAAGTCCGACTGCCAACTTGCCGATAACGGTGTTTTTCCAATTATCCTGCCAATAATCCCTAGAAAGGAGAAGTTGATTAAATGAATCTGGCGGAACTTAAACTGATGAAAATCGGTGAACTGGTGGCTCTTGGCCGATCATTGAAGGTCGAGGGATACAGTGCACTGCGCAAACAGGAACTCATCTTTGCAATACTCAAAGCCCAATCCGACAAGGATGGCAAGATGCGAGGCAGCGGTGTTCTGGAAATACTGCCTGATGGCTTCGGTTTTCTCAGGGCTCCTGATTACAACTATCTGCCGGGTCCCGATGATATTTATGTTTCCCCATCACAAATACGCAGGTTGAATCTTCGTACCGGAGATACTATCGAAGGTCTGGTGCGAGCCCCGAAGGAGGGTGAACGCTACTTTGCTCTGCTCAAGGTAGACAGTGTGAATTTCGATCCACCCGAGGCGGCAAAGCAAAAGACCCTCTTTGGCAATCTTACACCCTTGCACCCCAATGAGGCGTTCAGTCTGGAGTGGCAGCCGGACAATATATCGATGCGCGTCATGGATATGTTTGCACCTATCGGCAAAGGACAGAGGGGGCTGATCGTGGCTCCGCCCCGAACCGGCAAGACCGTTCTCATGCAGAAAATTGCCAATTCCATCGTGAGGAATCACAAGGAAGTGTACCTCATCGTTTTGTTGATTGACGAACGCCCGGAAGAAGTAACCGAGATGACCAGAAGCGTTAAAGCCGCCGAGGTTGTCAGTTCGACTTTCGATGAGCCGCCGCAACGGCATATTCAGGTTGCCGAAATGGTCATCGAGAAGGCCAAAAGGCTGGTTGAGCACAAGAAGGATGTAGTCATTCTGCTTGATAGTATCACCCGGCTTGCCAGAGCCTATAACACCGTGACTCCGGCAAGCGGCAAGATTCTTTCCGGTGGTGTCGAGGCCAATGCCCTGCATCGTCCCAAACGCTTTTTCGGCGCTGCGCGAAATATCGAGGAGGGTGGCAGTCTGACTATCCTTGCAACCGCATTGATCGAAACGGGAAGCCGGATGGACGAAGTTATTTTTGAGGAATTCAAAGGCACCGGCAATATGGAACTGGTTCTCGATCGGAAAATGGCCGATAAGCGTATATTCCCTTCTATCGACCTCAAGCGGTCCGGGACCCGGAAAGAAGACCTGTTGATTAAAGCCGATGCTCTCAATCGGATCTGGATACTGCGGAAACTGCTGAGCTCGATGAATCCTGCCGATTGTATGGATTTCCTGATCGATAAGCTGAAATCGCAGAAGTCGAACGCTGACTTCCTGGATTCGATGAATACATAACTTTTCTCAAACGGCTGGTTGGAAGTTCCTTTTTAGTTGAAAAAAATCGTTGTTTGAGTAATATATCGCTCTTGTGTCAAAAACTTCTTGCTTTGTTAACATTAACTCGCCCTCAGGGTGTGTTGGAGGAATAGTAACTATGAAAGATGGCATACACCCGGATTACAAGAAAATAGTAGCCGTATGCGCGTGTGGAAACCAGGTGGAACTGGGCTCTGTTATGGCCGAGATGAAAGTCGAGATCTGCTCCGCCTGTCATCCGTTTTTTACCGGTAAACAGAAACTTATCGACTCTGCAGGACGAATCGAGAAGTTCAAGCAGCGTTATGCAGGTCACTATGCCAAGTTAGAAAAAGGCAAATCCTGATTATTCCGTGCTGCTGTGTCGGGATTATTTCCGGCAACCAATGTTTTTTTATGCTGTCCACAACGATGCTTGACATGGTTGTGGACTTTTTTCTTTTCTCTATTTCCGGTTGAAAGGCTATGTTCGACAAATTTGCTGATCTTGACGATAAGATTTCTCATCTTGAAGGCAGGTTGTCCGATCCCGATCTGGTTGGCAACCAGAATGAGTATCAAAAGGTGGTCCGTGAACATGCCCATCTTGTCAAACTGAATAATAAGTACCGGGAGTACACCAAAGTTCAGCAGGACATCCACGAGAACAGAGCAATCCTGTTCGACGAGGACGAAGACCCTGAACTGAAAGAATTGGCCAAGGCCGAACTTGAGGAGCTGGTCGTCAAGGAGAAAAAGCTCGATCAGGACCTGAAAATCATTCTCCTGCCCAAGGATCCCAACGATGACAAGAACATTTTCCTGGAAATTCGTGCAGGAACCGGAGGGGATGAGGCCGCGCTTTTTGCCGGTGACCTGTTTCGGATGTATAGTCGGTTCGCCGAAAGCATGGGGTGGCGGGTCGAGGTAATGAGTTCGAGCCCGCTAGGCACCGGTGGATTCAAGGAGATTATTGCGCTCATCAGCGGCGAGCAGGTATATTCAAAACTCAAATACGAGAGTGGGGTTCATAGAGTTCAGCGGGTTCCCGAAACGGAAACCCAGGGCAGGATTCACACCTCGGCAGTGACGGTGGCAATATTGCCTGAAGTCGACGAGGTCGAACTGAATATTGACATGAATGAATTGAAGTTCGACGTTTTCCGGTCTTCAGGACCCGGAGGTCAGTCGGTTAACACGACCGACTCCGCCGTTCGAGTCACCCATCTGCCAACCGGCCTTGTCGTCATCTGTCAGGATGAGAAATCACAGCACAAAAACAAGGCTAAAGCCTTGGTGGTGTTGCGGGCACGACTTCTCGACCAGATGGAACAGGAGCGACACGACAAGATTTCCCAGGATCGGAAAAGTCAGGTGGGCAGCGGTGACAGGAGTGAGAGAATCCGCACGTATAATTTTCCCCAGGGGAGAATGACCGATCATAGGATCAATCTTACCCTCTATAAACTGGATGCCATAATAAGCGGCAAAATTGAAGATGTGATATATCCGCTTATTGCCCATGACCAGGCAGAAAAACTCAAAGCCATTCAATAACCGTATTGGGTTCGCCCTATGATACTTTTCTCTGGTGCCGGGCAAAAGCAAGTATTTCTTTTATCAGGTGCAGATGCGTCTGGCAGAACTCTTTAATCGTGCGGCCGGTGAACTTGCCGAGGCCGGTGTTCCCGAGTATCAGCTGGATGCCCGGCTTCTCCTGGAGAGTTGTCTTGGGATCACCAGGACCGAGATTTTTCTCAGCGGTCAAGCGGAAGTGGACGAGGAAGCTCAGCAAAGATACCTTGGGTTAATCGAGCGAAGAAAGAAACGCGAACCGGTTGCCTACATCCTCGGCGAGCAGGAATTCTGGTCCATGCCATTCTTCGTATCCCCTGCGGTACTGATTCCGCGCCCGGAAACCGAGTTTTTGCTCGACAGGGTTCTTGCCCTCACTTCACCGGAAAATAGAGGTCGTGGTTGCGCGCTTGATCTGTGTTGCGGCAGCGGGGTTATTGCCACTGTGCTTGCCAGGGAAACGGGCATGAAGATTATCGCTTCGGATATTTCTTTTAAAGCACTTCAGGTGGCAAGGAAGAATCTGCATCGTCACCATCTGGCAGATCAGGTTCGACTGGTGCAGGGTGATCTGCTCACCCCCTTTCTCCAGACGGGGGATGTTTTTTCGCTGATTGTTTCCAACCCTCCTTATGTGAGTAACGATGATGTCGAGAATGGTCTCGAGCCCGAGGTTGCGAGACATGAACCCCATCTTGCCCTCGATGGCGGCGCCGGTGGGTTGGCGCTTATTCAGGAAATAAGGCTGAGACTGCCGGCAGTTCTTTGTCCCGGCGGGCAGTTTTTCATGGAGATTGGCGCCGATCAGGGCGAAGCGGTACAAAGCCTCTTTACCGCCGACTTAAAAGACGCTCCAGGTTTTTGTGATGTGGAAATACTCGCCGACTATACCGGCCGGGACAGGGTTCTGCATGCCAGAAAGAAAAAGCTATAACTAGGTGAAAAAATGGAAAAACTGATTATTGAGGGAGGCCGGCCGCTACGCGGCGAGGTGAAAATAAGCGGCGCCAAAAATGCCGCTTTACCCCTGATGGCTGCAACTCTCCTTGCTCCGGGCAAACATAAGCTGCGCAATGTCCCGGATTTGCGCGATACCCGTACCTTTATACGCCTGCTTGAAAATCTCGGGGTTAAAAGTGAACGGACAGGCGATCTGCTGATTCTTGACTCGACCCATCTGGTCGATGCCGAAGCCCCTTACAGCCTGGTCAAGACCATGCGGGCCTCGGTTCTTGTACTGGGCCCGCTGCTTGCTCGGCTCGGCAAGGCCAAAGTCTCTCTGCCCGGCGGGTGTGCTATCGGTGCACGGCCCATCAATTTTCATATTATGGGATTGGAGCGGCTTGGAGTTGTGTGCAAACTTGAAGGCGGCTATGTCGACGCGCATGTCGAAGGACCGATGCGGGGCGATGTCATCTATTTTGATATTCCGTCGGTGACAGGAACTGAAAATCTGCTGATGGCCGCAGTGCTGGCAGAGGGAACTACGGTTTTGAAAAACGCCGCTCGCGAACCGGAGATCGGCAATCTGATCGATATGCTGCTTTCGATGGGCGCGCGGATTGAAGGACGGGGCAGCGACAAGTTGATCGTTCATGGAGTAAAACAGCTGGTTCCGGCGAACTGTACAATTATTCCCGACCGGATCGAGACCGGAACGTACCTTATTGCCATTGCCGCAACCGGCGGCTCCGGCACGGTCACCAACTGCAACCCTGCCCATCTCCCTTCGCTCCTCGAGAAACTGCGCAGTGCCGGACTGCGTATTATCGAAACAGCAGACACTATCAACATCAGCTGGCCTGCTCAACCGGAAAAATTGCCGGTTCTTGCCAGTGTCGATATCAAGACCAGGCCCTATCCGGGATATCCCACCGATCTGCAGGCCCAGTTTATGGCCCTGATGGCGCTGGGTTCCGACATCTGCGTCATTACCGAAACAATATTTGAAAACCGTTTCATGCATGTGGCGGAACTGCAGAGACTGGGGGCAAAAATACGGGTCGAGGGACATTCCGCAGTTGTCTCCGGCAGAGGCATGAATGGACTATGTGGTGCTCCGGTCATGGCGACCGATCTGCGGGCCAGTTCTTCATTGGTTATAGCCGGACTTGCCGCATCCGGGAGAACTGAAATTTCCCGGATCTACCATCTGGAGCGGGGATACGAGAACCTGGTCGAGAAGCTCTCCGGCCTGGGTGCCAGGGTGTGGAAAGAACAAGATCAGGAGCTTTAAGGTCAGAATAAAATAGGTAAGTGCATATGGTTATTTCTCCCCAACGTGACCGGCCGGACAGTCAAATTAAAGAGATCGCAAAGAACATTTCAAGTAACCGGGTTGTTCAAATACTGCAGAAAAATCGGGAGAGGGTGGCTCTCGTGGGGATTGGAATCGCTTTTTTGCTTTTTGTCGCAGGCGGTCTTTATCTCCAGAAGAAAAACAAGCTTGACAAGGAATATCCGATTGAGCTCATGCCTAAAACGGTCGAACTGAATCTCCGGCAAAAAGGTGAGCCGAGCGGGCAAGCCGCCGAAACCACCCCTGCCACGGCATCCTTTTTTCTTAGGCCATCGCCGAGTGAACTACTGCAGCAACTTGCCTCCATGGAGCATCTCAATGAAAACATTGCAGGAGAAAAAGTTACCGGTCTGAGAGTTTTGTGGCCGGTGTATTATTATTCATATCAGGAGCAGGGAGGCGGCAAGGCGACACTTCTTCTTGACGTCTCGGAAGATGGTTTTGGGCTGTTGATAGAAAGCGAAGTGGATCTCTCGGTATATCCACCGATACACGATCTTCAAGCCGGCCAGAAAATATGGATAGGCGGTGAGATACTTGCCGTTGATCCTTCGGGAACAGGAACAATCTATCTCAAGGCCGAGCATCTGCAATTCAATGAAGAAGAACCCTTTCCGGCGGGGATGCGGCCGGTAGAGAAGTAAGCGGCTCTTTTTCAAGTTATCCTGCGAAAAAGGATCACTGGGGAAGCGGCAAAGTCACCTTGAACACCGCCCCGCCTTTTTCTTCATTTGTTACAGAGATGGAGCCTCGATGCTCTGTAATCGTCTGTCTGACTATCGCCAGGCCGAGTCCTGTGCCATCGGGCCGGGTTGTGAAAAACGGTTCGAAAATCTGATCCAATTTACTCTCGTCCACTCCCGGGCCGTTATCTTTGATCGAGATCTCGATGGCATCCTGATTGTCGGCACATTTCACTTCCTGAGCCCGGATGGAAATGCGTTCGCAGCCGATGGGACAGAAGGCCATGCTGTTCTGGATGAGATGATTGAAGGCCGTGAACATCTGCCTTCGATCGGCCCAGATATCGATGGTGCCGCTAAAATCGAAGACAATTTCGGCTGTATCGGGCCAGGCCGGATCGGCTCTTCCTACCTGCAGCACTTCTTCCAAACAGTTGCGCAGGGAGAACCAGTTGCAGGACGCATGTTCCGGTCGAGAGAATTTCAAAAAATCTCCGACAGTTTCAATCAGCCGGTTTGACTCCCGCAGGATGATATTGGTCAGTTGAACATTGGTATAATTTTTTATTCCCTCCGACGAAAATTCGTTGAGCAGTATCTGAGCAGATCCGGAAATTGCCGTGAGCGGATTGCGAAAATCATGGGCAATTCCGGCGCTCATCATCCCGATGGCAGCGAGCTTTTCGGTCTGCCGAATCTGCCGCTCCAGCTTTTCGATCTCGCTGATATCCCTCAGCGTGATGATTTTATGCGGTGCGGAATGATTGTGTTGATCGGGTACCGATTTCTGGATATTCATATGGGCGTAGCCGATACGAACTTTGGTTTCGTCATCTTTGATGAAATCTGTTGAGAGACGCTGGTTTTCGCTGGCCAGGTCAAGATTCGGGAAGATTGAATCGAGCTTTTCTCCAACCAATGAAAGAGCGGGCAGGTTGGTGATCTTACTGACGGCATTGTTGGCGGAAGTGATGATGCGATCCCGATCGATGGTCATGATGCCGGTTGAGATATTGTCGAAAATCTGTTTGTACAGAATTGCCAGCCTATCGAAGTTTTTTAAGGAGTCGGTGAGAGCATTCTCGGTCGTCTGCAGTCTCAGGCCAAACATGGCACTCAAGATTGCAGCCAGAAAGAAGGTCAACCCATGTACGGCGAAATGATTGAGAATGACCATGGAGGGGGTGTCGGTAACCGGCAGAAAATCCTGAAGGTAGACCGGGTACAGGCCATAGGTTTCCAGGGTGAGGATGGCTCCGTACTGCAGGGTTGCGGCTGCGGCGGCAACCAGTCCGCCTTTTCGCGGGAGGATGAGGCCGCCGGCGACAATCGGAAAAAAATAGACTGTGGTGAAGATGGATACGGAGGAGCCGGAAAAGAAGACCAGCATCGACACAAAACAGGTATCAAGCAGATTCTGGGCGAATCCGAATTTTCTCAGGCTGCCTTGATAAATAAGCAGAAAAAAGGCGGAAAAAATGGTCGTCAGAAAGATGATCAGCAGGAGAAGGATAAGCAGGTTTGTGGGGAGGACGATGACATCGAACTGTTCGCCGCGAAAGATATAGTTGATAGTCAGCAGCAGGGTGTAGAGGACCACGCGCAGCAGCAACATCCAGAGCAGTTGATTGCGGAGGATCTGACTGACGCTGATCGTTGTCCGGGCACGGCCGATAAGAGAGGAAAGATCCATGGCTGTCAGCTCAAACCATATTTTTTAACTTTGTAACGCAGACTGCGAAAACTGAGCTGCAGCAGTTCCGCTGCCTTCATCTTCGAGTTATTGGTTTTTTGCAGGGTGTGGGTAATGATACGTTTTTCCAGATTGGCGACAATCTTCTCAATGCCTAAATCATAGAGTTCCTCTTCGCTCGAGGCCGCCTGAAAGAGACCATTATATTCATCGCTTGGTGCTGCCACTGCCGACTGGTTGACTTTGCCGGAGAAGGTTAAACTCTCAGGGAGAATGATATTCGAGTTGGCCAGGGCAACGCCTCGTTCTATTATATTTTCCAATTCGCGAATATTGCCGGGAAAATGATAATTCATGAGTACCTGCAAGCCATAGGAGGAAATTTCCTGCACCTCTTTGCCAAGTTGCCGGGAATATTTCTTCAAAAAATGGTCGACCAGTTGCGGAACATCTTCCTTCCTCTCACGGAGCGGCGGAATCCGCATGGGAACCACTGCAAGGCGGTAAAAGAGATCTTCCCTGAACCTGCCTTCCCTGATCTCGTCTTCAAGGATCTTGTTGGTGGCGGCAATAATACGGACATTTATTCGTTTGGTCCGAGTCCCGCCAACCGGTTTGATTTCTCTCTCCTGAAGAACGCGAAGGAGTTTGGTCTGAATAATCGGTGTCAACTCTCCGATCTCGTCAAGGAAAGCCGTGCCATTATCGGCCTCGTTGAAAAGGCCGGATTTATCGCTGATCGCCCCGGTAAAGGCTCCTTTGACGTGGCCGAAGAGTTCGCTCTCCATCAGATCCTCGGGAATGGCGCTGCAGGTGATAGGTACGAAATTCTGCGATGCCACTCTGCTGTGGCTGTGGATAGCCTGGGCCACGAGCTCCTTGCCGGTACCGGATTCCCCATAGATGAGGACATTTGCCGGAGTCGGGGCGACGCGTTGTATCATGTCGAAGATTTTGAGCATTTCCCGGCTTTGCCCGATAATTTCAGGAAATGAGGCGCTGAGATCCTGTGGTTTGCCGATCTGGAGATTTTTGCTGGTTGCCGATTCGATGACCGATTTAATTTCATCGACGTTGAACGGCTTACTGATGTAGTCGAATGCACCGTTCTTCATGGCCAGAACCGCATCGTCCGGGGATGCAAACGCTGTAATCATTATCACCGGCAGCTCGGGAAAATCCTCTTTTATCGATTCCAGAAGTTCAATGCCGGTAATACCGGGCATGCGGATATCGCTGACAACGACGTCGACCGACTGATTGCCGAGAATCTCGAGTGCTTTTCCACCATTGTCGGCAGTTGCTACCTTATGGCCTTCTTTTTCGAGGAGAATCTTGAGGAAATCCCGCATACTGCGCTCGTCATCGACGACTAATACTGAGGCCATGGCCACCTTCGGGTTGTGTTAGCTGGAATGGGGGTTGCGGAAATCACTGATGGGGGTGACAGCCGGAAGTTTATCTCACGTAATACTTCACCTGATAATATCGTAAAGAACGGCAAGAGACAAGAAGGGGATACGGCTGACCTGAAAAATGAAGAGGATTTAAAGAAATGTGTTGAGATCGACAGTCGCTCTCCCCATCGGAGCAGGAGCGACTGTCGCGTGGGCTTAGATCAGGCAAGCGAACGACTGCCCTCCTCGATCAGCGAGGCGGCGATGTTTCTGGCTGAGTCGGTGCGGAATTCTTCTGCTGCCTGTCGCACCATTTCGGCGGTGATGAGATTTTCTTTGATCTTTTCCTGCAGGGTACGGAGGGCTAAGGCATCCCTGAGAATGTTATCCGGCAGGGAGCCGTTCTCCCGCTCTTTTTGCTGGTGTGCGATAAGATTGCAGGTTTCCTCGATCATTTCATCGCCTGCCCCGACTTTTTTCAAAATGGACCGGGCATTGGTCTGACCGGTGCCGTAAAGGTAGGCGGCGCAGAGAATAATGGCGAGATTTCCACCTCCTTCCGCCTTTGCTATATTCTCGGCATGGCGGGCGGTGGCAGTTGCCTGACGGATACTCTTGAAGTCGGATTGAAAGTGCCGTTTCATTTCAACCGCCACCTTGTCTTTCAGCAGGTTGTCTCTTCCGCCGGTAAAATCTTCGGGCAGTGCCCCCAGACATTGTTCGGCATACTGGCAATACGAGGCGCAGCCGAAATCCATCTTGGGGTTGACAAAGCGATGACCGCAGCTGCCGCACTTTCGGCTGGTATCATCCTTGTAAAATTCAACCGATGTGCCGCATTTGGGGCAGGCAACATCAAAAATTGCATTATCTTTCCAGTATTTCATATCCTGACCCGGACATTTCATGGCTGTTCTCCTTATTTATCGTTCACCGGTGAGAACCATTGGCGGTACGAAGACCATCCTGCACCAAACATAAGCTCGATTATGTTATAAGTGTATCAGCTCAAGATGAATTGTCCTTGATCTAGGTCAAGATCGAAACGATTTTTAAAGGATGGGGAAAAGAAGGGGGGATCGAAACGGGGGAGAATCGGAGTATCTCCCCCGGAATCGGGCTAATCAGGAAACGGGACAGAATTCATTCATGAGTTTATCGACAGCCAGAACCGAGAGGGATTCGGCCGGAAGATCCAGCAGCGAGCGACGTTCCATATCGAATTCAAGCAGAGCCGGGTCGTGCGGAATGATGCCCGCTATCGGTAACCCGATATCTTTCACTTCGGTCAGAAATGCATCGCTGAGGTTCTCCGGGCCGCGGGTCACGATAATCGCCAATTTTTTCACATCCAGTTTCAAGCTGCCGAGCATCTGGCTGATTCTTTTAACCGCTCGCAGACCCCTGAGAGAGTAATCGGTGACGAGGAAAAGTATATCGACTTTACCGCTGGTTCGCCGGCTCAGATGCTCCATCCCTGCTTCATTGTCGACGACTGTATATTTGTAATGACCGGTCAGTTTGTCGGTGAAGCTGTTCAGGATATTGTTGACCATGCAATAACAACCCTGGCCTTCCTGTCTGCCCATGACCAGCAGGTCAAACGCAGGCTTTTCGATCAGCGCCTGTTCGATCAGGGTCTCGAGGTAATTGACTTTGTCCATGCCTGAGGGGACACTTTGCGGATCCTTCATATAGGTTTCGCGGATGTCGCCGATCGTGCTCGTGACATTCAGGCCCATGGTTTCGCCAAGATTACTGTTCGGATCCGCATCGACAGCGAGAACGGGGGTTTTGCCGGTCGCGCCGAGATAACGAACAACCAGGGACGCGACTGTGGTTTTGCCGACGCCGCCTTTTCCGGCAAACGCAATTACTTTACTCATAATATATCTCCGTGCAGATTACTTGTGACTGGGGAAAAAATACAATTACCTCGCCATCATAAGGGTAATTTCCAATGTGATGTTTACAACACCTGAGAAGTGTAAACATTTTCCCTGGAAAAAAAAGAAAAAACCACCTCATCAGTAAAGAAAATGAGGTGGTTCTAACTAGTGTCTGTCCAGAATGGCTATTTTGCCCTAACTCTTCGTTGCTCTCAAAATTTATCAACTATATGCCTGCGGTTAAATTTATCGAGCGCCTCGATTTAGAACAAAATATCTCATTCTGGACAGACACTAAGGAAGCAGCTACCGGTTACTTCGGGTCAGGCCGCAGCAGGGGCCTTTTTCTTCTTCTTTTTCTCTTCTTTGGGGGGACCCAGAAGGCCCTTGATATGCTCGATATGATTTGCCGCGATAGTGTTGTTTCGGGCTATTCCCAGGGCTTCTTCATCAATTCCCAGGCACAGGCCGAGCAGCTGCGGGAAGAGGAGCACCGGGAGAAGCCGAGGCTCGGGAGCGGCGTTCAACATATTTACCTGCATGGTGTCGAACTGCAGGTGGCAATAGGAACAGATCGGTGTAATGAAGTCGGCGCCGGCATCTTGAGCCCCGGTGATTTTTTCTTTCAGAAGCTTTTGTGAAAGGTCGTTGTTGATGCCGGCAAGTGCGGCACCGCAGCATTCGAGTTTGCCGCGCCAGTCAAGGCTTTTCGCACCGGTGGTAAGGAGAAGTTCTTCGGTGATTCGGGGAATAAAGGAATCGTCGAATTTGGTAATTTCCCTGGGGCGGAGTATATGGCAACCGTGGATGACCGAGATGTTGAGCTCGGTAAACATCTTGACCAGCTGCTTCTTGATGGTTTCCGGACCAACCTGCTCGTGCAGAACGGTCAAATAGTGCTTCACCTCGGCCGTGCCCGAGTACTTCAGTCCTTCTTTGGCAAGTATGCCGTTCAATTCGGCAAGAAGTGCAGGATCCTTGCCCATGACATTCCTGGCTTTCTGGAGACTGGCGAAACAGCAGTTACAGATAACGAGAATATCGAGTCCTTTCTTTTCCGCCAGGGCCAGATTCCTGACGGATGGCAGAATGTAGGCCTTTTCGTCGACATTGCGGGCCGGATAGCCGCAGCAGTTGAATTCCGGAACGACTTCCAGTTCGATGCCGAAATGGTGCAGGACCGCGGTTGTCGATGTGGCATATTGCTGGATACGGATCGGGATGTTGCAACCCTGAAAAAATGCGTATTTCATGAGCTTGCTCCTGCCTCTATTTTGTTGAGGGCACCGTTTTTGAGAGTGTAGAATATATCGCAGAGTTCGACCTGATTGGGGCAATGTTCCTGACACAGGTAGCAGGTGGAACAGCTCCAGATCATCTGCGATCCCATCGCCAGGTCAACCTTGCCGATACCGAGACTGAACATGATCTGATGGGGCAACATGCCCAACGCTTCCACCGGATCTTCAAAACTCCGCACTACGGGACAGATGTTGGAACATCGCTGGCAGGAGTAACAGCTTCTGTAGGTAGTATTGCTTAATCCCTTCGATCCCTTGCCGAGAGTCATCGGCAGGGCGATGTCCGTCAGATGCTGAAAATTCTTTTTGAAAAGAGCGGTGACTTTTTTAAGTGCCTGCAAATGATCGTCGACAAAATTCTGCGCGAGAGCCAAAGGAAAAGAAAAGTGACTGAGCATGGTCGTCTCGGGCATGCCCTGCTGGAGCAGCATGTAGCGAGCATTGACAAACAGTTCTTTGAGGTTGATTCCCGATGGACAGACGGCGGTACAGCGGTCGCAACTCGTGCAGACGTAGAGTCCTTCCTGCATCCTCTTGAGCACTGCCGGATCGGTTTCCTTTTTCGCCACAATCTTTTTCAGGTACTGGACCTTCTCGGACGGCAGGATAAACTCATTTTGGAACGATTCGTAAAACATGTTCGAGGAACACTCGAGGCTGCAGGTTCCGCAATGGGTGCAGGCGGACAGGCCGATCATCTGACGGGTCAGAGTGTTAGCCGGTTCCGCGATCTCATCCCCGGATACCCTTTTGATGATCAGGCTGACCGGGGCGGCCAGGATATGGAACATCTTGCTGAAGGGCAGCCATGCCAGAAAGGCGAGGCTGGCCAGAATGTGCAGATACCAGAACATGGTTACCGTTGCGGAGTCGCCAAGGACTGCAGCGAACGGACGAGTGATCTTCGACACTGCAAAACCGGCAAAAGCCGTTCGGTTGGAGGCGTGACATTCTATACAGCTGTCACCATTCAGTTCCTTGCCTTTCTGGACGAGTTCCGGGGCGGCAGGAGGCAGCACGTTGGGCGACACCAGGCCATTCTCCTGGACCCAATACGCTTCCAGCGCCATGGCTTCTTCTTCGTCGGAAACGGAACCGTACTCTTCCACCATATTCTGATAAACGGTGTAGGAAGACATTTTGGCGCCTTCGAGCAGCAAGCCGGAGAGGATAATCGCTCCGACAAAGATCAAGGCAGCCCAGTCGCTCGCAGAGCTTTTCAACCGTTGGGACTTGAGACTGAACCTGCGATATACTGCGATAGCCAGGCCGGCCAGAACCATCAGGCCGAAAAGATTGCGTAAGAAGAGGAAGGGGTTGAGAGTTGACTGATAATTGCTGAAGATCGATTCGCTTACCATCGGACTCATGGCATGCATGAGCAGGAGCAGGATGAAGCCGAAAAAGATAAGGGTATGAGCTGTCCAGCGAAGGATATTTTTATCGAAGATGCGTTTCTGAAAGAGCAGGTCGACGAAGAACGACTTGACCATCTCGACAATGCGTCCGCTGAAAATCACCCCGAATGTTCCCTTCAAGGCTGCCGACATTCTCTCTGCCGAAGAAATATGGGGAGCAGAGGGCCGCGTCCCTTGAGAAAACCATATTGACAAACGAATAATTAATCCAACCAGACAGATAATTAAAGACAAACCTAGCAGTATATTAAAATTCATAACCAATTCTCTATACCCTCAGTCATTTTCCAAATAATCGGAATAAATTGTCGATTTAATCAATTCATGATTATCGAATTACCATTGAAGATAAATTGGCGATAATCACAAACGATGCCCGTCGCCGCCTCTTCTCATCTTAACCTGTTGCTGTCCGACATGCACTGGAAATGCCCGGCACGTCTGCTTGTTCCGACGAGATTCAGCCATTTTTTGAGATCAATTCTGAACGAGGTGCCGCATTCTCTTTGCAAGAAGAAAACAATAAGAAATATACCGTTTTTTATCACTTGAGTCGAGTGGTCATTTACACGGTTATAAAATAAATTGATTAACTCTATCTACCTTTTATAATACAATTTTTTCACAGCCGCTTTTATCCGATCGACATGAAATGGAATTCATTGGAGACCGGTTCCTCGGGAAGTTCGAGAAGAATCGTAGTCCCCTCCGGGCCGGTGCTTTTTATCGAAATCCGGCCGTGATTTTCTTCCATTATGCCATAGGCCATGCTCAAGCCGAGACCTGTACCTTTGCCTACCTCTTTGGTCGTGAAAAACGGATCGAAAACCTTTGATAGATTTTCAGGCGGGATGCCGCTGCCGGTATCGGCGATTTCGATATAGGCTTTTCCGGTCTTGCGATCACGATAGGTGGTCAGGGTAAGGGTGCCGCTTCCTTCCATGGCATCAAAAGCGTTGATTATCAAGTTGATCAGCACCTGGCAGAGCTGATTCTTGTCGGCATTGACAAGAATTTGATAGTCGTCCAGGTTCTTGATGATATTCACATTCATGAACAGTTTCTGGTCACGGATCAATCTGAGGCTCTCTCCTACCAGGTTGTTCAGGAAGAAGACATCCTTGGCCGGACGGGTCTGGCGGCTGTAAGCCAGGAGATTTTTCACTATGTCCTTACATCGTTCGGCATCTTCAAGAACATAGCTGAGATTGTTGAGCAAGGGGTGATCGGGCTCAAGCTTTTCCTTCATCAGGTTGCCGTACAGCAGAATACTGGTGAGAGGGTTGTTGATTTCGTGGGCGACGCCTGCCGCCAGTCTGCCCAGGGAGGCCAGCTTTTCCGATTGAAAAAGTTGGCTTTCGGTCTCCTCGAGCTTCTTCTGAACGGCCTGCTTTTCGCGCAGATCGTTGAAAATGGCGGCAGTCGCCGCTTCCCGGCCATCCTCATAGATGATTGCCGCCGTCATTTCGACCGGGATTTCTACGCCTTCTCTGGTGATGATATTGACCTGGGTGCTGGGCAATTTGCCTTTTTCCCCGATATTTTCATCCCGGAGTTTCCGCATGATGTGCCGGGCGACACCCGAGGGATAAAAATCTTCGATATTGATCCGGTTGGCATCGCGCGCAGAGTAACCGAAAAGGTCCTCGGCGGCTTTGTTCATGAGGATGATTTCTCCCTTGCGGTCGGCTGCCATGATGCCGCTTACCGAACTCTGGACGACCTTGTCGATGAGTTCCCGCACATCGCTGTATTTCTTCTCGAGATTCTTGACTGCCGTGACATCGCGGATGCTTTCGATGATGTATTTTATTCCTTCTTCATCCACGCAGATGGGAGAAAAGACACGTTCTTCCCAAATTTCGTTGCCATTCTCGTCGATGTTTTTCAGCACCACCGATTGCGGCTGTTTGGTGTCTATCAGCCGTTGCAGAGGGCAGTCCGCATCGGAGCAGGAAAAATGGTTGATATGCCGTTGTGTGTCCGAGCAGATATCCTTGCAGGTTCTGCCGATAATCTGCGTGCCGCAGGCCTTGTTTTTTTCGAGAAATTTACGGTTGGCGGCAACGATTGTCCGGTCGGGCTTGAGGATGAGTGTCGGGTATGAAAGAGAATCGAAAACCTTCAGTCGCCATTCGGCTTGATTCATTTCATTATCTTTATTTTGCATCATTGAGGAGTTCTGAGGATAGTAGCTGTTTCGCCAAGAGACCGGTGTAAATAATGGGTGTGAGCGTATCTGAAGTCAAGCTGTCGTTGGTATGAGGAACGTCTCCTTCAGTATTTTCAGAGCTGCAGCACCTTGATCCTCAGGGAAGATCAAATACATGCTGGTTCCGGCACAGCCGGAAAGCGTTATTTGAATATTATGTTTGGCAAGAATGGAAAAAGCGGTCTCGGCAATTCCGAATCTATCCTGAAAATGAGGGCCGTGCAAAAAAATCATGTAAAAAGGGGCATTCATGCTGAATTGTGCCGCAGGTTCTTCCTCCAGCCATCGGTTCATCAGGCTCAGCATGGCATCCCGCCCGTCGTTTTCTATGACCAGATACAGTTCCATCCTGTCTTTGTCCGTTCCATGACAGGTTACCAGCTCAAATCGCCTCAGCGTACTCTCAAGGTGGGTGATTCGCTCTGCCCAGGAGGCCATGCGGTCTTGGTGAAACCGGAGCACTCCCAAGGCAAGCCCGGACTTCCCGGTGATGCCATACACTTTAACTTGAGCTTCCCAATATACGGCAATAGTTTCCAAACTAGAGATGCCTCCTGACTGGCCGTGGTCTTTATAGCTGTTGTGTAAGACGGAACTCCTGCCGGAATGGAGCATGATTTTCAGGCAGGATTATGACGTTCTTTAATTTTTCTGCAATGTCATCCAGGAGGTGGAAATCGGTATTTACAGCAACAGCCGATATTGACGTGCCGAGGGAATGGATCGGGTATCGATTTTCAGCAAAAATCCCCATGATCAGACCGAGAAGGCGGAAACTGTTCCTGTGGGGGAAAAGAGTCAGTGTGCCGACGGACGGGATGATTCGAACGTTCTGGTTGGTAAATGAAGAAAAATTGAGTACTTCCTGAATTCGCCCGAGTTCATCCAGTAAAACACAGAAACTGCTTTCCGCTTTTTTATTCGAGCTGGAATGACAGATGAACGGAATATTGATCTGTTTGCCGGCTAACAGGTGGAGCAAGTCATTGAATGAAGTTTCATTGGGGAAATTGCAGGCGACCGTAACCTGCACCAGTTCTTCACTGAACTTTATGCCGCCAATGCGAATCTGAGTGTTATCTTCCATTGGTTGTTATGGACACTAATCGTTCACCGGCACGCATCAAAAGACTGCATAACCCAGATCTGTAACCGTTCCCCTCTGGTGAAGAGGAGAACGGCTCAATCCTTGAATTACAGGTTGTCCTGCACTATTTCCATCAGCTTGTCGAGATCTATCGGCTTGGCAATAAAATCGTCGGCCAGGGTGGTTTTGCCACCCATATGGGTGTAGTTGGTTGTCTTAATCGCTTCTGTAACAGCCGTAAGCAGAACAACGACAATACTTTTATATTCATCAGAGGTTTTCAGTTCGTCACACAGAGTATAGCCGTCTTTTCTCGGCATCATGACGTCAAGGATGATCAGATCGGGACGTTCTTCCTTGATCCGGTCCATGGCTTCCACTCCGTCATAGGCCTTGACCACACGGTAATTCTTACTTTCCAACTTCATGGAGACCATTTCCACGAGATCGGTATCGTCATCCACCACAAGAATAAGTTTACTATCGCTCATGTTTTACTTTCCTCCATCGGCAATAATTGTTTGAACCGCTTTCATTGTTTATACCTGAGGCCGGGGCAGAAGTCCTGCTCTTTCGCAGATTTCCTGCACTTTTTCTTCCCACTCGATTGCCATGATATGAATACCGGCGACGCCTTCGATTTTTTTGAGCCTTTCGATGGTCTCGACACAGATGGTGACACCTTCTTCCGCCTGTTTCTCCTTCGGCACCGAAGCCATCCGGTCGACGATTTCTTTCGGCACATCCATGCCCGGAACTCGGTTGGCCATGTACTTTGCCGCGCCGAGTGATTTGCAGGGAGTTACCCCGGCCAGGATGTAACATTTTTTATGGAGTCCTTTCTCTCGTACCCCTTCCATCCATCGCTCGAACTTCTCGACGTTGAAGATACATTGCGTCTGGATGAAATCGGCGCCTGCCGCGATCTTTTTGGCAAGGCGCATGACCCGCAGTTCAAACGGATCGGCAAAAGGGTTGGCGGCAGCTCCGATAAACATCTTCGGCGCTCCCTTAATCTCGGCGCCACCCTGAAAGATGCCTTTGTCACGCATATCTTTGACCATCTGGATCATCTGGATGGAATCTATGTCATGGACATTCATCGCCATCGGGTGATCGCCGAATTTAGTGTGGTCGCCGGAGAGACAGAGCATGGTATCGATGCCCATCGAGTACGCCCCGATGATATCGGCCTGCATGGCAAGTCTGTTGCGGTCTCTGCAGGTCACCTGAAAAAGGGGGTTCAAACCCTGCTGCTTGATGATAAAAGAAGCAGCGAGACTGGACATGCGAACCATCGCCGTCTGGTTGTCGGTGACATTCACCGCATCGACTATCCCTTCAAGATATTTCGCTTTTTCTATGAGATGTGCAGGTTGGCAGCCGCGAGGAGGTCCACACTCGGAGGTAACTGCCAGATGTCCTGCCGCCAAAATCTTCTCTAATCTGCTCTCGGTTTTCATTCTGCCAAATCCTCTCTTATAATCTTTCTCGGACCACTGCCACCGCCCGGTCTCCAGTCTTTTGCCGGCATGTTCTCCAGATACCTGTCAGTCTGTCCGAGGGCTTTCAGTCTGTCCCAGATAAGCTGCCAGGCACAATCCACTTCCTCACCGATTTCGCAATGGCCGCCGGTTGAACCGCCACAGGGGCCGTTCATCAGCTGTTTGGCGCATCTGGCGATGGGACAGATGCCACCGGTCATGCCGAGCATACAGTTGCCGCAGCCCTGACATCTTTCCGCCCACACGCCCTGGCGCTCGGAGGCACCCATGAATTTGGTGTTGACTGCCGGGAAGACCGGCTTATCCTTGAACCGCATGGCCAGCTGCTGGACCCCGCAACCGCAGGCCATGGACATGATGGCTTCTGCGCCATCCAGCATCGGTACCAGTTCCTCGACGTATTCGGGGTCGCACTGCCTCTCAAGTGTATGTTGGCGAATATCGATATTGCTGCCATTTTTCAGCAGGGCCATCTGCAGCCCGGACGCCAGGAGGCCGACTTCTTTTCTGCCGCCGGCGGCGCATACGGTGACACACTCATTGCAGCCGAGCAGGAGTATGCGCTTGAAAGGCTTGATGTATTCAATGAGTTCTTCTAAAGGTTTTCGTTCAGCAGTGATCATTGTGGTTCACTCTCCTTATAATTAATACCGTCAACTTTAATACCGTCAACTGAATCGCTGTCGGTTACAGGGCCAAAGCCGTTTTGATCGGACTCGGCCCGAGTTTTCGGATCTTTTCGGTGATTTCGGTTGCCGTCTGGGCAAAACGATAGCCCATGCCGGCCGACATTGTCACCATCTCGAGTCTTTCACTCTCGATGCCGATTTCCTCGAGATATTTCTTGACGTATGCCACTCGGCGACCTGCCCTGGTGTTGCCGCTCTTGAAATGACAATCGCCTTCCAGGCAGCCGGCCACATAGACGCCGTCCGCCCCTTTTTCAAAGGCGCGGGCGATATGCAGGGCATCGACCTTGCCGGAACAGGGAACCCGGATGATCTTTACATTGGCAGGGTAGGGAAGACGCTGGCTTCCCGCCATGTCGGCAGCGGTATAGGCGCAGTAGTGGCAGCAGAATGCTACAATTACCGGTTCAAAATTTTCCATTATGCACTTATCCTTTCAAAAAGTTGTTCCACCTCTGCAAGAATCCTGTCGTCTTCGAACTGCATCAGCTGAATGGCTTTGGCCGGACATTCGGAAACGCACACGCCGCACCCGTGACACTTGGCCGGATCGATTTCCGAATATCCGTCGGCGTTGATGAACGGAATATTGAACGGACACGATCTGACGCAGATGAGGCAGGCGGCGCATATTTTGCCGTCGACCCTGGCGGTTGCCGCGCCAAGGTTGATTTCATCCCTGACGAGCATGGTCTGGGCCCGTGAGGCTACCGCATTGGCCTGGGAAATGCTCTCTCGGATCAGTTTCGGCGAATGGGCAGTTCCGGCCAGGAAGAAGCCGGGTACCGCCATATCGACCGGGCGAAGCTTGACATGGTCTTCGAGGAAGTAGCCGTCGCCGGTGCGGGGCAGCTTGAAGATCATCGCGAGTTCCTCGGTGGAATCGAAATCGCTGATCATGCCGGTGCTGAGGCTGAGATTGTCGGCGGCGACTGTTACCTTGCGGCCGAGAATGGCATCGGTGTAGGTGACTTCAATCTGCTCGCCGACTGCTTCCACCACCGGAGGATTATCCGTTTCATAGCGGACAAAAATAACCCCTTTCTCTCGTGCCTTCTGGTAGTACTCCTCCTGGAAGGCGTAGGTTCGCATATCCCGGTAGAGCACGAAGATTCGGGCCTCGGGATTGACCTCGATAATAGCCAGGGCGTTTTTCACCGCATTCTGACAGCAGATACGGGAACAGTTGGGGTTTTCGGGAATGCGGGATCCGACACACTGGATCATGACTACATTATCCCATTTCTTTACGGTTTCGGGATGTTCGATGATGAATTTCTGCGTTTCCAGCTGGGTCCGCACCGCCGGATTGTCGCCCAGCAGGTAGAGTGCCGGCCGGTTCGATTTGGCGCCGGTCGCAAGAATCGTAATGCCATGCTCGAGCTGCCGGTAAAACATCTGCGGCCCGCTCTGCATGCCGGTCTTGAACATTCCCGGCATGCCGGAATGATCGACGATGAGGGCCCGGGTGAATACCTGGATTTTTTCGTGCTGCTGCACTCTGGTGGCTAAATCGCCGACAAACGCCTGAACATCGCCGCCTTCCAGCGTCTTGTAGAGTTGATTCGCCATCCCGCCCAGCTTATCGCTTTTTTCGGTCAGGTAGATCTGGAAACCCTGGTCGGCAAGACGCAGTGCCGCGGTCATGCCGGTTACCCCGCCGCCAACCACGAGAACATTCTTGTTCATCGGCAGACTCTGGTCGGTAAGCGGCTGTGCCTTGATTGCCGCCCCGACCGCCATCCTGATGAGATCATTGGCCTTGGCGGTCGCTTCGGCGGGTGCGCCGGTGTGAACCCAGGTTGCCTGATCCCTGATGTTGGCTATTTCCACCAGATATTTATTCAGACCGGCCTTGCGCAAGAGATCCTGGAATTTTGCCAGATGAGTCCGCGGCGAACAGCCGCCGATAACCACGCGGTTGAGTTGCTCTTCTTCGATGGTCCGGCGGATATTTTCCATGGATATCCGGCTGCAGCCGTGTCCTTCCGCTCTTGCTACCGCAACATGGGGTAAAGAAGCGGCATGAGCTACAAGACTTGTTACATCGACCACTCCGCCGATATTCTCGCCGCAGTCGCAGATAAATACTCCGACCTTCGGTTCTTCTGCGGAGATATCCCTTTCTCTTTGCAGATCGTCCTCTTCGACATCTCCCTTGACTACAGGCGGCAGGTCGCTGCCTGCCAAACAAGCGGCGGCACTGGCCTGGACCATGGTCTCGGGGATATCCTTCGGACCTTCAAACGTTCCCGCTACATAAATCCCGGGGCGTGTGGTGGCCGCCGGGTTGAACCCTTCGGTTATCGGAAAGAAGTCACTGTTCAGGCCAATGCCCATTTTAGAGGCCAGCTCACGGGTATCGTCCGAGGTCTTGAAGCCGGTGGAGAGCACGATCATATCGAAATGCTCTTCAAACTGTTTGGTGGCGTCGTCTTTGGTGTAGGTGATGGTCAGATCTTCGCTTCCCACGGGTTGCAGAATGGAATGCGGCCGGCTGCGCAGAAAACGCACGCCATATTCGTTTTTGGCCCTTTCCAGGTAGAGCTCGTAATCCTTGCCGAAGGTCCGCATATCCATATAGAAGATGGTTGTTTCGATATCTTCCTGGAACCGCTCTTTGGTCACTATCGCTTCTTTCAGGGCAAACATGCAACAGGCATGGGAACAGTAGGCGCCGGCCCCTTTCTGCAGACCACGCGAGCCGATGCATTGAATCCATGCGACCTTCTTCGGCTGACGGCCGGTTGAAGGACAGAGCAGCTTTCCGCCGGTGGGGCCGGAGGCTGAAAGAATCCTTTCGTATTCGAGGCTGGTGACCACGTCCGGAAATTTGGCATAGCCGAGATAATCGAGGTGGCTGGGATCGAAAAGCGAAGCCCCGGGCGACAGCACGATGGACGCGCAGCGGATCTCCCGGTTGCGCGGCATATCATCGGGATTGATCGCTCCGGCCGGACAGATGCCCACGAGCGCGGTGACATCGTTGCATTTTCCCAGATCAATGGAAAAAGCCTGAGGCGTTGCCTGGGGATAGCGCATACAGGTCGGCGCCCGATGATCGAGGCCCGGATTAAAACGGACACATTCCGGGAAATGTTTGAAGCATTCGCCGCAACCGGTACATTTTTCCAGATTGATATACCTGGGGTCTGTTTTCAGGGTGACGGTGAAATTGCCCTTTTCCCCTTTGACACTCTCGACGCCGGTCAATTCCATAAGTTCGATATGGTCCTGACGGTTCGTTTCCGAGAGATGAGGCGCGATGGTGCAGAGATCACAGTTATTGGTCGGAAAAGTCCTGTCCAACTGAGTCATCAGGCCACCGATGGTGGCGGCCTTATCGACGAGAACGACGTCCTTTTCCGCCTCCGCTAAATCCAGAGCCGTTCGTATCCCACCGAGACCTCCGCCAATAACGAGCACTTTATTATTTTGCGTTTGGAGTCTGTTTGAGTTCTGCATTGTTACCTTTCTTTTCACAGGTTGAGCAGGGTTAAACGAATTATTCGGTCAATCCTTGGAGTTGATTGTTCATGCCTCTCAAAACAACCATCAAACTTTGGCAACATCGAGTATTTCCGGGAGCTTATGCTCCCATCCCAAGGTCTGGATCAGCACACCCTGAGTAAGGTCTTTCATCGCCAGAATCGTTTCACCGGCTATTTTAATACCTTCCAGCTCCCTGTCGGAGGATTTACGGATACGCCGAATAAGGTCGTCGGTTATGCGTGCACTGGGATCGCTGTTTGCAATATACTGGGCGATTGCCAGGGATTTTATGAGAAAAACCGTGGCGATGACAGGCACACCAAGTTCTTTGACCTTGCCCAGAAAAACAGTGTGAGCGGCCAAATCGAAAACAGGTGGCGTGATGAGGTACGCCGCCCCTGCAGCAATTTTCTTTTTGGCGGCGGCAAGTGCCGTATTGCAGGCTTTTTCATCGGCACAGGGAGATATTGTGCAGCCGATCGTGAAATCGGGAGCGCCATCCAGATCAAAACCGCTCATGTCTTTGCCTTTCTGCAGCGTCATCAGGACTTCGATAAGACGCACTTCATCCAAATCATTGACGGTTTTTGCATCGCTGTGGTCGCTTTCGCTCATATCTTCGCTGCCGGCGACGATCAGGTTCTGGATGCCGAGAACGTAAGCTGCCAGGGCATCTCCCTGCAGAGCCATCCTGTTTCGGTCGCGACAGTAGGTGTGCATGATCGTCTCGAGACCCTGCTGCTGCAGCAGCACTCCTCCGGCCAAGGCGCTCATTCGCATGATGCCGTTATCCATGTCCGGAATGACTACCGCATCGACCCTGCCTTTCAGACGCCGTGCATCGTTGACCAGCCTGGAAATATTTATTCCTTTCGGGGTATGCATTTCGGCGAGTACCGCGAATTCTTTTGCTGCCAATCGTTTTTGAAAACTCATAGGTTTCTTTCTCCTCCAAATCAGAGCATGCCGGTTGAGTAGTGTTTTCTACGTTTTCTGTCTCTATTACAGGGCGGTTTCCGGATGAAAAACGTTTACATCCTTCAAGTCGTCGCCCAGATAAGCCCGCTCGTTGGGGCCGAGGATCCCAAGAGACAGACAGATGAGTGTCCATATATGAACGGTGCCGAACGTTCCGCCGAAATGATGACCGATATCATGCACCTGGGCATGGCAGTTATGGCAGCCGGTAATGCAGTAATCGGCGCCGGTGGTCATGATCTGGTCGAATTTGACCTTGCCGTAGTCCCTGCGGGCTTCAGTGAAACCGGACTGCAGGAAGCCGCCGCCACCACCGCAACAGTAGTTGTTCGACTTGTTCGGCGTCATCTCGATAACGTTTTCCGCACCGACCACCGATTGAATGACAAAGCGCAGATCGTCGGCAATGACATCGCCGAAGCCTTTTCTGACGATCTGGCAGGGGTCCTGTATAGTGAATGTGACTTTGCGCTCCTTGTTCCAGTCGGAGCTGACTTTAAGCCGTCCTTCCCTGATCCATTTGGCGTAGTAACTATAGATGGAAGCAACTTCAAATTTGTGGTCGATATTGAATTTTTTCAGTCCGGCCCGGACTGAGAAAGTTATGTGTCCTCACTCCGTATTGAGAAAGACCTTGCACCCTAGCTCATCGGCCTGTTTTGCCGATACCCTCGTGACGCGTTCCCAGCATTCATTGTCGGCCAGAAACAGACAGTAGTTTTCAGCGGCCCAGCCTTTGCTGCCGTAAGTCCAGTCGACTCCGGCGAGGTGGAGAATTTTCCACAGCGGCACCATTTCATCAGGCTCGGTTACCGGCTCGCGTGAGTTCTGGTTGAGAAAGAAGAAAGCGCCGAGCTTGTCTACCGGGGCCTGCATGTCCTTGAATTCGGGCTGTGACTCCTGGTATTCGGCCAACACGTCTCCGACGACGAAGACAAAGTCATCCGGCGCCGTACCCATGGCGCTGTTGGAGTCGTTTCTGAGGGCCATGTCACAGGAGTTCCTGATTCCTTTGGGACGGTCATCCCGGGGCCATTCCGCCCGGGCGTTGAAGACAAGTTGAGGAATGTCTATTTTCATCGGACAGACATAGATGCAGCGCTGACACATGGTACACATCCATACCCATGGTGACTTGACCGCCTCCTCGTCCATTCCCATGGCGACCATGCGAAGGAATTTCCGTGGATCCATATCTTCCAGGCCTGTTGCCGGACAGCCTGCAGCACAGGCTCCACAGGTAAGGCAGAGATTCAGGTTTCCACCGTCCGGGATGATCCCCTTCGCCTTGTCGAGGAAGGAGCTTTGTTTTTTTCCTTGAATTTTGATGGTGCTTTCTGACATTGAAGTTATTCCTTTTTTCCTATCCAATTGCATATTGTCGGCGGCGCCGCAGAGCGCATCGTCAACACTATTCGCTTGTGGTTTGAAAATGAAAAATGTGCCAGTCGAGATGCTGTCTTCCTCCTTCTTTGCTGTTTACTGTATGGCAGTGTCTGAATACAGGTCGTTCAGGACAAAGTCTCTCTGCACTCAAAGTGTTCACGAAGAGCCGCGATCATTGACAAGATCGAGCACGACAACGTAAAAACATCATTCACCCCGTTGAAATAAGGGAAAAATGAGGTAAAACTCCTGTCTTGTTTAAGAGGCTCCTGCCGAATAAAAAAAACGTATATTTGTCAATTCCCGGCGGGGGCGACTGGACCGCGGGAACCGTCAACCGTGCGACTGAAGCTGATATCTTCTCGGAAAAAAAAGATACACTGGGGAAAAAACCGGGGAAGAGAGATGTGAGTGCTGGAGATTGACCGGCAATTGCGGGCAGAAAGAAAGATGAATATGTCCCACCCGCAGGAGCCACAGTACATCCGGGTGAAATCAATTGCAGCATTTTCCTTTTGCTCCCAAAGTTAGCCAAACGAAACGCGATAGCAAATGTACGGCCTGTCTTAAACCGGTCATTCGCCGTTTAATCCCAACCTGCTCACTCTAACAGGAAACGAATCTACCGATACGTATTTTAAAAGTCAACCGTTATGAAATGGGATAGGAAGCCGCAGGAGGAGCCAAGGAAATATGGGTTTCATATGGTAACAACTGTTAATTGTCATATAAGTAGACAAAACAGTATGTTGTAGTTACGGAAAAGAGATATATCTGGCGTAAAAATGGAGTTGATTCCGGTTTATCAATAATAGTTGGACAGAGTGCTAGAAAATTTGAAGAGTCGTCAGGGAGCTTGCCGTAATCGTTGTGCGTCGGGTTGCACAGCGTTGGGCCATTGCAGGAAGAATTGCAAGACATAAAAAGAATAAAGCATGCACAGCAATTTCCGGTTATTTTTGTTCATCGATTTCTTTTTCGGGCTTGGTTTCATGAGAATGAATTTTAATATTTGAGGTTTAAGATGGAATATACCCCGTTCAACGGCGCCGCTAAATATGTATTGGATCACGAGTTGGCAAAAATTGTCAATATTTCTATGGTTCTCGAAATGCCTTTGCTGTTGAAAGGCGAACCGGGCACCGGAAAAACCATGCTCGCCCACGCCATTGCCGAAACTCTCCGCATGCCGCTTCTTGTCCTGAATGTAAAATCCAACATGAAACTTGTCGAGGCGTTGTATCAGTATGATACGTTGACCCGTCTCAATGACAGCCGATTTGGCGATTCGAATCGGGATGTGAGCAATATCAAGGAATATATCAAGATGGGAAAAATCGGTCAGGCCTTCACTGCCGGTACACGATGCGTCCTGCTGATAGATGAGATCGACAAGGCTGAGACGGAGTTCCAGGACGATATGCTCGATGTGCTCGACCAGATGCAGTTCGATATAATGGAGACGGATGAAACAGTTCGGGCGCAGCACCGGCCGGTGATCATCATTACTTCCAATGCCAAAAAGGATCTTTCCGATCCCTTCCTCGGTCGGTGCAATTTTCATCACATCGCTTTTCCCGACCCGAAAATGATGCGCAACATTATTGCCGTCCATTTTCCCCATCTCGACAAAAAGCTTGCCGATAATGCAATAGGCACCTTTTTTGATCTGCGAAGTATCGAAGGAGTCGAAAAGAAACCCGCCACCAGGGAATTGCTCAACTGGATTCGCGCCTTGGCCAGCGATCCCGATTTTAAGGATGGCGACCGGCTGAAGAAGGAGATCCCCTATATGGGAGTCCTCTTTAAGAAGAGCGGGGATTACCAGCGCTCGGTGAACAGTCCAATGAAAAAACGGTTTTTCTAGATTGGAATAAATTATGTTTATTGAATTTTTCTACCAACTCAAAGAAGTCGGGATACCGGTAAGCCCGACTTCTTTTTTGACCCTGCACCGGGCGATGTACAGCGGTCTGGTCAATTCGGTCGACGATTTATACACGGCCGCCAGAACAATTCTGGTCAAGAGCGAGAAGTTTTTCGATCTGTACGATCAGGTGTTCGCCCATATTTTCGCCGGCTTGGAACTGCCGGTTGCAGAGGATGACGAGACCTTTGACCTGCTGGCGAGCGGCTTGCTCCAGGAATGGTTGAAAAATCCGAAAAGTCTTGCAGACGCTCTGGGTATCGATGAAAAAAAGCTGGCCGCCATGAGTCCTGACGAGCTGCTCGACTACTTTAAAAAGCGTCTCAAGGATCAGGACGGCAGGCATGACGGCGGTTCCAAATGGATTGGTACCGGCGGCACTTCCCCTGTCGGTCATTCGGGCTATCATCCTGGCGGGTTGCGGGTTGGCGGCATGTCGGGCAACAGGTCTGCGGTCAAGGTCGCCGGGGAAAGACGCTACAGGGACTATTCCACGCAAGGGGTCCTCACCCGAAGCTCTGTCGGAGAAGCACTGAAGCGCCTGCGCAATCTCGTGCCCCATGGTGTAAAAGACCGGCTGAATATCGATGCCACCATTTATCGGACGATGAAAAACGGCGGAGAAATCGAATTGATTTTCGACCGGGGTATCGTCGATCGCCTGAAGGTAATTTTGGCAATCGATAACGGCGGCTGGTCGATGGAGCCGTATGTCGAGTTGGTACAAACCCTTTTCAGCTATTCGAAATCCCAGTTCAAGGACCTGAAAACCTATTTTTTCCACAATACCATTTATGACCTGTTGTGGGAGGATCCGGCCCGCTATAAGCATCCTGAGGCTATTAAAAATTTCGTCAAACTCGATCCCGACACCCGGCTGATTATCGTTGGCGATGCCAGCATGGCACCCTATGAACTGATGGCCACCGACGGCTCGATCTATGCTTTTGAGAGAAGCGGCAAACCCTCCATCGAGCAGCTCAGGTTTCTTGCCGAGACCTTCAACCGGGTCATATGGCTGAATCCCATTCCGGAAAGTCACTGGTCATATACCCACAGCATACAGATGGTGAGAACCGTCTTCCCTATGTTTGAACTTTCCCTGGACGGACTTGAAAAAGGAGTAAGCCATCTGGTGAGCAGGTGAACTTCTTTTCTTCTTTTTTATGTGATTTGCAGTGCAGCTCAAAAGAACAGTGACATTTCCGCCATTGGTATTATTTTGTTGGCTCTTTGAAACATTTCCGTTTCTTTAAATTGATTGATACAAGGTCCCCGTACATGTCCCACTTCACACCAAATTGTCTTCCCCTGCTTATCGGCAGCCTGCCGATCGAAAGCCATGCAGAAGCTACCGATTTAATCTTTGCACATACGCCGGACATCCCGCTTTGGCCGCAACTGCCGGCATTTAAAGAAGAGGGTATGCTCCTCCAGTATCTGCCCGGGCTGCCGGGAGTCAGGGAACGGAACGGCAAGATCTTTGTCGATACCGAGGATCCTGCCTTCGATGAGGAAGTGCTGGCATTTTATGAAGAGTATCTGCTGGTTGGCGAAGGGGAGATGCCCCTTGAAACATCGCGCTTTCTTCTTTCCCGCGATGTTGCCAGGGGATTTTACACCTTCCTGGAGGCTGCCGCCGGGAGGCGCGATACCTTGGTTGCCCTGAAGGGCCAGACTACCGGACCGGTTACTTTCTGCACGAGCCTGGTTGACCAGTCGGGCAGGGCGATTTTCTATAACGATCAACTGCGGGATGCGGCGGTCAAGCATCTGGCCATGAAGGCGAGATGGCAGACCAGGAAAATGGCCGAGATCTGTGGGCGGACAATGATGTTTTTCGACGAGCCGGGGCTCGCGGGACTCGGTTCATCGGCTTTTATCACAATTACCAGAGAAGACATCGTTGCCTGCCTTGCAGAAGTCTTCGCTTCCGTGAAGGCGGAAAACGGCCTGAACGGGGTGCATGTCTGCGCCAATACCGAATGGTCGGTGATCTTTGAATCGGGGGTCGATGTCGTCAGTTACGATGCATATTCCTTCTTCGATAAACTTATCCTCTATAAGGATCATCTGGTGAAATTCTTTGAAGGCGGCGGGATTCTGGCCAGCGGCATTGTGCCGACCGCGCCGGAGTTCATCGATATCGAGACGGTTGATGGTCTTGTCGGCAAATGGTTCAGCCAGACCGAACAACTGCAGGCCATCGGGATCGGCAGGGAGACGATTTTCGCTCAGACCCTGATCACGCCAAGTTGCGGAACAGGCGCGGTTTCACGCGCCCAGGCGGAAAAAGTTCTGTATCTGACTAAGGCCGTTTCGGAAAAGATCAGGGAATCGTTTCGATGAGGCATTTTTTACCGGCCGGGGTCATTTTTTTTATCTGGTATTCCCTTCTGGCCGCGGCTCCTCTGGAATCTGCCGGTTCGCTGTAGACCAGAACGACCGGACGGCGGGGCCGTGTGTATCTGGCCCCCAGCCGCGCCGAATTATGCTCGGCCATACGCCTCGCCAGGTCGGTTGTGATGCCGGTATAATAGGTGCTGTCGAGGCAGCGGACGATATATACATACCAGGGTGAGATTGAAACCTCGCCTTGCTCTTCTTTCTCTTCCATACGGGAAAGCTAAGCTATTAAGAACCGGCCGATGTGCTGAACTGGAGAAAAAACCGTCTTCGACCATCTTGTCAAAAGGAGTTGCAGATGGTAATCAAGACAGTTCCGAACATGTCGGAGTGAATAGTCAATCTTCAAGGTATATGTCATATGAGCTCGGAAGAGGGGAATGAAAATTTTGAGAAGCAGGCACTTACGGAACACCTGAAAGAACTGCGTTTCTGCCTGATTGTTTCATTTATTGCGGTATTCATCGGGTTTTGTCTATCATACACGGTGATTCGACCGATTGGTACCTGGTTTTTCAAGCCGCTGACCGAGGTCCTGCCGGATAATACCTCCCTCATCTTTACCTCGTACCAGGAAGGGTTTTTTTTTATCTAAAGCTCGCCCTGGTCTGCGGTCTGCTGCTTGCTACCCCGGTCATTTTCTGGCAAATCTGGCGTTTTGTCGCTCCCGGGCTCTACGGTCATGAAAAGAAGGTGCTCATCCCGTTTTCGCTGTTGTCTTCATGCTGTTTTATCGGCGGCGCGGCTTTCGGTTATTTTATTGTCTTTCCCCCCGCTTTTAAATTCCTGGTTGGTTATAACAACGAATTTCTCACTTCCCTGCCGGCTGTAGGGGAATACTTCAGCCTGGCGACAAGATTGCTTCTGGCATTCGGAGTGATTTTCGAGATGCCGATTTTCATGGTCTTTCTCGCCAAAACCGGGGTGATCGATGCCGCTTTTTTAAACCGTAACCGGAAATATGCCATCCTCATCGATTTCATTGTCGCCGCAATCCTCACTCCCACCCCGGATGTGGTCAATCAGATGATGATGGCCGTGCCCCTTATGATACTCTACGAGATCAGTGTGGTAGCCGTCTGGCTGTTTGGTCGAAAAGGCTTTGTCGGTTTTGGCGAGTCCTCGGCAGATAAGGGGCAGGATATCGTCGAAAAATGAGTTCCTAACTGGATTTCTTCCCTCTCTTCGATTATAAAGAGAGGAGCTTTTAAATTGTTTTTATAAGAATCCCTTGCTCCTATGCCAGGCGTCGAAGTAAGGGAAACAGAAATAATACATGTGGAGGTGCTTCATGGCTATGAATGCAGAATATGACAAGCTGATTCAGATTGGCAGACCACCTAATATAACCCGACGTTTCCCTCATTCAAAGGCCCTCATCGTCAGCGGCAAGGTGATCGATCGGGCTCTTCTGGCCAAAGGCAAGGCGATGACCATTGCCGCCAACGGCAGAAATTCATTTATCATCCGCGGCGCTCTTCAGGCCGCTCAGCGGGCCGATGCCGCCTTGATTATCGAAATCGCCCGGTCGGAGTGCAACTATTGCCCGGTGAATTTCTATAATATCGCCATGCATGTCGATGTCCTGTGCAACGAACTGGGGATTACCGTGCCGGTGGCGGTTCATGCCGACCATTACGGCATTAAAAGCGAGATCGACCTGCCTTTTGCGCGAATGGAGATTCCTTCAATTTTCGATGCGGGGATTACCTCGATCGCGGTCGACGCCTCTCATATGCCGGACGATATGAATCTGCTGGCCAACATCGAACTGAACACGTTTATCCCGGATTGGGCGGGGCTTGAAACCGAGGTCGGTGAAATAAAGGGAGACATGGGGCTGTCGACGGTCGAAGATGCCTCTTTTCTCATCAAAGGACTCAATGCCCACGGTATCCATCCCGACTGGATCGCCTTGAATAACGGCACCTCCCATGGTCTTGAGGTGAGCGGTCTCGGGATACAGGTCGATTTGACCACCGGAATCCATAATGCCATCGCCCCCTATGGAGTGTCCGGTGCGCAGCATGGAACCTCCGGCAACAGTTCGGACAAGCTTCGCGCCATTGCCGAAAATACCAACACCACCAAGGCCAACGTCGCGACCGCCCTGCAGATGATTTCCTGGGGGGTCGAGGTCAACGACTACGGCAATGCCATTCTTGACACCGACGGTAACTTTAAGAAGATCAAAGATCAGGGCATGAGTGAGGAAATGTGGGAGCGGATGACTGCTTTGGCTGCCAAAAACGGCTGGAAGGGCGGCAACTATAAAAACCTCAATCTTCCATTCGATAATTTTCTTCATGCTCAGGACAGAGCCATCCGCGATCGGATGAGTAAAGGTGTCGAGGATTTTGTTTACGATATCCTCACCAAGGTCTTTAATGCGGAAGGCACAGCCAGTTTAGCCAAAGAGGCCATTCTGCAGGCCGGTAGCTATGATTTGGGACCCAAGGGCAAAAAAATTGAAGATCCCGCCGAATGGACCAGAGAAATGATTATCAAGAGAGCCAAGACCTTGACGACCGACAAAGGGCCGGAAGGCGATTTTGACGATTGAAAGCGAACATGCTGTTGCCTTCCGGCAAAAGATCGATGAATCCAAGCTAAGCTAAATATAGCTACTATTGCAATGAAGAAAATACTGATCACCGGCGCCGCCGGCTTTATAGGCGCCCATTTGTCCCGAAAACTGATTGCCGGCGGAGCCGAGGTTGTCGGTCTGGATAATCTCAATGACTACTACGATCCACAACTTAAAAAGGACCGTATGGCCGCCCTTGCGGCAGGTCCCCGCTTCAGTCATGTCGATATCGATCTTGCCGACCGGGAGGCCATGGCGGGGCTTTTTCAGCAATATCGTTTTGACGCCGTGGTCAATCTGGCCGCCCAGGCCGGAGTCCGCTATTCGCTGATCAATCCCCACTCCTATGTCGACACAAATCTGGTGGGCTTTGTCAACATCCTTGAGGGCTGCAGGCATTCCGGGGTGAAACATCTGGTGTATGCATCGTCCAGTTCGGTGTACGGTGCCAACACGAAGATGCCGTTTTCAGTCCACGATAATGTCGATCATCCGGTTTCTCTTTACGCCGCTTCGAAAAAGGCCAATGAACTGATGGCCCATACCTACAGCCACCTCTTCGGCCTGCCCACCACCGGGCTGCGGTTTTTTACCGTTTACGGCCCGTGGGGAAGACCGGACATGGCACTCTTTCTCTTTACCAAGGCGATCCTTGAAGGCCGACCGATCGATGTCTTCAATAACGGCAATATGGAACGTGATTTCACCTATATAGACGATATCGTCGAAGGAGTCTGCCGGGTGATTCATCGGGTACCCGAGGGCAGCGGCCAGTGGAGCAGTGACCAGCCCGATCCCGCCACCTCCTACTGTCCATACCGGGTGTACAACATCGGCAACAACAATAAAGAAAAACTGCTGCGGTATATAGAGGTCCTGGAAGACTGCCTGGGGAAAAAGGCGGAAAAGAATTTCCTGCCGATGCAGCCCGGCGACGTCCCGGCCACCTATGCCGATGTCGATGATCTGGTGAAGGATTTTCAATACAAGCCCGGAACAACTCTCGAGCATGGCATCGGCAAGTTTGTTGAATGGTATAGAAGCTATTTTAACTGCTGATGACCGTCCACAACCTTTATCGAATTTCTGACCATGTGGGTGTAAAAATTAACCCACATCAAAAAAACCGAAAGGCTGTTTCCCCCGCCAGCATTGAGATTCGGCCATCCCCGCCCCGTTTCGACATAATATACTAATAGCCTGTCTCCAAAAAAAACTTGCAAACGCCTTTTGCTTAAGATAGGTATGGAAAAATTAATTTGATATTGAAATTTTCGGTTTGAGAAAAATTCTTTTCCCGATACCTTTCCATTACATTATGTTGAGCATAAGGCATGAACAAACGACTTTTGACTTCCTTTGTGTGTTGTCTCCTGGCCGGTTTTTTCCTCCCCGTTTCTGTCTATGCGGCAGCAATCTTCGGGCCTCAAGATTTTGCCGTCAGCTGGTTTGGCGTACATCATTCTTCCCATTCCTTCAGCGCCGATCCGTCGGCTAAAGGTCAACTCCAGGTCACCAAGAGTACCGGTGCAACATATCTGTCCGGCTTTCTGTTACTTAATGGAAAAAGGTCGATCTCCACTCCTTTCTGCGTGGCGGCGAGACGGAATTTTCGAGAGAGATTAAACTCAAAAAGAATAACACGTTGCGCTTATTCCTCGTCGCGAAGAAGGGTACTTCTTTATCAATGAGCATCGGCCAGGGGCCTGATGCCCCGCCGCCCGAAATCGTCTTCAATGCTGGTCCGACTTCCATCATGCTCGGCGAAAGCAGCACTTTGACATGGACGACCAAAGATGCCGACAGCGTCTCGATCGCTCCCGGTATCGGCGCCGTCAACCCGAGCGGAAGCGTGCTCGTTACCCCGGCAAGCACCACCGAGTACACTCTGACCGCCACCGGCCCCGGTGGCGCGGGCGAAGCCCGAACCACCGTTTCTGTCACCGTCCCTGCCCCGACCGTGACCTTGCATGCAGCCCCTTCAACCATTGCGCCCGGTGAATCTTCGACCCTGAGTTGGAACACAACCAACGCCGACACCTGTACCATTGCACCCGATGTCGGCGCTATCGACTGCAGTGGTTCAGTCAGTGTAACGCCAACCGCAACCACAGCCTATGCCATCACGGCCGCAGGTCCCGGAGGAACCGCCACTGCCGAGGTTGCTGTTACGGTGGAGGAACCGCAGCCGACCGTTGTCATTTCGGCTTCTCCCACGAGCATTGCCCTTGGTGGTTCGACCCTGCTTTCCTGGGATTCGAAAAAAGTAACCAGTGTTCATATCGATAACGGCATCGGTACTGTCACCTTGACCGGTTCGCAAGCCGTCTCGCCGATTGCCACCACAACCTATACCATTACCGGTACCGGTCTAGAAGGGACTGTGAGTTCGACAGTTTCCGTCCAGGTTTCCGGCAATCCGACACCCCAATCGGAAGGCTCGTTCGGTGCCCAGTACAATAATCTGGTGCCGACCGATGCGACTGTTGCAACTTACGATGAAAAAAGATTTTCCCTGGTGACCGGCAAGGTCCAGGATGAAACAGGCCGGCCCCTTGCCGGGGTGGCGGTGATCGTCCACGGCCATTCCGAATACGGCACGGCGGTAACCGTGGATGACGGCAGCTTTACCCTGCCGGTGGAGGGTGGCGGTTTCCTGACCATCGTTTTCAAGATGGAGGGACGAATCACCTCCCACCGACAGGTCTACGTCGGCTGGAACGACTACGGGATAGTCGAACCCATTCGCATGCTGCCGGTCGATCCGCTGGAAACCGCGGTGGTCTTTGACGGCAACCCGGCCACCGTCATCACCCATACCGCAACAGAAGTGACCGACAGTTTTGGCAGCCGCGCCGCCACCATGGTCTTCACCGGCGACAACCAAGCCTTCCTGCTGGACGAGCAGGGCAACGATGTCCAAACCTTGAAAAATGTAATAGTGCGTGCCACCGAATACGCCACCCCGGAATCAATGCCCGCCAAACTGCCGCCCAACTCCGCCTATACCTATTGCAGCGAACTGCAGGTTGACGGCGCGGAACGGGTCCGTTTTGCCAAACCGGTGCCGTTGTGGGTCGACAATTTCCTCGGCTTCGAGGTCGGCGAGGTTGTACCGGTCGGCTACTATGACCGCGACAAGGCGCAGTGGATCCCATCGGACAACGGCGTGGTGGTCCGCCTTCTCGATACCGATGGCGACGGCACTGTCGACGCCCTCGATTCCACCGGTGACGGCCAACCCAATGATTTGAACAACAACGGCTCCTTCAGCGATGAGGTACGGGGCTTGACCGCATCCCGCTTCCAGCCCGGCGCCACCTTCTGGCGGTCCGAAGTCAAACACTTTACTCCCTGGGATTGCAACTGGCCCTATGGTCCACCACCAGATGCAATACCGCCGAATGGACCGGCTCCTGACCCGAATCCGGAGAATAAGGCAAAGGAGGGTTGTTCGAGCACCAACTCATACGTTCAACACAAGACCCAGGTTTTTCACGAGGATGTTCCGATTCCGGGGACTGATTTGACCCTCCATTATGCCTCCAGTCGGGTGAATGGATATGGGTATGCTATACCAATTGTGGCAAGCGGTGATACGGTTCCACAATCTTTGAAATCTATAATTGCCAAACTTGAGATTGCCGGTAGTCACCTTGAAGAAGAATTGCCAGGGGAACCCAATCAGAGTGTCGAGTTTATTTGGGATGGGCGTGATCAGCTTGATCGATATGTCGAAGGAGTTACAACTGGAAAGGTATCTATTGGCTTTGTATATGATGCAACCTATCTGACTCCTGGTGAATGGGAAAAGGCATTTGCACAGTTCGGAAGCTCTACAACCAACATCCGCGCTCGTATGGAAATAGTTATTTGGACTCATTTTTATGTTTATATTGATGACTTAAGTCCAACTCTTAAGCAACAATTCGGCAATGGATGGTCTGTTTCTAACCATCACAGATTAATCAATTCCAAAATACTCGTTAGAGGAGACGGTGTAATTCAGTCGGTTGCATCAAAAAATCTACTTATACATACTATTGCTGGAAATGGAAGCTATGGATTTTCGGGCGATAATCGGGCGGCTACTAATGCATCACTTGCCTCACCAGACGCAGTAGTAGCAGATGCAACAGGTAACTTGTTTGTGGCAGATACCTACAATAATCTAATTCGAAAAATTGATACTAAAGGTAGAATTACAACGGTAGCCGGAACATCTCTTTCCGTTCCGGATAGTTACAGCGGTTATGCGACCAGTGTTAAATTAAGATCACCTAGAGGGGTAGCTGTCGACGGCTTCGGGAATTTCTATATTGCTGATACCGACAATTACTGCATTCGAAAGGTGGATAGATATGGAAAATTAACCACTCTCGCTGGATGGGTTGGACAATATGGATATTCTGGAGATAATGGTCCGGCTGTAAACGCCAAATTAAATGCACCATCGGGTGTTGCTTTCGATAGTGTGGGTAATATTTTTATTGCGGATAGTTCCAATTCGAGGATCAGAAAAATTGACCCCAGCGGAATTATTACTACCGTTGCCGGAAATGGATCTTTTGGATATTCTGGTGATAATGGTCAAGCTACCGATGCGAAACTCAATTATCCAAAGGGAATCGCTGTCGATGGAGACGGTAATTTATTCATTGCCGATTATTCTAACTTACGAATACGAAAAGTGGATGTCCATGGCATAATCACCACTGTTGCTGGAAATGGCACTGGGGGGTATTCGGGTGATAACGGTCCGGCTACCAATGCGAAAGTAAATTTTCCTACTGGTATTGCTGTTGATAGAGCAGGTAACTTATTTATTGCGACGAGCAACAATAATCGCATCCGAAAAGTGGATGCTAAGGGAATAATAACCACTGTAGTTGGAAATGGCACCAGTGGATATTCAGGAGACGGGGATTCAGCCATTGGTGCCGCGCTGAATTTTTCAATGGGAGTTAGCGTTGATGCAGTAGGAAATCTGTTGATTGCTGATACTAAAAATAACCGCATCCGGAAAGTAAGCCAGAGTTTAGTGACAAGTAGATTAGGCCTTGATATAAACGACCAATATGTACCTTCGTCAAATTATGGTAATATTTTCACAGCTGCTGGCCATCATAAAAGTACGATTGACGCCCATACTGGCAAACTCCTGTCAATCTTCAACTACGACTCCAACAACCGCCTCTCTTCCATTGACGATCGTTTCAATAACACCATCACCATCCCTCATGACGCGGTCGGTAACCCCACTGCCATTATTTCTCCCTATGGCCATCGTACTGGATTGAGCGTGGACAGCGAAGGTAATCTGACCAACATCAACTTTGAAGATGGCACCGGCTACAACTTCGGCTATACCAGCGACGGACTGATGACCTCGATGACCAATCCCAGAGGGCTCACTTCAACCCATGATTTTGATGATACCGGCCGCGTAATCAGCACCGAAGACCCAGAGCAAGGCATCTGGACGCTGGATAAGGTCCTCTTTACTGACGGTGCCGTCAAATCCTCCATCACCAGCAGCGAAAACAATACCATCTCCCATCTCGACACCATAGAACCGGGCGGTGTTTATAACTCGGTAACCACCTACTCCAGCGGTGATACCTCGACCTTCGCCAGGAAGAATCAGAATCTCGACGATTCGGAAAAACAATGCGGCATGTCAACCGACATTCGCTACACCCTGGACCAAAAATTCAAAATTAAGACTCCGCAAACCCTTTCAGTCAAAACAACCGCCGGTTTGACTTCCCGGCTCGACTTAAATAAAACCTATGTCGATGATGCAGACGGGCTCACCCAGACAAGCACCGCCACCCTCAACAACAATGGTAAAACCACTACATCAATTACCGATTACCGGACAGGAACAGCCACCTCCACCAGTCCGGCAGGCAGGAAAGCCACCAGCACCTTCGATCTCAACACCTTCCTGGTCAGCGGCGTGGAATTCGCCGGTCTGCTGCCGTCCCATTTCGATTATGACAGCCATGGCCGTCTATCCGCGGCAACAACAGGCGCTCGTAGTGTCTCCTATGGCTACGATTCCCGCGGCAATTTAGCCTCTGTCGTCGATCCATTGGGCCGGACCACCAATTACAACTTCGACCTCCTCGACCGGCCAACCCGGATCGACCGGCCGGACAATTCAACCGTCCAGTTCTAATACGATGCATCCGGCAACCTAACCGTTCTCACTACCCCGGTACCAGCAGAGAACCACTTTGCCTATAACGGCGTCAACCGGGTATCCGGTTTTACCACGCCGCTGGGCAGCACCACCAGCTATGCCTATGACAAAGAGCGCAAACTCACCGCGATCAATCTGCCGTCGGGAAAAACAATAACCAACACCTACACCCATGGCCGCCTCACCGGAACGACCACCGCCGAATGGACAAACAGCTATACCTACAGTTGCGGTGATCTGCCGGCCTCGATCAGCCGGGGCAGCGAACAGCTGAACTTCAGCTACGACGGCACCCTGCTTAAATCCATCGCCCAGTCCGGATCGGTCTTTGGCGATATCGGCTTTACCTACAATAACGATTTCAACCCGACCGCCATGAGCTATGGCGGCATGACCGAAAGCTTTGGTTACGATAGCGACGGTCTGCTGACAGCTGCGGGAAGGTTCACCATTACCAGAGATGCCGCAAGCGGCCTGCCGGAGCTGGTATCGGCCAACGGTTTTCAGATGAACCGGTACTTTAACGGCTATGGCGAGGTTGAAGGGGCAGAGACCTCTCTCTCCGGCAGCACCGGGTTCTCTATGATCTCACCAGGAATAACAGTGGCAGAATTACCGCCAAGAGTGAGCAGATATCAGGGATATCCAGCCAACTCGCTTACACCTATGACAATGTCGGAAGATTGCTGACCGTCACCAAAGATGGTTCACTGGTAGAAGAGTACCGCTATGACGGCAACGGTAACCGCACCTACGAGATGAACGATTTTCGCGCCATCACCGGCAGAACTTTCACCCATTCCGACGAAGACCATACCCTCACAGCCGGCCCGATAAACTACGAGTTCGACTACGACGATAATCTCACCGCCCGCAGAGAGGGTACCGAAATCACCCAATACCGCTATTCCTCAACCGGTGAACTGCAACAGGTAACCCTGCCGGACAACACCCTGATAGAGTATATCAACGATCCCCTCGGCCGACGAATCGTCAAAAAGGTGAACGGTACCATAGAAGAAAAATACCTCTGGCTCGACCGCACTACCTTACTCGCAGTCTACGACGGTTCCAATAATCTGCTGCAACGTTTCGAATACGCCGACGACCGCGTCCCCTATGCCATGACCGCAGGCGGCTCCATCTACTACCTTGCCTACGATCAGGTCGGTTCTCTCCGCCTGATTACCGATAACGTCGGCAATACCGTCAAAAGAGTTGATTACGACAGCTTTGGTAATATAATCAATGACAGCAACCCCTCTTTTGCGATACCCTTCGGCTTCGCCGGAGGCCTCCATGACCCGGACACCAAACTGGTCCGCTTCGGCTATCGCGATTATATGCCGGAAATCGGTAAGTGGACCGCTAAGGATCCGATATTGTTTGCTGGTGGGGATAGCAATCTTTATGGTTATGTTCAAAATGATCCGGTTAATTTTTTTGATCCGGAAGGGTTGATGTCCGCTGGTCAACTGGGAATTGGAAACCCAGGTTCATATGGGGGTGAAAATACTTGCGAAAGCATGTATGACGACAATTCTGAGGCTCCTTACCTTGAGGGATATATTCCTATGGAAATGACCTTGGGAGCAATAGAGCCTTTTGGTATTGGGAAGTTATTGAATATCAATAAAATAGCTCAAGGTGCAAATATAAGAAAGTTAGAACAGCTTATCGAAAAATGGGGAGGCAGAGGAAAAGATTGGAAAAAAATGAAAGGCTGGGACAAAAATGGACAAGAGTGGCATTGGTACCAAAAACGAGGGGATGGAACAAAATATGGAATTAAACAAAAAGGAGATTTAGATCCATTCTAATACCATGAAAGTAAAGGCTAAAGATATCATTCATAAACATGTTGTTGATGATTTGGATAACGAAAGTTTGACTGTAGGGAGAGTTTATTTTGTAATAGGTATTGCTGGCGATTCTTATAGGGTTGTTGATGATTCGAGCGAGCCAATATTATATACAAAGGAGCTTTTTGATGTTGTCGACTCCAGTATACCATCTAATTGGGTAGAAAAAATATTTGAGGGAGAGTCTTATATTGATCCTGAAGATACATGTGAACCAGGTTTTTATGAAGACTATTTTGATGGCGTCCCACATGCAATTGAGACATACAATAACTTATTAAAAAAACTTGGAATTCAATCTGGGGACAGTTCCGGGGTCAGTTTACAAAACCGCCAATGAGAAAGAAGGGGTCAGAAGGGGTCAAGTCGACTTTTGACTCTTCTTGTTTGGACGAATTCGGGGGGCATCTTACTGAATTTATCTTGCCAATAAAGAGTTCAGCCGGGGCAGCGAACAGCTGAACTTCAGCTACGACGGCACCCTGCTTAAATCCATCGCCCAGTCCGGATCGCGGTCTTTGGCAATATCGGCTTTACCTACAATAACGATTTCAACCCGACCGCCATGAGCTATGGCGGCACGACTGAAAGCTTTGGTTAAGATAAGGGGTCAAGTCGGCTTTTGACCTTTGTTCTTTCTCTCGCGAAGCGACAAAATAGGGGCAACCGACCGAGCCACCAACCAAGCTAGCCCGTAGCAAAGGAGCGAAAAGGGGACAGAACTATTTTTTCCTTCCCTCTCCCCTTCAGCAGCCTGGCTGGAGCTTACGGAGAAAATGCCAATGAAGAGTTCACCGGCGGAGCGCAGCGGAGACCGGTGTAACGGCTGATTGGCATCTTTCTTCTTTTCAGCGCTGCAACGCAAGTAAGAAAAGGGGTCGGGTCTTTGCTTCTTTGCTTAACTCTTGCTTTTTTTTCTTTAATCGCGAAGCGACAAAATAAGGGCAACCGACCGCGACACCGCCCAAGCCAGCCCGTAGCAAAGTGCAAGGTCAAACAAGGGGTCAAGTCGACTTTTGACTCTTCTTGTTTCGACGAATTCGGGGGGCATCTTACTGAATTTATCTTGCCAATAAAGAGTTCAGCCGGGGCAGCGAACAACTGAACTTCGGCTACGACGGCACACCCTGCTTACCTCCATCGCCCAGTCCGGATCGGTCTTCGGCGATATCGGCTTTACCTACAATAACGATTTCAACCCGACCGCCATGAGCTATGGCGGCA
>LADS01000014.1 GCA_000961725.1 Desulfobulbaceae bacterium BRH_c16a
AGTATCGCTATAGCCGTTTCGAGTACGCTGATATCCTTTGGTATTACCGACCAGGGTCCAGTTCGCTGCGTGATAGACCGTGCCAACATAACGAGAGGGGTCGACAAAGGTTTCCATCATCAGAAGTGGGAAGCCGAAACGATTCTGCCAGTCTCCCTGAATTCTTCGCCGGCACAGGGAGAGAATCTTGGTGGCAAGATTTTTGTAATGACAGTGTGGCAGTATCAGGAATCGTGAGTTGTTTGCCACCAGATGAAGCCGATCATACTGCAGGCGGTGCCCCCAGCCAATCCAGCGATCACGGGCACCGCATTTCAGGGCTGCAGCGGAAAAGCTTAGGAGACCAAGCCAGTCATTATTACAGGTAGCCACATACCAGATCGTGTTACTGATTTTCGGCAAGGAGCCAAGGTAATGATGTTGCTGCATCAGTTCCTGGAATCTGGCTTCTTCAGCAGGATCTACTGGACGGACGACAACCTGGGATAAGTTCAAAATGGTTCTCTCGTGTTGGTTAAAATTTTGGAGAGTGTACCTTACACGAAAGGGTTTGTCCAGTTTTAAACGTAAGTTGATGAATTTGTATCAGAAAAAAAGTAGAGGAAATTCACCCTGGGATATGCAGTACTATGACAAGCTTTTCGGGATCTTTCAACGATTGCACACTGCCGAAGAAATCGAGGGCACGGGGATAGGACTTGCCAATGTGGAGCGAATTGTCAAGCGCCATGGAGGACGGATCTGGGCGGAAGCAAAGGTCAATGAAGGGGCGGTCTTTTACCTCTCTTTGCCGAAGGAGAAAGTAAAGGAATGAAGGAACATGGATAGCGCCAAGCGAATACTTATAGCCGAAGACGAGGAAGCCGATGTGCTGCTGATGCAGATTGCCTTGGAAGAGTATGGCCTGGCAGCTGAATGCGCAGTGGTGCACGACGGACAGGAGGCCCTCGATTACCTCCACTGCCGTGGGGCGCATGCCGACAGACCACGTGGGAATCCGGAACTTATGCTGCTTGATTTGAAGCTGCCCAAGGTGAGTGGACTGCAGGTGCTGCGGGAGATGAGGACTGACGGACAGTTCGGTTCGGTCTCGGTTGTGATCTTTTCATCCTCTCTCGATGAAAAAGACAAAGCAGAGGCTTTTTCCTCCGGGGCAAACGATTTCATGGTAAAGCCCATGAATTTCGATACATTCCGGATGACTATCAAGCAAGTAATATCCACCTATATCCTTTCCGGTGGCGGTATTTTCAATACCTAACGACAGGGAGATCGGCATGATAAACACTCGCAAGACCAGTTCTCATGATGCATTCGACCTTGCCCGTTTCACAGAAGCCCAGGAAGACATATATGACCGGGCCGTATCGGAGTTAAAAAACGGTCGGAAGCGAAGCCACTGGATGTGGTTCATTTTCCCCCAGATCGATGGCCTGGGGCAAAGTGCAACTACAAAGCGCTATGCTATAAAAAGCATGGAAGAGGCTCGGGAATACCTGGAACATCCCATTCTTGGGGCAAGGCTGTTGGAAAGTGCGAAAATCCTTTTAGGCATTGAAGGGCGTTCGGCGTCTGAAATTTTCGGCTCTCCCGATGATGTGAAGTTGAGATCGTCCATGACCCTTTTTGCTGCAATTTCAGGGCCGGACTCCGTGTTTGGCCTTGTCCTCGACAAGTTCTACAGTGGTCAGAGAGACCTTAAAACACAGAACATCCTGGAAACAATGAACAAGGGCGCAGGAATATAAGTTCGGAAGAAACGAAAAAAAAATCGATTTACTGCCGACGAACGGCAGCATGTTTCATCGGTCGCTCGCTTAGTTGTAAATGCGGGTACGCTCCTCAATGCTCAAGCAGTCGGCAAGATCTTCAACCCAGGAAGAACTCTTGCTTCTGCTGATCACAAAACACAGTCTTCCACCGGTTACCGGTTTCTCCCTGGTGGTCGGCCTCTCCATGATGACTGGACTTTCACAGATGGCAGGCGGCACAGGCTCTTGCCGATTACCACATCGACCCTGTTTATTCAGCGAATAATTAATAAAGCATCTGATGAGGTTCAATGCGTCATCCAACTCTAATTCGTCATCCATCATATTCTTTACCCCCGGAAAAGATTAAGGGGTCACTATAGTTAATATGAAATAAAGAGTAAATAGGCGATGGTACTGAAAATTATATAGGTATACATACCAATGAATAAAGGAGATCCGTCCCTGGCACGATAGATCGGGAAGTGGGGGAATAGTAATTTTTACTGAAGATATCACCGCACGCAAAGGGATCGAAAAGCAGCTTCAGACTCTGAATGATCAATTGGAACAACGAGTTGAGCAACGGACGTTTGAGCTGCGGGAGACACAATCGCAATACCTGCACGCCCTCTGCTGTACTTCTCATAATACAGTGAGATGTGAACCAAAGATATTCGATTGTGGTTGCGCCCGGAATTTTAAGAGAGGAAACACTTTCGAAAGTGTTTATTTTTGCGTGATTTTAGGGTATGAATCTTGATTTTTATGACAAGGCATATCCGCAAACGGATTTTTAAGTTGTATTTGATGCATGAGGATGGGAGAAAAGGACATGAGTGACTCATCAATTTTATTGGTGGACGACGAGAGCGTCATCCTGCAAATCTTATCCAGGGAGCTGAGAGCAGAGCATTATAAAGTCACTGCCGTATCCAGCGGCAGTGACGCGATCAGAGAACTGCAGACGGCCCAATACGACTTGGTGATCTCCGACCTTATGATGGAAGGGATCGATGGGTTTGGCGTACTCAAGGCTGTAAAAAAAATGACGCCGTTGACCAGGATCATTATCCTCACCGGTTACGGGGACTTAAAATCAGCGATCGACGCTTTGCGGCTCGGGGCAGACGATTTCCTCGTCAAACCCTGTGAAATTGAAGAGCTCGTCTTCAGGATCAGGCTCAGTCTTGAAAAGCGAAATTTGCTGCAATTGCTGATGGAAAAGACACTGAAGCTGGAGGAAGAAATAGCCCGATGCCGTCTCCTCGAAGAACAACTGCTTAAAAAGTGATATGAGATTATTGTAACTGCCTTTGGTTCCGGATGTGGTTGACCATTTCACGAGTTGTGATCCAGTATTTCCCTGATTCTGTAAGTAAGCTCCTTCTTGGTGAACGGTTTCTGGAGGAAATTGACCCCCTCGTCCAGGAATCCGCGGCTGATGATGATATCGCTGGTGTAGCCGGACATGTAGAGCACTTTCATGCCCGGATTTTCCCGCACCGCTTGCTCATACAGTTCCTTCCCGTTCATTCCGGGCATGACCACATCGGCGAGAAGCAGCTGCACCTGACCTTTATGCGACGCCAGTGCCCTCAGCGCTTCTTCGCCGTTTTCCGCCATAATAATAGTGTAGCCATGTTGCTTGAGGATTGTCTTGGTGAGATTACGCACTTGCTCGCTGTCCTCAACCAGGAGAATGGTCTCGGTGCTTGCAAGGTCGGTAGTCATTCCGTTGTTTTCCGCTTCGACCGGGGTTTCTTCTCCAACAGGGAGATAAATTATAAACGTTGTCCCTTCGTCCGGTTTGCTGTTGAGCCGGATGCTGCCGCCGTGCTGTTTGACGATGCCAAAAATCGTGGCCAGGCCAAGGCCGGTCCCCTGCTGGCCTTTGGTGGAGAAAAACGGCTCGAAAATATGATCGCGGACCTCCTGGTCCATCCCATGGCCCGTGTCGCTGACTGCCAGCATGACGTACAGTCCCGGGGCCACGTCCAGAGGTATTCCGGGATATTCTCCGTCCAGCACCGCTAAGGCTGTTTCAATGGTGAGTCGGCCGCCGTGGGGCATCGCATCGGCGGCATTGACCGCCAGGTTCATGACGATCTGTTCGATCTGTCCGGCATCGGCCATGACAGGCCGGATATCCGGGGACAAGATCATCCTGATTTCGATGTCTTCAGGAATAGTGCGCCGCAGCAGTTTTGAGAATCTTTCAATCGCTTCATTTATATTCAACGACTTGAAGTCCAGGATCTGCTTGCGGCTGAAGGCCAGAAGCTGGCGTACCAGATCCCGGGCGTGAAACCCTGCGCGGAGGATTTCGCTCGTGAACTGTTTCTGTTTCTCGGTGAGGCTCGGATCCAGCGTGAGTATTTCGCTGTAGCCGATGATGGGGGAGAGCAGGTTGTTGAAGTCATGGGCTACGCCTCCGGCCAGCCTGCCGATGGCTTCTATCTTCTGAGCCTGGTGAAGCTGGTACTCCAACTGGCGCTGCTGTTCTTCCGCATGCTTTCGCGCAGTGATCTCCTCGTGCAGACGCTTATTCAGTTCGGAAAGCTCGTCCCGTTGATTCTCGGCCCGGTTTCGCGCCGATATCTCGGTGCGTAGCTGGATCTCGGCAATAACCGCTGCGGCCAGATCCTGAACGACTGCGACTTCCTGCTTGCTCCATTGCCGAGGCTTCGAATCGATGACACAGAATGAGCCCAAAACGTAGCCATCGGAGGTAATGAGGGGAATACCCAGATAGGCAATCACCTGCAGATCCCAAATTGCAGGGCAATCCTTGAAGAGCGGGTGAACCCTGGCATCCTCGATGATCAGGGGCTGGCCGGCAATCCGGTTATACTTGCAGAAGGAATGAGAGAGGGGGCTTTCCCGGCGGGAACACCATGGCTCAGGCAGGCCGATGCAACTCTTGAAGAACTGGCGATCGGCATCGATAAGCGTGACCAGCGCGACCGGTGCGTTTACGAAACTTACCGCCAGCCGGGAAAGCCGGTCGAAAGCCTCTTCGGTGGGTGTATCGAGCAAAGCGGTGTTACGGAGCGCGGCGAGCCGGGCGGGGTCGCTTACGTGGGTGGAAAGGTCACTGGCGTCCATGGCTGATTCTCCAGGTGAGAAGGGTCCATATACGGGTTGACGGCATATCACCCGAACATCCGGATCAGAAGTGATAACAACTCAGCCTATCAGAATGACGCAGTTATATCCATAAGATTTTTTCCTTTTGCTGCAAGGATGTAAAGAGGATTTATTGTGCCAGGGGGGAAGGTCAGGTTGTCGACGCCTTTGGCTTTGCCGGGGGAGCAGGTGGCGGAAAAGAGCCGGCATCCCTGCGTTGTCATGAATCCGTATCCGTCTGCATGATCTCCGCGCACATCCCCTGCCATTGGGCCACCTTTTCCAGCAGGCCAAGCTTTTCCAGCGCCGGGAAATACAATTCCTCGTTTCGGCCGATTATCTCTTCAGGATTGCAGCGGTAATACAGGATGTTGGCAACATGGACGGCCAGGGCCGGGGTGAACGCGTCGGTCGGATACCGGTCCAGGGCGGGATGAAATCCAATACCTTCGATAATAGGTTGGGTAAATCCCCACAGGCCGATAAGGTAGGCACCCACGGCAGCCTGGCCGACGCCGAAAACCTTTTGCTCCGCCTCAGGCAGGGTGATGTTCTCCTCCCTGGCCAGGTCGATCACCTGCCGGTACTTGTCAGGGAGATGGGAAACAAGAACCAGTTTCCCGATATCGTGGAGGATTCCGGAAAGAAAAGCATTGCTGAGGAGATCCTTGTCTTTGCTCTCCCCGGCGGCAATCGCCTTGGCAATCTTGCCGACGGTGAGACTGTGCGACCAGAGCGTCTCGACCGGGAAAATATCCTTGGGAATCTTGATCTGGGTGAAAATCTCCAGGCCGAGAACCAGCGCCTTTATGGTATCCAGACCCAGCAACGATACCGCTCTGGCCGGACTTTCAACTTTGGTGTAGATCCCGAAAAAAGCAGAGTTGACCAATTGCAGGATCTTGGCACTCATGGCGATATCCCGCTCGATGATCTTGCCGATTTCGGCTATTTCCACATCGGGCGTAGCAAGGGCCTTTTGCAGTCGGGCATAGGTGGTCGGCAGGGTCGGCAGGGAGCCGATCTGTGAGATGAGATCCTTCAGGCTGCCGTCTGAAAGTATATCCTGCAGCGCCCCGGCCTGGACCAGAACAGTCTTCAGGCGGTCCGGCGAGCAGGGTTTCGCCAGGAACTGATGGACAACGCCGACGGTGCTCAGGATGGAAGTTTCGTCCGCCTGACCGGTCAGCATGATCCTGATGGTATGGGGATACTTTTCCTTGATGGTTTTCAGCAGTTCGGCGCCATCCATGCCGGGCATGCGCATATCGGTGACAACCACATCGAACCGGTGGCCGGCCATCAACTCCAGGGCTTCACTGCCGCTCCCGGCAAACTGCATGTCAAATTCATTGCGTAAAGACCTCAGCATCCGCCGCAGGCCATCGAGAATGTTCGGCTCGTCATCGACAAAGAGTACTTTTTTGTTGTTCATCGTTATTTTCTCCTCGTTCAACCTTCGCTTGGTGTTTCGGCCCAGGATACAACCACCGAAACCCCCATCCGGTCGAGGTATCTCAAGTGCTTGCAGCAGTTTCCGGTAAATCGGGCGTGATAGGCAGACGCAGTGTGAAAACCGTGCCCATATTTACTTCTGAAGCACAATTGATCGTTCCCCCGTGTTTTTTCACAACGACATCATGAGCAATAGCCAAACCCTGTCCCGTCCCCTTGCCGACCAGTTTGGTAGTGTAGAAAGGGTCGAAGATGCGGGGGAGAATGTTCTCGGGAATACCGCTGCCGGTGTCTTCTATGCAGATTTCGACATACTCCCGATCTTGACGGGTGGATATGCTAATTGTGCCCCTTTCCTGGTTGCCATGGGATTTTTCGGTAACGGCATGGGCGGCATTGACCAGGATGTTGAGAAAAACCTGGCCCATTTCATCGGCAAGACAAAAAACCCGCGGCAGATCCGGAGCAAGGTTTTTTACGATCTCGGCGTTATATTTCCATTCATTCCGGGCTACCGTAATCGTCGTTTCGATGATTTTATTCAGATCGTTATACGATTTCTCCTTACTGCCGGGGTGAGAGAATTCCTTCATCGCTTGAACAATCGAAGTAACCCGCTGAAGCCCTTCTTTTGATTGACGGATTGCCGTCGGAATTTCGGTATCCAGGTATGACCAGTCAAGTTCCTCAAACAGGTTTTCCGCTTCCATGCCTGCTTCGGCAAGAGCCGAGCCGTCGGAAATCGCCCGCAGCACTTTCTGCAGGGCATGGACCAGACGCCTGGCATCGGTAAAGGCCCCTTCAAGAAATTGTATGTTTAAAACGACAAACTGGGTCGGGGTGTTGATTTCGTGGGCGACACCGGCGGCGAGTTGGCCCACAGCCTCCATTTTCTGGGCATGAAGCAACCGGGTCTGGGTGAGTTGCAGTTCCTGCAAGGCCTTCTGCAACTCCTCTCCCTGGTGTTGTAAAGTCTCGGTCTTCTGCTGAACGACACGTTCGAGATTCAGGTTCTGCGAGAGCAACTCGAGTGACGACGATCCAGCCGAAAAGCGCTGTTCCGCGGCATTCATCAGCACTTCGATGGTTTTCTCCCGGGCCTTCAGTTTGGCTTTGAGCCTGGCGATCACGCCGGCTTCGTCGATCTCGGCCATCCGTCAACCTGCCAGGGCAATTCCCGTAAAGGTCTGGTTGACATGCACGGAATTATATTGCTCTCCATAGGTGCTGAAACCAACGACTTTACTCCCGGCCATCAGTCGACCGACCGTGTCGTCAATCCCCCGGGCTTCCATTTCCAGCCTCCTGAGAATACAATCGCAGCCGATAATGATTGCGGGATCACCTATATTTTCATGTAAATTCCGGAGTTCAAGCTCCAGGGCATCGATGGCCGAATGACCTTTTCCTATGGTGAGAACAAGTCCTGCGTCAATGGCACAGAAAAATTTCAGACTGCCGTCGGGCTCGATACCGGCAATCGACCGCACGTAGTAATCGTCGCCGATACGAAGCATCAACGGATGTCGGGAGAATGTGGAGGCATCGAGTTGGTCGACAGGTGTGCCAATCAATTCCGCGTAAGCCTCTACCGCAGGTTCGCCGTTGATTTCTTTCACCAGCCGTCGGCCGGGGTTTGCGGCTGTGACCACAAGTCGTGTGGCGGTGGGCTGGAAATGCTGGTGTTTGAAGATATGGAAAGGCAGGGAAGTGACAAACAAGGCAAAAACTGCGGCATCCTGCAACAGCCGGCCATCGTAATAGACGAAGGTCTGTTTGAATTTCAGCGAATCGCCGGCCGAGCCTCCGATAAGGGGAACATCGCCAAGGGCCATGTAGAGTGTGGAAATCAGCGATTCCTCTTTCATCGACAGGCCATCGACCATCAAAAAGCCAAAAGCCCGCTGCCCCGTGCGGGAGAGACGTTCCCTCACGTCTTTCGCTATTCTGCCTGCCTGTTCATTCTGTGTGGCAAGAGGATGAATCAGGTAGGGGACAACCGACAGTTCGTCTCCGGCAAGCGAAGCGCCGGAGATACCGCCCTGCTGAAAGCCGGAGTCCGAGAGCTGCCCGGCAGTCGTGCAGCCGATAACCGGACCGGGAAGATACTCCTGCAGGGCTCGGCCGAGTTCTTCCGGATCGTATTCGTCCGAGAAAAATGCCAGAGTTGCCCGTATACCGGGCTGATCGATCTGTTCTGCCAGTTCACGTACTGCCCGGTGAACATCGACATGCATCGATTTCCCCTGCCGCACCTTCAGGCGCGGCAGGAGCCGGCCGTCACCGGTTGACGCCTGGCCCTCATCTACCTTCCTTTTATGTTGTTCCATGCAAGCCTTCCATTGAATAATAACGTACTTCGGTTCAATGTCTTGAGTATCCACTATTTGCAGGCGTCTGTCAAATAACCTGGCCCGACTGTTCGACCTGTAAAGGCAGGCGATTATCATTGGTGTTCTCCGGCGGCTGCCGCTTAGCAGCAGACTCTTTTTGCCTCTTCCTCCATTTCCTCCGGACTCACCTTGCGAACACGGCTGGCAACGGACCAGTGATGGCCAAAAGGATCTTCAAGCTGGCCGTAACGATCACCCCAGAACATGTCCTGGAGCGGCATCGTTATCCTGGCGCCGGCTTTGACGGCTTGTTCGACGAAGTCATCGACGTCTTCGACATAGAGATGGATGGTGACCGGCGATCCTTTTGTTATTTTTGGTCCTATTGCCCCCCACTCGGGAAACTCGTCGACCAGCATGAGCATCGAATCGCCTATGCGGATCATGGCGTGGATGAGCTTGCCGTCGGGGCCGGGCATCCTGCCCACTTCAATTGCATTAAAGGCTCTCTTGTAAAATTCGATCGCTTCGGCCGCACCGGCGCAGATCAGTTGCGGAGTTACCGTGTGCATCCCTTCCGGGATAGGATTGACGTATTGTGAGTTCATTGTCTTTGCTCCTTGTTTGTGTGAGTCCTTTGGAGATTAATCTACAGTTTTCAAGGTGTTATCTTTAAAGGACCATGCCCTTGAGAGGGCACTGAACAGCAGAGTACCCCTCAAGGGGTACTCGAAAAAATCCCATTATTATAAAACATCGACAGTGTATGTATGCGATGTGATAAACAGCAATTGATCTTCAGAATGATGGCATAGAACAGTTACACCGGCGCTGCCGGTCGTTTGTGGTGTCAGGCTGTCTGCAAGGAACTTTTTCTTTCAGTCTTTCATCTCCGGAGGAGCCTGTTTCAGTGTCTTTGTCCGCTAACCATAATCATGAATTGCGTGGTAGTGAAGATCGGCTGCTCCATCCGGCAGTCGAGTGCCCGGGCCGGAGATGAATTGGCATTCCTTCTCCGAGGGATGATGTTTATGTTCATGCAATGGAAAAAGAAACCGGAAGAAAATTGAAGTTGCCGGTGAGCGAGAAGGACGAAAGTCGAATAAAGGCAAGGGTGGATGAGGTTTACCGGGCAGAGTCGCGCCGCGTCTTTGCCTCTCTGATTCGGCGACTTGGGGACTTTGATCTTGCCGAGGAGGCGCTGCATGATGCCTTCAGAGCTGCGCTTGAACAGTGGCCGCGCGACGGTGAGCCGGACAACCCCAAGGCATGGCTGACATCGGTGGGGCGTTTCAAGGCCATCGACCGCATTCGCCGGCGCGCCCGGTTCGACCCGCTGGACGAGGCGACCACGCCGGCCACCTTTCCGGGAGATGAAGCTTCGGAGAATGAAAGCGAGAGTGTCGGGGGCGACCTCCTGCGTCTGATCTTTACCTGCTGTCATCCCGCATTATCCCCGGACGCCCGGGTTGCTCTCACCCTGCGTGAGGTGTGCGGCTTCACGACAGAAGAGATCGCCCATGCATTTCTCGTTCCCCTGCCGACTCTGGCCCAGCGTATCGTCCGTGCCAAGGCGAAAATACGTGACGCCCGCATACCCTACAGTGTACCCGCGTTATCCGAACTGCCGGATCGGCTCGACGCAGTGCTGCAGGTAATCTATCTCGTCTTCAATGAGGGCTATACCGCATCGTCCGGCGATTCTCTGACTCGGCCGGATCTTTCGGGCGAGGCGATTCATCTGGGCAGGCAACTGGTCGGGTTGCTGCCCGAATCCGAGACAGTCGGCCTGCTGGCGCTGATGCTGCTGCAGGAATCACGGCGTGCCGCCCGAACTTCACCCTCCGGCGATATTATTTTGCTTGAAGACCAGGACCGGTCGCTCTGGAACCGGGAGCAGATCGAGGAAGGCCTGGCCCTGGTGAAAAGGGCGCTGTCGTCGCGCCGGATCGGCTCGTATACCCTCCAGGCGGCAATTGCCGCTTCACATGCCGAAGCAGCCGATGTCGCCTCGACCGACTGGACCCGGATCGTCGGCTTGTTCGAGCTTCTGATGCGCGTCCATCCGTCGCCTGTGGTCGAGTTGAACCGCGCCGTGGCGGTGGCCATGAGGGACGGACCGGAGGCAGGCCTGGGGCTGATCGATACCATCCTTGGTCGGGGCGATCTGGCGGACTACCACCTGGCGCACGCCGCGCGGGCGGATCTGTGCCGACGGCTTGGCAATATACAGGGCCTTTATAACCGATGGTCCTTTTGCCGAGACGAAAGAGCAGTTGGGGGGAATCCTCATCCTCGAAGCCAGGGATCTGAATCATGCGATCCGGTTGATGTCGGAACATCCCGGGGTGAAGGCAGGTCCCTTTGAGATTCGTCCGGCTGAAGACTTATCGGCAATGGTGGCGCAAAGTGAACGGCGGCGTTTGAAAAAGGTAGAATGACCCGCAAGAGCGGGACAGGTAACCAGGACGAGCCGCCGCGGCAACGCCAGATATATGAGAAGGAGGCACTATGCAAAAGTTCACCCCTTGTTTATGGTACGACAGTAACGCGGAGGAGGCTGTATGGTGATTACCGGCTCCATGACGCCATTCCGGATTTTGCCGCTATGGCGGCGTTCAAGATTTTTTCGGAGTCATCAAGATGTATGGAAGGAGAAACCCCCATGAAAGATTTATTGATGTGTTGTATTGATGAAAAGCTGTGGGAAGAGATTCCGCAATCGCAGCGGGATAAAATCATGGATACGTATCAGGCCCTGGAACAGGATCTGGTCAAGAGCGGCCACTACCTTGCCGGCGCCAAGCTGGGGCCATGTTCGACCGCTGCGACGGTCCGCTCGCATGACGGCAAACCGGCCATTACCGATGGTCCGTTTGCAGAAACCAAAGAGCAGATCGGCGGGTACCATCTGGTCGAGTGCAGGAATGTCGACGAGGCGATCGCTCTCGCCATGCGGATACCGACGCTGCCGGTGGGCGGCTCGATTGAGGTGCGTCCGGTCGAGCAAGCGATCCATATTTAAATAATCTTTAATATTTACATCCTTTCGCTCCGACAAGAACGGGCGAGCCCGGAGAAGGTCAAATCAATGCTAACAGCTTTTCTTGCAGTCGTTTTCGGTCTCGCGCTTCTTGTCTGGAGTGCCGACCGTTTTGTCGAAGGATCGGCCATCACCTGCCGCAATTTCGGAATGCCGCCCCTGTTGATCGGCATGGTGATTGTCGGCTTCGGCACATCGGCACCCGAGATGATGGTCTCGGCCCTTGCCTCTTTCCAGGGTAATCCGGGTATCGCACTCGGTAATGCCTACGGCTCGAACATCACCAATATTGCCCTGATCCTGGGTCTGACCGCTCTTATCAGTCCGATCGCCGTGCATTCGCAGGTGCTGCGCAAGGAGTTGCCTCTCCTGACTGCCGTGACGGTCCTGGCAATATTGCAGCTTTGGGACGGCTGGCTCAGCCGGGCGGATGCCGTCGTGCTGCTCTGTGTTTTTTTTGGTTTGATGGGCTGGAGCATCTGGCAGGGGATGAAGAAACAGCCCGATACCTTCGCCGCCGAGATGGAACAGGAGCTGGACATAGAAGCACTCGAAATGCCGATGGGCCGGGCGGTCTTCTGGCTGGTGACGGGTCTTGTCCTGTTGATTCTCAGCTCCCGCATCCTGGTCTGGGGAGCGGTGGAAATTGCCCGCGGATTTGGCGTGAGCGATTTGATCATCGGCCTTACCATCGTGGCCGTGGGTACTTCGCTGCCTGAACTCGCTTCGTCGATCAGCGCATTGCGGAAAGGCGAGCATGAAATTGCCCTGGGGAATGTCCTGGGGTCAAACCTTTTCAATACCCTTGCCGTCGTCGGCATCGCAGGCGCGATCCACCCCATGGCCGTATCAGGGGAGGTGGTGTACCGGGACATGGCGGTCATGTCCCTTCTTACGCTTTCCCTTTTTGTTTTTGGCTATGGATTCAAGGGTTTGGGGCGCATCAACCGGTTTGAAGGTGCGGCCTTGCTGGTCTGTTATGTCGGTTATAATGCTTATTTAGTGTCTACTGTGGTCGGATTCCCATGGTAATTGTTGCGACAATACGTCTCCCGCAGCCGGAAAGAACCGATCAGGGCGAGAACGGCGAAGGCGAGCATCAGCAGGAAGCCGTGGTGGTAGTCGCCTTGGGAGTAAATCCGTATCCCCTGGACGGTTGTGCCGTCCCATGAAAGATCGGCAAGATAGCCGAAGAGAGGTTGCATGAGGGCAGTTCCGATGAAGCAGCCGGTGTTGACGACGCTTACCGCCATACCCGACAAATTCGGATCGATAACCTCTTTGGCGGCGGCAAAGGTTAAAACAAAGCCCGAGCCGCAAAAGCCCATGAAGCCAAAGAGCAGAAATCCGGCGATACCCGGGGACCAGGATACATACATCAGGATCAGCCAGGACAGGGAATATCCGAGAACGCAGGCGATGAGAAGAGGTTTGCGGCGCCCGATCCGGTCGGAAAACCAACCGAAGAATAAAGCACCAAAGGCAAAACAGAGCAGCATCGCGGTAATGTAATCGGCGGCAGACGATCTGCTCAGCCCATGGACATCGCGGAGGTAGGGAATTCCCCAGAGGCCCATGAAAGAATAGAGCCCGCCGATCATGCCGAGCTGTACCCAGAAACCCGGCCAGATGCGGAGTACCGAAACAACCGAGAAAAGGTTTTTCAACCAGTGGTTGGCGTGAGAAGCCCTGCTGCCTGTGCTGTAACTGTTGGGTGCCGGGAAACCGAGATCTTCAGGGTGGTTACGGACAATCAGGAAGGCAAGAACCGCCAGGACCAGGGAGAGAAGACCGATGCCGATAAAAATCGAACGCCAGGCGAAGCTAACGAGAAGTGCCGAAAGAGGGCCTGCTGCAAGGACTGAACCAAGGTTGCCGATGAGCAGGGTGAGGCCGCTCATGATCCCAAAGACTCGTTCCGCAAACCAGACCGAATTGCTTTTCATGATGCTGACAAAAATGACCGAAACGCCAAGGCCGACAAGAAAGCGGCCGACACAGGCCATGGCGAAGGTATCGGCCATGCCGAAGCACAGCGAGCCGATTCCGGCGATAAGATTCCCGCCGATAACGGAAGTCCTGGTGCCCAGGGTATCGGCGATAACCCCCGACGGTATCTGCATCCCGGCGTAGACAATGAAATAGAGGGCCGACAGGGTGCCGAGACTAGCGCCGCTGGTCTGAAAGGCGGCCATCAGGTATTCGGCGACGACGCCCGGAGCCATGCGGTGAAAATAGACAAGAATATAGGTCAGTATGAGAACCGAAAAGATCGACCATTTGGCGACTTCGTAACTGCTTAACCCGCTTTTCCCCGGTATTGTACTCTCCTGCATCAGCTGTTCTCCTTTTTGGATGAAGTTGCGAGTTCAATCCCCGCAGGACCGGCAGAGGTGTCGTTTGCTATCGTCATCTTTTTCACATAGCCGCACAGTGCTCCGATCGACCGGTCGAGGTTGATCCTCGATTTATCGGAACTGTACACGACACATGCTCCGAGGATCCCGGCAAAGAGGATCTCCGCCGCCTCATCGGTGTCCTGGTCTTTGCTGATTGTACCTGCTGCCATTTCGGTATCGAGCAACCGTTTTATCATCCGTCGCAGCCTGAAAAAGCCTTCATTTACTTCCTTGCCGAGATGCGGGAACTCATCGCTGAGTTCGACGGCCAGATTGACGAACATGCAGCCACCCGGCAAATTTTCGGTATCTGTCAGATAAAAATCCCGGTAGTTTTCGAGAAGCCGGATGATTTTATCCGTGGGCCGGGAAATTTTGTCGAGACCGTGAAGATTTTTTTCGCGCCAGATTTTTCTGGCGAGGCTGAGCGCTTCGAGAAAGAGTTCTTCCTTGTTGCGAAAGTGATTGTAGAGACCACCTTTCGAGGCACCCACAGCTTCGATGATCGACGAGGTGGACGTGCAGGAATACCCTTTGGTGGAAAATTGGCGCAGGGCTTCGCGCAGCAGCTTGTCTCTAAGGGTCATCGGCATGTCCTGAAGCAAAAGAGAGACCGGTCGGTCGGTCTGCGGTGAACATATCCCGCTCGCAAAGGAATGTCAAGGACAGGTTCCGGGGATGTTTCGGGGATCATCTCGGCAGGAGAGTTTTTAAATGTCATTGCAACGGAGGATAAAAATACGAAATCTAACAGATTGCTGAGGTAATATGTCATAATGGTGCACGCCATCGGTATCTTTCTATAATTCTGATAAAAATGACCTGAGTGACTATGATGATTTCCTGAATGTCTGTGCCGAGTATCGAATACAGATGTTTTCCCAACCATGATATGTATGGAAAATGCACTGCTTTTAATGAGTAAGATATTGAAAAAACAATAATTATATGAAAAAGATATGAATATTGATAAAGTTTATCGATCCATGTTAAATGATTTCCCTGGAAAATGTCTTGGAGTTGGTATATGATTGTGGCAAAACCGTTCGGTATTCCCATCGAAACATTTCTGTTAGCAGGTATTATTCATTCAAACAAGGAGGGGAGAGATTTGAAAACGAAAATTATTTCTTTTGTCGTCATGGCGTTTTTAGTAGTCTCGGGAGGTATCGCAAATTCGGCAACTACATTGATGGAAATCGGTAGAAGTCCTTTTTGCGTACCGCTGGAAAACAGCGATCAACTGATCGCAATGGTTAAATCCAGAGCGGGTGAAGTGGAAAAAGGTTTTGAACTTGCCGGCCGCAGCGAGCTTTATCAGCCTTTCATGACCCAGATCGAGACAACCCAGATCCAAAGAAACGAATATCCCAAGGGTACGCGTTTCGAGTGGATGTTCTTTAAGAAAAAAGGAAAAGGACAGGTCCGTATTGCAAGGGATGTTACCTGGGGAAATGAGGACACATTCCCCGGATATCAATTCGACATCGAGCATGAAGGCACTCGCTCGACGTTCGTTGTTCCGCTCGGTTGCGGCAACATTGCGCTGCTCGGAGAAAGCAGGGTCGAGGAGCCGGCTCCGGCTCCTGTGGCACGGATTAATCAGGCCCCAACATGCGGTATGGCCGTCTCTCCGACAAAAGCATTCTGCGGCGATACCATCACCGTAGACGCGCGTAATTCTTCCGATCCCGATGGCACTATTGCCAACATGAAGATTGCCGTAGTCGATAAAACCGGCAAGGTCGTAAGCGAGAAATCGGTTGCCGGCGATGCTCTTGTCAGCGAGGTTGCAATGCCTTGCGGCACCAACACTGTTCAGGTTACAGTAACCGATAATGAAGGTGTCGATGCTACATCCGCTCAATGTACTGCGGAAGTTACAGGCATCAAAAGAGTGCGTCTGGTCGGCGATGTCGGTTACTACCATCAGTTCGATCCAGGCCATTATGTCTTTGGCCGCATTGGTGGAGAGTACAGATTCACTGAAGAGTGGTCGGTTCTCGGACTCGTGGGCGGGGCGATTCACTACGATGGACTGGACGGCGATGATGCATTTCTTGTCGATGTACTCGGAGAGTATAAATTCTCCCGGTACTTTGTCAATTTGGGCGTCGGCGGCTGGATAACCGACGGCGACAATGATCTGGATGCCGAAGACGACGATTTCGACATGATCGCCGCAGTTGGTGCCCGTGTCTTCGGTGAGCCTGAGGGCTTCAATGCATCTGTTTTCCTTGAAGTTCGTTCTGCATTCGACGAAATGGATCAAATAGACGAATTCGGACGTTTTGGCGCAGGTGTTCGGTTCCGGTTTTAACTGAAAGTCTCAATCACTGGCAGTGTCAAGCGGATACTTCGGCAGTTCGGAGTATCCGCTTTTTTATTGAACCTGCCCGACATGCTTTATTCCTCTCGTGGTTGTCAGCTTTACAATCGGTTGCCAACGAAGTAAATACAGCAAGATAAAAAGTCGTTTCAACTTTAATCGCCAACAGAGGAGGATCGTATGGAAACAGGGACGAAAGGGGAATGTGTCTATACCGTTCAGCAGCAGGATCTGGCAAGTGCGGTGGCGATCAGCAGCGAAGATGATTTTCCGGAGGTTTTGGCCACTTCAAGGATGATAGCCCTTATGGAACTGTCGGCAGCCAGGCTCATGAAACCGCTGTTGCAGCAGGGTGAGCTCTCGGTTGGAGTCGGCGTGGACATCAAACATTTTGCGCCGACGCCCGTGGGGGAGGAGGTGAAATCCGTGGCAACATTTCTGGGGCAGGATGGCAAACTCTATCTGTTTGAAGTAGAGGTGTTCGACCGAGCCGGTAAAGTGGCAAGCGGCAAACACTCCAGGGCGATCGTCGCGACAGCCCGCTTGGTCGAGGGTGCTCGGACAAGAATGGAAAAAGCAGAGCGGGTGTGATCGGCCACGTACTGAGAGTTTGTTTGGTACCTGACAGTCTTTTTCTTTTTCTGACTTTCGGCTCCTTGCAATACTGCCCGGCAAAGGTGGAGAAACTTCTTTTCGCCTTGGCCGGGCCTTTTCCCTGCCTCACCGATAGATACCCTTGCTACTCGTTTTTTCATTCCATTTCTTTGGCAGTTTTTCCGCTGGAGACGTGAGGGAATCACGTGTCGTTTTTCTTGTAGAATAATTTGAAAACCGTCTTTTTTTGTTGAAAAAAAAGAAAACCGTTGAAGCTCCCGGTTTTGCGAAGATAATGAAAAATGATACCATATGTTGTAGTTTGGTGTTGAGCAAGCCATAAATGTGGGGTATAAACTAATCCAGGTATTGCAGTGTGTAAGGGTGAAATGAGGTGGAGCATGTGACCTTTTTCGCGATGTATTGCATACATTTTCATTGAAGCGTTTCCTGACCCGGTACACGGGATATATTAAAGTGCCCTTTGAGAGGGCGAAAGTTCCCTTTGACGAAAAACTCTGCGCAGCAAATTTTTTTTTTACCAGGGAATAATGCTAATTTTTTCATTTGAAAGAGGTCCTGCATGACACCTGATTTAACCAAACAGGTATTGACGGCTACCGCCGAAACAGTACTGGCGAGACGGTACTATCTTAAGGATGGCGAAGGTAACGTTACCGAGACGTGGGAGACATTGGCCCGGCGGGTGGCGAACGCGGTGGCGGACGTCGATAAAGAGAGAAAGAATCATAAGCAGCTCGGCGAAGATTTTTTCAACATGATTTATCACCTCGATTTTCTGCCGAACTCGCCCTGTTTGATGAATGCCGGAACGGATCTGGGGCAGCTGTCCGCCTGTTTTGTCCTGCCTGTCGACGATTCAATGGACGGCATTTTCACTGCCATTCGCAACGGCGCGCTGGTCCATAAAACCGGCGGCGGTACCGGATATTCCTTTTCCCGCCTGCGGTCAAAGAATGCTTCGGTGCGATCCACTCAGGGGGTTGCCTCGGGACCGTTGTCCTTTGCTGCCGTTTTCGACGCCGCTACCGAAACCATAAAACAGGGAGGTAAGAGACGGGGCGCCAATATGGGTGTGCTGCGGATCGATCATCCTGATATAATGGATTTTATTATCGCCAAAGAGGACCAGAACCGATTCAACAATTTCAATTTCAGCGTGGCTGTCACCGATGCGTTCATGCAGGCAGTGGAGGACGGCAACGAGTATGAACTGATCGAGCCTTCAACCCAGGAAGTTGTCAAGTGCTTGGACGCGAGAATGGTTTTCGATAAGATTGTAGATTTGGCCTGGCATAATGGTGAACCGGGAGTATTGTTTATCGATGTGGCAAATCGTGATAACATGACCCCTCAGCTTGGTGATTTCGAGGCCACCAACCCTTGTGGCGAACAATGGCTGCTTCCCTATGAAAGCTGTAATCTCGGGTCGGTCAATCTGGCTAATTTTGTCAAAAACGGGGAGGTAGACTACGACAGACTGAAAAAAGTAGTGCGGAATGCCACGACCTTCCTCGACGGTGTCATCGACTGCAACCGGTTCCCAATCCCCGAGATTGCCGAGATGACCTTGAAGACAAGAAAAATAGGTATGGGAATCATGGGCCTGCATGATATGCTCATCAATCTGGAAACTCCTTATGCCAGCGAAGAAGGCAGGGCGCTGGCCGGCAAGGTGATGCGTTTTATCAGGGACACGGCCGAGGAACGGTCGATCGAGCTCGCTCAGGAGAAAACTCCTTTTCCGGCCTATGATCCGAGGAAAAACGCATATCCGCCGCGCCGCAACGCCGCGCTGACCTCGATTCAGCCCACCGGCACGGTGTCGATGATTGCCGACTGCGCCTCCGGATGCGAGCCCTACTTTTCCATTGTCATGATGAAACATGTGATGGATGGCGACCGGCTCATCATGGTCAATAAATATTTTGAAAGAGTGGCGCGGCAGGAAGGTTTTTACTCGGAAAAACTGATGAGCAAGGTCGCGGACAGCGGCACGGTTATAGGCCATAAGGAAATTCCTCCACGGTGGCAGGAGATCTTCCGTACCGCGCAGGACATACGACCCGAGGATCACATCAAGATGCAGGGGCACCTGCAGCAGAGCGGTGTGGACAGCTCGATTTCCAAGACCATCAATCTGCCGTCGAATGCCACCAGGGAGGAGGTGAAACTCTCCTATATCACCGGGTATAAACTGGGCTGCAAGGGACTCACCGTGTATCGGGACGGCTCGCGTGACCACCAGGTGCTCAACACCACCGATGGTTCGGCCAAAGAAAAGGTTGCCATTGTCTCGGAGCGTGGACCTGCCAAGCAGATCCTGCCGGATACTCTGAATGCCAAACGGTACCGGGTCAAGGATCAATACCAGAAATCCGTGTATATAATTGTCTGTTTCGACGAAAATGAAAAGCCGATGGAGGTTTTCGCCAAATTTCCCTTTGACAACCGGGTCGACCTGAAAGACAAGTCGACTATGTGGACAACTACCTGCCGTCTGGTTTCCCTTGCCTTGCGTTTCAATGTGCCGATGGATGAAATTATCAAACAGCTTGACAGGTCAAGCGGGCATATGCTGGACCTGCCGGCGCAGCTCGGCAAGCTCTTCAAGTCTTTTCTGGCCGGGACGCAAAAAGGTTTTTCGTCAATCTGTCCCGAGTGTTCCGGTATGCTCCGCTTTGAAGAAGGGTGCGAAACCTGTTACGATTGCGGGTACAGCAAATGTTCGTAACGAAGAAACAGTAGAAAAAACCCGAAATAGAGAGCATTGTCTTTTTTTGTCATTCCGGCTTTCGCCGGAATGACCATTTTAAACAACAGTCCATAAAATAGAAGAGGTGCGATATATGCCAAAGATCGGGAGAAATGAGAAATGTCCTTGTCGAAGCGGCAAAAAATTCAAACACTGCTGTGCCTTGAAGGAACAGCAGGCTACCCGGCAGCCTTCGCCGCAACAGCAACTGAAGTTGACTTTGACCGACGGGGTGAAAGAGATCCAGGCAGATGCGGTAAACAAGAAACCGGTCTGCCGGGAACTGGGGGTCTTTTTTTTCTACTCGACAGCCAGGGGGGATGCCTGGGTTCTGGAAGTGACCGACTGCGATTGTGTCCAGGTGGCAAAAGACGGTGCAGCGCTTGAGGTGCCCATTGAGGAAGACTCCGAGACAATCGAGATCAACTGGAGTCATATGTTCGCCGTGCCCAACAAACAGCTGCAGATTACCGGCTATGCCGATAAAAGTGTAGAGATCCTGGCCGATGCGCCAACCAGGGAACTAAGTGCGGCGATGCGCCGCATCCGGAAGAGATTTTCCAGCGACCAGTTGAAAAAGGTCCATCTGCCTCTCCCTGAGCAAACTCCCGCTGCATGACCAGGCAATGCACTGCACCGATACGGATGATTCCCATGGCCCTGGTCATGGGAACTATTTATTACCTTTCCGATAAACCGGGAGACAGCCTGCACCTCCCGGCTCTGCCGGGTATCGACAAACTGGCCCATCTGCTGGCTTATGCTGTATTGGCCTCTGCGACACTGTTTGCCTTTGATGAGCGATGGAGGGCAGAGAAGGGTGGGCTCGTTGTTTGTATTACGCTGTCCGTTTGTCTTGTTTACGGCATCTCCGATGAATTTCATCAGTCGTTTATACCCGGCAGAGAACCCAGCATCTTAGATATCCTGGCAGATGTAAGTGGCGGAGTGCTGGTTTGTCTGCTTTGGCTGCGGCTCAGGGGAAAGAAGAGGACCATTCTTCGAAGTAAGTAGCTCCGAATCGAATCACTATCGAAATCGCTATCGGGATCGAATCTTTCCCGTTGTTTCGATAGCGATAGCGATCCCGATTACGCTTTTATTTGCGGTCCTTCAGTATCTTTGCCATATCCTTGGCAAAATAAGTGATGATTATGTCCGCACCGGCCCGTTTGATGGACAGAAGCGTTTCTTCCATTACCCGGTCCCCATCGATCCAGCCTTTTTCCGCCGCCGCTTTGATCATGGCATATTCGCCGCTGACATGGTAGGCGGCGATCGGCAAGTCGAATTCGTCACGTAGCCGGGCGATGATGTCCAGATAGGCAACGGCTGGTTTTACCATGAGAATATCCGCGCCTTCATCGACATCGAGGGTCGCTTCCCGCAACGCCTCACGACTGTTGGCCGGATCCATCTGATAGCTTTTCCTGTCGCCGGACTGGGGGGCGCAGTCGGCTGCCTCCCGGAATGGCCCGTAAAAAGCCGAGGCGTATTTCACCGCGTAGGACATGATCGGGATCGATTCGAAATTGTTCTCGTCGAGGGCGGCCCTGATCTCGGCGATCCTGCCGTCCATCATATCGGAGGGTGCGACCATGTCGGCTCCGGCCTGGGCGTGGGAAAGAGCGGTTTTGGCCAGGATCTCGAGGGTGGCGTCATTGTCGACGACATTATCGATCAGACAGCCGCAATGGCCGTGGTCGGTGTATTCGCAGAGACAGACGTCGGTGATGACGAGCATCTCCGGCACTTTGGCCTTCAGCTCCCGGATTGCGGTCTGGATGATGCCGTTTTTGGCATGTGCTCCCGACCCCATCCCGTCCTTTTTCTCCGGCAATCCAAAGAGAATGACCGAGTTGACGCCCAGTTGCAGGCATTCCCTGGCTTCACCGGCCAGCTGGTCGACTGTCAGCCGAAAAACTCCGGGCATAGAGGGAATCTCTTCACGCTTGTTCTTGCCCGGCATGACAAAAAGCGGATAGATGAATTGCGCAGGGGAGAGTTGAGTCTCACGAATGAGAGCGCGGAAACTGCTGTTTTTACGAAGCCGGCGAGGGCGATATTCGGGAAACATGTGTACTCCTGTAGGGGAATGAGATTATGTGAGGGAAGAGGACGCTGGGGAAGTGCCTTTGCACCGCCGGCATCATTTACCGTTTACTGGATGATTTCAAACGACTTGAGTTTCTTATGCAAATGGCTTCGTTCAAGACCCACTTGTTCGGCCGTTTTGGAAATATTGTTTTCATTTTGCAGCAGCTGGTGCTGTAGATACTCTTTTTCAAATATTCTCTTGGCGGTTTTATAATCCATGGCGAGGAAGGGATTCATGGCGGAACCGTTGCCCGCCGGCGGAGAGCCCTGGCCGGGATTAAGAAAGAGTTGGATATGCGCGGCGGTGATAGCCGGTTCCTGGCACATGATCGCCAGTCTTTCGATGAAGTTCCTCAATTCACGTACATTTCCGGGCCACGAATGCTCGGTCATCGCCTGGTAAGCATCCTGCGTGAATTCCTTGTATTTCAAACCCTTGTTCACCATGCTTTTTATCATCGCCTCGACCAGCATCGGGATATCCTCCAATCGGTCCCGTAACCTGGGGACATGGATGGGAACAACGTTCAGCCGCCAGAACAGATCGGCTCTGAATTTGCCGGTTTCGATGGCTTCTTCCAGGTTTTTGTTGGTGGCCGCAAGTACCCGGACATTGACTTTTATGGTCTTGTTGCCGCCCACCCGTTCGAATTTCTGCTCCTGGAGGATGCGCAGAATCTTGGCCTGGGTGTTGAGGCTCATGTCGCCGATCTCGTCGAGAAACAGTATGCCGCCATCGGCCTGATCGAATTTCCCCCTTTTGCTTATATGGGCGCCGGTAAATGAACCCTTTTCATGGCCGAACAGTTCGGACTCGATCAACTCCTCGGGAATTGCGGCACAATTCACCTCAATCATCGGTTGATCGCACGACCGGGATGCCCGGTGGATTGACTGGGCGACCAGTTCCTTGCCTGTGCCATGGTCGCCTCTGATCAACACCCAGGCATCGGTCGGGGCGACCATTTCAATCTGTTTCTGCAGCGCCCGGATACAAGGAGAATTGCCGGTCAAAACCGGTTTCTCGCCGGTGCCCTGGCGGAGCAGGCGGTTTTCCTGCTCGAGTTTGGCAAACCGCAGGCCGTTGGTTATCGCCAGGATGATTTTATCGTATGAAAGCGGCTTTTCGACGAAATCGAAGGCTCCTTTGCGGGTTGCCTGCACTGCCGTTTCTATTGTTCCGTGACCGGAAATCATGATAACCGGCATGCTGAAGCGCTCGCGGATCTTATCCAGGGCAGTCATGCCGTCCATATTGTCGCCGAGCCAGATATCGAGGAGCACCAGATCGACATTCATCGATTCGAGCAGTTCGAAACCCTCTTCGGCCGATGACGCGGCAATCGAAGTAAAACCTTCATCCTCGAGTATTCCGGCCAGTGTTTCGCGGATACTGATCTCGTCATCTATTATCAGAATGCGTTTGCTCATCGAGTGTATCCTGCTTGCAGTGGTTATGAAAGCGCACAGTCATGCCCTCAAAGGATTCCCGGCCGTAGTCATATCTAGTTAAGCTGGAGGTGCTGCTGGTTCAGAAGTGGCAGCTCAATAATGAACACCGTTCCGGTCGGCTCATGGTCCTGAACCCGGATATATCCGTTATGATCGGAAACTATTGTCGATACAATGGCCAGGCCGAGGCCGGTTCCTGTTTTCTTGGTGGAGAAGTACGGTTCAAAAAGCTTCAGCTTGTTTTCTTTGGAAATACCCGGGCCGTCATCGTACACCATGAGAAATACATTTTCCTTCTCTTCATCGAGGGCAAGCACGATGTCTATATTACCGCCATCGGGTAAAACTGCAACCGCATTGTCCAGCAGGTTGATGAGGCAGCGCTTGATCTGTTCTCCATCGAAACTGAAAATGGGGATGGGCTGCCGCTCGGAGCAGGTGAAGGTGATGCTTTTATGCCCTTCCTGGTACAGGAACAAGGTCTGGTTCGCCAGTTTGGTCAGATTGTCGGGGGATTTCTGGACCTTCGGCATGCGGGCGAACTGGGAGAATTCGCTGACCAGCCGTTTCAGCTCATCCACCTGGGTGATGATGGTATTGGTGCACTGGTCGAAGACGCTGTTTTTTTCATTCAGGATCTCCGGATAGCGCCTGCGCAGCCGTTGGGCGGAGAGCTGGATAGGGGTGAGCGGGTTTTTGATCTCATGGGCAATTCTCCTGGCAACCTCCCGCCATGCCGCCATGCGCTGCATCTTTTCCAGTTTGGTGAGGTTGTCGAAAACCAGGACGAAGCCGACCGGTTTTTCGCTTTCATCTTCCAGCCGAGTGAAATTGATGAGCAGCGAATAGGTCTTTTTCAGGACATTCAGTTTGATGTGCTGCTCGACCGTGTTCTTGCCGGTGACCTGCAGCTCTTCGATGAAGCCATCGACCACGGCCGCCTGGTATTGCGGCATGACATCCCGGTAATTGAGGCCGAGAAAGAGGTTTTTGTCGATATTGAGAAGCTTTTCGGCAAAGCGGTTGATGGTCGTTATCTTGCCGCTTTCATCAAGGGAAATGACCCCTGCCGAGACGTTTTGAAGAATTATCTCGGTATAGCGTCTTCGCTGTTCGGATATCTGTGAGTTTACCTGCAGGGCGGTATGGGCTTCGGCCAGTTTCTTGTTGCTCGAGTTGAGGTTAAGGGTCATCGTATTGAACGAGTCGACGAGAAGTCCCATTTCGTCGTTGGAATCCCGTTCCATGACAAACTCCAGATCGCCGTCGGCCACCCGCCTGGTTGCCAGAACGAGCTTTTCAAGAGGGACGGTGATGCCTCTGGAAATATATAATCCAAACCATATGGCGGCAAAGATGACCAGCATGGTGACGATGAGCAGAATGATCAGCAGCCAGAATTTAAACGGTTCCTTGAAGTGTTTCAACTGCCGGTAACCCTCAATTCCCTGAGAGATGGTGGTCATGCGGGCCAGCTGGTCGCTTTTGACCAGCAGGGAGGTGACGAGAATGGCCTTGCCGAGGCTGCCGTTGCCAATCTGGACTTCGGCGATACAGCTTACCAGGTCGCCGTTGTTCATCTCCTGAACGAGCGTCTCCCGGCCATGTTCGGCCCGCACCCGGTCGAGGATATTCAGGGGGATTTTCGGCAGCAGGGTGCTGCGCAATTGAGGTCCACGGACACTGATTTCCAGGTTTTTGTCGTTGGTGATGAGGCCAAGGCTGTCCGGGCCGTTGATCGGATTGAAAGAGAGGATGTTTTCCAGGGTGTCGCTGATGGTCTCCGAGGTGTAGGAGGATATGTCGAGATCCTTCATCCGCTCGGCAATGCCCTTGCTCATGAGGGTTACCTGCTCTTCTTTTTCGCGCAGGAGCGATTGGGCAAGTTGCAGCGACTCGGTCAGGGAGTCTTCGACACTGGCATTGAACCAGTAATCCATGCTCGTGGAAACAAACTGCAGCGCCACAAAAAAAAGCAGGATGGTCGGGATAAGCGTCAGGGAAAGGAAAGAGGCGATCAGCTTGGTTTTCAGCTTGTTGCCGAGGCGGTTGATCCGCCTTTCGAAGAGGAGTTCCGCCAGATTGCGCAGGACCAGGAAAAGAACAAACAATACCAGCAGGACATTGATATTGATGAGAGCGAAGATGAGGATGTTGTTGTCAAGCGGCAGCGCGACTTTGCCCTTGAAGAGGATGCTCTGGATCCAGATGAAAAAGGGGATGAGAAGAATACAGACAAGAATAACCCGGCGGATCAGCTTACGTTTCTGCAGGAGCTGTCGTGCAGTGTACGGCTTTTTATCGCCTGATTTGTCTTGGGGATCTGTATCCATGGCGATATTTTAGAATTTAAATTCGATTGAATGCCAGTCTGTTTCAACATCCCACCAGGAAAGAAAGGGCAGGGCGTTGTGCAGGCTGAGGGGCAGGGTCTTCTGGTACAGCTCGGCCCTGATTTTCAGTTTATACAGATTGTTGGGAATAAGCTGGCTGAGTTCGAGCACCCTGGCGCCGTTGATCTCGTTGATCACTTTTTGCGCCTCTGCCAGGGATTTATAGGACACAACCCTGTTGTTGTCCTCTTCCAGCGTGATACGATAGAATTCCTTCAGGGTGTCGTAGGTCATGACATGCTGGAATTTACGCAGGAGTATCTGCTCTTCCGGCCAGTTTTCCGCCTTTTTGTACACCTCGACAAAGAAAGAAAACCGGAGGGGAATGCCGCTGTGCAGGGTTTCTATCATCTCGGGGTTGAAACTGTTGTCCAGGGTCCCGAAAAGCAGGATATGCGTTTCCGATGTCGTTGCCGTCAATTCCTTGATGGACGCCTTCTGCCGCGGTTCGGTCGCCGGTGTGCGATCGGGATCGACCACCGCCAGCAGGCAGAAAACAACAAAAAGAAATATGATTTTCCAGGACATGGTCGAATGTGATATGTTACCGTTTAATGTTGATAAAAAAGTAAAAAGAAGCCGCCCGATGACGGGGGCGTTTTTTTGGTAACTTACCTGATCTTCCTCGGGTTGTCCATGGCTTGTTCCCTCCAAGGGCATGTGATCCTGCTTCATTTTGCGGCGATTTGTCGTTGTTGCTTGACTATCGCCAAATGAAGGATTAATGTGCAAATGCACATAAAAGAGTGCTCGGCAATAACATGATGCAAGGCAGTTAAAAAAAGAAGTTTTATTCAGCGAGGTGAGAGAAAATGCGTGTTGCTATCCCAACCAATAATCCCGGCGGTCTCGATGCGGAAAGGTCGGAACACTTCGGCCATTGTGACGTTTTTACGATAGTTGAGCTTGATGCGGAAAAAGGCGTCGATGGCGTAACGACCATTGCCAATGGCGGTCATGAGGCAGGCGGCTGTATGGTGCCGGTACAACTCCTCCGCGATGCCGAGGTTGAAGCCATCGTTGTCGGCGGCATGGGCGCACGACCGATGCGCGGTTTTGCCGACGTGGGCATTGTTGTCTATTTCGCCGATCCGAACAGCATCAAGAGCGTTCAGGAAGTTATCGACGGTTTCGCGGCCAACCGCTTGCCGGTCATGCATGCGGATCAGGTCTGCAAGGGATCGGGAAACTGTCACCACTGATTGATTGAATTTTCCTTCCGCAACCGGTATAAAGAAAGCCTCGTCGGGGGTGAGTGCAATTTGCGGTCGCCCCATCCGTTTGATGCCGTACTGTTCGTTGTTCGGAGCGGGGTTATGATGCTCCGAACTTCACAAAAAAACGCGAAAAATGATGCTTTTATTTTCACAGCTGCTTTTCGCCGGTGCGACCTGGAGAGTTATGTCACCAAGACCCAAAAAAACCAGAAAGTGTCAGGGGAATTTTTGCGGAAAGGCTTTTAAGCCAACCGGTACCCCTCTCGTTGAACTGAAGCAGATTCCTCTCCATCAGGATGAGCTGGAAGCCCTGCGGCTTTGCGATGGGGAGGGACTGACCCAGGAGGAGGCAGGAAAGAGCATGGGGGTGTCCCGCGGCACCATCCAGCGGATTATTACCATCGCCAGACAAAAGACGGCAAAGGCCCTGACCGAGGGACATGCCCTGGTGTTCGTCGATCAGGTGGAGAAGGCTTAAAGGTTAAATGTTTTCGCGGGTCTTGTCGAAGGTGATCGCCGGCCATTTTTCCATGAAATATCGCAGCATCCACTCGTTCTGGGCCAGATAGGTGAGAAATCCTTCGGTATCACGGGCCAGAGAGGCCATGTTCTTTCTCTCGAATTCTTCCATCGCCTTTTTGTCTTCGCACCGCACCCAGCGGGCTGCCTGATAGTCCACCGGTTCGTAAATCGCCTTGACACTGTACTCGTTCTGCAGTCTGGCCATGGTCACTTCAAACTGGAGGACGCCGACGGCCCCCATGATGTAATCCGAGCCGATCAGCGGACGAAAGACCTGGATGGCCCCTTCCTCGGCAAGCTGCAGAAGACCTTTCTGTAACTGCTTCATCTTCAAGGGATCCTTCAGCAGAACCCGGCGAAAGTGCTCCGGGGCGAAATTGGGAATCCCGGTGAATTTCAAGGGCTCCTTCAGGGTAAAGGTGTCGCCTATCTTTATCGTCCCGTGATTATGCAGGCCGATAATATCGCCCGGCCAGGCCTCGTCGACGTTGGAGCGCTCCTGGGCCATGAAGATGGTGGCATTGGCAAGGGTAATGTCCTTGCCCAGGCGATGATGTCTGACTTTCATGCCGCGGGTGAATTTTCCGGAACAGATTCGGAAAAAGGCGATACGGTCACGGTGCGCGGGGTTCATGTTGGCCTGAATCTTGAACACGAACCCGGAAAAATCCTCTTCTTCCGGGTCGACCTCGCGGCTCACCGATTCTCGCAGTCCGGGCGGCGGAGCCATCTCGACAAAACCGTCGAGCATCTCCCTGACTCCGAAGTTATTGATGGCGCTGCCGAAAAATACCGGAGTCTGGCTGGCTTTCAGGTAATGATCGTATTCATAGGGGTTGGCCGCTCCGGCAAGAAGTTCAAGATCCTCCCGCAGGTCGTCTGCTTGGCGTCCGAGCAGTTCATCCACCTTCGGGTCGTCCAGATTTTCGATGAGAATACCCTGTATGGCCCGGGTATTCTGGCCTGGGGTGAAGAGATGGAGGGCCTTGTGGTAGATGTCGTACACCCCCTTGAAGGTCTTGCCCATGCCGATCGGCCAGGAGAGGGGAGTGCACTCGATCTGCAGTTTCTCCTCGATCTCCGCCATGATATCGAGCGGCGATATGCCTTCCCGGTCAAGTTTATTGATGAAGGTGATGATCGGAGTATTGCGCATCCGGCACACTTCCATCAGTTTCTCGGTCTGGGCTTCTACGCCCTTGGCGCTGTCGATAACCATGATCGCCGAATCGACGGCGGTCAGCACACGGTACGTATCTTCCGAGAAATCCTGATGGCCGGGCGTATCGAGCAGGTTTATCTCAAAATCCCGATAGGTGAATTTCATTACCGAGGTGGTAACCGAGATGCCGCGTTCCTGTTCGATGGCCATCCAGTCGCTGGTGGCATGACGCTCGACTTTACGGGATTTGACCGCACCGGCCAGATTGATGGCACCGCCGAAGAGGAGGAGCTTTTCGGTAAGGGTGGTTTTGCCCGCATCGGGATGGCTGATGATGCCAAACGTGCGCCTTCTGGCAATTTCCTGTTTCTGTTGTTTACTCATGACTGATGAAAAAAGAAAATATGACTTTGATTTGTGGGATGAACTTATTATAAGAACAGTCATAAAAAAGTGTGTAGGATATGTTCTTTTTCCGATAATGCAAACAGAAAACTGACAATAATGAAAAATAAACGTACTGTTCTGGTGACCGGAGGGTGCGGTTTCATCGGGGCGAATTTTATCCGGATGCTGCACAGTGACTGCCAGGATTGGCGGGTGGTCAACCTCGATAAACTGACTTATGCCGGCAACCTTAAGAATCTTGACGGGATACGCGAAGGGGAGCGGTATCGCTTTGTCCGGGGGGATATCTGCGATGCCGAGCTGGTGGCGAAGCTTTTTGTCGAAGAACGGATCGATACCGTCGTCCATTTTGCCGCCGAATCCCATGTCGATCGCTCCATCACCGGCCCCGGGGCGTTCATCCGCACCAACATCGAAGGAACGTTCACCCTGCTGGAAGCGGCGAAAAAGGCCTGGCTCGGGGGCAACAAGAGTGTGACGCAGCCTTGCTTTCTCCATGTGAGTACCGATGAGGTGTATGGTTCTCTGGGAGAAACCGGCAGGTTCAACGAGACCACGGCCTATGACCCGCGTTCGCCGTATTCTGCTTCCAAGGCCTCCTCGGATCACCTGGCCAGCGCCTATTTCCACACCTATGGATTGCCGGTGCGGATAACCAACTGCTCCAACAACTACGGTCCGTACCAGTTTCCGGAAAAACTGATTCCGCTGGTATTCAACAATGCCATGCACAACAAGGCCCTGCCGGTCTATGGCGATGGCAAAAACGTTCGCGACTGGTTGTTTGTCCGGGATCATTGCGAGGCGATAGTCGAGGTATTGCAGAAGGGCAGGGATGGGCAGTGTTACAATATCGGCGGCAACAATGAAAAAGAAAACCTCGAAGTGGTCACCCTCATCTGCGATCTGCTCGACCAAAAGCTCGGGCTCGCCCCGTCGGGACAGCCGCGCCGCTCGCTCATTACCTTTGTTACCGACCGGCTGGGCCATGACCGCCGGTATGCCATAGACGCAACAAAAATCAGGGAACAGCTTGGCTGGGAGCCGAAGGCGACCTTTGAAAAAGGCATGGAGGAAACGGTCGACTGGTATCTCGCCAATCGAAAATGGGTGGACGCTATCGTCAACGGATCCTATCGGCAATACTACGCGGCAATGTACAGTGAGCAGGAATAGGCGTCAAACTTCGGATTAATTTAAAGAAGATCAAGAATGAAGGTTACAGCTACGGCAATTCCAGAGGTGCTGCTCATCGAACCAACAGTGTTCGGTGACGACAGAGGTTTTTTTTATGAGAGTTTCAACCAGAAACAATGGCAGGAGTCGACTGGCCTTGACAGGGTCTTCATTCAGGACAACCACTCCCGTTCAGGCCATGCCGTTCTTCGTGGTTTACACTACCAGATCCGCCAGGCCCAGGGCAAACTGGTGAGGGTGGTCCTGGGAGAGGTCTTTGATGTGGCGGTCGACCTGCGCCGTACCTCAACCACTTTTGGCCAGTGGGTCGGGGTTGTTTTATCGGCGGAAAACAAAAGGCAGCTGTGGATTCCCGAAGGATTCGCGCACGGCTTTGCCGTCCTCTCCGAGGCTGCGGAATTTCTCTATCGCACAACCGAGTATTGGGCGCCGGAACATGAACGCTGCATTGTCTGGAACGATCCCGATATCGGCATTGACTGGCCGCTCGCCGTGGCCCCGATCCTCTCCCCCAAAGATGCGGCAGGTGCTGCTTTCCGGGACGCCGATGTGTACGAATGATATCACGATTCGCTCAAGGAAGCGTATGAAGATGCTTTTTTACCCGCTCATGGCGGTGGTATTTGGCCTCAGTGGATGTGCCTCGCACTCCGGCAAGCCATCCGTGGTTATCATGCAACACCCTGAAACCATGGATTTTGTCAACTGCAAGGTGGACGAATGGGCCACTGCCGCCTCGTATGCCGAAAACGAAAAGTGCGTAGAAGAGCTGAAGAAACAAGGTTATATCGTCTGGGGAGAACGCTAGGAGCTAGATATGATGGTTAGCAAGTTGGCGAAAATAGACCTGCCTTCCTTGCCAACGTGGGTTAAGTTGAAAAAGGCAAATTCAACAACTCAGAGCCAAAATCAAGGAGGCAGGTCATGCAGAAAACAATAAAGAATATCGGGTTGGATGTCCACAAAAACTCAATCTCAATTGGAATAGCAGATGAGGGACGTGATGGCGAAGTCAGGTATTATGGTAAAATTGATAACGACATGAATCAATTAGACAATGTTATCAGGAAACTCATATCGAACGGGGCTGTTCTTCGGTTTGTCTACGAAGCTGGACCGTGTGGATATGCGATCTATCGCTATTTAACCAAGAATGCTATGGATTGTGTTGTTATTGCTCCGTCTAAAATTCCGCAACAAAGTGGTAATCGTATAAAAAATGACAGGCGTGACTGCCTTTCTTTAGCCAGGTTACATCGGGCAGGTGAGCTTACGCCTGTGTACGTTCCAACTGAGGAAGATGAGGCTTTAAGAGATTTAGTACGAGCCCGAGAAGACGCGACTCGTGCAGTTCGCGCAGCGAAGCAGCAACTGGGTGCATTCTTGCTTCGGTACGATATTGTATATTCAGGGA
>LADS01000028.1 GCA_000961725.1 Desulfobulbaceae bacterium BRH_c16a
TGTCTTGGAATGCCAACCTGGAGACAGATCTTCAGGGGTACCTTGTGTATCAAAATCTAGACACGGAAGGATCAACCGATATAGCTAAGTCATCGCTGGGCGCGCAGGTTATAAGTGAAGGGTATAGAAGTCAAGAGCTGATGGATGGAGTGAGTGGATCGCTCTCTAATTATAGTTACGTAGCTTCTCCCGGCGTATTTGTTGTCGATCTTGGGAAACAATATCGGATCGGAAAGATAGCTCTGCACCTGTGGGATGGTAAACCCAGGGGACATAGTTACAAGTTGCTGTTGTCTACTGACAATACAACCTATACCACGGTTGTCGATCGCAGCAGTGGCCAGTATACGGGATATATTGCCGACGAGATATCGCCCATAAGTGCACGTTACGTGAAGATTCTGGCCACCTACTGCTCTGTCGAGAACTTTGTCATAGAGGAATTGGAGGTATACGAGGCGCCGGTCCTGCAGTTGACCGCCGACGTCCTGGCGCAAACCAATTACACGATAACCGGATTGGATAATGGCAAAATCTACAATTTTGCGGTGAGTGCGGTCGATGGGTTCGGGAATGCCGGCAGTTTAACCGAGCCGGTCAGCGGAGTCCCCGATATCAATAATGTCAACTATATCTCCGATCACTGGAAATCTTCCTACGGTCTCCCCCTGGACGCCCCCGATGTCGACTTCCAGGATCCGGATGGAGACGGCCTGAACAACCTGGGCGAGTTCCAGCAGGGCACCGATCCTTTTAATCCTGATACAGATGGCGATGGCATCACCGACGGCGATGAGGTGCATCTCTACAAAACCAATCCGCTGCAGCAGGATCAGCTGGCCGAGCCCGATCCCGAGTATGAAAAATACCTGTGGAAACTGCCCCTGGGGTCTTCGCCTGTTCGCCTGAACCTGCCGGCAGATATCCGTGACTTCCTGTTTACCACGGAAGCGGGTATCGCCCCCTACGGCCTGCATGCCAACAACCATATCGACGGTTTGAAGAATGTCTGGATCGATCTTGCGGGAGAAACGCCGGTGAGAAGCTGGGTTGCCGGGACGGTACGGTCCGTCATTCACGATAATGGGCACTATTCCGTAGAGATAGATTATGGCAACAATCTGATTGGCCTGCACGGATCGCTCAGTTCAACCGACCTAGCATCCGGCCAGACCGTGACCGCCGGTCAGATCGTCGGGATCGGGGCGAGGCTCCTGCCCGGCCAGACCGGTTCCGGCTTTGCCCTGATCGACAAGAATCGGACCGATGGACCAGCCGGCTGGGACGGCGGTGTCTATGTCTCGCCGTTTGATTATCTGACGGAGGACGACAAGCGGCTGCTGGTGGATGCCTACCGGTTGCAGGTGGTCGAGACCTACGATCCAGCCAATCATGCCGCGAGGAAATGGGGCTTTGAGCCTTACGAGCCTTATCTGACCAATACCCTGTATCTGCATGCGGGCAAGCCCGGACGTCTGAGCGGGGTCTGGCAGCTGAAGGATGCACCGGCGGATTTTGGCTTCCCCAACGATATCATGACGTTTGTCGAGGCGGAGACTCCATCGTATTTCGGAAAACATATGATGGCCCAGGACATTGTTAATGACGATCTTGCCACCGAATGGTTCATCAACGGCACCTATGAGGTCGATTATGAACTTGGTCGGATAACTTTCATTGATGACGGCAGGCTCTACTACGGAATCTTCTTGCTCGATGAATCGGCAGAACAGCCGACGCTCACCATTGAGTATCGCGAGGGAAGCTTCCCTGCGAGCTTCGGCGAGAAGAGTCACACCTACGAACTGGTCCAGTGACCACTGCACCATTGCCAGGGGGCTCGGCATGCTCATCTATCAAGGCGCCGCCGGATTCAAGCTGTGGACCGGCGTCGAGCCGCTCATCGACGAAATGTCCGAGGTGGCCTATAGCCTGATGGAATCCAGGATATAAGCCGAATTCATCCGGCAACCAGGGCCTCGGCTCCTGCCGGTTTCCTGCCGACCACAGCCGTCATCACCCGGTTCAACTCCAGCAACTGATAGGGCTTGGCAATAATATCGTGAAAACCATAATCACGATGTTTGAGCAGAACAGGATCGTTGCAATATCCACTTGTTGCGATAACCCTCGCCTGGGGATCGATGCGCAGCAGTTCCAAGACCGCCTCCTTGCCGCCCATGCCGCCGGGAATCGTCAGGTCCATTATCACCGCGACAAACCCGCTGCCGTTTTCCATGGCCTGCCGATACGCCTCGATCGCTTCTTTACCGTCATAGACCGATCTGGTTGCATAGCCCATGTGGGAGAGCATCTCGGCCACCAGCAATTGAATATCCTGGTCGTCGTCCATCACCAGCACCATCCCCTTGCCGCTTGGCAGAATAGGCGATCTTTCCGGGACCGGCAGACAGAGATGGGCTAAAGCGGGCAGATAGAGAATAAACGTGGTCCCTTTACCGGGAGTCGATTCGACTAAAATACCGCCTTCATGCTTCTGGATAATCGACTGAACAATCGCGAGACTGAGTCCGCTTCCCTTGGTGCTGTCTTTTTCCTTGGTGGAAAAATAGGGGTCGAATATCCTGTCGATATTTTCTCCCTCTATCCCTCGTCCTTTATCCTCAAGGCATACCTGCACATATCGTCCGGGATAAAGCCCCGGCACCTCCTCGTCGACAAGCTCCCGGTTGGCAAAAGTGACGGTAATCGATCCTCCGTCCGGCATCGACTGATCGGCGTTCTGGACAAGAGCCTGAATGACCTGACTGATTTGATCCTTGTCCATGGAAACCGGCCAAAGATCCTCCGGAATGTTGAAGCTGCACTTTACGTTGCTGCCGGAGAGGACAAAGCCTACGGCATAGCGGACCAGATCCGGCAACGGCGCCGTTGCCTTGACCGGGTCGCCACCGCTGGCGAAGGTGAGCAGTTTCACCGTCAGATCCTTGGCCCGCGTCGAAGCCTTCTGAGCTGCCTGGATATACTCGATCACCGGACTGCCTTTTTCCGCCAGTCTCTCGGCAAGCGAAAGATTGCCGATCACGGCAAAGAGAATATTGTTGAAATCGTGAGCAATGCCGCCGGCCAGGATACTTACGGATTCACGTTTTCTCGCCTTCAGCAGCTCACTTTCCATCTTGATGCGACCGCTGATATCCTCGACACTCCAGACCACCCCTTCAAGTCCGCCTTCCGAGGGAATAAACCGCCCGCGTAACTGACAGATTATCTCCGAGCCGTCTTTTCTCTGTAACGTCCCCCGCCTTTCGCAATACCCCAGCTTTTTCAAAATCGGCGCGACACTTCTCACCAGGGTCTCGTACGCTTCACCGGTCACATATAAATGCCGGCTGGTCCTGCCGATGAGTTCGGCGGCCGTATACCCGGTGATTTTCTCCAGTTCGGTGTTGACCCGTTTGACTACCAGGTTATTGTCGACAAACATTATCCCCACCGGGGAATTGTCGAGCAAGGCCTGCAGCTCTGCCCCTGCGACAGACAGGTTACAACTGGTCTCTTCTGCCGCAAGCTTTGCCCGGGAAAGATCGAAAGTGCGTTCCCTTACCTTTTCCTCCAGGTTCTGAAAGCTCTCTTTCAGATGCATCGTCATCGCCTTGAAAGCGACGGCAAGCCTGCCGATTTCGTCGTTTGAACCGATCTCGATCGGGGTTTCGAGATTTCCGGCAGCAACCAGTTTGGCTGATTTTTCCAGCATGGCAAGCGGCTTGAAGATGTAATGGCGCAGGATGAGTATGGAGGTTGTCAAAATGGCGGTAATGAGCATAATCAAAAGACCGATAACACTCAGCGTGGTCGAGATCATTTCCCGGAAAATTGCATCCCTGGACATAACCAGATGAAGACTGCCGACCTGGTACTGGTCACGGTTGATTTTCGCGCTGCTGACCAAATATGCCGAAGAATCTGTATAGTCGGCCAGAGATTTTCCTTCCTGTCCAGGTTGCGACTGGCTTGCAACCTCTTTATCCTCAACCACCACTCTGGCGTACATGATCGCATCATTGGTGAGAATGGCCCGCAGGATATCGTTTATGGAAGGATGATCGAGTTGCCATACAGCCTCCGGCAACGAAGTCTCGGCAAGCTTCAGGGCGAGCTCCAGCTGTCTCTGCAGTTCCGCTTCCTTGCTCTGATGGTTGTACCAGCTGACCATGCCGGAAAAAAAGATCAAAATCACAGTCACCACCCCGACCAGAGTCAGGCTGAATCTGCGGCCGAGGCTTTTTCTAAAGTCGGGGACTATTGTCGATTTTGGCTGCATCATAATAATATTATTGCCATCTCTCCTCAATCCTGCTCAGGACGGCGCTCTCCCTTATTTTCTGTTTTCCCGCATCGAAAGCATTCAGCATCAAGCGACTCTGCTTGTTGCTCCTGCCCATCAAATACTCATCGATGGTATCGAACTGGCCGATTATTTTAAACTCATGAGTAAGCCCGGCCATCTTCAGAACATGATCATAAGGTCGCTTATACCCTGCCAGCCCGGCCAGCCGCCCCTTTCCCAGCATTTCAACCCCCTGGGCAATCGAATCGGTAGATTCCTTGTTGATCCATGATATCCCTTCCCAGAGTTTGCCATAGGACCAGCCCCGGACATAGCCTATCGTCAAACCTTCCAGCGATTCCAACCCCCACCAGGTGAAATTCACGTCTTTCTGCATGTACACAACAGTTTCGATCTGGTCGACATACTCCGTGGAAAAAGCATACTCCCGCTCGCGTTCAACTGTTTTGTTAGCCGGGAAGATAAAATCGACTTTGCCGTTGGCAAGATAATGGGTACCTCGCTCCCATGGTACGACAAGCAGACGAATGGTATAGCCCATCGCATGAAAACTCTCCCGGACCACATCCCAGCTATACCCCTGCAGCTGAACCGAGTCAGATCCCGGCGGAATGTGTTCATCAGGGACAAATACTGCATTTTCCTTGGGAAAACAGTACGGGGCAAAATCGGTCAGAGTAGCCAGAACTACAGTTTTATCCGCACCGAAAGCCCCCTGGGCCATAGCCATAACCATCACAATAGATATAAAAATCCTTCCCATCCCGCTCCCTTGCTGCCTCGGTTTAACCTTTTCATCCAGTGAATGAACACCAGTTACAGTATTAGCATGAAATCCGGGGTAAAACAAATTGCTCAAGACTCTTTTTTTCCAAGCACGATTTCACCGTACTTGCGCATTTTGCCTCGAAACTGATCATAGGTCAGTCCGAGACGAGACGCCGCCTTGCGCTGATTATGACGGGATGCGGCAAGGGCCTCGCGCAACATGGAAATCTCCAGCTCCGCTACAGCCCGGTCGAGGGAAACGGCGCTCTTTTCATCTCTTGCCGATTTCACCGACTCCGAGGGCTTTGCAGATTTAACATCCGTGCCCGACAATACAGAATAAGGGGAAACGAAGGGGTCAAAAACCACCTCGTCTATTTCCCCGGAATCGGAGCGATAGACCGCCCGCTCCACCACATTTTTCAACTCACGGATATTGCCTTTCCAGATGTACCCTTCCAGTGCGGCCGAAGCCGCCCTGGAAAAAACCGGCATCTCGTTCCGGCCCAGCTCGTACGACATCCGGGTAGCGAAATGATTTGCCAGCAGCATGATATCCTCGCCTCTTGCGCGTAGCGGCGGCAGAAACAATACCTCGAAAGACAGCCGATCGAGGAGATCGCGTTTAAAATCCTCTCGCTCGGCCAACGCCACGAGATCGGCATTGGTTGCTCCGACAATACGCACGTCGACCTCGACCGGAGCGGAACTTCCCACTCGCTCGAAGGAACCGTATTCGACCACCCGGAGAATCTTCTCCTGGGCCTCCATCGGGATCGAGCCGATTTCATCGAGAAAAAGCGTGCCGCCGTCCGCCGCCTCGAAACGGCCGGTTCTTCTCCGCTCAGCCCCGGTAAAGGCGCCCTTTTCATAGCCGAAAAGCTCCGCCTCGATCAGGGAAGGCGCGAGTGTCGCGCAATTCAGGGTAATAAAAGGTCCCTGCCAGCGCCTTGACAAAAAATGCAGGCGGCTCGCGGCCAATTCCTTGCCGGTCCCTCGTTCGCCCAAAAGAAGAACGGGACGGTCGACGGGGGCCACCCTGGAAAGGCGCTCCTGAAAGTCCAGGAATGCTTCCGATTGCCCGAGAGCTTCGCTGCGGGAAGATGGAAAGACGGTATCGTTGCTCATAACCTCTGTTAAAAACCCCAATATTCGGTTTGTAATGCCATTATATGGTCATATTATCCATGTTTGAGTTATGTGTCAAGAAGACAACATCCCGTATTTCCAATGATTTCCATTTTCTCCCAAAACGGCACACTTTCTGCTTTATACAGTAGCAAACCGCAACCCATTACCATCATTGGAGGAACACCATGGGAATATTTACACGTTTCAGAGACATAGTCAGCGCCAACATCAACTCGATGCTCGACAAGGCCGAAGACCCAGAAAAATTGATCAAACTGATGATCTCCGAGATGGAGGACACCCTCATCGAGCTGAAATCATCCTGTGCCGCAGTTATTGCCGGCCGCAAGAAACTTGAAAGAAAACTCGACGAGATCACCGGCAAGGTCGACCTCTGGGACGAACGGGCAGCCCTTGCCGTCGCCAAGGGCCGGGATAATCTGGCCAGAGAGGCGCTGATTGAGAAACGCCGCTTCGCCAAGATCGCCGAATCGCTTGACAACGAGTTGAAGGAATACGGCAATCTCGTCCAGCAATACCAGGAAGATATTGCCGAACTGGAAAGTAAACTGGAAAGCGCCAAAGAGAAAAAACGGCTGCTGGTCCAGAGGCACAAAAGAGCCTCCGGCAAAAAACGGGCTCAGGAAGACATCCGGCGAAGCACCAGCAGCGACACCATGGCCCGCTTCGACAAGCTCGAAAGCAGAATCGAACAGATGGAGGCTGAAGCCGAACTGGTGAACAGCAGCACCAAAAAACCGACTCTCGAAGAAGAATTCGATGACCTTGCAACCGATGACGAAATTGAAAATGAACTTGCGAAGATCAAAGCCGCTCAATACAGTAACAAAGGATGAAACGAATTCCCCCATGCACAAAATGGCACACAACGCAGAACCTTTAGATTGGAGTAGATCGCCATGATCAGTATCATAGTCGTCTCCATCGTCTTTGGCTCGCTCCTAGCCTTGGCAACGCTCATCTGCGGGACCGTGCTGATAATCATAAAAACCCGCAGCCAAACGCCGCGGGGCGCAACAGACAGCGAAGAGGCCAGGGTAATCCAGGAGATCTACCAGGGGCTGGAGCGCATGGAAGAGCGGATCGAATCCCTTGAAACAATCCTGATGGCAGATCGGGAAAAGGATGGATATAAAAAATGACGAACTCTTACTATAAACAGGGCGGGATATATCGCTCCCGCGACGGCGTCTTTCTCGGGGTGTGCAAAGGCCTTGCCGAATACTTCGACTTCTCGATTTTCTGGGTGCGCATGGCACTGGTCGTCATGTTCATCTTCAGCGGTTTCTGGCCTGTCATCGGAGTTTATCTGGTTGCCGCCTTTTTCATGAAACCGGAACCGGTGAAGCCCATCGCCAGCGAAGAAGAACGGGAGTTTTATGACAGCTACGTGAATTCGCCGAAAAGTGCGGCCCAGAGGCTGAAAAAGAAGCTCCAGGAACTCGACCGCAGAATCCGCAGGATGGAAGACGAAGTCACCGGCCGCGAATACGAGTGGAAGAGGCGATTCGACTCCTAGTCGGTATTCCTGCTCCCTCTCCCAATAAAAAAGCTTTGTAGGTTGGGCTGTGAAGCCCAACGTTTTTGGGGATGTTGGGCTTCACAGCCCAACCTACGCGGCTACCGGGAATTTCGGCAAAATTGTTGAGCTCGTAGGGTGCATTTCATGCACCATCATAAGTTAATGAATTATATGGTTTTTCAGAACGACCTCCTTACCAAAAGAATTCCACCATCTGCAAGGAGACGGTCATGGCGCAAATCATTCACTGTTTCATGCTCCTGTTCATTGTGCTTGTCATTGCCGAAATCAGAAATGTCCTGACAAGCAGCGATCCTCTGGCCCAGCCCCTTATCATCTGGGATGAAGTGCAGCCGCCCGCATCCCGCAGATAAAATGGCGGGAAGCTTTGTAGGTTGGGCTGTGAAGCCCAACGTTTTTGGGGATGTTGGGCTTCACAGCCCAACCTACGCGGCTACCGGGAATTTCGGCAAAATTGTTGAGCTCGTAGGGTGCATTTCATGCACCATCATAAGTTAATGAATTATATGGTTTTTCAGAACGACCTCCTTACCAAAAGAATTCCACCATCTGCAAGGAGACGGTCATGGCGCAAATCATTCACTGTTTCATGCTCCTGTTCATTGTGCTTGTCATTGCCGAAATCAGAAATGTCCTGACAAGCAGCGATCCTCTGGCCCAGCCCCTTATCATCTGGGATGAAGTGCAGCCGCCCGCATCCCGCAGATAAAATGGCGGGAAGCTTTGTAGGTTGGGCTGTGAAGCCCAACGTTTTTGGGGATGTTGGGCTTCACAGCCCAACCTACGCGGCTACCACGGAAGATTTTTGAGCAGCTCGTAGATACAAGGGTGCATTCGAAGGATCAGTTGCCGTAATACTTCCAGGCACTGACGAGAGAGCATGCGGCGAGTTTGGTCCGGGCAGGCAGGCTTTCCCCGACCATATATTCAAGGTCGCTGTGGTCGCAGTCGCCTGTCGGCCCCATTCCGTCGATAACCGGGATACCGGCCAGGGCAACCGTATTGGCGTCCGAAACTCCGCTACGCAACTCCTCCCGGCAAGGCAAGCCGAGCACCTCCGCCTCGCGGCAAACCAGCTGAAAGAGCTCTCTGTTCAATGCAGTCTGTTCCATCGGCGGCCGTTCCGATGTCCGCTCCAATACCGCTCCGGTGCCGGCGATGGTCGAGATTCCTGCAATCTCTTCAATCCGTGCAACGGTTTCCTCGCCGTCGGCGAAAAGGAGAAACCGGGTATCGATCTCCGCCCTGGCCGAATCGGCCACGGTATTCGGGCCCAAACCCCCGCCGATGACGCCGACATTCACGACGATTTTCCTCTGCCTATCGTTGAGGCGCTCGATTGCGATAATCTTGTGGGCCAGCTCCAGAATGGCACTTGCCTTGTCCGGCCCGGCAAAGGCGGCATGACCGGCCTTCCCTGTCACTTTGACCTGAAAACCGGCCCGGCCTTTGCGACCGGTTACCACTTCGCCGGTCAAACCTCCGCATTCAAAAACCAGGGCAAGCAGACTCCCGGCGGAAAAGGATTGGATCAACGGGGTGGAGGCGGGCGAACCGATCTCCTCATCCGAATTGCAGATAAGGGTGATCGGAATTTTATCCAGCAGGCCGCACGCGGCAAGCGCCCTGAGGGCAAAGACCGCGACGACAAGCCCCCCTTTCATGTCGATTACGCCGGGCCCATAGACTCTACCCGCTTCCTCTTTATACCAGTTGAAATTGCTGTCGAGAGGGAAAACGGTATCCATATGACCAAGAAGCAGAATGCCCGGCTGTCCGGCCCTGCAGGCGGGGGACCGAAAAACCAGCTGATCGCCGAGTTCCTGTTCACGAACTGTCTCCAGCTGCATCCCGCTTCCGGCAAGGCCTGCGGCAATCATCCCGCCTACCGCATCGACCCCTGGTTTATATCTGGAATAACTGGGCTGCAGGACCAGCTGCTCGAGCAGCTGAAAAGCTTCTCTTTCACTGCCGTCGACAAAAGCCGCTATCTTTTCTCTCATCGTCAGAGCCTATTTCTTGAAGGCGAACAGCTCGCGTTCATACACCTCCCGGTCGGCATCCGGATAGCCGACTTCTTCTCCGCTCCACGGCTTTTTCAGAATCCAGTCCGTGCCGTCGCTTCCCACCACATTCGACCGGTGCAGGGGAATCTTGCCGCCGGCGGTGGCGATGTACCTGGGGATGGCATCCCCGGAGATATTACCGTACATCGACTCGACCAGATCCTGGCCGACCGCAAGCGGCACCCGGAAATGGGCGAACTGCGGATTGCGATAACTGCAGTTGAAGAGGTAGTAGGGCCGGACATAGGACTCATGCACCGTCTCGCACAGCTTCCACATCTTCACCCTGCTGTCGTTGATGCCTTTCAACAGCACTGCCTGATTGAGGACGGTAAAAGTCCTTTTCGACAGCTGCCGGAAGGCATCCCGGGAAACCGGGGTGATCTCCTGGGCGGTGTTGATCTGGGTTACCACCCGGATCGGTTTCAGGTCGTTGCTGGCCTCCAGAATATCAAGCAGTTCGGCATCGACCCGCATCGGCGCGGTGACCGGAATGCGGGTGCCGAGACGCTTCATCTTCACATGGTCTATACCGTCGAGCTGCTCGAGCAGCCACTTCAGAATCGAATTGGGCAAAACGAAGGCATCGCCGCCGGTGATGAGGACATCGCGGATCCTGTCGTTGGCGCGGATATAATCGAGCGCCTCGGTATAGGCCTCGCGCGAATACATCTCGTCTTTCCGGCCGATATGGGCGAGCCGCAGGCAATGGGTGCAGTACATCGCGCACATATTGGTGGCTTTGATGGTCAGCACCCTGGGGTAGAACTGATCGATGAGTCTTGCCGGCGAATGGTCGGCTGCCACCGGCGGAATCTCGATCCCGGCATTGTCGATCATCTCGCCGGTCGGCACCGACTGGAGCATGATCGGGTCGTTGATCGCGCCGGGCATGATCAGGCTGGTATAATACGGGGTAAGGCGCATCCGGTACGATTTGGTCACCCTGGCAATCGACTCAAGCACTTTTTCCGGCAGATCGATAAGCTTTGCCAGAGTGGCGACCGAATCGACGGCGTTACGGATCTGGCCCTGGAAGGAATTCCAGTCCGCGTCGGTCATCTTCAGCACGCTTTTGATTCTCGCGATATTCTCCTCGATCTGCGGCCACTTTTCGATGCCGCTCGGCGCCTCCTGGTCTTTTGCCGCCAGATATTCTTCAACCCGGCTGTTGGCCTTGCCTGCTATCGGCAGCGCCCGGGTCAGTCGGCCGCCGACCGAGACCATATGCTCGTCGATCAGCTGGTGCTTGACCGCCAGATGCTCGAGTTCCAGCGGCGTAATGCCGAAATCTGCAGGAGTTCCTTTTGAATTCTCATGAAATTCCAGTAATCTGCCAAACAAAGCAATAATCGGCGCAGTCAAATTTTGATTGTTGGCCCGCTCATAGAGATCTCGAATCTCGGCCTTCTCCGCCTCACCCGGCGTAAAGCCTGCGCCAAGAGGCTTTGCCAGCCTGGCCAGCAGCTCGTTGGTAAAATCGTCGAGCGGCGGGTTCATTTCGAGATTTTTTAGAGTATCGTTTTCCATAACATTCTCACGCATCCTGAATTGTTTGTTTGATAAAACCCAAGCCCTGGCACAATCCTTCATCGACATCCTTTTTCGACCTGGCAACCGATACCACCCGGGCCAGAAAGGTCCCCGGCATCACCTTGAGGTTGGTGCCGAGATGCTCGAGGATGACAAAGTCTTTCACCAGCTCTTTCCTGGCAACTTTCCGAAAAGTCTCCCGCTCGTAGGGATTCTGCGGAATATATCCGGTGGTTATGCGCTGTGCGGAGACTTTATGATTGTAGGTACCCCAATGGATTCCCCTGATATTGCCCTTCATTTCCACCGTCTGCGGCGGGAAGCGATTTTCCGTGACGGCATAATATTCTAGCTCGGGCAACATTGGCGCGCCCTCCGGCAAAGTCTGCTCCAGAGTGAAGCAGAACTCCAGGGTGGTTCCCTGTTTGCGGGCGTTGATTTCAAGAAAGTAGATTTTTCCCTGGTAATCGATCAGGTAATCGCAGCCGAAGATTCCCCGGTAGCCCGCCCTGCCCATCATTTGGCCGACCGCAACCGTGTACGCTTTCATCTCCAGGGCCTGCGCCTCGGTCACCTGGGAGGGGAAGTGGGAGCCGACAAATTTGTTGCCGTCGATAATGTTCTGATCGGCAATGCCGGCTATGTACACGTCATTTTCATTGGCAACTACCGCCAGCACAGTCGGATCGAGGTCATGGGGGATGTATCGGGTTACCAGGTATTCCCCGGCCTCATCGGTGAATCGTCCGGCGACCTCGTCCTGGGAGTAGGTAATGGCCGAATTGACCCCGGCCGCCGAATAGGCTCCGCTGACAAAAACACCTTCCGGCCACTGTTCCCGGCAGGAGGCGGTCGTTGCCAGCAATTCGGCAAGCCCCGTGCAGGTGGTTCCTTCAATAAGCGGCACTATGCCCTGCAGTTCGCGATACTGGAAAACCTTGTTGTTGAGCTTTTTTGCAATATATTTATCGGGGCCGAGAATCGACACCCTGTCGAGCCGGTCGAGGGTCATTTCCACCACGCTCTCATACAGATTGACAAAGAGTTGATTCTGGTTTTCCAGAATCCGGTCAATGAGGCGCAAGATCGCCGGACTGTGCGATACCGCCGTCATGAACTGTCCGCTGCCGATCCGGCAGCTCATCTGCGGCGGCCGGTCGATCCCGCTGAAGGCATGATTGGTAATCATGTCGACGCTTGCCACCGGATTGATGACAATGACATTGGCATAATTGTACTGCAGACATACATCGGGGACTATTGCGACAAAACGAATCTCCCGCCCCGTTATCCGCCGCTGCAGCGTCTCTTTGACAAAATGATTCAGAGCGTACGCTTTCAGATCACCGACATAGAGGAAATAGTAATGTTCCGGATTGTAATCTAAATTTGAAAAAAGTACGTCTTCACCGTGTATTTCCATGTTCTTTCTTCCCAATGAAAATAAATATACCTGCCGCAGAAATCCATATGTTCCTGCCGAAATCCCCCTTCATCTTTGTCCTGCCGCCTCCTCCTTTTTAGTACCTTAGAAATTCTTTTCTTGGTTTTAAAAGAATTTCGTGAAGGTACTTATCCCCCTTGTGGGGTGGTATTTATTATTTCCTGATACAGCTCGGCAATTTTTGTACCGGTTTCGATATAATGATCACGAACCGCAACCTCGATTGCCACCGGATCGCCCGCCACCAGCGTGTCGACGATGCGCTTGTGCCGATCGCCGATTTCCGCCGGGGAATACAGGCTGGACCAGTGCTTGTAGAAAAGCACATGGAGTTTCAGACTGAGTCTTCTGGTATATTCCGCCAATTGCACATTTTTGCTTTTACCGGCGAGCATGTCGTGAAATTCCCCACCCACCTGTACTACCATCTTCCGATTGCCCTGTTCGGCCAGGGTCTGCATGTTCTTGACCATAGCCAGCAGCTCTTCGATATCCTCATCGCCAAATTCATGGCGGGTGGTCATGATCGCATACCCTTCGAGAACCCCCCTGGTGGTATAGGAATCGACTATCCGCCGGGGAGAAAGGAGCGCAATGAAGTTGCCCACCTGCGGCCGGTATTCGACAATCCCGTTGGCTATAAGCTCTTTCAGCGCCTCTCGGACCGGAGCCCTGCTGATCCCCATTTCCCTGGCCAGCAGACTTTCCTTGAGCTGGTCGCCCGGCGCATATCTTCCATCGAGCACCAGATTGTAGATATAATCTGCGACCTGATCTTTATAGGTAGTTTTCAGTATCTTCACCACATTGTGCCCCCGCTCTCTTCAACATTGTCGATTGTCGACATCTGACGCTTATTATAGTATTCCCGCATGGATTGCAAAGAAAAATGGAGTCGGTTCGGAATATTCTGATGCATGAAAAGGTTTGCATGGCTATTCTTTGCTTTATCTTCTTCCTGGGGAGGCGTGAAGTATGAGAATTCGACTGCTGCCGATAATTGTGACTATGTTCTCTTTTTGCCTGTTTACCACCAATGCCGATGCCGAATGCACTCGCCGGGACAGGCAGACACTGCAGGATACCGGCATGAGCAGCTACGAGATCGATCGCATCTGTGGTGAGGTCGGGGAGAGCAACAGGGATTCCGAAGTTCCGGTTCGCCCGCGAAGGCCGGATACCCATGGGCGGCTGCAGGAATCGACCAACATCTGTCAAACGCAGTCCATCTGGTGCGGCCTTGCACAGGAGGGGCCACCGGGAACTCCCTGCCTGTGCAACACCCGCTATGGCCCGCTCTATGGGGTGCTGATCCGGCGATAAATCAATTCTGCCGATATTCCAGAAAGGCCACCGGCAAGGTGGCAAAAATCTGCTCAAGGATAAAGACCTCCCGTTTATCGATAACCTGGGCCTCGACGCACTGACCCGTCAGGATGTCGTACCAGCGGCCCGGACAATCGACAGGCGCCTCGAGAAATGTATCCGTCCAGACCGGACCGCAGGGAATCTCTTCGCCCCGGCGGGTCAGCGAGGCAAAAAACCTCGCACAGACCGAGACCACCATTTTTTTACCGAGACGGCGGGCAAACCCGCAGACATGTTCGGCTTGCAGGCCTATGGCCGTCAAAGGAATGTAAGTACTCTGCCGGAAGATATCTTCGTTGTCCCGGCGAAAGGACAGCAGTCGCCAGATGACGAAGAGCTTGATCCGACTGTCTTCCATTGTTGCCAGGAGTTCGGCTGCCAGTCCCCGGGATGTAGTCCCCGCTTCGGCTATTCTAGCCATCTGCTCTTTCAGGCCGGCGAGCATGGCTCGACCGAGGGAATAATCGACCGGTTGCCGGTTGTCCGGGTCGACCAGACAAAAATTCCAGAGTTCGCAACCCTGATAGATATCCGGGATGCCGGGCGCGCTCAGTTTCAGCAGACACTGGCAAAGGCCGTTATACATGCCGAGGCGGGCGATCATCCGCTGAAACGGCAGAAAGTCCTGAAGAAACGGATTGTCGCCGTCTGCCAGAAGAACATCGATAAAGGCGGATACCGCTTCTTCATAGGGCAGATTGGGTTCCGCCCAGGAGCTGTGGGTCTTGGCCTCCCGGCAGGCCTTCTCCATATAGGCCCGGACTCGTGCGCGCAGCGATTCCGGCACCTGGTTGCCATTATCCCGAACCGGCCAGACAGCCAGCAGGGTCTGGTAGAGCAGATACTCGTCATTGGCGCTCGGTGCCCGGACATCGTCGACGACCCGCGCGTGGCGACGGTTCATGCGACCCCAGACGAGCAGCCGTTTCTGCCACTCGTCGGCTACCTCCGACAGGACATTGATGCGGCACCGCGCGTCTTCACTGCGTTTGCTGTCGTGGGTCGACGTGGCCAGCATGGTATGAGGCCATCGTTCCGCCCGTTCGCGACACAGGCGATGAAAGGCGGCGACGCTGATCCCGTAACGACGCGGATCGCCTCCCACTTCGTTCTGCGATACCAGGCGGTTGTAGATGTAAAAGGAGGTATCCTCCATGCCTTTGGCCATGACCGGGGCGGTAAACTGCTGGAACCGCATGGCGAAATCCGCAGCTTCCCGGCGAAATTCATGGTCGGTGCCGGTTTCGGCCGCAGGGAGTAAGACGGTGCGAAGAAAGTCGAAGATTGTCCGGTCGGAAACGACATTGTTTTTCTTGGCCTCGGCGATGGCCCAGTCGATATAATTACGGTCCTGGGAGGTGGCTTCCTTGTCGGTGACATAGGTGCGATACACCGGAAAGCAGGCCGCCACCTCGGCCAGCGCCTCACGCAGATTATTGTGAGTGAAATCCCTGGTCTGCCAGTTGCGTTCCGAGAGCCTGTCGAGACGGTTGGCGAGTACGTTCAACTCGCTTGCCAACACCAGGCGCATGATCTTTTTTTTGCTGTTGTACAAAACCGTATCGAAATCATCGGTCATCAGGGTAAAACGGCGGTAGATCCTGGTCATCCGCTTTTCCGAACTATTGTCGATAAAGAGGTTGTTCACGAGGTTGACAAAATCATAACCGGTGGTGCCGTGAACCGGCCATTCCGGCGGTAAGTGTTCGTGATGGGCGAGGATCTTTTCCACCACCAGATACACAGGTGCCTCTGCCGATCCGGCGTTTGCCGGCTGTAATTCATCGAACAGCCGCCGGTAATATTCCGCCGGCCCGAAAAGACCGTCCGGATGATCGACCCGCAGCCCATCCACCATCCCCTGCCGGACCAGCTCGAAGATCAACGTGTGGGTTGCGTCGAAAACTTCCCTTTTCTCAACACAGAGCGAAGCCAGATCGTTGATATCGAAGAACCTGCGATAGTTGATTTCATCGGCGGCGACCCGCCAGTAGGCAAGCCGGAAGCATTGTTCTTCGAGCAGGGCGTGAAAGGCTCGCAGATTTGCCGCATTCGCCGTCCGGTTATTGTATTCCGCCGCTGTTTCCTGCAGGTGATCGTGGATGTCGGGACATTTCTCCGCGAGGATCGCCAGCCGTCCCTTGAGCACCTCCTTATCCCGGCGGCGGATGAGGAGTTTTTTCGGATCGGTCTCGGTCGGAGGCGACAACTGGCCGAAGGCGGTAATGAGGCTCAGCAGTTCAATGAGAAAAGGATTGTCCTGGCCCAGCCGAATCTCCAGCATGTCGAGGCGGCGGTTGAGAATAAGTGGATAGGTTCGGGGATCGAGGGGGAAACGGTGGTGATAATAGCCGATGTGGAAGGAGCCGCCTGCGATGTCCGCCGCAAGTATCAGGTTGCCCTGTTCCAGCGCCTCGCCGTACGGCTCGCCCAGTATCGGCACCAGCAGTTTGTTGCGCAGTTCATCTTTCACCGGCTGCCAGTCGATATCGAAATACTGGGCATACGATGAGGCCCTGCCGTTTTCCAGAACGTCCAGCCACCACATGTTGTCACTGCCCATGACGCCCATGTGATTGGGGACGATATCCATGACCTGCCCCATGCCGTTTTCCCTGATTTTCCGGTTCAGCTTGCGGTATTCTTCCGGGCCGCCCATTTCCGCATTGAAACCGTTCGGATCCACCACGTCGTAACCGTGGGTGCTGCCGGGTCTTGCGGCAAAACAGGGGGAAGTATAGCAGTGGCTGATGCCGAGTTCGGCAAGATAGTCGACTGTGGCTGCGGCCTGGGCGAAGGTGAAATCGCGGTTCAGTTGCAGCCGGTACGTTGCGCGCGGGATTATTGCCCGCAGAGGTTGCCGGCCGTGGCGCTCATGGGAAACAGCCCGGCCGGTGCGTTCTCTGCCGACTGAAGCGGCGAAATCGGAAAGCACGGTTGACGCCTTCATATCCTCAAGAGCAGGAGAAAATCGCGGCGGCTCTTCGCGGAGCTGGAAAATATCCTCGAGGCGCACCATGACCAGCAGGGCCGGGGCCCGGCCCAGATAACGATGGATGGCCCGGTTCAGAGCATCGGTCATTTCCGGCACGTCGTTTTCTTCGATTACCGTCCCCGGAGGCAGCAATTCTTCTTCCTCGAGAGCCGACAGGACCAGTTTCCTTTCGTTCTGCCGATAGGCCGACGCCTCCTCGAAACCCTCGTCGGCAGCGGATGCAGCACGCTGCTTCTCCAGATCGAGACCTTCCCAGTAACCGGCCAGAGCCGGCAACCCGGGGGAAGAAGCCATGCCCACCGTCTGCTCCGGTCTGTCTGTCGCAGAGAGCATCTCGACTCTTTTTCCCTTTTCGGCAAAAAGAAAAGCGCAGGGAAAAATATTTTTCTCCCGCAGCACCTCTTCGAATTCCATCACCGGATTCCGCTCGCGGGCAATAACCATACATTTATTGAGGTGGCTTTCGAGAGCTACAATTCCGAGCATATCCTGCCGGGGATACCGTACGTAGGCGCCATCCCGGACATTTCCGCCAGACGGGATCCAGAAAAGATGCTCCATCTGCATGGCGAGATCCAGCTGAACCGCTCCGGCAAAGCGCATACTGCTGCGCAAAAGGGCGGCAAACGGCTCATAGGAAGATTCCACCAGCCTGAGCGGTATAGCCGGCGCCAGCCGCAAGTCGAGGCCTTCCGGGTGGTCTTCGTCGGGAAGCATGCCAAGGGTCGTGGTCCTGCTGTAGAGGGAGTGCTGGACCCAGGTCTCGGCCCCGTCCGGATCGGCGCCGGCCGCAATTTCCGGGCAGAGTCCGATGCCGAGATGCCGGGCCAGGGAGCGCTCACCGCAGGCCGCCGACTGGAGTTCGGACTGCCAGAGGATATAGCAATAGTAATCGACCAGGTCCTGCTCCCGCTGGGCAAACCTGCGGACTTCCTCGGAAGAGGGATTGTGATACTCGCTGGGCCACTTGCGCCAGCCACGCCGGTGAGGTTCCCGCTGGGTGAAATATTCATGGAGGGCAAAAAAAACGGCATGATCGTTCAGCCGGTTCCCCCCCGCCGCTTTAAACATCCGAAACGCTCTTGCCCGGTCGGAGCCTGTCTCCACATGGTACTTGCGGAAATCGCGAAAGAGAATCCGCAATCCCTGGTGTTTTACCTTTGCCGTCATTTCATAATCGACCTCCTCGGTTTCACGGCAGGCCGTGATGAGGGAGGAGAGTTGCGGCTGGTGAAAACGATCGGCACTGTAGTCGGAAATCCTGGTGAGGTCGAGAAACAGCGGGTCGACGAAGTACCTGGTCGAAGGGCGGGAGGAGATTGGTCCATCGGCCCCTGCCCTGCAACGGAGGTGCAGGGGCGAAAGGCCTACCGCATCGGCACCGATCTCCGCGGCCAGATCGATGAAGCGCTCGAGATCGCTGAAATCGCCGACCCCCCAGTTTGATGCGGACCTGAGCGAGGAAAGGTGCAGAAGCGGTCCCCAGAGCCGCTGTTTTTGCTGCAGCCGTTCCGGCAGATAACAGGATAAAGGGGCGATAATGAGGCGAAGAGTCGCCTCCCGTTGCGATGTGTGCAGGGACAGGCGGTGATAGCCGGGCGGCAGTTTCTGCCGCAGGTCAAAGAGAAATCGCTGCGGCAGCGGATCGCCGGATTCCTGCCGGTCGACGGGCTGCAGATCCTCTGCGGCGATTTGTCCCGAAAAGCTTCCGCCCTGGTCGACGGAGAGGTAGTAGTGGAGTTCGCGGCCGATTTCCTCCCGCGCGAGCACCAGCGGAATGGCATGAACGAGGTCCTCTGCCGGCCGGACCAGCACCGGCGGGAGAAGGTTTTGCCGGCTCCTTCGTCTGAGGCCGATCAGGACGGCTTCAGGGTCGTCGCCCTCTATCAAGAGCCCCATGTCCTGCAGCAGGGCTGTTTTGGTATCGTCGGAAACCTGCTGAAATATCCCCCGGTGGTCGTGATATCCCGGCTGGATTCCCGCTTCCAGGGCCAACAAATCGAGTCCGTTCGGTTTTTCCATTTGGCTCCTTTCAGCTTATTTTTGCAGATAGGCTTATGGTCCGGCCGGAGATAGATACCAGCCGCAGAAAAAGGGTGCAAGAATATCCTTGGGTTTTTCTTCTTCACCTGTAGTCCAGATAATTTCGCCTTCGGGAAACCGAACCTCCGAAACAGGGCGCTCTCCCAGGTTCAACAGCAGCACAAAGGTCCTGCCGTCCTGCAGGGGCCATGTTGCCCGCAGGCTGTGACTCCCCAGTCTGCGGTAAGACGCCTTCCCGGCGACGATCTTATCCAGCAGCGGCACGACACGCTCCCGGCGGACCTGGAGGAGTTGCCGGTGAAAAAGAAGCCACTGCCGATATTCATTCTCCTCAACCTCCCGCCAATCGAGGATCGACCTTTGAAATGTTTCCTCCCGGTTTGGATCGGGAATGCGCTGCCGTTGCCGGGGGTCGTGGAATTGCGCGAAATCGGCAAATTCCTCGCGCCTGCCGGCTGTCACCAGGGCGGCCAGTTCGGGCTGAAAATCGCAGAAAAAGAAAAATGGCCGGGACGTTGCCCATTCCTGTCCCATGAACAACAGGGGAATGGCAGGTCCGAGCAACAGGGCGGCTGTCGCCGCCCGCAGCGATTCGGGTCGGGTGAGACGTGCAAGCCGCTCGCCCAGCGCCCGATTGCCGGTCTGATCATGGTTTTGCAGAAAAGCGATGAAGCGGGTCGGCATCAGATCGGCACTGGATTCACCCCTCGGCCGCCTGCCCCGGTAAGGAGATCTTTCCCCTTGCCAGGCAAAGCCTTCGCACAGGCAGCGCCCCAGGTGATCGATGGCCGCATCTCGGTAATCCTGATAATACCCTTCACTTTCGCCGGTCAGAAGAAAATGATAGGCATGATGGATGTCGTCGTTCCACTGGGCCGCGTAGCAGTTCTTTTTTTCCCCCGTGGCTGTCTGCCATCGCAGATACCCCGCGGTGTTGTTGTCGTTTTCCAGCATCAGATGAATATGGCGGTCGCGGCCCGGCCCCTCCTGAACCGTCCGGGCCAGCTCTTCCAGGATGTGCGGCTTCGAATCGTCGAAAATGGCATGAACGGCATCGAACCGCAGGCCGTCGAAACCATATTCTTCCAGCCAGTACAGCGTATTCTCGATAAAAAAACGCCGCACCGCTTGCGCCTGCGGTCCTTCGAAATCAATGGCACTGCCCCAGGGCGTCTTGTGGCGGTCGGTGAAGAAGGGTTCGGCATAGACGTGGAGATAGTTTCCTTCCGGCCCGAAATGATTATACACCACGTCGAGAAAGACCATAAGCTCGCGGGCATGGGCCAGGGCGATAAAGCGATGCAGGTCGCCGGCCGTGCCGTAGCTGCTGTCCGGAGCAAAAAGCAAGGCGCCGTCATACCCCCAGTTGCGGTTTCCGGGGAAATCGGCGAGAGGCATCAGTTCGATCGCGGTGATGCCGAGATCCTTCAGGTAATCGAGTTTTTCCGCGGCGGCGGCAAGGGTCCCCTGGGGAGTGAAAGCACCGACATGCATTTCATAGATGACGGTCTCCTGCCATGGGCGGCCCCGCCAAATTATATCCCGCCTCTTCCCGCTGTTGCCGGAAGGTGGCACAAGGAGGCTGGGGCCATGGACATCGTGGGGCTGGAAACGTGAGGCTGGATCGGGCACTGTCTGGTTTTCGTCTATCCGGAACCAGTAGAGGCAGGGGGCTGCAACCTCCACCATGGTGGAGAACCAGCCGTTCATTGCCTGCTGCATGGTGTGCTGTCCGGTCTTATCGGCCGTTTCTACAAAGAGATCGACTCTCGTTGCCGAAGGTGCCCAAAGCCGGAAAACCGTCCGCCCTCCGCCAAGATCCTGTGGTCCGAATTGATACGAAGTGTAAGTGTTCATCCTGGAATATCTCCGGCAGAAGAAACTCTTTCCCGCAACTCCTGTAGTTTGTGAAAGCGTTTCGACGGTCATCCAGACCGGCGGGCGTTATCCTGTAACGCCCGCCGACCGGACGTATCTGCGTCCCCCCGAACGCAGATAACCGGGCCCTGCACAAGCAGCCTTTTCTCCCCCCAACACATTTTTTTTTCCCGATTAATCTCACATCAGTCGTTCAATCCGAAAACTTATACCGTTGCAGCTTAACACTGAATCATCCAAATCTAAATCGGGATCACTATCGAGATCGAAATAAAAGGTTCGATCCCGATCCCGATAGCGATTTCGATCCCGATACATACCCGGCATCTCCAACCGACTCACTCAGCATATTCCCGTCGATGCTCATGCGACTTTTTTCGCCAGGGAGTACCGCGAATTTAAGCCTCCGTTCAGCCCCTGACGAAGACACGTGCTCAAGGTCTGACGATGCCTGGCGTCAAGATCTCGAAATTCCACGCTGAATCGCCAGACGGGCGCTTTGCTGTCAGGGTCGGAAACCAGCTCTTTCGATTTCACCTGCCCTTCAAGATGACTGATCAACAATTCGTCATCGCTCTGCACATCGAAGATGAGGATATCCATCTTGATTTCACTGTCGGCTATCTCCCGATCATGGACATGCAAAAAAGACACTCCGCCGGTCCCGATATCGTTAATCCTGGCAACTACCGGTTTTTCACAGCCCATCACAGCGACTATTCCATTCGCCCTGATCCTGGTTGAAATACGTCTGGTTAAAGTCTGCTTATGAAGTTGAATATTTTCCCGAATCATGAGTTTTGATCTACATTGATGAGTTTGGACTGCGCGACCCAGACTCAGCCTAACCGGCCCGGCGTCCGCGAAAATTGCAGAAGAGAGGCACATCTTATTTCAGCCAGTCGCCTATGCGCTCATCAAAGCATTCCGGACAACAGCCATGGGTAAGGTCGGTACCGCTTTTCCGGCGAAGAAATTCTTCCAGTCGCAGCCATTTGCCCGCCCCCGGTTCGGTACCGCTGTCATCTCTGATTTTTTTGCAATACATGCAGATCGGCAAAAATTTCTCGTAGATTTTTATTTTCCTGAAGGCATCCTGTCTTTCGAAAAACCGTTCCATCTTCAAGACCAATTCATCTGCATCGCATGGCTTCAGAAGGAAATCATCGGCACCGGCACGGAGTGCTTCGATCGCGAGCGACATATCGCCTTGCCCGGTAAGAATGAGTACACAGGTCTCGAAGTTGATCTTTTTAATCTCTTTCAAGACCTCTATCCCATTGATGCCGCCCATAATCAAATCTGTTATCACCATGTCGAAAGGTGTCGCCCGGAATGCAGCCAAAGCGGCTTCTCCGCTTATTGCCGTTGTTACATTGAAATCGTTTTTCTCAAGGTAGTTGCTGAGGGAATCCAGGATCGGTTTCTCATCGTCAACCAGGAGGACGGTCTTATCTCTCATTAATGTACCTCACTTGCCATGGAAGGTTAATGCTGCCAATTACGTGATCGCTCCATCAGTCTCTTCCCCGTCTGGTGTCAGGACAAGCAGTCCTTTCGCCAACAACAGTCTTCTTGCCCGCAGGATGACTTACTCTCCATCTGGAAACATGGAAAATTACCTTCCTCAGCCTGAATTTTTCTGATGAGATCCGCTTTATGTATTTTATGGGTCTTCATACCCAGTTTCTTTGCTTTTTTCTGCACGTCGATCATCTTCATGCAACTGCCCCCTGAGTTCAACGATTCATTTCAGCATCGCCGCCGATTAAAACAGGATTGTTCAAAGCATTGCTCGATTATTGAGCAGATATTTGACAAACTTCCGTTTGGCATTCTGGAAATCGTCAGGGCTGTAATAATTGAAATTTTCTTCTCTATCGAACAGGTTCTGATAATAGGCCACCAAGCCTTGCAGACCGTTTTCACTGTTCAGAGGTTTATCGTTTAAGGTGGGCTTGGCGGGTTTTTCAATAGAATCGAGCATTGGAATCCCCCTCCTTTATAATTGCTTTTTTTGCTCCTTTTCACGCAGATCGAGCCTGTAGATAAACATCTCAAAGCACCTCGAACAGAGGCGGAATGTCGCTTTTTTCAAAGAGACATCCGGAAATATCCGGGCGCGCGCAAATCCTGACCTTGAATGTGGTTAAAAACTGCGGGAAAGGCAATACGGCAATTGCGGAAGGAATACAGTGATAAAACACCGTATTAAAGGAGCGAAGTAAGGAATTTCTTTAGATTTTTTTTCTTGTTTTTTATCCGGAGTTTTTTCCTGATATTTTCTCGGTAGGATTCTACCGTCCTGACCGAGAGCCCCAGAAGATCGGCGATCTCCTTCGAGCTTTTATCCTGCCTGATATAGTGGACAATCTGCAGTTCCCGAGGGGCAAGTTTTGCGTTTATCAGTATGATATCATGTTGATGTTTGGCAAAAACATCCAGCAGGTTCGCCTGTGCGGTCTCCATATAGTCCCGAGCCGAACCGGTCACCTGGGTCTGGGCTTTTTTCAGGAGTGGAAAGACCGTCTCTACCGTTTCGGTTGCAATTTCCTTTCTGATATCGCTGCGCTCCTGGTCTCTTCTCTTGAGCATGATGCTCAGGGTGGTATTGAGATCCTGAAGCTCCCGGTTCTTTTCCTGCAATTCTTTTTCCCGTATCAGCAAGGTCTCCAGGGCGGTTTTCAGTTCGTCCACGGTATGGGTCAGCGCCGCTGTCCTCTCCGCCACCTGTTGCTCCAGATTGATTCGCGATTCCTCAAGCTTCAGCTCGACCGACTTGCGCGCCGTTATTTCTCTTTTGAGCTGCTCGTTTTGATCCCGCAGTCTGGCAACCAGATCCTGCTTCTCGAAACTGCGTCTGGCCTTATTCATCAGCTCGTCGACATCGCACGGCTTCTGCAGGTAATCGTCCGCTCCCAGCTGCAGAGTGCGGACGGCGGAGCCCACGTCGCCATATCCGGTCAGGATGATGACGCCGATATCGGGATGGATGCTCTTTGCCGCTTTCAATACCGCGACCCCATCCAACCCGGCCATAAGCAGATCGGTAACGACCAGATCGAAGCGCCTGATCCGAAGGATTTCTATGGCCTGCTGACCGTTCTGCGCAGTTGTCACTTCGAAGTTGTTTTTTTTCAGGACCCAGCTGATCGAATCCAGAATGATTTCCTCGTCATCGACCAGAAGTATCGATTTAGTGTTGGTCATGTATTGCCTCGATGGGAAGGAATACGGAAAACTGAGCACCCTTGCCTCGTTCGCTTTTCACCTCGATATGGCCGCCGTGTTTTTTAATGATGCCATAACTGACGGATAAACCGAGACCTGTCCCTTTCAAGGCCGGTTTGGTAGTAAAGAACGGCTCGAATATGTGGCCAAGGTTGACAGGATCTATGCCTGCACCGCTGTCCCCTACGTGGACGGCAACATATTTCCTGCCGATTTTCTCGGTTGAAATGGTGATCGCCCCGCCGCCTTCACAGGCGTCCGCGGCATTGTTGAAGAGATTGAGAAAAACCTGTTTCAGCTGATCGGTAACCGCCATAATGACAGGGAAATTGTCGGCATACTTTTTTTCAACAGATATTTTGCGGTTATGAAAATCTTTCTTGCTCATCAGGAGAAGCGCGTCAATCACGGCATGAAGGTCGACCGGCTCGACTTTGCCGGTAGTGGGGCGATGAAAGTCCTGGAGATTGGCAATGAGACTCCCCATTCTTTTGCATTCCTGGAGAGCCAGCGCGACAAGTTCAGCTTCCTTCCGATCCAGGGTGGCATACTGGCCGATCCCTTTGATAATGGTCATGACGCTCTGGAGAGGGTTGTTGAACTCATGGGCGATCGAGGCGGAAAGATTGCCGACCGCGGCGAGTTTTTCCGAATGCAGCAGCTGTTCGTGCGACTTCTGCAGTTCAAGCGTCCGTTCTATCACTTGTTGTTCACACTCTTCCTTGGCCCTTTTCAGGGCTTCCTTGTTTTTTTGCTGCTCGGTAATATCAAAGGCGTACTGCAGGTAGAGCTCGCCATCGACCGGCACCCAGTAGGCATCCCAAAATTTGCCGAAGTTCCAGAATTGAGTGTTTTGTGGTTCGCCGCTCTCCCAGAGTTTCGGGGCAAGGCACCAGTGACAAGGATCATCTCTTTTCGCCCAGGATTCAAAGCAGCGCGTTCCCGTTACCGCTCCTGCCGCAAGTGCCATCTTATTGGCGGAAACTATCTCATGCGTATGGTGTTTCACCAGAATGGCGGCACAGGGCAGCGCGTCCATGAAAAGCTGCCGCAACCTCAGTTCGAAATGTAATTTTTCCTCTGCTTCCTTGAGTTCGGTAATATCTCTGCCGACCGCCTGGCATTCGATGATATTCCCTTCCCGGTCGAAAAGGGCCCGGCCGCTCCACTGGTGCCAGGACACCCGCCCGTCCGGCATATGCACCCGATGTTCAATGGTTTTAACCGGCTCGAGCGGAGTCAGACTCTTGAAGTGATCCCTCACCAGCGGCAGGTCGTCCTGATGAATATTCGGCAGAAAATTGCTGCCGAGTATTTCATGATGACTGACCCCGAAATACCGGCAATACGCATCGTTGACAAAGGTGATCCTGCCATGGGAGTCGAACCGGCAGATCAGATCGCTCTGATCCATGACAATAGCCCGATAGCGATCTTTCAGAAGACGCAGTCTCTCGAGCTCCGCCTGTTTGCGGAGGGAGATATCGTTGACCATCAGGCGAAACTGTCCCTGCTGATCCGGCTCCTCCGAACCGACAACGGTTTCGATAAAGGCATGGAAGACCTGGCCGCCGTTTCGCTGCAGCCGAAGTTCATAGGATTGTTTCCGCCGGGTTTGCAGCAGCTTTTTCCGCTGGTGATAGAACACGTCCTGGTCGTCGGCAAAGATGAAGTCGGAAAAAAGCCGGTTGACAAGCTGTCCCCGTTCCACGCCCAGCATATCGGCAGCGGTCAGATTGGCTTCCAGGATCATCCCTTTCTCGCTTACAGTGATATATGCAATCGGCGCGAATTCATAGAGATCGGCATAACGTCGGTAGGATTTTTCAAGCTGTTCCTGAGAGTTACGAAGATCTTCATTCTGCAGCTCCAGTTCGATCCGGTAGGTATCGAGTTCATGAACCAGCTGCCGGACATCCTCCTCGGTCAGATCACCCGGGTCTTTCTTTTCAAGAAAAACCTGGGCACTTTTACGCAGTTCGGTGATATTTTTGTTTCGTTTTTCTTGTTCCATGCGCTATCTCCCTGTCCGGGTAACTTACAGTTTTTTCCGGACAAACACTAAAGCCCCATTCTGCTTCCTGTAGGAAATGGGGGTAGCCGAGAGGACCAGCTCGATCACGGCGCCGTCCACCCGCAGCCACTTTTCTTCAACTGCCGCCACCGGCTCCCTGTCTGCCATGAGCGCGTCGAGCTGTTTGTTCAGCAAGTCGGAAGAATCCGGATGAACCCGTTCGACAATCGGCATCCCCAGCATTTCTTCCTGCGAGCCGGCAGCAAAAAGCTTCAGCGCGCCTGGATTCAAATAGGCAAATCGCCCGGCGGTCGTGATGAAAATACCCATCGGGGCATTCTCGACCAGGCCGCGCCACAGGGTCTCGCTTTCTATCACGTAATCGACCAGTTCTTTATATTTGGTAATGTCCTCGAAGGTGACCACCACGCCGTCTATCACATTGCTCAGGGTACGGTATGGCCGCATCCGCATGCGATATCGTTTGCCCTTTTCATCTTCCACTTCCGACTCATGCTGCCCCAGGTCGTTCAGAACTTTTCCGGCGGTTTCGACCAGGGTCACATCTTTCAGATTGGTGGCAAAATGGGCTATGGGCCGGCCGATATCGGCTGAGGTCAGATAAAAAAGTTCGGTTGCCTTCGGGGTGAAGCGCCTGACCTGCAGGTCGGTATCAAGAAATATAGTTGCAATTTCAGTGGCGTCGAGCAGATTTTTGATGTCGTCGCTGGCGACGACCAGTTCGTCTATCCTGCTCTGCAGTTCCACATTGACCGTGATGGTCTCCTCATTGAGAGACTGCTGTTCTTCTTTTGAAGCTTCCAGTTCTTCATTGGTGCTTTGCAGTTCCTCGTTGGTGGACTGGAGCTCTTCGTTGGCCGACTTCAGTTCTTCGTTGGAGGTTTCCAGTTCTTCAATGGTAATGTGCAGGTTTTCCCTGGTGTAGCGGAGATCGTCCTCAAGCCTTCGCACTTCATCGCTCTTGTCAGGCTGTTCCTGTGATGAAAGATCCGGGGCTTTTTCCCTGGTCACCGCAATTTCATCGAATATAACCATGATCAAGCCGCGGTGACCGGTCTGAAGATCGGGCAACGGCCGAGCGACAAGATCCATCTCAAAATAACCGCCGCTCTCTTCGAGCCGTTGTCTGATGATGACTTCACGCCGCTTGGTCGCCATTTTACGGAAAGCACTGATCAGTGCCATGCGTAATTCCGGTCTGGCCATCCGCAAAATATTGGTGGTGGCTTCGCCCTCGGCTGGTTCGAGATAGCGTCCGGTCCGGCCGTGGACATAGATGATGTTTGCCGCATCGTCGATAATCACACAGGGAGGCATATCGCTGAAGGCGAGGATTGTTTTCAGGAGTTTTAACATGCCGGCCTCCCTGGCCTGCTCGGGAGATAGGGCAGCCCCTTCATCCGATATCTCGGCGACCGCTTCAAAACCCGGCAGATGCAATACCGGGTGAGCAGCTCCTGCCGTCGGCAACCGTTTGTATATCTTCCATTTTCTGTCGAGCACAGTGAACAGGTCCATGGTGTGACCGATGGTTTCCGAAGACCCGAGCAGGAGGAGACCGTCCGGTTTCAGACTGTAGTGGAATACCGGCAGCAATCTCTGCTGGAGCTTGGGCCCGAAATAGATAAGCAGGTTGCGGCAGCAGAGCAGGTCAAGCTTGGTAAACGGAGGGTGTTTAATAACGTTTTGCGGGGCGAACACCGCCATTTCCCTGACGTCCTTGGCGACCCGGTAGTGCGAGCCGTCGCGCACGAAAAACTTCGCCAATCGCTCCGGGGTGAGATCGGCGGCAATTGATTCAGGATACCTTCCCGCCCTGGCAGTGTCGATTGCATCCCCATCGAGATCGGTACCGAAGATCTGCACCGTGAAGCGGCGGCCCATTGCCTCCATGCATTCCCGAAGAACGATGGCAATGCTGTATGCCTCTTCGCCGCTGCTGCAGCCGACCACCCAGACCCTGACCTGGTAATCGTCCGGTTTATCCTTCAGCAAGTCCGGCAGATACTTTTCTTTCAGCAATTCAAAAGGGACAACGTCCCGGAAGAAACCGGTAACGCCGATCAACAACTCCTTGAACAGGACATTGATCTCCATCTCTGATTCCTGCAGATAGCGGACATAATCGTCGATATTGTCGATCTGCTGAATGCTCATCCTTCGTTCGATGCGGCGACAGATTGTATTCTTTTTGTATTGAGAAAAATCATGGTCGGTGGCGGCACGAAGAAGAGCATAGATCTTCTGCAGAGCGCCGGCCATTTTCTCATCACCGGTTCGAGTCAATCCATCTTCCTTCTGGAGCCGCCGCCGGACATATCTGCTGAGTTGTTCCGGCAGCCTGCCCGCCGGCAGGACATAGTCGACCATTCCGGAAGCCATGGCGCTTCGCGGCATTCCGTCGTATTTTGCCATTTTAGGATCCTGCACCATCACCATGCCGGCTTCGCCCTTTATGGCTCGTATCCCCATGGTGCCGTCCGTCCCGGTACCGGAAAGGATGATGCCTATGGCCTTTTTGCCCTGATCCTTGGCGAGCGAACGAAAAAAGGAGTCGATCGGCCGGTTGGCGCCGCGGGGCTGTATAACTTCAAGAAGCTGCAAGGTGCCGTTGAAAAGAGCCAGATTCTTGTTCGGCGGTATGATGTACACCCGATTCGGGACTATCTTCATGTTTTCGGTAACCTGGGAGACTTTCATCCCGGTCTTTTTCTGGATAAGCTCAGGCAGCATGCTGGTATGGGAAGGATCGAGATGGGCGACCACGACAAAGGCAATACCGCAATCTTCCGGCATTGCGGTGAAAAATTCTTCAAAAGCCTGCAGTCCTCCAGCCGAAGCTCCTATGCCGACAACCGGGAAAATAGGGGTTACGGAGGAAGTCTTTTTTTCTTCATGATGGGGAGATTGTGTTTTCTTTTTAGGCATTGGCGATAAATGGATAGATAGAGCCGCCCGTTTTGCAGTATCTTCGGCCAGGCCGGGCGGTCACCTCTTTTAGCCCTGTTACTCTTGATTACTATAGTCATTTATGATCGGCCATCACTGGTTTCGTTATCGGATCATAACTACCCTCTGCCTTCATATTTCGCAAGTTTTTTCAGCTCTTCAACGCCGTACTCCTATCCTGTATCTTCAGTCCACCCGGCAGGCATCCGGTTCAGGCCCCCACATTGACAACCTCATATACACCGCTTAGTTTCAAAGCAGGTTAACCCGTTTTCCTTCGGCGGCATCCATCCCGGATGCGCAGGTTGTGAAACGGACGGTTTGTTAACCCCGATAAAAGGAGAATTACGATGTCTTATACATGTCAAAACTGTGGCGCAGCCGCAGAAGAATACAGCAGCCTCTGCAACCCGACGAGCGAGGAGATCGACAGCAAGTTTTGCGGTGCTCCCCCAGTCCAGGTCTGCGAAGATAAACTCGATGCCATGAAATATTCATGCGATGCATGCGGCAGTGTTTCGGCAGAAGCCGAAAACCTCTGCAACCCGAGTGCGATCAGATAAAGCCTGATCCAAGCACCCATTTTTAAAGGAGGCAGGATATGTCCCAACTCCAGATAGGTAACAGCAGAATAGAAGTAGATCCGGATGGTTTTCTTACCCGGCCTGATGAATGGAACGAAGAGATTGCAGCCGCACTCGCCGAACGAGAAGGTCTTGAGCCTTTGAGCAAATCAAAGCTGTCGATCCTCAACTTTCTGAGGGAATACTTTCAAAAAAATCATTCCTTTCCCATACTCAGATACGTTTGTAAAAAGATCGGTGCATCCTCCAATTGTATAACGGAGGAATTTGTCGATCCGATGAAAGCGTGGAAGATTGCCGGACTGCCAAAGCCACCTCAGGTATTTTTTACCAGCTTTGACGGGAAAAATTACTTTGCCAATCCATTCTATTGATGCGGGGGAGCAGCTTCTTCCTGCTCTTTCTTTTATAAAACGAGAACAGCCCGCTGCATCGGCGGGTTGTTCTCTGAGCAATCGGTAAAATGCTTCCCCACCAAGAGTTGCGCGGGAAACAGCCCGCCACGAATCACTTTTAATACCTGACCGTCCTGATATTCTATCACTTCAATGCAGCATTTCCTTGCTCATCCGGACAATCTTTTGTTAAGATACTGCAACCGCTCACCAGCACATGGGATCCGTCAGGGAAATCGAAAATAGCCCCTGAAAAGTCAGGGAGGGTGCAGTGAAATGAAGAAAAATCGAGAAAAAGGAGCGACAATGCAGCTTGAGCCTCCACCTATCGAGAGTATCGACTACATTGAAGAAATTTGGCAACTGTACCAACAGGATCCCCTGGCCGTGTCGCCTGAATGGCGGCTCTATTTCGATGGACTCAGGCAGGCCGAATCTTCAACACTCCTAAGCCCCCCCAATCTTCTTCTGGGCAGAGAACAGCTGCGCCAAGGCTTTGGCCCCGGCGGGAAAGTATGTGCCGGATGCGGCCGGGCCGAAGCAATGTCGTTTCTGCAGTACAATGTAAGCCTTCTGGTGCGTAACTACCGGGTGCGAGGACACCTGCTGGCCAAGGTCAATCCGCTGGGGAATCCCCGGACATCGCTGCCTGAACTGGATCCGAAATATTATGGAATGGCTGAAGAAGATCTTGATCTGCTGTTCAACTTCGGCCATATCTCCGGCCAACAGGCCATGCCCCTGCGCGAGATCATTCAGACCCTGAAAGAGACCTACACCGGGTTTATCGGCGTCCAGTTCATGCATATCGATTCCCTCAACGAACGGGAATGGCTGCAGGACCGGATGGAAAAATCGAGAAACACCATTGCCCTCAGCAAAAGACAACAGGTCGGCATTCTAGAGCGATTGACCGATGCGGTGGTCTTTGAGCAGTTCATTCAGAAAAAATTTGTCGGAGCCAAATCGTTTTCGCTGGAAGGGGCGGAAACCCTCATTCCGCTTCTCGCTCAGGCCATTGAAAAAGCCGCCGCCCAGGGGGTGGACAATATTGTCATCGGCATGCCCCATCGCGGACGGCTCAATGTCCTGGCAAATATCATGGGGAAAGATTCCCAGAGGATCTTCAGCGAATTTCAGGATGCGGATGCCGAACTCAATATCGGCCGCGGAGATGTAAAATATCATAAAGGTTACCATCGCGTCTGGACTACCGACGAAAACAAAAAAGTTATTCTCGACCTCTCGTTCAACCCCAGTCATCTGGAATTCGTCGGCCCGGTAGCGCAAGGGGCGTTGAAGGCACGCCAGGTCAAGCAGGGCTACGATACTCCGCAAAGAGGGCTGTTGATCCTCATCCACGGGGATGCCGCCTTTGCCGGGGAAGGTATCGTTCAGGAAACCCTGAATCTGAGCGGTCTTGCCGGCTTTACCGTCGGCGGGACCCTGCATGTGGTGGTCAACAACCAGATCGGCTTCACAACCTTGCCGTCGGAAGGCCGTTCCACGACCTATGCCAGCGATGTCGTCAAGATGCTCCAGTCGCCGATTTTTCATGTGAACGGCGAGATTCCCCAGGCGGTGGCCCAGTGTCTCGATCTGGCGCTGGATTTTCGCCAGGAATATAAACGCGATGTGGTCCTGGATATGTACTGCTATCGCCGCCGGGGCCACAACGAAGGCGACGAACCAAGATTCACTCAACCCCTCATGTACCGGCAGATCGACAGCCGGCCCACGGTGATGAAGCAGTACACCGAGCATCTGCTGTCTCTCGGCCAGCTGACCCAGGAGGAAGCGGAAGGAATCCGGCTCTCCCGCGAGCAGTACCTGGAAGAACAGTACAGCAAGCTCGCGGCCGATAAAGAAGGGGTTTCGAAACGATCGGGTCTGTTCATGCCCTCCCATGGACCCTATGTCGGCGGTCCCGACGATCAGGTGCCGGAGGTCGTGACGGGGGTCGCCGTCGACACCCTGCAACGTCTCGGCACCTTGCTTACCGCCCATCCGCCGGAATTCAAGGTTAATCCTAAAATCGGCAAATTGCTGACCACGCGGGAGCGGATGTTCGCCGGTCAAATCCCCCTCGACTGGGGTGCCGCCGAGATTTTAGCCTATGCATCTCTCGTCAGTGAGCAGGTGCCTGTGCGATTATGCGGTCAGGATAGCCAGCGGGGCACCTTCAGCCATCGTCACAGCGTCCTCCACGACACGGCGAACGGAGCCATGTATATGCCGCTCGCCAGTATCGGCAAACCGCAGGGCCGGATCGATATCGTCAACAGTCCGCTCACCGAAGGAGCTGTGCTCGGTTTTGAGTACGGGTACAGCACGGCGTTTCCGGAATCCCTGGTGATATGGGAAGCGCAGTTTGGCGATTTTGCCAATGCGGCGCAGGTCTATATCGATCAGTTTATCGCCTCCGCCGAGACCAAATGGAATCTGCTTTCGGGCCTGGTCCTGCTGTTGCCCCACGGTCTGGAAGGCACCGGGCCGGAACATGCCAGCGCCCGCCTCGAGCGCTTTCTGGCCATGGCGGCAACGGACAATTACCAGGTGGTCTCGCCGACTGAACCGGCGCAGATTTTCCACCTCCTGCGACGCCAGGTCATGCGCAAAATACGCAAACCGCTGATCGTCATGTCGCCGAAAAGTCTCCTGCGGCATCCCGATGCGGTTTCTTCGCTTGCCGGCCTCACCACCGGGACTTTTCGCAAAATCATTGCCGATGAGGATGTAGTGCCGGAAAATGTCCGCCACATCATCCTCTGTACGGGAAAGGTCTATTACGATTTATTGAGCGGTCGGCAGGCTCGGGATCTGACCAATGTCGCCATTGTCCGCCTCGAGCAGCTCTATCCCCTGCCGGCTGAAGCCCTGATTTCGGCACTCGACCGGTATCCTGAAGGGATTCCATTGACCTGGGTGCAGGAGGAACCCCTCAACATGGGGGCCTATCCGTTTATTCGCCTCAGGTTCGGAGACCTCCTCAAGCGACGCTGGACCTTTAATAAAGTGGGTCGTCCCGAGTCGGCTACACCGGCCACCGGATCGGCCGCCAGTCATAAACTCGAGCAGACACTGCTGATAAACCAAGCATTCAAGAGCGGGAGGAAAGGATGATTATCGATATCAGAGTACCCGACCTGGGGGAATCGATTACCGAAGTCGAGATCGGTGAGTGGCTGGTCCAGGTAGGCGACACGGTGCACCTGGACGATTCGCTGGTCGCCATCGAGTCCGAAAAGGCCACCCTGGAACTCCCGGCCGCCCAGGAAGGCACTCTGGTTGAGATTGTCAGGCATCAGGGGGAAACCGCACGGATTGGCGAGATCATCGGCCGGATCGAGACCGAACGACCCGGCACCCGGGAATATGAAAAGCCCGAGGAGCCGACGATACAACCGGACGACATAACCGAAAGCCCGGTGGCAAAGGTTATGCCGTCGGCCGCCCGGGTGATGGCTCAGGAGCAAATCCCTGCGGACCAGGTTACCCCGACAGGGCCGGGAGGCCGTGTCTTGAAAGAGGATGCCGTGCGCGCTGCGGAAAAAGAGGCACCGCCGCCGGCTGAAGAGCGGCACCCCTCGCCTCAGCCGGCGCCACCGCTTGAAGAGCCCGCCAAAGAGCGCCGCGTCCACATGAGCCTGCTCCGCCGTACCATCGCCGCGCGGTTGCTGCAAGCCACCCAGAGCATGGCGATGTTGACGACCTTCAACGAAGCGGACATGTCGGAGGTTAAAAAGCTGCGAACCACCCTTGGCCCCCCATTTGCCGAAAAATACGGGGTGCGGCTGGGCTTCATGTCGTTTTTCGTCAAGGCGGCTGTAGCCGGTCTCAGGGATTTTCCCCTGGTGAATGCGCGGATCGACGGGGATGATATCGTTTATCGGGACAACTGCGATATCGGGGTGGCGATCGGCGGCGGCAAGGGACTCGTGGTGCCGGTCATCCGTCAGGCCGAAGGGCTGAATTTCGCCCGGATCGAGCAGCAGATCGCCGACTTCGGCCGGAAGGCAAAAGACAATACCCTGTCGCCTGAGGAACTGCGAGGCGGCACATTCACCATCAGTAATGGCGGGGTATACGGGTCGATGCTGTCGACGCCCATTGTCAATCCGCCGCAGAGCGCCATTCTCGGACTTCACGCGATCAAGGATCGGCCTGTGGCCGTAGACGGCCTGGTGCAGATCCGCCCGGTGATGTATCTGGCCCTCTCCTACGATCACCGCATTATCGACGGCCGTGAAGCCGTGAGTTTTCTGAAAAGTATCAAGGAGCGGATAGAGCAACCGCAAAAATTACTCCTGGAGATCTGATAATGGCTGCAGGCATGAGCGAGAACGAAAAAGGACAATACGATCTGCTGGTGATCGGCTCCGGCCCCGGCGGATATGTTGCCGCCATCCGCGCCGCCCAGCTGGGGAAAAAAGTTGCCTGTGTGGAAAAACACAGTACTCTCGGCGGCGTTTGCCTGAACGTCGGCTGCATCCCGAGCAAAGCGCTGCTCGAATCATCGCATAAATACCATGAATGCAGAACCGCGATGGAGGTCCACGGCATCAGGGTTGGCAATATTTCCCTTGACCTGGCGGCAATGATGGCGCGGAAGGATGCCATCGTCAAGAACCTTACCGCCGGAATAGATTTCCTTTTCAAGAAAAACAGGATCGATCGGTTTTACGGTACGGCCCGCATCCTGGACAATAAAGGCGTCGAGATAACAGGCGAAAACAAACTGAACGTACGCACCAAGGCTGTGCTCATCGCCACGGGCAGCAAGGCCGCCGCTCTTCCCGGAGTAGAGCTGGACGGCACCCACGTGATTTCCAGCACCGAAGCACTGGCTTTTGCCGCGGTGCCCAGACACCTGGTGGTGATCGGGGCCGGGGCCGTCGGCCTGGAAATGGGGTCGGTATGGCAGCGCCTTGGTGCGGAGGTAACGGTGGTGGAGTATCTTGACCGGGTACTGCCGACAGCCGACAGGGATATCTCGAAACAGGCGCTGCGACTCTTGAAAAAGCAGGGAATGAAGTTTCTCCTCGGGTCAAAGATTGAAGGCGTCGAGCGGACGGGAGAAGGATGCCGGGTAGCCATTTCCGGCAGGGAACCGATTATAGCCGAGAAAGTCCTTGTCGCCATTGGCCGTACTCCCTGCACCGAGGGGCTGGGGTTCAAGGAGCTTGGCGGTAAAACCGACAGGCGAGGATTCATCGAGGTGGACTCCCACTGGCAGACTTCGCTTCCGGGAGTGTATGCAATCGGCGATGTGATCGGCGGCGCCATGCTTGCCCACAAGGCCTCGGAAGAAGGGGTGGCCTGTGTCGAACAATTGTTCACCGGCTATGGCCATGTCAATTACCAGGCTGTGCCCAGTATCGTCTACACCCATCCGGAGATGGCATCTGTCGGGCGGACCGAAGAATCTCTCAAGGAAGAAGGAGTGCCGGTAAAAACCGGAATTTTTTACTTCAAGGCCAATGGCCGGGCGCTCGCTCTGGGCGATACCGAAGGGCTGATCAAGATCATCGCCCACCGGGACTCGGACCGAATCCTGGGGGTTCATATAATCGGGCCGCAGGCGGGCGACCTGCTCGCCGAGGCGGTTGTGGCGATGGAATTTTCGGCCAGCAGCGAAGATCTTGCCCGCGCCTTCCATTCACACCCGACTCTTTCCGAAGTGTTGAAAGAAGCCGCACTGAATATTGACAATGCCGCCATTCACGGCTGAGCAGCAAAAAGCCGAAGTACTTCTCTTTCTCGATATCAGACCCGCTTAACATGAAATCGTCAGTGTCACATTATCGCTTTTTGACATTCGGTTCTGGTGAAGGAAACCGGGTATGTCTATTCGAGCCAGTTCTCCACTGATAACCCCGGAACGCGGGAAAATTCTCTGGCATTCGCGGAAACGAAGATCAGGTCGAGTGACCGGGCGTGGGCCGCAATGAGCAAGTCATTGGGGCCTATGGGAGTACCAGCCGCTTCCAATTTGGCACGAATCCCGGCATAATGGAAATCCGTAGCGTGACAACAAGCGTGGTTGTACCTCAACGGTCATTAGCTCGTCTTGCTCGTCTTCAATGTTCTATGCAAAAGAATTCTGATCTCTGGAAAGCGGCTTCAATCGATTAATCTGTTTTGCTTCAGGGCTGTTCATGGCCTTCCAAAGATCCCAATCCTGTTGCAAACCTAGCCAGAAATCTGCAGACATACCCAAAACACGAGCCAGACGCAATGCAGTATCCGGAGTTACCGAACGCCTGCCTTTGATAATTTCGTTCAGACGAGGGTAGGAAACGTCCAGAAGACGAGCAAGTTCTGTTTGTGTAAGGTCAAGTGGCTTGACAAATTCTTCCAAAAGCATTTCTCCCGGATGTGTCGGGGGGCGATTACGAGGCAGCCGCCGTCCACCATCAGTGGTAATCTGTGATTTCGATCTCGCAGGCATGGCCTTCCTCCCATTTAAAGCAAATTCGGTATTGTTGGTTAATGCGGATACTGTATTGATTCTGCCGGTCGCCTTGCAAGCGCTCCAGTCGATTACCTGGAGGCACATTAAGGTCATTGATCTCTCGAACCCGGTTAATTTGATCCAACTTTCGGCGAGCAACCGGCCAAATAGATTGAGGACAGCATCTTCGAGCTTCTCGAGATGCCATACCATCGAAAATATCCTCGGTACCGGCAGACTTAAAGGTCCTTATCATGGGTTACATTATAATGGGGTCCATTATAGTTGTCAAGCTGTTCGAAAAAGTATGTCAATGTCATAGGCAGCCTGGGGAAACAAGATGATGGTACCGAATTCAATCTTCGTTTTTGGGGGAGGCTTCCCGTTCGAATCCGGGAAGGATGGCCTTAATGAAGGCGTTCTGGACGAGCCTGACAATTATCTGCCAGGTACTGGCTTCCGGGTCTTCCACTTCTCCGGAAAGATCGGCGCGGGTGGCCACTTCTTCCCGCGGTTCGTTTTTCAACAGGTTCATGATGCCTCCGACAAGTCCTTCGTACATCTTTCGGAAAATATCCTTCTCTTCATCCTGGCGACGGTCGTACACATCCATGTCCTGAAAATGGGGCTTTAAGTATCCGTCGATCTCGTCGTTTTTCACTCTGATTTCGGAATACAGGGAAAAACTGCCGGCCACTACATCAAAATTACCGTACACCCGCAGCAGGTCGTTCATGGACTTGAGCTGGGTGCCCTCGATTTTTACGTTCAAATCAAAATCCGGTCCACTCTTCTCCGGCCGAAAGGTTGCCGTTGCCAATGTCTGCCCGCTTCCCATGAAATTCCCCTGCAGCCGGGCCAGGGCCTCGCCGTGGCTGAACTGGTTGGACAAGTTGACAAGCTGGAAATCCATGGAATCCAGAAAGAGCCGGTAGGGAGGGTCGGTTGCCTCATTTACCATGCCAAGCCGGCCCGTCAGACGCAGGTCGTCGATTCTGAGGAGAAGTCCCGGCTCATTGCTGACCTCCCGGGCGGCCTCCGCGGTTTTTTCCACTCTTTCTTCCTCTTTAGCAGCTGTCCTGGCGGAATGGACATAATCCATAGCAAGGTTATCCGCTCGCAGAGTTCGGAGGTGGGCGATTTTAATTTCCGGAGCATATTCAATCTTTCCGGCAGCGGAAAAAACACCCTCGCCCAGATAAAAATTATAGCGGGACAAGACCGGCCGAAAGTAGTCGAGAGAGACTTCCCTCGCCTCAAGCTCAGCCTCTACCCCGACATGCGGTTCGGCCAGAAAATTGGCATTCCCCGTCATTTTTGCTCGACCGGTTTCAAAGACTCTCCCTTCAAACTCAAATGGAGAAGGATATGTCCGTTCAGGGGATTCTACATTTCGAATGTTTTGGGCCTTCAGGTTAATCCGATCGAGATGAAGGGGGCGATCGGGATCTTCATCGATATATTCAAAATCGCCATCGTTGATTGTCAGCCGATTGATTTTCAGCGGGTAAATCGCCAAAGCGGCTTCCTGCCAGCCACGTTCTTCAACCGGTACCTCGCTTTTTGCCTCGGCCCGAAGCTGTTCAAGATTAATATGAATGCGGGGGTTTTCCAGATCGAACTCGGCTACCAGCCTGCCCGAGAGAATGGCCCGCCAGTGCACGTGGGCATGAAGCAGAGGAAAGTGTGCAACGGGAGGGTCCGGATAGGCATCCTGCCGGATGACAAGATCTTTGAGAGTTACGGCAAGACCGACGGGGTGGAAGTCGAGTTCCTGCAGATTTACCGTATACCCTTTCAGGGACCGGTTTATCTGGCCCTCCATTTGTCGCCGGAGCGGCCCTTCAATCAGAAATGAGCCGAGATAAACCACCAGCAGCGCAAAAACGATTGCGCCACCACCCCAAATCCCTACTCTCGATAAACGACTTTTAGAATACATGACCTGAAGACTGTGACATTGGTTAATATTTCGCGATCACCCACACGGCATGGATAATGCCTGGAATATAGCCAAGGAGGGTTAAGATGATGTTTATCCAGAAATGCTTGCCGAATCCCACCTGGAGAAAAACCCCGAGGGGAGGAATTATTATAGCCAGAATGATTCTCAGAATGTCCATAGGATTTCCTCCTTTTCAGAATTCCTGCCGGAAGGCGCAATTGCCTTGCAGCCAGCAGCCTGCCTATATTTCCCTGAACTTATAAAAACTATAACTGTAAAAAGAGTAATTGGAAGTGGGGTGTTTCATGTATTGGCAGGATTGTCAGGAAAGGTGCCGGCGCGACTCCGGCCGGAGGTATATATTCTGGTTCATCCGATTTAAGCGTACTTTTCGCTATCTCTATCGTTATCGCTATCGATTTTTCTCATTCGCTGCCACAAAATCAGCCAACCGATGATCAACACAACTTCTATGACAGCATCCAGCAGATAAACCGCTGAAATGGTTCCATCGGACCAATAGACCAATTCAACCATTGTAAGTGCAAACGCATTGCCGATAGCCAGTACCACTATTTCCAGACTGACCCGGCGGCGATACGCCGCCAGAGCCAGAACAAAACCGGTGACCATCAACAGCACACCAACTGTTTTTACCAGCCAGAGGTCTGTTTTGGGACCGGTCACAAGTTGAAAGCTTTCGATATTCAACAATGGCCACACGCCGCTGATCAAATAATACAGGCCGTGAAACCAAGGCAGAAATGAGGAGAGTTGTGAGTGCGTTGCTACGTTTCTATTCGGCATACGTTCCTTCTTGACATTGAGATCCGTCTTACTTTCTTTAAAATAAGCAATTGTCAGGATTAGGAACTCAGGTGATGAACCTATTTCCGGATGAAACACTCTGTATCCGGATCTGAAACCCATACGGAAACGAAGAAGTTTTCAAATGCTATTCGCCTATTATCTTTACCAGCACCCTTTTCTTCCGGCGTCCGTCGAATTCTCCGTAAAAAATCTGCTCCCAGGTGCCGAAATCGAGTTTGCCTCCGGTAACGGCAACGACCACTTCCCTTCCCATAATCTGGCGCTTCATGTGCGCGTCGGCATTGTCTTCATAGCCATTATGGCGATACTGTTCGACAGGTGCATGGGGTGCCAGTTTCTCCAGCCACACGTCATAATCATGATGCAGCCCGGACTCATCGTCATTGATAAAAACAGATGCGGTGATGTGCATGGCATTGCACAAAAGGATTCCCTCCGAGATGCCGCTGTCCTGCAGACATTTTTGAACCTGAGGGGTAATGTTCACAAAAGCTCTTCTTGTGGGCACTTCCATGTACAACTCTTTTCTGTAGCTCTTCATCGTTGATCTCTCCTCTCACTCGTTCCCGAAAAACCAAGACTTACCCAGCCTTGATCTTCAATTAGCTTCGACCGGTTGATTCCTGTCACGTGCAAAAAAGCTCATCATCTCCCTTGAAATGACAGGCAAAACTCCGCATATCCTCCGCCAATACCCATATTTCCAGGGCCAGCGGCCGCTCTTGACATCGGCAATTTAACAACCAATTGTGTATCACACGACATATTTTACATCACCGGATACTCCATTGGCTGATGTTGACTATTTATTCGACACAAGTTTTGCAAGGGAGTCAAGTAATGAAAATCGCGCAGGTTGCTCCACTATTTGAAAGTGTCCCGCCTCAATTATATGGCGGTACCGAGCGGGTCGTTTCGTATCTTACAGAAGAGCTCGTCAGCCTTGGTCATGATGTCACACTTTTTGCAAGCGGCGATTCCCGGACCAATGCCAAATTGCGACCAATGTGTGATCAGGCGCTCCGGCTCAGCAAAGTTCCACGGGACCACCTGGTGCAGCATCTCCTGATGGTGAACCGAGTCTTCAATGAAGCCCATCTTTTTGATATTATTCATTTTCATATAGACCACCTTCATTTCCCCCTGGCCCGCCTCGCGAGAACGCCGCATATAACCACCCTGCACGGCAGACAGGACCTTTATGATCTGCAATATATCTATGATGAATTCTCCGAGTTACCGATTATTTCCATCTCGAATTCGCAAAGGAAGCCGCTGCCGCAGCCCAACTGGCATGCAACGGTCTACCACGGCCTTCCCGAACAGATGCTGAGCTTTCATGCCGCCCCCGGTAACTACTTCGCCTTCCTCGGCCGCATTTCGCCTGAAAAAGGGATAGAAACGGCAATTCAAATCGCCCTGGCACTCGGCACGGAACTACGGATAGCGGCCAAGGTCGACCCGGTGAATGAGGATTATTTCAACCGGCACATCAAAAAATTTCTGGATGAACCCCTTATCAACTTTATCGGGGAAATCGGCGAAAGGGAAAAGAACCACTTCCTGGGGAACGCCAGCGCCCTGCTTTTTCCTATAGAGTGGCCGGAACCATTTGGCCTTGTGATGATTGAGGCCATGGCCTGCGGAACACCGGTGATTGCTTTTCCGAGAGGTTCCGTTCCGGAAATCATCCAGCACGGAGTGACCGGCTTTATCGTTGACAACGCCAGTGAAGCGGTGGCGGCGGCTCAAAAAATCCAATCGATCGACAGATCGAACTGCCGCAGGGTTTTCGAAGAACGCTTCAGTTCCAGGAGGATGGCGGAGGAGTATCTCAACGTGTATCGGAATCTCCTTGCTGCTCAAGAAAAAAATGACTTCACCTATGAAAACGGAGAGTCGAATTATGGAAGACGTTATTCAGATAGACGACAAATGGTATATTCTGGCAACCTCACCAACAGTTAATGACCGGACCAGGGTACTGAAAGCCGAGGAGACCTTCGGACTCTTCGATCCTCACGGCAATATCCAGCAGATCGGGCTGGGCGAACAGGGTTTGTACCATGCCGGCACCCGATATTTGAGTTCCCTCGAATTTACCATAAACGGCAGAAGGCCATTGCTGCTGAATTCTTCCGTCGCCAAGGATAATCTCCTGCTCGCCGTTGATTTTACCATTCCGGATCTGTTCGACAACGGCAAGCCGGTGATTAAGATGGGTACCGTCCACGTCTTTCGTTCGAAATTACTGACCGAAATGAAATGTCACGAACATTTCCGCATAGTCAACTATGGCCGCGAGGATGTCGAACTGACCCTCAGGTTCACCTTCGGTGCCGATTTTCTGGATATTTTCGAGGTACGCGGCACAACGAGGGAAAAGAGAGGTCACCTCCAGGCCCCGACCACCACCGATTCTTCCATCAGGCTCGGCTATCGGGGCCTCGATGAGGTCAATCGCGTAACCGCCATAGATTTTTCGCCACCCCCAAGCACCATTGACAACGGCACGGTAGACTATTCTTTTGTACTTCATGTGCGCCAGGAAAAAGAACTCTTCATTACTATATCCTGTCAATACGACGACATCCCGGTGCTCAGGCTGGACTATACCCAGGCGTTGGACAGGAACAAAAGGGAATTTCTGCGTCAGAGGGAAAAGACTACGGAAATATCGACCTCCCATCAACAGGTCAATGAATGGCTTTCGAGATCGTTCACCGATCTCAGGATGTTGACATCGACGACCAGATTCGGGCGATATCCCTTTGCCGGTGTACCATGGTTCAGTACACCTTTCGGCCGGGACGGGATAATCACGGCGCTGCAGTGCCTGTGGATCGATCCTCATCTGGCCCGTGGCGTCCTCGGCTTTCTGTCGGACAAGCAGGCTCAGGAAATTAATTACGAACAGGATGCGGAGCCGGGAAAAATTCTTCACGAAACGAGAACCGGGGAGATGGCAGCCCTCGATGAAATTCCCTTCAGGAATTACTACGGCAGCGTCGACTCGACGCCACTCTATATCATTCTCGCCGACGCCTATTTCGAGCGGACCGGAGATGCCGATTTTATCAAGCAGATATGGCCGAATATTACCAAAGCCTTGGCCTGGCTCGACACCTATGGCGATGTGGACGGCGATGGTTTTATCGAATATGCCCATAAAAGCAGCAGAGGCATTCTTCAACAAGGATGGAAAGATTCCAACGATTCCGTTTTTCACGCCGACGGCAGGATAGCCGACGGCCCGATCGCCCTCTGTGAGGTTCAGGGGTATGCCTACCAGGCCAAGCTTGCCGGAGCTACACTTGCCAACCTGGTCGGGGATTCCGCCCTGGCGAAGCTCCTCACCGCCCAGGCTGCCGAGTTGAAAAAAAGGTTCAACGAAGTCTTCTGGTGTGACGATCTGCAAACCTATGCGCTTGCCCTCGACGGCAATAAAAATCTCTGCCGGGTGTGTTCATCGAACGTCGGCCACCTTCTTTACAGTGGTATCGCCACGCCGGAATATGCACGCAAAGCCTGCAACACCCTGATGAACAGCGATTCGTACTCAGGCTGGGGCATAAGGACTATTGCCACTAAAGAAAATCGTTATAATCCCATGTCGTACCATAACGGCACGATATGGCCCCATGACAACAGCATCACGGCGATGGGCTTTGCCAGGTATTTTTTTAAAAACGAGGCGATCAAGCTCTTTAACGGATTGTTCAATGCGGCAGACATGTTCGATCTGCACCGGTTACCGGAATTATTCTGTGGTTTTCCCAAACAGCCCGGTCAGGGCCCTACGGCATATCCGGTCGCCTGTTCCCCGCAGGCCTGGGCGAGCGGAACGGTGTTTTATCTCTTGCAGGCGTGCCTGGGGCTCACCTTTTCTTCAGAAAAGCCGCAAGTGCAGTTTCATCATCCGCATTTACCCGATTATATAGAATATGTCCGAATTTCCAACATGCAGGTCGGCAACGGTCTCCTTGATCTTTCCCTGCGCCGGCACACCCATGACGTGGGGATAAATGTCATTCATAAACAGGGGAATGTGGATATAGCGGTAATAGTCTAAAATTTGAATTTTTTTATGGAGCAGAGAACACGATGCCGAGAGCAATCTGGAAAGGCGGGATCAGTTTCGGCCTGGTGTATATCCCGGTAAAGCTATACAGCGGCGCTTCAAGGCACGATATCGATCTCAAGATGTTGCGGAAAGGAGATCAATGCCCGATCAAGTACACCCGGGTTTGTCAGGAAGATGGCAGGGAAGTCCCGTGGAACGATATCGTCAAAGGTCACCAGATAGACAACTACTATGTAATTTTGAACGACGAGGATTTCAAGAGAGCCGGCCAGGGCAAAAGCGACAGCATCGACATCCGGGAGTTTGTCAGATCCGAGGAAATAAATCCGCGATATTTTGAAAAACCTTACCTGCTGGAACCTGAAAAAGGAGCGGGGAAGACTTATAATCTTTTACGAAGAGCCATTCATGAAACGAAAATGGCAGGATTATCGAAGTTTGTCATGCGCAACCGCGAGCATCTCGCCCTGCTCATGGCCGATGAGAAAGTGCTGTATCTTACCCAGATGAGGTTCCATGACGAGTTGCGGGAACCCGATGAGCTGAACATCCCCGATACCAGTCCGTCACAGGAAGAACTCGACATGGCTGTCAAAATCATTGGAGGCATGTCCACTTCATTTCAACCGGATAAGTATAAGGACACTTATCAGGAAAAACTCATGGAAACGATACAAGCCAAAAAAGAAAACAAAGAAATCAGTACGCCGGAAATTGCAGCACAGGAATCGGCGGTGCAGGATCTGATGGAACAGTTGAGAAAGAGCCTCGAAATGACCGGTTAGAAAGATGGATACACTGAGCGAATACGCGCAAAAGAGAAAGTTTGAAGACACTCCCGAACCGGAAGACACTGTCCACGAACCGGAAGAAAAAAACCGGTTTGTCATACAGAAACACCGGGCAAGAAGAGAGCATTACGATTTTCGTTTACAGGTAGGAGATGTGCTGGTGAGCTGGGCCATTCCGAAACAGCCGGTCGACGATCCGGAAATAAAACGCCTCGCTATCAAAGTAGAAGATCATCCTCTCAGTTATATTCATTTTGAAGGAATTATCCCTAAAGGCAATTACGGTGCCGGCGCCGTCATGGTTTGGGATATCGGCTACTACTACATAGACGGCAGAAATTTTCCCACAGTTGAAGCGATGCAACACAAAATACGTAAAGGCGCGTTGAAACTGTATCTGCAGGGGGCCAAACTCAAAGGCTATTTCAATCTGGTCGAGCGGAAAGGCAGTGCAAACAATGAATGGTTTTTCATGAAAGCCGGACATGATGCCGAGGAAAGTGCATTTGAAGATAAAAGCGCTCTTACCGGGCGCAGCATAGAAGAAATAGCAGGGACCGATACCCGGGGAGACATTGACAATCAGGGGGAAAAGAAATTATCGGAAATCCCCGGCAGAACAGCATCGGCGCCAAGGTTGGATTTCCCTGGATATATTCAACCGATGCTGGCTTCGTTGACCGATCGGCCTTTTTCGAAAAGCGACTGGCTGTACGAGTTGAAACTGGATGGCTACCGGGTGATCGCGGCCAAAAACGGCGAGCAGGCAGATCTTTTCTCCCGCAACGGAAACTCTTTCACCCATACCTATTCAACCATCGCCAATGAGTTGTCCAGGCTGAACGCTGATTTTATCATTGATGGAGAAGTGTGCCACAAGGGTGGGGAAAGCACCGATTTCCAGAAACTGCAGAACAGCACTCTCCGGCAGGATAATCTTCATTATTATGTCTTTGATATAGTCTGGCTCAACGGCCACGATTTAAAGATGGTGCCGCTCATAGAACGAAAAAGGCTGCTGAACGTGCTGCTTGCCGATCCCCCTGCGCATGTTCACTTTCACGAGTATGCCGAAAACGATGGAATCGTTTTTTTTGATGAGGTCAGGAAAAAGCGGCTCGAAGGAATGATCGCCAAGCGTGGCGCGAGTAGGTATTTCCCCGGAAACCGCTCGAAAGACTGGCTGAAGGTTAAAACCGGCTACCGCCAGGAGATGCTCATTTGTGGTTACATTTCTTCCGAAAAACCGGGAAGACATTTCAGCTCGCTGCTGTGCGCGGTGTATGAGGCCGGATCACTGGTGTATACCGGCCGGGTGGGGACAGGTTTTAATGAAGAGACGATGCAGGACATCATGCAAAAGCTGGATGCATTGAAAACCGATGAAATTGACCTTGAAAATGCACCTTCGGAAAAAAATATCCATTGGGTGAGACCTCAATTGATCGGGGAAGTAAAATTTGCCAACTGGACCAATGACGGGATTATGCGCCACGCAAGTTTTGTAGGACTCAGGACCGATAAAAATCCCGAACAGATACAATTTGAACAAGCTGTGGAGCCTGTAATGTCAACTACAAACGTAAAATTCACCAACCTTGCAAAAATATTCTGGCCGGAGGAAAGTTATACCAAAGAAGATGTTATCGCCTATTACCGGGATATAGCGAAAGTGATTTTGCCCTATTTGAAAAATCGACCTCAATCGCTTTACCGAACGCCCAACGGCATTATCGAGACCGGTTTTTTTCAAAAGAACGTCAAAGAGATAGCACCCGACTGGGCGCAGACCATTGAAATAGCCAACAGCAAAGGGGAAGTAATCGAATACCTGCTGTGCCAGGATGAAGACACCCTGCTGTATATGGCTAATCTGGGATGTATCGAGATAAACCCCTGGAGTTCATCGCTGCCGAACCTCGAACGTCCCGATTTCATGATTTTCGATCTCGACCCGATCGATGTTGAAATGAGCAAAGTCGTGTACCTGGCCCTTGAATTCAAAAAGCTGTTCGATCAATTGGGACTGCCTGCCTACTGTAAGACATCAGGTTCGCGAGGCCTTCATTTGTATGTGCCGGTTCAGCAGAAATATTCCTATTCACAGGTCCAGAACTTTGTGAGGCTTATCGAAACGCATATACATCTTCACAATAAAGAACTGACCAGCCTTGAACGTTCACCATCGGTTCGCAAAGGCCGAATATATCTCGATTACCTGCAGAATGCCAGAGGGAAGACCATGGCCTCCGTCTACAGTCTGAGACCTCGCCCGGGAGCACCGGTATCGGCACCGGTCGAATGGGAAGAACTCAATGCCGACTTCGATCCCGGAAAGTTTACTTTGCGTACCATGCGCAGGCGGCTCGAGAGTAAAGGCGATCTGTGGCAAGGCATTTTCGACCGCAGGGCCGATATGAGAAAAGTCCTCGCCGCTTTTGAAGGATAAGCCGTCAGAAATGTTTGGTACGTTTCTTGCGAGAGACCCTACAGTATGGGCGGGAAGCCCCGCACGCGTTTTTTCTTTTCACTTTCAGAGGGGGATGATATGGACGGCAGGGATTATTTCGAAAAGGGACAGAAGGCCTTTGTCATCGGCGATCATGAGGAAAGCTTCAACATGTTCGGCAAAGCTCTGGAAGAAGGCTATGAGCCGGTAAAAACGCTGCTCAGCAGGGGGGCCGCCTACATCAATATTGAGGACTACGACAGGGCTCTGCAGGATCTGGATCGCGTGCTTGAAATGGACGGGAACAACGAAAGAGCCTATTATTACCGTGGAGTAACCAGGTTGAAAAAAGGTGAATTTCAGCAGGCTGCGGAGGATCTTGACCACACTCTCTCCCTTAATCCGGAGCGGGGAGCGGCTTTTTTCGCCCGTGGCATCGCCAGAGCGGAACTGGACCGGGAAGATCAGGCTGTTGCCGACTTTAAACAGGCCGTGGCATATTCACATGTTGAAACGGAACGGTTCCTCAACATGTTCGGCAGCGATCGCACCGCCTTCCAGCGCTCCATGGCTCTTCTCCAAGGCGAACGGGGGCCGCTGACCAGAGTGTTGAACAGAACCGAAATTGAAAAACTGAGGAGATGGATAGAACATTGAAAGCTGCAGGATGAACCTCCTCTTCACCGGAAGTCTTATCCTGTCAGACTGTATCCTGATGAAGAGGACAACCGCAGCAGCAGCTTTTGAACACCTTTCAGTGCAAAGATATTCATGATACACCAGGAAAAAGAACCGATAGATTCTTCGACAGCCAGGCGAATGCGGCGATTGCGTTCGCTCAGCAGATTACTGGACAGTGCCATTCCTCTTCCGGGCGGATATCGTATCGGGCTCGACGGTCTCATAGGGCTGATCCCCGGTTTTGGCGATATGGCCGGCGGCATTGCCTCGAGTTATATCATTATCGAGGCCGCCAGACTCGGTGCCTCCACCTCCACCCTGCTCCGCATGGTCTTTAACGTTCTGCTGGAAACATTTATCGGTCTTATCCCTTTTCTCGGAGATCTTTTCGATTTCGTCTGGAAGGCCAACGAGAGAAATATGACGCTGATGGAAAAACAGCTCGACTCGGCACAACCGCAGAGCAGCCCGGAACATCGCCTCAAGGCAACGGTTGTAATTATCATCTTCATTATGATTGCCGGCATCATCGCCATGGCATATCTGGGATTTACGATTCTCCTCCGCTTGATCGCCGCCCTGCGCGAAACCGGAGCCGCTTGATTTTCATTGTTCGAGGGTACCAAGAGGATGGGGACGTGAGCGGACTAACAATTATTTTTGTATGCGCCAGGTAATGTAATTCATGGAGAAAGAAATTCATCATATCAACAAAGTCGAGTTTGCCAAGCTGGTGCTGATTACTCTCGGCATCGTGGCCCTGGCGTTCCTGTTGTTCATGTTGATCTGGTCGGCTGTCGAAATGCTGCTGCTGATTTTCGCCGGAGTGCTCTTTGCCATCTTTATCCGGGGGGTGAGTGCTTTTCTCTTCGGCAGGCTGCCTCTGCCTGAGAAGATCGGCATCCTTATTACCCTCCTCCTCATGCTGGCTCTGTCCATCGCTTTCTTTATCCTGCTGGTTCCCCAGCTGGCCGAACAGGGTGAAAAACTCATGGACCAGCTGCCTGAGGCTTTTGAGCAGCTGCGGGGAAAAATCGGCTCATTCGACTGGTTCAGGGATCTGTTCCAGTCCGCCGGCGATTCGGAGACGACCCAGAAGATTACTTCTCAGGCGGTTGGCCTTTTTGCTACCACATTCGGGGCGATAACGAGCGCCTTCATTATTCTTTTTGTCGGTTTATATCTCTCTTTTTCGCCTCGGTACCATGTCGACGGTCTGCTCCATTTAATCCCGGAGCGCAGCCGAAATCGCGCGGACCAGGTCTTTCAAGCCCTGGATTACACGCTGGGACGCTGGCTTATCGGCAGATTTATTGAAATGCTGATGATCAGTGTCGTTTCTTATCTCGGCCTGCTGCTCCTCGATATTCCACTCGCTCTCATGCTGGCCACCCTGGCAGGGATTCTTACCTTTATTCCCAACATAGGTCCTGTCATTTCGGCCATTCCCGCCATCCTGCTTGCATTCACACAGTCGCCGATGACGGCTCTTTATGTTTTCCTGCTCTATGTCGTCATCCAGACAATTGAGAGTTATCTGATAACCCCGCTGATCCAGCAACGGGCGGTTTCCCTGCCGCCTGTTCTGACCCTCAGCTCCCAGGTCGTACTGGGCAGCACCCTGGGACTGCTGGGACTGATCCTGGCCACGCCACTGACGGCAGCCGCGCTCGTACTCGTCAAGTTGATCTATGTCGAGAACGTTCTGGGCGACGATGCCGAGGTCGAAGGAATCTCTTCCTGATTTCACGTCCCATACGATTTAAGCCTCGCTATCGCGATCGATTTTTTCATTGCTATGATTTCGCGTTCTCTATTCGATTTCGATTTCAATAGCGAGATCGATATCGACAAGATTGTTAGTCCATCCCTGATTTCATGGCATTACCGTTCTGTCTGCTTATAAAGAAGGCAAATGGTATCGAATATGCAATATGATGGACATGGAAGGCCATTGTCGGCCTTGCAGATCAGTAAGATTTATTTAGAGGAGGAGAGAGCCATGTTTAAGAAAAAAACATTGTATCTGACAACCGCAGTACTTTTGCTGGCGCCGATCGCGGCTTTCGGACAGGTTGAATCCCCTTTCAAGCAAGGGGTCAGGGAATTTTCCATTGCCGGTTCGGGAGCGAGTGATGAAAGTTTCGACAACACAGGGTTTTCCACATCATTCAGCCTCGGTCAGTTTTTCACAGACAGCCTGGAGGGAAGCATACGTCAGGATTTCACCTATGCGGATGTTTCCGGCGAAGACGATTTTCGTGGTTCTACCAGGCTTGGTGTCGATTATCATTTCGGAACCGGACGGCTCGTACCGTTTTTGGGCGGTACTGTCGGTTTTCTTTATGGCGATAATGTGGACGAGCAATTTATCGCGGGTCCGGAAGGAGGTTTGAAATTTTTCCTCAATTCGACAACTTTTGCTTTTGCTCAGTTGGAATATCAGATTCTCTTTGATGACGATGACGATGATGGACGTTTCGTCTATGGCATCGGCCTCGGTATGACTTTCTGATCCGGCGGTTCCGCGGAACTCATGAGATTTCCGCGGAACCATAGCTCTAACACCGCAAGTACCGCAACATATACTCTGAATCCGGCAGTGCATCCTGGGTCTGATTCCCTCGGACAGGGTTCCTGTTTGATAGGAAAATCTAATCCCCACCGCTCTCCCCTTCACCGCAATTCCCTTTCAGATTTTTCCATATCGTTTCGGCTGTTTAATGATCAGGCTCCTATCCGGTCAGGCAAATCTTCCCAATGGCATGCAAATTGCGTGATCCAGCTGATGTAGATGCGATGGGTACGGTGAAAGATGAAAAAAGGAGAGAATTCTCCAATCAACATGGAGGAAAAGCATCATGAAACTCTTAGGAGGATATCCATATCCGCTTGGTGCCACTTTTGATGGGGTCGGCACAAACTTCTCCTTGTTTTCAGAGATTGCCGAACGAGTCGAACTCTGCCTCTTCGACGACGATGACCAGGAAACCCGCGTTGACCTGGAGGAAGTGACCGGCTATTGCTGGCATGGATACTTACCCGCCGTTGGACCGGGCCAGCGTTACGGCTACCGGGTTTACGGGCCGTGGGACCCGGAGGGCGGCCATAAATGCAATCCGGCGAAGCTGCTGCTCGATCCATACGCCAAGGCCTTCAGCGGACGTATCGAATGGGATGAAGCTGTCTTCCCCTACGACTTCAAGAAAGGTCATGAACATCGCAGCGAGAGCGACAGTGGCCCGTTCATTCCCCGGTGCCTGGTGAATCAACCGTTTTTCGACTGGAACGGCGACCGCCTCCTCCGCATCCCATGGCATGACACAATCATTTACGAAACCCATGTCAAGGGTCTCACCATGAATCACCCCGATGTACCCGACGAACTGCGGGGCACCTATGCAGGACTGGCTCATCCGTCGATTATCAACTACCTCACCGAGTTGAACATTACAGCCGTCGAACTTTTACCGATCCATCAGTTTGTCCACGACAAGCACCTGATAGATCGATATTTGCGCAATTACTGGGGGTACAATAGTATCAGCTATTTCGCACCGCATGACGAATACGTATCGGATATGCGTGCAGGTGGTGCGGTTGCCGAATTCAAAAATATGGTGAAAACGCTGCATCGGGCCGGCATCGAGGTCATTCTCGATGTTGTCTACAATCATACGGCCGAAGGCAATCATCTGGGTCCGATGTTGAGCCTGAAAGGCATCGACAACGCCTATTATTATCGTCTCACCGACGACAAACGGTATTTCATGGATTATACCGGCTGCGGCAACAGTCTCAACATGCGAAACCCCCATGTCCTCCAGCTTATCATGGATTCCCTGCGCTACTGGATCCTGGAGATGCATGTCGATGGCTTCCGCTTCGATCTGGCCGCAACTCTGGCGCGAGAACTGCATGATGTAAACAAGCTGTCGGCGTTTTTCGACATTATCCAGCAGGACCCGGTGATCAACCAGGTCAAGCTGATTGCCGAACCATGGGATATCGGCGAGGGAGGTTATCAGGTCGGCAATTTCCCGCCGGTCTGGACGGAATGGAACGGCAAGTTCCGCGACTGTATCCGCGACTTCTGGCGGGGCGAGGAGCAGACACTGCAGGAATTTGCCTCACGCTTCACCGGCAGCTCCGATCTCTACGAGAACTCCTCGCGCCGGCCGTTTGCCAGCATCAACTTCGTCACCTGTCACGACGGCTTCACCATGACCGATCTTGTCTCCTATAACGATAAACACAATGAAGCCAACGGCGAGGACAACAAGGACGGCGAGAGCCACAACCGCTCATGGAACTGCGGTGCCGAGGGTCCGACCGACGATGTCGACGTAATCAGGCTCCGCAAGAGGCAGATCCGCAACTTTCTGGCAACCTTGCTGCTTTCCCAGGGTGTGCCGATGCTGCTCGGCGGAGATGAGATCGGCCGGACCCAGCAAGGCAACAACAACGGCTATTGTCAGGACAACGAAATTACCTGGTATGACTGGAAGGCAGTCGATGAGGAGCTGCTGGAGTTCTGTCGAAAGCTCATCCGTTTCCGCAGGAGCCATCCTGCCTTTCGCCGGCGCGGCTGGTTTCAGGGAAAACTCATTCATGGCAGCGGAACACGGGATATCGCCTGGTTCACAATCCAGGGCGAGGAAATGACAGAACATGATTGGGAGCGTGGCTACACCCAGACACTCGGTATCTTCCTGAACGGCGCGGTCAGGGCACCCAATCCGCAGAAAGAGGCTCTGACCGACGACAATTTTTATATCCTCATAAATGCCCACAATGAACCGCTGAGCTGCACGCTGCCGGATGCTCAATGGGCCGACCGGTGGCTGTTTGTTTTTGGTACGGACAGGGATTGGGACGAAAGCGGAGAGGAAGAATATGAAGCGGGAGATCGGATCAAGATCGAGGCTCGATCACTGGTTGTATTGCGCGCCGCAGAAAATCCGACCTCTCTTTAGTTCGGCGGACTCCACACCCGCATACCTGCACCGGATGACTGTCCTGTGCAGAGCCGCAAAAATGATGTTTTTCAAATCGATCAATCCAGTTTATTTCAACCAGAGGAGATATGGAAATGATCAGCGGAAAACTAAAATTATACTTTATCGCAGCACTTGTCGGATCGATCATTGTTGCCTTGATCGGCTATGTGTATACGGAGAGGGACCTCCCGCCGTATCCCGGCAAAGTCGTCACCGAGTCCGGACAGGAGATTTCGGGACGCCAGCAGATCATCGCCGGTCAACATGTCTGGCAGAAGTACGGACTTATGGATGTGGGCAGCGTCTGGGGCCATGGCACCTATCGTGGTCCGGATTTCACAGCCCAGGCGCTGCATAATATCGGCATCAATATGCGCGAAAAAGTGGCCCGTGACGTATTCGGCGCAGCCTACATGGATCTGGACACCCAATCGCGCGGTGCAGTCGATGCAGTCGTCATCGAGGACATCAAAAGAAACATGTACGCCTCGGCTACCGACACCTTGTTTATCTCCGACTTGAAGGCCCACGCGCTTCAGGAAAATCGGCTGTTTTACAACGCTTTTTTTACAGAGGGCGACCCGAGAGGGCCCATCGGTCCTGCCACTATCACTCATCCTGAAGAAATTCAAAATCTTGCCGATTTCTTCTTCTGGACGGCCTGGGCCGCCTCCACCATACGGCCCGGCGATAATCATACCTATACCAACAACTGGCCCAACGATATCAGTGTCGGCAACATGGTATCCGGCAAATCCCTGGTCTGGTCCGCTATTTCGCTGGTGGCCTTCGGACTGTGCCTCGGCGTGGTTGTATATATCTTCCATCGCTACGCCTACAATCTCGGTGCGGTGCCGTTCAGGCCCCAGATAGCAAACCAGCTTGCCGCGGCAGGAATATCGTCGAGCCAGCGAAAAACCGCGAAGTATTTCCTGGTGGTTGCCGCTCTTTTCGTCCTGCAGACCACCATGGGCGGGCTGATGGCCCATTACACCGTCAATCCGAGCACCTTCTACGGCATGACCTTCCTGTCCGATTTCTTCACGTACAACTGGGCCAAGACCTGGCATCTCCAGCTCGCGGTATTCTGGATAGCGACCTCATGGATCGGCATGACACTCTTCGTCTCCCCCTACGTCGGCGGCAAGGAACCAAAACTGCAGGGCCTTCTTGTCGATATACTTTTTGTCGCGATAGTCATCGTGGTTGTCGGCAGCTTGAGTGGAGAAGTTTTAGGTATCAAAGGATTTTTCAGCGAGAGTGCCTCCGATCAGACAGGATTTTTCCAAGGCCTCTGGTTCTGGTTCGGCCATCAGGGATGGGAATATCTTGAACTCGGCCGTTTCTGGCAGATCCTTTTGCTGGTCGGCTTGATTATCTGGCTGTTCCTGGTGATAAGGGCGCTGAAATCACATTTCCGCTCAGGACAGGATCGCTGGGGACTGCCGCATTTCTTATCCTATTCGGCCATTGCCGTGGTCGGCTTTTTCTGCTTCGGACTGCTCTACGACCCCAACTCTCATCTGACCATCGCCGACTTCTGGCGGTGGTGGGTCGTTCATACCTGGGTGGAAGGTTCCTTTGAATTTTTTGCCGCCGCCGCCATCGTCTTCGTCATGGTCAATCTGTCGCTGGTCGATCTGAAAGCCGGCCTGCGAACAGTATATTTTACCGTTGCCCTGGCACTTTTCGCAGGAATCATCGGAGTAGGACACCATTACTACTGGTTCGGGGAGCCCTCCTTCTGGCTGGCACTCGGTTCGACCATTTCGGCGCTGGAGCCGGTACCGATCCTGTTGCTGCTGTCTGAGACCTGGCACAATCAAAAAACCATCGCCAAAGGTGGAAAGGGATTTCCCTACCGCTATCCCCTCATGTTTCTCTCGGCAGCGGTCGCCTGGGAAGTGCTGGGAGCCGGCGTCATGGGACTTGCCATTACAACCCCCATCATCAATTACTATGAGCACGGCACCTATCTGACGGTCAATCACGGACATACCGCACTTTTCGGGACCTATGGGATACTTGCCATGGGGCTTCTTCTTTTTGCCATGCGTGGGATTGTCAAAGAAAAGGGCTGGGACACCCGGCTGCTGTCCATTTCTTTCTGGAGCACCAACATCGGACTGCTCCTGATGTTCGTCGGAACCCTCCTGCCGGTTGGGCTCCTGCAATCGCTCGACAACCTGAACAACGGCTTCTGGCATGCCCGTTCCAATGATTTCTGGGAACGGGAAAGCGTACAGCTCCTTGGCCAGACCCGTCTGGTCCCGGACACCCTGATCATAATCGGGGCCGTAGCCCTGCTGCTTTTCATGATCAAGGCAATGAGGCACCTCAAGCCGGTGACGATCGGATCCGGTGCGGCGTATCCTGAGTTGAAAACATGACGTTTGACTGGAAAAAGCTGTTTTGCCCGATCCGATTTTTTTCATTTCGCATGCGACAGGAGTCCGATTCATACTCCTGTCGCAGTCTTACTCTTGCCCGGCGACTCTCCATATGATATTGCCGACATCATCAGCCACGAGGAGGGCTCCTCGTTTGTCGACGGCAACCCCGACGGGACGGCCCAGGGCATTGCCTTCTTTGCTGAGAAAACCGGTTAATACGTCGACCGGAGCACCGTGCGGCCTGCCCTGATGGAAAGGGACGAAAATGACTTTATACCCGCTGGGAGGCTCTCTGTTCCATGAGCCATGCTGACCGATGAACATCCCGTTATTGAATTGCCCGGCGAGCGCGGCGTCCCGGGAAGAAGCCAGACCAAGACAAGCGGTGTGTGTTCCCAGGGCGTAATCCGGAACAATGGCCTTACCGACCAGATCGGGCCGCTGCGGTTTCACCCGCAGATCAAGATGGCCGCCGAAGTAACTGTATGGCCATCCATAAAAACCATCCTCCTGCACCGAGGTCAGAAAGTCGGGGACAAGATCGCTGCCGAGTTCGTCACGCTCGTTGACGGTCGTCCACAACACGCCGCTTTCAGGTTCCCAGGCCAAGCCATTGGGGTTGCGCAAACCGGAGGCGAAAATACGCTGGTGACCCGACTCAAGATCCAGTTGCCAGATAGCGGCGCGCCCCAGCTCCTTGTCCAGGCCTTTTTCGCCTACATTGCTGTTTGATCCGACCGTGGCATAGAGCACTTTGCCGTCCTGGCCGGCGATTATGTTACGCGTCCAGTGACGGTTGATCGGACCTGCCGGCAGATCCATGATTTTGACCCCCGGCTCGGTAATCTTCGTCTGTCCTTCGCGATAGGGAAAGCGTACTATCGAGTCGGTGTTAGCCACATAAAAGGCGTTTCCTATCAGTTCCATGCCGAAGGGCGAGTTCAGCCCGGTCAGAAAGAGAGAACGAAATTCGGCCTTGCCGTCCCCATCGCCGTCTCGCAGCAGCGAGATACGATTGGCGCTGGGACCGCCGGAACCGGCGACTTTCATCGCTTTTTTCATCAACCAGCCTTTCACTCCTTTGAAATCCTCGGGTTTTGGAGGAGCATTGCTTTCGGCTACCAGCACATCGCCGTTCGGAAGCACGAAGACCCAGCGCGGGTGGTCCAGATTATCGGCAAAGGCGGTGACCGTTAATCCCTCCGCTGCCGAGGGGTGTTCGCCATTGGGCCATCCTTTTGCCGGTGCAATGTTGACCGTCGGCAAGAAAACCTTCGGAGGTGGCGGAAGAACGGGATCGGGACCGAACCCGGCGGAAACAGGCAGGTTGGCTTCCTGTGAACAGCTGACAATAACCAAAAGTACAACGCAGCCGAACAGCTTGCTCTTTAATAACATGACACCTCCTTCCAAGCGGACACCCGCTCTGCTTCGATAATTTCCGGTGACACCACCGGCTCTTTTCAGTGGTTGGGAATAATTGTAACTGCTTGCCTGTTTTCTAACAAGTTAATTATGTTTACACGTGGTATTTGACTTGCAAATCCAGCAGAATAAGACATCAGTCTTCATTTCCAGGATAATGTGTCCGGACCGATGGGATAATTTCCTGTGGCAGTGATCGAAATTGAAAATATCTTGTCCTTTTTCCAGGTAATAGGAAAAATTTTCAATTATGGCATGGTTAATGAATAAATAATGCATGACCTCATGCTGACGCGCCACTGTGCCTGACAAGCAGGAGATTGCAAGGTGGGATGGTGGCCATGAGGATCTGCGATTAAACCTATATCCAATGGGGGAATACAACATGGAAACAGAAGTAGGAAAAACACCTCTCGGTCAATCCGAGGCGGAAACAACCCGAATGAGACTCGAAGAACAGACGAAAAAACAGGCACAATCCTTGAAACAGGATGCCGTTGACAGGGGACGTGTGTACCTCGAACAGCGTAAAGGAACAGCCGCCGAAATAATAAAGGATGTCGCGGACGCCCTTGATACGGCTGCAGGTGAGCTGGAAAACAAAAAAAGGAAAACCTCGAGCTACTACTTCAGAACGGCCTCCAGGGAAATGCGACGATGGTCTGCCTCTCTCCGGGAACAGGGGGTCGAGAAACTGGCTCGACAGGTCCAGCACTTTGTCGGCCAACACCCGGGATACTTTATCGGCGGCGCAGTTGTGGCCGGTTTTACCCTTACGAGAGCTTTTAAAATTTCTGAACGTGAAAACAGACCGATCTCGGATGAACCGGTATCCCGTCCTCACCGGACGGACTACCAGTCGGCACCGATAGAGGAAGTTGTTCACCACAGCTGACAGTCCATCGCAGCCGACAGAACCGGACCTTCCGTGAGACCATGAAAGTATCGCCGGCGCTTCAAAAATTGCTGGATATCCGTGCATGGCGAAAAGGTGATATCCCGATTCACCGATTGTGGCTGGAAGGGTCCTGTTTTGTTGGTCCGCTCGCCGTTCATCTCCCACACAGGAGGAACTATGAATTCGGATGAATATGTAAAAGAAATACAACATACCAGAGAAGAAATAGATAAAACCCTCTACACGCTGGAAGACAAATTTTCGTCCCGGGAATTATTGGATCAGGCAATCAAGTGGAGCGGTGGGGCCAAGGAATTGTCCATGTACATCGGCAGAACCGTCAGAGATAACCCGATTCCGGCAACCTTGATGGCCATCAGTCTGATCTGGCTCATGGCTGCGGCAAACGGCAGAGGATATTATGGCGGATTGCCGGATGTGGATATCGGATCGAACCCGGAATCTCGTGTCCCGCCCGGAGAATATGTTATCTAGATCCGGAAGAATATCCGGAGGGTGTTTAATCACCTGATCTTTTTACTTCTGAATTCGAGAAGTAAACCGGATTTTCCTGTTGAACGAGACCGGCCAATCGCTTTTCCGGCTATATGATTCCGCTCGGAAGGACCATTCCTGCTGCTCAGCAGGCTGATGTTTTCGAGCAGCCCGTTTGATCCGTACACCGTTTCCATCAACATATCGTACATCCGGATACAGGCGTGCAGACTGTTTGATGAAGTGAGGCGGATGCCATCTATCTGCCATTGCAGTTGACGACCGCGGTGCCGGGATTCAACCGGCAGGCTCATAATCAATTCTTCGATGGCAGCGGTCCTCTGCCTCTCGAATTCTTCCGGCTTCTCCCGCGCCAGTTTGACCCATTGCTCCCAGTCTTCCATTGTATTCATTTCCATATTCCGCCTCCACCGGCCGACAGGAAAAAACTTGCCGCTTCCTTTTGTTTATTTTTTCAGCAGATTGGCTCCCAGGGCTACTGTCCCCGCCAATCCGGCTACCCACAACCAGGGCGAACTTCCGGTCAACTGCGGCAGGGTCTTTTCGCCGACCGCACCTTTTTCTATAACCGGCTTGATATACGGATAAGCCTTGATAAAGGCCAATGCACCGCCCAGCATTCCCAGGGCCCCGACAGCGGCATCTTTATGACCCTCGCCGATGGCAGCCAGACTTGTTCCGGGACAGTAACCAAGCAATGCCATGCCGGCACCGAACATGGTCCCTCCCAGCACAATGCCGCCCGTATTGAGAGGTTTGATTTTGAGGTCGACCTGCTTCAATTCGTTCAGGGCATATGTTCCCGCTGCACCGACTGCGGAGGCAGTGGCCATAATTTTACCTACTGAGAAATCTTCAAGAAGCAGTTGGCCGCTGATCGCTTCGTGTTCGGACGCCCGACCTTTATGCAGCAGGAAACCGAAAGCCGTTCCGGTGAGGAGACCAAGCATTATTCTGCCGTACGATTCCCGTTTCATTTTTTCCTCCCAAGCAGGACCTTCGCAACTGCCGCGCCCGCAGAAAAAATTATCGGAACGAAAAGCCAGCTTGACGCGGAAAACTGCATGGTGCCGCTGATCCCATGACCGCTTGTACATCCCTTGGCCATACGAGCGCCGAACATCATCAGAGCCCCACCCAAAAAAGCTCCCCCGTAACGTAACGAAGGAGATGCACTCACCTGTTTTTGCCAGAGGTCGGGCACGGGACGCGGCAGGGGATCCTTGGCCAACCTGGCACTCAACATGCTGCCGAGTACAACGCCGGTGACGAGTCCCCATTCCCAGTTGATTTCAGGGCTCTTGCCGCTTTTCTCCCTGTATGTCTCGGAACCCATGGCTTGGGGGGCAAGCGTGTCGGCGACGATGACAGCCGCTTCTTCAAAAGGGCTGGTTATTCCCAGCGGTTTTTTCGCAGTAAGCATCGCCAGGACTTCCAGTCCTCCTATCGCCGCTCCGACCCAATAAGGCGACCATCTCTTTCGAAGTAGAGGATGCATTTGTTTTCTCCCTTGATATAAGAATTGCCACACCACAATCTCTCAACCAGCAAGAACCATGCCTGTCCAAGAAAGGCCCTTGACTGAAGCCGTTTTATGCTCTACCCGCCGGATACCCGTCGATCCGGCCGCAAGGTTTTTCCGCTTGCTCAGGACAGCTTTCCGGTCAAAGAGGACTGGATCAAGGAAAACGACCGCCGCTCGATAGATCCGGCCCCATTCTTTTCAGCGGGGAAGGACAATTGCCTGTAACGATGCGCAGTGTAAAATAGCCTTCTGTGGTTAATCACTGAAATTCAAGGATATATTGTCTGTTCCGCCAAGTGCTTTTGAAGATTTTTGTGTTTTGGCATGGTTAATGAAAGAAGAATACAGGACCTCATGCTCATAGCGTGTCATGCCTTGGAAGCCACAGTTTTCCATAGGAATGTATCAATGAGGATCTTTTTCTCAAACCAAGACAATTCATCAGGGGGAAATGAATATGGATACAGAAGTCGGAAGAACAACCGGTCTCACCCAAACGGAAAACATCGCCCAGAGGCTTGAGGAGCAGTCAAAAAAACGGGACCAATCGTTGAAACAGGATGCCGCAGAGAGGGGGCATGAATACTTCGAACAACAAAAAGACCCTGCCTCCGTTCTCGGTGCCGGTGATGAAACGAGGCCTGAAGGACTGGAGGCCGAAGCGATGAAATCCTCGGATTCTTACATGAAAAAGGCTTCCAGGGAAATGCGCCGTTTGTCTCATTCCCTGCGTGATTACCGGGTCGATGAAATCACCAACCAGGTCCAGACCTTTGCCGTCAGGCATCCGGGGCTTTTGTTTGGCGGGGCATTGATTGCCGGTTTTGCCATTACGCGGGCAATGAATCTTTCCACACGCGACAACAACGGTTTTAAACCCCATGAGGAAGTGTATCGTGCTGGCGAAACGGGCTTTTCCTCGACTCCGGCCGAAGGAGTGGTCTTCCACGAATAGCCGATAGAGAACGACAGCAATTGGATGTTCATCAATGAAAATACTCATATTCATAACGGGAGGACAGCTATGGATATCAGAAAAGAAGAAAAATCAATAACCGGCTTACTTTCAGACTTAACCAGAGATATCACGACTCTATTTCGCCAGGAGATCCGTTTGGTGAAAACGGAGATGTCCGAGAAGGTGGAAAAGGCGGAAAGCGGCCTCACCATGTTGGTGGTCGGCGGCGCCGTGGCCTATGCTGGATTTCTAATGCTTTTGCTCGCAGCCATCCTGGGCCTGTCGCTGTATGTCGATCCCTGGGTTGCCGCACTGATCGTGGCCGTAGTGATCCTGGTGGTTGGATTAATTATGCTGGGAAAAGGTAAAAGCAGCCTGAAAGCTCGCAACCTGATGCCGGAAAAAACGGTTGAATCTCTGCAGCGGGACAGGAGTCTTGCCCAGAAACATACGGCGGCATCCCACTAAAACACCTGTCAGACCATCATTTGCTCAACATAAATCAGCTCAGGAGGAAACTATGAATTCAGAACAATATGCAGAAAAAATCAAACACACCAGGGCGGAAATCGATGAAACACTTCATACTCTGGAAGACAAGTTATCCCCCCGCGAATTATGGGAGCAGGCTCTGAAATGGGGCGACGGGGCAAGAGAATTTTCCGCCAATCTCACCAGGACCGTCAGAGAGAATCCGGTCCCGGCAGCCATGATGGGCATAAGCCTGATCTGGCTTATGGCAACAACAGGCACGAGAAGATTCGAGAGTGATGTGTCTGGCGCCAAAAGCAAGTTGCAGCATAAATATTCGGAGGTGAAATCCAATATAGCGGGTACCACTTCAGAAGCAGGCGAAAAAATGAAGCATTTCTCCGATGACTTGAAACACAGAGGAGAGCATCTCAAAGAACAGAGCCGGGAATTGAAAGAAAAACTGCAGGCGAGCAGCTCGGAACTGAGCGGCCGTCCGGTGCTGCTTTCAGCTCTTGGTCTGGCTCTCGGCGCATTGGCTGCCATGAGCCTGCCGATTTCGCGCAAGGAAGAAGAGGTTATGGGCAAGACCGTTGACGAATTTCGCGAGAAAACCACCGAGTTTGTCGACGAGCAGATGGAAAAAGGCAGAGAAGCCGCTTCCGCAGCTGTAGAAGCAGCCAAGGAAAAACTCGGTTCAGAGAAAGGTAAATGGACGACAGAGGAACGCAGACCGCCGGGTCACGTGGAAAGCGGTACCCATTGATCCATTCCTTGCTCTTATCGGCCCTTATTAAGGGCACAAGTATAAAGAGGTGATTATGGCTGATCAAAGGCAATCGCAGGAGGTGCATCAGGAAAAGCAGCCCGGCAAGCGATCGAAAATGCAGCTGTTGCCCGAAACCGAGAATGAAAGGTATCGTGGCCAGGGAAAACTTGAGCATAAAGTCGCAATGGTCACAGGGGGCGACAGCGGTATCGGCCGGGCAGTGAGTATTCTCTTTGCCCAGGAAGGGGCCGATGTGGCTATAGTGTATCTGGACGAGCATGAAGATGCCGAAGATACGCGGCAGAGAGTGGAACATCACGGAGGAAGATCCCTGACCATCGCCGGAGATGTCGGCAATCCTGAATTCTGCCGGTATGCCGTCGATAAAACCGTCGAAACCTTTGGCGGAATAGATATCCTCGTCAATAATGCCGGAGAACAGCATTCCTACGAGAGCATTCTGGATGTGACTCCCGAGCAGTTGCAAAGGACCTTTGCGACGAATATCTTTGCCATGTTTTATTTTGTTCAGGCGGCCCTGCCCTACATGGATGGGGGTACCATTATCAACAGCTCTTCGGTGACCGCCTACCAGGGGCACCCTCAACTCATCCCTTATGCCTGTACTAAAGGGGCGATCACCGTTTTCACCCGTTCGCTGGCCATAAGCCTGGCCAAGAAAAACATCAGGGTCAATGGGGTAGCGCCGGGCCCGGTCTGGACACCGCTCATTCCGGCGAGCTTCAGTGAGGAAAAGATGGCGCGTTTCGGTGATGACACCCTGATCGGCAGGGTCGGCCAACCGGTAGAAATTGCCCCGAGTTATTTATTTCTGGCCTGTTCCGAATCATCTTACATGACAGGACAGGTTCTCCACCCCAACGGCGGTCGGATCGTTAACGGATAAGGTCGTCAACGGTTAAAGAATTCTTCCGATTCGGAGAAGAATGAAGCTGTCAACAGCATCTCATCGACACATGGAGGAGCTTATGAAAAACGATGACATAACCAAAGAATTGCGTCAGCTCATACAGCTGGATATCGATGCAATACACGCCTACAACGCTGCAATAAAAAAAATTGAGGAGGAGGCCATCCGCAGCCAGCTTACCCGATTCCGTGACGAACACCAGCAGCATATCACATCCCTGTCTGCCGCCTTGCGTGAGATCGGCGGGACCCCGCCTGAGTTTTCTCCCGACTTCAAAGGCTATATCATCAGCGGGTTTACTTCTTTGCGGAGCCTGACCGGCACCAAAGGAGCACTGAAGGCCATGTTCTCCAATGAAAAACTGACCAATGAAAAGTACAGCGAGGCGATCGGCTGGGATGTGCAGCCATTCATAAAATCGATCATTACCCAGAATCTCGAGGATGAACGTCGTCATCTCAGCTACATAGAGGGAACCATCGAGACGATGCGTTAGGAGCCGACCGCAAATGCAAATGTGCAGGAAGCGCCTGCAGTTCTATCGGTGTCGATCATTTCTTCTTCCTATTCTACGCTCCAGCGTTGCTGCGGCACAGAGAATGACGATGGAAAAAAATGTGACGCCGGTAGCCAGTGCCCATTGGTTGAGGGCAACGGAGATGCCGATAACGCAGCAGATGAGAATGGAAGCCGCTGTGGTCAATCCTTCGACTCTATCATCCTTGCCGGATTGAAATATAGTGCCGGCTCCAAGAAAACTGATCCCGGTGATGATAGCCTCAATAATTCTAATCGGGTCGGTTCGCAGGATTTCATTGTTACCATCCGAGGCAAAACGTTCGACTAAAACATCTGCGAGTCCAACCAGCATAGACGAAGCACCGGCAACAAGCATAAGGGTTCGAAGCCCTGCCGGCTTTTTTGCAAGTTCACGCTCCAGCCCGATAAGGCCACCGAAAAACATGGCCACAACGACATTGAAGAGGATGGTAAGCTGTGGATTCAACTGTGTAAGAAAGGTGTCCATTATCGACACTGAGGGCTCCTCCAGATTGTGCTCGGAGGCATGATCCGGAGGAGCCGGAGAGTTATGATGGAAACGGATTCAGGAAGAAATCATTGATGTTATGCATCATCTCCTGCCCTCATGCTTAGTGAAGAATTTATCTGCCTCTCTTTCCGCCTCGTCTTTTCCATACCCGTACTTCTCCTGCAGCTTCCCTACGACTATATCGTAGTTCCCGTCCATCTCATCCAGCTCATCGTCGGTGAATTTCCCCCACTGGACCTTGACTTCACCTTTAAGCTGATTCCATTTTCCTTTGAGTATATCTTTATTCATGATGTGACTCCTCTTGTTGGTTAATGTTCGGTCCCGCCGGAGTGCGGCGGCGTCGATACTTACAACAACATAATAGCAATATGCGTTCCAGAACCCCTGTTAGAAGAAAATTCCTTTTCTTCGCCTGAAGTGTTTGCCGTAAATCTTGCATAACCGGACTCTTCTCGAAATCTTTTTTTGATTGCTACCAGCCATGTTCGCCGCGCAGGGGGACGAACTGGCATCTGAGCAGTTGCTTTTCACTGAACTCATCGCCTCGCCTGCTTACTATCTTCAGCAGTTGCGACACATTATCTCCTACCGGAATAATCAACCTGCCGCCTTCGGCAAGCTGCTCAAAGAGAGGCTTTGGAATATTCGGAGCTCCGGCGCAAACAATTATAGCATCATAGGGCATATACTCGGACCAGCCGCCGGTTCCATCGGCTATCTTTGCGGAGATACCGCGATAACCGAGTTTCCTGAGAAGGGCTGTCGCCGATTCCAGCAGTTCAGGAAATAATTCCACCGTGTACACACTGTTACAGAGCTCAGCCAGGACTGCTGTCTGATAACCGCTGCCTGTCCCGATCTCCAGTACTTTCATGCTCTCATTCAGCTCGAGCATCTCGGTCATCAAAGCCACTATATAGGGTTGCGAGATAGTCTGCTGCATTCCGATAGGCAACGGACGGTCGGCATAGGCCAATTCCTGCATATCGTCGGAAACGAAAAGATGCCGGGGAACGTTACTCATTGCGGTTAAAACCTTTTGATCACCTATCCCGCGGCGAACAAGCACCTCAACCATTTTTTCCTTGGCAAGTTCATAATCTGTTATCATTTTGCACTTTCTCCTTACTCAAATATAAGATTTTGTATTTCTCTACAAATCAGAGATATACAAAATCCATGCCACGGGACTTCGAGTAAATTAAAGGCATAAATATTGCTAGGATAAAGTGCGCCACCGCACAATCGATTTGATAATTTCATCGGAGATAAAAGGACTCTTTATGCTGCTCACTTTTCTAATTGCCACTGTCTCCTTAGTTGCCCTGACATTGCTGCCTTTGTTGCCGAGTGAAGTGTGGTGGGTAAGGGCGCTCGACTTCCCCCGTCTGCAGCTCAGCATTCTTCTGCTGGTCCTGATTCTCCTGGAATTGCTCATCCTAGACTTGCGGCGACCCACCGTAATCGGCATGTTCACTGCGGCAATCCTTTGCCTGCTCTTTCAGGCCTGGTGGATTCTGCCCTATACCGGGTTATTTCCGGAGGAGGTAAAGACGGCTGAAAAAAAAGATCCACGGGAAACGATCCGCATCATGACCGCCAACGTCCTGACAACCAATCGAAATGCGGAAGGTTTGCTTGAAATGGTGGACGCATACCTCCCCGATGTTCTGGTAACGCTCGAATCCGACGACTGGTGGCAGGAACGCCTTGATACCCTTCAGGCAGAATATCCTTACACCGTCAAATGTCCGCGTGACAATCTGTATGGCATGCATGTGTATTCCCGCTTTGTCATCCGGAACAGTCAGATTGAACATCTGGTTGAGAAGCACATCCCATCCATACATGCCTTGGTGGTGCTTCCCTCCGGGGCAGAAGTTCGCATGCATTTTCTCCACCCGGCGCCGCCCGCTCCTCAACATAAAAAAGACTCCTCCGAGCGCGATGCCGAACTGATTATTGTCGCCAAGAGTGTGGCTCTCACCCCTATCCCGACCATTGTCACCGGTGACTTAAACGATGTTGCATGGTCGAGCACGACCAGGCTATTTAGAAAAATCAGCGGCTTGCTGGATCCCCGAGTGGGGCGCGGCATGTTCAATACCTTCCATGCCGGATATTGGTTCATGCGCTGGCCCCTGGATCATCTTTTTCATAGCGACCATTTCACCCTGGGAGAAATCAGTCGGTTGCCGGCTTTTGGCTCCGATCATTTCCCCCTGCTGGCCGAACTTGTACTTGAACCCGAATCCCGGGATCGGCAGGAAGGCTTAAAAAGCGACCGCCAGGACTTCAGGAGAGCAGACGCCAAAGCAAAAGATGAGAAAGTCAGTGAACGTGATGTACCCGAACCGGACAAGAAATAACCTTCACAAAAAGGAGCATACCGATGAATCAGACTCAAACCATGAATGTTGCAGAAAAATTTACTCTTCCTCCTTCGGCCTCTCGTGTCCAGAGACACACCAATGTACAAGTCCAGGAGCGTATCCGGCTGTGTACCGTGGAAAATATCGCCCGCACTGTTTCTTCGCCGGAGTCGATCAATACCCGTCTTGGTGAATTGGAAAGGGAATGGGATGTTGAACGCGTGCTGGAACTCAATGCCGCACTGCTTGCCTTCAGTGGAGTGATTCTCGGCACGTTTGTCAACCGTAAATGGCTGTATCTTTCACTCGGAGTAACCGGTTTTCTGGCGCAGCACTCCCTGCAGGGATGGTGTCCGCCACTGCCTGTCCTCCGGCGCCTGGGAGTCAGAACCCGCAAGGAAATCGAGCAGGAGCGTCACGCCCTCAAGATGGTGCGTGGAGACGGCGCCAATATGCCGGAGAGCAGCGATCCGTGGCGCCAGGCTGAGGAGCTGCTGAGCATCCAGGAGCGATAAAGGCGTACCCTGGCGTTCTTCTTCCACAGCCGCTTTCACCCACGCCAGTCGGTGAAAAAGAAAACGTTCATTCCCGAGGCAATCGCCCACATCGCAATAACATATTGCCAGTTGCTGTAGAGTATTACCCGAGGCGATGCCTGATACCGGCTTACCAACGCCAAGCCAACCCCGGACAATGGACTGCAGCCCGTCGCAACTGCCCATACAGTGAGGAACAGGAAAGCCAGCTGAGAGTGATCCAGATTGAGGGGCAGCAGCAACGGGCTGACTATTGCAATGCTTACTATCGGATGCACGCCCAAAATCCCGATGACGATCATCACGGCGGAGAGTATGGCAAAGAGTAATGGCGAAAAAACCGAACTTTCGAGACTGAACAATGCAGGATACACACGAGTAAGAGACTTTATCCCGGTAGAAAATACTCCTGCGGCTAGAAACAAGGCAAACTGGCTGCTGACCGATGCAACCCTGTTATCGATAAAATCGCGCAATGCGGCGACCCGCGGTCTGTTTTTCATAAATACCAGCGATCCAGCAGGCGCAAGTATGCAGATGAGATTCAGAATACTGATGTCCTGCCGAAAATGATGGACGCCAATCACCACGGCAGCAAGAAAAACAGGCACTGTCAGACTTTCCGTCTTCAGGGGATAACCGAAAAATTCCGTTCTCCGGAAATAGCATACTTCCACAATTGAATACCCTATTGCGATCATGCTCATGATGGCGCCTGGAATCAGCGTTTCTTTCCAACTCATTGCGGGGGCATAGGTGAGTGCGACCCCCGTCGCGATGAAAAAGGGAGACCACCACGCGGCTGCAGAAAAACAGCGTGCCAGGACAATCAATTGAACACGGCTCAAGGCCCCGTTTTTTTGCAGCCGGTCACCAAAAACAAACAGCACCGACAGATTGATCACCGCGCCCAGCAGATGGGTTCCAATGGCCGTTGTGACAACCGCACTATTGCCCTTCGGCAACGCAGGGTCTTCAATTCCCCGAGTGGTCAGACTAAGAAAGGAAACTGCTACAAACATGGCGAGCAGCGGCAGATTTGCGGCAAAAATATTCTCCCAGCCAAGGAAGACGCCGCTGCCGGCAGAAAAAGAAAGCGCTGTAATACCAGCAAATAGAAGCAATAAAGTCTGGCGAAACGCATTTTTCCCGAGGGTCCGCCACACAAGAAGGGGCACCAGCCACGCCAGCGCTGTGGACACGGTCGTTACAAAGGGTACAAATATACCCAAAAGGTAAAAAACGAGCGTACCAAGTATGATCCATCCAACATTTTTTCTCATTATGAAGGGCAAACAGTGTCTTCCAGCAGGAATAGGAGGGGGCTGAGTTACGAACCCTTGTAGGGGGTTAGAGATTAAAAAAACGCATAATTCTCCTCAAAATCCTATCGGGCATTGCAAAGATCCTGGTGCACATGTGTCGATCTCCGCTGCTCCCTGCGACTCTCAGCTTGAAGTCGGAATGAAACCGTTGTCCACATGATGGACAAGCCATGACCATTCCCCCGATGTTTTTTGGAAACCGTAATTTTTGACCGCATTGGGGACAGTTTTTTTCGGAATAATCAGTCATGTTTCATTATAACCCGCCCCGCTGATCCTCACCACTCGTCGCAATCGATACATTCAATTGGAGGAAAACATACTGATTATTCTTTGGCTTGGCAACTAATCCTTTCTTAGTAGCATGGCACCTCGATCCTCCGGATCTCGGCATAAGGAAACGACACCCAAACCTGACGGCCATCATACCTGCTGGTCTGCCACTCTCCATCGATCATTCGTTCTTCGACACAGATTCTCGAAGGTTGGACAACGACTACTTCAGAATGATAGCTCGGAGAAGGCGGTCCATACACAACTCTTGGAGGAGGTGGGGTTGCCGCATTTACCAGCGCCGAGCCGAGAAGAAGACCTCCCACTATACCAACTGCTATTCCGAGGCTGTCATTATGATGCCGGCTTTTTTTCTCGTAATAGTACGGTTTGCTTTGATATCTTTCGTGATAGCCGCCATGACTTCCATGGTTGTATCCACGGGCAAATGCAGAAGATGAACCTGCCACGCACACAATAATTGCTAATACTGCGATCATTTTTTTCATGTCTATTTCTATTTTTTTCATGTCTATTTCTCCTTGTCACAAACAATTTTTTCCCTGCGAAAGCGTCCATCCCTCGATTGATCTGTGAAGCGTGTTCTTTTGTGTTCTTTCCCTACTTTATATTCAGAAAACTTGTGGAAGAGAAGAGGACATCAGGTGGAATAGACTCCGAGATAGCCATATATAGAGGCCATGTCGGGTTCATGTCGGGTTCGGAAGTGGTTGAACTGAGGAATTTTCGTGAAGAGGTAAAGGACTGTTGGCACAATGCCGGCCGTCAAGACTGTTGGACACTTTTTCGGCAGTCTTCCTGAGACTTCTCTTTCTATGTACGGGATCCGGATTATGGTTCCGGTGAACAATTACTATGAACCGAAGAAACCTCTTTTCTCACCTTTCACTTCTTTAACCAGTACAGATCCTTCTTGAAAAAGGCCTTCAAGATAATTAACCAAAACAGCTCTCATTGCCGAGCAGAATATTTTTAAATCGTCATTCTTGAATGATTGCCTAGTCTTACTGAATGGACCTGGAATATACTCGTTTACCTTTTGCCGTTCCTTTGCATACTCACGCTCAGCCTTCTCGTATCGACTGACACGTTCGGAGTATATATTTCCTGATGTATGAGCGATATATAAAAACACAGATCCTGCCAAAGCAGATATCAGAGAGAAGTAAAATTCATTTCCGAATTGATAGAGTGAATAAATAAAAAATAACAGTGACAGGATTTTCAAGAGAAGCGGATGATTAAATGGAACTTTAGGCACTTTCTTAATTTTCGGGACCAATTCTAAATCATCGACTAACCACAGTTGATATGCACACCAACCTCCCATATAATCTAACCCTGCAACAATCCTGAAGGAGTTGTATAAATGATCTTTTCGAGTGACAATTATACGTGGTCGATATTCACGATCGTCCCCCTTCCATTTTGTCATCCTGATTTCACACGAAAGAGGTAAATTTTCTCGATGTATCAATTCAACGATGCGCATCAAAAACCTCTTTATAGGCACATTTTCAGGCGCACCGGATATATGAAATTCAGTTGAATCCAGAATATTTTCAGGCTTTAATGTAAACAACTCAATCATCTTCACATCCATGTCGGCAATTTTGTTAAGAGGCTTACGACATAATGGACAGATGCTCTCCACAATACTTGAACATTGTATACGATTGGCACAAAATGGGCAGACGATACTGATAACAGGATACAATTTCTTTGCAGAAAATGTGTTTGTTAAAAGAAGACTGTCCATAATAACTCCAGACATGTGTCTCTTGATATCCATAGGTTGTTATCTCACAAATGATTTATTATCTCAAACCAGAATTTACTCTGGAACGTATTCCTGCAGCTTAGAAGAAAGATTAACCTTTTTATTGAGATTGCAGAAATAATCGATCGCCCAAGGCAACAACGCCAGTAGAAATGCCCAGCCGCAAAGGAATAATTGACTACTCCCTTTGATCCCAGGAGCTATCTTAGGATTCATCATAGCATCTGCAGAAAATCTTTCGTATTTCTGTTGAAGTTTATCTATCTGTCTCTGCATCTCAGCAAGATACGTATTTTCAAGAAATGTATAAACATGATCAATATAAACAATCATTTCTGAGTCATTCGCTTCAAGATAGCTTTGTAAAAGAAAAAACATATCGTTTATATTTATATCTACATCAAATCCACCATCCCTGATAAGCCGATCAATATCAATCTCAACTGCTTTTTCAAAGTATGATTGTGCTACTTTTTGATTATTGTTCAAAGAATATAGAAGCCCCATTAATGATAACAATTTGATCTCACTCTTGACCGGAATCTCGGATGAAGAAAATATATCGGAAGATGGTACGATGCTTTCAGATTCATTCGGATAATATTGCAACATGGTCTGAGCAACTGCTAATGCCATATCATTTTCTTTCTTCTCGATAGAAAACCAGATCAAGGTCATTAAATCATTTGAACTGTCTGCCTTATCAAGTGCAATATCAATAACTTCCAGCATGAGCTTTTTTTCCCCCCAGAGAAACAGCATCTCCGCAAGTTCTAGCAACAAGTTTGGCTCGGAAAGCCTTTTTGCAGTTTCGATGATTATTGATTTTGCCGTATCCTCTTGGTTGTTCTCATGACAGAATTGCGCCAACTCAATAAGATCCTTTAACTCAAATAGTTTTTGCGATAAAAGAAAGATCCGAAGTTTATCGATTGATTGTGAGGCACGATCGAGCATATCGTGCCTTACGAATATTTTACACAAGACGATGCCCACATCAAAAATTTGCTTATATTGATGTTTATCCAATTCAATCCGAGAAAGTTTCTCTAATGCAAAGAGAGAAGGCTCAAACAGTCCGTTATCCATACAAAGCAATACATTTTTATATAATTCCTGGAATGTAAGAGAGTGCTCGATTAATAACTGACCAGCAGCGACCGCACCTGCCATATCTTTGTCGATTATACGGTAATTTATTATATCCTCTAAATATTCCAGCAGGTTACTATTTGACGATGTCCCATTCAGGTCGCTTTTCGTAAATTTCTCCAGATAATATTCGACCTGTATTGTATTATTCTTAATGTAATTGAGTGCTGCCAGCGCATAGAAATAGTCCGGTGAATCGATTCCCACATTCAGCTGTGGAGAAGCAAGCGGATGTGAAAATTTAATATCCGGTATTTCAAGAGATTGTTCTTTTTTTCTTTCCAGTTTCATAATTGCTTTATCAACATTATCAGCTTCAACAATCTTGCTTGCTTCAATGAGTTTTTCTTGAAATGTACTTTCCTTTGCAATATTATTCTTGTTATTCGCATATGCAATAGAATGTGCCTGAACAAGCACGAGAACTAAAAACAACCACGCCCCTATTTTTTTTGATTTTTTCCTTCTTTCTTTCTTTATCGACAAAACAATATAGAGTATGTAATTCATTGAAAGACCTATGACTAAGACATCGATCAGATTAATTTTACCAAGCAATGTCGTCTTAGATTTTGTTGCTTTTCCTATCTCTCCAGCGTCCGCCTCTTCTACTGTTTTCGCCAAGGTGTTGTAGCGATCGATCAAAATATCTCTCTTGGTGTAAAAATCATCACGCTTCATTTTAATTTTATCTTGATAATTATATTCTACACCCTGTTCTTGTTCTGCTGAAGAGACCGTATCGTTAAATATCATTTGACAAAGAGCAAAAAATATAACTGAAAATGTTAGCTTTTTACGCATTTTTCATGCCTCCATCACTCACTCTACAAATTGGATATTTTTCTCGAACACAAATCCTTTTTTTTCACCATATATAAGAGAAATATATCTTCCATCTATTGAGTCATAAGGAAGTTTATACCCAACCGGCACGTAGCCAACAACTTCATACAAAGGCAAAGGGCCTGGACCGGACATAATCTGCACAGCATTCAAGTCATCGTTATCGTGTGGAGATAACGTAATCACCACATATTTTTTATGCCCCGCTTCTTTTTCAATTGCTGAATCAGCTTTTTGAGATGTATCAGCTTTTTCAATGTCAATCTCCTTCAAATAGTGTTCTGCAGGTTCGGTATTCCGATCAGCATCAAGTGGTTCAACATCTCGCTTTTCTTCGCCTGGTTCACTTTCCTGATGTTTTATTTCTTTGGATTGAGTCAGTATTTGTTCTTCTTTGAGCTCATTCATTAAAAAAGCAGGAATCAATATTTTCTCGCCTGTATGCAATTTTCCAGGATCGACAATATCATTATATTTCGCAATTGCTTCCCATTTATCAAAGGTGCCGGTATATTTTTTTGAAATGGACCCAAGGGTATTTCCTTTTTCTATGACGTGCACAATTGCTTCTTTGAATACATCAACCTGTTCTGCATCGTGCCTTCTTTCGTCATCCTCATTCTTATCTTGTTTTTCTGCTTTGTCCAGCCATTGAAAATTGTTGGAAATTTGATTGAAAACAATTAAATTTTGCTCAAAGAGAGGGTCTAGAGTTGTTGCCTCTATAACTGAAGCATATAAACCATTAAGGCAAATTGTAATTTGTGTTCTCATATTTTCAGCTTGGGGATTATCTCTCATTTTATTTGAAAACGTCATCACCTTGCATGGATATGCATTAATTTCTACATCTGATTGATTAAGCTTCTTGTACGTTTTTTTCTCCTTCAGAAATATCGAAAGGTAATGCTCGAAATTGCTCTCTTTCGTCTCTTGGAATTCTGTTACTCTCAGTTTTACTGTGGTAATTTTATCAGGAGATACATATTCGACAAGAAATTCTGGAAACCCGGTTCTGCTCGACCATTGCGCTGGCCCGACCAAAGAACACTTATAATACTGGTTCGAGTATTCAGAAGAAATCACACTCCCTGTTTTAATTTTGTTAATTGCAAGATTTTGCTCATAATTTTTCAAAGATTGCGAAACTTCCGCGCAACCACAGAACAGTGGTATAATCAATATCATAATGAGAAGCGAATGGTTGCGGATCAGATTACTCGGCAATGTTAAAAATTCCATACAAGTTCCTTCTCATATTTAATAACAAATATCACCCACCAACTTCTCTTTTTTCCCTTCACATTCTGCGCGATTCTTCTTCTACACTGGACTTAGTATACATTGGCATTTAGCCGAGACGATTTCGTACTTTCAGCTTGCCTATCGCATAATATCCTACTCTATGTCGCATCGACAACCAATTTTTTCTATTTCTGCATAACAATTTATTTGTGTTTAATTTTTAATTTAATATTCCAATCTTACCAATATGTTCAGCAGTACATTGTGAACCGGAAGTTACGTCAGCATCACCAGGCGGATGCGGCATGATGTAGAGTACAGGTACGAAACCGAAACCTAAGAGCGAATTTTTTCGCATTTTCAAACCATTTTACCCCATATCATCCCACCTATATTTTTCGATTTTTAAATCATGCCGCTCATTCAATGAACATATCTTTGTATTTATTTTGTTTTTAATTCTATTAATCCTGCAAGAGATCTATGCTTTTTTTTGTGACACCTAGATATTATCCTATCAGCAAGCGTCCAATGCATGATCCTGCACATTTTCTAAAAGCTCGTTAATACGTTTTTTTCTTGACACTAACAACACATTGTGATTTAAATGGTACATAATGGAACGTAGTGGACTAATATGGATGAAAATGGTTATCGAGAAGTTCCGGAGCAAATACGATCATACGATCGACGATAAGGGTCGGCTAAGCTTTCCCAGTCGTTACAGAGAAGTGCTGCGCCAACATGAGTCCGAGGTTCTCATTGCTATTCCATGGGATGATCATTTGCGCATCTATCCTGTAGCGGAATGGGAGATCCTCGAAAACAAACTGAAGGCCGACGATAGAGAGCAGCTCGAAGAATTAGACAAGGTTCTCAGGTACTTCGAGTCGGAAAGTTTTGAATGTGTCCTGGATAAACAGGGGCGGATCCTGCTTCCACCTGCACTGAGATCCGATCTTGGCCTGAAAAGGGATATCGTTCTGATAGGAATGATCGATCGGGTTGAGATATGGGACAAAGATCAATGGAACAAAGAACGTGAGGTTGGTCGCGAACAATTCATAGAGCACAAAAAAAACATCAGGAAGAGGGGCATCATCTGACAGCACTGAAAATATCGGCAATAAAGAGACAGAAATGATTTTTCATCATCCCACTCAAACATGTTTCCGGCAGAGAGCAAATTCGCGCTTCAGGCAGCAGTCGCACCAACCTTTGGCTTTCTCCCTGCCAGGCGATAGAAGAGTATGGCTCGCTATCAGAAATATGTTGTTTGTCCTCTGCCCAATAGTATTGGCCGTGAACCTATGGTCTTCTCATATCTGCACAAATCTTGAGCAATCCGTCCAGAGGGGTGAAAATGTTCGCCAGGAACTTGCCCAACGACAGGTCAACCTGAGGGCAAAAAGGGATCACGTGTATTCGCCTGAGTTTGTATTGATGCTCGCTTCGAAAAGACTATCTCTCCATGTTCCGGACAAGCAGCAAGTAGACCGTCATTGTTTAAAAGGATGGTCTTGTCCTGAACTCTGACCGAAGGTTTGCCGGCACGCAGCAGCGCGCATCGCGCTGGCGGGCTTCATGTTGCTTGAGACGGACTTGGTCGTGGATGTACTGCTCGGAGATATCGTAGAGTTTCATGAGACCTCGCTGAGTATATAATCATCTAGTCCGACAGCCAAGGATCCGAATGTCTTTCATCCCGCGACTGTCTGCACGCAATTGACAGGCGAGGCCTATCTGTGGCTTGTCGAGGAGTTCAAGGCCCAGGGTAAATTTATGCTACTCCTGGACCGTAGCGGAACTGTAATTATTTCCAGGAATTTTCAAATAATCTAAAACTAAGCGAGGAGAAAAACTGAGTTGCCTCATTTTTTGAGTTACATTAGGGACGCCCTTGCTTTTGAGGAGGCCAATAGCAAATCTCCGTAGTCGGGTGATGTTTTCCGGACCGTAACCTTTCGAGATTCTACAACGATCCTCATCGAAATTCCAATCAAGGATGTAGTGGCAGCTGTTTTCAATGCTCCAGTGCTGACGGTTGTCTCTTAGGATCTGTTCGGCGGTTGCCATCTGGGGAGTTTTACTGGTGATTCCGTACGCGACAACTCGTGTATTTTTTTTCCGGTAAGTTACTCGTTCAATTTTGAAGGCTTGGGCGACATGGGGAAATTTCAAATATTTATTGAGTTCCGTGGTTACCCAGATTCTCCTGGACTCATTTCGGCCATGGTTGGGCTTATCCTTGGTTACATAGTCAGGATCCCAGGAAACATTTTCGAAAAATGAAGCGACTTCTTTGAGGAGTTTCTTTTGGTTGTCCTTGGCAGTGAAATGGTAATGTGCTTTTCTCTTCTCAACGATGTATCTGGCAAGCTCACGCTGAGTCAACAGGGCATCGGCGGTGATGGTTTTGCCTTCTATGTCTATGGACTCGAGGAGGGGGATAGCGGTTTTGATTTCGTTTGTCCGTTTTTCTTTGTCGCTTCCTTTTACAGGTAAGGTGCCGACTTTTTTTGGGTGTAGCTTTGTTTGCTCTGGTGCCCGACGGCACCCATGATATGAATTTGCCGGCCACTGTCGTCAACGGCATTGCGCATGGTTTTACCATCGATCGCCAGACTGTCGTCGATTGTACCATATTGGGCATTCCATTGCTGAAGGGCCCGGTCCAGTTCCACAGGTGCAATACGAATCAATACGTTTCGGATGGTGCTTTCACTGGGG